>JAOTVB010000047.1 GCA_029863605.1 Myxococcales bacterium | reverse complement strand
GGCGACTCGATTCGCCGGATCGGCCGCCAGAACGTTGTGAAGAAACGTCGTGCCGGTTCGAAAGAAGCCGGTGATCACGAGCGGCCGCTCGATCTCGATCTCGTCGAGCTCCGGGTGGTGTTTGGCAAAATCGATGATGCGGAGGCGATTGGTCAAGTGCCAGTTCAACACGTAGCGAGCCCCGACGAGCCCCGTGGTATTGAGGTCAGCCTCATTCAAGCCGTCCACCGCCGAATCGAGGCGTGACCTGAAGCCCCCGTCTCCAAAGTCGCTCAACCCAGTGACGCGCTCAGCCAGCTTCATGGCAGGCTTTGCTTCAATCGGGATCAGCTGCTTGCTCAGTCTGTCGAGCTTGTTGACTAGAGAAAAAGGGAACCCTGGCTTCAAGTCTTCGGGGGTCTCGCTCATCACTTGCCGTAGTAGACCGCCCGTATCGGCGCTGTCAAAGCCGGTGGAATACTCTTGCGCTAACGGTATGGCGGGGCGCTTGACCGGTTCATAAAGCCGAGTGACCGGTCATTGGAGGCTATTGGCGTGTTCTTGCTAGAAGCTGACGTTGACACCTAGGTTGAGCGCGATCTCGTTGATCTTGCCGTCAGTGCCCTGCCTCGTGATCGACGACGGATCATACTGCGCAGGAAAGAGGAAGCCCAACGCCTGCCCACGTCCATGTGAGTACCGAAGGCCGATCGCGATCGCGAAGCCGGCTCCATCCTTTGTTTCGCTCTCGGCCTCGGGCCGACCAGGATGCATCTCGTGGTTCGCGAATAGAAAACCCAGGTGTACGCCGTAGAAATTGACATCAATCGTCGCGGGTGGGGTGCGCCCGAGCTGGTCAACTGGGCTCAGATCGGTAAATAACCCCAGACCAAGGTGCATGAATCTCGTCAGTCGAATGGCGCTTCCGATCCGGCCGTTGAACGTCGCCTTTCGGTCGATCTGGAGGTCGGGTGTGCGGAGCCGCCACTGAACAAACAGATCCGCTTCGACCCAGCCCCAGTCCCCGACGTAGGCAATGCCGAAGCGCAAATTCCCCGGCTCGACCCCCCACCAGCCCCCCTTTGCCCCTCGAGACTCGGAGCCGCCCGAGCTTTGGGCGTTGGGATCATCGGGGGGAAGCGTGATGCCTACCGGTGGGCTTTGCGCGAACGTGTTCGCGAAGCGCTCGAGGATCACGAACGCAAAAGTCGGCGACGCAGCCGACAACCCGATCCGGACTTCTGGGATCGGGACCCATTGGATGCCTGCCTTGAGCTGCAAGCCAAAACCGGTCTGCGTGCCCACGTCGCCATCCGTGAAGAAACCTGACTCTCCACCGTTGTAGAAGATGGCCTGCGTTCCATCGACACGGGACGACGCGACGACGAAATCGAACGCGCCGCCAAGCAAGAGTTTTTGCTTGTTGCCGAGTGTGCCTGCCAATCCGCCGCTGACGTGAAAGAAGTCGATCTTGGAGTTCTGACCGCCGACCGCCCTAGCCTCCGGCGTGATACCGGGCGCGGTGGTGACCTGTTCGGTGATGAATGCACGGCGAATTGAACTGTTGAATAAACCCACACCGAGCTTCAGGTTCTCCCGGAGCCCGATCGTGAAGGTGATCGCTTGGGGAACGACCGAGAAGTTCACCGTCTTTCCCTCGCTCTTGGCTTGAGGGTCGGTGTCGATGGTCGAGAGGCCGGGCATCTTCACCATCTGTAGCTGTACCGTCACGCCGGTGAGCTCGAGGGATGCTTTGGTGGTTCGCGCGAGGCCCGCGGGGTTGTACCAAAGCGCTGCGCCGGTATACGTGATAGCGACGACAGCACCGCCCGTGAGCGTCACGTCGAGGCCGCCGTTGACCTCGTCGCTGTTGCCAGCGCTTGCAGGCACCGGC
Source organism: Myxococcales bacterium (assembly GCA_029863605.1). GTDB lineage: Bacteria > Myxococcota_A > Polyangia > Polyangiales > Houyiibacteriaceae > SG8-38. The sequence goes on along the minus strand of JAOTVB010000047.1, from coordinate 2,722 downwards.
ACGCACACCGCACCGATGAGCAGGATGAGCGAAGCCCGTCGCATGCGCGGGATCCTAGACCAAAACGGGCTCAACGGCGTTTCTGAATTTGCATTTGCCAAAGCATGCCTTTCCTGGGTAGTACTCTCGACGGACTATGAAAGATCGCTACCTACGTGCGTTGCTCTTAGTCGGTCTCGGGTTCGTGCTCGTCAGTTGTTCCATCACTCGCGTCAAATGGCGCATCAAGTGGAACAAAGACATGGAGGCGAGCAAAGCTGCCTTTCTAGGGGCACCGCTTCCAGTCGAAAAGGAGCGCCAGCCCAACATCATCGTATTGCTTGCCGATGATCTCGGCCCCTACGAAGTCAGCGCCTACGGAGTCAAGCACATCTCGACCCCGAACATCGATCAGATCGGTGCAGAGGGCGTCGTCTTTGAAGAGGGGTACGCCACGGCGCCGACCTGCGCGCCGGCCCGCGCGGGTCTGATGACCGGTCGCGTCCAGAACCGCTACGGCTTCGAGACCCAGGTGATGGAGTTCTACCCGAGCAACTACGTGGAATACATCTCGGGCCGGTGGCTCGTCGATACCGGGGAGTTCAAGGTCAAGGCAAAGCCGTCGTTCCCCTCGGCGTGGCAGGTGCACAAGCAAGGGGTGCCGCCCTCCGAGATCATGCTCTCCGAGATCCTCAAGAAGTACGATTACAACACGGCCCTCATCGGCAAGTGGCACCTCGGCGTGCACCGCGAGCAAGTGCCGATGGCTCGTGGTTTCGACTATCAGTACGGGTTCTACGGCGCCTTCTCGCTTTACGCGCCCAAAAAGAACTGGTCAGGGATCATCAACCACGAGCACAAGGCGTTCAGCGCGCAACACCAATGGAAGACGGGGCGCAAAGAACAAGCTGCCATCATGAGGAACCAGAAGGAGATCATCGAAGAGGAGTACCTGACCTTTGCGTTTCGCGACGAGATCAACAAGTACATGGAGGAGCACAAGGACGAGCCTTTCTTCATTTATGCCGCGTTTTCGGCGCCCCATGTGCCGTTCCAGGCGCCCGTCGAGTACTACTGTCAGTACCCGCACGTCGAGGATGAAAACAAGCGGGTGTACTACTCGATGATTTCGGCCCTCGACGATGCCGTCGGCGACATTCACCGGAAGATCAAGGACCTCGGCATCGAGGAAGACACACTGATCTTCTTCTTGAGCGATAATGGGGGCGCTTCGTACACCCACGCCACCGACAACGGGCCCCTCAAAGGAGGCAAGCTCACCCAGTTCGAAGGCGGCATCCGAGTGCCCTTCATGATGAAGTGGAAGGGCAAGGTCCGGGCGGGAACGCGGTACAAGTATCCGGTTTCGTCGACCGACATCTACGCGACCTCGGTCGCGGCGGCAGGTGGCGTGCTGCCCGATGACCGCGAATACGACGGCGTCAACTTGGTTCCTTACGTCAACGGCGAGAACAAGGAACGGCCCCACCAGGCGCTCTTCTGGCGAGCCGATCACATCTGGGCGATTCGCGACGGGGACTACAAGCTCATCCTGAGCACCCGCGACGGCTGGGCCGAGCTTTACAACCTCATCACCGACAACTCCGAGAAGATCAACCTCAAGGAACAAATGCCGGAGCTCTACGAAAAGCTCAAAGAGGAGCACGAGCAGTGGCAAGAGGAGAAGCTTCGTACCAAGCCGATGTGGCCGCGCATCATGGATAAGCGGTTCGTGCTCGATGGCAAGGAGTACTTGTTCCCGGCGTGACGCAAAGCGTTCAGAATCCCGACGGTTGTTATCCTATGAAGAAACTACTCCCAGCTCTCGCCGTTCTCACCGCCTTCGCCTCGGTGTGGCTCGCGCCGAGCTCCGCGTCCGCTGTGCCCAAAATGGACGTCAAAGTTGCCGTCGGGATCGGCAGCACGACGATCGTACCCCGGGTTCCAACCATCGACCTCTATGAGGGTGGGCCGCCCGACCCAGGCCGATACATCGGCACGGTGGGTGGCCGCAACCCGTCCAGCTACTTCAACTGGGGCATGCAGCTTGCCGCACGCGTCACCGCCGGCAAGATCTTTGGCGAGATGGCCATAGGCTTCAGTCGGTTCTACTTCACTTACGGAAGACAGCTCCAGCTGATCGCCGAAGCGGAGGGAGAAGACCCCGAAATCATAGCAGGGCTGGCCGACCAGAGAGTCAGGATGAACCAACTCGAGATTCCGCTGACAGCCGGCTACGTCCCCTACAAGAACCCTTACTTCAAGATCTTCTTCTATGGAGGCTGGGTCAGCACCTTCAACCTTCGCGGCTTCGTCGAGCTGCACCGCGATCGGAAGGGGCTCCAGTTCAAACCCAAAGAGATCCCCGGGTACCCCCTAGCGATCTACCTCGCGGGCGCGCGCTTTGGCGTTCAGTTCGACCTCGGCCCCCTGAACTTCGATTTCAACTACACCATCGGCATGAACAGCCTCACGGACACGGAGTTCCGCACCAACACCCACGTCTTCAAAATCTTCCTAGGCTGGCTCTTCTAAGAGTCGGCCATGCCGAGGAAGCGCTTTACCTTGTCGTGAAGCTCGTGAAGGTGCCTGCTCGCGTGGTCCTTTTGTCTCGTGTTCATCGAGTCGTACACGTAGAGAATCGTCTGTCGGCTCTGCGCGCGCCGCTCGGCGGAGGTACGTGCCTCGGGACCCCAATCCCCCCGCTCTTTCCAGGCTTTCCAGAGGGCCTCCCGTATCGCAG
>JAOTVB010000030.1 GCA_029863605.1 Myxococcales bacterium | reverse complement strand
TGCGAAAAATCGCTTTCGGTGAGTGCGGCAGAAACGATTTGCGAGGGGCTTGGTTCGGGGTGGACGCTCGCGCGGATCAACGATGCGACCGAGAATGGGTACATCGACGGATTCATCGGAAATCATCTTTGGATCGGTGGACACGATGAGGCTGTCGAAGGCGTATGGCGCTGGCGTGATGGGGTTCAGTTCTGGCAAGGCGACGAAACGGGAACACCCGTCGGTGGCCTCTACACAAACTGGAAGTCGGGCGAGCCCAACGCAGGAGCAGACGAAGACTGCTTACGGCAAGAGAACGGCGGCCTCTGGCAAGACCGAAAATGTACCGACAACGAAAAGTTCATCTGCGAGGGCCCGCCGCTCTGCGGAAATGGCGCGGTGGCCATGCCCGAAGAGTGCGACGATGGCAATACCGCCGATGGCGATGGCTGTAGCTCGAGCTGCACCGTCGAGTCGAGCTACGAATGCTTCTTGCCAGATGACCTGGGGACGCCGAGCGTCTGCCAGATCTCGGCCGATGTGGTGGTTGGGCGCGTCGAGCTCCTCGAGGTGCGCGGAAGGCCAGTGCTGCAATGGGAAACGATATCACAAAGTGGCACGCTCGGCTTTGTTGTGTCGCGGCAAGTCCAGCATGGATGGAAGCCGCTTCACGAGGGGATTCTCTTGGCGCTTCCCGGTGCACCTCAGGGAGGCGTCTACAGCCTGCAGGACACCGGTGCGTCCATCCGCCGACCTGTGAGCTATCGACTCGAAGAGATCGAAATCGACGGCGCACGAAAGCCGATCGGTGAGTGGCAGTTGGTCGCACGCCCCGCAAGCGCGCCCGTGCTCTGGGAAAGCGACTATGAGGCTGTGCCTCACGCGCTGGTGGCGCGGCGTGTCGACGCATCCACGGGGCTCGCCCGGAAGAGTAATGCCTTGGTGCCGGCCACTCGCGCGGTGCTCGACGTTGCGCAAGACGGCGCCGTCGAAGTGTCCGTCACGACCCTAGCCGAGCTCTTTGCGAAAAGTCCTGGGGAAGTCCGCGGCTGGGCGATCGCGGGAGACGTGCGGATCACCGACCAGGCTTACCAGGTGCCCTGGTGGTTCGACGAAGCGCGCGACAGTCTCGTCGTCGTCGGGCGGTCCTCGACGAGCATCTATAGTGCGGCGCGGAAGTACGTAGTACGGAACGCGACGGGCCGCCGCATGGCGGTCGAGCCACGCGAAACCCCGACAACTTCCGTCGGTACGGGCACCACGCGACACGTCGTCGACTCCAATGCCTTTCCAGCGCTGGTTGTCTCCCCCGACCCGGAATCGGACTACTGGTTTGCTGCGTCGTTGAGTGCGCGGGCCTCCGGGTTCGGGCAATACGAGACGGACATCAGTCTTCCCGATGCGGCCGTCGAAGCTGCCGTGCTGCGCGTGCACCTCTACGGCGGTTGGAACCTCAGCGACGAAACCGCGCAACGCGTCGTGATCCATGTGAACGGCGTCCCGGTCGACACCGTCGAAGTCGCGGCGATCGGACCGCACGTCTTCGAGATGGCGGTCGACCCCACCGTCTTGCACGCCGGCAACAATCAACTGTTGCTGGTGGCTGAGTCCGAGGTGCCGGCGGCCGTGTCGGGCTTGTATGTCGATCGCTTCGAGCTCGAGGTCGACCGGGTGCTCACGACGGCGCAATCAGAGCTCGAGTTTACCGCCCTCGAGACCGGCCCGCTGACCGTCGAGGTCGCCGCTCTCTCGGCGCATGTGCTCGACATCACCGGCCACAAGAAAGTCGAGGCCACAGTCGTAACCGATACCGAATTGGGCATCGCGTTGGTCAGCTTCGAAGCGGAGCTGGATCACACCTACCTCGTTTTCGAAGCACCAAAAGCACCCGCCGCGATCCGTGGAGCGGTCGATTTCACCGCGCCGCCGACCGGAGCCAGCTACGTGGTGATCACACCGGCTGCATGGACCGACGCCGCCGAGCGCTTTGCCGCGCTGCACGCAGCCGAAGGCCTATCGACCGCAGTCGTGTCGATCGAAAGCCTCTACGACGCCTATGGGAATTCCGTCGCGAGGCCACATGCCATCCATGACTTCCTGGTCGACGCCGACGCGCAGTGGGCTGACAAGCCCCGCTTTGTGTTGCTGCTTGGTGACGGCACGCTCGACTATCGAAACCTCATGGGGATCGGCCCCGGCGCCATCGCCCCGCGGATGGTTCAGACCAAAGGGGGCCTCTACGCATCCGATGCCTTGCTCGGCGACCTCGATGATGATGGCCTCGCCGACGTGGCGGTCGGACGAATTCCCGCTCAGACCCGCGACGACGCAATGGCCGCTTTCGAAGCGGTGCGAAGCTATCAGGAGCTCGAGTTTGACGACTTTGGTTTGGCGGCGTTGATGATTTCTGGGATGAATCGCGGCGCGAACTTCGCTGGCGCGATCGACGATCTGCAGGAGATGTTTCCACCTGCGCTCGAAACGCGATCGATCCGCGTCGATACCGTCGGCGTCGAGCAGGCCCGAGCCGACCTCGCGATCGACCTGCAGCGCGCGCCGTTCTGGATGCATTACACCGGCCACGGCGGGCTCGATCGCTTCGACGATCAAGGCGTGCTGAAGTCGGAAGACATTTCGACGCTGCGACCCCTCTTGCCGCCCATCGTGACCGGCATGACCTGCGCAACTTCTCGCTTTGAGTTGCCGGGCACCGATGCGCTGGCTGAGCACATGGTCGACCCGGCGAACGCGTTCGCGATCGCCTCGTGGGGCCCCTCCGGGCTCACGATGTCTCACGACGCAGCCATGCTCGGCGAAGCCTTCGCTACCAAGCTCTTCAGCGACGACGGTGCAACACCCCGTCTCGGCGATCTGATCGTCGCGCTGCACCAGGAACCCGCGCCAGCGTATGATCCGAATGCACTGGCCGTTTATGTCCTGCTCGGCGACCCGGCCCTTCGTTTGAAGTCACTGCCGGAGGGCGGCGTCGTGGCGCCGCCGGTCGATCCGGGGCTCCCGCCCGATGGTTCTGCATTTATCTCGCCCGGATCGGCCGCTGGGTGCGCCGTCCGATTCAGCCGCGATCAACCCTCGTCGCTTTGGCTACTTCTTGCCGTCTCGTGGCTCGTTCATCGACGGCGCTCTCGCTCGGCCTGATCCTTGCACCGCCGCATTCATTGACACCCTGTGGGGCTGATACTAAGCACCCAGGGACGCCGCGCTGACGGGCGTTTTCGGAGCTGATCCCCGCATGTTCTCGGCCTATTTACCGATGTTCCTGATGCTTGGCATCGCCGCTATGGTGGCACTTTCGGTTTTCGGTCTCACGACGGTCCTCGGTCCGAAGAACATGACCCCCGAAAAGGCGATTCCCTACGAGGCCGGCTCGGAGACGACGGGCGCACGCCACCTCCGGTTGAGCGTCAAGTTTTATCTCACGGCGATCCTGTTCGTGGTCTTCGACATCGAAGCGGTATTCCTGTACCCGTGGGCCAGCCTCTTCGAGGAGCTCGGCTGGTTCGGCTTCGTCGAGATGACATTGTTCCTCATCGTTCTCGGCGTGACCCTGGTGTACGCCTGGAAAAAGGGTGCGCTCGAATGGGAGACCTGAAGGTCATCGGTGGCGGCGGCGAGGTCGCGGTGACCACCCGCTTCAGCGACCTGCTTCAATGGGCGCGTAAGTGGTCGCTCTTTCAGTATCCGTTCGTGACGGCGTGTTGTGGCATGGAGTTCATGGCGACCGCGGCGCCGCGCTACGACATCGCACGCTTCGGCGCAGAGGCGCCTCGGTTTAGCCCGCGGCAGTCAGACGTCCTTTGGGTGGTCGGGACGATCAGCCAACGTCAGGGTCCGGTCGTCAAGCGCATCTGGAGCCAGATGGCCGATCCGAAGTGGGTCATCGCCTTTGGGACGTGCGCGGCATGTGGCGGCTTCTACGACAACTACACCACCATCCCCGGTGTCGATAAGGTGATCCCGGTCGACGTCTACATCCCGGGCTGCCCGCCCCGTCCGGAGGCTGTGCTCGACGCGCTGATGCTGCTCCAAGAAAAGATTCAAAAGAACGACCGCGAGCCGGTCATCGTTCCGCCGAGGTTGGTACCCGAGCGTGCGCCCGGACGAACGGGAGAAGGTGGCGCATGAGCCAGGCGGTCGTCGACCGGCTCCGTGCTCAGTTTGGCGAACGGCTGCTCGAAACGAGCCATGCGTTCGGTGGTCACGAAATCGTCGTGGCCGATAAAGACTGGGTCGAGGTCGCGCAGTTCCTCAAAGAGGACGGTGAGCTCCAGATGGATCACTTCATCGACCTCACGGCGGTCGATTATCCGGAGCGCCCCTCGGCTCGCTTCGACGTGTTGTTGCTCCTGCGTTCGTCGGTCAACGGCGGCCGCATCCGGGTGCGCACGCGCGTCGACGAGGGCCAGGAGCTCGGCACGGTCAGCGGCGTGTGGCCCGGGGCCAACTGGGCAGAGCGCGAGGTTTGGGACATGTTCGGGATCGGCTTCAGCGGCCACCCGGATCTCCGACGCATCCTTCTCTACGAAGAATTCATCGGGCACCCGTTGCGCAAGGACTACCCGATCGATCGCGCGCAACCGCTTGTGCCGTACCGCGAGGTCGAAGAGATCGACAAGCTTCCTCCCTTCGGCATCGAAGAGGGTCAGCCGTTTGCCCGCATCGACTGGGAAGCTCGGCTCGCCGGAGGGGACAACCAAGTGTCGCCGGCCATCGGGTTGCAGCAAGGTCAGCGGCGAGCCCTGAGCGACTCCGAGGCGGCGCTTCAGATTCAGAAACGGCTCGCCGCCAAGGCGAAGGCTGCAGCAACCGAGGCAACCTCGACCGAGGCAACGAAAGAAGGCCAAGGGGACTAAATGGAACCGGCCGACGAGCTACTCCAACAAGAATCGGCGCTCGAGCTCCAGGCCGAGCCCATGCGCTTGAACATGGGCCCGTCCCATCCTGCGATGCACGGCACCGTTCGGATGGTCCTCGACCTCGACGGCGAAACGATTGTCAATCTCGACCTTCAGCCTGGCTATCTGCACCGCGGGTTCGAAAAGTCGTGCGAGCGGGGCACGTGGGCGCAGGTCTTCCCGTACGCCGACCGACTCAACTACGTGTCCCCGATGCTCAACAACGTCGGCTGGTCATTGGCGGTCGAAAAGCTCCTCGGCATCGAGGTTCCCGAGCGCTGTCAGTACTACCGAGTGATTCTGGGCGAGCTCTCCCGCATCGCGGATCATTTTACCTGCAATGGCGCTTCGGCGATGGAGCTCGGTGCATTCACCCCGTTCCTCTGGCTTCTCAAGGTGCGCGATTGGATCTGGGACGTCCTCGAAAAAGAGACCGGGGCGCGGATGACGCACAGCTTTGGGCGCATCGGCGGCATGGCCGCGCCCCCGACCGCAGATTTCAAGGATGACCTTCGCGCGCTGATCCCCGAGGTGCACAAAGTCGTGAAAGAAGCGGAGATCATGCTCATCCGCAACCGCATCTTCCTCGACCGCATGCAGGGCGTCGGCATCCTGAGCAAAGAGGATGCGCTCGGCTATGGGTGTACCGGCCCGGTCGCTCGGGCGTCGGGCCTGCCGTACGACGTGCGCAAAGACTACCCCTATATGGTCTACGACCGTTTCGATTTCGACGTCCCGATCGGCGAAGACGGCGACAACTGGGATCGCTTCATGGTCCGTCTCGAAGAAATCCGGCAGTCGGTTCGGATCATCGAGCAGGCCATCGAACAGATGCCCGACGACGGCCCCGTCAATGTGGACGACCCGCGCATCGTCCTCCCCGAAAAACACGATGTCTATACGACCATCGAGGCCACCATCGCCCACTTCAAGCTCGTCATGGAAGGCCTTCAAACGCCCAAGGGCGAGGTCTACAGCTTCACCGAGGGAGGCAACGGCGAGCTCGGGTTCTACATCGTTTCCGACGGGAGCGGGACACCCTACAGGGTTCGCGTTCGGCCCCCGTGTTGGTTCAACCTTGCGGCGTGTCGCGAGATGCTCATCGGCGAGATGATCGCGGACATCATCCCTACCTTTGGCTCGATCAATATGATCGGTGGCGAGTGTGACCGATAATGCCGACCTTCAAGCTAGACGGACGTGAGATTTCCTTCGAGCCCGGCGAGACCGTCATCCAAGCGGCGTGGCGGGTCGGGATCGAGATTCCGCACTACTGCTGGCACCCGGGATTGTCCGTTGCTGCCAACTGCCGGATGTGCCTGGTGCACATCACCAGTGGCCGCCAGATGGCGATGCCGCAGCTCGAGCGCGACGAAGAGACCGGCGAGTACGTGCCGAGCACCAAGCCCAAGCTCCAGCCCGCATGTCAGCTCGCCGCCGAAGAGAACATGGAGGTGTCGTCGACCAGCGACGTGGTGAAGGAGGCGCAGGCCTCGGTGCAAGAGTTCTTGCTTCTGAATCACCCGGTCGACTGTCCGATCTGCGACCAGGCCGGCGAGTGCAAGCTCCAGGACTACTACTACTCGCACCAGGCGACGCTCAAGCGCAAGCTCACCGAGCCGGTGCACAAGCCCAAAGGCGTTCGGTTCGGGCCGACGATCGTATACGACGCCGAGCGCTGCATCATGTGCACCCGTTGCATTCGCGTGTGCGATGAGGTCGCCCACGACCACGTCCTCGACATGCGAGAGCGCGGCAACAAGGCGGAAATCATCCTCGCGCCGGGCCGGGAGCTCGATCACAAGTATACCCTGATGACCGAGCACGTGTGTCCCGTCGGTGCCCTGACGAGCTCGGACTTCCGATTCAAGGCCAGAGTGTGGTTCCTGAAGTCCGCGCCGAGCGTGTGCACCGGCTGTGCGACGGGTTGCAACAGCCACGCCGACTACGACCCGCGGTACGGCAAGGTCTACCGCTTGCGGCCCCGCGACAACCCCGACGTCAACAAGTTCTGGATGTGCGACGACGGGATGATGACCTACACACGGCACGAGACCGATCGATTGCTCATGCCGACCGCCGGCCGTGGTGACGAGCGCGAGCCAGTGCTCGACGATGAAGCGCTATGGTTGGCCGCCGAGCAACTCCGCAAGGTCGAGGCATCAAAGCTCGCGGTCGTCTTGAGCGCCCAGCACACCACCGAGGACAACGTCGCGCTGGTGAAGCTCGCGCAGGCGCTCGGGGCAGGGCACCTCTACCTGGCCGCGCTTGGTGGCTGGGAAGGAGACGACATCCTTCGAAGCGACGACAACAACCCGAACCGCGCCGGCGCGATCCAGGCAGCGGGGGGCACACAACTCAAGACGGTCGCTGAGTTGCTCACCGAGGTACAGGCTGGCGTGGTCCAGGGCGTGCTCGCGCTCGGGTGGGCGACGGCCGAAAGGCTCGAAGAGCTTGCGCCTCTCGTCGCGCTGGAGACCGTGGTGTCGCTGACGAGTCATGTCGGGGCGCTTCCTGCGGTGGCGTCTGTCGCCATTCCCGTAGCCGACATCTACGAGATCGAAGGCTGCTTCGTGAACGACAAGGGGATGGCGCAGGCGTTCAAGCCGGTGCTCCCCGCGCCCGTCGGCGTCGAGCCCGGCTGGAAAGCGATCGCGGCGCTCGCCAGCCAGCTCGGCCACGACCTCGGCTTCCAAGACCTCCAGGCGCTTCGGCAGGGCCTCACCACCGACGTGGAGGCGGCACAATGACGACCGAGGTACTGCTGATCTCTTCGATCCTCAAGATCGTCTTCGTCTTGGTGGTCACGGTCGGCGCCTTTGCTCCCGTGCTGATCTGGGCCGAGCGACGACAGAGCGCGATGATTCAAGACCGCCTGGGCCCAAGCCGGGCGGCCATCGTCCTGCCACCATCGGCGGTGGCGTTCATCGAAAAGGCGCGGTTGCCTATGTGGCGTGGGTTTGCGTTGACCGGCATCGTGGCGATCGTGGCGCTGGTGGCGGTCACCTGGGTCGCGGTCCGCGGGACCAACCCGTTGCCGATACCGACGGCCACGCTCACTAAGGCGTTGATCGGTTTCGGAGCCGCGTCGATCCTCCTTCGCGTGGGGTACGGGGTACACGGTATGATCGTCCGCAACCACGGCAAGATCATGGTTCTCGGGCTGCTTCACCCGCTCGCGGACGCGCTGAAGTTCATCTTCAAGGAAGACTTCGTTCCACCGAAGTCCGACAAGTTCCTCTTTGCGGCCGGCCCCATCATCGCGCTCATTCCTGCGATCGCGGCTTTTGCGGTCATTCCCTTCGCAAGCACCCTGCACCTCGACTATTGGAACCAGGTGCTCCCGCGCACCGGGGAGGTGTCCGGCACCGCCATTCCCTTGCAGGTGGCGAGCCTCGACGTTGGCATTCTTTTCATTTTCGCCGTCGCCAGCACTGGGATCATCGGAGCGGCGATCTCGGGGTATGCCTCCGACAACAAGTTTTCGCTCCTCGGGGGAATCCGCGCCGCCAGCCAAATGGTGAGCTACGAGGTCGTCCTCGGATTGACGTTGGTTCCTGCCTTCATGGTGTATCGCTCGCTTCGCCTCGAAGACATGGCGATGTGGCAGCACGAGCACAGCTGGGGGATCTTGAACCCGTTGTTGGCGTTCGGCTTCATCATGTTTTTCACAGCCGCCATCGCCGAGACCAAGCGTGTCCCGTTCGACCTTCCCGAAGGGGAGAGCGAGCTCGTCGGAGGCTATCTGACCGAGTACTCGGGTATGAAGTTCGGCATGTTCTTCATGGGCGAGTTCGTCGAGGTCGTTGCGCTTGCGGCCATTGCGGCGATCTTGTTCTTCGGTGCCTGGGATGTGCCTTTTCTCCACCGTGACGGGTTTGATTTCAGGCTCCCGTTCATGGCGTCGGGGATCGTCGTGCAGCTGGCGCACTCGGTCGTGATCGCGATCCAGGTCCTCTTTTTCCTTCTCAAGATCGTCGTTTTCATCTGGTTTCAGCTCATGATCCGCTGGTCGCTGCCGCGCTTTCGGTACGACCAGCTGATGAAACTCTGCTGGAAGGGGCTGCTGCCGCTTTCCCTGCTCAACATCTTGTTGATGGGGGTGTTCATTCTTTCGGGTGTGCTCGACAAATATGTCGGCCTGCTCGATAGGCTCTGAGGTCACGCATGCCAGCCACGGTCAAAGTCATCAAAAAGCCACGACGCACCATCGCTGAGCAGGCCTACGTGCCCGAGGTGGCCAAAGGCATCGGCTTCGCGATGGGGCGGTTCTTCAAGAACACCTTCGGCCCGACCGCCAAAAAGGAAATCGACACGGTGAAGTACCCGGAGGAGAAGCGCGACTATCCCGAGCGCTTCCGAGGCATCCACCGACTGACCCAGCGCACCGACGGCTCGCCGCGGTGCGTAGCCTGCTTGTGCTGCAGCACGGCGTGCCCGGCGCAATGCATTTACATAGAGGCCGCCGAGTACGAGCCGGATGACCCGCGGTACGGCTACGAGCGTTACCCTGCAGTGTTCATGATCGACGAGCTTCGATGCATCTTCTGCGGCTACTGCGTCGAAGCCTGCCCGTGCGATGCGATCCGCATGGACACCGGCATGCACATGCCGCCTTCGACGAGCCGCGAGCACTTCCTCTACGACAAAGAGACCCTCCTTTCGATCCCCGGGAAAGATGGCACGTACCTGACGGCGAACCCACGTCACGAGCCGGGTGATCCCTCGCATCCGGGTATCGACCGCGAGCAAGGGCACTAGAAGTGAGCAACGCGCGCGCAGCCAGCCAAACGGCGGTCCTGGTTGCTGCGTACCGCGCGCGTGCATCGGCCGCGACAAACCCGGTGTGCAACGACCCCTGGGCCAAAGGCCTGGCGGGCGACGCAGGCGAGGCTCTTTCGCGCCGGTGGGATGAGCACGCGCCCGACATGGAGCTTTGGGTGGGGCTGCGCACTCGTTATATCGATGATTGCGTCGTGCGCGCCCTCGATGGCGGGATTCGGGAGGTCGTGATGCTCGGGGCAGGGCTCGACACCCGAGCCGTCAGGCTCGCGCGACCTGGTGTCCGGTTTTTCGAAGTCGATCAGCCTGCGAGTCAAAACGACAAGCGCGAAAGGCTCTCCAAGCTCGACGGCTATCCGCTCGACGCAGCGACCTTCGTCCCGTGTGACTTCGAGCACGACGACTTCGTGGCGCTTTTGTCCGACGCGGGGCTCGACCGCACGGCTCCGACCTGTTTCGTCTGGGAAGGTGTCGTCTACTACCTGGCCGAAGAAGCGGCTCGGTCGACATTTCGGCGCGTGGCGACCGAGCTCGACCCCCGCTCGGTCGTGGTGTTCGACTATCTGAACAGCAATATGGCCAAGTCTAGTGATCGTCTCCGAGACGAGGACCGCGCCATGAAGGGCATCATCGAGGAGCTCGGCGAGCCAATGCGCTACGGGATCGACGACCCAACTCCTTTGATGTTCGAGTCGGGCTATCGCTTTGTGCGAACGGTCTCCTTCGACGAGCTTGCCCTTCAGTACACGGGTACCTATGACCGCAAACGCTTTTTTCGCTTCCAGGCGATCGGGCTCGCGAGCGTAAGCGAAGAGGGGCTCGCATGGTAGACGGCGCAGAGATCGACGGGTGCAAGGTGAGCTTCCGGCGCGAGCCCGGCGAGGCGCCGACGCTCGTCTGCATTCACGGGTCGGCCGACAATCATCATTCCTACGACCGACTGTTCGCGGAGCTGAGTGGGGTCGCGTGCATCGCCGTCGATTCGCCAGGTCGTTTAGGCAGTGAGGGCCCGCCGCTCGCCAGCGTCTCTGCGCTTGCAGCCTTCGTTTCGAGGTTCGTCGAAGCCGAAGTCGAAGGCGACTACGTCGTCGTCGGGCACTCGCTTGGAGGCGCCACCGCGATCGAGCACGCTGTCACGACCCCGCCGGAGCGCCTCAAAGGTCTCGCCTTGCTCGCGACTGGCGGACGGCTTCGCGTCCACCCGATGATCCTCCAGCTCTTCGAGCAGCTCGCGGCATCGGGCACCCCTGCCAAACCGACGCCCGGCCTTTTCCAGCCCGGCGCCGACCTCGCGCTGATCGAAGAGACGAAGGAAATCCTGCGCCAGACGCCCCCCGCCACGGGACTCACCGACTGGACCGCCGCCAACGCCTTCGACCGAATGCAGGAGGTCACCGACATCAGGGTACCTGCGCTGATCATCGCCGGCACCGCCGACGCCCTCACTCCACAGAAATACGCTCAGTATCTCCACGCCCACATCCCCCGAAGCGAGCTCCTCGTGCTCGACGGGGCGGGGCACATGTTTCCGATGGAGCGGGCCGCGGAGGTTGCCATGGCGATCCGGGGGTTTCTGTCGGGGCTTTAGCGGCGGCAGGGGCGGTGTCAGCGCCCGTGTGAATGCATCTTGGGGACCTCTCGTATGAGCAACCTGCCCGGAGTGCGTCCGATACGGGTGGCATGGATATGACGCTGGCACTACGGTGCCCTTCATCGATGATCGACGTTGACTTGGCCTTGCGCGAGCGGTTTGGGCTCGACGCGTTTTATCCATGGCAACGCGAGGCGATCGACGCGCTTCTCGAGGGGCGGCGGAAGGTGGTGGTGATCGCGCCGACCGGCGGGGGTAAGTCGCTTTGCTATCAGCTTCCGGCGGCCGTGCTCGATGGGACGTCGATCGTGGTTTCTCCGCTGATCGCGCTCATGGAGGATCAAGTGCGGGCGCTGTCTCAGCGCGGGATCTCTGCCACCTATCTGGCATCGACTCTCGATCCCCAAGAGCGCCACCGGCGCGAACAGGATATCTTTAGTGGGCGCTATCGGCTGGTGTATGTCGCGCCCGAGCGCCTTGCGTCCACGAGCCTGGTCGAGATGCTGGCCGGCCTTTCGCCCCCGCTGGTGGCCGTCGATGAGGCGCATTGCATCTCGCAGTGGGGGCACGACTTTCGCCCGTCTTACTTGCGGCTTGGTGAGGTCATCGCGCGTTTGAAGCCGTCGCGTGTCCTGGCATGCACCGCGACCGCGACGCCGATCGTGCGACGCGAGATTCAAGAGCGACTGGGCCTTCCGCCAGCGGACACGGCCGTGTTTCTTCGTGGGTTTTCGCGGCCGAACCTTCATCTGGCGGTCGTCGAAAGCGACAGCTCCGCGCAGCGACGCAGGCTCATGTTGGCCATGCTGCAAGACGCGCTGGGCTCTGCCTCGAGCCCGACGGGCGGCGCCATTGTGTACGCGGCGACCCGTCGGAACACCGAAAAGCTCGCCGATGTCATCGCCGATGCGGGCTGGCGAACCGCCGCGTACCATGCGGGGCTTCCCGCCCAGGTCAGGGAAGAGGTCAACCGCCGCTTTGCCGATCGCTCGCTCGACGTGGTCGTCGCCACCAATGCCTTCGGGATGGGGATCGATCGGGCGGACCTCCGCACGGTGGTGCACGTGCAGGCTCCCGGGTCGGTCGAAGCGTACTATCAAGAGGTCGGGCGGGCGGGGCGCGACGGTCAGCCAGCCCATGGACTGTTGCTGACGAGCTCGGGCGACTTCGGGTTGCGGCGACGGCTGATCGGTTACGGTGGCGGAGCAGGCTCCGAGACGGCCACCGACCCCGAGCACATCCAGCAACAATGGCGCTTATTCTTGGACTTGATGCGTTATGTGGAGGCGGGGAGCTGTCGGCACGATTTCATTCTCCGGTATTTCGGTGATGAGCAAGAAACCCTCGGTGGCTGCGGGCACTGTGATGTCTGCGAGAAGCTCGAGGGAGAGCGCGAGAACCTCGACGCGACACACGTCTCCGAAGACGACGCGCTGGTGGTGCGCAAAGCCCTTGCAGGCGTCGCGCGCAATCAGCGGCGGGCGGGTCTTGGTGCCGTTGCCGAGATGTTGCATGGGACCGACAACGAACGCCTTCGCCGGCTAGGGCTCACGGAGCTGAGCACCCATGGTCTGCTCGCCGGCCATCCCAAGCCGTGGCTCGTCGTCTTACTTCGGAGGCTGTTGACGGCCGGGTTGGTCGACCTTACCGGCAACGAGTTTCCGGTTCCCTTCCTGAGCGAGCGCGGCGTGGCGACGATGAAAGGCGAGGAGCCCGTGCGGGTGCTCCTGCCACCGGCCGACGCGGGTCAAACACGCGCGACGAAGAAGGGGCGCCGCAGCGATTCCGCCGCACGCGCCGCGCTGCCCGAGGTCGACGAGGCGCTCTTCGAACGACTGCGCGAAAAGAGGCTCGATCTCGCACGCGCGAAGGGGGTGCCGGCGTATTTGGTTTGCCACGACCGGACGCTTGTCGAGATTGCGGCGCGTCGACCAGCCACGCGCGAGGCGCTCGCCGATATATACGGGATGGGGCCGGCGCGAATTGAGAGCTATGCAGAGCCGTTCTTGGAAACGGTGCGGGCGAGCGTGTAGGACGCTGGCACTGACGCGGGCGCTGGCACCGACGTCATGCGGCCGAGACCTGGTCTTGGGGCGGTGTCAGGACTTTGCCGAGGAAGTCTAGGACTGCGCGGATTCGTGCGCTGTCTCGGAGGTCCTTGTGCACCGCCTGCCAGATCTGCCGAGGTTCTGGGCCGCCTTCGACCGGGATCCGGACGAGCTGTCGGTCGTGATCGGCGACGAGGCACGGGAGTAGGGCGATCCCGGTTCCAGCTGCGGTGGCCGCGTACATCGCCGAGACGCTGTCGGACCGGAGGGCGACGTGCGCGCCATCCATACGTGCTTCGAGCCAGTCGTTTTCACGGCGAAACGGGCGCTTGCTCGCGAAGAGGATCATTTGGTGGCCGGCGAGGGAGTCCTTCGGCAGCCCGAAGCGGTCTACGTAGTCGCGCGACGCATAAAGCCCGAGGTGAATGAACGAGAGCCGCTTGATGATCAGATCTTCTTGGGTGGGACGTGCGAGGCGCAAGGCGATGTCCGCTTCCCGTCGCGCCAGATTCACGTCCAAGTTGGTGCAGTTAAGATCGAGCTGGACCTCCGGGTAGCGCTCGCGAAAGCGGCGAAGGTGCGGCGCGATGAAGCGCGTGGTGAGCATCTCGGTGGCGGTGACCTTGACGACCCCTTCGAGCTTTTGGTCCTCCCCGGCGACGTCTCGCTCGACCCCGAGGGCCTCGCGCTCGATCCGTTCGGCGCGCGGTAAGAGGCGATGGCCGGCCTCAGTCAGGACGTAGCCGACCGGCGTGCGATCGAAAAGACGCGCACCGAGCTCCTCTTCGAGCTTCACGAGGCGTCGTCCGACGGTGGTGGGGTCCAGCTTTAGCGCAGCGCCCGCTGCAGCGAGCGTTGCCTGGCGCTGGAGGGTCAAAAAGTAACGAACATCGTCCCAGTTGAACATGCCTGCACCATCGCAGGTAGAGATGACATTTTCAACTGCAAGATTGCTCTATCGTTTGGGGATGAAAGGAGCGACCATGCGAAGCAACACACGAACACGGCGAACCCGTTCTCGGCGCGGGCGGACCTATCTCGACCCTCATTACTTCAATAGATTCAGCCAGAAGCGCGCGGAAGACCTCGTAAATTCGAGGAAAGTGCGGCCGTCCCGAGTGAGCTACCAAATCACGACGGCCGAGGTGCTCGAGGACCTGAGCTACGGTCGCGACTGAGCACCCCGGGGATGTCCAAAACCCATCAAATCTCGAGGTCAGATAACAGTTGATACATAAAAATCTGTTAGTATAGGAATTCGGAAATTCGAAGGGACCCGATGGACCGACCTAGACTGACTTGGATTGCGGTGGCCGCCGCTTGGTGGATGACGATTGCCGGGTGCGGCGGGGGTACGACGCCTAACGGGAAGGCGCCTCGAATCACCTCGACCCCGCCGACGATCGCGATGGTGGGTGTCCCCTTCAACTACACGGTGACGGCCGATGGCCTGACGCCGATGCTCTACGCGCTGTCGACCGGCCCCGAAGGGATGAGCCTCGATTCCGAGACGGGTGTCGTGACCTGGACCCCGCAAAGCGAGGGGACCGAGTCGACCGTGATCGTCGTCTCCAACATTGCGGGCAGCGACGCGCAGTCGTTCGAAGTCGTGGTCGAAGTGCCGGGCGGACCCGTGTTCATCTCGACCCCGCCCATGGAGGCCACGGTTGCCGCCGAGTATTCCTATGACCCGGAGGTCGTCGCCAACGAGCCGGTTACCTGGTCCGCGCCGGTCGCCCCCGAAGGATTGGCCATCGACGCCGAGACCGGCGCCGTGCGTTGGACGCCCACCACCGAGCAGGCGGGGATGAACAGCATCACGATCCGCGCCACCGAAACCGAGGGCGGCGCCTTCGCCGATCAGAGCTTCACGGTGACCGTGACCGACACCGGGGGGCCGGCCGTGATCACTTCGACACCTCCGGATCGTGTCTATCAGGGGGAAACACTGTCGTATGACGCGACCGCTTCAGGCGCCCGCACGATCTCGTGGACCGTGAGCGCCCCTTCGATGGGAATGCCGGCCATGGGCGTCACGATCGTCACTGACCCTCCCGAGGGGACTGCGGTGACGGTCGAATGGGATACCGTCGGCGTTGCGCCAGGAGATTACAGCATCGCGCTTCAGGTCGGCAACGGCCTCGGCTCGCCGAACGTGCAGGAATTCACGGTGACAGTCGACCCACGACCGCCGGTGCCGGTGATCGATCTCGTGACCATTCCTCCCCCCGCGACCGTATTCGTCGGAGACCCATACGACTATGACGTGAATCTGACACCCGAGAGCGACAGCGCCGGCATCGTCTGGAGCGTCGTCGAAGGCTCGACGGTGCCTTCGGATCTGGCGATCACAATCGACTCCGACACGGGTGAGGTGGCGTTTACCGCTTCGATGGCCAACGGCGAGATGCAATACGCCTACAGCATTCGCGCCACCAACGTGCTCGGCGAGGCGGATGAAGCGACGATCACCGTGGACGCGGTTTTCCCGCCGGCAATACCGATGCTCACCGTAGCGCCAGGCACGCTGTTCACCCTCCAAGTGGGCGAGAGCTTTCCCGGTGCGTCGGCGACTGCCACGGGGAATCCGGCTCCAGTCCTGACGATTTCGGGCACGCTTCCCGACTTCCTCGAGTTCGATCCGCTCACCGGCTTGCTCTCGGCCTCACCGACCAAGCCGGCTCCCGGAGTCGGGGACATCGGAAACTATGCCTTCGACGTCGTCGCGACCAACAGCGAAGGCATGGACAGCGAGACGATCGACATCACGGTGATCGCCGCGCCTCCTGACGTGGGTTCGATCACTCCGGCCGCCGGGCGGCGTCAGGCTGATGTGCCGGTCATCGTTCGCGGAAACGGTTTCGTGAGCAGCGCGAGTCCGACGATCGTGCTTCAGCTCGGCGGCTATCTCGAGGCGCTGACCACGACATTTGTCGACGACACGACCTTGACCGCGACGGTTCCGATCGATCTCGCACGCCCATCTGGGGTGTACGACGTGATCGTCGATCAGGGCTCGACGACCGCGCTCGCCAAACGATTCACCGTCACCGAAGGTGATGGATCGACGCTCAGCGGCGCGGTGACGACAGACATGACGCTCACGGCGATAGGCAGCCCGCATCACGTCACGGGTGACGTTCAGATCGAGAGCGGCGCGACGCTCACGATCGAGCCGGGCGCTGTGCTGATGCTCGATGGGAACACCAATCTGAGGATCGACGTCGGCGTGAACAGCGCCGGAGCGATCGTCGCGAATGGAGGTGAGCCCGGAGTCGGTGACCAGATCGTCTTCACTCGCTTTCAAGACGTCGGTGGCCCGGTGCCGAGCGGGCACTACCGCGGGCTTCGCTTTGGGGCGAATGTAATTTCGGCGACGAACTCGCTTCGGAACGTCGTCATGGAGTTTGCGGGCCGGCGCGATGTGGCGACCCAGCAGGGCGCCATCGAAGTGCTCAGCGGGTCGGCGCCTCCGATCCATGACTCGCTCATCCGAGAAAGCCTGAACCACGGACTCTACGCACAGGGTGGAGCGGGCTCCGATACCATCGACTGGTTTGCGGACAATCAGCTCACCGCCAATGCGCGCTCGCCGATCAGCATCGGGGGTGACGACGTGTCGACGCTGGGCGCGAATCTCGAGCTGACTGGCAATGGAGAAGACCGGGTGTTCGTTCGTACCTCGACGGTCTCGCGCCCGAGCGCGTCGTGGAACAACTATGGCGTTCCGTTCTTCTTGAATCAGGGCGTCGTCGTGCGAAACGGCAGCGTGATGACCCTTCAGCCCGGCACGGAGCTCCGTTTCGGTTCCGGCCGTCGACTCCGGGTGTCGACCGGAGACGAGAGCGGCACTCTGGTCGCGTCTGGCACCCCCGAGTCGCCGATCCGGATGGCCCCCGAGACGGATGTCGTCGGCGATTGGGACGGCGTTCATCTCGACGACAACATCGGTGTGGGCACTGTCTTCCGAAACGTCCGGATCGAAGAGTTCAGCGGCAGTCAGATCGGTGGCCTTCGCCTCGACAATCCGGACGTTCCAGGGGCGCGTCACGCGATCGTCGAGAACTGCCTCATCCAAAGCAGCGACCCAGGTTCGATCGGGACTCATCTGGCGGCCAACGCGCGGATGAGCTCGTTCGAGAACAATGTGCTCGACGTGGTGTCGCTGTCGGTGAATGCAGTCCTGGTGGGCTTCGACGATGTGCTCCGCGCATCCAACACCTATGAAGCCCCACTTCAGGTGCGGGCGAGCACCGCGACCGGAGTCGACCTCGTTTGGGTCGAGCCCCTGGCGAGCGACACGTCGACGCAGCCGATCCGACCCACCGGCAATCTCACGGTTACTTCCGGCTCGCTCACCGTGGGCGCGGGAACGCAGGTCCAGATGCCGCTGAACGGCCAGTTACAGATGGTCGACAGCCAGCTCGTGGTCGATGGAAGCGTGACAGCTCCCGTCGTGTTTGCGCCGGCTCCTGGTGCGGCCTACTGGTATCGGATTCGGCTGCGCGGCAGCGGGGCGGCTGGCGTATCGCGGATCGCCCATGCCGTGGTCGACAGTGCAGGATCGGACCCAAGCCTCGGAGCCAGCCAGGCCCGCGCTGCGATTGTCGTCGAGACGAACGGCGGCGTGCCCGCGACGCCCATGGTCTCGAATACCACGGTTACCAACAGCAATGGTTATGGCATGGCATTCGACGATCAGACGCACTGTGCGGGTGGCTGCGACGACAACGCGGTCAGCGGCTCGCGCTTCTCCGGGCTCCGAATGTTTGCGAACTTCATCGGCCGCTTCGGCACGGGTAACGCCCTTTCCGGTAACAACACCTCATCGCTGGTGGGGCACGAAGGGGTTTGGGTCGTCGGCGATACAGTCGATGTCTCGGCGTCCTGGCCCGCGAACGACGTGCCTTACGTGGTCCAAGGCAACATCGAAGTTCGTCAGGCGACCCCGTTCGATCCGGTGCCCACCATGACTATCGAGGCCGGGGCCGAGCTTCGGTTCGCCGAAGACCGACGCCTGCGAATCGGGGCGGGCGGTGACGGTCTCCTCGATGCTCAAGGGACTGTCGCCGACCCGATCGGGTTTACGACCATCGAGTCGGCGACGCCCGTGTATTGGCGAGGGATCGAATTCGGTCAGGGCTCCGATGGGTCGGTGCTCGACAGGGTGGTGGTCTCGTACGGGGGGCGCAACGCCGACACAGGCAATCTGAATTTCCTCTCGGGTTCCTTGGTGACCGTTGGTTCGGTGACGTTTACGCACAGCAACAACTACGCCGGCGTCGCCTACGTGGGATCTGGGCCCGTGTTCATCGGCCCACCGACTGACCGCGTGTACACCTTCAACGGCTTCGACTGCATTCGCGACGTTGCCGCCGGTACCTGCGATCCGCTGTAGGCGATAGTGTGGGGGTAGTGGGGTGGGACGAACTGAGGCCGCAGGCCGTCTAGGGCATCGCGCAAGCGCGGGCTCCCTGGGTTGCGCAGGTAGATCGGCTCACCTACGCTCGCGTCCATGTCGGACAAGGACGACATTTCCCAAAAGACGCTGGCGGTTCACGGTGGTGAGCCAAGGACGTATCCGTACGACGCCTTGGCAGCGCCGATCACCCAAACGGCCACGTATTCGTTTGCGGACACGGCGGAGCTGATCGCCTACTTCGAAGGCCGCAAGGAGCGCGAAGAGTACGGACGCTACGGCAACCCTTCGGTGCGTCTGGTCGAAGAAAAGGTCGCAGCTCTCGAAGGTACCGAGGACGCGGTGGCGTTTGCAAGCGGAATGGCTGCGGTGACTTCGTGCATATTGGCTTTGGTCAAGTCGGGCTCCCACGTGATTCTGTTTGCCGACTGTTACCGACGGACGAGGCAATTCGTGACGACGTTCCTGGGGCGATTCGGGGTTTCGCACACGCTGATCCCGCCGGCCGATGTCGCAGCGCTCAGAGGGGCTATTCGCCCCGAGACCCGCCTGGTGATCGCCGAAGCGCCGACCAATCCCTATCAGACGATCCCGGACCTCGAAGAGCTGGTCGCGATCTGCAAAGAGAAAAAGATCAAGACGCTCATCGACAGCACGTTTGCGACGCCTGTCAACTTCAATCCCGCGCGGTACGGCATCGACTTGGTGATCCACAGTGCCACCAAGTATCTCGCCGGCCATAACGATGTCCTCGGCGGAGTCATGGCCGGTGGCGCGGGCGTAGTATCGCTGGTGCGTGACCTACGGAGCGTCTTTGGTGCGACTCTCGACCCTCACGCCGCGTACCTCATCCACCGTGGTATCAAGACGCTTGCGCTTCGC
>JAOTVB010000046.1 GCA_029863605.1 Myxococcales bacterium | reverse complement strand
GCCGCAGACCAAGCTCGCCGGCTACTGCACCACGACGTAGCAAGGGAAAACCGCTTCGAGGTCTGCATCTCCCCCTCGCCAGTCTTGGCATGCCGAGCCGGTGAGCTCGATCGTGTTGCCGTCGACCGCCCGCCAACCGCGTTGGGCATTGTTGCAGGCGAGGACTTCGTCGTTCAGGCGCACTTCGCCCTCACAGGCGGCTGCGGTGTCGATGGTGCCGTCGGTCAGGCTCACGGTACACGGGATGTTTTGCACGACGATTTGCTCGAGCGCGGTTTGAAGCTCCGAGACGCTGTCGGCAGTCCAGAGCGTGGCACCGGAGCTGACACCTTGCCCGGCATCGGCGAGATCCTGCAGATGGGAATCGTCGAAGTTCACCCCGAGAACGAACGTCTCGATGCCGAGGCCAAACGCTCGCACTACCGCGCTCACGCTGTTGTTGCGGTCGATGGCCGCACCGTCTTCGTCACAGCCGTTGGGCAGGCCGTCGGTAGCGAGCAGGTACACCGTGGGCCCTGCCGGTGGCGGCATCGCGAGCAGCGAGTCAGTCACGGCTTCGATCGCCTCAGCGGTTGGTGTGAAGCCACTTGGTGCATTGGCGTTGAAGCTAGCTGCGATGGAGTTGGCGTTGTCGAGGCTCTGGGTGATCGCGACGCCATCCGTACTGGCACACATGTCGCCGTCGGACATCGCGGGCGGATTTTCGTCGGGCTTCCAGTACAAGGTCAATCCAAACCGAGCGATCGAGTCCAGCCTCCGAACCAGGCCGTTCGTTCCGACCAACGCATCTTCGACCGAGTCCCATCGAGCCTCGCCGAAGTCCGGGTTGGGCGTGCCGGAGGTCGGACAACCATTGCTGCCGAGGAAGGGACAGTCGTTTTCGAAGTCGCGCCGCATGCTGCCGCTGCGGTCGACGATGATCATGATGTTGGGGATGACCCGGTCGGTCGCAACCTCGAGCTCACCGCAAACAGATCCGTCGGAGGTGGGCACGCCGCCATCGCCGAACACGGGAATGCACCGTCCGTTCGAGATGCACTCACCCGCATTGCCGCACTGCCCACCTTCAGGCGTGCACACGGCGATGCAAACGCCATTGTCGCAGAACGTCCCCGCGTCACAGCCCGAATCGCTGAGACAGGTATCGCCACACCCGGCTGGAGCGCCTGCTTCGCCGCAGATACTCGGAAGGTCATCCAGGCGGATGGTGCCCTCGGAACCCGAATCGCAGCCAATTGCGGTTACGGCAACAAACGCCGAAACGAAAAGCGTTCGAATCATTACATGGCCCCTTGATACAAGATAACAGCCGCCGGAGAGCCGACAACTCTAGGGGGTTAAAGGTGGGACACTTGGGGGCGAGGTATCCTTGGGTCGACTCGCGACCAGACAAGGTGGGATACTCCTCCGCATTCCATGAAACCCCTCGGCACAGTCGACAGCAGCTTCCTGCTCGCCGAGAACCGCAAGATGCCCATGCATACCGGTGGGCTCCTGTTGTTTCGTTACCCGGAGGGGGCGCACGAGGACTGGTTGCACGAAACGCTCTCCGGCAACGATGACCCGGATGCCGTACAGTATCCCTTCAACCAAAAGCTCGCGTGGCCTCTTCGACGACTGGGGCTTCCGCACTGGGTCATCGATCACGACCTCGATACCCAGTACCATGTCCGCCATTCCGCGCTGCCAAAGCCGGGGCGCTACCGGGAGATGTTTGCGCTCGTGTCGCGCCTTCACAGCACGCGGCTCCATCGCGACCGACCGCTTTGGGAAGCGCACATCATCGAGGGAGTCGAAGGTAATCGGTTCGCGCTCTACATGAAGACGCACCACTCGATGATCGATGGTGTCGGGGCGATGCGGATGCTGCGTGCATTTCTGAGCAACGATCCAAACGAGCGTGATATGCCTGCTCCGTGGAACACCCCTCGCTACCAACGTGCGAGTAACGACGACGCAGACCCGCGCGGAGCCGCGGCGGCGACGGTGGGAGCGATGCGCGGTGTGTTCAAATTTGCGGCTGCCGTGCGGCACCGCGACAAGCATGGAATGGTCGCTCCCTTTCAAACTCCGATGACGACGCTGAATGGGAGAGTCACCGGTTCGCGCCGTTTCGTGGCACAGTCCTGGTCGTTGCAGCGTATCAAGGCGCTTGCAAAGACGCTCGATGCGACGGTCAACGACGTAGTGCTAGCGATGTCGGGCGGTGCCTTGCGACGCTACCTTCGCGACCAAGGCGCCCTACCCGAGAAGCCCCTCACAGCTATGACGCCGGTCTCGTTTCGCCCCGCAGACGCAGACGTCGAGGGCAATTCGTTTTCGGTCGTCTTCGCGAGCCTTGCCACTGATATCGGGGACCCGATCGATCGCCTACGCGCGATCCAAAGCTCGATGGGCGAGGCTAAGCGCCTGCTCAGAGGCATGAACACGGCCGACATTCCGATCTTCACGAGCATCGTCGCGCTGCCGGTTCTGGTACCGCATCTGCTTCGCTTCTCGGGCCGGACTCGCCCGACGTTCAACGTCACCGTCTCGAACGTCCCCGGCCCTCAGGAGAACCTCTATTGGAACGGCGCTCCGCTCGAGGGAATGTACCCATTGTCGATCGTGAGCCACGGCCAGGCACTGAACATCACCGTGACCAGCTTTGGCGACAGCCTCGATTTCGGGATCATCGCCTGCCGGCGCTCGGTACCGCACGCGCAGCGTTTGATCGACCACCTCGACGAAGCGCTCGTAGAGCTCGAGCGGTCCGTCTCGGTCGCCTGAAGGTTACTGGCTTCTGTTCTATGGCGGGCAGTCGCGGAAGGTCCAGCCGCAGAGTCCGTCTTCGTTTCGCACGCACGGTCCGGGGCCGCCGATCGATCCATCGTCACACAGGATGTTCGGTGCTGCTGGAGCCGGTCCGCATTCTTCTGGGGTGCACTCTTCGACGGGGTCGGGACATTCCAGGATTACCCACGCGCAATCGCCATCGTCATTGAGCTCGCAGCTTGGGCCTGCGATCGATCCGTCATCACACTCAATGTTAGGGGCCGCCGGTGCGGGACCGCACTCTTCTTCGGCACACTCGAGGTTACCCCCGGACGTGTCTGGAAGGTCCACGTACTGGCAGGCCGCCAGTGGCACCAGGAGCACGATGACCGAGAGCGGAGATCGATGGACACCCATAGAGCAACCATACCACTTCCAGTCGCTTCTGTCCTTGCCTCGCTAGCTCAACTCGACGAGTCGCGAGCCAGGGCCGCGACGCCCGCCAAGATGACGATCACAGCGACGGAAATGCCTACCGCGCTCTTGACCCCCAGGTCGATGAGCCCTTCGTGCTTTTGCAGGATCACGTCATGCAAGTAGACGTAGTTGTTGAAGGCCACACCGAGGACAATCGCTGCGACCGCTGTTTTCTTAGACATGAGTACCTCCGCTAGTTTCCCGGACTCAGGCCGACGTCGATGCCCATCAGGGCTGCCGCGTTTCGCCAAAGCCACTTCTCGAGGATACCGGGGCGGAGCGGGAGCGCGCGCATTTCTGACAAAAGGTCGGCGGGTCGCCTACCGAGCAAGAAGGCCCCGGTCCCGTAAAGGACCTTGTCCTGAATGGTGCTCTGTCCATAACGGAGGAGCGGCTCCCAGCCAGCACCGACGGCGGTGAAATACTTAGGGCGGTGCGCTGCAAGCTCCAAATAGAGATTCGGATGTTTCCAAGCGAGCAGGCAAGCCTCGAGCACCCAGGGATAACCCGCGTGACTGAGGATCAGCTTCAGCTCGGGAAAGTCACAAGCAACCCGGTCGAAGTGACGTGGATGACCGAGCTCGCTCGGCCTGACGGTGGTCCAGTTGGCCGACGCATGAACGCTGACCGGAATCCCGAGCTCGACGCACTTGGCGTAGAATGGATAGTAGTGCCTATCGTCCGCTGGGCGATCGATCATGAACGGGCGAAGACTCAGGCCGACGAAGCCCCGTTCCTTCACCCAGTAGTCGACCTCGTCCAGAGCCTCCTCGCCGCGCATGATGTCGGCCCCCGCAAACGGAAGAAACCGACCGGGTTGCCGTTCCGCGATCGCGGCGACGGCCTCATTCGAAATGAAACGCCCACCAGCCGTCGAGCTCTCATCGAAGCCAGTGATCACAGCTCGCACGACGTTAGCGTTGTCGAGCTCCGCGATGATGGCGTCATCGCCTTGAATCAGTCCGTGTGCGAAGTCGCGGACGATGTCGAGTGTGGGCTCGCGTTTGAAAAACACGCGGAGATATCCGAGCATCGGCTCAGGGAACCCCGCAAAGTCCGCCATGATCTCCGCGGTCGGGACGATCGGGGCCCACATGTCGATCACAGGAATCTCGTCGGTCGAGGGCATCTACGTAGCCTCCGAGCCCCTTATACCCCTGAACTGGGCAAAGAGCGCGTGTAGCAAGGAGCCGGAAAGCACTTCTCCTCCCAAGCCGCGGGCGTTATAAGTCTTCTCTCTAGGGAGGAGGAACTCGATGGCACGCCACCTCGTATGTAAGGAATCGGAGCTCCCAGTAGGCGAGATGAAGCCCTTCAAGGCCGGCGACACGAGTGTCCTCGTCTACCACCTCGAAGATGGCTTTTATTCGACGCAAACCAACTGCACGCACACTTTCGCGCCGCTTCGGCGCGGCAAGATCGTCGATGGACACCGCGTTCGGTGTCCTCTT
>JAOTVB010000045.1 GCA_029863605.1 Myxococcales bacterium | reverse complement strand
GCGATGGGGATGCGTTTGATCGAACGCCTCCGAGACGCAGGCATGAAGTTCGAGATCGAAGGCGAACGCGATGAAGTCGGCGACCCGGTACGCAGCGACGCCGACGTGGAGCGTCCGCAGCTAGTCCGGTAGACCGGGGTGCGTAGGCCTTAGTTGCCCAAGTCATGCGTGCTTACTTGTTCGACCTCGACGGAACCCTGCTCGATTCGATCGACCTGATTCTCACCTCGTTTCATCACACGTCACGGGTGCACCTCGGTCGGGAGTTTTCGGACGCTCACTGGCTTGCGGGCATCGGGACGCCTCTTCGCGATCAGCTCAACCGCATAGCCCGGTCCAAAGAAGAGCTCGCGGCGATGCTCGACACCTATCGGACGTACAACCTCACGCACCATGATGCGATGGCGAAGCCCTACCCCGGCATCGTCGAGGTGGTTCGAGGGCTCCACCACATGGGGGTCCCGCTAGGATTGGTGACGAGCAAGCTCAGTACCGGTGCGAAGCGTGGACTTCGGCTTCTTGGGCTAGAGGAAGAGTTTTCGGTGCGCGTGTGCGCGGACGACGTCGTGAATGGGAAGCCTCACCCGGAGCCTGTATTGATGGCGCTCGGCGCTTTGGAGGCTCGGCCGGAAGAGGCGTTGTTCATCGGCGACACCCTGCACGATATCGAAGCTGGAAAACGCGCCGGGGTGAATACGGTGGCGGTCACTTGGGGGCCTTTCGCTCGAGAGACCCTTGCGGCAGGGGAACCAGACCACTGGCTCGAAGACCCAGCGCACCTATTTGATTTGTAACCGTCCCTCGATAGCCGTATGACTCGGGGCCTATGAAGAAGTGGATGAAGAGGTTGAGCGTGGCACTGGCGCTCGTGTTCACCGTGCTCTTCGCGGCATCTCTCTACTACTTCATGCCCCGCGCAACGAAGGTGACGATCTCCGGCACCGACGTGAAGCGCATGGATCGCAAGGGCGCGGAGCCGGGCCAGGATCGGACCCGCGATGTCCGTTTCGTCTACGCGACGGAGGTCGAGGGCGGGAAGGCTCTGGCGCTCCGGAACGAGGACAACGGCTGGTACTTCAAATGGGACTCGGGAGACATTGCGGCCCAAGCGATGAGCCTGGCCCAGGGCGAGAGCGCCGAGCCTTCAGAAGGCGAGAAGGGCGTCGTGCTCGTAAAGTACTATGGCGTCCGCATTCCTGTGCTCGACCTCTACCCCAACATTTTGTCGATGGAGAAGGTCGCCAACGACTACGTCCACATCCCTTACGGCAACATCATTTTCCTAGTGGTGTTGCTCGCCCTGTTCATCTGGGGCGGCGTCAAGCTCCGGAGGTTTCTGCGCGCCGCCGGGGCGAAAGCCAAAGAGATCACCGGACGCGGAAGCCACTAGAATCACAAATCGAGCCGCTTGAGCGCAGACGGGCGCGTTCGGCTGCGGTACAACCTCCGCAATGACTGTTTTGAAGCTTTTCGCACTTTGGGCCCTCGCGCTCGGCATGATTGCGATCGGGGTTTTGCACTTCGTCCAGCCGAAGCCCTTCGTCCGCATCGTGCCGAAGTATCTGCCTGCACCCCTGGCCCTCGTATACATCAGTGGCTTCTTCGAGATCGCTGGTGGCGTCGGGCTCCTGGTTCCGGCGACACGGGTTGCGGCGGCCTGGGGGCTGATCGCTCTCTACATCGCCGTGTTCCCAGCAAACATCTACATGCTCACGCACAACATCTCGCTCAACCCCAAGAAGCCGATTCCGAGATGGGCGCTGTGGGCACGGCTGCCCGTGCAGTTCGTCTTGATGGCTTGGGCGTACTGGTTCACCACCGGGTAGACGCAGGCACCGAGACTACCGGAGTGGCGCCGGTTCGAACCGTTCGATTCGTTTGAGCGCCGCCTGCGCCGCGTGATAGCCGCACATGCCGTGCACCCCGCCACCCGGCGGCGTCGAAGCGGAGCAGATATAGATGCGGGGATTCGGAGTCGTGTAGGGGTTCCAACGCGCCACCGGCCTCGTGAAGAGCTGAAACACATCAGCGACGCCACCGGTGATCGCGCCCCCGACGTAGTTGAGGTTGTAGTGCTGAAAGTCATCGGTGCGCATGACGTGCCGCGCGAGGATCAAGTCCTTGAAGCCTGGGGCAAAACGCTCCACCTGATTTTCGATGATCTCGGTCATGTCGAATGTCGAGCCTCCGGGAACGTGACAGTACGCATAACCCGTGTGTTTTCCCTCGGGCGCCCGCGTCGGGTCCAGCTGGCTTTGCTGACAAAGCAGCACGAATGGCTTGTCGGGATGCTCGCCCCGGTACATCGCCGCTTCGCCGGCTGCGATCTCTTCGAGGGTGCCGCCCAAATGCACCGTCGATGCCTGCAGGCAATTCGGGTCTTTCCATGGAATCGGCCCGTCGAGCGCCCAGTCGAGCTTGAACGCCCCAGGGCCGTACCGGTACCGCTGAAGCCGTCCAACGTAACCACCGGGCAGCACGGGTTCCCCAATCGCGGCGACCTGGTTCGGGCTGGTGTCGAACAAGTACACACGCGCGGGCGGAAGGTCTGCAAGCGAATCGACCCGCACCCCGGTGCGGATCTGCCCACCAAGCTCGCGAAGCAGCGCACCAAGCGCTCTCGGAATTGCCGAGGAGCCACCTGCCGCAATGGGCCATGGCGCCACGTGTCCGGCGATCGAGAAAATGACACCGAGCGCTGCGGTGAACAACCTGTTCAGTGGCAAGATGCTGTGGGCGGCGCAGCCTGCGAACAACGCCCTGGCACGCACTTCACGAAACTTCCAGCTCGCGAGCCAGGTGGCAGGCCACATCGCCTTGAGCCCGAACCGCATGAACAACCCGGGACGGCTCGGCCACCCGAGGGGACCAAGCACGTCTTCGAAAAACGCGTGTGGGTCTTCTAGGAAGGGCGCGACGAGTCTTTCATAGCTGCGCGCGTCTGGTCCGAGACCTTTGGCGGTCTCGGCGAGCGAAGACCACATCATGACGGCGGGCCCATCGTCGAGCGGATGCGCGACCGACGCCGGCGGTATGATCCATCGGAGCCCGTGCTCTTCGAGCGGCAACGAACGAAGGAAAGGCGAAAGGATCCCCGTGGTATGCACGGCCGAGCAAACGTCGTGCCTGAACCCATGGAGCGTGAGCTCGGCCGTCCGCGTCCCGCCACCGATCTCTTCGGCGGCTTCCAGCACCAGCACCGATGCGCCGGCCTGAGCGAGCGCGACCGCGGCGCTCAAACCGTTCGGTCCGGCCCCAATCACGACGGCATCGAAAGACTCACTCACGGCGGAAGCATAGGGGCTGTCCCCTGTTTGTGGAGGTTAATTGATCAACTTGGCGAAGGCGGAAGGGAGCATTTCTCGACGGGTCAGCCTTCGATAGAGCTGCACCGAAACGTCGTCGCCCGTCGCTTCTTTGAGCTGGTTCAGAATGCCAGGCGTGATCGCGTCTTCACAGCGTTCCTGGCTCTCATACCGAAACAAGGCGGTGTTCTTGTAAACCAACGGGTTCGTGTTGGCGGGGTGGTGCTTTTTCGCGATCACGATCGGTGAGGTCTCCGCGCTCTGGTAGACGAGCCGCCCGCCCGTCTGTTCGATCGATTTCTGGAGCGCCCCGATCACGCCTCGTCCCGGGTGATGGTGGACCACCAGCACCCATTTGCTCGAGCTCAGCGCGTCGAGCGTGTCGGACGAGTGTGTGAACGACGCTTGAAACGCACGCACAGCCTTGAGTCGTTGAGGATTCGCGACCAGCACGTAGTAGGGGTTCAATGCAAGCGCGAAGAACCTACGCTGATTCGGGTAGCGCACAACCCCCAACTCGTCCGCCTGAGGCTCGCCCGCGAACGAAATCGTGTGGCCGCCGAACCAGCCAACTCTCGCGCCGACGGTCTTGAGCAAGGGCATCACCAGAACGCCGTACCAACGATAGGCCTCGTCATCTTTGAAGCGAATGAGGTTGAGCACGTCAACCGGAGCGGGAATGTCCGCTCGATAGAGTCGTCGCACCGCATCGACATCGATTTGCTTCGTCAGCTTCATTCCACGAACATCCTAGACACCAAAGCACTCGTTGTACTCTGCCAGCACTTCGCGAACCTGCTCGTTGGTGAGCCCAAAGTCTTCGATATCGTAGTCGTGCTCGCCCTCTTGAGCGGTGGGTTTGTCTTCGATGCGGGCTTTGAAGAGCGTCGCAAGCTCCTCTGTGTACTCCAGGCCAAAGTGTCCATAGAGCTCTTCCAGGGTGTTCAGCGGATCGGTCATCATGTCGCGAAGGCGGACGTCATAGAGCTGCGAATCTGGAATCTTGTGGTGTGCCTCCATGCCGCGCTCGAGCCCGATCCGAGCGTACTCGAGCCAAAAAGCCCCCAGCTCCTCGATGTCGAGGCTTCGACGCATCTTCGACGCCATGCGAGCGCTCAGACTGCAGTGCGATGCCAAGGCCTCGGTGATGTCACGGTGGGTGAAGATCACCCCCGCGTCCGGATACACCGCCATGAGCGCGTCCATGTTCCAGATGTGCCAGGGGCATTTCAGCACCCAGCGCTCAGCCGACCGCTGTGCAGTGAGGATCTTGAGCTGGAGCTTGTGAAACTCGTACGGCTCGCGCATGTCCCAGTCCAGCATGTCCATGGCATACGAATAAGCCGCGAACGCGATCCAGAACGTCAGCACGGCCATGTCGTTCTCGAGCAAGAAAAAGCACTCCTCGTAAGAGTCGGGGGTGACGTGGTGGGCGACCCCCTGGTCGGGAATGGCACTTTGATTGAACCCGAAGGTGAATTTGGCCTGGGCCCGCCTGAAAGCCACGTCCCCGAGTGGGTCGGCGACTCGGCCGAGTGGATACGAAAGCTCCCAGGCCTTGGCGACTCGATTCGCCGGATCGGCCGCCAGAACGTTGTGAAGAAACGTCGTGCCGGTTCGAAAGAAGCCGGTGATCACGAGCGGCCGCTCGATCTCGATCTCGTCGAGCTCCGGGTGGTGTTTGGCGAAATCGATGATGCGGAGGCGATTGGTCAAGTGCCAGTTCAACACGTAGCGAGCCCCGACGAGCCCCGTGGTATTGAGGTCAGCCTCAT
>JAOTVB010000029.1 GCA_029863605.1 Myxococcales bacterium | reverse complement strand
TGGAATGGGCCGCTCAGTGGTCCCATCCTGCGTCGCGCAGCGCGTCTCGCTCACCGCGTTTTGGTCGTCGTCTCCTCCGGGATTAATGTAATCGAGCTGACGCGTGTGGCGACTCGCCTCGGACGCGAAGATGGGGTGGGGTACGTGCTAGTCAATCTCAAGGACGCGTACGTCGATCTCGAAGACCGCGTGGGGGACGTCGAGGCGTTCTGGGGCGGCCCTCAGCAGAGCGACCGACCAGAATCCCACGCCTCTTAGGCGCGTGTTTGCGGCCCCAAGTCGTCTAGTCTATCTAGCTTGCGCGGTGACGGACGCCCAAGAGCAACTCAACGTCTTTTCCCCAGTGACCAAGGCGGAGTGGATCGCCAAGGTCGAAGCGGATCTAAAGGGCGCCTCGTTTGACTCCCTCGGCTCGGAAACGCCGGGCGGTATTCCACTCGAGCCCCTGTACACGGCCGCCGACATTGCTGGAAAAGAGCCGACAAGCTTGCCCGGAGTCTTTCCATTCGCCCGAGGCGCGACGCCTCTCGGTGGGTGGAAAATCCGCCAGGAGTACGACGACCCGCGGCTCGCGGTATGTCGCGAGATGATTCGGCGGGACGTCGAGCGCGGCGTCGAGGCATTGTGGCTCCGCTTCGGCCCCCGTTACGGATGTCGGGTGCTGACGGTCGAGGACATCGACACCTTGCTCGACTCGGTCGATCTGAGAACGACCTCGGTGTGCTTGGAAGCCGGGTCTGACGCCCTTGCGGTGGCTGCCGGGCTCGTCGCGGTGGCCGAGCGTCGCAAGCTCGGCGCGGATCGACTCGAGGGATGTTTTGGGTTGGACCCGATCGGGCTCCTTGCGGCCGACGGGCGGATCGAAGGCGGCATGCACGCGCGTATTGCTGAGCTTCGGGACCTCGGCGTCTGGTGCTCCGAGCACGCGCCGTCGATGCGAGCGGTGTGCGTGTCGAGCGAAGCGTTTCACGATGGAGGCGCCAGCACGGTACAGGAGCTGGCTGTATCGATCGCTACGGGCGTGGAGTACCTTCGCCAGCTGACCGATGCGGGCCTTAGTGTCGACGCGGCTGCGCGACAGATTCTCTTCACTCATTCCATCTCCAGCGACTTCTTCGTCCAGATTGCCAAGCTTCGAGCGGCGCGTTGGCTCTGGGCTAACGTCGTCGTCGCGGCTGGATGCGAGCCTCGAGCCGGCGCTATGGAGATTCACGCTCGGACATCACGTTTCACCAAGACCCAGCGCGACCCGTGGGTAAACATGCTCCGTGCTACGGCCGAGTGTACGGCCGCGGTTCTTGGGGGTGCTCAGAGCGTAGCCACACTTCCCTTTGACGCGGCGATCGGGCCTCCAGACGAGCTCGCGTCGCGCGTGGCGCGGAATACCCAGGTCGTGTTGCGCGAAGAGGCGCACCTCGACGCGGTCGCCGATCCGGCCGGCGGAAGCTGGTTCGTCGAGAAGCTCACGTTCGACCTCGGACGCGCGGCCTGGGAGGAGTTCCAGCGCATCGAGGCGGGCGGCGGTATCGTCGAGGCTCTGGGATCCGGGCAGTTGGTGGACTCGGTCAGCCAGGTCGCGGACAGGGCCCGAGTACGCATCGCCAACCGCAAGACTCCGATAGTCGGCGTCAGCGAGTTTGCGAACCTCCACGAGGACGCCGTCGTGCGAAAGCGGATCGGCATCGAAGAGATCAAGAGCCTGTTAAAGAAGTCGCTCGACTCGATCGATGTGGGCGAGTACCGAGCCAAGCTCATCGCGATTGCGCGCACGCTACGAGCTGACGATCGCACACCTGGAAGCCTCACGGATGTCTGCGTCGGTGCGACTCTTTCCGGCGCGGACCTCTACAGCGTCGCGACGGTGCTACAGCATGGCCAACCGGACTTTCACCTGGAGCCCGTATCACAGTGGCGTCAGGCCGAAGCCTGGGAGCGGCTTCGCGACCGAACCGATCGCCATGCGGTCGAGGCAGGGGCTCGGCCGACAGCCTTCCTTGCGAACCTCGGCACGATTCCCGCGCACAAGACTCGGTCCAACTGGACGCGAAATCTTCTCGCCGCTGCAGGTGTGGAGGCGATCACGAACGATGGGTTCGACGAAGCCGACGCGCTCGGGGTCGCCTTTGGAGAATCCTCGGCGGGTATGGCGGTCGTCTGCGGTAGCGACTCGGACTACGAGCGGCTCTTGGAGCCTGCGGTCGCATCCCTGAAGGCGTCGGGTTGCCCACTGCTTCTGCTCGCGGGCCGTCCAGGCGACCGCGAAGCCGTGCTTCGGGAAGCCGGTGTTAGCGACTTCGTTTTCGTAGGAGCCGACGTGCTGCAAGTGATGCGCCGGGTCCTAGAAGCTTTGGGAGTGAAGCGATGAGCAACCTTCCCGACTTTACCACGATTGCGCTCGATACCCTCGCGGCGGCCGGGGCGTCGACGATGGAGGAGTGGTCGGCACTGGTTGGCGATCAAGCCGCGCACGAGTGGAAGACCCCGGAAGGTATCGCGGTGAAGCCCGTGTACTCGGAAGCCGATCTCGAGGACGTGTCTCACCTGGCCACCATGCCTGGGCTTCCACCTTTCGTGCGCGGCCCGTATTCGACGATGTATGTGCGTCGGCCATGGACGATTCGCCAGTACTCGGGATTTTCCACCGCCGAGCAGAGCAATGCATTTTACCGCCGTAACCTGGCGGCCGGCCAAAAGGGGCTATCGATCGCGTTCGATTTGGCAACCCACCGTGGGTACGACTCCGATCACCCGCGCGTGGTTGGCGACGTCGGTATGGCGGGAGTTGCGATCGACTCGATCAAAGACATGCGCATCCTCTTCGATGGGATTCCGCTCGACCAGATGAGCGTCTCCATGACGATGAACGGGGCGGTGCTTCCAGTGCTCGCTTTGTACGTCGTCGCCGCGGAGGAGCAGGGGGTCGCCCCGAAGCAACTCACGGGGACCATTCAAAACGACATCCTCAAAGAGTTCATGGTCCGCAACACGTACATCTACCCTCCGACGCCGTCGATGCGGATCGTCGCCGATATCTTCAAGTACACAGCGGCTGAGATGCCTCGCTTCAACAGCATCAGCGTGAGCGGCTACCACATGCAGGAGGCCGGAGCGACACAAGATTTGGAGCTCGGATACACCTTGGCAGACGGTCTCGAGTACGTGCGAACGGGTTTGGCCGCGGGACTGACGATCGATCAGTTCGCGCCCCGCGTCAGCTTCTTTTGGGCAGTGGGCACCAACTTCTTCATGGAGATTGCGAAGCTTCGTGCGGGACGGCTCCTTTGGTCGAAGTTGATAAAGCAGTTCGAGCCCGAGAACCCGAAGAGCATGGCGCTGCGCACTCACTGCCAGACGTCGGGATGGAGCCTGACCGCGCAGGACGTCTACAACAACGTCGCACGTACGTGCATCGAGGCCATGGCGGCGACGCAAGGGCACACCCAAAGCCTCCACACGAACTCCCTAGATGAGGCGATTGCTCTTCCGACCGATTTCAGCGCCCGCATCGCTCGAAATACGCAGCTTTACCTCCAGCTCGAAACCGGGATCACGAGCGTCATCGATCCTTGGGGCGGCAGCTACTACGTCGAGCGGTTGACCCACGAGCTCGCCCTCAAGGCGTGGGAGCACATCAAGGAAGTCGAGGAGCTTGGTGGGATGACGAAGGCCATCGAAGCCGGGCTCCCGAAGCTTCGCATCGAAGAGGCTGCTGCGCGGACCCAAGCGCGCATCGATTCAGGTCAGCAAACGATCGTCGGCGTCAACAAGTACCGACTCGACCAGGAGGATGCCATCGAGGTCCTCAGAGTCGACAATACGGCCGTTCGCGAGGCTCAAATCGAGCGGCTCCGCGAGCTTCGAAGCGAGCGGGACGGGGGGGTTTTACGGACGAAACTTGAGGCTCTGACCAAGTCCGCCGAAACTGGCGATGGGAACCTGCTCGAGCTGGCGATCGACGCCGCCAGGCATCGGGCTACCGTAGGAGAGATCAGCGACGCGCTCGAGAAAGTCTACGGGCGCTACCAAGCGACGATTCGGAGTATCGAAGGCGTGTACCGAAGTGAAGCCGGAAAAGATGCGGAGAGTATTGATCGCGTGCGGTCGCGAAGCGACGCTTTCCTCGAGAAGCACGGGCGTCGTCCACGCATTCTGGTGGCCAAGATGGGCCAAGATGGCCACGACCGCGGGCAGAAAGTAATCGCGACCGCTTTCGCCGACCTCGGCTTCGATGTGGACATCGGCCCGCTTTTTCAGACTCCGGAGGAGAGCGCCAAGCAGGCGATCGAGAACGACGTGCACATCGTCGGCGCAAGCTCTTTGGCGGCAGGGCATTTGACACTGGTGCCCCAACTCAAGCAGGCTCTTCGCGACCTCGGACGCGATGACATTCTCGTGGTGGTGGGCGGCGTGATTCCCCCGGAGGACCACGACGCGCTTCGTGACGCCGGTGCGGTAGCCATCTTCGGGCCGGGCACTGTGATCGCAGATGCCGCGATCGAGTTACTGGATCAACTCGATGCGCAGCTCGAGGCGTCGTGAAGCTACTCGACGTGCAGTCGTATGTCGACGGTGTGCGCGGCGGTGATCGTGCCATCCTCGCCCGAACCATCACCTTGGTCGAAAGCGAGAAGCCGAGGCATGCGGAGCTCGCTCAAGAAGTTCTGGAAGCGCTGCTGCCTGATACCGGCGGTGCCTACCGCGTCGGAATCAGCGGCGTCCCGGGGGCTGGCAAGAGCACATTCATCGACGCGGTCGGAACGATGCTCACTGGCAAGGGTCATCAGGTCGCAGTTCTGACCGTCGACCCCACGAGCAGTGTGAGCGGCGGGAGCATCCTAGGTGACAAGACCAGGATGCCGGCCCTCAGCGGCGACCCAAACGCCTTCATTCGACCGTCCCCCACGAGCGGAACGTTGGGGGGAGTTACTCGGAAAACCCGGGAGACGATTTTGGTCTGCGAGGCTGCGGGGTTCGACGTCGTCCTCGTCGAGACGGTCGGTGTCGGCCAGTCCGAGACGATCGTCGCAGAGATGGTCGATTTCTTTCTGGTGTTGATGATCGCGGGGGCAGGCGATGAGCTGCAGGGGATCAAGCGTGGGATTCTCGAGGTCGCCGACATGCTCGCGATCAACAAGGCTGACGGCGACAACGTGGCTCGTGCGACCAGAGCGCAAGCCTCGTACCAAAGCGCGCTCCGACTCATGCGCCCTGGGAGCGAGCCCCCGGTGGTGACGTGCAGCGCACTCGAAAAGACGGGCCTCGACGAGCTATGGGCCCTCGCACTCGACCGGCGTAAACGCCTCGAAGACGACGGAGCGTTTCAACGCAGGCGTCAAGCGCAACAGGTTCGCTGGATGTGGGACATGGTAGACGACGGCTTGCGGCGTGCGCTCCGCGGCGACCGTGAGTTGCGAGCACTGATCGAGCAACTCGAGCAGGCGGTTGGAGCCGGGACTGCGGCACCGAGTGCGGCGGCGACCCAGATTCTACGACGGTTCGCCGAACTCGCTCAGAAGGCACTCAAGCGCGACTGAGCTCGTCCGGCGAGTCTTTCTCGTCCTTGATTTTCTCGTTTGGGCGAGAGGGTTTTGGCGTCGGCCCGAGAAGCTCGGCTATCCACTCGAGCTCCGCGCTCTGCGCAAGCGAGTGTTTGATCACCATCGTCAACGGGGCCGACAGAAGCGCGCCGATCGGACCAAGGAGCCAACCCCACACGACCATCGAGAGCAAAACCGACAACGCGGACAAGCCGAGCGCCCGTCCCATCACCCTTGGCTCGATCGCGCCGATCGCGAGATTGATGCCTCCAAACCCCGCCGCTACCACCAATGCCTGGCCAGGGCCGAGTTGGATGAGCGCGAGCAAAATGGCGGGCACCGCCGCGATGATCTGGCCGACGGTGGGAATGAAGTTGAGGAGCGCTGCAAGAAGGCCCCACAAGAGCGGCACGTCGAGCCCTTGCCACCAACACCAAACGAACACCAACAGGCCGGTGATCACGCTCATCACCGTCTTGGCGACCAGGTACGCGTTGACTTCTTGAACGGTGTCCGAGAGGTCTTTGATTCGACTGGGCGAAGCGATCCGCGCCAACTTCTCCCGGACTCCCGTCACCTCGAAAAGCACGAACGCGACGATCAAGAGAACGAGTACGATCTGAGAAATCAGCGAAGCCGCGTGCTGCGCCATGGCCGTTGCCAGGTTCACCATCCAGGTTGGCTCGGAAAAGTCGTAGATCGACTCGAGGTAGAGCCCATGGGTTGCGAGCCAGATTTCGAACGCCTCCATTCGAGCTCCGAGCGTCGATGCGTAGAAGGGGATTCGCTGGGTAAACGTGGCGAGGGCGCCGGCAAGTGGGAACCCAAACGCCGATGCTGCCGCGACATCCAACAACAAAGCGGCACTCACGGCCAGAGTGCGCGACACTCCGCGGTCGCAAAGCCAGAGGACGATCGGTGCAGTGACCACCGCGATGAAGCCCGCCACCAAAACCGGGACGAGGAACGGCGCAGAGAGCTTGATCCCTGCCCCAATCACGATGATCGAGGCGGTGATCAGGACTACGCGTCCGCCTTTGGGTGTCCCCATTCTTTCAATGTAGCGCGGATTGCTATGGAGTGCGATCCACCAACTCGAGCTGGGTCCCATCTACGCAAAGCGCAGCCGTTCCATCGATGATCGATCGGAGCTCGTGACCGACTAGTGTTTGGCGCCAACCTTTCGTGAGCCGCGACTCGTGGTTCAACACGAGCTCGGTGACATCGTCGCGGGTGCCGAGAACGCTCATGTCGATCCTCTCCTCGCGTGCCCGCTGAGAGAGCCAAGCGAGACACAGTGTAATCACGCCGTCGACTTGGGGGAGGTTCTCCGGCTTTTCGGGCGGGAGCCGAAGCCGAGTTTTGGGAAGCTCGAGGCCTCGCCGGATTGCAGCAAGCAACTCTTCGGTGTGCTTGAAGCGCTTCGGGTCGAAGTTTCTCACGCCGCGCAAGCCTGCCGGGTCACGCGCGGGCCGCTGCGCGAGTGAGAGCAACGCCATGTCCGAGAGGACCGTTCGGGGTGGGCGGTTCTGGCGTTCGGCCACTTGCTCTCGCCAGCTTGCCAGCTCTTGTGCAACGCCGCGCGCCTTGGCGCTGAGCTTCGACTTCCCGCGGAGCTTCCACCAAAGCGTTTCGGGATCCGGACGTGATCGATCCCGTGTGCGAAGACGTTCGATTTCCTCTTCGGCCCACGACAGGCGCCCCTCTTCTTCGAGCCTGGCAATGAGAATGTCTCGTAGGTCGAGCAAATGCGCGACGTCCGACGCTGCGTACCGCTGTTCCGCATCTGGCAAAGGCCGGCGGGTCCAGTCGGTGAGCTGTGCGCTCTTGTCGAGCCTCACGTCCAGCAAGTCTTCTACCAGCTTTCCAAGCGAAGTCGTGCGGTAGCCCGAAAATAGCGCCGCGACTTGGGTGTCGAAGATTCGCCTGGGGACCTCACCGCAAGTCAGGTGCAGGATCTCGAGATCTTGAGAGCCGGCGTGCATGGTGCACGTCGCGTCGGTTTCGAAGGCACGCTTCAGTTCTGCAACATCGACGGCGAGAGGGTCGACCAAGGCGACGCGGTCCCTCGTCGCAACCTGCACCAGCGCCAGTCGGGGCAAATACGTTCGTTCGCGGTGGAACTCCGTGTCCAACGCGTACGCGCCCGCATCGACGAGGTCGTCGACGAGTTGGTCGAGCTCGGGTTGTCGTGCGATCCATTCGAAGCGCTGCACGCCGCTACCTTAGCGCAATCAGATAGGGCGGTGATCTCATGGACAATATCTGCGCCCCGGGTGCGGTCGAGCGCGCCATTGTTTTCGCCGTTCGAGCCATCGCTCCACTTCGGGGTCCAGGGGGCCAGCAGCTCGACGCGCTTCCTCGTGCCCGACGGTCTTGGTTCGCGCCCGTTCACGTTTTGGGAGAAGCGGTAGCGACTCAACACCGATTTCCGCGAGCGCCCTTTTTCGCCAAGCGTAAATGGGATCCGAATCCCTACAACCGGCCTCGATGTCGTCCGCGGAGCAGTAGAAACGAAAATGAAAATGGTCGTCGTGCGGATACTCCGGCTGGCACGTCATTTCGCCGAACCGGGCAACGGTCGGCTCGGGTGCGCCTCGTTTGCGCGCGTGCTCGAGCAAGAGCAACCGCAGATGCTCTGCCAGGTAGATCGACTGGAGATTGGCGGCTTCGTCCTCGATGAGAGCCTGGACGAATCTCCAGGTTCGCGGCACGTCGAGACGCAGCGGGACATCGTCTGAGGGGTCCGCGAGCTGCCGAAAATCCACACCCAAACCACTCTGATCGAAGAACGCCCCGACGCTCTCGAGCGGCTTTCCGTCGGGGCCGAGCTGGTAGAAGAAGACGTCGACGTCCCGTCCATTCTGGTGAGAGCCGTGATGGGGCATGGGGCCCCCTCGTTCGTAGCTGAGGTCGTTGATGGTGACGGGCAGGCCGCCGAGCTCCTCGTCGACGATTCGGCCGGCGTTCACCAGCGCACGGACCACTTCGACTGTGCCATAGCGAGCCGCTAGATCACGGTTCGGGTTGAAGCGCAGCCCCCGAGCAGAGAGGGGCAGCGGAACTCCGCCGACCAACGAGCCGTCATTCGGGTTTCGTAAAGAGGTCGAGGAGAAGGAGCCCCAGTCGACCTCGGCTGGGTCGATCGTTTCGTCGGTGGAGGAGGGCGCGTCGGGTCGAGACGACGAGCTCCTTTCGACTCCCGCGGTCGAAAAAGACTGGGTCTTGCCACAGCCCGACAAGGGCACCAAGCACAGAAGCGCTACCAAGGCGAGGAACCGGAAGTTCATCTAGCGGGCGCGGGTGTGAATGACGGAGGCCAGCACGTGCCCGGCCATCTGGACGAGCAGCTCGAGGAAATCATCGGGATCGAGCTCCTGCGTTTGCACCCAATCGAGCGTCGCGCCTTCGAGAAAGCCGATCCAGCCGCGCAATCGGAGACGCGTTGGTGGATCGTCGACGACACCGAACCTGGCCAACCGGGTGAACATCCGTTGGATCAGCGCCTGTCTCGCGCCTTCGAGGATCTCCGCCACCTCGGGATCCGATCCAACGCCACCGCGCAAGAGAAACACGTATTCGGCACGCCTCCGCGAGACGTAGTTGAGGACGGCGCGGAGCACTTCTCGAACCCCCTCTGGGTCAGGCTCGGCACCGGTGCCGTGTTTGTCGATGTCGGTTTCTTCGAGGAGCTGGTCGGCGGCAGCCGTGACGGCCGCGATGTAGAACGCCCGCTTGCTCGGGAAGTAGTGGTACAGCAACCCCTTCGAGATGCCGGCCCTTCTTGCGATCTCGTCGACGGAAAGGCCGTCATAGGTGTGGGTGGCAAACAGCTCGAGCCCTAGCTCCAGGAGTTGCTGGCGACGAATACCCACTTGAAGTCGTGTTCGGGCAGGCAGCATGAGTGAGGCGGAGTATAGCACCCCCGAACATTTGCGTTTTCCAATGCAATTTCCCATGCTGCGCGGGTGCGTGAAGCCGTGCAGCGCGTCATCGATGACGTTCTAAGTCCGCTCCTTCAAAGCGATGCAAGCGCGATCGAGCTCGTGACGGTGGACCAGAACGAGGTCGTCGTCCGGGTAACCGGGCGGGCGGCATTTGGGGTCGGCGCCGAGTACGTATGCACCGGTGTGATCGAACCTGCGCTTCGGAAGGTCGTTGGGAACGACTGCACGATCCGCATCGAGAAAACGATACCGAAGCCCAGACGACGTCCCTGAGTGCCAAAAAACGTCCGCAGCCAGCTGTCTAGCGGCCCTTGAAGTGGCCTTCACGACGTTCGACGAACGAGCGTACCCCTTCTTCGGCGTCCTCGGTGTCCATGAGCTCTCGAGCGATCGGCAGGAGCTCGTCGATCGCGGATTGGGTTCCTTTCAGCTGGGACGTACGCGCCGATCGAATCGTTGCGTAGACGCCGAGTGGCGCCCGCTTTGCGATCGTCTGCGCGATCTCCACAGCTCGGTCGCGCAGTTGGTCGCCTGCAACGATTTCCTGCACCAGCCCGATGCGCAATGCCTCGGTGGCGTCGAACCGATCACCGGTCAGAAGCCAGCGCATGGCATTGCCCCATCCAGCCACTTCGGGCAGGCGTATCGTCGCACCACCGAAAGGGAAGATGCCGCGGTTGATCTCGATCTGCCCAAAGCGGGTTCCCTCCGCCGCGAGTCGAATGTCAGCCGCGAGGAGCAGCTCGATGCCGATGGTGAGACACCATCCTTGGGCCGCCATCACCAACGGCTTCGTCCGCTTTGGGTCGTGCAGGCTCAAGGGATCGATGCTGTCCCTCGGAAACAGCGCTTCGCCCTGTCGCACCGCCGGTCCGACTTCGGCCAGGTCGAGGCCGGCAGTGAAGTTGTCCCCATTGGCGTAGAGCACGGCGCAGCGCAGCTCGGGTTCTGCCTCGTACGCGGTGATGGCGTCGCCGAGCTCTCGCAGCATTTGTAGGTCGAACGCGTTCATTTTGTCGACGCGGTCGAGCACGATATGCATTACGTGGCCATCGCGCTCCGTGGCAATGCGGGGTGAGTCGGTCATGACCCGCGATCGTTGCCGACTTCCGCCGTCACCGCAACCGGGTTCGTTCGACGTTCTCGAAGACGACCGCCGTGCCGTAGGCCAGCACCTCGACGGTCCCGACGCCTTCATCGCCGGAGGTGCTCGAAATTGTCGAGGTCTCGAGGCGGGTGTTGATGTAGGCGTCCGCGTCCGGTTGAGATTCCTTCATTCGCAAAACCGCCTCGCGGCGCGCGCGATCGAGGAGCGAGGAGTACGAGCGGATCTCACCGCCGAAGATCATTCGGAAGCCACTCAAGAAGCGCTTGAAGTAATCGACGGAAACCACCACGGACCCGATTGCCAGCTCGGCGCGGCGGATCGACGCAAGCGTGTTCGACTGTTTGGTCGAAAGCGCTGGCTGTCCTCGGAAGCGCGTTTCGCGCTGCTCGATGCTCTTGTAGTGACGCCTTTCGAGGCTCCCCCCCACGAACCTGCCCAACAAGATGAGCAAGATCGGGATGCCCAGAGTGATGAGCAGCTCGACCCACCGGCTCATGGTCACTCCACCAAAACCGCGGTCCCGTAGGCCAGGATCTCGGATGCGCCTTGGGCCACCGACGACGTCGTGAACCGGACGTTGATCACCGCGTTCGCGCCGAGCTCCCGAGCTTGGACTACCATCCGGCTCGTCGCCTCCGCACGGCTTTCCTGCAGCAGCTCGGTGTAGCCCTTGAGCTCTCCACCGACGATGTTCTTCAAGCCCGCAGCGAAATCACGGCCGAAATGTTTCGCCCGGATGGTGCTTCCTTGCACGAGTCCGAAGTGTTTCAGGATGCGCCGGTCCGGCACGCTGTCGATGTTGGTCAGGATCACGCCGCCTCTTGACGGTACTTGTACCAGCTTCAGCGTGCTCTTGGCATCTTTCGAGATGCCCCGATCGGTGCTATGCGTCGAGCATGAGACTCTGCGTCGTCGGCACTGGGTATGTGGGTCTGGTCACCGGCACATGCTTCGCCGCAACCGGCCAGCGCGTCATTTGCGTCGATAAAGACGCGTCCAAAATCGATCGGCTCCAAAGATACGAGATCCCCATCTACGAGCCCGGGCTCGAGGAATTGGTGGAGGAGAACGCCGAGGCGGGCCGTCTGACGTTCTCGACCGACCTGGCTTCGGCGGTGCGCGACGTGGATCTCGCCTTCATCGCCGTGGGAACGCCGCCGACCCTCGATGGCGAGGCGGATCTGAGCGCCGTCTTTGGAGTAGCACGAGAGCTCGTCGAGCACGCGAACCATGATCTCGTGATCGTCCTGAAGAGCACCGTGCCTGTCGGAACCAACGCCCAAGTCCAGCGCCTCCTCGCCGATGCCAAACACGATGTCCAAGTCGTTTCCAATCCCGAGTTTCTGAAGGAGGGTGGGGCGATCGACGACTTCATGTACCCGGACCGCATCGTCGTAGGAGTTCGTCCGGGGCACGAGCGCGCGCGGCGTTTGGTCAACCGCGTCTATCACCCACTTAACCTCTCGAATACCAAGATCGTTTGGATGAACCCGGAAAGCGCCGAGTTGACCAAGTACGCCGCGAACACGATGCTGGCGATGAGAATTTCGTTCATGAACGAGCTTGCTGTGCTCTGCGAGGAGGTGGGCGCAGACGTGCAAAGCATCCGTCATGGAGTCGGAAGCGACCCGCGGATCGGGCCGCAGTTCCTTCACGCAGGCCCCGGCTACGGCGGGTCGTGTTTTCCGAAAGACATCAAGGCTCTCGTTGCGACCGCGCGCCGTCATGGCATCGAGCTCGAGCTCGCGGACGCCACCAACCGCGTCAACGTGCGGCATCGGAGCTTCGTGGCGCGCAAGCTGAAGCGACGCTTTGGAAGTGACCTCGCGGGGAAGCGAATCGCTATTTGGGGCCTAGCCTTCAAACCGGGCACGGACGACATTCGGGAGTCGCCGTCGCTCACCACGATCGAGTTTCTGCTCAACGAGGGCTGCAGCGTCGTCGCCCACGACCCGGAAGCCATGGAAAATACAAAAGAAATGTTCGGCAACAAGGTCGAGCTCGTGAGCGACGCGTATGGCGCGCTGAAGGGAGCCGACGCCCTCATGCTGCTCACCGAGTGGCGCGAGTATCAGTACCCGGAGTTTGATCGCATC
Organism: Myxococcales bacterium; assembly: GCA_029863605.1. Lineage (GTDB taxonomy): Bacteria > Myxococcota_A > Polyangia > Polyangiales > Houyiibacteriaceae > SG8-38. Next base: position 8,693 of record JAOTVB010000029.1, on the reverse strand, counting down.
AAGGAGCTGATGCGCACGCCGGTGCTCTTGGACGGCCGAAACATTTGGGTGACCTACCGGCTCGCCGAGCAAGGCTTCGAGTATGAGGGCGTCGGCGTGCAGGCTGTCCAGTCGTGAGCCGATATGTGCGGTCGATACACGCTAGCGTGTCCCGACGAGGAAGCACTCCTCCGCGGCCTCCCGTTCAACGAGTTTAGCGAGACCCGGATTCAGTTTTGGCCGCGGTACAACGTGGCGCCGGGGCAACGCAATCCGGTAGTCTACCTTTCCGACGCTGGGCCTGTCTTGGCCGACGCACTCTGGGGTTTGGAGCGACGCGGCGGTGGCATCGTGATCAACGCCCGTGCCGAGACAGCCGACCGCACACGGATGTTTCGTGACGCATTTCGCGATGGTCGATGCGTCGTACCCGCCGACGGATTTTTCGAATGGAGGCGAGAAGGTCGAGTCAACCAGCCCTACCTCTTTCGACGAAAAGACGAGGGTCTGTTCTTGATGGCGGGCCTTTGCGAGGGCGGGCGCTACGTGATCCTCACGCGCGACGCCGAAGGCGAGGTAGTCGACATACACGACCGCATGCCCGTTCTTCTCGAACCGGAAGAGGCCCACCACTGGCTGAAGCAGGGAGACCTGGGGAAAGGCCCAGCGCTCAAGAAAGCCCGCGTATCACCCCGAGTCAACCGCATCGAGCACGACGACCCCGACTGCATCGCACCGGTCTCCCAACGATCCTTCGACTTCGACTAAGAGCCCGACCGCCTACGGCAGGCGGTGGGTCCCGCCCCACCACCCCCACACTAGCGCCTAAATGGTATCCCAGCGGAAGCGCTCGGTTTCGAACGCGTCATCGGCGAGGGCCTTGACGATCTCGTCGTCATTGGTGTCGATCCGCCGGAAGTTGCGCTTGATCCGGACCTTGGCCTCACGGGCAAACGTTTTCAGAAGGTCGATCTCTAGCGCCGCGGCTTCGACGCCATTAGCGTCGATCGACGATTGAACGCGACTGATGGTGCACGCCATTACGAAGAGGTCGATCATGATTTCCGCCAAGCGTTCGCTCGCGAACTGCTTGCCGATGATGGCCTTGCCGTGCTTGCGGAGGATGCTGTCCGTGGCTTGGGCGAGGTAGCGAGTTTCTTCTTCGAAGATTTTGGCTTGCTCTTGGATCGCTTCGTGGATCTTCTGGAAGCCCGGCTCGCCGCCGACTCCGGTCCGAAGCGAGGCGTGCTTCCTCGCGTAATCCGACAAGACCCCAAACCCCTTGATCGGGTGGTTCAAGATGTCTTTCATGGTCGAGGACAGCTCTTGGAGTTGGCTCGCGACGTCGTTCATCGCGGTCAATGCGATGAGCAGCCTCAAGATCTCGTTCGTGCCCTCGAAGATGCGGTTGATTCGGCAGTCCCGCACGACGCGCTCGTACGGATACTCCCGCATGTACCCGTTGCCGCCGGCAATTTGAAGCGCCTCATCGGCGGTCTTCCACAGACACTCGGTGGCGTACACCTTGGAGATGGCAGCTTCGACCTGATACTCCTTATAGCCCGCGTCGATCAGCCCGCCCACCATCGTGACGACCGCTTCGGAGGTGTAGCAGTCGATCACCATCTGCCCGACCTTCTTCTTGATCAGGCCGTAGCTCGAAATGGGCTCGCCAAACGTCTTGCGCTCGTTGGCTTGCTTGGTGGAGAGCTCGATCAGGCGCTTCATGGCGCCAACGGAGCCCCCGCCGAGGCCCGTGCGCCCGCTGTTCAAGATCATCATCGCCACTTTGAACCCGTGGCCAACCTCACCGAGGACGTTCGCGTCGGGCACTCTGACGCCGTCGAAGAGAACCGTCGTCGTGGGGTTCGATCGCAGACCCATCTTGTCCTCGTGCGGCCCGATGCTGACGCCTTCCATGTCCTTGGTGACGATGAACGCGGTCATCTTGCCTCGGCCGCCTTCCTCAGGGGTCTTGGCAAACACGGTGAAGAAATCGGCGAAGCCGCCATTGGTGATCCAGAGCTTGTTGCCGTTGAGAACCCAGTGCTCTCCCTCTTTGACCGCCGTCGTTTTGATGGCTGCGGCGTCGGAACCAGCACCGGGCTCGGTGAGACAATAGGCCGCAATCATTTCGCCGGAAGCGAGTTTCGGCATGTAGCGTTTGTTTTGGTCCTCGGTGCCGAAGAGCAGCAGCCCGCGCATTCCGATCGAGCTGTGCGCCCCGATCGTCACCGCCACCGAGGCATCGTACTTCGCAACCTCTTGTAACGTGCGCGAGTACGCCATGTTGCCGAGCCCCATGCCGCCATGGTCCTCCGGGATGACCAAACCGAACATCCCGAACTCTTTAAGCTCGTCGATGAACTCTTGGGGTAGCTCTCCAGCGACATCCCACTTGCGAAAGTCCTCGGCCCGCGTCCCGAGCAACCCCTGAAGGGCCCCCGAAATGTCTGTCAGCGTTTCCCGCTGCGCATCCGACATGGTCGGAAATGGGCAGATGACGTCCTGTTCGATGCGCCCCATGCAAAGCGAGCGCATGAAGCTGGTGGTTTCTTTGTCGGGCACGGGTCGCTCCTTTTCGAGGGGCCCATCATGCACGCTTGGTCAGCGGTCGTCCATGGGCTCGAGCAGGCTAGTTCATCACGCCCCAGAACGACGTGCCCACCCAGATTCGCCATGCGAACGAAACATCTGCATTTCCGCCGCCGACAGATATGCCAGGCCCGAGCTCGAACAGAACGAAGGGTGACACGTGGTTGCTCGCCTTGATCTCGACTCCCATCCGGAAGAGAAGCGGGATCACCCCGAAAGTGCCCACGTCGTTGCTGCTGATGTACACCGCGAAGGGGATCGTGCCGCCGGTGATGACGCTGACCCGCTCGTGAACGTCGATCGAAACCGGGGCTGCCACCTCGGACTTCAGGCCGAAGGTGAACGAATCGAAGCGGTTTCCCGCAAGCAAGATTCCAGGTGTGAATCGAAACGCCACATCGTTGGTGACCTTGGACCGGTTTTTGGTGGACAAGTGCCACCGCAACGGCGCGCTCAGGCCCAAGCCGATCCGGATGAACCGACCGCTGCCATACACAGCCGCCCAGTCCCCGTACACGAGCGCCCCCTTCAAGGCCCAGTCGAGCTTTCGTGGGCCCTGGTTCCACCATTCGTAGAACAAGCTCGGGTACCCCACACCGATGTTGTGGACGTTATCGTTTCGCAGACGCTTGCCACCAATCGTCGAGTTGGTGGGCCCGGCCAGCGCGGGGCTCGCGATCGCTAGCACCAACGCGAGTACGCCTAATGCCTTTTTCATCGATCCCCCCATCAAGGAAAAGGGGACTGTCCCCTTTTTGTAGAACAGTCCCCTAAACTGAAGAGCCTGTTCTGTCTCTTATTCGACTTCGATCTCCTCGACGACGATCACATCCTCGCCACCGCTCGCGGCTGAGTCGACCTTGTCTCGGTTCTTGCCCATGATTCCCCAGAACGCGGTGCCCGCGCCGATTCGCCAAGCGAACGAAGCGCCGGAAACGCCACTGCCCACGTTGATACCAGGGCCGAGGTCGAAAAAGAACCAAGGTGCGACTCTGTCGTTTGCTTTGATCTCCACGCCTAGACGCACGAGCAGCGGGATGAGCCCGTTGTCAGGCCCGTCCCGGAAGAAGTAGGTAAACGGGATGTAGCCGCCTGTCACCACGCTGACCCGCTCGTGGACGTCGATCGAGACCGGTGCTCCCACCTCGGTTTTGATGCCGAACGTGAAGTTTTGTCCGAATGTAAAGGGGGAACCTCTCGCGATGAGGATGCCCGGCTTGAAGAGAATCCCCACGTCATTGGTGACCTTGGGGCGTTCCTTTTCGGCGAGGTGCCAGCGGAGCATTCCGTTGATGCCTAGGCCAATCCGGATGATGCGCACCCCAACGCTCCCGAAGCCTGTTCGGCTCGTGGTTGCTGCTCCCCAGCTGCCCCCGTAGACCAGATCGCCTCCCAGCCCCCAGTCGAGGTTGTTCTTGCCCTTGTTCCACCACTCGTACAGCATGTTCGGGTAACCGACGCCGCCGCTGTGGACCATGTCCTGTTCGAGCTTCTTGCCGCCAATCGTCGAGTTTGCTGGCCCAGCCAGCGCAGGGCTCGCCATCGCAAGCACTAGGATGAATACACCTATAGCCTTCATTTCCAGCTGCTCCTTCCCCAGAGGTGGGCCGAGACTAGGCGACAATCGGACGCCCCGCTAGTGAATAAATCACCTGTGAAGGGTCGTCGTCCACAATGAGGCTGTGTGGAAGTATCATCGATGCACCAGGGTCGGTTCAAAGCCTTGACCTGACGGGGTGGGTCACGATAGGTCGCGAGGAGGAGGAATCGATGCGAGCTATCCTGTGTGTCGTCGCCGTGGGCTTAGTCGTTGGATGCGAGGATCCCGGAGCGAAGGTCGAGAGCGCCACCGTCGAGGCGCCCCCTGAGCGGGCTAAACCTCCCGAAGCGGCCGACATGGCCCCTGCAAAGGCCGGCCGCCAGCTTTCCATCAGCCCGGAAAACACAAAGATCGAGTTCGTGGGCGCCAAGGTAACGCGGAGCCACGAAGGCGGGTTCACCAAGTTCGCGGGGACGGTCGACCTTCGCGAGCCGATCGAAGAGAGCATTATCGAGGTCACGATCGACACCTCTTCCCTCTATGCTGATGAAGACAAGCTCGCCAAGCATTTGAAGTCACCGGATTTTTTCGACGTAGAGAAGCATCCCTCGGCGAAGTTTCGTTCGATCAGAATCACCAAAACAGACGCCGGGCATACAATCACCGGCGATCTCACGCTCCACGGGGTCACCAAATCGATCACGTTTCCTGCGACCATCAGCAAGGGGGCCGACGGAGGAGTTTCGAGCCGTGCCGAGTTCGCGATCGATCGTCAGGACTTCGGGATCGCGTACCCGGGGATGCCCGATGACTTGATCCGCGACAAGGTCGTCATCAAGCTCGACTTGAAGCTTCCGCCACAGAGCTAGCCCAAGTGACCGGGTCGGGCCACGGTTGAAGATCGCGAAGGTCATTCACGTTGATCTTGCCGGTTTTGATCACGCCAGTCGCTGCGTCAGCGATCGTCCAGGCCATCGTGGACCTCCCCATCGGCTGGGACTCGACGAAGATGCACCGAAGCTCACCTTCTTCGAACCCGCACTGCTCCTGGACAGCTTGCAGCAGCTGCATGTCATGAAGATGCCCGTCCCCGAAGTTCCAGCCGATTACGATTCCGGCCACCAGCTCGCCGTCGAGGTACTCGTAGTCGTCGATGTTGTCGACGGCTTTCGGCAAGATGTGGTGTAGAGCGCGCCCTTGCAAGTGCATCGCGCGAAACGCGAGGACCTTGGAGGTAATCGCGGTAATCGTGGCGTCGTCGTACAGCTTTCCGAGCTGGTCCTGGATCCGGGGCGAAGCCTTGATGAGGTGCTCGTCGAGCTTCTCTGAGCTGTCACCTTTGAACAGCCACACGCCGTATGGCCAGTTGCCGGCGTAATACCGCATCGAGCAAAGAAACGATACCCGCGAAGGCACCAGGTTTCCGATCAAAGGAACCAAGACGACCGAAAACACCAGGAACGCGATCAAGAGCGGAGAGCTGATTGAGAACGCGCTCACACCGGCATAGTGTCCGAATAGGACGAATGCGCCGTACACCATGATCACGTTCCATTCGATCGGAACGCCCATCGGAATGCTGCTGGTGATGAACGTGTGGAACAAGACCATGACCGCCAGCGCCATGGTCGTTGCCATTCCTCCATCGCTGAACAATAGAACGAGTGGGAAGCTGAGCTCCACGACGGTCCCCGCATGCGCCATGACCCGCGCAAGGGTCGACGGCCGCAGATCGTCGGGGTAACTCCGAAATAAACGCTTGCGAATCGACCCGAAGTTCGTGAGCGGGCTGTTACTCTGCATCACGGCGACGACCGAGGGAAAGTGGTAATTGAGCTTCGAGGTTGCTGCCCAGAGCCAGATCGCCACCCAGACGATCTTCGTTCCGGCGATCCAATCGGCGGCGAAGAGGAAGACGACCAGCGCGGTGTAGTAGTGCTCTCCCCGAGAAGCCAAGAAGATCGTTTTGTCCGCCAGCCCCAGTACCGGGAGGATGATCACTGGAGGGAGCAGCAACTCGAGGCTGAGCTCTGGCGCGATGAGAGCGCGGAACAGCGCGACCAAATAGAGGAGATAGAGCGCGACGTCGAGGACCGAGCGCTTCGAGCCTCCGAGTATTGGCAACCTCGGATCGAACGACATCTTCGTCGTCCCGGGTCGCAAGAAGTAGAAGGCGCCGCCGAGAGGAGGATTGTACCGCCCCGTGAGTGGACCGCTCCCACAGCCGAGCCCGATGGCCTCGAACGCCATGCTCCAGAGCACCGCTTTTTGAAACGCTATCGGCTCGAAGTACCAAGAACCGAACGCACTGAGGTCGCCGAGCCCGGTCGTGAACGAGCAAAAAAAGCTCCACGCCCAGACGTAGAAAACGACCTTGAGCACGTAGACGATGTAGATAGCCGCCGGAGTCCCATAACCCTGGAGGGCCCAGGACTGGCAGACCATCTTGACGCGCTCGGGAAAAGGCTTTTTCTGCCATTCGCCGATGTCGTACGGGGGTAGCTTGGGGTTCAGCATTGTCATCTGCGGCCTTCGCGGGAGAGTCGTCCGAAATGCTCCCAAGCGCAACGGCGACCGGCGAAAAACGGGCAGTTGCATGAAGCCTAGAGAAGGGGGGGTCGTATGTTTTCGGGCACGAGCCAGACGCCGATCGAAGCCGACGTCGCGAGAAAGAGCTGCTTGAATTTGAATGGGGATCGGGCGACTCTCCTTCGGGCCCGATGCGTTTTCGTTGTGCCAGGCTGCGCGTGCGTTCGTTTTGCATACCGTTGGGATGTGTCTTGTTTTGCGCGGCTTGCGGGGACGACGTCCCGGTTGATCTCGGGCCGCCCAACGAGCTGGTGCGCGAGCAAATCGCGAGCTTGGCGCCATCGGCCAACATTGGGCATCGAGGCACGGGGCGGACCCGCTCGGGAGACGCGTTGCCGGAGAACTCGATCGCTTCGTTCGTGGCGGCCATGGCGGCAGGCGCCGACGGCATCGAGCTGGACGTGGAGATCACCCAGGACGGTCAGCTCATCGTGATGCACGACGACGACCTCGATCGCACGACGGACTGCACGGGGTGCATCAGCGCTATGACGTTCGACGAGATTCGCAGGTGTCGGTTGCTGGACGGGGCAGGTCTGCCCACCGAGGAGCATCCGCCAACCCTCGAAGAGGTATACGCGGCGGTGCCGAGCCCCGCTTTGATCAATGTCGAGCTCAAGGTCTTTGCGCCACCTTGCTTGACCGATACCACCGGACCCGATGCCCTGGTTCCTCTGGCCCTCGAGGAGGTGACCCGTCTAGGCGGAGAGAACCGAACGTTCTTTTCGTCGTTCGATCCCGTGGCCGCCGAGCTCGCCAAGCTCGAGCAACCTGAATATTATTCGGCGCTGCTTCTCAGGGACGCCAATTCCGACGATGTGGACCAAGCCTTACTTCTTCGACAAGACGCGATCCACCCGTTTCTCTCAGTCACGGCCGAGACGGTCCAAGACGCTCTCGACTCGGGCTTGCAGGTCAACGTCTGGACCGTGAATGACGAAGTGGACATGGAAGCCACCATTGAAAAGGGCGCGACCGGCATCATCACCGACGAACCTGGCGTGCTGGCCGAGCTCCTCGCCAACTGATTGCTCCGGACCGCGCTCCGCTCCAGACTAGATCAATGCGTCGTCCGGTCCTGCTCGTGGTCCTCTTGCTGGCGGTCGGCTGCACCGGCCTCATGCAGAACATCGGGGCGCGGATCGTCACTCGGCAGATCGCCGAGGAATTCGACCTCGATGATCAGCAGACCGAGGCGACCCGAGCGTCGGTCGACCGACTGATCGCCAAAGCGCCGAGTGTGATCGGGCCTCCCGTCGATTTCATCGTCGCCATCCTCGATCGCGGCATCGCCAAGGGCTTCACCGACCGAGAGCTGATCGGTGTGTGGCGTCGAGCCGACGAGCTCCTCGATGAAGTGGTCGCACACATCATCGAAGAGGCAGCGCCAATTTTGGCGACCTTGAGCGATGATCAGATCGATCATGCGCATGCACGGTTCGACAAGCGCTTCGAGGAAGTGCGGGAAAAGCTTGCGGAGCCGCCCGAAGAGAGGCTCGAAAAACGTCAGGACGCGTTCGTCGCGGCGATTGAAGAATGGACCGGCGACCTCAGCTTCGAGCAAGAGAAGGCGTTCCGAGCCTACGTGACCCGCCTTCCGGACGACGCAGCTCTGCAGTTGGCAGCCGATGAGGGGCGGGTCGCGGAGATCGAAAGCGTCCTGCGTCAGCGCCCAGGTGCCCCTGCGATACGGGAGGCCCTCTGGAAAGCCTGGAAAGAGCGGGGGGATTGGGGTCCCGAGGCACGTACCCCCGCCGAGCGGCGCGCGCAGAGCCGACAGACGATTCTCTACGTGTACGACTCGATGAACACGAGACAAAAGGACCACGCGAGCAGGCACCTTCACGAGCTTCACGACAAGGTGAAGCGCTTCCTCGGCATGGCCGACTCTTAGAAGAGCCAGCCTAGGAAGATTTTGAAGACGTGGGTGTTGGTGCGGAACTCCGTGTCCGTGAGGCTGTTCATGCCGATGGTGTAGTTGAAATCGAAG
>JAOTVB010000004.1 GCA_029863605.1 Myxococcales bacterium | reverse complement strand
GGAGCCAATGGATTAAGAATCCACTGCTCTACCACTTGAGCTAATGGCCCGGTTTTTTGTGGCACACCCGGAAGGATTCGAACCTTCGACCTACGGATTCGAAGTCCGGCGCTCTATCCAGCTGAGCTACGGGTGCAAGCTCCCTCGCGACGGAGTCGCGCAGGGGCGCAGCCCCGTGATGGCGAAGCCATTTTACGGGGCCGAAGTCTAGAACTTTTCAAAGATGGGGTGAGTGACGGGAATTGAACCCGCGACCACCGGAGCCACAATCCAGTGCTCTACCACTGAGCTACACCCACCGAAGGAGGCGGATTCTAGCGTCCCTTCGGCAGCAGGCAAGGCTAGACGGAGCGGCCGTTTTCGTAGTGTTGGCGGGCCCATTCGGCCATGGCGATCCCGGCGGCGACGCTGATCGGGTAGCTGTGATTGATGCCGAACATCGGGATGGCGACCACCTGTTCGGCGGCTTCCAAAATCGTGGGCGAGCACCCATCGTCCTCGTTGCCAAACACCAATACGGCGTCCTCGCAAAGCTCCACCTCCCACAAGCCAACCTGCGCATGATCCTTTTCGAATGCAACCAGCTTCCATCCTTCCTTCTCGGCCGCATCGAGAAAGGTTCGCTCAGTCGGAAGCTCGACGATGTTCTCGTAGCGCTGCATTCCCATGGCCGCACGCTCGTACCAGGGTTCGGTGCCGATGAGGATGATTTCCTTGGCGAGAAAGGAGTGTGCGGTGCGAATGATCGACCCGATGTTGAACGGGTTCTTGGCTCGGTCGATCGCCACGCGGAACGGATGTCGAATGCGATCGAGCTCGCTTCGTATCTCGCTGCGCGGCATCTCGAATGGCGGAACTTGAGCCATCTACTTCCACTTGATCGAGCAACCCATCGACGCCACGTGCTCGAAATCGACCGTGGTCCCTTTGAGCGCCGCATCGAGCACCGCCCGGAGATCGTGGTGCGTCACCTGGTTGGGCTTCTGCCAGTTGTCGTCGATGCGGCCGTTGTAGATGAGCTTGCGATCGCGATCGAAGACGAAGATATCGGGCGTGCAGGCCGCGTCGTACGCGCGCGCGACTTCCTGGCTCTCGTCGCGGAGATAGGGGAAGTTGAAGCCTTTGTCGGCGGCTCGGACTTTCATCTGCTCGAAAGAGTCTGCGGGGTAATTCTCGGCGTCGTTCGGATTGATGGCCACGATTTGCACGCCTCGAGCCCCATAGTCGTTCTGAAGCTCGATCAGGCGATCCTCCGAAGCGATGGCATAAGGGCAGTGATTGCACGTAAACACCACCACGAGCAGCTTGGCGTCCGAAAAAGACTCCAAAGAACGAGTGGTGCCATCGATGTTGGGGAGCGAAAACGGGGGCGCCGGGGTGCCAAGCGGCATCCCCCTGGAGTGCATGACTGGCATGGCCCCGCTCTAGTGCTCGGCGACCATTCATGCCAGCCGACGTGTTAGATTTAGGGTCGGATGGAAGAAGCGGCCGGAGAGCACGATCCGCTGATCGGGGCAACGCTGGGAGGACTCTACCGCGTGGAGCGCCTCATCGGGGAGGGAGGCATGGGGCGGGTCTACGAAGCCACCCACGCCCACCTCGGCCGAGCCTACGCGGTGAAGGTCCTGGGTGAGGGCCGGGCCGACAAGCCAGGCGCCGTTGCACGCTTTTTACGGGAAGCTAAATCCGCAAACCGGATCGAGCATGAACACATCGTTAAGGTGGTCAACTTCGACGAGCACGACGAGCACGGCGTCTTCATCGTCATGGAGTTGCTCGAAGGGGAGAACCTCGCGGAGCGGCTCGAACGGGGCCCCTTGCCAGTAGACGAAGCCGTCGAGCTTGCGACGCAGACCGGGGACGCGCTCGAAGCAGCGCACGAAACCGGGATCGTCCACCGGGACCTCAAGCCCGAGAACATCTTCATCACCCAAAAGAAAGGTCGAGATTTCGTCAAGGTGCTCGACTTTGGGATTTCCAAGATCAAGTCGCCCGATCACACCGACATCAAGTTGACCGCCACCGACCAAATCGTCGGGACGCCACTGTACATCTCGCCCGAGCTTGCGCGCGGCGTATCGACGATCGACCATCGCACCGACATCTATGCGCTCGGTGTGATCGTCTACGAGATGATAACGGGCACGCCCCCCTTCAGCGGGCAAAACCATTTCCAACTGCTCTACAAACACGGGAACGAAGCCCCGGACCCTCCGTCACAGCGAAGCCCTCGGGCGAAGATTCCGACTCACGTCGAAGCTGCAGTTCTTCGCGCGCTCGAAAAGAAGCCCGCGGATCGGTTCTCGACCATGAAAGAGTTCTGCGACGCGTTGCAAGGGCCATCGCCGCAGTACCGGCAACGAAGTATCGTGGTTGCTGTGCTCGCCGCCGTCGCCGTTGCCCTTGCGGTCGTTCTGTGGCCCGCTGGCGAGGCGCGTGCGCCGATTCCCGAACCGGGGGCCGCGCCAGTGGCTCGGTCCCCGATCCCGACGCCCGTGACACCGACGCCCGAGGAGCCCGCAGAAATTTCAGAGGCAGCCTCTCCTGCGGCACTGGTGCGCCTCCAGCTCAACTCGGCGCCCCGCGGCGCATCGGTGGCAGTAGACGGCCGCAAAAAGGGAGAAACACCGCTTACTTTGGAGCTTCCGAGAGGCTCCGAAGCCACGGTACGGTTTTCGCTTGAAGGGTATCAGCCCAAAGAGCACCGTCTCATCGTAGAGGATGACGAGACGGTGAATGTTCGGCTCCGGAAGAGGATCCGTCGCCAGCCGCCGCCCATCAAGGAAAACTTCTAGGCCCGTGCCTCCTTACCTTACTCGCCTCATCGTGATCGCCGCCTGTCTGGCGAACCCAGTCTTGTCGGTAGCACAAAGCACCTCCGAAAACGCAGAGGCGCGAGTCTACTTCGAAGAAGGAAACCGCCTCTTTCAGCAGGCGAGTCGGGCGACTGGTGAAAGGCGCACCACCCTTCTCAAGCGCTCGCTCGAGGCCTACGTCGACAGCCTCCAAATCGTTAGGAGCCGAAACGCCGTCTTCAACGCCGCAATCGTGCTCGAAGAGCTCGACCGAAACGACGAATCGTTCAACTACTACACCGAATACCTTCGGGTCGAAGGGCTGAGCGAGGCAGACCGAGAACAGGCCTCGCGGCGACGTGACGCGCTTCGCCCCGAGGTCGCCGTGCTTCGGGTGCGCTCCGAACCCGAGGCCGCGGAGCTCTGGATCGACCGTAAGGACCTGGCGCCACGGGGTGAAACTCCGATCGAGGTCGCGGTTGCGCCGGGCCAGCACCGAGTGTTCATCGAGAAGGAAGGGTACGTATCGAGCGAGCGAGAGATGAAAATGGTGCGCGGAGAAACGACGGTGCTCGAGCTCACCCTGGAGCCGATCCCGATCGAACCCGTCGTCGAAGTCATCCCCGAAAAATCAGCAGAGCAACCAATGCAACGACCGCGACTCCGGAATGCCGCCATCGGAACCGCGGCAAGCACCCTGGCGACCGCCGCGGTCGGGCTCGGATTGTCGCTCAGGGCACGATCGTTGCGGGACGAATACGACAGGGCGGCCACACTTTACGAGATGAGCGGTAACCCGGTCGATTTCCAACGCGCGCAGGATCTCGCCGACCGGACCGACCGTTTCAACATCGCGGCAGACGTGATGTGGGGAACCACGATCGCGCTTGGAATCAGCGCGATCGTTCTCTACGCACGGCATCGAAAGCGCGAGCGACGCGAGAGGGCTCGACTCGAGATGTCGGTTTCGCGGCGCGGGGGATTCGCGTTGGTCCGGATGCCGCTCGGAGCTTCACCATGAGGGCCCTGGTCGTGGTCATCCTGCTCGGATCGATGAGCGGCTGCACGCTGCTCAACGCACCGGACCGTAAGCTGCAACCCCCCGACGGTGGGGTCGACGGGGGCGCCGGGATCGAGCTCTTCTGCGACGATGGGTTGGACGACGACGAGGACTCCTTCTTCGATTGCGAGGACGCGGACTGCGCCGAGGAGCCGGCTTGTTGCGAACGGCGGAGCCCAACCCTCGACGAGGACTGGACCGCAGCCGATCTCAGGCTCACCTGGGTGTTTGGGCCGACGACCGGAAACCCTTGGCTGCCAGCCCGACCGACGTTCGAAGGCGCAACCTTCGTCGGAAACTTCGAGTCGAACGACGAGCCGCGCGCGCTGATCAGCAGCGACTGCGTCTCGCTCGCTCTCGGAGGTTGGGTCAACACGACCCTGCGGAGCACCGACGAGACCGGATGCACTAACGGCGCGCCATGTGATCGATACGCGGGGGTAGTCCTCTCGGTCGCCACCGATCTTACACCTGGAAGCAAGCTTCAGGACGAGCTTGCGGTCACCCTGCACGCAGGCGGCCTGGTTCTCGTCACCCAAGCCGACGTGGAAGTTGCGCGCACGACGACCGGCATCGATCAAAACACCGATGTCGAAATCATCGTGCGGCCGACGTTGAATGACGAGGCGCAGCCGATCCTCAGAGCAACGGTGACGGTCGGAAGCGACGTCGTCCTCGAGGGCTTTTTGATGTCCCGCATTCAAGACCTGGTCGCCACCGGCGAATGCGAGCAGATCCCAGGCCTTCACGTGGCCGCGCAAAGCCAGGGCGACGGGGTCTATGTGGGCCCCCTCACGACCGCCAAACAGGACTGTGCCAATCCGGGCCAGTTCGAGAAACAAGTTGCAACCTTGACCGGGGAGAGCCTCCAATTCGCCCCCTCTTGGGGGTCGGCCTATGTGGGTTCGCCGGCGTTGGCAAGCTCACGAAATGCGGTTTCGGACGTCCAGTGGGACTTGATCGTCGAAGGCAGCAACGACTCCCCCGAACTCGAGCCGGTGGCCCACGTGGGGTACGCGATCGGGCATGCCAGAGACACCACCGACGAAGGCGACGACTGGAGTCTCGACGGGTGGACCACCAGCGGCGGACCGAAGGCCGGCGACGACCCGCCCTCCTGTGTGGGAGTGCCCGGTGGCTGTGACGAGAACGTTAGCGTACGTGAACCGCACCTGCTGGCCGAGCTCAATGAGGACCAGGCGCTCCGAGATTTGGTCCTCTCATTTGCTCGCGAAGTGCCCCCCAATGCGCCGGACATTTTTGGCATTCAGATCCTCCGACCCGTCGGTGGCCCAATGACACCGGCCGCGGTTCCAGCGACGCCGACCCTGTCTCCCGACGATGTGCCCGAATGCACCAGCCTGCGTGATCCCTCGCTAATTCCAGTGGATCCGGAGGCGCAGCAGGGTTATTGGCTCTTCTTCACCTGCGTGCAGGGTGCGGGTGCGGCCACCGAAATTCACGCGGTCCGGATCTCGCGTGCGCTCGAAGTCGTGCTGGAGGGAGGTGGCCCACTGCGTCGAATCGTGCTCACCGCCGACGAGCTCGGGCCCTTTGCGGCGGCGGGGATCCGTTCGGCCGAGCCGCTGATCTCGTTTGCCGAAGATGGGCTTCGGTTGCGGATTTGGTTCCTCGCTCAGAGCACGCCGGGCGAGTGGGGCATCGCGCTGGCAGAGGCGCGGTCGCACGATGTCGGGATGCTCGCCTTCGAGCTTCCAGAAGCCCTGCCCTTCCCGGTGAATCCGATCCTCAGCAGCGACTCGCCCCTGGTCCGAAGCGACTGTCTCGGTGAGGACTGCAGTATCACTGGAATCGCCGTGACCCGCCGGGCCGACGACCAGGAGGTGCTCCGGTTCCTCTTGGCACGGCGTGTGAATCTACCGGGTGGGGGTCGGACCGATCAATTGATCCCTTTGGAGCAAATGTGGAGGATGCCGTGAGCTCAAATCGACGAATTCAGCGCTGGAGGTGGCTAGGGATCGCCGCTGCGTTCGCCGTGCTCTTGGGAGGCTGCGGCGAAGGCATCGACGCCAGAAACGACGCGGCCGCAGGACCCACGGGAGGCACCGGTGGCCTCGGCGGCGCCGACAGCTTCGAAGGTGTTGGCGGGGGCGGTGCCGACGGCCCTACGGGCGTCATCATCAACGGCAACATCGAGGTCGTCGATCGGAACCCTGTTGGGACGCTCGTCGCTGATCCTGGGAACAGCGGCTGGGAAGCCGTCACCGCAATCGACATGTCGACGCCCGAACAGTACGCGACCCTCGCGCTCACATGCTACGCGAGCCCCGACGCGTGCTTGGCCGAAAGCTGCGGCGTGTTGGCCTCTTGCTGTGTCGACAACGGCACCTGCTGTAAGCCGCTCGCCGATCCGGCGCTTCCGCCCGAAATCGACTTTCAGACTTGCAATGGCCTCGATCTCAACTCGTGCGCTGTCGGCGAGGGCACCACGGCGGTGGCCGTCGGCCCCAGCCCACCGGTGATCAACGAACGCGGATTGATCCTCGGGGGCGACGCGAGCTCAGAGGGTAGCGCCATCATTGGTGACCCGGTCGACCTCGGGACCACGCGCGTACGGGTCGATGTCGAGTTCGCCTTGCCGATCGGTTGCGGGGCTTCCTGCCTCGCAAGCGCGGGGGCCACCTTCTCGAGCACGACCCCGGGCGCGTTTGTGGATGCCGAGGTTGGATTGCTGCTGAGCGGTTCCCGCAATGAAGTAAGTCTGATGATCGGCGATGCCGTGGCCGACACCTTTGATGCCGGCACCGATCAAACCCGCTGGTCGCTGATCCTGTCACCGGAGGGTCGAGTCGAGGTTTTGCGGAACGACGTCGAGCAAGGGGCCCACTTCTTCGACCCGAGCACCCTTCGCCAGGCGTCATTGGTCTTGTTCGGGCGCAATCTCAGCCAGGCGCAAAACAGCGCCGCCATCCGCCGCATCGAGGTTCAGACTTCGTTCTGCGACATCCCAAGCTCCTGGGATGTCAGAGCTCCCGTCGTCATCACCGACGACATGGACACCGTGCTCCCAACCGAGCGATTCGGTCGGGGGCCCTCCGTCGCATCGGACGGCACGGAGGTTCGCTTTGCCTATGGAATCGACGGCGAGATTTTTTGGGGACGAACGGCCGGTGTGGGCCTGGTGCAGTTGATCAGTCCCGCCGCCGCCCTGAGCCCCAGCTTCACACACGAAACCGGCGGGGTTGAAGATCCGGACCTCGTATTCGACGGCACCGATTGGCACCTGTTTTACACAGCTCGCGACGAGAACGGTGTCGGCAGCATCGGTCACGCGGTCGCCACCGCAGTCGACACGTTCCTCACCGCGGACCCGAGCCCAACGCTCCCCATAGCGAGCGACGTCGTGTCGCTCGACGTCCCCACGGTGCATCGGCGCGCAGGGCTCTGGGTCTTGATCGCGCGCGCAACCTTAGCGAGCGGCGCCACCGAGCTCCGGGCGTACTACACGAGCGCGCTCAACACCGGCTGGAGCCGCATCGTCGATAGCAGCCTCGAAGTCCTGACGCGCATCCAAGAGCCAGGCTCCGAGATCACGGGGCCGAGCCTCGTGGTCCACAACGGCGCCTACCAGCTCTACCTCGCAAGGCGATCCGGAACCCGCTGGACAGTCGAGCTATTGGCCTCCGACGAGTTGCTCCTTTGGCGACCGCTCGGCGAGGTGCTTGGCCCTTCCGGCGATGGCTTCGATCGGCTGGGCGCCAGGGCCCCCGATGCGATTTCCCTCACCGATCAAATCGCCCTGGTTTACGAGGGTCAAAACGGAGTCTCATTCGAATTGGGCTGGGCAGAACGGCCGGCGCCATCCGACACCGCCTCGGCATTTTGACACCTGAGCGCTAGGCATCGATGTTGAGAGGATGAGGTCCGTCGCAACGGAACCACCCCCGCCCCACCCAAGCCCGAAGCACCGCCGACGAAGCGGCCTGTTCATCGGTGCGTTCCTCTTGCTCCAATTCTTGGCTCCGCTGACTTACCTCACTCGCAACGACGCTGCGGACGATCGGTTCACCTGGCGGACTTTCTCACCGCCAAGCGGACCGGCGTGCGAAACAAGTGCATCGTTGGAGACATTCGATGGTCGCCGCGAAGAGTTAGCCCTCCACAAGATGATCCACCGAGACTGGGTCGACTACGTCGGCCGCAATCGCCGAGTCGTGGTCGAAGCTTTCTTGAGAAAGCAATGTGAAGCCGAAGGCGTGCTCGAAGTCGAGCTGACCAACCACTGCGAAGACGACAGCCGCATCCGGGAATACCGCCTACGGTGTGGCGGCGAGCGTTCCCATGAAACCACGAGGACGGCGGCCCGATGAAGCCGTTGACGCGCTATTGGTTTGGAGACGTCGCGCTGGCGCGCCCCTATTCGCTGGTGCGCTTCGTCTTGACGATGCTCGCGTTCGACTCGTGGCTGAACCTGATGCCCCACGGGGCAAAGTATGGTGTGGGTGGCTTCAACGTCGCTCATTTTCCGGTCTTTGGCGACTTCATTCCTAGTGCGCCGTTCTACCTCGGTGTGCTCGCCTTCACGAGCGTGCTCGCTCTCAGCCAGGCGCTTTACAGGCCACATCGCATCGCCCTCGCATTGGTGGCGATGGGCTACACCCTCGGTTGGACGTGCAGCCTCCTCGACTCAGTCGCGTATCACTACCTGGTATCTCTGTACTTGGGCTGTTTCGTCTTCTTCCCCATGCTCAGCGCACGCGCGGCATTCTCGCGATCCGATCGCGCGCCGCGCGGGAGCGCATGGGCATACGTTCTGTTTTGCGTGACCACTGCCATCGTCTACTTCTACGTGGCAGCCTGGGACGCGGCCGATGGAGAGCCATATTGGCTGCCGATGGTGTGCAGTGGAGCGTACCTCGTGGCCAGCATGCAGGATCGAAGCGACTCGACCGCGGTCCTAGTCACGATGCCGTTTCTAGGAGTGGCACCAATCGCCTTCCATTGGCTCACCCCGACGGAGAGCTGGTTCCCGATCTACATGATCGGAATCGCAGTGCTGGTCTTCGCACCCGCCCGATGGATCCACGTGGCAGGTCGAACACTCACCTTCCCGGCTCGAAACTGGTTGCAAGACCAGTCCGAGGTTGGAATCGACGAGCGAGCGTCGCAGGTGTTCTACGCCTCGCTTGCCGGGCTCGTCACGGCGCCTGTGGTCAGCATGTTCGTCGACCTTCCCGGTGTGAAGACCGGATGCGCCTTGACCGCAATCGCGATGTTGTTCGTCATCGGCCGGCAGCTCTATCTCACGCCCAAGCGGCGTCCACTTTGGCGCGTCGTGAGCCTCTTTGGCGGATGCTTGGCGCTTTGGATCACGATGGCCACGAGCACCGCTCGCTTCGACTACTACCGATCGGGCGCGATCGACGCCGACCTCCGCGGCGATCACGACGCCGCGGCGCTCATGCGGGAAAAGGCCGAGCGATATAGGCGATAGTGTGGGGGCGGTGTCTCGACGATTCCCACGTGCTCCGATCAAGAACGGGTCATTCGGGACGCTGGCTGGTAGTCTCCGCCTCCATGACTGGTGACGGCTGGATCACGATCGGTGTGATCGTCGGGATGGTGGTCGTCATGGCCGCGAACCTGGCGGGACCTGACCTCGTGCTGATCGGGGCCCTCACCTTGTTGCTCCTTTCCGGCGTTCTCGAGCCTGCCGAGGCGTTCATCGGGTTTTCGAATCCCGCGGTCGTCACCATCGCCGCGCTGTTCATCGTCGCAGCGGGGGTCAAGGAAACCGGCGGCCTCGACCTTGCTGCCCGAGTAGTGCTCGGCCGACCCCGGTCGCTTGCAGGGGCACAACTTCGCATGATGTTCCCGGCCGCTGCCCTTTCTGCCTTCCTCAACAACACCCCGGTCGTTGCGATGTTCGTGCCCCTGGTAACGAGCTGGGCGCGCAGATGCCAATTCAGTGTCTCGCTGATGCTGATGCCCCTCTCGTATGCCGCGATTCTCGGCGGAATGTGCACGTTGATCGGTACGAGCACGAACTTGGTCGTGGCCGGTTTGGCAAAGACCCGTGATCCCACTGTGGAGTTTCAGATCTTCGAGATCGCACAGCTCGGCATCCCGGCCCTCTGCATCGGCATGTTATTCATCGTCGTCGCATCGCGCTGGCTACTCAAAGACCGACAAGGTGCGCTGCAAGAGCTCGGCAAAGCGCGCGAGTACACGATTGCGATGCGCGTCGAGCGAGGCTCGCCGGTCATTGGACAAAGCATCGAGGACGCCGGGCTTCGATCCCTTCGAGGCGTCTACCTCTACGAGATCGAGCGCGGCGGACGCGTCCTCGCCGCCGTGCCACCGTCGACTGTCCTGCGCGAAGGGGATCGCCTGCACTTCACCGGAGTCGTCGATTCGGTGGTCGACCTTCGCAAGCAACGCCTCGTACCGGACACCGACCAGGTCGACAAGATCACCGCAGAGCGCGACAGAAGCCTAGTCGAGGCAGTCATCGGCGCGCACTCCGCCTTGATCGGGCAGACCATCAAGCAAAGCCGGTTTCGTACGATCTACGATGCCGCGATTCTGGCGGTGCACCGCCAGGGTGTCCGCGTGACCCAAACGAAAGTAGGCGATATTCGTCTCCAAGCCGGTGATGTGCTGCTGATCGAGTCCCACCCCGAATTCGCCCAGAAACGGCAGACGGACCCCAACTTCGCCCTGATCGCCGAGGTCGAAGACAGCACCCCGCCCCGCCACGATCGCGCGTGGCTGGCGGCGGTCATCTTGTTCTTGATGGTTCTCGTGAACGCAACGGGTTCGATGGACCTGATGACCGCGTCGCTGGGCGCAGGCGCATTGATGCTCGTGACACGCTGCCTGACCGGTGAGCAGGCGAGACGCTCACTCGACTGGACCGTCTTGATCGCGATCGCCGCCGCATTCGGGATCGCCGCAGCGATCGAAGGAAGCGGTGTGGGCGCCGCCATTGCCGGGCGGATCATCGACGTGGCCGAACCATTTGGTCGAGTCGGGGTTCTAGTGGCCTTGTATGCGATAACCGCCGTGCTCGCGGGGCTGGTCACGACCAAAGCCTCGGCGGCGTTGATGTTCCCGATCGCCGCGTCGGCTGCGGAGGCACAGGGGATAGGACTGCTGCCTATCAGCTACATGATCATGATCGCCGCCTCGACTGCCTTCTCCACCCCAATCGGTTTTCAGACCAATCTGATGGTGTACGGCCCCGGCGGCTACAAATACACGGACTTCCTTCGCCTTGGGTTGCCGCTGCAGACACTTGTGGGAATAAGCACGGTCAGCATCGTTGCCCTGGCCTGGCTGTGATCTCGTGCCTCGCTTTCCCGATATCTCTCCCTACGCCCACGCCGTTTCCCACCGCGTCTACAGCACCCTCGCAGAACGTGCGAAGGTAAAGAACGACGTCGTCTATCCTTTGCATGTCGGAGATACCTATCGCGACCCGATCGCCGTGGCCCGCGCGGAGCGTCAGCTGAGCAGCGAGCACGCGGGGCTTCACAGGTACGCACCGGTGCAGGGCGAGCCGGAGCTCATCGAGGCATTTCTCGAGTTCGTTGCGCGGCGCCACGCCGTGTCGCTCGACCGCGATTGCGTGCAAGTGATGTCCGGGGCGACTCCGGGGTTGAATGTGGTGACGCAGGTGCTGCTCGAGCCTGGGGACGAGGTGTTGCTACCATCGCCGTTTTGGCCGCTCAGCAGGGGTGTGATCGCAACCAAGGGCGCGGTTCCGGTGCAGATTCCATTCTACACGCGGTTAGACGAGCCGGATTTCGATGCCGAGGCCCTACTCGAACGCAACGTCACCGAACGCACGGTCGCCCTCTATATCAATACCCCCAACAACCCCACCGGACGGGTGGTACCCGAGCAGGTGGTGGACGCGATGTTCCGTGTCGCGAAGCGTCACGACCTATGGGTGCTTTGCGACGAGGCGTACGAAGAAATCTACTTCGGACAGACCGCGCCAAAGGCTGTCTGGAAACATCCCGACGTTCGGGACCGTGCGATCGTATTCCACACCTTGTCGAAGACCTTCGGCCTTGCCGGCGCGCGGGTCGGCTTCACCCATGGACCAAAGAGCGTCATGATCGCGATTCGCGGCATGCAGACCTTTCAGACCTATTGCGCGCCGCGACCGATGCAGTTCGGGGCGATTCAGGCTCTCCGTCATGGCGCGCCTTGGGTGGCTGAAAGCCGCGCGCACTACGAAGCCGCCGGCAGGAAGGCGGCCTCGGCGCTAGGCGTTCCCGCACCAGACGGGGGGACTTTCTTGTTTGCGGACGTGAGCGCCCTCCTCAGACCCGACGAGCAAGACTGCATGCCTCTGCTCGAGCGATGTGCGGACCGCGGCGTATTGATCACGCCAGGTAGCTCGTGCGGCGAGCACTACGCGCGATGGATTCGGCTCTGCTTCACCGCGGTTCCTCCGACTCAACTGGATGAGGCGCTCGAGAGGATCGCGCCCCTGTTTCGAGCACCTTCCTAGAGAACCATCGGTCGATCGAGGTCGACCCGGACCCGGTGAACGTCAGCGCGGCGAAGACCACTGCATAGAGAAGGGGCAGCTCTTTGCTAGCCCATGGATCGTGGAAATGATGCACGAAGGCGGCCACCATCATGGCGATGAAGAGGGCCGCGGCGGCAAAGCGCCCAAAGAGCCCTAGGAGCAGCAGCACCGAACAACCGAGCTCGGCGAACACGATGAGCATGGCGCTGATCTCCGTGCCGACGTTGAGAGGGTCCGGAAAGCTCTGGACCAGCTCCTCGTAACCGAGCGCCTTTGGGATGCCATGACTGAGCATCATGATGGCCACGGAAACCCTCAGCAAAAAGATCCCGTTATCCGCAAGCCTCTGTCGCATGCGAACGCGTTATACAGGGCCTGCGAGTCCTACGCATGAGGTTTGTGTGGGCGTCGGCGAGAAGCTCGTTACACTGTTTTCGTGGGGGTTTGTCCGGCGTGCGCGGCGATGCCGCTCGAAGACTACGAGGCGATGCCGAGGGTAGTCGTCGAGCTGTGTCCGCATTGCCGAGGTCTTTTCCTCGACCGAGACGAAATCCGAAAGCTCGTTGGGCGAGGATCGCTTGCCGACGCCATCGAGGTCGTCCCGCTCGTGCTCGGCGAAGAGGTGATGATGCGCTGCCCGACATGTGTCGACCCCGCGATGCAGCCGCTTCGGCTCAAAGCCCCCGAAACGGGTGAGCTCTGGCAGTGCCGCGACTGCGGCGGCTCGTGGCTGCCTGAAGGCGCCTTTCTTGCGCTTGCTCGTGCGCTGAGCACAACGCGCATTTCCGCGGCCGAGGAGCTGGCGGCGGACCGTGCTTCAAAAGCGGTTCAGGGCGAGCGTACCCAACGCTTGGCTCACAGCCGCAGCAGCTTCGACATCGGCCTGGAGAACTTGATCGGGGTCCCCCTGGTACTCCTGCTGAGTTATCTATTCTCCTCGACTCTGCTCGGGAGAATCCTCGCATCATTCGTTGGGATGCCATTTCACGAGCTCGGCCACGCCGCAGCGTCCTGGCTGAGCAGCCGCATCGCCATCCCTCTTCCGTTCTTCACCGTTTGGTACGACGACCAGTCGCTTCTCATGGGCTTGTTGGTCGCTAGCGCTCTCACGTGGCTCGGCTATCACGCCTACCAAGAGCGCAACCGCTTTGCGCTCGCAACTGCAGTGCTGCTCCTGTTCATCCAGGCGGTCTTCACGCTCGCCCTACCCGCGCAGCTCACGCTCATGTGGCAGATCCTCAGTGGCGCCCTGGGCGAGCTCTTGTTCGGTGCTTTCCTGTTGGTTGCCTTTCACTTCCCACTGCCCGACAGGTTGCGCTGGGACTTCTGGCGCTGGGTGGCGATCATCCCAGGCGCGCTTTGCTTCACTCATGCGATGAGGCTTTGGCGAACGGTGGTCTCGGATGTCAGTCAGATGCCGTGGGGCTCTGCCCTTGGCAACGATAGCGATGGGGATATGAACCGCCTCGTCCAGCAGTTCGGCTGGGGCGCCAACGAGCTCGCAGAATTCTATCTACACACCGGCTACCTCTGCCTGGCCGCCATGGCAGTAGCCTACGGTTACGCGATCTGGCGACACCCCAAACAGGGAACAGTCGCGTTTTTCGAGGGGTTACGCGATAGCGTGGAGGCGGTGGGGCGGGACAAATAGACGGGCCTCAGGCCCAAACGGGATCAACCACGCAGCCGTCTAGCCGCCGAAGCCCCACTTCTTCTTGTTTTCCTCGACCTGTTCGGGCGTCGGTTGCTCGATGTCGTCGTGGACGGGAACCTCAAAGTCGTCTTGGACCTCCATCATCTTCGCGTTGAGAGCGGTGTCCTCTTCGAAGATCTCCGGAACCGACGCGTCCTCGTAGATCGCTTCCCACGGGCACTCCGGCTCGCAGGCGCCACAGTCGATGCACTCTTCCGGCTGGATGTACAGCTGATTCGGAAACGCCTCGCGGTCGTCACCCTTGTATTCATAGATGCACTCCACGGGACAGACATCTACGCAGGATTTGTCGACGCAGTCGCGGCAAAGACGTGTAATGACCCAGGTCATCGGACTCCCTTCGGGAAAAAAGTCGCTGGAAGCTAGCAGGAGCCCGCGGTCCGGTCAAAGAACGCCGGACCGTCTAGTAGGCCCTCTTTTTTCCGGAGGGCCGCTTCTTCGCGACGGACTTTTTCTTCTTTTGAGGCGCCGAGCTCGGGTGGCAACCGGCGCATGTGAAATCATCGATACCGAGAAGCTT
The DNA here is from genome assembly GCA_029863605.1 of Myxococcales bacterium. Lineage (GTDB taxonomy): Bacteria > Myxococcota_A > Polyangia > Polyangiales > Houyiibacteriaceae > SG8-38. Next base: position 233,999 of record JAOTVB010000004.1, on the reverse strand, counting down.
CCCCATGGCTGGCGTGATCGTCTCTTGCATGAACTGCACGGTCTCCGGGAAGGTGGCGAGCATCCCTTTGTGCCCCAGTGTCCCTTCGGGAGGCACCACATACATCGACGGCGCGGGCATCTTGAACTTGATTTCCCGCATCTCTTCTCCATGGCAGTCAACACAGTCGAAGCCTTCGTACTCTTCGAGATCGTGCCTCTCGAACAGCTCCTTCATGATCGGGTTCACTTTCCCAACCATGTAGAATTCCTTGTCCTCGACGCTCATCTCTGCCCACGGCGAGTCCGGCGGCGTGAGTCCAAACGCCTCGATCGCGCTCGGCTTGCCACGTGACCCCGCGGTCGTCGCATCTTTGGACTTCGCCCCGCCGCAGGCCGTCAAAACCAGCGCGAGGCCGACTATGAATGATTTGGTAGTTCCGGTCATGCCCGCACATGGTAATTCATGGCTGGTGACGATGCCCAAAATATCGAGCGACGTGCGGTGACGCGAAAAGGTATCGTGAGCTTGGTAGCAGTCGTCGTAGTCGGTGGTGTCGCCATGGGTTTGTTCTCGCAGTTTCAACGAAAGATGGTTTTCCCGGGACCGCAGGGGGTCAGCACTGCGCTTCTAGCAAGGGTCGCCACCGACGTAGGGGCGACCGAGCTTCAGATCCCGACGGAAGACGGCGAGACGCTCTACGGCTGGCACCGCGCGTCACCTGGGGCGAGCCCGCATCGAGTCCTGCTCTATTTCCACGGAAACGCCTCGTCCGTTCTCGGACAGCTCGACCTCCAAGACCGGCTCCTTGCCGACGGCTGGGATTTCGTCGAGATTCACTACCGTGGTTATCCGGGGAGCACCGGGATCGCGAGTGAGGTCGGCGTGCATCGCGATGCCATGGCCGTTTGGAACTGGGTGACCGGTGAGCTCGGAGTACCCCCAAACCGCGTGGTCATTCACGGAAGAAGCCTCGGGGGTGGCGTCGCCGTTCAGTTGGCGTCCAAGGTGAGCCCGGGGGCGCTGGTCTTGGAATCTACGTTCACGTCGGCGGTCGACCTGGCGCGCGAACACTTCGCGTGGCTTCCGGTGGGTGCAGTGCTCGAGCACCGCTTCATGACCCGCGACTTCGCGGGTAAAGTGAAGTGCCCGATACTGGTCGCCCACGGCAGCGCCGACTCGATCATTGACGTCAGCCACGGCCGTGAGCTCGCCAAGCTCTTCGAGACCGACGAATATATCGAAGCCCCTCGGACCGATCACAACGACGCCTTGTTCGAAGGCGTCTACGCCGACCGGTACATCGAGTTCCTCGACGCCTCGGTCCCCCGAGGTCAGCCAAGTCAGCCGTAGAACTGACTCGCCCATTTGCGATAGGCGGGGATCGGCCCGTCGCCGTCGCAGAGCATGGGGCGAGGTAGATACCTCTTATGCTCCCAGATCGGGATGTCTTGGTTCATTTGCCGGACGACTTCTTTGACGACCGCGACCGCTACCCCCGTGTGAGCATCGGCTTTGTTCTGGCTGAATGCAAAACGCGTATCGACCGTTTCATGGTCGATCGGGGCGTGCGACAACAAGAGCACCGTCTCGCAGATACCGGTGAAGCGGGTGATCGTGCAGCCCATCCCGTGCGCTTCGATCGAAATCTCTCCCTCCACCTCCCCGCGTGGAGTGTCCATTTTCACGTGCTGGATCGCGCGCCGAACATGTCGGTCGAGATGAAGCTCCGACTCGGGGATGTCCTTGGTCCCGTGCACATGCCGGAAGTGCGCCCGGTCGACGCCGTTCTCGCCCATCTCTTGTGGATGACTGCGGACCGTCCAGCGGTGCCTTTCGAGACTCGTCCAACTCTCGTCGGAAAGCTCGGGCACCTCCGGAACCTCCCAGCTAGGTGCCTCGCCCGAGCCGTGATGCCAGGCCCAGATCATGTGATTGCGCTCGATGCAGTGCCACGAGCGAACTTTGGCTTTGGCCGGAATGCGCTGGGCGTAGGGTACGTTTCGACACACGCCAGCGCGATCGAACTCCCATGCGTGAAACGGACAACGAAGGTGATCGCCGGTGACGATGCCACCGTGACCGAAGTGCGCACCGAGGTGGGGACAGAATGCATCGAGGAGCGCGACATCACCCCCCACGGTCCGAAAAAGCACCAAATCCTGGCTGAAGTACCGCAAGGGAACCACGGCTTCGGCATCGAGCTCGTCGCTGTACGCAACCTGAAACCAACCGTTTGGAATCGAAAGCGGCAGTCGTTCGCTCATGGCGGGGTATAGTAGCATCGTGACTCGAGCTTTGGTCGTCGTGATTCTGCTCGCCGGTTGCCAGCGCAGCACCGAGCCGCCGGTCGCCATCTCCCCAGACCCGGACGTCATGTTGCCCGATGTCCCCTCGGATCCATTCGGTACGCCGGGGCAAGCGTACGAGCGGTTGCGCCAAATCACCGACGACGCACGCACTACGAGCTGGAGCGGTCAAGTCCAAGAGCTCGCCGCCTGGCTGGAGGGCGAAACGACGGCGGTCGAACAATCCCTCACGCTCATGAAGACGCTTCGCCTCGGCGCCAGCGACGTGTACGCGGTCGCGAACGGGCGGATCGCATTGGTGTACGAGCACATCGCCTCGACGCTCACGGAGGCCGAAGTCCTGGTGAAAGACCGCGACAGCGAGCTCGATCTGGACTGGATCGGCCAGCAGGCGGTGCTCTGGGAGCGGGCGAATGCGTTCTGGGCCCGCTGCGCGCGCGGCTGCAGCTCAGGCGGACCCTATCTGGACGTGTGGGAGCTCCGGTGCCGAGCTGGCGCCGACGAAACCTCGGCGAAATTCGGGCCTTAGCACCTCCTGAAATCGCCTCGACAGCCCAAGTGAAACATGTTCTATTTCCTCTGCGATGGCTAAGGGCAGGAAGACTTCGGCACCCAATCCAGCCGAGCCGCCCTTGGTTTTGACCGCGACCAACGGCGAAAGCTGGGACGATGAAGCGGATGTCGTGGTCGTAGGGTTTGGCGGGGCCGGCGCTTGCGCAGCGCTCGAAGCCCACGCCGAAGGCGCGCACGTCCTGGTGCTGGACCGCTTTCATGGGGGCGGCGCCACCGCCATCAGCGGCGGTGTGGTTTACGCGGGCGGCGGCACGCACATCCAGGCGGAAGCCGGCGCCGACGACGATCCGGAAGAGATGTTTCGCTACCTCTCGCTGGAGGTGAAGGGGGTCGTATCCGAGGAGATGCTTCGCGACTTCTGCGATCAAAGCGTCGACAACCTCAGCTGGCTCGAGAAACACGGCGTCCCTTTCGAAGCAAGCCTCTGCCCGGTAAAGACGTCGTATCCGACCGACGACTACTACCTCTACTACTCGGGGAATGAGGGCTTCTCGCCTTACAAAGAGGCCGCGAAGCCCGCTCCCCGCGGCCACCGCGCCAAAGGGACCGGCATGCCTGGGGCGAGCTTCTATGAGCCGCTTCGACAGTCCGTAAAGCGCGCCGGCATCAGGGTCGACTATGAAACCCGCGTCACGCGTCTCATCATCGATGGTCAGAACCAAGTTCTCGGTGTCGAGTACCGCCAGGTCGAAAGGGGCTGCTGGAGCAAGCTTCACCGCCGACTTCACAAAGCAAGCATCGCGATCGTGAAGTACAACCCCAAGCTCGCGGCGAAGCTTCGAGAGCGTTGCTTCCGGATCGAAGCCAACCACTCCGTGGTGAAGCGGGCGCGGGCGATCAACGGTGTAGTGCTCGCCACCGGTGGCTTCATCTACAACCGACAGATGGTCAAAGAGATCGCGCCCTCTTACCGCAGAGCGATGCCTCTCGGCACTGCGTCCGACAACGGGAGCGGCATCCTCCTCGGCCAGAGCGTGGGTGGCAAGACCGACCTCATGACGCGAATTTCCGCCTGGCGTTTCATCAACCCGCCCGAGGGATTCGCGAAGGGCATGATCGTCAACAAGAAGGGCGAGCGCTACATCAATGAATTCATGTACGGAGCAGCCATCGGTGAGGCGATGGTCGAGGAGCAGGATGGTGTCGCGTTCCTGATCATCGATCGGGAGCTTCGCAAGCTCGCTCGAAAGCAGAGCAAGCGCGGCAAGGCGCAATGGTTCCAACGCGCGCCCGCACTGCTCAACCTCTGGTTCAACAGCAAAGAGGCAAAATCGATCGAAGAGCTCGCCAGAATCATCGACGTCCCAGAGGAAACCCTCAAGCAAACGCTTGCGGACTACAACGCCGCCGCCGAAGGCAAGCAGCCAGATCTGTTCAACAAAGACGCCAAAAAGATGCATGCCATGACGGAAGGGCCTTACTACGCGATCAACTGCTCGATCGACAGTAAGCGGTTCCCCTGCCCAACGTTGACGCTCGGCGGCCTCGTGGTCGACGAGAAGACCGGCCACGTGAAAGGCCAAAGCGGCGGGGTGATCCCTGGGCTCTACGCTGCTGGTCGCACGGCGGTCGGGGTGTGCTCGAGGCAGTATGTCAGCGGGTTGTCGATCGCGGACTGCGTGTACTCCGGACGCAGGGCTGGGCGTGCGGCCGCACGGGGCGAGGTCTACACCTCCAAAGATGCGCCGACCCCCGTGCAAAGCTCAGCCGAAGCGTAGGCTTGACGATGAGCGGCCCTGGCCCAAGGAAGCCTTTCTGCCATGACCCAGAAGCCAAACGACGAAGAAGCAAGGGAGTGTGTCCGGAAGCTCCTCGCTTACATGGGCGACGACCCCCAACGTGAAGGTCTGAAAGACACGCCGCGGCGAGTCCTCGGCGCAATGGGAGAGCACTTTCGGGGATACGAGGAAGACCCTGCCCTTCACCTCTCACGAACCTTCACCGAGGTCGAGGGGTACGACGAGCTCGTGCTCGTCAGCGATATCGAGATCTACAGCCATTGCGAGCATCACGTGGTCCCTTTCGTGGGCAAGGCGCACGTAGCGTACATTCCGAACGGCAAAGTCGTAGGCCTTTCTAAGATCGCGCGGGTCGTCGATACTTTCGCGAAGCGCCTCCAGGTCCAAGAGAAGCTCACCGCGCAAATCGCGAACACGATCAACGAAACCCTGACACCACAAGGCGTGGGGGTGATCCTGCAGTGTCAGCACTTTTGCATGTGCTACCGCGGGGTGCGCAAGCCCGGGTCGTGGACGACGACCAGCCGACTTCTCGGCTGCTTCCTCAAGGACGAGGCCGCCCGCATGGAGCTTCTCACACTGATCGGCATGCCTCGGTCAATCGGCGGCGCCGGCAGTTGATCCGCCTCGATCTCGCGAGCGTCCCGACGTAAGATACCTCCATGACGGAGCGGCACTACGACTGGATCATCATCGGGTCCGGGTTCGGGGGAAGCGTATCGGCTCACCGGCTGACGCAAAAAGGGTACAAGGTTTTGGTCATCGAGAAGGGGCGGCGGTTCGAGCCCGGCGACTTTCCGAAGACCAACTGGAACCTGAAAGACTGGCTATGGAAGCCGGCTCTTGGCTTCAAAGGCATCTTTCAGATGTCGTTCATGAAGCACATGACAATCTATCACGGTGTTGGCGTCGGCGGCGGATCACTGGTCTACGCAAACACCTTGCCAACACCCAAGAAAGATTTTTTCGAAGCGAAGTCATGGGGGAGCCTCGCGAGCTGGCAGAATGAGCTGGCGCCGCACTACCAAACCGCCAAGCGGATGCTAGGTGCGGCGGCCAACCCGGTCATGACGCGGGGCGATCATGTCATCAAAGAGATCGCGCAAGAGATGGGACGGGAAGAACACTTTCATCCGACCGAGGTGGCGGTATTCTTTGGAGAGCCGGGTAAAAAGGTCTCGGACCCCTACTTCGATGGTGAAGGCCCCGATCGTATCGGATGCACGTTTTGCGGGGCGTGCATGACCGGATGTCGAGTCGGCGCGAAGAATACGCTCGACAGGAACTACTTGTATCTCGCCGAGAAGCATGGTGCCGAAGTGCTTCCTGAAACCGAGGTCACCCACGTAGCTCCGCGTGACTCGGGTGGTTACCGCGTCGAAACGAAAGCATCTTTTGGCAAGCATCACGAGAAGGAGTTCACTGCCGACCGCGTGATCTTTTCAGGCGGCGTGATGGGCACGATCCCTCTTCTCCTGCAAATGAAGGAGCGCCCAGACGGTCTTCCCAAGCTGTCGGACCGCCTCGGCGACTTCGTACGCTCGAATAGCGAAGCGCTGTTTGGGGTCATTGCGCCCGGCAAAGGCGTGAACTTCACCAAGGGTGTGGCGATCACCTCGATTCTGCACACCGACGACCACAGTCACATCGAGCCGGTACGCTACGGCCCGGGCTCCGGGTTTTTTCGAACCCTCATGATGCCCCATGCGCCCGGGTCGAACGCTCTCGCTCGCATGTGGGGAGCGCTCCTGGCCTTTGCACGTCATCCACTTCGTTGGCTGAGAGCGTTTTTCGTGATCGATTCGTCGAAGCACACGCAGATTCTGCTCTACATGCGAACGCTAGAAGGGACACTCCGCATGAAGCTCGGGCGCGGCGTTCACACTGGTTTTCGACGCGGCTTGGTGACCGAGGTCGATGACCCGACACAAGCTCCGTCGGCCTTCATGAAGGAGGCAACCGATCTCGCCGAGTCTTTCGCCGAGAAAGTCGAAGGCGTTACCGGGACGGTGGTCACCGAAACGCTCCTCGGTGTGCCATCGACGGCACACATCTTGGGAGGTGCCTGCATGGGCGCATCGGAGGAGACGGGCGTTATCGATCGCAACCACGAGGTCTTCAACTACCCGGGCATGTATGTCATCGACGGATCAGCCATCTCGGCGAATCCGGGCGTCAATCCCTCACTCACGATCACGGCCCTCGCCGAGCGCGCGATGAGCCTCATCGCCGACAAACACAGCACCAAAACGACCACCCCCGAAAAAGAGGGGACTGTCTCCTTTACGGAGGGGTTAAGAGCTGAGTGAGGTCGGTCGGGGGTTCGGCATCGGGGGCAGGCGGCTCTGGCGGCTCGAGCTCGAATGTATCGACGACTTCCGCGCCGCGCTCATCACAGTAAAGCGCCCACTCGCCCCACTGCGGGTCTTCGAGCTTCAGAAACAAACCGAGGCACGCGTAGTACGCCTTGGCCGACAACTCGGCGAAGGGAGTCAAGTGCTCGGTGAGGGAAGTCGTGTAGATCTGGAGTAGACCCGGATCCTCGGCGATGTTCTGAGGGACTGGCGCACCACGAATGCTGCTCGCGAGATCCTCATACATGTACCCAAAGAGAGCCGTACCGATGCCGCGTTCGAAGAGCGGATGAGTGCGAAGACCGTACGTCGCCGCCAGCGCACGGTCGGTCGCCTCACGTCGCCGCCCGAGCCAATCGCGAAAAGGGCCCTCCGCCCACTCCTCGATATCGTCTTCGGAGTCGCCTTTGGGAGGCTCGGGGGGACGCACGGCGACCGCGTCTTCGACACGACCCCAGAGCAACTGCAGATCGGTGCTGAGTTGCTCGCGCGGGTACACGGGTTGGGGCACCGGGATCGGACTGACCACGATTTCTTGTGACGATTCTGGAGTCTGCCTGCCTGCGCAGCCGATCCCGATAACCAACAAGATCAAGAGCCAACGCCCCATGCGTCGACCGTAGCAAGGCCGGATCGCTCGGGCGAGTTTTGGGCAAACGCGGTTGACTTGCCGGCGAAAGGGCCTTTCCATCCGCGGATGGGTGGAAACCTGGTCGAGCTCTCCGACGCGGCCAGCGTCGATCGCGTGGCGCGGATCCTCTTCGGGAGTGCGCTCGACTCGCGGCCCCCAGTGTCGCACAGCGGGGCGGTCTGGAATGATCCTGAATCCCAGCAGCTCACCACGCTGCGCATCAACGAGTACGGACCCAAGAGCGATCTCGACTTTCTTTCTCTTCACATTGCGCGCGCCCGGGCAGACGCGATCGTCATCACGGGAAAAATCCTCCGCGACGAGCCATCGCTGCGCTACAACCTTCGAGCCGACCCTCGCTGGGGCGACGCGCTCGCCGATTGGCGTGAACGCACCTGGGGCCTATGGGAGCCGCCGTGGCTCCTGATCCTCACGGCCAGCGGTCGGCTCGATTTCTCACACCCTGCATTGCAAGGGTGGGCAAAGCCGCTGATTTTCACGAGCGACCGTACGGCAGCACGCAAGCTGGCGGACTCACCGTTCCCGGTCGTCGCCGACGCGAAACCCGACATTCGAAAGGCGATCCGCCATCTACAAATGGCAAGAGACTGTCAATGCATTTCGATCGAAGCGGGTCCCTCGACCGCAGTCTCTCTGTACGAGCGGCCAACCATGATCAACGAGCTTTTGTTGTCGATCTACCTCGATAAAACCATCGACGACCGGGCGCGAGGAGCGCCTTTGATAGAGCTCGCCCGATTGAGGGGCCGGTTCCGCTCCGAGACGTCAGCCACCCATCGGTGTCAGGGCCAGCATTGGAGCTTCCACCGATTCCGTCGCTAGATGCTGGTCATAGACATCCCCATCGTTGCGCTCTAGGGTCCTCTTTTCTGTCACACGGTGAGCTGGCGATGAAGAGAATGTTGGTGCGTGCGCTCGCGATTCTGGCGATGGGAATCATGACCCTCGCCAATGCTCCCGCAGAGGCTCAGCGGCCCGGAAAGCGAACGTTTCGCATCATGATGGTGACCGACGGTGAGTCGGAACAGTTTGCGAGCCGCGAGCTAATGCTCGAGCAAGAGATCCGCGAAGTCCTGAAAGAAGACGCGAACGTCATTTTCGTCAAACCAAAGACAAAGACCAACTGGACCTACGAACGCGCCGAGGTCGCCATCAAGGAGGCGCTGGCCGATCGCTCCGTCGACTTGGTGATCGTCTCCGGGGCGATGTCAGGCGTCGCGGCCGGTCGGATTGAGAAGCTGAGCAAGCCCGTCATCATTCCGTACGCAGCCCCGGAGCTCCAAGGGCTTCCACAAAGCGGCAACAGCAGCGGTCGAAGAAACCTCGCGTACATCACCGGGTTGCTGAACTTCGAACGCGAGCTTCGTCAACTGCGAGACATCGTACGTTATGACCGCCTCGCGTTAATCGTGGGCGAAGAAGTCGTCGCCCATCTCGACCATCCCGAGGCCCCGGTTCAGGCCGCCAGCCGCGAAGTCGGAGTGGAGACGACATTGATCGTCGTCAAGGGTAGTCCTGAGGAAGCACTGAACGCGATCCCCGAAGACAGCGATGCCGTGTATATCGGACCGCTCTTTCGCTGGTCCGACGCCGAAAAGCAGGCGCTCATCGACGGGATCAACGAGCAGAAGCTTCCCTCGTACGCTGGAGATGGCGTCGAGTGGGTGGAGCGAGGGGCTCTTGCTACCATGGAAACACCCGAAGACGAGATTCGCCGATTCCGTCGTGCCGCGATCTTCGCGCAGCGCGTTTTCTTGAGGGAGCGGCCGAGCACCTTTCCGATCTCGTTCGAGCTTCGGCCCCAACTGGTCATCAACATGGGCACGGCGCGGGCGATTGGAACGTGGCCGCGCTTCGCGGTCATGGCAGAAGCGCGCGTGATCAACGACCAGTCTGGGAAGCGCGGTCCGATAATTACGCTCGAAACCGCCATGGCCGACTCGGTCCGCGCAAACCTCGACCTGATGGCTGCCGGCATCGACATCGAAGCGAGCCACGAGGAGTTCAAGGTATTTCGTGGAAGGTGGCTGCCCGCCGCGACGGCGGACGGCGACTTCACCGTCATCGACCCGGCAATCGCGACGCCGTTTCAGAACGCCGAGCGGCAGTTTACTTGGGGTATCACCGGACAGCAGCTCCTGTATTCCGCACAGGCCCACGGGGGCTTGCGGTCGACGCGGGATCGGTACCGCAGCATTGAGTGGGACTACAATTCGGCTCGCCTCGACACGATGCTGGCGGCCGGCGAGTCCTATTTGAATGTCCTTCGCGCGAAGAACAACGAGCGGGTGCAACGGGACAACCTCAAGCTCACGCGAAAGAACCTCGCGCTTGCGGAAACCCGAAACGCGATTGGTGTCGCCGGGCGCGAAGAGGTATTTCGATGGCAAACCCAGATCGCGGAAAGCCGATCGGACGTCATTCAAGCAAGCGCGACCCGCAACCAAGCCGAGATCGAGCTGAACCGAGTCTTGAACCGCCCTCTCGAAGGTCCGTTTCAAACGCCACCTGAAAGCGAAGTACGGAGCGTGCTTCCCGGAACCAACCCCAGGGTCGTGAAGTACCTCGAAGATCCGTGGTCGTTCAAAGTCTTTCGCGAGTTCATGGCGGTGGAAGCGATTCGCAATTCGCCCGAGATCCAGAGCATCGATAAGACCATCGCGGCGCGGACCGAGATCTTGAAGGCGGAGCGGCGCACGCTGGGGATTCCGGACGTCTCCGTGGTGGGCGGTTTCACCCAGATTCCGTACGTGGGTGGTGTCGGTAGTGAGCCCCCAGATGACGTGCCAGGCTTCCCAGGGCGACAGAAGTTTACCTGGAATGTTGGTGGCGTCGCATCGCTGGTTCTTCTCGATGGTGGCTCCAACTACGCGAGGATCCGCAGAACGCTTCGGCAGGTCGATCGTTTTGAAACCGAACGGGCGATCATCGCGCAAACACTCGAAGCGGACGTCCGCTCAGCATTGCATCAAGCAGGCGCATCCTTTGCCAACATCGAGTTGAGCGCCGACGCCGCCCAGGCTTCGGCACGCAACCTCGAGCTCGTCACCGACCTCTATCAACGCGGCGCAGCAGACATCATTCAGCTCGTCGACGCGCAGAATCAGGCTCTCAGCGCTGAGCTAGCAGCGGCGAATGCTCGCTATGACTTCTTGATCGACGCACTGCGTGTCCAACGGGCCGCGGGGTCTTTTTCGCTCGAAGGCACCGAGGAGGAGCGCAACGACTTCCTCGAGCGCCTCGACAGTTTTGCCTCAGAGCGGAAGCCCCGGCCTTCACCTGCGCAACCGTTCAACGAACCGATACAACTCAATCCACCGGAGCCCAACTGATGATCAGGGAACCCATCTTCGTCGCGATCGCGGTTTCGCTCATGATCGCCGGTTGTAAGGATAAAGCCGAAGAGCCCGAGGTCATCCGACCGGTACGCTACGTCGTGGTCGAGGGCAGCGACGCGGCCAAGCAGCGTACCTTCTCCGCCGTAGCCAAAGCCGGACAAGAGAGCCGACTGAGCTTTCAGGTCTCGGGGCAAGTGCTCGAAGTCCCGGTCAACGTCGGCGATACGGTCAAAAAGGGTGAAACCATCGCGCGGATGGATCCTGCGGACTACTCGCTGCAGCTCCAGAACGCGCGATCATCAGCTGCCCAGTCCCGCGCTCAGGAGCGCAACGCGAAGGCGACCTACGAACGAACTCGCGCCCTTTACGAGAACCAGAACGCTTCCGCGCAAGACTTAGACGCCGATCGCACCGCATACGAGTCTGCAAGAGCGGGCCTGGCATCCGCCAATCAGCAAGTGAAGCTCCGACAACGCCAGCTTGGGTACACCCATCTCAAGGCCCCCGAGGCTGGCACGATTGCCACGGTCGACATCGAAGTCAACGAATACGTCCGGGCAGGTGAGCTCGTCGCCACCCTGCTCGCTGGGGGGCAAATCGAGGTCAGCGTGCCAGTGCCTGCATCGGTCATTCGAAGCATTCAGAAGGGGGACACGGCGCAGGTACGGTTCGACGTGCTCGGCGGAAAGATACTCCGAGGCGAGGTCACCGAGGTTGGCGTGGCCAGTGTGAGTGGTGCGACGACCTTTCCGGTGACCGTACGACTCACCGAAGGCGAAACACTGGTGCGAGCAGGCATGGCTGCCGACGTGACTTTCGTGTTCGCATCGGAAGGGACCGGGCCGAAGTATGCGCTTCCGATTAGCGCCGTCGGGGAAGACCGGCAGGGACGATTCGTCTTCAAGCTCGAACAAACTTCCGATGGCTTGGGCGTCGTGCATCGAAGCGCGGTCGAGGTGGGTGAGATCCTCTCCGACGGGATCGAGATTCGCGGTGGTGTAGCTCCTGGCGACCTCGTGGTGACGGCGGGAGTAAGCCGCATTTACGACGGACTCGAGGTGCGCGTTCCGACGAAACCCGGCTCAGAGCCCGAAAACGTGGCGCCACCGGCCGAGGCCCCCACCGAAACCGCTGAGACCCCATGAGCCTGACCTCGTTCGCTCTCGAGAGACGCACAGTCACCGGAACGTTGATCGTCGTGCTGTTGTTCGGCGGTATCGGCGCTTACCTCGATGCGCCCAGACAGATGGACCCTGGGTTCATCATTCGGACTGCGATGATCACCACATATTTTCCGGGAGCCAGTCCCGAGCGTGTCGAGCAGTTGATCACCGATCCGATCGAAAAAATCGTCCAAGAGATCCCGGAGCTCGACTGGGTGAACAGCGAGAGCCGCACTGGCGTCTCGGTCATCTACGTGAACATCCGCGAAGAGTTCAAAGAGATGCGTCCGATTTGGGACGACTTGAGACGCAAAGTCGACAGCGTCGCTCCGAGCTTGCCGGCCGACATCACGGGCCCGATCGTGAACGACGATTTCGGGGACGTGTACCCGATCATGTTCAGCATGACGGGCGATGGGTTCTCATACATGGAGCTCAAGGACATTGCCGACGACATTCGCGACGAGCTCCTGCGCATCGGGTCCGTCGCAAAGGTCGATATCATCGGCGCCCAGGAAGAGCGTCTGTTCGTCGAATACAACAACGCCATGCTCAGCAGACTCGGGATGACACCGAAATTTCTCGAGGACAGTCTTCAGCAGCGCAACATCATCCAGCCAGGCGGCGAAATCGATGTCGAGAAAGAATCGATTGCCCTCGAGCCTAGTGGCAACTTCAGCTCGGTTGAAGAGCTTCGGCGGAACGTCATCCGACTGCCCAACACCGATGAGCTCGTGTATCTCGAGGACATCGTCGACATCTATCGCGGGTACGTGGACCCGCCGGAAGGCCTCGTGCGGCTGAATCAAAAGCCGGGGCTCACTCTTGCCGTGTCAATGGCCGAGGGCGGGAATCTGATCGCGCTCGGTGAACGGCTGGAGGAGTTTTTCCAGTACGTCCAAGAGCAATATCCCCACGGCGTGGACTTCTACAAGACCTACTTTCAACCGACGGCTGTCGACCAGAAGGTCAGCGATTTCGTCGAGAGCGTCTTTCAAGCCGTAGCGATCGTCCTGGTGGTCATGCTGCTGACGCTGGGGCTTCGCACGGGACTGGTGGTAGCCACCCTCGTGCCTACCACGATGATCATTGCGATGTGGGGCATGAGCATATTCGACATCCAGATCGATCAGATGTCGCTCGCCGCGTTGATCATCGCGCTCGGCTTGCTCGTCGACAACGCCATCGTCGTCTCTGAATCGATCATGGTGCGGATGGCTGCCGGTGATGACGGCGTACCTGCCGCGCTTGCAGCCACCAAAGAGCTGCGGGTGCCACTACTGATCGCATCCTTGACGACCGCGGCCGCGTTCCTGCCAATTCGTCTGGCCGAGTCGTCTGTCGGCGAATACACCGGAGTGCTTTTCTCGGTGGTGACGATCACCTTGCTGGTCTCGTGGGTCTTGGCGCTGACGATGATTCCGCTCCTCTGCGTAACATTCTTGAAGCCGCATCCGATCGAGGAGCCTTTCGATTCGCGGTTCTATCGGCTCTATCGAGGAGCGATGATGGGGATCCTTCGGCATCCGGCGATCAGTATCGTTGTGGCGCTCGTCGGGTTCTTCGCGGGGATGCAGCTCTACCAGTTCGTTCCCCAAATTTTCTTTCCCACGCAAGCTTCGAACTTTTTCATCGCTGAATTTAGTTTCCCGCCGGGTGCTTCGATCCGGACGACGGAGGCCATGGTCGACGACATGGGCTCGTACATTCGAGATGAGCTGAGCGCCGGCGAAGACAAGGATGGCATCACGCACTGGGCTTCGTTCATCAGCGCGACACCGCCTCGATTCACGCTCACTTACAATCCGAACGCGCCGCGCCCCAGGTACTCGGAGACGATGGTTCACACCACCACGGCAGACATAGTGCCCGAGATGATGGACAGGCTCGAGCGGTACGTCACAGAGCGGTACCCCGATGTGCGGCCCCACGTCAGGCCACTTGGAAACGGGCCCCCAGTCACCAAGCCGATCGAAGTGCGAATTTCCGGTAAGGATGTCGACCGGGTGTTCGAAATCGCTGACACCGTCAAACAGTGGCTCTACGACCGCCGCGATACGCGCAATGTCGGCGACGACTGGGGTCCGAGAGTAAAGAAGCTGCTGATCGAGGTCAGTGAAGACCGAGCTCGCCGCGCGGGGATCACCAATGAAGACGTGGCGACGTCGCTTCAGACCTTCCTGAGTGGTTACGAAACGACGCAGTACAGGGAAGACGACAAGATAATCCCCGTCGTCTTGCGGTCTGTCGCGGAGGGCCGCCGCAACATCGATCGCGTCGGCAGCTTGAGCGTGTTCTCCCAAGATGGAAGCTCGGTGCCGCTGACCCAAGTGGCCTCGGCCGAGCTGGAATGGGAGTCGGCGGAGATTCTGAGAAGAGACCGGTACGCCACCGTCACCGTCGACAGTGAAACAGTGGAGGGAGTGACCGCGTTCGATGTGATCGCAGAGCTCGAGCCGTGGCTCGATCAGCAGAAAGAGCAATGGGGTATCGGCTACCGCTACGAGTTTGGTGGCGAAGTCGAAGGCTCGGGTAAGGCCAATGCGTCGATCGCGGCCAAGCTTCCAATTGCAGGCATGGTCATCATCATGTTGTTGGTCTGGCAGTTCAACTCGCTTCGCAAACCCGTGATCGTGTTGGCGACGATTCTCTTTGCTTTGGTGGGTGTTGCGATTGGCCTCATCGTCATGCGGTCGTATTTCGGGTTCATGACTTTGCTCGGAGTTGTATCGCTCGCGGGGATCGTGATCAACAACGGCATCGTCCTGATCGACCGCATCGAAATCGAGAAAACCGAGAACGGCCTCAGCCCACCTCACGCCGTCATCCAGGCTGCTCAACAGAGGTTCCGGCCGATCATGCTCACCACCGCGACTACCATCGCCAGCTTGATCCCACTCTACGCAGGCGGCGAGGCGATGTGGCAGCCCCTAGCGGTCGCGATCATGTTCGGCCTCGCCTTCTCGACTGTACTGACCCTCGGCTTCGTCCCGCTGATGTACTCGTTGTTCTATCGGGTGAGCTTCAAAGACTTCGTTTACCCGGATTGATAAAGGGACAGTTCCCTTTTCGGTACCGGCTTACGCCCCGGCGCGCCTGGGAGGATTCGAACCCCCGACCGTCGGCTTAGAAGGCCGCTGCTCTATCCAACTGAGCTACAGGCGCGTTGCGCGCTCCTTAGCATGTTAAGTATCTCCAGCGTAAGTGGGCGACCCGCTCACCGATTGACGCAGAGTGAACACCTTTGATCGTGAGTGTCAAAAGTACGGGGATGAAACGTCGAGGTGAGGACCCTCGCGCCCCATCCCGCTGCCACCACGCCAGCGCCTAGATCTTGCCCAAGATCAAATCCGAGGCCCTCTCTGCGACCGCGACCGTCGGCGCGTGCGTGTTCCCGGATGGAAGCAATGGGAAGATGGAGGCGTCGACGATCCTCAGGCTGTCGATCCCATGCACGCGCAGCTGGCTGTCGACGACGGCAGTCGGGTCGTCCGCAGGTCCCATTTTCATCGAGCCAACTGGGTGGTAGAGGCTCATTCCCTCCACCTTCCAAAAATCGAGGATTTGCTCGTCGGTTTGCACGTGGTCACCAGGCCTGAGCTCTTCGGTGGCGTGCTCCTGGAACACCTTGGATTGGTAGATCCTCCGCTGGAGCTTGAAACCCTCGATTGCGAGCCGTCGATCGTGGTCGGTCGAAAGGTAGTTGTGGACGATTCTAGGGAACGCTTTGGGGTCGGTGCTCCGCGCGTGCACGCTTCCGCGCGAGGTCGGCCGAACGATGCAAACCGTCGAGTTTACCCCTGGTACCGGTGAAGCAACCATGTTGCCGTTCTCGTCCATGGCGCCGGCACCTGGCGTGAAGTGAATCTGGAAGATCGGTCGTTGTGCGCCTTCGTTCGGGACGAAGCCGCCCACATTGCACGCAGGCATCGCTAGAGCACCCTTCCTGGTGAGCAAATATTTTAGCGTGCTCCACACGACACGAGGGAACTTCCCATCCTCGGACATGACGTTCCTGGTCTTGACCCCGTGCTGCGCCCAACACTGGAAGTGGTCTTGGAGGTTTTCGCCCACTCCACGGAGCTCGTGCTTCACTTCGATCCCGAGCTCGTTCAGCGCCTCGGGGTTCCCAATACCCGAAAGTTCGAGGAGCGGGGGCGTGTTGTAGGTCCCGGCAGATACGACGACTTCGCGATCGGCTTTGACAGTGTGCGAGTTGCCCTTGCGATCTTCGTACTCGATCCCCACTACCCTTCGGCCTTCGAGCAGGAGCCGCTTTGCCGCGGCATGAAGGACGATCGTGAGATTCGGTCGTCGCCGCACCTCGGGATTGAGAAAGGCATCGGCCGAGCTCCATCGACGACCGTTCTTCATATTGACCTGAACGTACCCAATCCCTTCTTGGGTCCCGCCGTTGACATCGTCGTTGCGCGGAATGCCAAGGCTCACCGCGGCCTCGATGTAGACGTCGGTGATGGGGTATTTCGTCTCTACGTAGGTGACGTTCAGCTCGCCTCCCTTCGCGTGATAGTCATTGGGCGGTCCGGGCTCGTAGTGCTCGGAGCGTTTGAAGTAGGGCAGCATCTCGATGTACGACCAGCCGTTGCACCCGGAAAGCGCCCCCCAGTCATCGTAATCTTGCCTCTGGCCGCGCATGTACACCATGCCGTTGATCGAGCTGCAGCCCCCGAGGACGCGGCCTCGCACGACGCTAACCTGACGGCCATTGAGATGCGGCTCGGGCTCGGTCTCGTAAAGATTGGTGGTCTTCTGGTCGTACATCAGCCGGGTGTAACCGATCGGCATCTTGATCAGCGGGTTGTTGTCTTTGCCGCCTGCCTCGATCAGCAAGACACGGTTGTCGGGATTTGCAGAAAGTCGGTTCGCGACACAACAACCAGCCGACCCGGCTCCAACGACGATGAAATCAAAGGTTTCTTTGGGCATGTTGCCGGCTGGATGAGCGCTCACTGGAACTTGAAAAGCTCGACATCGTAGCTGGCTTCGCAAGGTCCGCGAACCTCAAGGACCCCTGTCGCGACGAGACTTTGATCACGCTCGGTAACGATGAGCGTGCTGCCACCCATTTGAATTCCAACCTCGGCGGCCGAGTCCTCGTCGTAGGTGCACTGCCCGGCATCCTCGACCGGCAACCACCAGCCCCCTTCGAGGTGAAGCTCCGCGCCACAGAGTCGGCCCAACATCTCGTATTCGTCGTCGACGAGGATCTGCACCTCACTTCCGGTCTGCGTCATCTGCCAACCCAACGGACAAGACTCGATCTCACTCCCCGCCTGCGCATCGTCGCATCCCGCCGTTCGAATCGAAACGATGCTGCCGGGGTTGTCGCTCCAGCCGCCGGTCAAATCGAAGTCCGGGGGCTCGGTGCAGTTCGGTAGGGTCGCGGAGCCCGGAATGAAATACGGGCCTTCGTCAACACTACAGCTAACAAGAGCAGCCAACATGAGAAGCGATGTAGTCTTCCAGAAAATCATGGGGGTCCTTTCGATAAGAAGCGTATCCAATGTGGACACGCCGCGTTAGCGATTGCAAGATGGCTCAATCTCGCAACGCTGAAAACCAGTAATTCGCCGGCGAAGCGATGCACACGTAGACATCGGGCTATGCTTGGTTGTCTTCGGCCTGTTGACGATAGAACTCGTAGACGCCGAATCGTCGGAGCAGCCACGTGACGGTTCCAGGGCTGATGGCGTTCGCAATGGACAGCAACCGTTTGGGCCCAGGGTTGACGGTGATCTCGGCAACGTCGTGCTCGATCGCGTGTACGACGGCGCCTGCTACTTCGTCCGGTCGACTCTCTCCCGCAAGCCGCGGCGCGCGCTTGCCGTACTCGGCGAACATCCCGGCATCGGAGACGAAGCCCGGGCAGATCACGGAGGCGCTTACACCGGTTCCGCGTAACTCTTCGCGGACACCGCTCGTCCACTCGATGAGGCCGGCCTTGGTTGCCGCATAGGTCGCCGAGTAAGGCGACCCCTTCTTTCCGCCGAGCGAAGACATCATAACGATGTGACCACTGCCACGTGCGATCATGTCGGGCAGCACGAGGCGCGAAAGGATGAGTGGTGCAACCAGGTTGGTCTGAATCATTTGCTCGATCAGCTCTGGTGAAAGTTTCGTGTACTCGCAGACCCACTCGATGCCGGCGTTGTTGATGAGGATGTCGATCGGGCCAGTGGCGGCCGCGGCATCTTCCAACATCCGTTCGCGATCGGTTTGATCGGTGACATCCGCAGGAATGGAAACCGCCCTGACCCCCTCTGCGGAGACTTCTCTTGCCGTTGCTTCGAGCGCATCGGCCGTCCGGGCGGTCAGCACGAGGTTAGCTCCCCGATTGGCCAATGCGCGAGCGATGTACGGTCCGAGGCCTCTCGAGGCACCGGTTAGTAGTGCGTTCTTGCCGCGCAGGTCTTTCATCAGCGACGTGGCCAGTTACGAATGACGTCGACCGCACCGGAGATGCGCTCGCTGACGCGACGTCCGCTGAAGACCTTGGCGAGGCCCTTGGCGAGGGTCTCGGTGCCTGCGGCGTAAGGCATCCATAGATTCGCGACGCTCTTCGGGCTGGTCATCACGCTCTTGGTGGCGACGTACGTGTAAAAGGCCTGCTCACCTTGCACACGCCCGACACCGGACTCGCCCTCGCCTCCGAAAGGCAAGGTGACGCATCCGCCTGATTGTACCGCATTGTTCACCATGACGGAGCCCGCGCGGATCTTTCGTGCCATCGCCTCTCCTTTGGCGACATCGCGCGTCCAGATGCTTCCACCGAGGCCGTACTTGGAGTCGTTGGCCAAGCGAATCGCCTCTTCGTCGCTCGACACCGCCATGATCGGCAAGAAGGGCCCGAAGGTCTCTTCCTGCATCATGAGCATGTCGTGTGTCATGCCCGTCAAAACGGTCGGTGGCCAGTAAAGCCCACCATCTTGTCGAAGAACCTCGCCACCGTAGCGCACCTTCGCGCCTTTTTCTACGGCGTCTGCCGTGTGTTCCTCGTAAATCTTGAGCTGCGGCGCCCATGTAATCGGCCCGAGATCGTATTCGCCCTGACCGCTTGGGTCGCCCTGGCGCATGCCCTTCACGATCGTGATGATCTTCTCCGTGAGCGGCTCGACGAGGTGAGTAGGGGCGTAAATGCGTTCGATGCCGTTGCAGACCTGACCGGTATTGTAACAGGTGCCGTAGACGAGCCCATGGGCCGTGAAGTCCAAGTCCGCGTCCTCGCAGACGATCGCAGCATCGTTGCCCCCGAGCTCGAGGACGACCGGGGTCAGAGTCTGGGCGGCGCGCTCCATGACCCGCCGCCCGGTTCTCGGCGAGCCGACGAAGCAGATGACGTCCACCTCGTCGATGAGGGCAGCACCGGTTTCGCCATATCCATGAACGATCTGCACGACGCCATCGGGAACCCCAGCGTCGCGGAACAGGTCTGCGATCATTTCACCGATCAATGGATTGGCCTCGGAGGGCTTTTGCACGACGGCGTTTCCCGCGCAGAGCGCCGGGATCATGTGCTTCACCCCGAGCTCGAACGGGAAATTCCAAGGAAGGATGAAGCCCGCGACACCGAGAGGTTCGTAGAAGACGCGGGCTTTGGAGCCGAGGAAGAAGGTTGGGCTGACTTTGACGCCTGGCTCGAGGCGTTTGGCAAGGCGCGTGTGCAACTTGATCGTTTCACACAACGGACTGGTGAGGCCCAATGGCTCGACAGGTGGTTTGCCGTTCTCCGAGGATACGAGCCTCGCGATCTCCGAAGCACGGTCGATGAGGACACCACGAAGCCGGTCGAGGATGCGGTTTCGCCCATCGACCCCCAGCGCGGCCCATCCGACCTGTGCCTTCCGAGCGCGCTCGACTGTCGCTTTGACGTCGGCCGCTGTGGAGATTCGCACTTCGCCGAGCTTTTCGCCGTTGCTCGGATCGAACGACTCCAACATTTGAGGAGCTCTTGCTACTTCGACTTCTTGCAACATCACCGCCTCCGCATCTGTTGCGCCGTGCAACGGGCTTAGCCGTCGAGCCCTACCATGGCCCGAGCCTTGTCCTTGTAGTACTTCGATGGCGCCTCGGCGAGGAGCATCATCTTTTGCGTCGCGAACGACCCTTCTGCATGGATCGAGCATACCTCATGCCACCCCGCAAAGTCGCTTGCAACCACGTGGTGTAACGTGCTCATCAATTTGAGGCGCTGCTCCGCGTTGTATTCGCCGGCGCCGCCCATGTACTGCTCCAGATACGGCCGAGTGTCCTCGTTCTGCCAGTCCTTGTAGGTGGGCTGGGTCACCAGCAAACCACCAGCGATGTCCTGAATGTCGCGCACGAAATCATGGAACTGTGATGCGAAGTGCAGCTTCGCCATGTTCGACGTGAGCGGGTTCGCCACGAACAGACCTGACCCAGCGAAGTCTTGCGGATCGAGCGCGGCTGCTTTGGCTAGCGCCTTGGTGGTCTCCGTGTAGCGGATCATGTTGACGAAGCGCTCTCGGATGTTCGAGGCCTTGTGCACACCGTTTGCCTCCGCGGCGAGCATTCCCAAACCTGTCATGTATTCAATGATCGGGATCTTGTAGGTCACGGCCGTGTAGCGGTGGAATGCCGAGAATGCGTATGCGAGCCCTTGAGCTGCTGGCCACTCACGAAGCATGAAGACGCGCTCTTTGGGTACGCGCACGTTGTCGAAGATCACCAGGGCTTCGACGTGACCTCGGCGGGGGCTCGGCGTCGGGAAGTGGGCGGTGTCCTCGTAGCGGAAGCTCGGCCGACAGATCTGCGTGATACCCGGGGTATTCACCGGCACGGCAAATGCGACCGCGTAGTCGGCATCCTCTTCGGACATGTTGCGGGGCGGGATGACGAGGATCTCGTCCGCATAGGCCGACGCAGTGATGTGCGCTTTCGCACCGGATACGACGATTTCGTCCTCGGTCTCGTCGACGACCCGAAGGTAGTAGTCGGGACTGCTTTGCTCGCTCGGCTTCTTGGAACGATCGCCCTTCACGTCGGTGACGGCGCCCGCTAGCGCGACATCGTTGACTGCACAGTAGCGGCGATACTCGGTGATGCGGTCCAGGTACTTCTTATCGCCGGCAACCCGAGCCACCGCCGTGAGCGCATTGATGATGTCAGTGCCGACGTCTTTCACGAACGGGAGGGCGCCGTCCGCCACGTTGCAGGCTCCCTTGACGAGCTCATGCCGCTTGGCGACCACCTCCGGGTAATCGGGGAGCTCGAAATACCGGCTGATTGGCTCGCCCGTGCCCGGGTCCTCCATGACGGCGAGGTCGTGCATGCCAGGATGGTCTGCCAGCAAGAAATCGAAAGCGGCAGTTTCGACGCCCACCTTGATGTAGGGATCGACTGTGACGTCCGGGACCTTCTTTCCCAAAATGTACACCTTTCGGTCGTCCCGCAGTCCTGCCTTGTATTCTTCAGCGGTTCGTAGCGCCATCGTCTCTACCTCTCGTGCGTGGGGTTCGGGCCGTCTACTTGGTTTCGACGGGGCTAAACATTTTGCGGAGCTTGCGCATGAAGCCGGTGTCGCCCTTGATCGACAGCTTTCCGGTGATCACGGCGGTGATGCCGGACATCTTGCCGACCGTGACGTCGTAGTAGTCGCTATCGCGTGCGACGACGTAACAACGAGGGTTCTCTGCAAGGCCCTCGGTCACGCTGATCTGGCCATCGCGAATGGTGACCGTCCAATCGCCACCACCACCGCCGGTGATGTGATAGCTGATGACCGCGTCCACGCCCTTCGCCTTCTTGGGAATGAACCGTGCAGGCATGCCTTCGAACAGATGCGCCACCGGGACCGCTTCGGCCGTTGCCTCTTCGGCGATCTCTCGAATGAGCTCTTTCTTGATCACCTTCCCAATCGCATTCCTCGGCAAACGATCCCGGAATAGGAACTTCTCCGGAACTTTGTAAGGCGCGAGCTCTGACGCACAGTATGCGCGCAGCTCCTTTTCTGTGAGAGTCTTGCCTTGCTCCAGCACGACGCAGGCCTTGGCGACTTGACCGTATTTGTCGTGCGGCTCGGGGATTACGGCCACCTCTTCGACCGCTGGATGTTTGCCGATCACGGTCTCGAGCTCTTTTGGATAGACGTTGACGCCCCCACGGATGATGAGCTCCTTCTTGCGGTCGACGATGAAGAAGAAACCCTCATCGTCGACGTAACCCATGTCGCCCGTGTGTAACCAGCCGTCTTTGATCGCCTCCGCGGTGGCCTCTGGTGCTTTGTGATAGCCCTTCATCACGGCTTCGCTGCGAGTCACGATCTCTCCGATCTGTCCCGGCGCGACCTCGTTGTCTTGCTCGTCGAAAATGCGGACCTCCATGTCCGGTAGGGCCTTGCCGATCGAGCCGACCTTACGCGCGCCGAAGGTGTTTGCGGTGATCCCGCCGGTGTTTTCCGTCGATCCGTACGCTTCTAGAATCGGAACATTGAAGCGCCGCTCGCACTCCTCGAGCTGCTCGGGAGGGATGGGAGCGGCCCCCGACAGCCCAAAGCGCAGGGTGCTCGTGTCTACGTTGGATGCTTCCGGAACTCTGAGCAGGATGTTCCACATCGTAGGCACGATGTAGAAGCTATTCACCTTGTAGCGTTCGACGCACTCCCAGAACTCCGACGCCGAGAACTCTGTTCGCAGAACGATGGTTAACGCGCGATACATGCACGGATAGGCAAGATCGTTGAGCCCTCCCGAGTGAAAGAGCGGAAGGACACAAAGCGCCCGGTCTCCGGGATCGATCGGAGCTACTTGCGCTTTCGAGCGTACGCCGCTGAGGATGTTTCGGTGGGTGTGCAAGACACCTTTGGGCTTGCCCGTGGTGCCCGACGTGTACATCGCAGTTGCGACATCCTCCGGTGTGGGCGGATCATCGTGCTCTAGCTTCCCGGCATGCGCTTCGAGGATCTCCGGCAAGTACTCGTGCTCGAAGTCCAGGTTCAGCTTCGACGCGGAGTTGACCACGATCGTCTTCACCGAGGTGATTGCCTCTTTGATCTTGGAGACGATGGGTGCGAACTCGTCGTCGATGATGAGGATGGGCGGCTCAGCGTCCTCGACGAGGTGCTGAAGCTCTTTGTCTTGCCACCAGCAGCTCACTGGGCCTGCGATGGCTCCGATTTTCTGAGCTCCCAACAGGACGTAGAAGAATGAAGGCGAGTTGGCCACCATGAATGCCACGATGTCCCCCTTGCCGATTCCCTTGCTCAGCAGGTAGCGCGCAACGGCATCGCTGCGCTCGTCGAGGTCCCGGTACGTAACCACCTCGTCGTAGAACTCGATGAATGGGCTGTCGCCACGCTCGGCGGCGTTGCGGGTGATCAGGTCTTTGACTGTTAGGATTTCTGTGCTCATGGCGAATACCTACATTTGGAGCCAACCGTTGTCCTTGTACCAATCGAGGGTTTCCTTCATCCCGGGCAACACATCGGGGTGCTTCAGCTCGAAGCCAGCTTCTTTGATCTTGGTGTTGTCCCAAATGCGATCGCACGACATGTAGTGGAGCGTGTCTTTTTCGAGCTTGGACTTTTTGCCCAACCTCTTCGCAAAAAACTGCGACGCGGCGGCGACCGGAATCAGCACACCAACCGGCACATGAAAAAAGGGCTTTTCGGCCCCGAACAGCTCTCTCGAAAGGAAGTTGAAGAACTCGGCTGTCGTCAAGCGTGAGTCGTCAGCGATGTTGTAGGCTTCGCCTATCATCGCGTCGTGATCGAAGGCGTAGATCATCGCCCGGCACACGTCCTCCACATGGACGAAGCCCTCGACGTGGTCACCGCTTCCCAACATCATGAGTCGGGCTTTGTCGCGCTCGGAGTAGACGTGTTTGACCGCGTTGTGGATGCCGTAATCAGACCGCACACCATAGATCGCGCCAGGTCGTAAGATGGTTGCCTTTAGACCCTTCTCGGAGAGAAAGCGATGGACGACCTGCTCGCCGGCCCACTTCGTTTCATTGTAAGCATTCAATGGTGGAGTGACCTTGGGCGCGTCCTCTTTGACCGGAATCTTGTCGTGCCAATCGTAACCATAGACCCCTGCCGACGAGAGATGGATAAAGCGCTCGGTACCCGCTGAAATACATGCATCGCAAATGTTTTCGACCGCATCGACGTTGACCGCGACCATGAGCTCGCGCGGTGTCGAGTAGTCGTGAATCCCGGCCGCGTGAAAGACCCCATCGACGCCGTCGAGAAGCGTCTCGAGCCCCTCGCGCTTGGTGAGATCGAACCTCATGAACTCGACGCCAAGCCCCTCGAACATCGCACTGTAGTACCGGCTCGAGACGTCTGTTGCGCGAACGGAGAAACCGGCCTTCACGGCTTCCATCACGGCATGATGGCCCGCAAAGCCCGCGGCTCCCGTAATCAGGATCTTCTGGTCTCTACTGGGTGTGGCCATCGTCATTTATCATCACTTTCACGCAAGTGAACAGCGTGAGTATCACTTTCACGCAAGTGAACAGCGTGAGTATCACTTTCACGCAAGTGAACAGCGTGATCGAAGAAGTTGCGTAGCAATTGCCGGTTCATTCTGAGCTTTACCTCGATCGTGTCTTCGTCCTCTCGTTCGATTGCCCTCATGACCATCTGAAAGATCGCGCCCGTGTGCTCGGCGATTTTCTTGGGGCGCCCCACGAGCAGCCACTGAATCGTCAGGTGCTCGATGAAGCCGAGAACCATGTTGCGGACTAGATAGGGATCGAGATCATCACGGAAGACGCCACACCGAGCTCCGTCCTGAAAGGCCTCGATCAATGCGCGTGCCGCTTCCCGGACGCTTTGGTATGCCGGCGATGCGACGTAGCGGCGGTTCCCTTTTAGTGTGAGGAGGGCGACCGACGTGTAGAGCGGGTTGTTCTCGTAGAACTCGAGGTACGCCTGGATGATCGCCCGCACCCGCTCCCGCGGGTCGTTGATGTAGTGAGCCAGCTCGCTCAGACGCTCGATCTCCCTGCGGGTGTAGAGCTCCGAGATCGAGAACAGGACCTCCTCCTTGGAGTCGAAGTACTCGTAGAGGGTGGGCTCGGAGATACCGGCCTCGGCGCAGATGGCAGCCACGGTCGCATCGTCGAAGCCCTTCTCGCCGAAGACCCTCAGGGCCCCCTCGAGGATGGCGACCTCCTTCTCCGGATTGCGCTTTCTCTTGTCTTTCGAGGAGCTGAGAGACCCGTTCTCTCGGGGGCTCGCCATATCTACACCTCAGGAGGCTTGAGAAATACAGAAGCACACCCAGATTGTCAACTAGAATCCGTGGTCTCACTTAGATTATTGACACAAAATCTAAGTCATTATAAGACAAGCCTACGGAGGCTACCGCGATGGACCTTTCCGTATTGCAGTACGAAGTCGTCGATTGGGTTGCAGTGATCCGCATGAGCCACCCGCCGGTCAATGCGCTCGGACCTGCGTTTCTGGAAGACCTCGAAAAGGTGCTCGAGCGCTTGGGCAAACCAGGCGAGGCGCGTGCGGTGCTGATCACCAGCGCGATCCCTGGTGTGTTTTCCGCGGGGGACGACGTGAGCCAACTCAGGGAGATCGACGACAGCCTCCTCGAGTTGCATCCGCGGGCGGTCGCAACCTTCGACGCGTTCGAGGCACTCCCAGTGCCGACCGTCGCTGCCATCAACGGACACGCCCTCGGCGGCGGTTTCGAGCTCGCGTTGACCTGTGACTTCCGATTCATGGCGACCGGTTCCGGTCTCGTTGGGCTTCCCGAAGTCCGTTTGGGAATGATCCCGGCATTCGGTGGCACCCAACGTCTGACTCAACTGGTCGGCAAGGCCAAGGCGCTCGAGCTCATGTTCAAGGGGCTTCAGCTCGAGCCGGAAGATGCGCTAAAAGCCGGTCTCATCAACGCGGTGTTCCCAACGAAAGAGCTCTATGAGCATTCCTTGGACTACGCGGCGCGGCTCGCGCGTCAGGCGACCGGCGCGCTCGCAAGCATCAAGAGCGCAGTGAACGTCGGCCTTCACGAAGGATTTAAGCGCGGCATGGAGGAAGAGGCCCGCGTCTTCCGACAGAACATTCGATCACACGATGCCAAAGAAGGCGTCGAAGCGTTTCTGGACGGACGAAAACCAAACTTCAAAGGCCAGTGACCGAAGGGCACTACTGCTAAGCCGCACGCGCGGGCAGTAGCTCGATCACCGGCCCGTGCCGAAGCGTGTGGCAGATCCCTCGATACAGGCCGAGCGACTCGTAGACAGCGGCGGTGATCCTCGTGGTGCGCGCTTGTGCGGTAATCGAAAACGGGAAACCGTTGTGGCTGAGCGCCGCGGAGAGGCCGAGCGCAGGATTGGCCCATCCACCCGTTCCGCCCGTACCGAAGTGACCGAACGCGCTCGGAACATCCATGAGCAGCGCGTCGGCGCGGTGGTAGCCAAGGCGCCAGTGCAACGGATAGATAACGACTTTGTCGGCGCTCTTCGACTGAATCTCCGCCGACTCGGCGACGATGTCTTCCCGAATGAGCCGCACGCCGTCGAGCTCTCCACCAAGGGAAAGCGCCGCATACATCTTTGCGAGCGACCGTGCGGTGAAGACGCCATTCATCGCGGGAAGGCATGCCTTCCAAAACGCGGGGTGAGTAAAGAGCTCTTTCACGTGCCTAGGCGTGAGGCCTCGGCGCACAAGGCTGCGGAGCGGACCGGGAGGCATCCAAGAAGGAGCGCTGTACTCGGTCGGCAAGGGTGCTGCGCCATGCCGCCGAAGGGGAGGCAAGCCCACGAGGTCGGTGAGCCGATCGATCTGCCCATCGGCTTCGCCTATGTAGAGGCCGTCGAGTGCGAGCGGCTCGACGATGCGCTTCTGGATGAACTCTGAAAAGGGCATCCCCGACACGCGGTGAATCAGCTCGCCCACCAGCCATCCGAAGGTGATCGCATGATATGCATTCGCCGTCCCAGGATGGAAATCGGGCTCGGTGTCCGCGAGTCGATCGACGATTAGGTCCCAGTCGAGGATGTCGGTGAGCTGATCGACGAGAGGCACGACCCTGTGAAGCCCCGCCTGGTGGGCCAATACGTGTCGAACGGTGATCTTTTCCTTGCCGTTGCGGCCAAACTCGGGCCAATAGCGGGCGACGGGGGCGTCGTACTCGAGCAACCCCTCGGATGCGAGGATGTGCACGGCAGTCGCAGCCACGCCCTTCGTTGCCGAGAAGCAGATCGACATCGTGTCGCGTTCCCAGGGCGAGCCATCGTGCCGCGCCTTGCCGGCCCAAATGTCGACCACGCACTTGCCCTCGAGATAGACCGAGGCGGCGCCGCCACCCCCGTAATGGGCGACCTGTTTTCGGAGCACGTTCGCGACCGGCTCGAACCGAGGGTCGTAGTCTCCGTGGATTTGAACGTCTTTGCGCAAACCGTCTTTCAAGAAAGCAGCCCCCAAAAATGCTGGCAACAAAGTGACGTGACTCGACCGAGCCATTTCGGACCGTAGACTGGGGTCGTTGACGCACCGTGTCAACCAGGCCGATCTTCTCGATTTCGGGCCCCGTGCGGCGCCACTGGCTCGAGCCAAGGGGCTACGCCAGCTGGGTCACGACTCTGCTCCAAACTCAGGCGGGGTGCGAACCTTCAACGCGCCGGCAACCCATTGATCGACGCCGCTCGTGTACCACTTCGAAGTTCGGCGGTCCGATGGGCCTCCACAGATGGCGGAATGCAAGACGGGTTCGTTCATGTCGGCGACGAGGCGGAGCGACGGGGCGAACGATGTCAGCCGCTCGCCTGAACGATAGATCTGCCCCTGGTGTGGCGTCGCGCGCCCGCCGCGGAGCGGGATCGGGCCGCGGTCGAAGCCGAGGAAGCGAGGGAGCTTGCCGCCGAAGAACATGTTGGTGAGGGTGATCTGGTTCTGCTCACCCCACGGCTCGGGCACCTGGTCAGCGACCTTCGCGAGGGCGGCTTCCCAGACGCTTTTCCGCGTGCGCTCGCCGAGCCAAGGCGACCGTTCGGCAACGAGAACGCGATCGAAGTTCTGGTAGAAGTCGATGAACGTGCCCGTGGCATGGCGCAGGTGCTCGATAACCGGGGCACCGCATGCTCCTCCGAACATCTCGACGAGCAGCTCCGCGTAGAAGATCTCAAAGGCTGTCGCACCCGTGGAGTGCAGCTCATAACGGCAGTCCCAAGCACGGAGGGCATTGGCGATCGGGCCGTCCCCAAGGAGTGGCTCGAGGATCTCGAGAAACTCGGCGGCCTGCAATGAGTACGTGTCCATTTGTATTGCGCGAAAAGAGTCCACATCGTGGTCGTTGCGCTCCGCCAACAGTTGCGCGATGCGTCGCGCCCGGTAGTCGCCCATCGGCATGTTGATGGGGTTTGCACTGCCCAGGTGGTTGAGATCTTGGTTGGCCGTGACGATCATGCCGTCTGCCGGGTTCCGCACGCGCGGCAGCTGCTCGGGGCTGACAAAGCCTCGCCAGTCGAAGCGTTCATCCCATCCGGGCCGGGGCGCAAAGCCGGACCAATCGTCGACCCGTAGCGGCATCAGGCCTGACATCTGGTAGCCGATGTCACCCGCACTGTCCGCGAAGATCCAATTGAACGACGATTCGACGTTGGCAAACGCGGCCATGCCTTCGGCCACAGTCCGCGCCGCCCACATCGAAAGTAGCGCGTCGATCGACTGCGCTCCTCCCTGCGCGCCGGACCAGCGTGTGGCGAGCAAGTAGCCCTCGGTCGCTGCGTCGCCGTCGAGCACACCATGTTCGTTCTCCCAGAACGTCTCGATGACGGACTCGCCCTTTTTCCGCTTTATCGTCTCAAGGCGTCGGTCGAAGTCGACCCACGCGTCCCCGCGACGAAACTGCCCGTGCCGACACTGTTCGACCCACGAATCGATGGCGTCCATGAACGTGTACGTCGCACCCCAAGACAGGTGCTCGTTGCGCCCTACCAGCGGAGCCGGCAAGCCGGGCATCGTCATGAGAATCGCGTATCCATTGGGCCAACGAAAGCTCTGCTCGACCCAGACGTTGGGGAGTCGGTTGGTTTCGAGATGCGGGTCGTTCGAGAGCATTGCCGCACCAGACGCGGTCGCAGACCCTGACACGCACCAGTTGTTCGACGCCATCATCCGAGGCGCTGCGATCGCCCACTTCACGGCCTCGGGGACGATGCGCTCACCCAGCTCGACCTTCGCCACCATCCCCCGGTCGAGCCCACGCGTGCAACCGGGAAACAGCGCCTCGAGATGCGGATCGCCGACGCCCGCCTGAACCATCTCGACGAACAGCCGCTCCACCTCCCCCTGCGATTGGGCCAGGGTGAGAAAGCCGGTCATGCGTGCGAGAAGTAAGGTGTCACCAACCGTCCAGGCGTCGGGTCGAAACCTTAAGAGCTTCAGCTCCCAAGGCACCGACTCGGCAAAGCGCGCGTTCACCCCATCGCAGTACGCTTCGCAAACCGCACGAGCCTCAGTGCCGAGCAACCGTGCTGCTGACTCTGTGCCGCCGCTCCAGTTCATGCGCCGGAAGAATCGGTCGACCTCCACCATTTCGTCACTGCCATCGAGCAGCTCCGCAGCCCGCCCCTGGCCGAGGATTCGCATGATCAGCATTTGCATGCCGCGATCCATGGCGTGGCAATAGCCCATGCCCCAATGGAGGCCGATGATGTCGTCCGCGACGATCTGGGGAATTCCGTGCTTGTCTCGAGTCCAGCTAGCTTTCATCCGCTAACAATCTAGCGCGTCAGGCCGAGCGCGTCTCGATACGCACCGTCACTCGCTGCGTTGTGATTCCAGTAGTCGTCGATGATCGCGTGGGTCCGCACCGCGGTCGTGCGCTGCGGCCCGACCTTCTCTTCCCAGGCCTGGATGACGTGCGGGAAGTCGGACTCGTAATAGATGATCAAATCACGGCCGAGCGCCGGATACCTCACCTCCAGCGCCACGAGCGGATGATCGACCAAATCGGTTTCCGCGTTTGGCCTTTGCGTAACGGTCGCTGGGTAGGCGCGCAACGCCTTGTGACGCATCCGGATGTAGTCGAGAGCCGGGATGATCTCTTGCTCACCGTGTCGAATGCGTGACGGGTCGATGCGGATCTGCGCCCAGATCCCGTCCTCGAGGGTCGCGTTTGGCATGGTCATTTGCTGGTCGGCGTCGTCTTGAAAGTAAGAATGCATCAACACGCGAAGCCCGTCCTTTCGACGGTTGATCTGGCTGTAGACTTGACCGCACCATTCTTGGATCGTGCTGCTGACTTTCAACGTTTCTGCTCCGGGCGAACGCGCTGGTGTAAACGACGATGTCATCAGGGTGTAGGGATAGATGCCAGTATAGAACCGACGGTAGGCATTGAGCTTCAGCACCGAGATGGAATCAGACGACTCGCCATGCTCCTGCTTGACCTGCAGCTTGGGCAGAAAATCCTCCGTGACGAACACCAGGACCGCCTCGCCGTCGTGCAAGTCCCCGTAACGAGCTTGGCGCAACGCATAGCGTGTCAGCTCCGCTTTTTCTTGATACCAGTACCCGTCGAACGTGGGGTGTTGCTCGGCGAAGCTCTCTGGGCTCGGCAACTTCAGTGAAGACGACCCGAGGGACACCCGTGAGGCTACGGGGCCGCGGCCGCCTTTGTCGTCGCAAGCTCCCAGCCACAGCAGCGTCAGACCTAGCAGAACGACCAGACTACGGTTCATGACCCCAAACCTTGGCCCGCCTCCTGATGAGGTCAAATCGATCTCGAGCGCTTGGCGGCCTGGCCAACATCCAGCAGAGTCAGCCAGCAGCGCTCATATGGTAGCTTCGTGGCGGAGGCGCGCATGGAGCCCTTGGAAGTCCACTTTGTCGGTAGTGGCGATGCGTTCGGCAGCGGAGGCCGGTTTCAGACCTGCATTGCGATACGGAGCCCCGATGATCTCTTCCTGGTCGATTGCGGAGCGTCGTCGCTGATCGCCATGCGACAGCAGAAGATCGAGCCGCGGGACGTGAGCAAGATCCTCATCACGCATCTGCATGGAGACCACTTTGGTGGGCTTCCGTTCTTTCTGCTCGACGCACAGCTGGTTTCCAAGCGCAGCGCACCACTAACGATCGTCGGGCCGCCCGGTCTGCAGAAGCGGCTCATCGAGGCGATGGAAGTGCTCTTTGCAGGATCTTCCAAAGTCGAGCCCAACTTCGAGGTTAGCTTCGTCGAGCTGAAGGTACGAACACCCACGGTCATCGACGACATCGAAGTAACCGCCTTTCCCGCGGCTCACTTCAGCGGGGCACCGTCGTACAGCCTACGGGTGGAAACCAACGGAAAGGTGTTCGTGTACTCGGGCGACACTCAGTGGACCGACACCCTGATCGAAGCATCGGACCAAGCGGACCTGTTCGTCTGCGAGTCCTACGTGTTCGACAAAGAAGTCGCGCTTCACAACAGCTACAGGAAGATCATGGAGCATTACCCGCGTCTCACATGTAAGCGCATCGTGCTCACGCACATGAGCGAGGATGTGTTGTCACGCGCCTCCGAGGTCGAGCTACCGATGGCGGAGGATGGGCTGACTCTCGCCCTTTGAAAAAGGGAACGGTCCCCTTTAGTATCCCGGGGTGAGGTATACGCGTTTAGGACGGACCGGGGTTACCGTTTCGCGGATCTGTCTCGGCTGTATGAG
This sequence comes from Myxococcales bacterium, assembly GCA_029863605.1. Taxonomy (GTDB): domain Bacteria; phylum Myxococcota_A; class Polyangia; order Polyangiales; family Houyiibacteriaceae; genus SG8-38. Next base: position 202,245 of record JAOTVB010000004.1, on the reverse strand, counting down.
TTACGGCACGCCGAAGTGGCGGCCGTGGGTCCAGGATGCCGATGCTTCGGCGCCATTCTTCAAGCGAGCCATCGAGGCTGGCATCAATTTTTTCGACACGGCCGACATGTATTCGCTCGGGGTGAGCGAGGAGGTGACCGGGCGGTGGCTTCGCGAATACGGCGTTCTCGACGAGATCGTCATCGGAACGAAGGTCTTCTTCCCGATGAACGACCGCCCCAACATGGGTGGGCTTTCGCGCAAGCATATCCAGCAAGCATGCGAGCAGAGTCTGCGGCGATTGGGACTCGAGACGATCGACCTCTACCAGATCCATCGCCTCGATCCGAAGACGCCGATGGAAGAGATGTTGGCCGCCCTCGATCAGCTCGTTACCCAGGGCAAGGTTCGCTACATCGGCGCAAGCTCGATGTATGCATGGCAGCTCCAACGCCTGCTCTCGATGTCAGAGCGCAACGGTTGGGCGCGGTTCGCCACGATGCAGAATCATTACAACCTGGTCTATCGTGAAGAGGAGCGAGAGATGATGCCGCTCTGCGAGGTCGAGGGAGTTGGTGTGATTCCGTGGTCGCCCTTGGCCCGCGGAATGCTCGCAGGTACGCGAAAGAAGCTGGGTGACAGCTCCACCACTCGGTCGTCCAGCGACGAGCTCGACCAGATCTTCTACGATCAGCCTTCGGATTGGGATGTCGTCGAGGCGGTCAAGAGGGTCGCGGCCGAACGGGGCCAGCCACCGGCCCGTGTCGCGCTCGCCTGGCTCCTCTCCAAGCCCGGAGTGACCGCTCCGATCGTGGGCGCCACCAAGCTCGAGCATCTGGACGACGCCATTGCGGCGACCGAAATCGAGCTCAGCGCGGACGAGGTTGCGATTCTCGAAGAGCCGTATCGGGCCCACCCGGTCAAGGGCATGGAAGCGCCCCCCACCTCGGCAAAGTAGAGGTCAGGGTTCGTCGAGCTCGGACCGCAAGCTTCGGATCATCAGGCGCTCGTAGAGGCCAGGCGCGATCCGCGACAGGAGCGCGCTGGTTTTTCCAACTGGGGTGAGCACGAGGCGCCTGCGTCCGGCCTGCGCGGCTTTCAGTACTTCTCTGGCCACGTCGTCTGGATTGCTGAGTCGGCCGATTTTGGAGCGTGGCCGGGTAATGCGTTGGCCGTCGCCGCCGAGCGTCGATGCTTCCAGGCCCGTCTCGACGAAGGAAGGGCTGACCATCAACACGCCGACGCCCTTGTCGGCGACCTCGGCACGGAGGCTCTCGAAGAGTCCGTGCATAGCATGCTTCGAGGCGGCGTATCCACTGCGTCCATAGAGCGGCGCCAATCCGGCGATGCTCGAGACGGCGATGATCAGTCCTTCATTCGCGACCAAGTCGTCCATGCAGGCTTGCGTGCAATGCAGGGCGCCAAAGAAGTTTACCTCCATCACGCGGCGAAAGACGTCGGGCCGGGTGTCCGCGAATGCGCTTCGATGCACGATGCCGGCATTGTTGATGAGAACGTCGATGCTTCCGAACGCTCGGCGAACGGCATTCATCGCGCTCTGTACTTGCCCCGTGTCGGTGATGTCGCAGGGCACGACGAGAGACTCGATGCCCAAGGACCCGAGCTCCTCGCGAGCCGCGCTCAACGGACTCGATGGCAAGTCGACGATGGCGATCTTGGCGCCCGCGCCTCCAAAGCTCCGCGCAAGCGCGCGTCCGATGCCACCGGCACCTCCTGTGATGACGACCGTGCGCCCGCGGAAGTCACGCCGAGGCAAGAAGACCCCGCGCGCGGGCATAGAGCTCGAAAGCTTCACGACTGGTGAGCTCGGGGACGTAGCCGTACTCCTCTTTGAGGCGACGGTTCGACAGCACGGGGCGGTAGCGCAGAAACGCGACGCGCTCCGGTCCGTTTTCGGTCAGGCCCAAGCTCTTGAGCGCCAATAAGATCGCCTTCACCAACGACGCCGGCAGCGGGACATAGGGCTTGTCGAGCATCCGTGCGATCTCGCGCGAGGTCAGCGCGCCATCGCCGGCCTGGTTGTAGATTCCGACTTTGTCCGAGAAGACGGCATCGACGAGACACGCGACGAGGTCCTGATCCCAGATGAACACGAAGGGCGAGTCCGAACCCGCAATACCCAGGATCACCGGTTTCTCGAAGAGGTCCGTGACCGGGCTGTGCACTTCTTCCCCGACGATCGTGCCAGGCCGAAAGACGATCTGCCGAAGCTCGGGGTGCTCTTTCCGCCAGCGTGCCAACATGCCTTCGACCAGGCGCTTGTTCTTCGAGTACTCGAACTCGTCGTTGCCTCGCAACGGATCGTCCTCATCGAGCCACGCGGGGTTATCGGGGTGGTAACCATAGGCTGCGCCGCTCGAGGTGACGATCAGCCTCGTAGCACCCGAGCTCTCACACGCTTCGAGGATGTTCTTCGTGCCCAAGACGTCGACTCGGTACGCCAGGTCCGCGGGTGCGTGTTTGGGCGCACGAACGATGGACGCCAGATGCACGACCGTGTCGATGCCGTGCTCACGGAACAAGTCTTTGAGCGTGGGATCGCAGATGTCGCCTTGCTCGTAGCGGACACCTTCGAGCCGCACGGAGGGGTCGACCTCGGTCCAGTCCAATGCGACCAGAACCGACAGCTCATCCAACCGCTTCGCAAGCGCCGCGACGCAGAGGCGACCGACGTAACCGGCAGCCCCGGTCACCAAGACCGCGGGGCCCGCGCCCATCAGGCTCCGGGCTCCTGGTGCATCGCCTTGAACTCCTGAAGCCCTGGCGCGAACAGGTGCATGTTCGGGTCGACGTCCACGTGCACGACCGACGGCTTGCCCGAGTCCACGCACCGCTTGAGGGCGGCCTCGAGATCCGCCGGGTTCGAAACCCGCTCGCCGTGGCAACCCATCGCCTCGGCGACCTTGTCGAAGGCGATCTCTTCGAAGTCAGCGTTGATGGTGCCTTGCTGCTCGGTCCCGATGACGGGGCGCAGCATGCCGAGCCCGATCGATTGGGTGAGCTTCACCATGCCCCACTGCTTGTCACAGAGCACTAGGTAAATGACGGGAAGCGCGTGGCGCACCGCCGACTCGAGCTCTTGGACGTGAAAGCCCATCGCGCCATCGCCCGTGATGCACACGACCGTCGCATCGGGCTTCGCGACTCGCCCGCCGAGCGCCTGCGCAACACCCGCACCCAACATTCCGAACTTGAAGGTCGATAGGAGTGTGTTCGGTCGCTTGATCTCCGAGAAAAAGCTCGCCCACACGGTCGCATTGCCGCCGTCGAACACGTAGATCGTGTCGTTACCGAAGAAGCGTTGGCACGCGGCCGGCACTTGGGAGCTGTGCATTGGGCTCGCCGCGTTCTCCAGGGCCGTGTCGAGCTGAGCTCGAACCTTCGCCTGACCTTCCGCGAGGCCGGCCGTCCGGGCGCGATTCGCTTGCAGGCGCTCGTTGCTCAGCGGTGATTGCCGAAGCTCACTTGCCAGCGCGGACAGAAACGCGCCAGCGTCCCCGACAACGGCGAGCTCGGTGGCTTTGTTGAGCCCGAGAATCTCCTCGTCGATGTCGACTTGGATCATCTTTTGTTCCTCGGGCTTGCCCCAGTACGGTGGCTTCCCCCACCAATCGGTTTCGCCAAGGCGGGAGCCGAGCACGAGCACGACGTCCGCCTCGCTACGGGCCTTGTTGATCGGCTCCATCGCCCAGATCGCCAGCACCTGCTCGTGGTTGTCTGGTAAGGCGCCGCGTCCGGCCCAACTCGTGGTGACCGGCGAGCCCACGGCTTCCGCCACGTCTTTGAGTGCTTCCGACGCGTGCGCGTGGAGGACTCCGCTACCGGCGTGGATGTGTGGCCGCTCCGCCTTTCGGAGCAGCTCTGCGGTCCTAGTGACTTGGTTTGCCGACGGCTCGATGACCTCGGTTCGCCGGTAGGCCTCTGGCGGCCGAAGGTCGATCCCATCGGCGTCGAAGACACCGTTCATCACCGTTTCTGGAACATCGAGGTGGACCACCCCCGGACGTCCGCGCCAACTGATCCGTGCCGCGCGCCGAAAAAGCTCGGGGAGACGATCGAACGAAGGCACGGCGCCACTCCACTTCGTCATCGCTCGAGTCACGCCGGCTTGATCGAAGTACTGATACGTACCCCCGCGATCCGGATAGGCGATCGGCGTGCGCCGGCTCGACGTGATCAATAGGACTCGATTGCCCTCACCGTTCTCCACTGCGACGCCGGGCAGTATATTTGCAACGCCAGGCCCGTTCGATGCCATACAGACGCCGAGCTTGCCGGTGATCCGGGCGTACGCGCCAGCCATGTGCGCGGCGCTGGTCTCGTGCCGCGGCGAGATCAGCCGGATCCCGTGCTTCTCGAAGCTTCCAAAAAAGCCCATATATGTGCCGTCGACGATGCCGAACACGACTTCGACGCCCTCGGCTGCCAACATGCGCGCTAGCACCTCTCCTCCAACCATCTGGGTCATGGCGATCCTTCCTACGTCCGACGGCCGCCAGCCTTCGGCGGCACGGACGCCGAATCACGAATCTACACCCGCGCTTTACCAGGCCGAAAGCGAAATTTTTGCGTCCTAGAGCCGCGAGGATCCTTTGGAAGCGCGTTGGTAGACAATCAACGGGTCGAGAGAGCACAATCGCGTGTAGCCTAAACATGACTGAAATCGCCGCCGACAACCTGGGCTTCGTCGAGTGCTGGAACCAGATCCTGACGCCAAAATGGATTCGGTTTCGCCACCTCCTTTCCGGCAACGGCAAGATCCATAGCGACATCGCCTACGCCGACTTCGACATTCGACCAGGCGACAAGGTGCTCGACATCGGCTGCGGGTTTGGAGAAACGGCCCTCGAAATCAGCCAGATGGTGGGTCCCACCGGCGAGGTGGTCGGAATCGACTGCACCGATGCTTTCCTCGAGATCGCGAACCAAGAGCGTGACGCCGCCGGCGCGGCCAATGTGCGGTACGAGGTCGGGGACGCCCAGGTTTGCGACCTTCCCGAGAGCTATTTCGACGTGGTGTATTCTCGCTTTGGCGTGATGTTTTTCGAGAGCGCGGTGCGTGCGCTTCGAAACGCCAACCGCGCACTCAAGCCAGGAGGCCGGGTTTGTTTGATCGTATGGCGCAGCCTGGCCGACAACCCTTGTTGGGGTGCCGCCAAGGAGATCGCGCTTCGCCACTTGCCGCCTCCTGGGGACAACGCTGCAACGTGCGGTCCCGGCCCCTTCTCGATGGCGAGCGAGGAAACCGATCGCGCCATGCTCGAGGCCGCGGGATTTCCTGAAGTCGAGCTCTTCAAGCGCATCGACGCCGACGTCTGCATCGGCCGAGGCATCGAAGAGGCAATCGATTATCAAATCCTGGTTGGACCTTCGGGCGAGATCGTCCGCGAGGCCGGCGAAGAAGGGCAACGCAAGCTCCCCGCGATCCGCCAGGACCTGCGCGAGCTGATGGAGCCGTACCTCCGAGCCGAAGGCGTCTTCATGCCCTCGAGCACCTGGGCCATCATGGCCCGTAAACCCTAGGATTCAACGCTCGCCGCGCCTGTTGGAACTTCTACGAGCCACGCCCCCGCGCGCTGCTCGGTCAAACCCACTTCGATCCCCAGAAACTCTCGAATGACCCCAAGCTGCGCGGTCAGATGGGTCGTTGGCGTGAGCGTGCGAAAGGCGCCGCCTCTCGCGACGGCATTCAGCAGCACCAACTGGTCGCCAAGGTACCGACCCACCGGCACATCGGCCCGGAGGTACTCTTTCACTTCGGCTCCTAGACGCCTTGCGACGGCTTCGGCCGGAACACCTTTTTGCCCGAAGCCTGCGAATACCTCGGTGACGTGCTCGGCGATCAGCTCCACGATGACCACGTTTCCGGGGCCGTCGACATCGGTCAGCTCTTCGATCGCAAAGCAGGACCGGTCCCAGCGAAGCTTCCGGAGCAACGTTTCGATCTCCCGCTCGGCGATGTGTCGCGGGAGATTCGCGACGCATGCCTTAACCCGGTGCTCGTGAATCGGACCGCGATCCAGCAAATCCAGCGGCCGAAGGGTGGCAGTGGGATCGATCGATACGACCATTCGTCCGCCGCCAGCAGGATAGAAGCCAGGCCGCTCCAACGTGGCCGAAACGTTTGGCCCCATCCGTCGAACCAGCGGCAAGTAGGCGCGTTCGAGGAACTCGAACGTCGGAGATTGAGGGTTGTGGGTTCCTCCCTCGAGAATGACCGTCGAGGCTTCGGGGGCTAGCACAAGCGCGGGCAGAATGGTCTGCAGAACGAGGGTCGTGCTTCCCGCGGTGCCGATCGAGAACGTGTAATCACCACCGGTCGTCGATCTAGGGGCGAAGGTCAGCTCCAGGGAGCCGACCTCTACTTCCGTGACCGTCGCACCGCCGACCGCTGCCGCAGCTCGGACTGCGGTCAGGTGCTGCTTACGGAGGCCGGGACGGCTGCGCCGCCGACGGATATCGACGATGCGAAACGGAATTCCTGTCACCAACGACAAGGCCAACGACGAGCGAAGGACCTGCCCACCGCCTTCGCCAAATGAGCCATCGATGGTCAGCATGGTTTGCCCAGACTGGGGGAGAGAATAGTATCCTATTCGATGTAAGGTAGACTCATGGACGCTTGGCCAAGATGGGGAGGAGTCCTCCCAAAGTCGGTTCCCTCGTGAAGTTGCCGCCGCCGAAACAAACCAGTCGAGGCTCCTTCGAGGAAACGCTAGCGCGGCGCAGGTCTGTGCGAGAGTTTGACGATGTCGCGCTCGGCGATGCCGAGCACAGCCAGCTCCTCTGGGCGGCACAAGGGATTACGCATCGCACGATGGGATTGCGTACGGCTCCCTCCGCTGGAGCGCTCTACCCGATCGAGGTGTATCTAGTCACTAATGAGGGAGTCTATCACTACGAGCCGCGTGCACACCATCTCGAAAAGCTCATGTCGGCCGACGTACGCAACGCGCTTTCCAACGCCGCGTTGCGGCAGGAGTCGGTGGGCGGCGCGCCCTCGATTTTGGTGCTGGCAGGGGTCTACGAGCGAACCGCAAAGAAGTACGGCCGGTTGGCCGCCCCGCGCGCTAGTCAAACGCCGACATACCGCCGAAGATCGGCTGCCTTGCACAAACGAGCCGGATGACGCTTCGCCGGTGCGCTGATTACGCCCGCACCCGCGCATATGCCTCCCGCGCCATGGTGCCGAGGCCCAGGAACAGCACCAGCGTCGCGGCCAGCATGCCAATCGGCGGAATCAGGTACAGCAATGACAGTACGAATGCCACCACCGCGATCGCCAGCCAGGTTTTGCCTAGGGATGGCGCCGGATCCGGGCTGACCCGGGCCAGACCCCGTCGGGCAACCACGACCACGCCAGCCAGGCCTCCGAGCAACAGCGCCAGCCCATAGGCGGCCATCAGCACCAACGCCAGCAGCCAGCCAATGCCGGTCACCAACAGCAGCACGATCACCACCGGTGTCACCGCGAAGACGGTCAGGCCAGTAAGCAGTGCGACCCACGGTTGAGCCTGAAACACAGCAACGCAGGCCTCGCAGGCTGGCCGCATCAAGGTGTACAGCACGCCGGCGGCCACGATCAGGCTGAGCATCATGAACAGGCGTGCGAGGAAACCGGGTTCGCGGCGGAATTCGGGTAAGGGTTCGCCCTGGCGAACCTCGCCCTTGATCACGGCGCCTTCGCTGATCTCCGGTTCGCTGTTGCTGCGCCAGATGAGATCGCCGTTGACTACTGCGCCGTCGGCGATCTGGATTTCCTCGCCGGCCAGTTCCGCATCGCCGTTCACCTGCCCGCGCAGTTCGACGCTGCCAGCCATCGCTTTCAGGTCGCCACCAATGCTGCCTGCCATGATCACCTGGCCTCCCGCGAGCCAGGCAAACTCACCAACGCTGCTGCCCGCGGCGATACGCACCTCACCGCCGGACATGACCGCGTGGCCCGCCACGGTGCCGGTCACATTCACCGAACCGCCGGCCAGTCGGGCGTCATCGCCGACACTCCCGCTGAAATTCACGTTCCCGCCCGCCGCGATCAGGTCGTCGCGCACTTCTCCCGCCACCGAAACGGTGCCGCCGGCCAGCACTGCATCGCCATTCACGGGCGCCAGGACCTCGACTTCACCTCCGGCGGCATACAAGTCGTCGGTGGCCTCGCGCACTACCACGGATTCACCAACTTCCTGCGCCAGGCCGTGACCCGTCCAGGCCAATGCGCCGATCACCATCGCGAACAGGAATATCGAGTGCGCCGCGCGTGCCATGTTATGCCTCCCTCGAATACGACTCGTCGAGCCGTTCGCGAGCATCACAGCCGACCGCAAGCAACGCAACCAAAACTCACAAGACTCGACAGAAACCCAAACATGACCGGGACTTGCCCGCATCGTCGCGTCTGCGGTTCGTCTCTTCACATCATCTGATTGCACGTTCGCTGCGGCGTGCTCGCCCAACAGCCATCGGCGACTTGGCTCCAAAGCGAGGGGACGTTCGAGCTGCTCTCGGCTCGGTAGACGCCATTGCGGTTGACCAGTAGCATGGCGGACCTCGTCGGGAGCATACGCGTTGGAATACCTGAACCAGACCTTTTTCGGAAACCCCGTTAAAACGTGGCTCGTTGCTTTGGGCGTTGCGGTGGCGGTGTTCGTCTTGCTGCGCCTCTTCCAACAGTTCTTGGTCATCTGGGTCGGGCGGCTCATCAAAAAGACCAAAACCAAGTGGGATGACATCTTCATCCACTCGCTTCGGAATACGAAACCGCTGTTCCTCGCGATTTTGTCACTCTTCGCGGGCGCGGTCGTCCTAGAGCTCTCGGACGACGTCCGTGCCATTCTTTGGCAGATCGTCATGATCGCCTTCCTCTTGCAGGTGGGCATTTGGGTGAGCTCGGGCCTCATGTACTGGCTGCGAAGCTATCGGCAGGACCAGGAAGATCCCGCGAGCGTGATGACCATGAACGCACTGGGCTTTCTCGCCCGCCTCGCGCTTTGGTCGATCGTGGTTCTTTTGATTCTCGATAACCTCGGCGTGGACATCACCGCACTGGTGGCTGGGCTCGGCATAGGCGGTATCGCGATCGGTCTGGCAGTCCAGAACATCCTCGGCGATCTTTTTGCGTCGCTATCAATCGTGCTGGACAAACCATTTGTTCTTGGCGACTTCATCATCGTCGATGATCTGATGGGCAGCGTCGAAAGCATCGGCATTAAGACCACGCGGGTGCGGAGCATTTCCGGCGAGCAGCTCGTATTTTCGAATTCCGATTTGCTCGACAGCCGAATTCGGAACTACGGGCGCCTGTACAAGCGCCGCGTCGTGTTCACGCTTGGCGTCACCTATGGCACGGCCAAGGACAAGCTCGAGAAAATTCCCGAAATCCTTCGCGAAGCTATCGAGGCACAAGATAAGGCGAAGTTCGATCGCTCGCATTTTGCGTCATACGGAGACTTCTCGCTCAATTTCGAAACGGTCTACTTTGTCATGGATTCGGACTACAACCTGTATATGGATATCCAACAGGCCATCAATCTTGCGGTCTACCAGCGCTTCGCTGAAGAAGGCATCGAGTTCGCCTTCCCGACGCAGACGCTGTTCCTGAACGACGGAAAGACATAGCGAAATCTCGCCAGCGCTCACTCAGCCCTCTATTAGCTCAATGCGAGCAGTCAATTGCGCGGTACTAAGGCTTGCTTCGCGCCTCTTGATACGCTCGCCGCAGCACTTCGACCGAGCGTTCCAGAGCCTCCCGTTCCTGCGCATCCATTTCGGGCTCGATGACTTCGACGGCCCCACTGCCGCTTACGATCGCCGGCAGTGAGATCGCGACCTCACGAATTCCGACGGCGCCTTCCTGTACACGGGAGATGGTCAGAATTCGTCGTCCCCCACGGAGCGTCCAACGCAGCAGCGCAGCGGTCACGAGGCCGATGGCGTGGTTTGTGGTCCCTTTTCTCGCGATGATCTCGTACGCGGCATTGCGCACCTCATGTCCGATCTCGAGCTCCCTTTCGCGACTCCACCCTGGCCATTTTCGCAGCGGAACCCCACCGAGTTGGGCACCCGACCAACGCACCACTTCCGAGTCGCCGTGCTCGCCCACCACTTGGGCGTGAATCGAGCGCGGCTCCGAATCGAGCGTTCGTCCAAGAGACGCCTCGGCGGCCACTTGAGTCATCACATCAACCGGGTTCGTGACGATGACCAACATACCTCGCATTCCCGACAATCGCCGCGCGATGTCGTGCACGATCGTGGCGTTGAGCCGAAGCAAGTCGAGTCGGTTGTCCTTTGGGCCTCCCGCCTTGCCTGCCGCGATGATGACCGCATCTGCGTCCACCATCTCTTCGATCGAAGCGGCCCGGACGGACGCAGTCGGATAGAAGGATGCGCCGTGCGCGAGGTCCATCGCTTCACCTTCCGCAAGCCCCGGCTTGGCGTCGTCGAGTAGCAGCTCCCTGGCCAGTCCGCTGTGAAGGATGGACGCGGCCACGCTCGCCCCGACCCAGCCCATGCCCACGATGCCTACCTTCATTGATCGTCGCCCACGAAGGTACCTCTTAGCATCGCAATTTCGTAGAATTATCGCCTTGGGGTATACACCTCGATCGTTCAGTGTCATCAGTAGCTCGACTTTTCGAGCGTTCGCCTAAAATTCCAAGCATGAGTTTGTACGACGCAGCGGAGCAGATCGACGGCGACTTCGGTAGTCGCGTGGTGTTTACCTGCGAGCACGCGTCGGCACGGCTTCCCGCTCCGTGGATCTGGCCGGAAGAAGATCACTGGCTCGTCGATACACATTGGGCCAGTGACATCGGCGCTGCCGCGTTCACACGTGAAGTTGCCGAATTGATGAATGCGCCGGCCATGCTTTCCCGTTTTTCACGGCTCTTGATCGATCCAAACCGGCCTCTCGATTCGGACACGCTGTTTCGGGAGAATGCCGACGGCAAAACCGTTCATTTGAACGAGTCGCTCCTAGAGACGGAGCGCCAGCGCCGGATCGATCGCTTCTACCAACCCTATCACGCAGCAGTGCGTGCCATGGTCGAGCGCAATCAGGGCGACACCGTGTTGTCGATCCACACGTTTACTGACGACTACGAGGGCGACGTTCGGCTTTTGGAGATCGGCGTGCTCTTCGACGATGACGACGAGCCAGCGCTTCGACTCGTGCGTCACCTCGAGCAAGCAGGGTTTCACGTCCTTCCGAACGAACCTTGGTCGGGCAAAGCCGGGCTCGCCTACTCAGTGGTCCGTCATGCCCGGGAGTTCGGCCGCACCGCGCTCGAGATCGAGGCGCGCCAAGACCTGATCGTCGACGAATCGTTCGCCACACGGCTCGCGGAGGCGCTGGCGAGCTTCTTCTCGTGAGCTTCCCAGCCAGGCAGTACGTCACCCGACTTCGGCTCCAGGAGGCGTCGCACCGGCTTCGCGACAAGTACCGCGCAATTGGGCGTTTACGATGAGCCCGGTGGGCTAAGAAAGCTTTCGGTCCCCGCCGAAGATGTATTCGAAGCCAAACGTGCCGACAAAGTAGACATTGTGGTAGCGATCGTCGAAGCCTGTACCCGGTTCGTCGTGCACAGCTCCGACCGCTCGGAAGCCGAAGACAAACGCTGGCTTCGTGGCTGGGGAGCTGTCGTAAACTAGAGGCATACGGAAACCTAGCGCCGTGAACCAGCCTAGGGTCTGATCAGGAGCGCCTGCGAACGAGTCACCGTCGTACGTAAACCGAACCTCTTGAGGGCGAATCGGCTGACTGAAGAATCCGCCTGCGGTGAGCATTCTTGAGTCAAACCGATCGATTTTCCGGGCGAGGTTGTAGACGTCATGCGCGTCAAGCCCGATATTCAAGGGAACGCAGCCGATGCGCGCCCACCACCCCCAAAACGCAGATGTTTCGGTCATCGTTCTGCGGTGCCCCTGCAAAACCCAGCGCATCCCTGTGGCACGCTTGATGCAACTCCATCATCCGACTTGATGGCGCGCTCCGCGTGAGCCGGGAGGTGGTTATGCGGTATCTATTCGGATTTGTGTGTGTCTGCGCACTCGGGCTGATGCCCCTGGTTGGGTGCGGTGAGACTGCGGGCGCTGGTGGAAGTGGCGGCACGGCCGGCACTGGTGGAGCGGGTGGTTCCGCCGTCGCGGTGTGCGGCAATGGTTCCGTGGAGGGCGATGAAGCCTGTGACGACATGGGGGAAAGCGCGACCTGCGACGACGATTGTACTCTCGCGGAATGTGGGGACAATGTGGTCAATGCAACAGCGGGTGAGGAATGTGACGACGGCAACATGGTGGCAGGGGACGGCTGCGAACCTACGTGTCTCTTGCCGCCGGCGGCGCTCTTCAACGGGACGTACTTCTACCAGGCCTTAGCCGGCAACTTTCCCGTGCCCACGGGCTACAGCTGGTGGGGCGACGTGACGGCCGACGGCGTGAGCCAGATCACGGGCGGCACGCTGGGGTGGAACGACGGGGCCGGAGGGATCTTCTCGGGTCCGGTGGCGGCGCTGTCCTACACCGTGGACGCGGCGCGGCGCATGATCTGGCCGACCGGCGGTCCCTTCAACGTGCAGGGCGGCATCGCCACCGACGGCAGCGTCGCAGCACTGGGTTCCATCGGGGCCCTGGGATGGCCGAGCCTGGCCATCCTCGTCCGGCGCGACGGAACCTTCAACGAGGGAAGTCTCAACGATACCTACCACCTGAGTGGCTTCTGTTCGAACGGGATCGTCGACGCGTCCCTCTGGGGAACGGTCACCTTCGACGGGGTCGGGGGGGCCAACGAGACGATCTCCGGGGCGAACGCCAACGGCTCGCAGGCGCCGAGCCCGATCAACACGGCGCAGACCTACACTGTGGCGGCCGACGGAACGACCACGTACACCACCGTCGGACCGGGTCAGGTTCCGACCCGGGGGGGGATCCTCCTGGGGGGCGACCTCGTCGTGCTGACAGGGGGGACGGTCGCGGAGCCGACCTGCCTCGTCGTCCTGATTCGGCAGAGCGCCGCGGCCTCGGCGTCCGCGCTCTCCGGCAACTATCACATCGTTGCATTCGTTGCCGACGCGGCCACTCCGCCGCCGAATTTCAGCTCGTTCACCGGGACGGGCAGCTCCGACGGCGTGAGTACGCTGACCACGGACGTGGGCGGCACGATCAACGTCGACGGCGTCGTGGGGCCGTGGCCTCCTCTCGTGACCAACGACCCGTACATAGTCTTTCCGAACGGCACGCTGGAGTTGATTGCCGGGGGGACGACGCTGGTGGGTAGCGTATCTCCGACCGGGGCCTATGCTGTTCTCGCCGGAGGCGCGACGGGGGGCAGCTTCCCTCAGCTCTGGTTCATGGTGCGATAGAGGGCCGCTCCATGGCACGCCGCGTTCCACGCCCGGGGCGGGGAATCGCTGAAACTCGCGCCCAGGCTCACCTCGGGCACCGCTCCGCCCAGAGCACCGAGGTGTACGCGCACCTTGGCAGCAGTGCTCAACTGCGCCTCGTCAGGGCGCTTGAACCGGCGTCGCCGCCCCATCGTGGTCAATATTTGGTCAACGAGAGGCCAACTCGAAAACCACGAAACGCGTAACCACTCGTAATCACTGGTCGGGGCGACTGGATTCGAACCAGCGACCTTATGCTCCCAAAGCAACGAAGCCGACCAAAACCGACATCCCGCAAACCAACGAAACTCATCGCCATGTCTGCGGTTCGTCACTCGATATCATCTCGTTTCACATCGCTGCGTCAACGTCAGGTCAACGAGCGCCACGCCCCCCCCGGCGTGATTCGGCTGGTATTGAGTCCGCGCACACCAAGCTCGTGCCCTCACCGATCAAAAAGATCCTCGACGACGCCTTGGCCCTCCCGGAGCAAGAACACGAGGCGTTGACGATCCCCGGAACGAGGTCGACGCCCGGATCAGGAAGTCCCTCACCCAGAAGTGATGCTTCCCGAGCTCTTTCGGCTCGCGAATCGGTCGGTACTAGGACGACCAGCAAGTGACGAGGTCGCCCATTCCGAAGCCAAAAATGATCGTGCTCGCCGCGATGCTTCCGAGACCTGCCGCGGCGAGCACCCCACGAGCCTTTCGCGACTTTGGGGCAGCGCGCGCCGCCTTGGAGGCGCGGAGCAAAGCCACGATGCCTCCTATTGAGAGTCCGCCGCCGACGATGGTCATGCTCAGCCCGGCGGCCGTGCTGGTCCGGAGCGTATCGTTCGAAAGGTAGCAATTGTCATCCTGGGCGGGCCGGCTGAAGCCGGTCAATATCGCACCGAGCACGAGCGGTGGTAGGCCGGTGGCGAGCAACAGGAGGCCTCGCATCGCGCGTCTTTCGCCCACCCGCGTGACGGTATCCGGATCGGTGGGACGGACCCACTTGAGCTCGACTTCTTCTGAGATGGTGAGCGCCTCGGTTGCGAGCAATGAATGACGCAGGGTGACCGGAAACGGGACGTCGGCGCTCGCCGAGCGTACGGGTGTCACGCCGGCGACGCCCACGAGAAGCAACACAGCGAGGAAGCGAATCGATGGTGTCGAAGGCATGCCGCTGCTCAGCAGCATGTCGCAAATAGGCGGAGATTGAAAGGCTCGCGGCAATGGGAATAGCGCGGTTGCCCCTCAGGGCACGGGCGGACTGCTGCCTCGTGCGCGACTCCAAACGGCGGCGATGAGAATCTCGGTCGCTTCGCGGTCTACCGAATAGAAGACTGCGTAAGGTGTGCCCTCGATCAACAACCGCCGCACGCCAGACAACTGAATATCGTCGCACGGTCGTCCGATACCAGGCATCCGGGAGATGTGACCAACTACTGCGCTGAATGCTTCTCTGAAGGTCGTTCGGGCAGCCGGCCGGTTCGCAGCCCACCAAGCCTCGAGCTCGCGCACTTGCCGCTCCGCTTCGGGCGAAATGCGGACGCGAAAACTCACAGTTCTTTCATGAAGTCTTCAATTGGACGGGCCTTGCCCGCTTCACCTTGCGCCAGCCCACGCCGCACCGATGCCCGAAGTCTTTCTAGGTCGTCTTCGCTCAGGCTCTCAAAACCATCCTCGGCGCGAACGGCATTCAGAACCGCACGCACCGCGTCGAGCTCCTCGTCGGCCAGTGTATCGATCAACGCATGAATGTCGGACCGGGTTCCCATTTGACGTAGTTTAAGCCCAACGTGCGTACTCGTCTAGGCTCCGCGCCAGCAGGAAATTCAGGCATCCCTTCGTCCAAACGCATCGTAGTCCATGCGCTGCACGACCACTCCCGTCTCCGCATCCACCACCGCACTCATAGAGTGCCCCTACCCAGTATTGGACTCAGGAGGGGTCGAGCGCTCGATACGCGCGATGCGCTGTTCCAAGTCCAGGAGTCGAGTGTCGGTCTTGGCAGCAGTCTTGCGCGTGGCAAAGCGCGCAACGAGCCAAACGAATCCGACCGCCGCTCCGAGTTGTATGGCCACAATCAACAGCAGGAAGAATACGCTCCAGAATCCCGATGTCTCCGATATAGCCTCCATCAGATATCGCCTCAAGCAGAGTTTGCCGAGACGGCTCGCCCCGAGCTCGAGGAATCACCGGCTCTCACTGGTGAGGGCCATCCTTCGGTTTGTGTGGAAGCGGGGGCTTCTCGCATCGGTGCCGTACGTGCCGATGGAAAGCGTCCCCGAAGCCAGAGCCGAGTGGTACACCGAAGAGGAGCGCGATCGCCTTCTCGACGGCATGTTCCGCATGCAGCCGAGGTGGTACGCGTTCTTCTACCTCACCACCCGACTCGGTTTGCGGACCGGCGAGGTGTACGCCATCTCCAAAAGCCGCATCCGCGACATCCGGGCCCAGCTCACCGTCGACCGGGCGGTCCAACGGGGCACCAAGGAGCGCCCAGCGCTTCTCGGCCCGCGCAAGAGCAACAAAGCGCTGACGCTCGCGCTGACACCAGACGTTGTCGACGCGATCCGTTGGCACATCCGGCAAGGCTACGCGGGAGAGGAGTTTCTCTTCTCCCGGGACGGTACCTTCCCGGTTCACCTCGACAGCCACAAACGCCCGCTCCGCACCGTGCAGCGGGCACTCGGGCTACGGGAGCTCAGCCATCACCACATCGGCCGCCACTCGGTGGCCAGCCAGGCCGCCACCGGCGGCCAGTCCATCAAGGCGATCCAAGCGCAGCTCGGCGCAGAGCACGGAGGTCTAAGCCCACCTCGGAGCCCAGGCGCAGCTCCGATTAGTCGAGGCGTTGCGGCCCGTTGCGCCCCCTCACGTCAACGTCAGGTCAACGAGGTCCGATCGCCAAGATCCGTAGCGCCGCAAGCCCTTGAAATGATTAGTCGGGGCGACTGGATTCGAACCAGCGACCTCATGCTCCCAAAGCATGCGCACTACCAGGCTGTGCTACACCCCGAGGCCAAGTCGATTTCTTTCGAGCTTGGGCGGAGTTGGTAGCCGATGCCTAAGGCTTCTGCAACTCGCGTAGGCCGGCAACCAGCTTTGTAGCTGCTTTGGCGCGGTGACTGATTTGGTTCTTTTTTTCGGGCAGGAGCTCAGCCATCGTTTGTTGGTGTCCGTGTGCGATGAACAACGGGTCGTAGCCAAATCCATGAGTCCCGCGTGGAGACGCGGCGATGCGGCCTTCGCACGCCCCCTCGGCGACCAAGAGCTCACGTCCTTTGCCGTCGACGAGAACGATCGCGCATCGAAATCGAGCGGTCCGTTCATCGCCCCGAACGCCGCTCAACTCTTGGAGCAGCTTTTCGTTGTTCTGCGCGGCGGTCGCATCGGTTCCCGCATAACGGGCCGAATGCACTCCAGGCCGTCCGCCAAGGGCGTCGACCTCGAGCCCGCTGTCGTCCGCCATGCTTGGCACGCCGGTCACGGCAGCGACGGCACGCGCCTTCTTGAGCGCGTTCGCGTGGAAAGTATCCCCGTCTTCCACCACGTGAACGAGCCCCGCGAGAGACTCCAGGGACTCGAGCTCCACGTCGGGAACGCCGGCAAGAAGGCGCTCGTACTCCGCCAACTTCCCGGCATTGCTAGTGGCCAGGATGATTCGCATCACGGAAGCAGGCGATCGATGTCGATCTCGAGGACACGAAGCGCCTGTGCCTGCTGCTCGGCAAGAGCTGGCAGTGAGCCGAGTGCGAGGTCGATCATCTGGTCGAGTTGCTCACGGGCGATCGGCGCACCCTCGGCTGTCCCCTGCACTTCGACGACACCGCCGTTGGGGGTGCCAACGACGTTTAGATCGACTGCAGCGTCTCGATCCTCGACGTAACAAAGGTCCAGCATCGGTCGCCCTTCCAGAAGCCCGACGCTGATCGCCGAAATCGATTCGCGAAGAACGCCCTTCCTCACCAAACCGGTGGCCCGAAGCTTGTCGAGCGCGATGGCTGTCGCCACCATTCCTCCCGTAATCGATGCTGTCCGCGTGCCTCCGTCGGCGTCGAGGACGTCGCAATCGACGGTGATCGTGCGCTCCCCGAGCTTGTCGAAGTCGATCGCGGCCCGAAGCGCGCGCCCCACCAAACGCTGAATCTCGGAGGTGCGCCCGTCGATCCGACCATTGCGCCCGTCCCGTCGCTTGCGGTCGGGGTTTGCGCGTGGGTGCATCGCATACTCCGCGGTGAGCCATCCCTGCCCCGATCCTCGCATCCAGTCGGGAACTCCCTCGGCCACCGACGCCGCGATCAAGACGGTCGTATCGCCACAACGGTAGAGGACCGATCCCTCGGGATTACGCTGCACGTTCGGCTCGATCGACACGGGGCGCAGCATGTCATAGGCGCGTCCGTCTGTTCTGGTCATCCAACCCTCCGCACGGGCGAACCGGTAGTCGTCTGCGCGGCTGGGGGCAACCACACTTCGAATGTCGTCCCGTGCGGATGGCGCGGCTTGCAGGCAATGTTCCCGCCATGGGCCACTACAATCTGCTGCGTCAGTGGAAGGCCCAACCCGGTACCGCGCTCTTTCGTCGTGTAGAACAAATCGAACACGTGCTCGCGGTCTTCTTCGCTGATCCCGGCACCCTCATCGTGAACCTGCACCCGAACTCCACCCTCGTACCGTGTCGCCTCTAGCTTGGCGGTGCCGCCTTCAGGCATGGCCTCCCGGGCATTGCGAAGAAGATTGAGGAGCGCTTGTCGGAGCTGGGGCTCGTCCATCGCGACCTCGGGAAGCTGGCTCGCCAGGTCGACGCTGAGCTCCACTCCTGCCGCGTCCATTTCGCGCTGCACAAAATCCGCGGTATCGCGTAGCAAGATCGTCGGATCATCCGGCGTGAGGGACGGTTCGGGAAGACGGGCGAGTCGAAGGTATTCTTCGGTGATGCTCTCCAATCGCTCGAGCTCTTGCTGGATCGACTCCATCAGCTTCGTGCTCTCGGCATCCGCATCCGAAAGCTCGTCGCCTAGCATGTCGACGTTTAGTCCGATGCTAGAGAGGGGATTTCGGACTTCGTGTGTCACATGTGCGGCCATGCGCCCTATCGCCGCGAGGCGCTCGGTCTGAATGAGGCGCGACTTGGTGGCGACCGCATCCGACACGTCGTCTGCGACGACTAGCACACCGCGCATCCCTTCGGGACCCGCCTCGTCGCCGAAAGGCGTCACGAGCACATCAACCAACCGCTCCGTGAAGCCCGCAATAGGCTCACCTTCTAGGGTGAGCGCGGAGCCCCCGACAGCGACTTGCTCGATGGCTGCACCAAGCGCCGGGAATCGTCTCAAGAGCGAAGTTTCGTCGATGGAGGAGCCTACTTCACGACTGCTGACACCGAGAATCTCTTCGGCCGCCGGGTTGGTCGTTCGAATGACACGGTCACGGTCGATCACGACGATCGCCGCGCGCAGGGCCTCCACGATCTGCACCTGCATGCGTTGGAGTCGCTGCTCCGCGAGCGCAGCTTCTCGCAGCCGTTGGTCACGGGCGGCGAGCGCCTGCACCATTCGCTCGAACTCGGCAACCAGCTGACCTAGCTCGTCGTTACGCTTGATGTCGACTGCGCTTGAAAGGTCACCCCGAGCCACGGCAGCGACACGTTCATGTAACAGCGGAATCGGACGAAGAAGTCGCTGCGAAAGAAAAGTGACCGCGACGCCCACGACCAATGCCAGAAGCCCGAGAATGCCCAAGAGAAATGTGGCTTGCTTCTCTTGCTCGGCGGCGAGTGCGCTCGTTCGCGAGATCCGCTGCTGGACGCTTTGCGAAGCACGGTCATAGTTGCGCTCGATCCGTTGTTCGGTACCTCGAAGCTCGGTGAGAAGCGCCTCGACGGCCTCGGGGTCGTCGTCGACCAGATTGAAGAGCTGCTCGTACTGCCCGTCGATCTTTTCGTAGGCGGTCGCGATCGCGTTGAGCTCCCTCCGGACGGAGCGAAGCGGCGCTGGTGTCCCTAGATCGGTGGCTAGCGCCTCGGCGTGCTCGACACCTTCGTACGCGCGGCGAAGCGTCGATGGCCTGATCCGCAGTGCAGCCCGGAGCCATGCTTTCGTAGGCCCGCTCCGTTCGGATTCGAGGGCGCGCTCGATCAGGTTGGCGTAGACGCTCTGCGTCGCTTTAGCTTGCCCGAGGGTGAGGGCCAGGGGCAGATACCCATCTTGAAGGAGCCCGAGCGTTTGCGAGGTCCGATGATGCTGGAAGAAGCTAAAGCCGCCGACAACGCCGAATGCGACGAGGACCACCATGTACCCGAGGACGATGCGGGTCGGTATGGTCAGCCATTTTCGGCGCGGGCCAGTCACCAGGTGATCCTAGACCTGAGCGCCTGGCCAGTCCATCTACCCGTTAGAGGCCAATGCAGAGGGCTCAGTTCATGTGGGCTTCAGTGGCTTCGCTCACAGGCCGCTCGCGTCGGGCATGACGCTCGACGGCCGCCCGCACGAAGCTCGTAAAGAGCGGATGCGGCTGGTGGGGCTTGCTCTTGAACTCGGGGTGGAATTGACACCCGACGAAGTGCGGGTGACCAGGGAGCTCCACCATCTCGACGAGGCGGTCATCGGGGGACACGCCCGAAAGCACCAAGCCACCCCGCTCGAGCTGTTCACGATACGCGTTGTTCACCTCGTACCGGTGACGGTGACGTTCGCTGACCTGTGTTACACCATAAATCTGAGCCGCAAGCGAGTCGGGCTTGATCGTGCATGGATAGGCGCCGAGCCGCATCGTCGCGCCCTTGTCTTCGACGTTTCGCTGATCCGGCATGATGTCGACCACGAGGTGTTCTGCGTCGCGATCGAATTCGGCGCTATTCGCGCCGCTCAAACCACACACATTGCGCGCGTAGTCCACGACGGCCATTTGCATCCCGAGGCAGATGCCAAAGAATGGGATGTTGTTCTCCCGCGCATACTGGATGGCGCGGACCTTGCCCTCGGCACCGCGATCTCCGAATCCGCCGGGCACCAAGATTGCATCGTGTTTACCCAACAAGGTTTCCAGTTCGAGTCGTTCGAGGTCTTCACTATCGACATAGTCGAGCTCGAGCTTCACGTCGCACTCGAGCGCTGCATGAATGAGTGCTTCGTGAAGAGACTTGTATGAATCTCGAAGATGGACGTACTTGCCGACGAGCGCGATCGAGACGTTCCCTCGACCGGGTGAGAGGTAACGGTCGACGGTCCATCGCCACACCGAAAGGTCCGGGTCGCGCGCCCAGATGTTGAGTCGTTCGGCGAGCAGACGGTCGAGACCTTGCGCGTGCAGGGTCAGGGGCAGCTCATAGATCACACGGACATCCGGCGCCGCGATGACGGCATTGACCGGCACGTTGCAAAAATGGGCGATCTTCTCTCGCAGGGCCCGGGGAAGCTCCCGATCGACGCGGCATAGGAGCAATTCGGGCTGAATCCCGAGGCCGAGAAGCTCCTTAACAGAGTGTTGAGTAGGCTTGGTCTTGAGCTCGCCTGTCGCGGCAATGTGAGGCACGAGGGTCACGTGCACCGAAACACTGTTTTGAGGGCCTAGCTCGACCCGCAGCTGACGAACGGCCTCGAGAAAGGGAAGAGACTCGATGTCACCCACCGTGCCACCGATCTCGACGATCGCCACATCGACGTCGCGAGTCGCCTCCTTGACCCGGGCTTTGATTTCGTCGGTGATGTGAGGAATCACTTGAATCGTCGCACCTAGATACTCGCCACGACGTTCTTTCGAGATCACCGAATCGTAGATCCGCCCGGTGGTGAAATTGTTGGCCTTGGTCATCGTCGCCTTGGTGAAGCGTTCGTAGTGACCGAGATCCAGATCGGCTTCGGCTCCGTCATCGGTGACGAAGACCTCGCCGTGCTGATAAGGCGACATCGTGCCGGGGTCGACGTTGATGTAGGGGTCGAGCTTGATGTTGGTGACGCGCAAACCGCGCGCCTCGAGGAGAGCCCCCATCGAGGCGGCCGCAAGACCTTTTCCGATCGAGCTGACAACACCTCCTGTGACGAAGATGAACTTGGTATGACGCGCGTTCATCCGTGGAGGCTCCTGCATTATTGCGTCCCGCTCACGCAACAGCTCAACCTTAAGGGGCCGATACCGGTGTGTCAACGCGACGAGAAGTGCCTAGCGGTTAGACGCGTTTTCTAGGTATGCGAATCGCGCTTGACGCTCGGTTCTCGGATCAGCGACGCACGCGTGAGCCCGGCGGTCCCAAATCGTTCTCGCAACGCATGGCCGGTGGCCGCCAGACGCTCGCGGCGTTCGCGCGCGGCATCCGGAAAGAGCTCTTCGTCTGGGACTTTCGTCATATTGGAAACCGAGACACCTGTGAGGCGCACGCCGTAAGCCAGATCGTCAAACCGCCCGAGCAGCTCTGATGCCGCGTCGAAGATCGCATCGGTGTCGGAGACCACCCCCGAGAGTTTCATCTGGCGGGACCGAATGCGATGATCGCGGTACTTGATCTTCAACGTGACTACCCTGGCCCAAAGCCCCTGTTCGACCAGACGGTCGGCCACCCGCATCGACTGCCGCAAGATCGGTTTGAGCAGCGCGTCGCGCGTCCGGAGATCGGTTTCGAAGGTCTCTTCACTGCCGAGGCTCTTGGGCGGGGCGCCGACGACGACAGGACGATCATCGATCCCTCGAGCCAAATCGCGGACGACAGATCCCCAGCTCCCGAGTAGTTGCTCGAGCGTGCCGGCGTCCGCTCGGGCCAAGTCCCCGATCGTTTGGAAACCCGCTGCGCGGAGCCTCACACGGGCCTTGGGTCCCACGCGCCACATCCGCTCGAGTGGGAGGGGCGCCAAGAAGTCCGCCGTACTGCCGGTCGGAACTAAGACCAGCCCGTCGGGCTTATCGAGATCGCTGGCGATCTTGGCGACGAATTTGTTGGGGGCCACGCCTGCGGAGCCGGTGAGACCGATCTCCCCATGAATCTCGCGTTTGATGCGTCGCGCGATGTGTTCGCCATCGCCGAACAGTGCTCTGCTGCCGGAAACGTCTAGAAACGCTTCGTCGACCGACAGACCCTCCACCAAAGGGGTGTATCTTCGAAAGACTGAGAACACCTGGCGACTCAGCTCCAGGTAACGGGACCGGCGCGGGGGGACCACGACCGCCCCGGGACAACGGCGAAGCGCTTCGACCATCGACATCGCAGACCGAACCCCTGTGGGCCTTGCCTCGTAGGAGGCGGCGGTGACCACCCCGCGCTTCGATCGGGCCCCGACCAGCACGGGCTTTCCCCGGAGCTCCGGGTCGTCGAGCTGCTCGACCGACGCGAAAAAGGCGTCCATGTCGAAATGGATGACTGTACGCATGCGCCGCTCAGGACCCTACCGCATCAAGTCTTGATCGTCAGCGCGATCACCCGTACCGTCTGGCCCCATGGCAGAACCCAGCGGCGAAAGCCCCTATCAGGGGCCGTTTCGAGTACTGAGGCGAATCGACGACTGGATCTTCGCCTTCGAGATGGGAATCCTCTGGACGTTCCTCGGGCTTTCTTGCGCCATGGTGTTTCTCGACGTCGTGTATCGGCGCCTCGCCGCGCCGGACAGCAAAGTCGCAGAGCTCACCGCACGCATTCTCGGCATCGAGAGCCCAGAGGCGATCGAACGACTGACCGTGGCTGGGCCGATCGCCAGCGTGGTGATCGGCGTTGGGCTGCTCTACTTTGCGTTCTGGACCGCTGAGCAACACGCGACCGCGGGAGGACAAGCGTCCAAGAGCAAGCCGGTGATCTACACCATCCTTTCAGCCGCTGCCCTCGGCGCGCTCGGGTGGACGATGATCCAGCCCCAGGTCGAATCCCGCTGGTTCTACACGTTGCTGTACGCTCTTTGTGCGGCGCCTTGGCTTTACCGGTTGATCCAGCGCCGCGATCCACATTGGCCGCGAAAGCTCTTCGCATTCATCCTCGTCACGGCAATATTCGTAGTGATCGCAAGGAACTACTTCCCGGATGGCTATAGCTGGTCAAAAGAGCTTTCGTTGATCATGCTCCTCTGGGTCGGCTTCATTGGTGCCAGTGTGTGCGCACACGAGGGAAAGCACATCCAAATGGGTGCGCTCAAACGCATCGTACCGCCGTCGTTGGCGCGCTGGAGCGAGGCGATCGGTTTTCTGTCGACCGCGGCGTTCTGCTTCTTCATAGCGCTCCTCGGCTACATCTACGCCAAGGAAGCCCTGACGCTCGAGGGTCGTTTTGAGCAGACCAACATCCCCGACTGGATAGCCACGATCGCGGTGCCCGCAGCGTTCGCCATGACGATGCTGCGCTACATCGCGGCTGCAGTCAGCGCAGTGCTCGGTGGTAGCTATGGTGCTGCGCCCGAAGAAGAGGCCCTCGTGGCGGCGACGCAGACGAAGGCGACGACGCAGGGAGCGCAGAAATGACCGACGTCAAGAAGCGCAAGCTCCCCTTTCTGATCTTCGTCGGGCTGATCCTGTTTCTACCCTTCTTGGGTAAGGGTGGCCTTCTCGCGGCAGCCATTCTGGCTGCGGCAATCGTTGGCTCGCCGCTCTTCGTTTTGATCGGAATTGGCACTCTAGGGGCCCTCTTCCTCTGGAGCGGCTTCCGTGAACCCGTCGAGTTCACGATTCTCATCGAGGGCATTCGAAGTCTGGCTGACAGTCCGACGCTGCTCGCGATTCCCTTCTTCATCATGAGCGGCGCGGTCATGAGCAAGGGGCAGATCAGTCAACGTCTCGTCGACTTTGCGCAGGCCTTCATCGGCTGGGTACCGGGCGGCATGGCCATGAGCGCGGTCATCGCCTGCATGTTGTTTGCGGCGATCAGCGGTTCGAGCCCAGCTACGGTGGTCGCCATCGGTTCGATGATGGGACCTGCCCTCGTCGCGGCGGGCTACCAAGAGCGATTCTCGCACGGTCTTCTCACCTCGGCGGGCTCGCTCGGGATCCTCATCCCGCCTTCGATTCCAATGATCGTGTACCCGATCGTCAACCAGGGCGCCGTCATCGAAGTGGAGCGCCTATTCGCGTCGGGTTTCGGTCCGGGCCTCGTCATGGGCTCGATCCTGATCGGATACTCGTTCTACCAGGGGCTCGTCGACAAAGTCCCTACCTCACCGTTCAAGTTCAAGAAATTGGTAGAAGCGACCCGAGACGGGTTCTGGGCATTGATGTTCCCCCTGTTGATCCTCGGTGGCATCTACGGCGGTATCTTCAACGCGGTTGAAGCTGCCGCCATCAGCGTCGTATATGCAGTCGTCGTCGAGGTCTGGTTACACCGCGCACTGACACTCAAGAACGTCCCCACCATCTTTGGCGAGACAGGCGTTTTTCTCGGTTCCTTCCTGGTGATCTTGATCATGGCTCTCGCCCTCGGCGAGTTCCTCGAAAAGGAGGAAATCCCCGATCAGATGGTCCAGTGGATCCAGGCGAAGGACCTCGCGCAGTGGCAATTCCTCTTGCTGCTCAACGCCATGCTTCTCGCGGTGGGAATGATGATGGACATCTTGAGCGCGATGTTCGTCTTCGTGCCGCTGTTGGCCCCCATCGCCGAATCGATGGGCGTCGATCCCATGCACTTCGGCATCATCTTCATCGTCAACCTCGAGATCGGGTATCTGACCCCGCCAGTTGGGCTCAACCTTTTCGTGGCGAGCGCTCTTTGGGAGAGGGGCATCGGTCACATCATTCGTGCGGTCGCGCCGTTCGTCGGCCTGATGCTGATCGGCCTCGGCCTCATTACGTGGTACCCGCAACTTTCGATCGGCCTTGGGAACGCGATCATGGGCGGCGAAAGCGGGATGATGATGGACGGTGACGGCGAAGATGGCGAAACCGAAGGTTCCGGTATGCCCACCATGGAAGAGATGATGCGTGAGGCGCAGGGACTCGACGAGGACGCCGAGGACGAAGAAGAGACCGACGAGCCAGAAGACGAGCTAGAAGACGAGCTAGAAGACGAGCTAGAAGACGAGCTAGAAGACGCCGAGGACGAAGAAGACCAGGAGCAGTAACCCGGCTGCACCCACTCCGTCTCCGTGATAGGCTCGCTTGCTCGATGGCGTACACCGTTCTCGCAAGAAAGTATCGCCCGCAAAGCTTCGAAGATCTGGTGGGTCAAGAGCACGTCGCGCGTACGCTCGAGAACGCCATCCAGTCGAATCGGGTCGCTCACGCATTTCTCTTCACCGGCGTGCGAGGGGTCGGCAAGACGACCACTGCCCGAATCCTCGCCAAAGCGCTCAACTGCGAAGAAGGCCCAACGCCCACGCCGTGCAACGTGTGCGACCCGTGCCGCGACATCACCGCAGGGGTCGACGTCGACGTACAGGAGATCGACGGCGCCTCGAACAACAGCGTCGAAGACGTGAGGCGCTTGCAAGAGTCGCTTCCGTATCGGCCTCAGCGCGATCGCTACAAGATCGTGATCGTCGACGAGGTGCACATGCTGTCGGCTGGCGCCTTCAACGCCTTCTTGAAGACCCTCGAAGAGCCACCGGACCACGTGAAGTTCATTTTCGCGACGACCGAAAGCCACAAAGTGCCGGTCACGATCCGATCGCGATGCCAGCAGTATGATTTCCGCTTGATTCCCCACCGTCTGATCGCTGGGCGAATCGGAGAAATCCTAGCCGAGGAAAGCCTGTCGGCGGACGAAGAGGCCATCTCGGTCGTGGCGCGAGAGGCTGCGGGCTCGATGCGCGACGCCCTCACCCTTCTCGACCAACTGGTAGCCGTCTCCGACGAGCGGATCACCGCAGACACGGTGACAACGAGCCTCGGAATCGCAGCCCGCGAAGCCCTCTACGGCGTGGCAGGGGCAGTTCTTCGCGCTGATGGGGCCGCAGTAGTCGCCGCCGTAGATGGTCTTGCGGACCGGAGCGTCGACATGCAGCATTTCGCACGCCAGCTGCTGCAGCTCGTCCGCGACCTCGTAGTGTTGAAGCTCGATGCGGGCGATCCCGCGGAATGGGTTCCGGAAGAACGCGATGCGGCACAAGCGCTCATCGAGAACGTCGACATCCTCGAGCTGCAGCGCGTGTTTCGTGCGACCTCGACGGTGATGGATGAGATGGCGCAAAGCCCGAACCCCAAGCTCATGCTCGAGATGGGATTGGTGCGTGTCGCCACCAGGCCCCCTCTTCAGTCGGTAGCCGAGCTTCTTGCCCGACTCGACACGCTTCAAGGCGAATCCGACCCGGGCGGCGGAGGCACACGTAAGCCGCCACCACGAAAGCCCGCTGAGAAGCCGCGTAAGCAGCCCCCGGTCAAGGCCGAGACTCCGAACCAACCTCCCGAGCCCAAACCCCAAACGCCCGCGCCCGATCCGAACCAGCCGATCAAGCCGGCCACGCGGCACTCAGGAGGGTTTCAAACTAGCAGCGGCGATGTGCTGACTCCGATTCGTCGTGCTGCGCTTCAGGAATGGGAAGGCTTGGTCGGTAGCCTACAAAGGCAGCAGCCCGCGCTGGCAGCCGTGCTCGAGCATGGGGTGCCTAAGGCCGTAGGCCCGGATCGCATCGTCTTGTCTTTTCAAGATGGGTCGTTCTACGGGCGACAGGCCGAGTCCCCCGAATCGATCGAGGCGATCAAGCGAGTGGCCGAGGAGCAACTAGGTGGTCGCCCGGACATCGAGATACGGTTCGACGCTCCGCACGAGGGCGCGCCCAAAACCGTGGCAGCAGTTGCGGCACAGCGCAGAGAAGCCGAGGTCGACGCCAAACGCAAAGAAGCGCTCAATCACCCGCGTGTGCGCGATGCGATGGACGTATTTCCGGAGTCAGCTGGGAAGCTGAACGTGCACATCGAAGCAGACTGAGAGGACCTGATGAACTTTCGTGGCGGAATGGGAGAGCTGATGCGACAGGCGAGTCGCATGCAGCGCAAGGTCGAAAAACGCCGAGAAGAGCTCAAAGAAGAGAAGTTCGAGGCGAGCGTAGGAAACGACAAAGTCACCGCGATCGCGAATGGCGCCCCGGAGCTCGTCGAGGTGCGCATCGACGAAGCGCTTCTCGACGAGGAGGGGCTCGAGATGGTGCAGGACCTGGTAGTGGCCGCAGCGAACGCGGCGTTGTCAAAGGCCCGCGAGTACTTGGACCAAGAGATCGACAAGGTCACCGGGGGACTCAGTATTCCAGGGCTCGGGTGAGCAATGGCGCCAAAC
This sequence comes from Myxococcales bacterium, assembly GCA_029863605.1. Lineage (GTDB taxonomy): Bacteria > Myxococcota_A > Polyangia > Polyangiales > Houyiibacteriaceae > SG8-38. The sequence continues at coordinate 174,703 of JAOTVB010000004.1, read as the reverse complement.
GACCCCATCGCCACCTTGATCGCGCTTCTCTCGAGGCTACCGGGGGTCGGTGAACGGACCGCCGCTCGACTCGCTTTTCACGTGCTCGAGGGCGATGCTCAGTATGCGCAATCGCTCGGCAAGGCGCTGAGCACGATCCACGACGATGTCACCCGATGCGAAGTGTGCGGCAACTACGGCGCCGAGTTGCGCTGCGCGATATGCAAAGACCCAAGGCGGGACGAGTCGATCATTTGTGTCGTGGCAAAGGTTCCTGACCTGATCGCCCTCGAAGCGCTCGGCAGTTTTCGCGGCCGATATCACGTGCTGCATGGTTTGCTCGCGCCACTCGATGGCATAGGCCCGGACCAGCTGCCCCTCGATGCGCTCGAACGACGCATCCGCGAAGGCGGGGTGAGAGAGATCATCGTCGCAACCCCGTTGAATGTCGAAGGCGAAGCTACGGCTCTCTACGTGGCGGACACGCTCTCCTCGTCCTCCGTTCGGGTCTCGCGGATCGCTGCTGGAGTCCCCCACGGGGGTGAGCTGGAGTTCACCGATCAGGTGACCCTCGGCCGCGCCCTCGAGGACCGCCGGTCGCTGCAGTAGCGCCCAGCTACCCCCAGATCACCAGCATTCCCAACCCAACGGGCCAGGAGGGGCCCCGCCCCGTGGCGACGAAGTCGCTTTACGGGGTGAATGTTTGCGGCGCCTGCCTCGTAGAAGCTGAAAGAGGTAGCCATGCACCGACTCGTCTTTCTTCCCGTGCTCGCGTTAGCCGCCGTCCTGACCACCGTCGCGACGGCCCAAGCCGACGTCATCGTTTCCCCGCCAAGTGATTCATCGTCACAAGTCGTCGTAAGGACCAAGCCGCCCACCGTGGTCGTCGTGCGGCAGAAAGCAGCCGCACCCGCTCGGGTCGTGAAGGAGGCGCCGCCCAAGGATCGTGAGCGAAAGGTCGGCCTCCACTTCGACGTCGCGGGCACGTTCGGGCCGAGCGTCAGAATGGGTGGGTTCGATGGCGCCCTTCGCTTTCGACCTGCCCCCCACTTCGGAATCGACCTCGGCTCCGGCTACTTCGCAGGCAACGACTACGATGGGGACTTCCGCAGAGAAGTCCCCGTGACGACGAACTTCCTGTTCTTCGTCAATCCAAAGAGCAAGGTGCAGTTCTACGTGCTGCTCGGTGCGGGACTGTCCTTTGGCAAGAAGGAATCCTTCAACGAGGTTCGCAACATGACGCATGCGGGTGGTCAAGCAGGCGTGGGTCTCGAGTTCCGACTCGCTCCCGGATTCGCGCTCAATACCGACGTGAGGGGCGTGTTGCGACACCGGATCGACAACGATCCGCGGCCCGAGTTCCTCGACGGCCCGCGCTCCTCCGACACCTCCGGCGGCGCACTCCTCACATTCGGCGGAACGTTCTATTTTTAGGCGATAGTGTGAGGGCGGTGAGGCGGGACAAACTGAGGCCGCAGGCCGTCTAGCCGATGGCGGCGTTCAGGGACGGTTGCTGCTTCGACGTGACCCGAAGAGTTTCTTGAAGAAGCCTTCGTCTTCCTCGTCATCTTCTTTTTGCGCCACCTTTTGGCCAGGTAGTGGTGGTGGCACGGTAACGTTGGGAACCTCGACGGCCGCTCTTTCGAGCTCCTCGAGATCGTCCTCGTCGACCAGCAACACGAAGTCGTCGGAGGGATCGATGATCTCTACCTCCGTATTCTCGCCATCCCACGCCTCGTGCGCCGGCTCCGAATGCTGCCGGTCTTGAGCGTCGACGCTCGATGCTTCCCTCAGGATCGGGGCAATGCTGGCGCCGTCGGCGAGGCCGTCTAGCTCGCCATCGACCGCCGCCAAGTCCGCTGGCTCGCCTCCTTCAAAACGGCGAAGAACCGCTGAAACCTCGTCGTCGTCCTTCCCTAGCTCGGCAAGGGCTTCTTCGAGCTCAGAGAGCTTCTCTTCGGAGACGGCCACGTAACAAATGTCACAGGAAATCGGCGTCTCGTAAAGTCTTTCACCGAGAAAGAGACCTACATGTCGGCTAGGATCCTGCGAGCGCCGCACGAATTAGGGGCAGTCGGTCCTGACCCCACGTCGAATACGAGCCGATCTGCATCGATGGCACCCCCCATAGACCGAGATGAGTCAAGGTTTCACGGTTGGCGGTCGCCTTCTCCTTCCAGCTGTCGTCGGCGAGAGCTTCTCTGACCTCTGCCTCGCCGATGCCGACGCGCTCGGCGAGATGAACCAGATCCGAGATCGATGCGATGTCCCGCGCCTCCGACCAACTCCCTTGAAGAGCGGACAGCGCGAATTCCAGCTCGAGCCCCTTGGGAACCGCACAGCGATAGAAGACGGCGAAGCAGTGGCCGATCCCTTTGCCGAGCGGATCGCAGATCCGGCCGAATGGAATCCCCAAGCGGCCGGCTTCCCGTTTCGCGTCGTGCACGATGTAGAGCCGCTTGGCGCGCGGCACCTGCAGCCCGCGCATGACCATCGGAAGCACCGGCCGAAGCTCGAGGTCGATCAGTCCGTTATCGCGCATATCCCGCAGCTGTGGCAGTGAGAGATACGAGTAAGGGCTCCGAAACGAAATGAACACCCGAAGGCGCGGCTTCTCTTCGCCCGAGCGGAGCATCCTCGCGAGACTCGGGACGTCGCCGGCGGCAAGGCCGAGATCACCGTCGAGCCCCTCTTGGTGTAATCGTCTCTCGAGGTAGGAAAGCCGATCGATGCCCCAATACCAGTCGCCGCCGTAACTCAACATGCCTGGCTGATAGTGGCCAGCACGTTGCAGCTCAGCGAAGTTACGCTCCAAGAGCGGGCCCACCGATTCACCCGAGACGGCGCCGTACTGCTCGACGAGGCTTGCGAGAGCGGCTCCATCGTCGCCCCAGACCGCCGCCCCGACGCGTCGCGCAACCTCGACCTGCTCTGCGCTCGGCCGCTGCTCGAGAAGGACCGCATGTGCACGTCGAATTCGATCCTCGGGGGGACGCTCGGGGCGTGCAGGGAAATCGAGCCCGTAGCATTCGGCCAACAAAGCCGCGTCACGCATGGCGTGCTCGGCGAGCATGTCCGGCGCCGGACGCGCGCCTAGACCGGATTCTGCAACCGGAACGACCGCAACGTCCAGCCCATACATGCTCGCGAACCGCGGCATGACCTGGGCAAGCAGATGACTGTAGGGATCGTCGGCTCGGTAATAGAACCGGACTCGACGCCGACCCCCACGAAGGAGTCGGCCGATGCTGTGCAGAGGATACTTGGTGCGGCGGAGACTCAGATACGAATTGATCCCCGAGCCGATGACTTGGGACTTCACCGTCACCTAGAGGGCTCCCACGAGCTCGTAGACCTTCGCGACGGCCTCTTTGAGGCGGCTCGGGTCGGGACCGCCCGCCTGCGCGAAGTCTGAGCGCCCTCCCCCGTTGCCACCGACGATCGCGGCCGCGGCTTTGACGATGTCACCTGCACGAAAGCGATCGGTGAGGCCCTTGGACACGCTGCACACGAGCAGAGCTTTCTTGCGATCCTTGCTGGGCGAGCCCAAGAGAACGACTGCAGGCGCAAGCTTGTCGCGCAACTGGTCGGCCATCTCACGAAGCGTCCCGGCATCCCCGATTTCAACGATCGCTCCAAGAACGCTAGCCCCATCGACTTTTCGCGCTGCCGCCGAGAGATCCTCGCTCCCCCCCGACATGATCGATCGGTTAAGGCGATCGATCTCGCGTTGAGCCTTTTTTTGTTGCTCGATGAGCCGCCCAACGCGGTCGCGGAGCTGTTGCGCCGGCGCTTTGAGTAGCGACGCCGCACCTGTGAGCTCGGATTCGACCTCGCGGAGGTGAGCAAGCGCGTTGAGCCCCGTCGTCGCCTCGATTCGTCGGACGCCGGCGGCAAGGCCGGTTTCGGACAAGACTTTGAAGAGCCCGATGTCTCCCGTGCGGCCGGCATGGGTTCCACCGCAAAGCTCGAGGGACGGACCTATCCGCAGCATTCGGACGACGTTCCCATACTTCTCCTCGAATATACCGATCGCGCCCCGCGACTTGGCTTCATCCATCGGCAGGACTTCGGTCGTGATTTTGGTGTTCTCTAGGATCTCGCGGTTCACCAGGTTTTCGATCGCCGTGATTTCGGTGGGCTCCAGCGGTCGCGTTCCACTGTAGTCGAAGCGGAGTCGGTCTGGACCGACGAGCGAGCCCTTCTGAGCAGCCGTCGGGCCGATGACTTGCCGAAGCGCCCAGTGAAGCAAATGCGTGGCGCTGTGGTTGCGACGTGTCGCACTCCTTGCCGCGTGATCGACGCTCAGGTCGACCTCGACGTTCGGCGTGAAAGATCCGGACGCGACACGGCCGCGATGCACGATGAGACCGTCCACGGGTTTCTGGGTGTCCTCGACCTCGAAAAGCGATCCATCGAGCTCGATCTGGCCACGATCTCCGACCTGACCCCCTTGCTCTGGATAGAACGGCGTAACTCGGGTGATGACCTCGCCGACTTGCCCGGCGTCGAGCTTAGAAACGACACCCCCCTCGGAAATGAGTGCGAGCAGCTCGCTCCGCTCGCTCTCAGCGTCGTAGCCGTGGAACTCGACCGTTCCAACCTGCGCCGCCACGGTCGGATAGACATCGGCCACCGCGCTACCGCCAACCTTGGAGCCCTGACTTCGTGCGCGAGCGTTTTCTAGCTCCTTAGCGAAGCCAGCGTGATCGACCTCGAAGCCTTGCTCCTGACCGATGACTTCCTGAAGATCGACCGGGAAACCGTAGGTGTCGTAAAGACGGAAGGCCACCTCACCAGGTAGGGACCGCGCGCGATCCGTCTTGATCCACTCGCGATTGTCGTCGATGAGTTGGAGGCCCCTGTCGAGCGTGCGGCGGAACCGTTGCTCCTCCTGTGAGGCGATCTCGTCGATGAGCGCGCGACGCTCGATGAGCTGTGGATATACCGCACCCATGTTGTCGACGACGCGAAGTGCGCAGTGGTGCAGGAAGGGCTCGCCTATCCCCAAGCGATGACCGTGCCGAATCGCGCGTCTCATGACGCGTCGAAGGACGTACGCTCGGCCGTCCTTATCGGGGAAAACACCTTCAGAAATCAAGAAGGCGGTGGTTCGCGCATGGTCGGCGATGACGCGCATGCTGATGTCGTCGTCCGACTGGCTCGACCGATAGCGTTTGCCGGAGATCTCCGAGGCTAGATCGACGACCGGCCGGAGGAGATCGGTGTCGTAGTTGCTGAGCACGCCCTGGGAGACCACGGCAATGCGCTCGAGGCCAGCGCCCGTATCGATGGACGGCGCAGGGAGCGACACCATTTTGCCCTCGGCGTGTCGGTCAAATTGCATGAACACCAGGTTCCAAAGCTCGAACCAACCTCGGCCGTCGGGAGCCGGCTCCTCGCCAAACGTCCGTGGATCGACGTCGTCGAGGCCGAGGCAGTAATGGATCTCCGAGCAGGGTCCGCACGGACCGGTGTCCCCCATCTGCCAGAAGTTGTCCTTCGCGCCGCAGCGTATGATGCGGTCTTTCGAGAAGCCGGTCACGTCGGCCCAGATCTTCGAAGCCTCTTCGTCGGCTGGCGCGAGGCCTTTCTCGCCGCCGAAGACGGTGACCACCATCCGTTCCGGCTCGAGCGCCAGCGTGTCGATGAAATAGTCCCAAGCGTACTGAATGGCCTCGCGCTTGAAGTAGTCGCCAAACGAGAAGTTGCCGAGCATCTCGAAGAACGTGTGGTGTCTCGCAGTCACACCGACGTTTTCGAGGTCGTTGTGCTTTCCGCTGATGCGAATGCACTTCTGCGAGGATGTTGCGCGGCTGTAGGCGCGCTCGTCTTTACCGGTGAAAACGTCTTTGAACTGGACCATGCCGGCGTTTGCGAACATGAGCGTCGGATCGTTCGGCGGCACCAACGGGCCCGAAGCCACTCGTTCATGCTCGCGGTCCTCGAAGAAACGCAGAAAGGATTCGCGAATTTCGGATGACGATGCCATTCGTCTCGATTGCTAGCGCTTGTGCAGCGCCCACGCAACGCCTGTGCTAGAGGCCTGCTCGTGTTGACGTGTCTGCGCGTCCGGAACTTCGCGATCATCGAGGAGCTCGAAGTCGACCTCGACGCCGGGCTCAATATCGTCACCGGAGAGACCGGCGCCGGAAAGTCGATCCTGGTCGATGCCCTGCAGTTGGTGCTTGGGGCTCGAGGGCGCCCTGAGGTGGTCCGAACCGACGCGGAGGCGGCTGAGGTGGAGGCTCTCTTCGACGTCTCCGGTGACCTCGGCGCGCTCAACACTCTCCGGGAACAGGGCCTCGAAACCGAGGGCGAGCTGATCGTGCGGCGGGTGGTCAATGCGTCAGGCCGAACACGCGCTTACATCAACGGCAGGCTCGCGACCCTTGGCCAGCTTCGAGAGGTCACGAAAGGCCTCGCGGACATCTCCTCGCAGCACGAGTTCCACTCGCTCGCGGACCCGCGACAACATCTCACGTATCTCGACGCCTTCGGCGATCACGGGCGGTTGCTCGAAGAGGTCGGCGCCGCTCATACCATGTTGGTCGAGGTGGCAGCCCGGCTCGAAGAGGTCGTCTCCGAAGAACGTGGCCGCGCCGACCGAGAGGACCTGCTTCGGTTTCAGATCGGGGAGATCGACGCCGTTGCCGACGTGCTCGACAAAGAAGATGCGCTCTTCCGCGAACGCGAGCGGCTTCGGCACGCGGAGCATCTCGGGAGCGCCGCAGGGGAAGCCGAAGCCCAACTCTACGCCGAGGACGATGCGATTTGCGGGTCGCTCTCCCGCATCGCAACGTCGGTGCAGCAAGCATCGCGGTTTGATCCGGCGCTCGCTGCGATCGCCGACCAGATCAAGGATGCGCTGGTCCAACTCGAGGACGCCGCGTCGGAGCTCGGTCGCTACGCGCGCGACCTCTCCTTCGACCCCCGGCGCTTGGCTCAGCTCGAAGAGCAGCTCGACCAGCTCCAGCGCATCAAGCGAAAGTATGGTGGAAAGCGAGCCGAGGTCATCGCTCACCGCGACCAGGCCAGGACCGAGCTCGATTCCCTCGAGCGTTACGAGGAGCGTGTCGATGGTGCCCAGCGCGAGTACGACGAAACATTGGCGCGTGCGACCACGGCGGCCCTCTCTCTAAGGAAGAAGCGGCAGGCGGCGGCAAAACGGCTGAGCAAAGCGATCAGCCAAGAGCTGGCGTCGCTCGGCATGGGCGAGGCGAAGGTCACCGTCGAGCTCGCTGCGCTCGAAGGCGGCCCGCGAGAGCTTCAAGTCGAAGGTGCCCGTCTTACGCCGAGCGGGATCGACCGCGCCGAGCTGCTGATCGCGCCAAACCGAGGCGAGGAGGCCAAGCCGCTTCGCAAGATCGCGAGCGGTGGCGAGCTCTCCCGCTCGATGTTGGCGATCAAACGCGTGCTCGCCGGCCTCGGCCCTGCAAGCCTCTACGTCTTCGATGAGGTCGATGCCGGGGTCGGCGGCGCAGTCGCCGAGGTGATCGGCCGTAAGATCCACGACGTCGCCCAGCACAGCCAGGTGCTGTGCATCACTCACCTGCCGCAGATCTCGGTCTACGCAGACGCCCACTATCGCGTGCACAAAGAGGTGGTCGGCGAAAGAACGAAGAGCGACATTCGGTTGCTCTCGGACACCGAGCGACTGGAGGAGATCGCACGAATGTTGGGCGGGGTTCAGGTGACCGAGCAGGCGAGGGCCGCAGCGGAGCAGTTGCTCCAAGGCGCGAACGCCTGATCCAGTCTGTGAGTGCCAAGCCAGTGCTAGCGAGAGCGCCGGGGCGCGAACACGTACTCGAAACCGAACGAGCCGTACCAGTAGAGCTGCCTATCGAGTCTTAGCAAGCGGCCGAATTCTTCCTGGATCTCGTAGATCGCGCCGCGGAAGCGGGTGCCAAGAACGATCGCGGGCGCGGTCGCGTTCTCCGTGTTGCGCACGAGCGGAATCCGCAATCCGAACCCCGCCGTCCAGCCATACGTGAAAACCGGCGCGACCCGGAAGACCTCACTGTTGCCGCGAAAAAAGTCCTCGACGATCCTCACGGGTTTTTCACCAAGCGGATGACTGGTGTAGCCACCACCGTCGACGAACGGCACGACGTAGGGGTTCTCCCACGCCAAAATCAACGAAACGTCAGGGCTGACGAAGGTGCCGCCAGCCCATGCGCCCCCGGCCACGCCTGCAGTCACCGCGATGTGCTTGATGATCTCGTATTTGACGCCCAGGCGACCGGTGACGAGGTTCCGATCCGAGTTCGCGAGATTCGGACCGTCGGTCTTGATGCGCAGGTAGCCAAGCTCGAAGCTCCCATCGAGCTTATCGACGATTCCGTGACGAACCCGCAAGTTGAACCCCGGAAGACCTACGTCAGCGCCGACACCACCACCCGCCTCGAGCTGGATCCCGGTTTCGCGTTTGTAGAGCGCTTTGGAGGTCTCGAGCGGAAAGCTGCGTCCCGGCGGCGAGTGTACGTACGCGATGCACCCGGAGACCAACATGAGTCCCAGTACGAGCGTGATCCGCATGCTCGGTACCGCTGCAAGGAGCGGGCCAACCTCACCGCGGCGAGAATCGCCCGGAATCAGGGATCCGAGATCCAAGACCGTGAGTCAACAACCACAACCGACCGCGTGGATTCACAGTTCGGTGCCCGTGGCAATGTCAGCGCCTGTGGCAGTGCCTATGACGCTAGCGCCGGCTGAGATTCACTTCGTCGATCTGGTCGTTCAGCGTCCAGAAGTCGTAGAGGACGCCGATGAAGAGAAGGCCGCCGGTGAAGAAGTAGAGGACGGCCGTCCAGATCTTCCCGATGTACAGACGATGGAGGCCGAGGGCGCCAAGGAAGGTGAGGAGGACCCAGGCGACGTTGTAACTGTACCGGCCCTCCTCGAATCGGACGTCCGCCGAGCGCTCGAGTGACGGCATCAAGAACAGGTCGACGACCCAGCCGATGAGGAGCAGCCCCCCGGTGAAGAACCAGATCGTGCCCGACACCGGTTTACCGTAATAAAACCGGTGCGCGCCCATGAAGCCGAAGATCCAGAGGACGTAGCCGATGGCGAGGCTATGGGTGTCGTTAGTACGCTCCATGGGCTCTTCTATCATCATTTGTCAGATGCAAATGCAGTCAATGCAAGGCAAACCGCCTTCGCAGTCTGCGCTGTCATCACAGTCGCCGCCAAAGTTGACGGAGCCGACCGGCACATCGACCGGCGGGCAGTTACCGTTGCCGCCGGAGTCAGTGCTCAACACGGTGAAGGTTTCGTCATTGACGGTCACCGTGACCTGCCAGAACGTGTTTTCCACGGTGGCGGGGTCGGTCCACTGAATAAACGCCTGGTTGACCACGACCGTTCCGGTGAAGCTGCCACTAACCATCAATGTTCCGTTGAAGAACGCTTCATACGAAGATGGAGGGAAGGGTGTGACGAACAGCTGCAGCTGTGCGGAGATTGTCACGCCTCCGGCGGAACAATCGGTGAGCGTCGCTTCCCCCGTGACGAGGTCCACGTTCAAGACTCCCCCGCCGGGGCATTGCACGGACGCGGTGCCATTGGCTTGCTTCTCCGTGCTCGACGACGACGCCGTCGCGAAGGACAGTTGACTGGCCAGCTCGGTGAACGCCTCCACCAGATCAGGCACCACGGCCTCGAAAAGGCGTTGAACGTCTTCCTGGCTATTGATCTCACCGTTCGACTCGGACGTGCTGCTACCGCACGCGACGGTTATGAGAAGAAGGCCACAAAACGATACGAGAGAGAAGTTGCGCATAATTCCTCCCCTTTCGGTCAAAAGTAGGCACCCGGCTTAAGAAACTGTCAATACCGGGAACTCAAGCGGCCCTCCACAGACAGTGACAACGTTCTCGAGGAGTAGGTGACCCGAGCCGGGTCACCGGTTGACGCAGAGCTACCGCGTCTCTTTCGGCCCGACCAGCGTTCGCAGCATCCCCTCCGCCACGACGTCGCCATCCTCGTCTTTCAGCAGCACCCGAACCTGGTATTCCTGCTTGGCAGCGGTGTTGATCGGCGGACAGTGGCACTCGCCGGTGATCGTACCGCGGGCCTTCTTTTGGTAGTCGATCCCGATTCCCGCCACGATGAAGCGGGCATCGTCTGGCAGTGTATAGGCCACGGCGATGTTTCCCGTCAGCTCGGCCAGATTCGCCAGCGCAATCGCGTGGATGCATGCGAGGTGGTTTCGCACCGAGTGCCGGTCGGTCAGCGTGACACGGGAGTACCCCTCTCGGAGCTCTTCGATGTTCGCGCGGATCGTGCTCGTATACGGCGCCATCCTTCCGACCAGCCGGCTGAAAACCAGATGTCCCCCGGGTAGTGAGCTGAGCCTGTCCCACATCCTGCGGACCACATTGGTCGAGGATTCAGTGGTGAGGGCCTTGGCGTTCAGAAAGGTCGTGAGGGCCATGCGGGTAGCCTACGAAGTCAGGGAACGAAAGCCAACGTGCATGCCTGCGGGGCCTCCGTGCAGAATTCACTCGGATAGGCGAACGTCCCCGCAAGAAGGCCCGAAAACCGCCTCGAGGGCGGTGGTGCTTTCGCCTGGAATGACCTGCTCGACCCGCAGGGCGCCGGACAGAGGGCACTGCACGTCATCGAACGTGATGTCGACGTAGTCGGCGTGAATGGTGAACGAGAGCCCACCCGGGTACTGGTCGACCCCCTCGATGGTCGTATCGTAAGTGAGTGAGCCGGCAAGCGAGGTTCTGGTTAGTACGATCGCTCTGTACATGTGAACCGTCAGGCTTCCGGTGCCACCGGTCCCGAACACGCTGATCGAGAGGTCGAAGTCGATCTCATCCCCACTCGAGGAAAAGGTCCCGTCGATCGTGCCGTTGCTGACACTACAGTCATCGTAGGTGATCAGGGAGCCGTCCTCGGTGACGCACTCGTCGAGGGAAGCCTTCTGCGTGAGGAAATCGATGAACACCCCCGCTCCGTCCTGGCCTGCGTTCGCCGCCGCGCTGAGGTCGGAATAAATTCGAGTCATCGAGATCAACGCGTCAGGATCGCTGGGGTCTTCGACCAAGGAGTCGAGACGCGCGGTCGAGACCACGGCGTTTCCCGCGGACGCTGCGGCCGAAGAGAGCCCGACGTTGTTCTGGTCGGCGCACCCGTAACAAACCACGAGGAGCGCCGTAATACTCGATACCAACCTCTCCTTCATTTCATCCCCCTACCTGATACCAAAGGCATTCCGACCGGCGGTATCAGGTAGGGCCTTTTTTTCACTGGCAACGTAACGCCATCCTATGCGGTGATGAGCTTGGCAAGGCGCGTCAGGCTCTCGTGCGCGCCGCCGAGGGTGAACTCGAGGAGCTTCGATGTCATGAAGTACCGGTAGAGCGGGTAGTCGCGGTCGAAGCCCATCCCACCATGGACGTGTTGGGCCGCGGCAACGACCCGCGCACCGGCCTCCGACGCCCAAAACTTCGCGACCGCGAGCTCCTTGTCCGCGTCCAGCCCTCGATCGAGGCGCCAACAGGCCTGCCACATCGATGACTTCATCGCCTGCACGTCGATGTACGCGTCGCCAACACGCTGGGTCACGCCCTGAAAGGTCCCGATGGGCACGCCGAACTGCTTCCGCTCACCCGCGTATTGGGCGGTCATGAAGAGGGCCTGCTCAGCGATGCCGAGCTCGATCGCGCAGATCCCGAGGCTGGTTCGATCCACGAGGTACCGGAGGACTTGCTTGCCATTGTCGATCGTGCCCAACACATCGTCCGATGAGACGGCTGCATCGTCGAGCTCGAGCAACCAAAGAGGCTCCCCATTGGTGCCCCGCTGTTCCCCCAACCCGACACCCTTGGTTTTCGGGTCGACCAGAAGGACCACCGCCGCGCCGTCATCGGTTCGGGCTGGGACGACGATCCTGTCGGCGAGGTCGGCGTAGGCCACATTGCTGAATCGCCCGTTGACCGACCATCGATCACCGGCAGGTTTTGCGACTGCCGAGGGCTCCATCGGATTGCGGCTGCCGAGATCGACCAGGGCCGCCGCCATGATCACGTGCCCCTGTGCGATCCCCCCGAGGAAGCGATTCTTCTGCTCGGGCGTGCCGAACTCGGCAAGCGGAAGCGCTGCGGAGACGAGCGTAGGAAGCGCAGGGATCGGCGCGACGGTGCGTCCGACCTGCTGGAGCAGCAAACAAAGCTCGGTGAGCCCCATCCCCGCCCCGCCATGCTCTTCTGGGATCGCGAGACCGAGCATCTCGGAGTCGGCGAGCTGTTTCCAAGCGCGCGCGTGAAACCACTTGTTGTCTTTGGCGAGAGCCTTGAGCGAGTCATCGGTGACGATGTCGCCCAAGACCTGTTTCACGAGGTCGCGAATGCTGTTCTGGTCTTCCGAAAACGAAAAATCCATGATCGTGCCTCAACGTCGCCCGAGCCGAGGCATGCGAAGCCCGGCCTGACAGATGATGTCTCTTTGGATTTCGTTCGTACCTCCCCCGAACGTGAGGACCAGAGACATTCGGTAGTATTTCTCGAGACGTCCGCGAAGAAGCGCCCCTTTCGAGCTGTGGTGGAGAGTGCCCGCTGCTCCGTGGACTTCCATCAAGAGGCGCGACCCTTCGACGTAGAACTCGGAGCTGTACACTTTGATCGCCGACGCGTCTGCGGGTGAAAGCGTGTCCTCTGCAATCCCCCAAGCCTGCTGCCAATTGAGGAGCTTCAGTACCTCGAGCTTCGCGTACACACGGGCAAGATTGCTTTGCACCCAGGGTAGGTCGATGACCTTACCACTATCGCCGTTCGGGGCCTTTTTCGCCCACTCGACCGTCTCGGTGAAGATTCTCTCGAGGGGACCGACCGAACACAACGCCACGCGTTCGTGGTTGAGCTGCGTGGTGATCAAGTGCCAGCCGTTGTTCTCGCCGCCCACGACATTCTCGGCGGGGACGCGGACATTGTCGTAGTACACCGCGTGCACGTTGTTCTCGCCGAGCGCGTGCATCGGCGTGATCTGAACACCCTCAGCATCGGCCGGTACGATGATGATGGAAATCCCCTTGTGTGCCGGGGCGTCTGGATCGGTCCGACACGCGAGCCACATGTAGTCGGCGTGGTCGGCGAGACTCGTCCAGATCTTCTGACCGTTGATCACGTAGTCATCCCCATCGCGCACAGCGCTGGTCTTGAGCGACGCCAGGTCGGTCCCGGAGCTTGGCTCGGTGTAGCCGATCGAGAAGTGGCACCGGCCCTCGAGGATCTTCGGCGGGTACTTCGCCTTCTGTGCATCGGTGCCGAATTTGAGCAACGTCGGGCCTACGGTGTTGAGCGTCAGGATCGGGACGGGAAAGCCAGCCCGCTGCACTTCATCGAAGAAGATGAACTGCTCGATGGGGCCTCGGCCCTGGCCGCCGTACTCCTTCGGCCAGCCAATGCCGAGCCAGCCGTCGGCGCCGAGCTGTTGGATTGCCTGGTGGTAAAGGGGCCCGCCGCCTTCGACCTCGTCGAGCTCGGCGAGGAGCTCCTCGGTGATCAGGCCCTCGAAATAGGCGCGAAGCTCGTCGCGCAGGGCCTTCTGCTCGGGGGTGTAATCGAAATACATGGCCTCACGCTCCGCGCCTGAACCCGGAGTGAAACGTGTTCTACTTTCCCGGTCGACGGATGCAAGTCGACCGAGCGTACCCCTCGACGCAAAAAGCCGACCAACGGCCGGCTTTTTGAAGCAAGTACCTGGGCTTCTCAGCTAGATCGCTTGCTAGTCGCCCTTCTTCACCGCTTCGGCGCCGGCTTTGACCTTGTTCTCGACCTCATCGGCGGCTCGCTTCACCTCCTCGGCGGCTTCGTCGGCCGCCTCCTGGGCGTCCGCGGCGGCTTCCTTGGCCCCTTCTACCGCTTTTTCGGCGGTCTCCTCGGCTGCTTCAGCAGCTTCCTCCGCAGCTTCCGCTGCCTTGTCCGCAGCCTCGCCGGCGGCCTCGGCCGCTTCTTGGGCGCCTTCGGCAGCCTCGTGTGCGGCGTGCGCGGCTTCCTCGGCCGCCTCACCGGCGGCTTCGGCGGCCTCCTCGGCCTTCTTACAGGCCGTCATCGCGCCACAGAGCGCGAGGACGAGACCCAATCGCAGGATGTTCACGGTCATTCGGTACTCCATAACATGTAGGCGCCGGGCGGGACGCGCAGCCTATTCTGCGGCCTCTTCCTTCACGGCTTCCGCTGCTTCATCGGCCGCTTCGGCCGCTTCTTCGCCTGCGGCTTCGGCACCTTCCGCAGCCTCGCCCGCGGCTTCCTCAGCGGCTTGCGCTGCTTCATCGGCCGCTTCGGCAGCTTCCTCAGCCTTCTTCTCGCATGCCATGAGGGCCCCACACATCGCAAGGACCAGACCCAGTCGCAAAACGTTCTTGATCATGATGGTTCTCTCCGTTGGTCGTGCGGGGACGCCGGTATACCTACATCCCCGTCTTCCGGTGTTGGGGGTAGCGGGTTGTGGAGATCACGTCAAACACGATGCGAAACGCGGTCGACTGACCTCGACGACCCCCGGCGCCGGCGAGCCAAAGGACGAGCGCCCGGACTGCATCGAAAAAGCGAGATAAATCGCGCGCTATGAGCGATCGGAGGGCCCAGGGGAGCCGCCGTGACAGCATTCGAGATGGCCGATGAAGCTCGATCGGCAATTGTCATTTTGTGTAGCTCGACTGGATTTCGTCTCGCGCAGGCCCATGCTCGGAGCGCCTAGCGGGTTGCGGGAACTTGGACACTCGCACCTTCGTCACGGTCTAATCTTGCGGGTGAGCGGGGAAAAATTGCGTGTGCTGGTGACCGGGGGCGCCGGTTATGTCGGAGCGGTTTTGGTACCTCAGCTGCTGGCTCGTGGCTATCGAGTGCGTGTGCTGGATCTGTACCTTTATGGATCCGAGATCTTCGAAGACCTCCAAGAGGATCCCAATCTCGAGGAGATCGTGGGCGACATTCGAGATCCACAGGCCGTGGGGAAGGCGGTGAAGGATGTCGACGTGGTACTCCATCTCGCCTGTATCTCGAACGATCCGAGCTTCGAGCTGAATCCCGACCTCGGGAAGTCGATCAATTTCGATGCCTTCGCGCCGTTGGTCGAAGCTAGCAAAGAGGCGGGTGTCAGCCGTTTCATCTTCGTGTCGAGCTCGAGCGTCTATGGCGTGAGCGATGCCCCAGAAGTCACCGAAGAGGAACCGCTCAACCCCCTCACCGATTACAGCAAATACAAGGCGATGTGCGAGCCGATCCTGTTGGGGCAGCAATCGCCCGACTTCACCACACTCGTGATCCGGCCTGCCACGGTTTGCGGGTACTCGCCGCGTCAGCGGCTCGATCTCACCGTGAACATCCTCACCACGCATGCGCACGAACGCGGGAAGATCACCGTCTTTGGAGGCAAGCAGCTTCGGCCACACATTCATCTGGGCGATCTTTGTCGCTTCTACTGCGAGCTGATCGAGATGGACGCCGAAAAGATCGCGGGAAAGATTTTCAACGCAGGGTACCAGAACAACCCGGTGTCGGAGCTCGCGGAAATCGCGCGGAGTGTCGTCGAACAGAAACTCGGCAGGCCTGTCGACATCGAAACCACGCCCACGAACGACCCCCGCTCGTACCACATCTCCTCCAACAAGATTCAAGCGGAGCTCGGGCTCTATCCGGAGCTTAGGATCGAGGACGCCGTGGCGGAGCTCGTCGATGCGCTCGAAAAGGGAAAGATCCCCAACCCGCTCGACGATGATCGCTACTACAACGTGAGGCTCATGAAGCGGATTTCATTGCGGTGACTACCGAATCAAGCCCCAAAATCATCGACGTCGACGCACTCGTATCTGAAATCCGTGAGCTTCAGTCGCACGGGCAGATAGCGGTTCACTGCCATGGCGGCTTCCACATCCTGCATCCTGGTCACATTCGTCATCTCAAATGGGCCAAGTCGCAGGGGAGACTTCTGAGCGTTGGGGTACCCGCCGATCCGCCGGATCAAAAGGGCGGCCCCAATCAGGTTCCGGCGGCACTCCGGGCGGAAAACCTCGCGCACCTCGAGTTCGTCGACTACGTGTTGATCTACGACGGCGAAGTGCCCGAGCTTCTTTCGGAGCTGCAGCCCGACATCTACGTCAAAGGCAGCGAGTACCGAGACGCAGAAGAAGCGTTCGCCGACGAGCGGGCTGCGGTCGAGGCGTATGGCGGCGAGATCCGGTTCAGCTCGGGCGATGTCGTCTACGAGCCAATCCAGTCGCAGACCGCGGAGCACATCGCGCCCCTGGATCCATCTGCGCGCGCGTTTTGTGCGCGTCACGGGATCACCACCCGCCGTGTCCGCAGGGTGATCAAAGCGATGAAAGGCAAGCAGATCCTCGTCGTAGGCGAGACGATCGTCGACGAGTACGTTCACTGTGACCCGCTGGGAATGAGCTCCGACTCGGCGACGGTAGTGGTTAGGCCTAGCGAGACCGACCTCTTTCTCGGTGGCGCTGGCATCGTGGCACAGCACGTCGCGTCGATGGGCGCCAAACCGATCTTCTTTTCCGTGGTTGGGCAGGACGTCCATGCGGACTTCGCGCGGGCGGAACTCGAGCGAAGGGACATCGACTACAGGCTCGTGGTCGACGAGTCTCGACCGACGATTCACAAGAAGCGCTTCCTGTCGGGCGGAAAAAAGCTGCTCAACGTCAACTCGTTTCGAGACCAGGACATCGATGCGAAGACCGCAGCTCGCCTGTGCGATGCGATCACATCGCGCGAAGCCGGAGTCTCGGCCGTCATCATTTCGGACTTCAGCTACGGCGTCTTGTCGACGCCGGTGATCGACACGGTTACGAAACTAGCGGCTGCCAAAGGCATTCCCGTCGTGGGCGACGTGCAATGCAGCTCTCAGATCGGACAGGTCACCCGGCTAAAGGGGCTCACGGCGGCAACTCCGTCCGAGCGTGAGGCACGCCTGGCGTTGTGGGATCGCGAAAGCGGCCTGTCGGACCTCGGCGTGAAGTTGCTCGACGAGACCCGTCACAAATCGTTGGTGCTGACCCTCGGCTCGCGGGGGCTCATGATCCTCGATACCGAAGGTCGCGATTGGGAGGAAATCACCGATCCCCCTCAGATACACGCCATCAAGAAGAAGCTGAAAATCGAGTACCTCCCTGCCTTTGGTGGCAATGTGGTCGACGCAATGGGCGCCGGCGACGCGATGCTATCGGCCTTCGCGAGCGCGCTTTCTGGAGGTGCCTCGGTAATGGAGGCCGCATACCTCGGCAATTGCGCTTCGGCGATCGAAGTGGGTCACATGGGTAACGTTCCGGTCACGACCGAAGACCTGCTCGCGGCGGTCGAGTTTCAGCTCGGCTCGTGAGCGGCGGGCGACTAGACGCGCAGCTTACCGGCTTTCACATCTCGGATCGCCTGCTGATAGCGCTCAGCAGAGTCGATTGCGATTCGATAGCCCTCGACCGGAGCCCCGAAGAGACGCAGGTCGGCCGCCATCGGCATGTAGATGTCCCGCGGAAGGTCGAGCGGCCTCTTCGAAGGAAACCGCTCGATCAACTCGCGCTGCAGGATCTGACACCCCGAGTTGACCCAAACGGGGCCGGTCGTCGACCAGCCAGCGGGGCGTTCTCGAAAGCGTACGATTCGGCCGGTGTCGTCCATGTCGATGGTGCTGTTCGAACGCGTGGTTCGCTGATGCACTAAGAGTGTCGCATCTGCCTGGTTTGCGCGATGTCGTTGGTAGAGCGCGGTCAGGTCTTCGTCGAAAACGAGATCGCCGTAAATGATGACAATATCGGATGCATCGGCGAAGTAGTCGAGGAGGTTCGCCGCTGCGCCTGCCGTGCCGAGAAGCTTGTCTTCGCGCTCGTAGTGGATTCGAAGGCCGTAGCGACTGCCGTCTCCGAGCTCGACCTCGACCTTGTCGGCGAGGAAGTGCACGTTGACCGCGACATCGGTGACCCCGTGACGGGCCAGAAGATCCAACGTGTAGCCGACGAGCGGTTTGCCTTCGATGGGAAGGAGCGGCTTCGGGCAATCCCGCGTGAGCCCCCCGAGTCGCGTGCCACGTCCTGCGCAGAGTACGAGTGCCTTCAACGTCATCGCTGCCCTCGCAAGAGGGTGTGCACGGCCTCGCGAAGGTCGGCGAAGCGATGGTCGGGCGTGGGCGGCTCGGAGGACATCCCCACGATGGGGGGCGCACGATGAGCACCAGACTCAATCAGCGCGGTGGTGCACCCTGCGCGCTGGCCGGCAGCGACGTCGGATAGCCGATCTCCAATCATGAAGCTCATGGCAAGATCGATGCCCATTTCGTCGGACGCCCGCTCCAGCAGCCCGGGGCTTGGCTTGCGACACGTACATTCGACTCGATAACGGGCCACGTCAGCATGCGGGTGGTGCGGGCACACGTAGAACGCCGACACATGCGGTGCGCCCGACTGTACGAGCTGCTCGCGGAGATGGTCATGCAGCCTGCCGAGCTCTGTTTCGTCGATGAGTCCCCGGGCGATCACCGTCTGGTTGGTGATGACGACGCTGAGGTAGCCGTGCTCGTGAATCGCCTGAAGTGCCTCCACGACGCCAGGGAGAACTCGGATCTGACTTGCGTCCGTCAGCAGGTCGACGTCTTCTACGAGAACCCCGTCGCGATCGAGAAAGAAGGCGCGTTCGCTCTTCACGCGTTGTTCGGATTCAGCCACTTGTGGAAATACGCCGTGATCAGATGATCGAAGATCATGTGCGCATCTTCGATGGGACCGTAGTCGTTGGATGGGACGACCACGGCATGGTCGCACAACGGCGCCAACGCCCCTCCCCCCATCCCGAGGAAGCCGAACACGTTCATGCCGCGCGCTTTGGCGAACTCGGCTGCCCGAACGGCGTTCTCCGAGTTTCCGCTCCCGCTGATAAGAATGATGATGTCACCCTCGTTGGCGAGCGTTCGCATCTGCGCGACGAACACATCGGCATAGCTCTCGTCGTTGCCGGCGGCGGTGATGGCCGCGACGTTGTCGGTCAGGGCGATCACGCGGAAGCCCTTCCCGCCGGTCTTTGGCGTCGTTAGCATGAGGTCACAGGCCATGTGACTCGCCGTGGCAGCACTTCCGCCGTTGCCCGCGATGAACACCTGGCGATCGTCGGCGTGCGCTTTCTCGAGCGCTTCGATGACCGTGCCCAGCTCATTCCAAGGCATGCCATCGAGCACGCGCTTCAACCGCTCGATGTAGCGTTTCGCAAATGCCGTCCGCTCGTCGGCCTGCTTCCCCACACCAGTCATCCCAAGCTCCTAAACCATGCCTCGGTAGCTTTCTCGATCGTCCGAGGCGTCCAGACGGGCGCCTCGCGCCAGTAGTCGATGTTCTCCAGCATGATACGCACACCTTCGTCGAACGGCACGCACGCCTTCCATCCGAGGAGGGCTTCGATCTTGCGCGTGTCGGCCTGGGTGCAGTCTGGCTCACCAGGCCGCTTCGGAATGTGGACCACATCGCCACCAATCAGCTCGACGAGCCGGTTGATGCTCTGCGGATCGCCGCTTCCGACGTTGAGCGATTCTCCCTGTACCTCGGAAGCCGCCACGGATACGCAGGCGTTGGTCACGTCGGTGACGTAAGTGAAATCGCGCGTCTGAGTCCCATCGCCCACGACCGTGAAGGGCTCGCCGGCAAGCTTTTGAGCGAGGAACACCCCAAAAACGGCTCCGTAAGTGCCCGAGGTTCGAGACCGGGGGCCGTACACGTTGAAGAAGCGAAGCGAAACCGCGGGCAGGCCGTAGAGCTGCGCCCAGTGAAGGACGTACTGCTCACCCACCCACTTGGTCAGGGCGTAAGGATACTGAGGCCGTGGAGGGCTTTCCTCGGGGGTCGGATACCGATCGGGAATGCCGTAGCAGGAAGAGGACGCCGCGTACACGAATCGCCGAACACCTGCATGTCTGGCAGCCTCTAACACGCGGAAAGTACCTGTGACGTTGGCGTGGTGATAGGCGGTCGGATTTTCGACGGAAGGGACGATGTCGGCCAGCGCGGCAAGATGAAAGACCCAATCGACCCCTTCGAAAGCTCGCGTCAGTGGAGCAGAGGCGATGTCGGCTTCGATGATCTCGAGGTTCGGGTGGCTGTCGTGGTGCTGAAGGTTGCCTTGGTGCCCCGAGCTGAAGTTGTCGATCACCGAAACGCGGTGGCTGTCGCTGAGCAATCGGTCGACGAGATGACTTCCAATGAAGCCCGCGCCCCCCGTGACGATGCAGCGCTTAGCCGAACTCCCCATGTTTCGAGGATACCATTCGGCTCAAACAGGGGCGAACAAGTCGCCCCGGGGCTTGCCCACCTCAATTGACCCCAACGCCAGCCAAGGGATACTTTGAGGCACGATGGAGGGTCAGGTCGTCGGGGTCGATCTCGACAACACAATCATTTGCTACGACGGTCTTTTCCATCGCTTGGCTGTGGAACGGGGATTGGTTCCGCACGATTTCCAGCCCAGCAAGAAACTGATCCGTGATCAGATCCGAGAACTGCCCGACGGTGAGATCGAATGGCAGAAGCTACAGGCCGCAGCGTACGGGCCGCGGATCGGCGAAGCCGGCGTGTTCCCCGGAGTGCGTGATTTCTTCGCGACTGCGAGTGCGCGCGGGGTGCGCACGTTCATCGTGAGCCACAAGACTCGGCACGCCCCCTATGGGGACCCCGAGGTTTCTCTACGCGAGGCGGCCGTCGAATTTCTACGGGCGCAGGGATTGGTCGAGTGCCTCCGCGACCGAGAAGCAGACGTGTTCTTCACGGACACCAGGCAGGCGAAGTGTCGTCGCGTCGAGACCTTGTGCTGTGCTACGTTCGTCGACGACTTGCTCGAGACCTTTCGCGAGCCCGAATTTCCGCAGACGACGGAGCGGCTCCTTTTCGACCCTCTCGACGTCTACTCGGAGTCTCTGCCGGAGCTTCGCTTCTCGAGTTGGGCGGGCATTACGAAGCATGTTTTCGACTGACTGGGACAGCATCGTTCGTCCGCTCGGATTTCCGCCCGTAGAACGGGCCGACAGGTTGGTCGCAGGGCGCAACAGCCGAGTGCACCGCCTCGAGGGAGGCAACCGGCGCGTGGTGGTGAAGCAATATTTCCTCGAAGGGGGGGAGCCGAGCGCGCGCCAGCGCCGAGAGTACCGAGGGCTTCGATTTCTCTGGGAGAGTGGTGTTCGCGCGATCCCCGAGCCGCTATGGAACGACTTCGAGCAAGGCGCGCTCGTGCTGTCTTTCATCGAAGGGGCGCCGGCGGCGACGACGTCGATCTCGTTGACCGACATCGATGTGGCGACCGACTTTCTGGTCGCGCTTCGTGAAACGGCGCAGAGGCCCGGCGCCCTGGACCTGGACGACGCCACGGACGCTGCGTTTCGTCTCGGAGACTTGACGAAGGGGATCGAAAGACGCGTCAACCGGCTCGTTCGGGAGGGACAAACGCCTGAGACCCTCGCAGCGGCTCTGCGGGATCTAGTCGAACGCGCTCTTCCCGCGGCGTTCACGGCGGCATCGCATCACGCGCGGGCTCTCCTGGGCGACCAGACGCTGGGGGTCGAGGCACGCACGCTCAGCCCATCGGATTTTGGTTTCCACAACGCGATCCGTACGAGGACCGGCCTCGCGTTCGTCGACTTCGAGCATTTCGGTTGGGACGATCCGGCAAAGACGATCGCGGACTTCGTGCTGCATCCCGGAATGGAGATTGAAGCGAATCTGCGCGCTGCCTTCGCCACGGGAATGCTCGACCGCTTCTCGGTCTTCGACCCACGCCTCACCGAACGCACCCGCCTACTCGGTCCCCTCTATGCCGTGAAGTGGGCGACCATTTTACTGAATGAATTCATCCCCGCGGCCGCGGCCAGAAGAAGCTTCGCACGGGCCGACACCAGTGGTGACGAGTCCCGTCTTCTCGACCAAATCGACAAAGCACGCGAGATGCTCGCCCGTGCGGACGCTTTCCAGGCGCTTGCTGGCCTATGATTTCGTCCGCGAGGGCCAGAAATGCTAGCCTGCAGCAGATGACACAGGCTGCTTTGAAGGGGGAGATCGTGCCGAGCGGTTTGGAGCAAGGGCCTCTCGATCAACGGTCGAAAGAGCTCAGAAAACAATGCGTTCGCTGCCTCCTCGGGGGCTCGCGGGGACACGTCGGGTCGACGTTCTCGCTGATCGAGATCCTCCGGGTCCTCTACGACGACGTGCTGAAGTACGACCCGGCCAACCCAAGCTGGGAAGAGCGCGACCGCTTCATCCTGAGCAAGGGGCACGGGTGCATTGCGCTCTACGTATTGCTCGCCGAAAAGGGATTCTTCCCTGATGCCGAGCTCGACAAGTTTTGCCATCCGGATGGAATCCTCGGCGGTCACCCAGACCACGTGAAGGTTCCCGGGATCGAGGCTTCTACTGGCAGTCTTGGCCATGGCCTGTCGATCGGTATCGGTCGCGCGCTCGCCGGTCGCGTACGTAGAGCGGACTGGCGTGTCTTCGTGACGCTTGGCGACGGCGAATGCAACGAAGGCTCGATCTGGGAGGGCGCTCTTGCCGCGGGCAACCACGGCCTCGAAAACCTCACTGTCATCATCGACAACAACAAGCGGCAGTCATACGGCTCCACCGATGAAGTGCTCGATCTCGAGCCCTTTGCCGACAAGTGGCGAGCATTCGGGTTCGGGGTGCACGAGGTGGATGGACACGACACCGACGCGCTTCGGGATGCGTTTGCAAGGCTACCCTACGAAAAGGACCGACCCAGCGCACTCATCTGCCACACGGTTAAGGGAAAGGGCATCCCAGAAGCCGAAGGCAACAACAAATGGCACCACATACGCGCGATCGACGAGGCAAAAGCCCAGGCCATGATCGACGCCATCGAAGCATACTGAGCCATGAGAAAAACCTGTATCGACATGGTCCACGAGCTTGCGAAGCAAGACGATCGCGTCGTCTTCGTGGGCTCTGATCTCGGAGTAGGCACTCTCGATGAGATGCGTTGGGAGCTTCCCGACCGCTTCTTCATGGAAGGGGTAAGCGAAGCCAACATGATCGGCATGTGCGCCGGGCTCGCTACTGAGGGTCACATCGTCTACACGAACACGATTGCCACCTTCATCGTCCGCCGCGCATACGAGCAGGTCTGTCTCGACGTGGGGCACGCCGACCTCCCGGTGCGGTTCATCTGCAATGGAGGAGGCCTCGTGTACGCGCCGCTCGGACCGACGCACGAGGCGATCGACGACTTCGCACTGATGCGGGCCATCCCGAATATGACGATCTTCGCGGCCGCTGACGCCGAAGAGATGCGCGAGTTCATGCCTCAGTCGCTGGACTGGCCGCACCCGGTCTACATCCGGCTGGCCAAAGGCCATGACCCCATCGTCACGCAAGGACTGCCGCCGTTCGAGATCGGCAAAGCAAGGCCGTTGGTCGAAGGAACGGACGCCCTGATCATCACGACCGGAATCACCCTACGGATCGCGCGCCCCGCCCTCGACGAGCTTCGCGCGGAGGGGCTCGATGTTGGTTTGCTGCACCTGCCCACCGTGAAACCGCTCGACAGGGATGCGATCTTGTCGCGCGCTTCGAAGAACCGAGCTGTGGTGGTCGTCGAAGAGCACAGTGTCATCGGCGGCCTAGGAAGCGCGGTGGCGTCCCTGTTGCTCGAGGAGCTCGTGAGCCCACCGAGCTTCCGGATGATCGGCATTCCGGACCAGTTTCCTGACATCTACGGGTCGCAGGCCGACCAGCTCGCACGCTTCGAGATCACATCCGAGCGGGTGGCCACCGAAGTGCGCAGCCTTCTACGACGCGCGGCGGCCTGAGTCGGGCCCAACCGGCGGGCCGATACGCTTGGGAAGTCGGCGCTTGAGGTGACGAACCTGTCTGACGATCTCGTAGAGGTTTTTCCAAGCAAAAGACTTGGTCTCCGCGACGCCAGTGCTGCGCTGAACCCGGTTGGTTCGGACTACCGGCTCGAGATTCCATTTGCGAAGCGCGAGAATCAGGATCTCGGCCACGTGGAAGCTCCGCTCCGCGCGAAGGTCGTCCAGCTGAACGGCACTCGTCGGTATGAGCAACATCGAGTGCACGTAAGAGCAGCGAATCCCAAAGTATCGCGTCATTAGGAAGTGATAGACCGCCGACGGAAGCCGTCGGTACAGGGGTCGCTCGGCCAAGTTCTCGACGTCGAACATGATGACTTTGTCCGGCGCACGAGCGTCTAGCTTATCGAACAAAGAACGCGGGTCGATCATCCCATTGGTCGGAACGAACATCGCATACGGCATCCTCGCAGTGGCGTAGCCATAACGGCAAGCGTAGCCCAACCCGTGGTTGGTATTGAATCGCTCGACCCGCACCTCCGGGCGACCTGAAGCAAAAGCCTGAATGCGTTCATAGGTGTCGTCCCCGCTCCCGTCATCGATGCAGATCATCTCGAAGGGGTAATCCTGCGCGGCGATTGCGTCGTAGATATCGGTGAGGGTTTGCGCGATGTGCGCCCCCTCTTCCTTCGCCGGGCAGATGAGCGTGACCCCGCCGTCAGTCATTGGGGAGAGGATTTTCGCGGGGCGAGCACCCTAACGCCATGAGATAGTGACACATCGGATAGAACCCCGTGTGCACCACTTCGTCGTTGACTCCAAACAGGAATGATTGATGAAAGTAGCGATTCATGAGCTCCGACAAACGCTCGTGGGTATAGAGGTTGATATGCCCAATCTGGCTTGCTTTCGATGCGTATCGTGACGCTGAATCATTCGGCGTGCCGATGACCGCGAAGCCATGCTGGCCGAGGTTTTGGACGATCGTTTGCATGTAGCGGTCTTCCTCGGAGCCGTCGATGTGCTCGATCACGTCGATGCTCACGACCGCATCATGCTCGCCATACGTCTTTCCGAGGAAGTCGTCGCAGACCCAGTTGATGCCGCTATCCCCGAAAGCCCGCTTTGCAGAGTCGATCGCGGCATCGTCGAAGTCGACGGCGGTCAAGTGATGGCCACGCTCGACCAGCATCAGGCCACCAAGGCCTTCGTTGCAGCCGAGCTCGAGCACCTTGAGAGGACGCGCTTCAGGAAGGAGCCGAGCCGCGAACTTGTAGCGGGCCAAGACGAACAGCAGGTGACGAGTCTGGTGCTTGACCTGCTGAGTGAAATAGGGGCCGAGGGCGAGCGTTTCACCCCTGACGACACTCGATTTGGCTTTCTCCCATAGTTCTTTTTTCTCGGTCATCGCGTGCTCGAAAGGCTATCAGGTTGACGCCACTTGCCCATAACTAGTCGTCTGGCCCCGCAAGTGGCTGCTTGAAGGAGAGCTCTGAGGCGTTTTCGATCGTACCGGGACGCACTTGATCGAGGTCAACCACCGTCAAGCGGCACGGGGTTTCCCAGAAATAGATATAGCCCTTGCGCCCTGGAAAATGCTCGGCGATGAGCGCCTTGTCCCATTCGACGCTCAGGTGGTTCGCCCAGAGCACATCGTTCTCGAGGTTCGGATCATTGTGCGGCGGCCAAAACACGAAGTGCCGGGCTGGGGCCGAGTCGCAGAAGGTGGAATGCGGCCCGCTTCGAAAGAGGATGGCGTTGTGGATTCCAGCACCTTCGATGGCGAGGAGTGGTCGCCGGACCGAGTCGGTCATCTTGTGGACCGTTTTGAGGCGCATCACGGTGAAGCCGAGCATGGACGTGATCACGAGCGCGGCGACAGCAGCCAAAGGAAGCACCGAAATCCAGTCCTGTGGAAAGGCGCTTCGCTGCGACGTGGCCCATGCTTGCAGCTGACTGGCGCCGTTGCCGCTCAGAATGAGGAACGGAAGGCTGAGCTCGTAGTAATGAGGCGGTCCAAACGGATCGACGCCGCCGTCTGTCGTGAGCACATGAAATCCGATGTACGAAACGAGCATCAGCCAGACTACGGACATGTTGCGGCCACGTGCGAACGGAAGAAACAAGAAGCCGATAGGCCAGCCGCCCACTGCGTAGCTATAGCGAAGTAACGACGCGAGCCATTTCGCGAACGTGTCTTCATGAAGAGCGAGGCCCACCACGTCGAGATCGGTTTGAGGTCCGAAGTAGCCGAAGCGGTATTGGTTCTCGAGGACGTAGTGCATTGCCCGCTGATAGGGCACGTACAACGGGTGACCCGTGAGCTCGTAATTGGCCAATAGAAAGAGCGTGGCCATGGCACCCGAGATCAGTCCAAAGAGGGTAAGTTTCCGAAGCTTCGCGTGACCGCTCACCGCTCCGGAAAGCCAGATGACGACCAGACCTATACAGAGCGCGACCGTGGTGAACGGGCGGATGAAAAACGCGATCGACACGAGCAGTGCAAAGCCTCCGCTTTCCCAGGCCTTGCTCTCAGGCTCCCTGGCGCGGAGGAAGAACCAGAACGCCCAGGCGTTCGCGCACAAGCACGACGCGTGGCTCATCAAGGTCGCGCTCCCGATCATCAGCATCGGAGAAAAGACGAAAAGCGCAGCCGTGACTCGGGCTGCCAGCGGCCCGCCAAGCCGAAGTGAGGAGAGGTAGAGGGGCGGCACCGTAAGGGCCGCACAAAGGCATCCTGCGAGCTCTTCGAGACCCAACCGTTTGAAAACAGCCAGCACGGCGGGCCATCCGAGGAAGTACTGACCGTACATGTGATCGTCGATCACCATGAACGCGCGGTCCCAGAACAGATGCTCCGGCGGGCGTGGCGCGGCGATCGACCCCGAAGCGATCAGTTCGGCAGTGAATCGATAGATCGCCTCATCGTCGGTCAGCGGGGTAAACTGGAGAGCGAAGGTGCGGACGAGCGCAGGGATGGCAAACCCGGCGATCGAAAACACGACGATCCATGTTGCGTCGGTCGTTTCGGACAAACGGAGTCGCTGACGAAGACGCTGAGCGGTGGGCGTTTGCGACGAACGCGCCAAAGCCAACGCCAGTGCAAGCGATGCGATCGCGCCGAGGAAGCTCCATATCGTGAGGAAGTAGGCGTATCCTTGTCTTGGAAAGAAGGCCGAGCCGAGTGGAAGCGGATCGAAGCCGAGCCGGTCGACGAGCGCGTATGCGCCACTCAGGGTGACGAGAAAGAGCAGGAGAAGCGCGTAAATCCGCAGGCGTTGTGTAGAATCTCGAGACGTCACGGTCGTCGGCTTTCTCAGGCCTTTTTTGCGGTCTCCCCTGCGGCAAGGTACCAATAACGTCCAAGGGGAGCCAAAAACCGCGCCGCTAGGAGGGGTGCCCATCGATGAAAGCTTTTGTGGACTTCTACACGAAGGAAGGGATCTCCCCGGTAGCGCAAGACATCGAGGACCTCGAGAAGCACTTTCATCGCCGTCACGCCCTGTACCGGCACGTCGGGATCGTGCCGGGTCTTCTTTCGGGAAGAAGCATCCTCGAGTTTGGGCCGGGCTCTGGCCACAACAGCATCGTCACGGCAGCCATGCATCCAGCGCGGTACGTCCTCGTCGACGCCAACCCTGTCGGCCTCGAGCACACCAGGGATCTGCTCCAACGGTTCGCCGGCAGCGGCAGTATCGATATTTCGGTCGTTCAAAGCTTCATCGAAGACTTCGAGACTTCGGAGCGGTTCGATTTGGTGCTCTGCGAAGGGGTCCTCCCGACACAGGAAGCGCCGACCGAGTTGCTGAGCCAAATCGCGCGGTTCGTGAGATCCGGCGGAATGATCTTGATCACCTGTATCGACGCCGCCAGCTATCTGGCTGAGCAACTCCGAAGGTTCGCGGCGGCACTCGCGACCCATGAGGAAGCCTCGACCGAGGAAAAGCTCGCCATCTTGGTCCCGCTTCTTGGACCTCATCTGGACACGATCGAGGGAATGGGACGTTCGCATGAAGACTGGATCCTCGACAATGTGATCCAACCCTTCCAGGGGCGTGCGCTGATGGGTCTCGACGAGGCAATCGACGCCCTTCATCCGGATTTCAGCGTCCATGGCACATCGCCGAGTTTCCTCGTCGACCGCCGCTGGTACAAGCGAATCACGGGACCCGCGAGCGATTTCAACGCGGTCGCGAACCAGATGTACTTGGCTGAGCTTCACAACTTCATCGATGCACGCACTGAGCACAGCGTCCGCAAGCGGGAGCGCAATCGATCTCTTTTGGCGGCCTGCAACGAGGCTTACCAGGGGATCGTGAACCACAGTGAAGCCCGGAGTTCCGCGGCGATGGCGCGAGTCATGAAGGCGCTCGAAGTTCTGCGTAGCGAACTGGCGGACCTCGATCCGCTGACTGTCCGTTCGTTCGATGATTTCCTGCGGGTGGTGGCTCGGCTACAGGCTGGCGAGCGAGATGTCGACTGGGGGAACTTCGCCTCCTGGTTTGGGCAGGGCCAGCAGTACTTGAGCCTGGTTCGGGACCGACCCCTCGGGATCCCGGAATCGAGTTAACCGGCGCCCGCGATATCCGAGATCAATCGGTCGCCCGCGCGAAGAGTCCAGGGCAATCGGTGCTGGAGCCGCGACCCATCGAGCGAGCAGTCCTTCGGTCGCGGCTCGAGAAACTCGAAATCCGCGAGTGAGCAAGGCCGCACCAAGTCTTCGCTCACGCCAAGCTCACGGGCGAGGGCAATGCTCCAGTCGTAACGGCTTCGCACGGGCTCGGCGGCGACGTGCCAGAGGCCAGACAGGTTTTCGGCGATCGCTAGACGGACTACCCGAGCCACGTCTTCGGTCCACGTCAGGTTCAAGAACTGGTCGGTGGCGGCACGTATGGGTTCGTGGCGTAGAAGCTGGGCTGCGAGGTCACGGAGAAATCCACCATCCTCGGGACGCGTCGACACGAGCTTCGACAGTCGGAGCACCGTCCCGGTCGAGCCTAGGACCACGTCCTCGACCGCCCTCTTTTGACGTCCGTAGGCGGTAATCGGATCGACCGGGTCGGTCTCGGTCTTTGGACGCGGCTGCGCGTTCGAAAGCACACCCGAAAAGACCGCGTCGGAGGACAAAAAAATCGGCTCGATGCCAGAGAGTTGCGCGTGACGGATTAGGCGCAGCGTGCCATCGACATTGACTTGCGCACTTGCAACGGGGTCCCGCGCGCAAACATCGAGCTGGGTAAGGCCCCCCGCGACTACGACGGCGCCGAGAGTGCCCCAATCGACTGGGAGCGCGCCTGGCTCGTCGTGCCCGAGATCGAATGCAACCGTGTTGGGGCCCGGGTTTCGATGGTGTGTGCAAACGACTTCGCAGTCTTGCGACAGCTCGCGGAAGATTGCCCTTCCGACCGAGCTCGTGGCGCCTACGACCAGCGCACCTTGCCGCAGGTCGGTCATAGCTCGAGCTCGTCCAGGGACGGGCACGGCACCCACGACGGCCCGGGAAACTCCGTGGCCAGTCGCTCGGCGATCCTGCGCGCGATCGCGGGAGGCTGCGCAACGAACACCGTCAGATCATCGGGCACGTCGGTCGGGGCGATCACGGGTGTCGCCATGTAGCTCTTGCCGAAGCGATGTGGATCTTCATCGACGAAGTAGGCGGCCCCGTTCGACAACTGCTCACAGACCCACGTCGCAGCGATGCCGGTCCCGAGGATTCCGATTTCCTGATCGGCGAAACGTTGCGGCAGCCAAGTCGCGAGACCCTGTAGCAAGGACACTGCATCCGTGGCGCCATCCGGCGTGCGCGAAGCGCGGCTATCCGTAGATACGAGACCGTCCGCCAGCGTCAGAAGCGCAGCGTGCTCCTTGCGAATCAGGCTCGAAGAGTATGCCCGCAGCGCATAACCGGATCGGCGCGTGAGCTCACGGAGAGTCGCGAGCGAGAAATGCATGACGTGATCGACGACCGCCAAATCAAACGGATTCGTCGCAAAGCTCGGAGCGTCGATCAAAACAGCGCCCTCCGGGGTGAGCTTGGCTGCGACCTCGGAAAGGAAGGCGAGCGGTTCGGGGACGTGCTCCAGCACGTGGACGAGACTGATCAGGTCGTAGCGTCCGGGCGCATCTGCAGGGCCGCCCACGACGAATCGCTCGACGCCCGGAATCGCGCCAACTGCATCTGCGCCACTTTCACTTCGATCGACGCCGATGAGCTCCCAGCCCGGAAACTCGCCCGCAAACGAACGAAGTAGCGCGCCATTGCCACATCCGACGTCGAGCAGTCTTCCCGACGACGGGAGCGCGAGCTCGTCTTTCGCAAACCGTACCAAGAGCGCCGACCTCGGGGAAAGCTCGCTCGCCTCTTCTTGACGAACCGATTGCTCGGCGCCCTGCCCCTGGTGGTACGCTTCGTAGTCTCTGTAAATGACATCGACGTCCTGGAACCACTCCGCCGTCTTTCGCTTGTGCAATAGGCCACACCCGCCGCAGACCAGGAGATTCGAAACATGGGGCCAAGGCTTGACATCGGACGTGACGCCCGAGAAATCGACCGAGGTCTCGGACGCCGGAAGTCCCCCGCAAATGGGGCACACGACTTCGGAATCGAAATTGACGGCACGAAGCGTGCTCCTTGCGAAACGGTCGACCTGGAACATGTCTTCCAATCGGTCGATGTCTCGTTCGCTGTCGAACGCGAGATTTTCGAGTGCGAAGTGTAGGGAACGACCGAGCTCGAGCGTTCGGCGATAGATCCGACGACGCCCAGCCTCATCAGGAGGCATCATGAAAAGACTGAAGAAAATGATCCCGTCGATGTCGTCTAGGCTCGCCACGGCGCTATCGAGCATCATGAAGCAGCCCGGCATCGCGTACTCGGTAGCGCTGAGAAGGAATGGGAGCCCGTTGCGAGTAGCGTAGTCGCGCACGACGAGGTTCTGCACGTGCTGCGGCGTCATCTCGCCCCGGACAGGCCGACTTGCAATGTAACCGCGGTACCCCGCGCTCAACGCTCGAATCCCTCGGGCAAAGTATACGTCATCCCGAGACGCGTGGCGGCGCGGAGGGTGATCGGTTCGAAGAATTCGCCGAGGCGCTTGGTGTCATATGGCGAAAGCAAGCTCTTGAACCTGCAGTTCATCGACCAACGCGCTTCGTCTTCCTCGTTGCGCCGGTTCCCATGCATGAGCGTGTGCGTGAAAATGATTCCCTGACCCACGGAAACGGTCAGCCATTCGACGTCCGGCTCGATCGCCCGAAAGAGCTCCTCGGTGTCTTTCCCTCGAAACTCCGCGAGGTGCTTCGAATGCTCGTCATTGAGCTTTCGCGGGAGGATGAACATGCTCTTCGTGCGGTAACAGTCGACCAAAGGAATCCATACGACGACTTCGAAAGCGGAATCCCCCGACCAGACATCGGAGTGAACTGGTAGCAACGAGCTGTCGTCGCCTGGAAGCTGGATGCTCAGATTGATACGCCGTTGCATTGCCAGCTCGTTCCCCACGAGCGTGGCAAGCACTCGCCGAGCAAGCTTGTAATAGGTAGGGCGAAACCACTTCTCCCTATTCATCGCATTGAAGATCGCGAGACGAACGGAGTTGAGATCGGCGACCGAGACTAGATCACCGGCTCGGTTCAAGAGCTCCGAAATATCCTCGAAGGGCGTGCCGGTCTCTTTGCTCAGTTGATTGGCGACTGCGCGGCGGATCCGCTCCAGGCCGCTGCGATCCTCGATATCGAAGATCTGGTATCCGCGCTCTTCAAAGTCCTCGACGAGGCGCAACTCTTCGCGTTCGAGAAAGTCCGAGTCATATCGCTCGGTCGCACGCAGCACCGGATCACTCGAAGTAGATGAACTCATAGTCCCCCCGGTATCCCCATTCGTCGAACAGCCATACCCAGCTCTCCGGGCGGTGGAACGCTTCACAGGTGAGCGCCCAACATTGGAGGTTAAACAACTCTGCCTCACTTCGAAAGCTCTCGACTACGAGATAGGCGTTCTTGCCGACCCGATCGATTTCTCGGAGCGCCACCTTCAGATCCTGCACCGCGAGATTGTGCAGCGTCGCGAGCGAGATGACGAGATCGAACTCGTCGTCCTCGAATGGGTAGGGGTCCTGCGCCCGATGCACGAACAAATTGCCGCGGAGCTCTTCTTTCGCATTGTCGATGGCGTACGCCGAGATGTCGAACCCGGCGACCCGCGCATTGGGGAGAAGTTGCTTGAGCTCGTACAAGAGGTAGCCCTTCCCACATCCGACATCGAGGATCGAAGCGTTCGACTGGAGGCCGTAGTGCGCGATGAGATGCTCCGCCACAGGCGCCCACCTCCCGTCGTAGCGATAGCCGCCGTACCCGTATCGCCGGTCTCCGTCCCAGAAGTCTTTTCCGTACTCACGGGCGACCTGCATGCAAGCGATCTTCTCGTCCTGCATGCGACCCAAGAAGTCTCGCTTCGTCGCCTTGTGAAGCGGGGTCACGATGTTGAGCAGCTGTCCCATGAGACGGTTGTATTCCGGGGCCCGGGCGAGACCAAGAAAACTCTACGTGGTGGGCTCGGGCGCCGTCGAGGGTCGCAAAGACCCCTGCTTCGTCGCGAATTGCCCCTTGAAGAGCGGCATCACGATGATGAGGCCAGCGGCGATCGTCCACGGAACGAACGTCGCGGCGTGCACGAAGACCGCCATCGCCACTGCAGTCTCGCGAGAGGCACCCATCAGATGGAGAGCCGCCGCGGCGGCGTAGTGATACGTGCCGACGAACGCCGCAGTCGATGGAAGCGCGGTCCCGAGCGACAAGAACACCATGACGACGAGGGGGGTGTACCAGGGCAAGCTCAGCCCGAAGGCAAGCGGCCAGATCGCGATGGTAGCCACAGTGGCACCCCAATAGAGGAGAGTCGAAAGGATCACGGGGAGGACCCGGCGTGCGGTGTCGAGCGCCGAAAGGCCCTCTACAAAAGTCTCGATGCGGGGGCTGATGAGGGCGTCGGCGCGCGCACCCAGAAGACGAACCGCTGCTCTTGCGATCTCGACCACGCGTTGGGGACTGCGTGCCAAGACGAACAGGACCACCGCGCTCGTCCCCGCAGCCAGCGAGAACAGCACGACGCTATCGCCGGCTTGTTGGTTGAGGACGACGAACGAGACCCAGAGCGCCACGATTGCAATCACCACCAGGTCCAAGACGCGCTCGACTGCGATGAACGCAACACACGCGGTGGGCGTGGGAGAGCCGACCCGCGAGAGATACCCAGCCTTCATGAGCTCGCCGATCCGGGCAGGGAGCACGGCATTTCCGAAATAGCCGGCGAATACGGCGCGGGTCGCCTGCGGCCAGCGATAGGTGTGGAGCGGCGCTGCAATCGCCCGCGTCCTCCAGATCAGTGCGAAGAAAGCGATCGCACGAAGCAGATAAATCCAGGCGAAGACGCGTAGGTCGACCTTCTTGGTCTCCAAGAAAACCTGTTTCGGATCGAGATCGTTGAAGAGCAACACCAAGAGCCCGACCGACACGGCCGAGGCCAGAACAATCGCCCCCCAACGGCGCCAAGGAACCGATTTCACCAAGCATTCCCCCCGACTCACAAGAGTAACCAACCCGCCGCTCAACCCCCAACAAAAGGGGACAGTCCCTTCTTTTCGAGGGTTAGAAGGCGCGGCCGCCACGCTGGCGATGTAGGCGAAGTAGATTGCCGAGTATGACGGGACGAAGCTCGCTGCTTTCAAGCGCGCCGGTATGAAGTAGATGGACGGGCCTGAACACATGCGATGCGCCGATGAGCTCGCCGTCTTTCGTCCACGCGGTCACACCAAACTCCGCGTTCAGGTCACCGCACTCGACTCGGTCGCCGGCAGGAAGAGCGAGCCGAAACTCCTCGGGCAAGCCGGAAAAGAGACCGTCGCGGGCCGCGGTCACGGCGGCGAGCCTTCCGGTCGGCAGAGTGTGAGTCGAGTCGAGTGTCGAAGAGCCGAAGAACTCGGCCACTGGCGCGACCGATGAGCCGATTGCGAGCAAGGTTGCTCCTTGCCCGCAGATCTCGCGAGTCCACGCCTGCAGTCTCTCGCGCCTCATGGCACCCGCCCGTGTCGCGATGATCGCGAGCTGCCCGGGTTCCTGATAGCCCGAGGCAAACGACAAAAGTGGGCCCTCGATCACGTCGAAGCCAAACTGCCTGAGATCGGTGGCGAGCTCGAACGCAGTACCATCGTGCACGACGGTTGCCTTTCGGCGCGTCGTAGAATCTCTGGGCTGTCGATGTTGTGCTTGATATCGGTCGTTGCGGGCCATCGGTCGGGCTCCCTGCCCCTCCCACGACGACCTCATCCATCAAGCAAAAAGGCCGCCCTGAGAGGCGGCCTTCGAGCGACAATGCGCGCAGGCCACCTCAGTCGGTGAACCAAAAAAAGTAGTTGCGCAGCATGTCGTGTTGATTGCTCATGAGGTTCGAGCCTACGGCTCGCCAGACGCGAGGTCAAGCGTCCGACCACCGTCCCGACGCGATCACCGGCAAGCCACCCGCATCTCCGAGAAAAACATAGGTCCAGGCCAACAGTGTGCCACCGTTTGTGTGTGTCCTCACAAGCGAGCGTCGGTAGAGCGAGTCATCGTGTCCGTAGCCGGCGAAGTCCTCGTAGGGGTCGAGCTCGTCGAGGGCGGCACCGATGTCGTCGATCTCGAAGACCTCTCCATGCACGACGCCATCCGCGTTCAGCACCAAGCCCGGATACCAGTCGATCCGCACCAAGGACGCGCCGCTGACGCGGGCAGGATGGTGGGTGCGCCGTAGACGCTCGGCGACCCGATCGTGGCTACGCTCCCCGCGCATCAACGTGCCGTACGCGAAGATCGCCGTCGTGGTCGATCCAAGGGACTCGCCGCGCGCCGCAGCCAGGAACTGGTCGTGCCCGTGGCCGAATTGCGAGAGCCCGCGCAGCACGGTTTCTTGGTACCCGGGGGCTGGCGGCACGAAGCTCCCCAGACGCTCGTCGCACACGCTGTAGGTGACCGCGGGGTGCGCGTGCCCGTCGTCGGTGAGAGCGATGACCTCGATGCGCTGATAGTAGCGGCCCGAGAGCCCCTCTTTTGCGTCGAGCCCCGACCAATCGTGAACCCGAAAAAGCGCTCCTGGCGTTGCTGTCCCCTTGCGCGGACGGACGTCGAGCGCGCCGCTTTTCCGAAGGCTCGACTGGTAATGAAAGACGGGCTCATAGTCCGGAAGCCACGCGCCACCGAGGGGCTCGATCGACTGAGGATCGTACCCCTTGGCCTCACACCACTGCACCCAACTGTCAGCGTCGAGATTGGAGCCATAGGCGAAGTAGAGCACGATGTAGTGTAGCAGCGACAGGGACAGTGCTCGATCTGCGTCCACCGGTGACTCGGACCGCGGCACCTACTCCTAGAAGAAACAGTGCCAGCGTCAGTGTCTACGAGGCTACTTCTTCTGTCCCGTGAACTGGTCCTCTTTGCTGCGGAAGAGGACGTTGAAGGTGGTCAGTGAGCCGTAGCAGCCGGTGATGTATTGTTGGAGCTGGACTTTTTCGTCGTCGCTGAGACCTTTGTGTCCGTTGATCTTCTGCTCGAGGACGCGCAGCTTGTCACGAACCATCACGATCTTCTTGAAGAAAACGTCGAGAGGCATCCGCTTTTCTTGGGTGCCTTCCCGCCCGGGGATGAGCACGAGCTCTCCCCCGTTCCAGCGGTCTCCCATGTCGACGTCACGAACACCGAGCTCATCGAAGAGGACTTCGCGAAGGACTTGTCGAAATGTGTCTTGATCCATGTCGATTCCTATCTCTGAGGGAATGGGTGACCGGGGTGCTGGAGCCGCCGCCTCGCGGTAGTGGCGAGGCGCTCCCGCAACTGTCTTTCGCTTGAGCGCTTCGTCCCAAGGTATGTCCTTGGACTTGTGGCTCGAGCACGTTGCCGTGTCCTTGAGGGGCCAATGCCCCTGCCCGAGCCTGCAATCCCCAACCCACGAACCATCGGGCTCCTCACGCTTGGCAATGTACCAGCCACAAGTCCCACACCGGCCTGAAAGGTCTCGGGTCATTTGGGGAACATGCTCCGGGCCACCGTCAGATTAAACCGAGCTCGAGCTTGGCGGCTTCGGTCATACGGTCCGGGGTCCAAGGGGGGTCCCAGACGAGCTCGACGCGGGAGGTCGAGACGCCCTCGACGCGGCCGGTCTTTTCGGCGACCTCTTCAACGAGCGCGCCCGCAACCGGACACGCCGGGGCTGTCAGGGTCATGCGCACTTCCGCGCGGCCGTCTCCGGCGACGTCGACGTCATAGATCAAGCCGAGCTCGTAAATGTTCACGGGAATCTCGGGATCGAAGATCGATCTAAGCGCTTCGACGATGGCGGCCTTGACCGCCTCTGGCTCGATGGGAGCCGGGGGCTTTTCGCCCGACCCGCCGTAGGCTTCGCTGATCGGATCGGTGGTCGCAGGGTGTCCGTCAGCTTGGGGCAAGAAGACGTGGTCCGAGGTCGATCTCGGGGGGATCTTGTGAACCTTCAGATGTTCGATGTCGTCGCCCACGTCTTACTCCGTCGTTGCTTCGCGATGCTCGTCGCGAAGGGCTTGATTGAGCGTATGCCACCCCAAAGTGGCGCACTTGACTCGCATCGGGAACTCACGAACGCCTGCGAACACCGCAAGCTTGCCAAGAGATTCGAAATCGTCGTCGGCGTCGGCTTCACCCATCACCATCGCGTGAAACTTCGAGAAGAGCGCATCGGCCTCTTCGACGGTCTTGCCTTTGATAGCCTGGGTCATCGTCGAGCACGAGGCCTGAGAGATGGCGCAACCCTGCCCCATGAAACCGACGTCGGTGATCTTGTCGCCATCGAGTTGCAAACGGAGGGTGACCTTATCCCCGCAAAGCGGGTTGTAGCCTCGCCCTTCCCTGTTGTGAGGCTCCGGGAAGCGGTGATTCCGCGGGTTCTTGCCGTGATCGAGGATGACCTCTTGATAGAGCTCACGGAGATCCATCACCCGAATAGCTCCTTCACCTTGTGAAGCGCCCGGATCAGGGCGTCGACGTCCTCCGTAGTGTTGTACAAGCCGAGCGATGCGCGCGCGGTGGCCGCAACACCAAAGTGTTCCATCACGGGTTGGGCGCAGTGATGGCCGGTTCGAATCGCGACTCCCTCGGAGTCGACGATTGTGCCGATGTCGTGCGGGTGCACCGCGTCCATCAGAAACGAAGCCGAGGCCACTTTGCCGGGCGCGGTGCCGATGAGCCGCAAGCCGGCGACCGACCCGAGCGCCTTGGTCGCATAACGCAGCACGGCGTTTTCGTGGGCGTGCACGGCCTCCTGATCAAATGACTTGAGATAGTCGATCGCCGCGCCGAGCCCGATGGCCCCAGCGATGTTGGGAGTCCCGGCCTCGAACTTGTACGGCAGATCGTTGTAGATCGTTTCTGCAAAGGTGACCGAACGAATCATGTCGCCCCCGCCTTGATAGGGGGGCATCCCTTCGAGCAGCCGCTCGCGCCCGTAGAGCACGCCGACCCCGGTCGGCCCGTAGAGCTTGTGGCCGCTAAACGTATAGAAATCGCAGTCGAGCGCCTGCACATCCACCGGGACGTGCGACACGGCCTGCGCTCCATCGAGCAACACGACGGCCCCCCGCTCGTGGGCTAGCCCGGTCAACTCTTCGACGGGGAGCACGGTACCAAGCGCATTCGAGACGTGTGCCATCGCCACGAGCCGAGTTCGCGAGCTGAGCTGCTCCTCGAAGGCCTCACGGGTGATTTCGCCACGGTCGGTCATCGGTACGACGACCAGCTCTGCGCCAACTTGCTGGCAGACGATCTGCCACGGAACGATGTTTGAATGGTGCTCGAGCTCCGTGATGAGCACTTCATCCCCTTCGCGAAGGAACGTGCGGGCCCAGCTCTGCGCAACCAAGTTGACCGATTCGGTCGTCCCGCGCGTGAATATCACCTCGTTGGTGTCGTTGGCATTGAGAAACGCGCGGACCTTTTCGCGCGCTTCTTCGAAGCGAGCAGTGGCCCGCTGCGAAAGAAGATGAACTGCTCGATGAATGTTGGCGCAGTCGCGCGCATAAACATCAGCGACAGCATCGATGACCACTCGAGGCTTGAGCGTGGTTGCAGCGCTGTCGAGATACACCAAAGGCTTGCCGTGCACGTCCTGATGGAGAGCCGGAAAATCGTCTCGCACGCGTCGGGCGTCGAAGCCGGCGTCCGTCACATTCGCAATGGCCGAAGGTCGCGTCATGACGCCCCCCGAACCGCTTCGCCTGCAGGAATACGCGCTAGAACCGCCTCCCGCAGTCGGTCTCGAGTCGGCTCATGGGAGACCCGGTCGACTACCTCCTCGATGAACGCGTAGGTGAGCATCGCTCGAGCCAGCTCTTCGGGAATGCCGCGGGTGCGAAGGTAGAACAGCTGACTCTCGTCGAGAGACCCGACGGTGGCCCCATGGCTGCAAATGACGTCATCGGTGTCGATCTCGAGGTGCGGCTTCGTGTGGACCGTCGCCGTATCCGAGAGCAGAAGGTTCCGGTTCTCCTGATGCGCCTCGGTCTTCTGAGCGCCCCGGTGCACGAAAACGACGCCATCGAACACCGCAGTCCCGCGGCCGGATGCAATCCCCCGATAGGTCTGATCGCTCTGGCAACGCGGCGCTTGATGCTCCACGACGGTGTGGTGGTCGACATGATCGTTCCCGTCGACGAGGTACGCGCCATCGAGCCGGCACTCGGCGCCCTGGCCTTGGAGGAGCGCTCGAACGTCGAAGCGAAGGAGCGCTCCACCGAGGGTCAGAACGACGGACCGATAGGAGCTGTCCGCCTCCTGACGCGCTTCGACTCGACCTACTTGAAGGCCAGGGTTTTCGTGGATGCGAACGTGGTTGAGCTTGGCATTACGACCGAGCTCCACCTCGACGACCGAGTTGGTGAGCTGCCCCGGGTTCTCTCCCGGATACGTCTCGATCAGCGTCGCCTCACTCCCGCTCTCGACAGTCACGAGAACACGCGGGTAGCTCACGCCGGGCTCCGTCGTCTTAGGAGGCTCATGAATGAGCTGGAGCGGCTCCTCGACGACGACGCCGGCCGCCACGTGGATCCACAGCCCTTCGGTGAATAGCGCCGTGTTGAGCGCAGCGAAATGCTCCGACTCGCCGAGTGCAAGCCGGCCTTCGAGTCGGGCAGGCTCCTGCTCGAGCACCTGACGCAGGCTTCGGACGGTCACGCCTTTGGGCGCGGGCGAGACGAGCTTCGGAGCCTCTGCATCGGCACGGGCAAACTCGGTAGCGACGAGCGGACGGACCGACGTGAACCTCCACTCTTCGGTCTTCTTGTCGGGCAGCCCCCGCTCCCGGAGCACTTCGGCGGCACTCTTGCGAACCGAACGCAACCATTGCGGGCCCGTATCGAACGAGGCGGGAATGCTGTCTAGAAGTGTTTGGGGTTGCTGCGTCACGGCTGCATCGCGTTCCGAACCTCGGCGTAACCCTCCGCTTCCAGACGTTTCGCGAGGTCCTTGTCTCCGGTTCGAACGATCTGGCCGTCGATCAAGACGTGCACCACATCGGGCACGATGTAATCGAGAAGCCGCTGATAGTGTGTGATGACGAGCATGGCGCGCTCGGGGCTCCGAAGCGTGTTCAAGCCGTCCGCGATCACCTTGAGCGCGTCGATGTCGAGACCAGAATCGGTCTCATCCAGCACCGCCAAGGACGGCTCGAGCATCGCCATCTGGTAGATCTCGTTTCGCTTCTTCTCGCCACCGCTGAAGCCTTCGTTCACCGATCGCTTCGTCAGCTCGTCCGAGAGCTGCACGAGCGCCGCCTTCTCTTTCGACAGCTTCATGAAGTCAATCGCGTCTAGCGGGTCTTCACCGCGATGCTTTCGAAGCGCGTTGAGAGCGGCCTTGAGGAAATAGACGTTGCTCACTCCTGGGATCGCCACTGGATACTGAAAGCCGAGAAAGACACCTTCGGCAGCACGCGCCTCGGGCGACATCTCGAGCAAGTCCTGCCCCTTGTAGGTCACACGCCCCTTGGTGACCTCGTACCCCTCGCGACCGGCAAGAACGTACGCAAGCGTGCTCTTGCCCGAGCCGTTCGGGCCCATGATCGCGTGCACCTCGCCGGCTTGGATCTCGAGGTCGATCCCCTTCAAGATGGGGCTGCCCTCGACTTCGACGTGCAAGTTTTCGATCTTCAGCATCAACCGACCGCGCCTTCCAAGCTGACGCCGAGAAGCTTCTGTGCCTCGACCGCAAATTCCATCGGTAGCTCTTTCAACACCTGCTTGGCAAAGCCGTTGACGATCAGGCTCACCGCGTCTTCCTCGGAAAGCCCACGCTGTCGACAATAGAAGAGTTGATCCTCACCGATGCGAGACGTCGTCGCCTCGTGCTCGAGTTGCGACGTGCTGTTACGGACATCGACATACGGCACGGTGTGGGCGCCACATTTGTCGCCGATCAGGAGCGAGTCGCATTGAGTGTAGTTCCTCGCGTTGGTAGCGCCGCGCATAATCTTCACTCCCCCGCGATAGGTCTGCTGCCCGTGGCCCGCGCTGATCCCCTTCGAAATGATGGTCGACCGCGTGTTCTTGCCGAGATGAATCATCTTCGTGCCGGTGTCCGCCTGCTGCCGGTGATTGCTCAACGCCACCGAGTAGAATTCTCCGATCGAGTTATCGCCCTTGAGAATGCAGCTCGGATACTTCCACGTGATCGCGGAGCCCGTCTCGACCTGGGTCCAACTGATCTTCGAGCGCTCTCCCTCGCAAAGCCCACGCTTCGTCACGAAGTTGAAGATCCCGCCCTTGCCGTTCTCGTCGCCTGGGTACCAGTTCTGGACAGTCGAGTACTTGATCTGGGCGTCCTTGTGCGCCACCAGCTCGACTACCGCCGCGTGAAGCTGGTTCTCGTCGCGCATGGGTGCGGTGCAACCTTCCAGGTAGCTCACGTAGCTCCCCTCCTCGGCCACGATCAAGGTTCGTTCGAACTGGCCCGTCTTCGCAGCGTTGATACGGAAGTACGTCGACAGCTCCATCGGGCAGCGCACCCCCTTCGGAATGTAGACGAACGAGCCGTCGCTGAAGACGGCACTGTTGAGCGCGGAAAAGAAGTTGTCGGCGATCGGCACGACGGAGCCGAGGTACTTCTTCACGAGCTCGGGGTGCTCTTGAACCGCCTCGGAGAACGACATGAAGATCACGCCGACCTCAGCGAGCTTCGCGCGAAACGTCGTCGCCACCGAAACGCTGTCGAACACGGCATCGACCGCCACGCCCGCCAATATCTCGCGCTCGTGCAGCGGAATCCCGAGCTTCTCGTAGGTCGCGAGCAGCTCCGGGTCGACCTCGTCGAGGCTCTTGGGCGCGTCGTCCTTGGACTTGGGGGCTGCGTAGTAGCAGATGTCTTGGTAGTCGATCTCCGGGTAGCTCACCTTAGCCCAGCGCGGCTCTGTCATCTTGAGCCAGTGCCGATACGCCTTGAGCCTCCATGCGAGAAGCCACTCGGGTTCGTTCTTCTTTTCGGAGATGAACGCGACGATTTGCTCGTTCAATCCGGGTGGAGCGTACTCCTGTTCGATGTCGGTAACGAAGCCGGCGTCGTAGCCTCTTTTGAGAATCTCGTCGATAGGTTCGGTCGCTGTAGACATCACTCACTCCAACTCAATGCACATCGCCCTGCGCAGACTCTCCGAGCCGCGCCCGCTCGGCCTCTTCGCCGGAACGGGCGATGGTGATCAGGGTGTCGACGAAAGGAAACGCCATGTCCGCGAGGGTGATCTGGGAAAGGGCTTGGTGAACCGCGAGGTTGATGCGCTGCCAGTTCGCGCGAACGCCACAGTTGGTTTCATACTCGCACAGCGAATCGGCGGACTCGTCGGAACACTCGGTGACCGCGATCGGCCCCTCGATCGCCTGGATGACCTCTTCGATGCCGATCTCGTGCGCCGGCCGGGCTAGCGTATATCCGCCCTTGGCCCCGCGTTGCGACACGACCACCCCGGCCCTGCTCAACTGCTTGAGAACCTTGCTCGTGGTCGGCTCCGGAATCTGGGTTTCGAGCGCGAGGTCGCGGGCCGCATGGGGCTCCTTCGTGGCGGCCAGGTGGGTGGCCAAGACGACTGCGTAGTCGGTCATTTTTGAAATTCGCAGCATTTTCAGGTACTTATATACAGGACCGCTCTAGTCCTATATAGATCTAGGGTATCAGCCGAGAGGTGTCAAGGTTGGCTCACGGCCTACGCCCAGAGCATGGACGGCCTACCGAGCTCCCTCGGGGATCATGAGCACTGGCATCGGCGCGATCCGGAGACAGCGCGACGCCGTGCTGCCGACGAGCAACCTACCCAACACGCTGTGATGTTGCGTCCCGACCACTAGGACGTCGGCCTCGACCATGACTGCCGCATCGCAAAGCGCATGAGACGCATAGTCCGGCGAAACCACCTGATGGTGCTCGGCCTCAGGGGCATTCTGCGCGATGTAATCAGCGAGCTTCTGGCCCGCTTCGAGCTTCGATTGGTCGCGGAGGATTTGGCGCCACGAGCGTTCTTCGTCTGGCTTCTCTTCACCGCCCGCGGGAATCACCACGTTCGCTACGTGGAGCTCGCCGCCGACGCGGGCTACTGCGCGCTTCGCCCAAGAGAGTGCCGCAGTCGACGACTCGGAAAAGTCGGTGCCGACGAGCCACGTCGTCCCGGCGAGGCCATCTGGAATGTCTTCTTCGCCGGTCGAGACGAAAACCGGCCGGTCGGCCACACGAATCACACGTTCTGCCGTAGAGCCGAGAATACGCTCGCTCACGCCCTCACGATCGACCGCCCGCTTGCCACCTCTCCCGTAAGCGCCGATGACGATCAAGAAGCTCGACCGCTCCTGGGCGATCTCTGGAATGAGCCGCCACGGCCGACCCCGCATGACGAAGGCCTCGCATTCGACCCCGGCGGCGATGCAACGCTTCTGCTCGTCCCGGAGCTGAGCTTCGAGAATCGCTTCGTATCGCGTCGTGTGCGCGCGAGCCTGATCGGTCACGTCCTCGAGCCCCGGCGACTCGGGCCACCAGGAATCGGCATCGTCGATGACGTGGA
Organism: Myxococcales bacterium; assembly: GCA_029863605.1. Lineage (GTDB taxonomy): Bacteria > Myxococcota_A > Polyangia > Polyangiales > Houyiibacteriaceae > SG8-38. Next base: position 131,820 of record JAOTVB010000004.1, on the reverse strand, counting down.
CCAAATCGAGACGTGCAGCAAAAGCCTTGGCAGCCGCCACGCCGAGGTCCGCGGCGCGGTGGCTGTGTTCGGTCAAATCAGTCGCGCATAGAATGCTCGGCTTAGCCATGAAGCGAAGCATAGATCAAGCCGTTGGATGCGCACACAGTCGGCGCTAGGCTTTCCAGGCGATGGCTGCGCTGCCGATATACTTGGACCATCATGCGACCACGCCCATAGACGAACGGGTGCTCGCGGCCATGATGCCTTACTTTCAAGAGCGCTTTGGCAACGCGGCGAGCAATGCGCATGAGTATGGGACCGTGGCTCGCGACGCCGCCGAAGAGGGGAGAACCCGCGTCGCTGCGCTGCTCGGCTGCAAACCAGAAGAGCTAGTTTTCACCTCCGGCGCGACCGAGAGCGACAACTTGGCCATCGTGGGCGCTGCGAGAGCAACAGAGGGCCGGGGAAATCACATCGTGACCGTGCGGACGGAACACAAGGCGGTGATCGACACCTGTGAGGCGCTTAAGAAGCATGGTTGGCAGGTCACTTTCGTCGACGTCGACGAATCGGGGATCGTGCCCGTCGAGGCGGTGGCGTCGGCCATCACCAAAGACACGGTACTGCTGAGCGTCATGCTCGCGAACAACGAAGTCGGTGTCCTTCAAGATATCGCCTCGATCGGTACGCTTGCCCGCGAGCGCGACGTCCTGTTTCATTGCGATGCGGCCCAGGGACTCGGTTATCTTCCCTTCTCGGTTCGAGACCTGAACGTCGATCTCGTGAGCCTATCCGCACACAAGATGTACGGGCCAAAGGGCGTCGGCGCGCTCTATGTCCGCAAGGCGGTACAGGTGCGCGGCGTTCCGGTGCCGCAGATGACGGGCGGTGGGCACGAGCGCGGTTTTCGTTCGGGAACCCTGAACGTTGCTGGGATTGTCGGCTTTGGAATGGCCGCCCAAATCATGAAAGAGGAGGGTCCCGCAGAGGCGACACGGATCGGTCGCCTCCGAGACGCGCTTCGTGATCGACTGCTCGATGCGCTCGATGAAGTCCGGCTCAACGGCTCTGCTGACCGCCGCCATCCTGGGAATCTCAATCTTTCGTTTGGCTACTTGGACGGCGCTCGACTGCTCCTCGAGCTCTGTGAGCACGTGGCCGTCTCGAGTGGGGCAGCCTGTAGCAGCGCCGAGCCAGGGCCGAGCTACGTCCTCGAAGCGATGGGTGTTCCGAAGGACTGGGCAGCCGCCTCGGTGCGATTCGGCCTAGGACGATCGACCACCCGAGAGGAGATCGCCACCGTGGGTGATGTCGTGATCGACACGGTCCAACGGCTGCGAGAGCGTTCTCCCCTATGGAAACGGAAGTTGGCGGGAAAACCGGTCGAGTGGTAGGCCTCCGAGGGTCAGCGCCAGCGGGAGCGCTACCCCGGAGCGAGAAGAACCTCTAGATTCGCCAACGCCCACTCGACTCGACGCTTTCGGCTCAACGTGAGGGACGTGTGCTGCTCTCCGATGAGCGATGTGTAGAGCAAGCGTGCTCGCATCGCGGCCGTGGTAGGCGCTAACCCATGGGCTTCGAGCAGGCCCCGGACGAACGCGTAACGCTGAGTGTCGACCCTCTCGACCACGTGGGCCGCTTCCTCATCGTGGCTGGCCCAGGCACGCACGGCCCGGTCGAGAGGTCCTCCGTGGCGAAAGACCAGTCGAGTCAACTCTCGCAGCCGTTCGTCTGGCTCATCGCAGGCGAGCTCGACCGCTTCGATGACATTGAGGGTCGCCAGTCGCTCCCATTGCAGGAGCAGGGAATCGAATAGATCTTGCCGATCCGCAAAGTGCCAATAGAAGCTTCCTTTCGTGACGCCCAGCGCGCGGGCAAGCGGCTCCACCCGAACCGCCTCGATGCCTCGATCGGCCAAGACCTGTAGCGCCATCTCAGTCCACCGGGCCGCGCTCAGACGATCCTTCATGGGCGGTACCATACGCTAGCGTATTGACCTGGGCAATCGTTGGCCCTACATACCATACGTCACCGTATGGTGTCGGGAAGGAAACGAAATGCATATCCGAAACGAACACTCACGCCTGATCGCGCGCCCCGCCTCCGAGGTGTTCAGCGCGCTAGCGGCCGTCGGAACCGAGGATGACCGGATTTGGCCCGCCCCCTCGATACCCTTTGAACGCACGCCGGGGCCGTTGAGAGTCGGCGAAACCCGTGAGCGCCACGGCATCATCCGCGCTGTCCTCGACGACCTCGACCCGGACCGAAGACTCACATGGCGCGCCGATCAGCGTTTCATGAACGGAACGCATGGTTTCGAGATCACCGAGACCGCGACAGGCTGTCGCGTGGTGCACGTGCTCGATGGCGACCTGGCATGGTGGTTCGTGCCCATCTGGTTCCTGAAAGTGCGTGGCGTTCACGATCGAATTCTCGAGCGACTCCTCGAACGACTCGACACGGCACCTGCTGTAGTGCCTGCGCGTAGGAGTCGCAGCGAAGCCCCGTGAACAACGGGACGGGTCGGGTTTACCGGGAGGCGATCCGGCTGGGTTTGCCTCGCGCCTGGGCTGGTGGCCTGGCGGAGACGGCTATCTCGCCTTAGATAGGAGAGGATGAGCGAAGCTGAGAGCATCACCCTCACGCCCAAAGCCGTCGAGATGGCGAAGCAGAAGGTCGCCGACGCCGACACGCCGGTCGAGGGCTTGCGCTTGGGTGTGAAGGGCGGAGGCTGCTCCGGGTACTACTACGTCTACGATTTCGCGAAGAAGATCAGGCCCCAAAAAGACCTAGTCTTCGACTTCGATGGGCTCAAGGTGGTCGTCGACACCCGCAGCATCGAGTTTCTGAAGGGCGCCGTTCTCGATTGGGAGCAGGGTCTGATGAACTACGGATTCAAGTGGAATAATCCCAACGCGACCGGCGACTGTGGCTGCGGAGAATCGTTCGACGTCGGTTAAAACCCATCCACGAGCGGCACCGGAATTGGATTGGGCAGGTTCGAGTAGGGCGCGAGGTCGGCCGGCGAGCATTCCGCCGGAAGGAGCTCGGGGGTGTTGACCTCGACCGATCGGCAACAGCGGTCGAAGGCCGGCTGTACACCGGGGGAGCCTCCCCCTGCGCAGGGCTCGGGTACCGGGAGAGGGACTGGGGCTATCGTAGTCGCGAGCCTCGCGCGGATCGCCTGAAAGGCGAAGGCTACGCTCGTAGCCGTACACGGATCGCCCGGACTGCCAAGCTCCTTGTCGATACGAAGATCGAGGTTGTCGGTGAGCAGCCCGACGACGGTCTCACGAAGGCTTTCATCACAGATGCCCAATGGAAGCATCGTAGCCACCAACCGACCCGCGGAGAAGCGGCCCGCGAGAAGACCCTTGGTAAAGGTCTGACCGTCTTCGCTGATGTCTCCCACCAAGAAGCCCTCGACAGAAATCGAAAAGCTCCCAGGACCCGTCAGAAACGTGAACGTCGCCGACGTGTCGACTGGAAGAACGACGCGACCCTTGGACACGTAGGCGTCGGTCGTCCAGACGTTCGGACGGTCGATGTCTCCAGCCACGAGACTCGCCGGGTCTGCAAAAAAGAAGTCCTCGCCGTCCCAATCGGGCGGCGGAGCCTCGACCGACCCTCCTTGCTGCATGAGGGTGGCACCGTTGGCTCCACCCCATTCGAGACCTGACAAATCGTCGAGCGAAGTACCATCCACGGCGGAAAGCACCGAGACATCGACTTTGGCGTCGTTGGGCGTCCCATTCCATTCGCGCAAGCGCACGAGGACCGTGCCAAAGCCGAGGCCCTGGTTGAGCGCGATGTTGTCCTCCAAGCACGCGATGAGACTTGCGACGGTCGGTAGGACATGCTGACCGAACGAGTTGTCGATGCCTTTATCACCATCGAGCGAGGGATTGCCATTGGCGGCGACACACTCCGCCGGATCGTCGACCGACGCCGTGTTCATTCCGTCGAGGTCCAATCCGACCCTGCGCCAGCGGTCGCCCGACTGATCCAGGGACACATTGCGTAGGGCGAACACCGCTTCGACGTTATCCTCGGGCGAGCTCGTGCTCTCGGGCGGCCTGTCTGGAACACCTGCCGAGCCCTGCTCGACCAGGGTCGAGTCGTAGACGTTGCATCCCGACACATTCAGGACGAGAACTGTAAGCAAGCATGCAAGCGAGGTTTTCATCGAGCTAAGAGCCACAGAGACCGGTGAATTGAATCTTGCACTACTATAACAATACCGCTACAGCAGATGCTACTGGTTGTGAGCTAGCTCACTAAACCGACTCCAAGGAGGCTATCGACGGTCGGCGGGAAGCGCGGGCTCCTCGTCGGAGGGAGGCGACTCTCGAACGAGGAGAAGCTCGATGAAGTCGAGCACTCGATGGGCAGCCAGGCGGAACATTTTCGAGAAAAGCATGCTTGTATCTTCCGGTCTCATCGTGTCTGCCAGGTATCAACGCCCGAACTTCAACGAAACTTCCTTCGGCGGTCGGCGTGACCACCATGCGGCGGCGGCACTCCCAAGAATGCAATGAGTGATCGCAGACAGCGCGCTTGGAATGGCTGTCAGAGGATTTGCGAAATGCGCCTGCGCCAATACGGCTCCGAGCCCGGAGTTCTGCATGCCGACCTCGATCGAAATCGTGCGAGCCGCATTGCCAAAGCCGCCCGTGCGGCTACCAAGCACGTACCCGAGCAAAAACCCGACCGCATGGGCCGTCACGACAGCCGCCAGTAGTCGCGAGCCGCTCTCGAGCACTGCATCTTTCTGGTCGCCGAGGATCGCAGCCACGATCAGCACGATCATGACGACCGCGGCCACGGGCGCCAAGGGCAGGATTCTCGCGGTCACTTTGGGCAGATAGCGACGGAGAACGAGCCCGATCACCACCGGCAAGAGCACCACCTCAGCCGTGCTGACCAGTAACCCCCGTGCATCCACGTCAACTCGGCTCCCGACGAGCCAGGTGGTCAACAACGGAGTGCAGGCCGCCGCGAGCATGGTCGAAAAGGCGGTCATCGAAACGGAGAGCGCGACATCGGCTTTGGCCAGATAAGCGATGACGTTGGATGCCGTCCCACCAGGACAGCAGCACACCAGGATCAGGCCCACCGCGAACGGGGTAGGCAAGCTAAAAAGGTAGCCGGAGCTCCATCCGACCAGGGGCATCACGGTGTATTGAAGCAGCACGCCCCACAGGATCGGCGCGGGGGTTCGGGCGACGCGGGCGAAATCGGAGAGCTCCAGCGTCACCCCCATTCCGAGCATGATGATCTGCAACCCCGGCGTGATCAGCCCGTAGTCCAGGAACCAGGTAAACGCAGGCGGATAGACGAGCGCCGCAACACCCGCGACGGTGACCCACAAAGGAAAGAGGCGAACGATGGCGCTCACGACGGCGCCATGTAGCACAGACCATGGGCCCTGCGGGACCCAGATGTGCATCCGTGCTACGAATGCCAGCTCATGTTCCGCCCAGCTACCGACGATGTCAGGATCGACGGTCTCCGTCCGCTGATCCCGCCCGCCATTCTGATGGAGGAGATCCATCCGGGGGAAGAGGCGATTGCACGGATCTCGGAAGCTCGCCGACAAATCGGCGACATCGTCCACGGAAAGGACGACCGACTCATGGTTGTCGTCGGGCCGTGCTCGATTCACGACCCAAACGCAGCGATCGATTATGCCAAGCGACTCAAGCGGCTCGCCGACCAGCACGCTGACGACCTCTTCATCGTGATGCGGACGTACTTCGAAAAGCCGCGCACCACCGTTGGCTGGAAGGGTCTCATCAACGATCCCAATCTCGACGGAAGCTTCGACATCAACCACGGCCTCCGAATCGCGCGAGGCCTATTGAGTGCTCTCGGAGAGCTCGGTCTGCCGGCGGGGACCGAGTTTCTGGACCCCATCTCGCCCCAGTTCGTGGCAGATCTGGTGTCGTGGGGCGCCATCGGGGCCCGCACGACCGAAAGCCAGGTCCATCGCGAGCTCGCCAGCGGTTTGTCGATGCCGGTGGGCTTCAAGAACGGTACACGCGGCACCGTCAAAATCGCGGTCGAGGCGGTCAAAGCCGCACGCAACCCGCACCACTTCCTCTCGGTGACCAAGCAAGGGCTGACGGCCATCGTGGCGACGAAGGGCAACCTCGATTGCCATGTCATCCTCCGCGGGGGCACCGGAAAGCCCAACTATCATCCCGAGGCGATCGCTGAAACCGTAAGAATGCTCGCGGGTGCTGGCCTAGAACCTCGCCTGATGGTCGACTGCAGTCACGCCAACAGCGGCAAGGACCATGAGAAGCAGGCTGGGGTAGCGAGCTCGGTCGCGCACCAAGTCGCCGACGGTGGAACCGGAGTGTTCGGAGTGATGCTCGAGAGCTTCCTCGTCGGTGGACGGCAGGACAAGAAAGACGCCGAAGAGCTCACCTACGGCCAGAGCATCACCGACGCCTGTATGAGTTGGGACGCAACGGTTCCGGTCGTCGAAGCGCTCGCGGCTTCCGTTCGCTCCCGACGTAACGCGGGGACCTAGAGCGCTAGAGAAAGTCGGGCGCGGGGACGGGGACTTGCACGGCATTCGGCAAGCGGTCGAAAGCGTCGGCTTTCAACGTCTTTTCGGGTGTATCGCAGGTGTCCTCCCGCGTCCTTCCTTCGAGCCACTGACTCGGACAGCATCGATCCGGCGGCACGTCGAATCCGTCGGCACACGGCTCTAGCGTCGGACGCGAGGCAGGCGCCAGACCGGCGATGCGGCCTGCCACACCACTGAAGGTCACGCCCAGGCTGAATGCATCACACTCCGCGCCTGTCCCGTCCATTTCGGGCGACGACTGGATGTCGGCATACTGGCCGAAAAGGCTTTCGATGACGGTCGCGTTGATCGCGCAGACGCCGATGTTGGGTGTCGCCTCACCGAGCTTCTCGATTGTGAAGCGTCCGGTGAAGAGCCCGTGCTCCAATCCTTTGAGGTCTTCGGTGAGGTCGCCCATCATGAAGCCCCCGTTCACGACGACGTTCATCGATCCATCGCTTGGTAGGCTCCCATCGCCGGCAATCAACTTGAACCCACTGTCAGGCGGAAGCGGCAAGACGAGACGTCCAAAGGCCACGTAGGCGTCGGTCTGCGCCACGTTGGGAAGCTCGATGCTCGGCTCACCGGTCTCGTCTTCGTCGAAGTCCTCGGGGTCGAGGTACCACCAGTCCTCGGCATCCCATCCCGGATCCGGTGCATTTTCGGTCTGGGCTCCGCGCGTGTAGACCAGATCGACGTCACTGTTGCGTCCATATCCGACCTCGGAAGGATCTTCGGTGGTTCCGTCGACCGCGGTGGTCAGCATCGCCGAGACGCTGGCGTCGTCGGGTTGCCCATTCCACCCGCGAACCCACAGGACGATAGTCCCAATCCCGCGACCCTGCGTCAGCGCGAGGTTGTCCTGAAGGCACGGGAGCACTGCGCCTACGGTGGGAAGAAGGTTCGTCCCGAGAGAGTTGTCGATCCCTTTGTTCCCGTCGACGACTGCCTTACCGACCACCTCCCCATCGACGTTGCGCGGTTGGCAGGACGCATCGTCTTGGCCCGTGGTCACGACTGAGTCGAGGTCGATGCCGATGCGTGCCGCGTTCTCGGCGGACTGCTCGATGTAGACGTCTTTCAGCGCGAACACCAAGGTTTCGGCGTCATCCGGTGAGCTGGTTGCGGCTGGCGGCCTCGGTGGGGGGCCAGCGACGCTGTCCTCGATCAGCCGAGAGTCGTACACATCGCAGCCTGAAACCACGATCCACACCAGCGCGCCAACGGTGCAGCCAATCCAATGAAGCAAGCGCATGCGCCCATCCCCCCAGTCACAGGGTAACAGACCACACGGCAGGGCAAAAAATCTCTCTAACGCGCAGGGGCCATCGTACGGATGAACATCTCGAGCATTTCCCAGGGGAGATTTGACGGCAAATTCACGATCGGAAAGGTGATCCCGTACTCCCGTCGGCGGCGTAGCTCGGAGATGCAGTCCTGTGGGTCGCCCGCGATCGTCAAGGCCTCGATCATGGCGTCGCTGACCGCATCCGCCGCTTGCGACCGGGTGGCCTTGTCGCGATAGAGCTCTTCGACGCGCCTGCATTCGTCGGCATACCCGAAGCCGCTCAAGAGCTCTTTATAGTAGTCGCCCATCCCCCCGATGTAGAATGAGATGATCTGGCGCGACTCTTTGATTCCCGCCTCGCCGAGAGGGATGACGGTGGTGAATGGTGCCGTGGCGATCTCGGCCGGGTCGCGTCCAGCCTTGGCGGCCCCTTCGGCGATCCAGGCGTGGCCGCGCTTCAGCTCCGTGTACGGCCAGAACGTGGGGATCCATCCGTCCCCCATCTCTCCGATCGACGTGATCGACTTTTGCTTGAGCGCTGCGACGTAAATCGGGATATCGGCTCGGACGGGCTTCATCGCGAGGTCGAACGGACGATAGTCGTACAGTTTCGCGTCGCTCTCGTTCAATCGCTTGCCGCTCAGGAGCGTTCGGGTCACGCGAATGACGTCTCGCACTTGGGTGAGAGGCTTCGTGAAAGCGCGACCATGAAAACCCTCGATGACGCGCTTGCCGCTCGTGCCGATCCCGAGGATCAACCGGCCCCCGCTGATCTCGTCGACGGTCGCTGCGTTCATCGCGATGAGCCCGGGCGAGCGGCTGAAGACGTTCACGATACCAGTGCCGAGCTTGATCTGCTTGGTGTGCACGGCCATTTCGGTGAGGAGCGAGAAGATCTCGTGTCCCCAGGCCTCCGGGATCCAAAACGAGTCGTATCCGAGCTCATCGGCCAAGATCGCAGCCTTGAGATACAGCTGACGGTCGTAGTTCTTCCAGAAGGCAAGCAGCCCAGTGCGTTCGGTCATCAAAACCTCCGAGGGAGGAGTTAGAACGATCGGGGGCTGCACACAAGGCCTGGGCGTGCTGCAACAACGCCCGAAGCGCTGCTTGACAGTCGGCCGTCATCCGTGACAGGAGCCTCTCTTTCGCGGAGCAAACCGGATGAAGATCGACGCTGGACTGCTCGCCACCGACATGGCTCAGGTGGCTACTCGGGCCCGCGAGCTGGAGGATACTGGTTTCGACGGGTGCTTCACCTTCGAGGGGCCGCACGAGCCATTCATGAGACTCGCGCTGGCCGCGGAACATTCGAACCTCGAAATCGGGACCGGGCTCGCGATTGCGTTCGCGAGAACGCCGATGACGGTAGCCAACCTCGCACACGATCTTCAGCACTTTTCGGGTGGGCGGTTCTGGCTCGGGCTCGGCTCTCAAATCAAGCCGCACATCGAAGCGCGCTACGGCATGCCGTGGTCGAAACCGGTAACCCGGATGAAAGAGTTCGTTCGAGCGCTGCGCGCGATTTGGGCATGTTGGAACGAGAACGAGAAACTCGACTTCCGAGGCGAGTTCTACACACACACCCTGATGCCGCCGATCTTCAACCCAGGGCCTGCGAAGGGCGGGCCTCCGCCGATCTACCTCGGAGGCGTTGGGCCGAAGATGACCGAAGCGGCTGGCGAAGTGGCCGACGGCATGCTTCTCCATCCGTTTCACACGGAGCGTTCACTCGAGGAAGTCATGATGCCCTCGCTCAAGCGTGGGCTGGAGACGTCCGGCCGAAAGCTCGCTGACTTCGCGCTTTGCGCTCAGGTCATCATCGTGACGGGTCGAAACGATGTCGAGCGAGAGAGCGCGCTCACGATGGCGAGAAATCAAATCGCGTTTTACGCGTCCACTCCCGCCTATCGCAGCGTGCTGGAATGCGAAGGTCGATCCGAGCTTCAACCCGAGCTGAGGCAGATGACCAAAGAGGGCCGTTGGCACGAGATGGCAGCCAAGATCGACGGCGATCTGTTGGGTAAGATCGCGACGGTGGGCACGCCGAGAGAGGTGGCGGAGATGTTGCGCCGGCGATATGGCGCACTCGCTTCCCGACTGGCGTTCGCGTCGCCGTTCCCGATCGCCTCCGAATGCGCGGCCGAGATCATCGGCGAGCTTCGCGCCGGTTCCTCCGACGTATGATTTCCCCGATCTGCATCCCGCTCCAGGAGATCGCCGACCAGGCGGTTGGCGGAAAGGCGGAAGGGCTCGCACGGCTGCTTCGGGACGGCTTCGACGTGCCAGAGGGGTTCGTGGTCGTCGGCGCATCGTCCGAATCGCTTCCCGAGGACCTCGACGCTCACTACGAGCGACTCAGCGGAGGCAAGGTCGCGGTTCGATCCTCGGCCTCCGGGGAAGACTCGATCGAGGCTTCCTTCGCGGGCCAGTACGAAACGGTGCTGAACGTCGAAGGCCAGGAAGCGCTTCGAGCTGCCATCGCGGACTGCCTTCGCTCGGCAGAAGGGATGAGAGCCGTCGCCTATCGCGATGAAAGGGCGGGCCAAACCCCGGTTTCGATGAATGTCGTCGTCCAAAAGATGGTCGATGCGCGCGTCGCCGGAGTGCTCTTCACCGTCAACCCCGTGAACGCTCGGCGCGACCAAGTCGTCATCGACGCGGTATCGGGGCTTGGCGAATCGCTCGTCAGCGGGCACGCAACGCCTGATCACTGGTTGCTTTCGAAAGGCGGCCGCGTGGTCGACCAAGAGCTGCAGGGCGTTGAGCCGACGTTGACCGACGACGCAATCGAGACACTGCTAGAGGAGGCGCTTCAAGCAGAGGCGCGATACGGGGCACCGCTCGACATGGAGTGGGCGATCGACCAGGACGGCAAGCTTTACTGGCTTCAAGCACGGCCCATCACCCGGCTCCCCGCGGATCCGAACGAGCTCGACACCACTCCCGCCACCGACGCCGTGTACACGTGGGCCAACATCGGGGAGATGATGCCCGGCGCCGTCACTCCGCTGACGTACTCGGTCACGGGCCGTGGCATCGACATCGGAATGCAGCGTTGGTACCGGCGAATCGGCTCGGACGTGCCCGAGGGCGACGAGATGCGCTACGTGGCGATGTTCTTCGGCCATCTGTTTCTCAACCTCAAAACGATGGCGGCGCTGGCGGCAGACGTCGCGGGGTCCACCAAGACCCAGATGTGCCTTGCCCTTTGCGGCCGAGACATCGAAGAGCTCGACGAGCCCAAACCGGCATCCGCGATCCGACGGGCGGCCAACGGTGTGCGATACTTCGGCGTCCTGCTTTCGGCCCGCCGGTATGGAAAGGCGCTCGACGCATTGAAGGCGAGCCTCTCGCTTCCAACCGCCAAGAACGCGCGTGAGTACTATCACGCGATCGACGAATCACTCCCGGCGGTTTGGGAGGCATACGAGCTACACCTTATGTCCTCCGCCTCTTCGGGAGCGCTCAGCCCGATTCTGCTCGGCATCGTCGCCAAAGGTGAGGAGCCGACCGCAGCTCACCACGCCGAAGTCGCCCGCATGCTCGCGGGTGCCACCAATGTCGAGAGCGCGGACATCGCAGCTGGGGCCGAACGCGTACTCGACCGCCTTTTACAGCATCCTCACGCAACGACTCGATTCGCCAACGCGGATCTCGCCAGTGCGGGCGCATGGTTGCAATCGCAGGATTCCGGGGAGGCCGGCGCAGAATTCGCACGTTACATCGAGCGCCACGGCCATCGCGCGGTGCGCGAGCTCGAGCTCCGACAAATTGAGTGGGCAGTCGATCCTACCCCGGTGATCATCTCGCTACAGTCGGGTCTTCGAGCCAGGCTCAACCGGACGACGCCGGCACGGACCGTCTCCCAAACCGACACGGCCGTCGGCCCCTCGGGCAAGCATCCGATCCTCGAGCGAATGAGGCCTTTGGCCCATGGCGCGGTTCGTTGTCGCGAGCATACGAAGTCAGGTCTGGTCGCAGTAACCACCCATTTCAAGCATGCGTACCGCGCGCTCGGCTCACACATGGCGCGGGAGGGCTTGCTTCCCGACGAAGATGCCGTCTTCTTCTTGACGCACGAGGAGCTTGGCCAGCTCGTGCACGGCCGACGCGCGCTGACGGAGATCGCAATCGCACGTCGCAAGGTGATCGACTACCAAATGCCGCTTCACTTTCCGCAAGTTTTCACCGACCGCCCTGAGCCCTTGAAGCTCGCGCACATCACGAACGAAGACGGCATGTTGGTCGGCAAACCCGTGAGTCGTGGCGTTGTGAGGGGGCGGGCTCGCGTCGTCGAAACACTCGAACAGGCCGCTTCGCTCGAAGCAGGGGAAATCCTCATCGTGCCGATCACCGACGTGGGGTGGACACCATATTTCAGCCTCATCGCGGGCTTAGCCACCGACGTCGGGAGCGCGGTCTCTCACGGGGCGGTCGTGGCACGAGAATACGGTCTTCCAGCCGTCGTCAATCTCAGGGTCGCCACGTCTCGGTTTCGGACCGGCGACGAAGTCGTCCTTGATGGCGATCGCGGCACCCTCGCACTCGCGGAGCCCGAATAGGCGCATCGCACCCCCTCAGGCTCTTGACTTCTCCAAGTGATATGCGATCGCGAGTCGCTACGAGGAGCTCAGCATGGTCGCCACGATCGGACTCACCGGACTCCGCCCTGACCCCGCCCAGGCGTCAAAGATCACGTCCCCACCCTACGACGTGATCAAGCCAGGAACGCCGCTCGAAAAATTCCTGAGGAACGAACCGAAGTCGATCTTCCACATCATTCTCGGTGAACAGCCGAAGAGAGCGATGGAGCGGCTTGCTTCCGAGGGCCTGCTCGTCGAGGACGACGAACCCGCCTACTACGTGTACGAGCAAACCTGGCCCGGCGGGCAGCGTACCGGCGTATTCGCTGCGGCCAAGGTGTCGCCCTACGAGGAGAAGCAGATCATCCGTCACGAGAAAACCTTCGACGACAAGGTCAAAGGGCGCATTGCGATGCGGCGGGCTACGGGCCTTCATATCGGTCCGGTCTTTACGCTCACCAGGGCCCCCATCGCCAAAGCCCTCGATGCTGCCAAAGAGTCTGCGCCGCTCTACGGGTTCAAGAGCAGCTTTGGCGGTTTCAGCGAGCTAGAGGGCATCGAGAACAAGATGTGGCGAGTACCCGAAGCCGGCAAAATCGGCGGCGCAATTCAAGCGGCGATTGGCACGGAGCCGCTCTACATTGCAGACGGTCACCACCGGTATCACGCGAGCCTGCTCAACGGCCAAACGCACTTTCTGACGTATGTGACCGAAGACGCGGTGATCCAGGCGTACAACCGCGTCATCAACGGGGTTCGCCCGTTTGCGGACATCATGGCCGAGCTCCCTCTGCAATCGGTCGACAGCTTCCAAACCCCGGACAAGCACCGTTTCTGCATTTACACCAAAGAGGGTTGCTACGAGCTGGCCGCCCAACACGTCCCAAACGACGTCGTCGGACGACTCGACTGCGCGATCTTGGAGCGCGAGCTCTATCCAAAGCTCGGGCTGACGCACGACATGATCGCGGACTTACACCACTTCGACTACTACTCCGAGTCGGCGTTGGACGAGATGAAGGCCGTCGTCGACCGAGGCGATTACGACATGGCCGTCGCCCTTCACCCCGTGAGCCTCGGGGAGTTGATGGCCGTAGCCGATGCTGGGCTCGAAGATCCCGACATCGTCATGCCTGAAAAGAGCACGTTCTTCGCACCGAAGATCCTTTCAGGGCTATTTCTCTATCGCACGCGAAGGGGTGAGTCACGATGAGCGCGCTTCCACAGTATGGAAAGCACCTTCACCCGCAAGAGAAGATGCGGGCTATCGTCATTGACAAGTACGGCGGCCCCGACGTTCTGCGGGAGGCCACCGTTCCGAGGCCCGTGCCGAAGCGAGACCAGGTTCTCGTACGGACCAGGTTCATAGGGGTGAATCCGAAGGACGTCGTCGTCCGAAAAGGGAAGTTCCAAGTCGCCACTGGGCGGCGGTTCCCTCTCATCATCGGCCACGACATCGCCGGCGAAGTGGTCGAAGCGGGGGTCGATGCCGATCTCGCAGTCGGAGAAGCCGTCTATGGGATGATCAACGACTTCGCCGGACGCGGGTACGCAGAATATGCAGCTGTCGATGCGGATCAGCTAGGTCGCGCACCGAGCTCGATCGATTTGCGGGTCGCCGCCGCCGTTCCCCTCGCCGCGCAGACTGCGCTCCAGGCGCTGCGGGACGACGGACATGTCGCGCGAGGCGATGAAGTGCTCATCAACGGCGCATCTGGAGGCGTAGGCGTCTTCGCAGTGCAGATCGCCAAAATTCTGGGCGCCAACGTGACGGCGGTATGCAGCCACCGGAACATCGAGCTGGTCCGCGAGCTCGGCGCCGACGAGGTAGTCGACTACACCAAGACCGAGTTGGTCACCCTGGAACAGCGTTTCGACGCCATCTTCGACGTGTTCGGGAACTACCGCTTCGACAAGCTCAAGCACTTGCTCAAGCCGCGTGGCACTTACGTCCACACCATCCCGAGCTCGCGTATCTTCAAAGACGTCGCTCGCACGTTCGTCCGCAAGCAGCGGGCCAAACTGGTCATCGTAAAGTCGCGTCGCTCTCAGCTCGACTGGCTCCGGCAACAAATCGACGGTGGTCGCCTTCGGGTCGTGCTCGACCGCTCGTTCCCGATGCGCGATGTTGCAGAAGCGCATCGCTACATGGAGACCAAGCGAGCGCGCGGCAAAGTCGTCTTAGAGGTCGACTGAGGAGGAAGACATGCGAGCGGCCAGCCGGAGTCTCGTGATCGTCGCAGTCTTGTTGTCTGGGCCCGGAGACGCATCAGCGGAGCGTGTCTTCAAAGAGGTCGACTTCCCGACCGCGGGAGGCATTCAGGCCCATGCAGATCTCTATGCGCCCAAGGGGAAGGCCTCGACCTTGATCCTTCTGTTCCACCAAGCGGGATGGAGCCGGGGGGAGTATCGAGAGATCGCTCCGAAGCTCGTCGCGCGGGGGTACCAAGTGCTGGCGGTGGACCAACGTTCGGGGAATGCGGTGAACGGCGTCCCCAACGAAACCCATCGCCGGGCCGCCAAGAAGAATGCCGGCACCAACTACCTCGACGCGTATGCCGACCTGCAAGCGGCGCTGAAATACGCAACCGAGAGGCTGAAAGCGGGACGCGTCATCGCCTGGGGAAGCTCTTATTCGGCGTCGTTGGTCTTCAGGTTGGCGGCCGAGCACCCAGACGAGGTAGTAGCGCTGCTCGCGTTCTCACCGGGCGAGTACTTTCAAAAGACGCACGGCAAGAAGTACATCCAAAGCTTTGCCGGGAGCGTGAAGCATCCTGTGTTCGTCACCTCAGCAAAAGCCGAACGGGAAAAAGCCAAGCTGATCTTCGAGGCAGTTCCCGCGGAAAAGAAGATTCTCTTCACCCCTGCTTCGCTCGGTCAGCACGGCTCGCGGGCACTCTGGGCAAAGTGGAAAGACAACGACGTGTACTGGGCAGCCGTCAACGCTTTCTTGCGGGAATACGCACCGCCCAATCCGCCCAACTAAATGCAAAACTGGGAGAGACGATCGGAAGTGCGCTAAACGGAAGTGTGGGCTCCGCACCCGATTTGGACGTCTCGGACTTGGAAGCAGCGCGTCGAGCGGGGCGCACGCTCGCGGTCGATCTCGACCTGCGTTCGAGGACTCAGCCCTACGATCCCGTGGCGTGGCGTTCGGGGGATTCGGCGCACCCTACTCTGCAGCTCGACGACGTGTCGGGGATTCCGTTTCTCGAAGACATCGCGGGTGTCGAAGAATACCAGCACCGAGGGCGGCTCCGTGCGGGTGATCACGACGTCTACGTGACCGTCACCCCCGAGATGACGGGATACGAAATGTACTGTCGTGAGAACCTTCAGCTGGGCGCGCCCGAACACCTCGTCGCGGACCCGGTGGGCCCACCGATCGCCGTGGCCAAGGCATGCACATCGGGGAGAACACACGAGCGACTGGTGGAGATCGCGAGAGCCGCGCGCGGGATGACGATTCATCCTTACATGGGAATCGAGGACGTCTGGGAGCTGGCCGCCATGCTTGGGGTCGACAGTCAGGGGGAAGTTCGCGTCCTGAGCCCGCCACCTCCCGTGACTTGGATCGCGAACGACAAAGCGATGTTCGGCGAGCTCGTCACCAGGGTCCTCGGTCGCGATGCGCTGGTCGAAACCCGGACTTCGAGGGACGCCGACAACATCCAAGCAGACCTACGGGCCATGGCGGCGCGCCACGACCGCGTGGGGCTCAAACGAACACGTTGCGCATCAGCCATGGGCAACGCGGTCTTTGCTTCGCGTGACGTTCAAACCCGTGAGTCAGCAGCGCAGGCAGTCGACGAATTCCTCGAACGAACCGACTGGCCCGAAGGCGAAGACGTCCTCACGGTAGCGTGGCTCGATACGGATCTCTCGCCATCGACGCAGCTTTGGATCCCCCCGCTCGGGCTCGAGGAGCCACGGCTCGATGGCATCTACGAGCAAATCCTGGTCGGTGAGGAGAGGGTGTTCGTTGGAAGTCGGCCCTCGTCTCTTCCCGACGCAGTCAATCGAGCGCTGGCCGAAGGCGCAATAAGAGTCGCCGCTGCGCTACAAGAGCTCGGCTACGTAGGCCGCTGCTCCTTCGACCACTTGGTGACCGGTGATCCGAAGGACGATTTCGCGGTGGTGTTCACTGAGTGCAACGGCCGCTGGGGCGGCACCAGCACTCCAATGAGCCTCCTCGACCGCCTGCTACGGGGACCAAGACCCCCTTATCGCGCACAAGACGTCGTGTTTCCCGAGCTGGTTGGCGCAAGGCTTCCCGACTTGTTCGAGCTGATCGGCGATGCTTTGTTCGAGACCGAAACAGGTCGCGGCCGCTTCATCTTCTACAACCTCGGGCCACTCGACGGTCACGGAAAATTCGATGTCATTTCGATTGGCAGCGACCAGGAAGATGCAGAACGGGGCGTCGTCGACATTCTTCCAAAGCTCCTCGGTCTCTAAGTGATAAAGTCCGGCCATGACCTCGAGCGGCCTTTCCGAAACGCGAATCTTGGTGATTCGCTTCACCTGTTTGTCCTTTGCCCTGAGCTCGTTTCTGCTCGGGGGGTGGATGATGATCGACCCATCGTCGTTTTGGGGGCTCCTCGGCGTGGGGGGCGACCCTTTCGTCCAAGCGCTTTACGGTGGCGCGATCTGGGGCGAGGGCACGATGTTTGCGCTCGGCGCCATTTGGCCGGTTCGCTACTTGGTGTTCTTTCAGTATCTGGTGATCTACAAGACGATGGCCTGCCTCGCCGGCCTCGCCGTACTCTTGCGCATGGACTCGAGCCCCCTCGGCGCATGGTTGGTGCTCGGTGGATGGGCCGCGGCGGGAGTGATTTCTGCGATGGTGTTTCCTTGGCCACAATGGCGAAACGTCGAGAGCTGGTATGGCGCAAGAGCTGCAGCAGGACGCGGCGTCGGTTGATGCTAGACTAGGCCTCGAATGCGGGAATGGCTTCGCGAAATCTACACTGAGCCATTGTTCTGGCTGTTTCCGGTGGCGGGTTGGGCCATCGGCATTGCTGCGTTCCTGCTCTTTGCAGGTCCGCTGACCTTTCTCGCGTGGAAGCAGCCTGCGTGGGCCGAGCCGTATCGCATTCAGGCCCGGGCAACCGGCCGCCGATCGGTGGTGTGGCCCTCGTTTAAGAGCCATGTCGTCAACAACCTCGTGATGGGAGTCGCGACGCTCGCCGCGTGGCCGTTGCTTCGACTATCCAACGTGCACGCGGGGCCGCTTCCAGCTTGGTACATCATCGTGCTCCAGCTCATCTTCTTCATCTTGCTGGACGACTTCTTGTTCTATTGGATGCACCGAGGTCTCCACGAAAGTCGCTGGCTCTTCAAGAGAGTGCACAGCATCCATCACCGCATCATGACCCCATGGTCGATCACCGGGCACTATATGCACCCGCTCGAATACGTCCTCACCGGCACGGTGATGCTCATCGGTCCGCTCCTCGTCGGAGCGCATGTCGTTACCTTGTACATTTGGATCGTCTTTCGCCAATGGGAGGCGGCCGAGGGCCACGCCGGTTACGACTTCCCATGGAGCCCGACGCACCTCATCCCGTTCAGCGACGGCGCAACCCATCACGACTTCCACCACGCGAAGGTCAAAGGCAACTACGCCGGCTTTTTCCCCTGGACCGATGCCGCTTTCGGCACCCTGTGCGAAGGCTACGCAGAGCACCGAGCGAAGCGGAAGAAACAAAGGGCGGCGGCGTAGCTGCCCGTTTTCCTGGAACGGCTTCGACAGCAATTTGTCCCGCACTGCCCCTTTTCTTAGTGCACAGTAGCGGGGATTTCGGGGGTGTCGATCTTTGCGATCGCTGCGTCGACCTCTTGCTGGCTGAGCTCATGTCGCTCGAGCTGACCCGAGAAGTAGGCCTCGTAGGCCGACATGTCGAAATGGCCATGGCCGCAAAGATTGAAGAGGATCACGCGCTTGCTCCCTCGCTCTTTGGCAAGGTTGGCTTCGCGAATCGCCGAGGCGACCGCGTGATTGGCCTCGGGGGCCGGAATGATCCCTTCGGCACGCGCGAACATCACGCCCGCCTCGAAGCTCTCGAGCTGGTCGACCGCTTCAGCGGCTATCAGATCGTCGTGAAGGAGCTGGCTCACCAGCGCCCCTGCGCCGTGATAACGCAACCCGCCAGCGTGGATCTTCGCTGGAACGAAGTCGTGGCCGAGCGTGTACATCGGAAGGAGCGGAGTCATCCCCACAGTGTCGCCAAAGTCGTAACGGAAGACGCCCCGGGTGAGCTTCGGGCACGAGGTCGGCTCGCTCGCAAGACACCGAATGCTCTGACCCTCCACGAGGTTCAACCGAAGGAACGGGAAGCTCAGGCCGGCGAAGTTCGACCCGCCTCCAAACGGCGCGATCACTACGTCCGGAAGCTCGCCCGCCTTCTCCATTTGCACGAGTGCCTCTTGCCCGACGACGGTTTGGTGGAGCAACACGTGGTTGAGCACGCTACCGAGTGAGTACTTCGTGTCGGGATCGGTCGCCGCACGCTCGACCGCTTCCGAAATCGCAATCCCGAGGCTTCCCGGCGACTCCGGATCTTCGGCGAGGATCTTTCGTCCGGCTTCGGTGAGCTCGCTTGGCGATGGGATCACCTGGGCCCCCCACGTGTTCATCATCATCTTGCGATAGGGCTTTTGCTCGTAGCTAATACGGACCATGTAGACCTCGCATCCGAGGCCAAAGTGCTGGCACGCGAAGGCCAGGGCGCTCCCCCACTGGCCCGCGCCGGTTTCGGTCGCGATCTTTTTGACCCCTTCTTCTTTGTTGTAGAAGGCTTGCGCGACGGCGGTGTTGGGCTTGTGCGACCCGGCCGGGCTGACGCCCTCGTATTTGTAATAGATGTGCGCGGGGGTATCGAGCGCCTTCTCGAGCCCGTGCGCACGATAGAGCGGGGTCGGTCGCCACAGCGCATAAATGTCCCGAACTTCTTCCGGGATCGGAATCCACCGCTCGTCGCTCACCTCTTGCTCAATGAGCGCCATCGGGAAGAGCGGCGCAAGCGCTTCGGGTCCGATAGGTTCTTGAGTGGCTGGATTGAGCGGAGGCAACGGGCGGTTGGGCATGTCCGCGACGATGTTGTACCAACGCTCCGGGATTTCTCTTTCTTCGAGAGTGATCTTGGTCTGCTTCATGGAGACGAGGAGACTACCAGCGCTTTGCGTCGTAGACGACCCCCACCAAGCCATGCGACTTTCCGCGGATAGATGACCGACTCGAACCGCCCTCAACTGCGTCGATCTCTAGGGTTTTGGGCGCTCGCCATCTACGGGATCGGGGACATCCTCGGCGCGGGCATTTATGCCCTCGTCGGCAAGGTAGCTGGCATCGCGGGGAGCGCGAGCTGGCTCTCCTTTGCCATTGCCCTCTCGGTCGCCGCACTGACGGCTGTGACCTACGCGGAGCTCGGCGGCCGCTTCCCCAGAAGCGCAGGGGAGTCTTTCTTCGCGGAGCAGGCATTCCGGAACAAGGGGCTGGCCCTCGTGGTCGGCTGGGTCGTCCTTTGCTCGGGCGTTCTATCTCTCGCAACCGTCTCGGTCGCCTTTGGAGGCTATATGACCGGCCTCGTACCAGCGCTGCCCGTTCCAGTCACCGTCGTCGGTATCTTGTTGCTGCTCACTGCGATCAACTTCCGTGGCATGCGCGAGTCTTCGGCCACCAACATCGTTGCCACCATGATCGAGCTCACCGGGCTCTTGATCGTCATCGTGGCAGGGGCGTTGTTCCTCGGGCAGGACGAGGACTCGAGCATCGCGCAGACGATCGAAGCTGGGCGAGGGACCGACTGGACGAGCGTCGCACGCGGAAGCGCCCTTGCGTTCTTTGCCTTCATCGGTTTCGAGGACATGGTCAACGTGGCCGAGGAGGTGAAAGACCCGGAGCGAAACCTGCCTCGCGGGATTCTGACCGCACTCGTGGTGACAGGCTTCATATACCTCCTCGTCGTCCTCGTCTCGACCAGCGTGTTGCCGTCCACCCTTCTAGCGGATTCGGAGGCGCCGCTTCTGTCGGTGGTTCAGCATTCGGAGGCCCGCGTTCCGGATCGCGTGTTCACATTGATCGCCCTCTTCGCCGTCGCCAACACGGGCTTGCTCAACTTCATCATGGGCTCCCGGCTGCTGTACGGCATGTCACGGCAGGGCCTGCTGCCGTCTTGGCTCGGCGAGGTGCACGAAGCACGCCGTACACCGCATTGGGCGATCCTGACGGTGCTCGCGGTCGCGCTCGCTCTCGCCCTTTCCGGCTCGCTCACCTATCTTGCGGGGAGCACCAGCCTGCTGCTCTTGCTCGTCTTCTTCACCCTCAACCTATCGCTGGTGACGATCAAGCGCCGAGACGGCCCTCCCGAGCGCACATTTTGCGCACCACCCGCTGTGCCAGTGCTCGGCGCAGTCACCTGCCTCGGCCTGATGCCGTTCGTACCCGTAGCATCGCTCCTCACCGCAGCGGTGATTCTCGCCTTGGGCCTGGGTTTGGTCTGGAAAAGAAAACGGTCGAGCAGCTAACGATCTTCTTTCCTCGACGCTTGGGCGGGCATCGACGGGCGAAAAGTGGCCCTTCGCAGGTCGATAATCACTACCAACAGGAACAACCCGAATGATAGCGTTCCAATAACTTGTCCGATCGACATGGCCATCATGACGGGGATCCAACCCTGGTCGAAAAGCGACCAGCTCATGAGCGCGAGCCCGATGAGCCCGAGGACGCACGCCACCACCAGAAGCCGCGAGCGAGAACCCCTATCGAGCAGCTTCTTGAACCATCGATTCATGTGCCCTCCGGTGCCTTCACGCCCGGGTCCAACCGCGCCTCGGCCGGCTCTGTTTCGTCTTCGGGTGGCTTGCTGAAGGGATGCGCGTACCCATGACAGCCGGCGCTGGCGCAACTCGTCTGGCCCGCCCGAAGGTCCTCGAGGAGCCCTTGATGGTCCGGAACGCCGTTCCAGATCCTCCCGCTGGTGCTATGGCACTGCATGCAATTGTCATTTCGAAACGGCCTGGCGATGTGGACTCTCGGAAGAGATTCGTGGGCGTCCTCCCAGGCATAGTCCGTCAGGAAGTAATAGACGTGCCCCATGCCCCCGAGCTTGGTCAGCGTGTAGCCGTACATCCCGTAGTCCTTGTGACAGACATAACAGCTTCGATCCCCGAACATCTTCGTGCGCGAATGGATCGCCGCGAGCCCCATGCTATCGGGGTCGTTCGCATCGGCGATGTGGAAATCCATCGTGTGGCAGCTGCCACAAAAGGCTTGGTGCTCAGTCGCACGGAGGCCTTCCACGTTGCCGATCAGGGCAGTCATGATCGGCAGAACACCGAGCCCAAGCGCGAGAAACCCTTTGGTCTTCCCGTCGAGCGGCGGCCGGTACACCAGGTACAACAGCATGATGACTGCAGCGACGACGGCGCAGGTGAGGGCGATCCAAGCCAGTGGCGATACATGCATGGGGTGCTGAGCTCGCCGCTATCCGAGCGGTCGAACCAGAGAGAACATGGGCCAAGATCAGGGCCTCGCGCAAGCCAGAAGATCCGTTCGATCGCCAGCCGTGCCGGTCTTGCCCTCGCTGCGATTTTTGCGTGGTCTTGTCTTTCCGCCACGAGCGCTCGAGCGCAACCGCATCGGGTCGGGGCTGAGCTTTGGGGGCAAGCGAACCCGAACTACGGGCTGATCATCTTGGAGGGCTCGACACGCAAGTATCCCTACGTCGACGCCGAGGCGATGATCTGGGGCGGCATTGGAGCGTCACAGTTTGGTTTCGACGACAGCGCGGAGATCCAGGCCCTCGTGATCGCGATCAAGGTTCGGGACCCGAAAGGGATCAGCGATACGCGCCTCGGGCGCTTCATTCTGGCAACCGGCTCGGTCCGCGCCATGCACATCGACGGCGGTCACATCACCCTGCGCGCCCGATCGAAGACGCATTTCGAGGTTTTCGGCGGCGTGCCGGTCGATGGGAACATCGAGGGTCGCAAGTACGACTGGATGGTCGGTGGGCGCCTTTCGCAGGGGCTCGGAAAGCGAGGGGTGGTCGGCGCTTCGTATTACAATCGCTTCAACGCCGGCCAACGGTCGGATGAAGAGGTCGGCGGGGACTTCTCGCTGCGTGTCGCGCACTGGCTCGACGTGGCGGCCAAGGTTTCCTGGGAGTTGGTGAACCCCGGCCTTGCCGAAGTCCTCGGCACGATCTCGGCACAGACCAAGGATCGAGCGATTCGCGGCGAGCTTTACGTGACCAAACGCTCTCCAATTCGCATGCTCCAAGCGACCTCCCTCTTCACCGTCCTCGGCGACCCAGGGACTTTGCAGACCGGCGCAAATCTGCGATGGAGGGCGGCTCCAAGGCTCGACTTGTGGGTGAACGGCGCGGTGATGAACGCCGAAGACCAATATGGCTGGAGCGGCTACCTCCGCGGCGTGCTTCGCACCGACGACGAGGGCAAGGGAAGCATCCTCGGCGAGCTCAAGCGCCAGTCGGTTTCGGTGTCTCAATGGACGGGGATCCGACTTGCCGCCGTGATTCCCCTCTACGAGGACATCGATACGACGGTGGGTCTGATGCCTGAGTTCGAGATCGTCTTTCCCGACGACCCCGACCCGGGCCAAGGCTCGGTCTGGCCTTGGGGACGGCTTGCGCTTCGCTGGCAGCCGGGCAAGAGCTGGGCGATTGCGGCCGCGTGCGAAGCTAGCGCCAACCAAGTCCAGAGGTACGAAGTTCGCGCACTGGCGCGCGTCTCTTATCAAGCGGAGTGGCCGAAGAAATGACCAGGAGGCTCATCGCTGTCGTTGCATTCGTCGCCCTCGCCGGCTTCTCGGGAGCCTGCGCCAAGATGCTCGGCATCGAAAAGGACCCCCAGGACGGCCCCTTCGAGCATCGCGCACACGTCCTCGAGGGGATCAACTGCCTCGAGTGCCACGCTGGTATCCAAGACGCTGAGGAAACGGGGCCCCTACACCTTCCGACGACGCAACAGTGCGTCGAGTGCCACCAAGATCCGCACGATCCGAACACCTGCTCGGACTGCCATGGGCGCGCGCGCACCCGACACGCCGCGGAAATGGCGCGGAAGCATCTGGTCTTTTCGCATGCCGGTCACGACGAGGCCGGCGCCGGGGACTGCGTGCGTTGCCACGTGGACGTGCGCCACGAGGACGCGGCCCTTCGGCCTAACATGGCCACCTGCTTCAGTTGCCACGAGCACGCAGGCCAATGGGATGCGCGTGATTGTGACAGCTGTCACGTCGAGCTCGCATCCGAGGGCGCCCTGCCGGAGAGCCACGTGGTCCACGACGGTGACTTCCTTCGCGAGCATGGAGTGCAGGCCGCTGCCCAAGCAGACCTATGCACCACCTGCCACACCCAACGTGAATGCGCGGCCTGCCACGGGATCACCGTGGCGGCGATTCCGTCTAGGCTCGCCTTCGATTCGCCGATGCGACAGTCGATGCATCGAGCGAACTTCTTTTCGGTTCACGACATGCAAGCAGCAGCCGAACCGGGCATGTGCGTCATCTGCCACAGCGAGCTGTTCTGTGTCGACTGTCACACGCGCGAAGGTATCGCCGGCATCGATGCGGCACGGGGAAATCCTCATCCTCCGGGGTGGTCGGGGCCGCCAGGTAGTTCGAACGATCACGGGCCAGCCGCCCGGCTAGACCCTGTCGGATGCGCGAGCTGCCACGGCGGCGCAGGTGAAATGCTTTGCGTAGGTTGCCACCGGGTCGGTGGCCCAGGTGGCAACCCCCACCCGGCGAACTTCAGTAGCCGACTCGACATCATCAACGATCTTCCGTGTCGCTTGTGTCATTTGGGTAACTTATGAAACGCGCCCTGATCGCAATCATCGTGTTCGCGGTAATTGGATTCATCGCTGGGTTCTTGGCCGTTAGATTCACAAGCGACGTTCAAGAGATCAAGACAACGCGAGGCGAACCTCCGCCACGGACAGTGCCCGAAAGTTGGCAACAAGTGCGTCGTTCGCCGGGGCATTCGAGACACGTGGCCAACCAAGAGGTGAAGTGCGACGAATGCCACGACCCCAACAAACCCACCTTCGACGCTCCGGATATAGGTGTCTGTACGAAGTGCCATGAGGAACAGGTCTCTCTCGTGCATGTCGATCTCGATGGCATGCCAATGGACTGTTACAAGTGCCATGTCTTCAAACCGGAGCCCGATGTCTTTGGGCGGTGGCATTGCACGCGCTGCCACGGGCCTTTCGAAACGGAAGGCAATCCGGGCCTGGCGATCCATACGTCAGTGCCTTGCGAAACGTGTCACAACCCACACAAACCAATCGAAGAAACCGTTCTGGAATGCGACGAATGCCACCAGAAGATGAAAGTCCAGCACGGGCGGCCCCGGCTCAGCGGTACTTGCGCCGACTGCCATGGGGGCCACCAGCTCGCCTCCGAGGCGGCAGCCTGCATGCAGTGCCACGAGACACGCGAACCGATGGTTTCGCTGACGGCAACCTTTGACGGTGGCCACGAATCGTGCGCGACCTGCCATCAAGCACACTCGTTCTCGTCGTCCACCGCCCTGCGGTGCGCCACATGCCACAAGAAAACGCAAGTCCTCGCACAAAACAAGGCTCGAGCACATCGCGATTGCGCAAGCTGCCATCAGCCTCACGCTGTGCGAGCTCCGGCGGAGCGCTCATGTGCAAAGTGCCACTCGGACGTTTCATCGACGCATCCCGCCGTCGGTGCCAAGACCGAATGCGTTTCATGCCACGATCCTCACCCCAAACGCGTCGCTCAGCTGGCCCACCGGTGCACCGACTGCCACGATGAGGCGCACTCCGAAAGAGCATTCCACTCGCCCAAGACCGAGTGTACCGACTGCCACCGACCCCACCGCTTTGACTTGAGCGGCCTCGAAGAACGGGCTCTATGCGTGCGATGCCATGCGAAACAGGTACGCCTAACTAGCCGAAATGAGGGCCATTCTAGTTGCGAGTCGTGTCATGGTGGGTCTGTGCATCAACTGTCCCCTCCCCTGGCATGCGCGAGCTGTCACGAAGAGCAACTCACAAACAGCCCCGAGGGTCACCGTGACTGCGCTTCATGCCACGAGCCCCACCGCGGCGCCGCAACCGCGGACACCACCTGCACAAGCTGCCACCAAATCGCGAAGTTGCCCGGCCTCCATCGCATTGCTGATGAGCCGCAAGGTGAGGGTCATACCGAGTGCGCAGCGTGTCACGACATTCACGCTCGTCGGGCTCGGGCCGACCGCGCGACGTGCATGGCCTGCCATGAGGACATCGCCAACCACGAGCCTGACGCGAAGCGATGCACCGGCTGTCACACCTTCGTCAGTGGACGGTGACAGTAGCAGCGCCAGTGTCAGCGCCAGCGCTAGTGTCACTGTCAGCGTACCAACTGCGTCAACCGGTAACTCGGGCCGGGCCGCCACCGATGGGGGCTTCGTCGGCCATGACCGCCACTGCGGTTGCCGAGACTTAGGACCGATTAGAATCGTCTTTTACGCCGAGGCTACCGCTGGCTCCGCCCCCATAGGCGTCGGCGCGACCCGAGTCACCTAATCCTTGAGAACAGCATCAGCGACCGTGCGCGTGAGCCTCGCAGGTCCAGTCGACGCGACTCCATTGTCCACGGTAGTGGGCTCAATAGGGCGGTGTGCTGCGCGGGCGCGGGATGGGCAGCACAGCGGTGGGGAGGAGCCCGCGCTCGGATCCATAATTCGCCACAAGGGCGACCGGGGCCCCATCGCGAGCACGCCCGTCCCGTGCCCGCGCAGCACACCGCCCGATCGACTCAACTTGATCCGGTCTTAGCTCCCATGTCAGCGCCAGTGTTATTCCAACGGGGGCAGTGTGCGGATCTTGATCGCCACGCCGATGGTAAGAAGAAGTAGTAACAACGTGCTGATGGCAAGCCCACGGCGGCGGTCGTCGAAAGCTTTGAGCTGTGCATACCCCACCTCCAATGCGGCGGCTTGGTTTTGCGCGATATCGGTGACTTTTTCCTCCATCACGGGCTTCGAGAACGCGTGAATCAACGTGCGAGCCTGAAGGAGACCCTGCCGGGCTGCCTGCTCGTAATCCTCACCTTCGGTGACGTCCATGCCCTTCACCTCGGCTCGGGCGAGCAACTCGTCGATCTCGTCGAATGATTGTCGAATCGAACCGAGCGTGTCGGCGTAGTAGAGGGCGAGATCAGATCCCTCGTCGCCCGTTTCGTGGCACTTCCTACACGCGCCGCCAGGCTCGTCCTCGAGCCAGTCGTCGGACGCGTGTGTGATGAGGTGTTTGCCGTGGCAAGCAACACAGTCGGCCAGCGATTTTTCTTTGAAACCCGGCGCTAGCGGGCTCCCTAGAAAGAGCTCGGCGTTGTAGCTGTGGCAAGTCCCACAGATGTTGGTGATCGCGTCTATCGAGGGCGGCGCGGCCCCGTGGTTTCCGTGGCAGTCGTTGCAGGCCGGCGCCCCGCGAACATCGTTCTTCTCTAGGAGGGCTTTTCCGTGGACGCTCTGAGCGTACTCGTCGTACTGGTTTGTAGCGATGTCGAATTCGCTCATGTACTCCGCATCGGCGTGACAGTGTGCACACGTGGCGGGAACGTTCGCTGCGTAGACGGGCGACTTTGGATCGTTGACTTCGCGAACCCCATGCGCCCCGTGGCAACTCACGCATTGAGCTACGCGGGTCTCCCCTTTGGCCAGGAGTTTTCCGTGCTGGCTCGTCCAATACTTCTCGAGCTGATCGACGGACAGAAGCGGCTTTCGGGCTTTCATGTATTCGATGTCGGCGTGGCAGCCGCCACAGGACAACACGATCTGGCGAGGCGTAAACTGGCCTCGATAACCCGATCCCGAACGTTTGGCGAGCTCACTATCGTCCTTCGTGGAATCTCCACCGTGACATCCGTCGCATCCGATTCCCGCGTGGGCGTGAACATCATCCTTCCAGAGCTCGGTGATGGGGTCTTCAATCTCGAGATGACACTCGAGACACTCGCCTCCGGACAGATCGTCAGCCTTGACCCTCGAGGTTAGCGCTACACAGGCTAGGAGGAGTGCTGTCACGAAGCCTTTCATCACGCGACGTACCCCAGATAGGTCAGGATCGTGAGAAACACGAGGATCGCCATACCGCCGACCATGACGACGGTTGTCATCGTGCGACTGCGCCCGCGGTCGATCCATGGAACCAAGCACCACAGGAGGAAGCCGAGCGAAATGATCAATAGCCCGAACTCTTCTCCCTCGAGCGGGCCTATGTGAGCGGGCATGTACTTGAGAAACTCGAACGTACTCAGGAAGTACCACTCCGGTTTGATGCCGGCTGGAGCCGGGGAAAACGGATCGGCCTCGACGCCCAACTCCGCCGGGGAGAAGACCGCCAACACTGCCAAGATGTTAAACGTGATCAACCACAGCAGAAGCTCGCGCATGAAGAAGTGCGGGAAGAACGGCATGGTCTTCCGTTGCTCTGGCTGAGTTTTCCACGCATCGGGCTCGTGAATCCCCTGGAGTTGGATGAAGAAGAGATGGGCCGCCATGAAGAGGGTCAGCAAGGCCGGAAACAGCGCCACGTGAAGCGCAAAGAACCGAGGGAGCGTCGATCCCGTCACCTCCTCCCCACCACGTAACACGTACATGATGGGCTCACCGATGACTGGGATGACCCCGATGATGTCGGTCCCCACCTTCGTCGCGAAGAAGGCGAGCTCGTTCCACGGCAAGAGATACCCGCTGAACCCGAAGCCAAGCAGAAGCGCGAGGAGCACGATTCCTGAGAGCCAAGTGAGCTCACGCGGCTTACGATAGGCCCGCATGAAGAACACGCTAAACATGTGAATAAACACCGAAAAGATCATCAGGTTTGCCGCCCACGCGTGGATTGAGCGAACGAGCCAGCCAAATGGCACTTTGGCAGAAATGAATCGGACGCTTGCAAACGCGGTATCGGCGCTCCCCTTGTAGTAGAACATCAAGAGGATCCCTGTCCCCACCTGAATGAGGAACAAGAAGAGGGTGATTCCACCGAAATAGTACCAAAACGCGCCCCGACCGACCGGAACCGTCTTGTGTTCGGCCCACTCGACGAACTGCGCGACGGGGTAGCGGTCCTTGAGCCAGGCAAGAAGCGCGCGCTCAGGATTTTCGGGTGACGTAGACATCGTCCCCCTTCGTGTGCACCTCTAAGGCGTCCAAGGGCCTTGGTGGTGGACCCGCCACATTGGTCCCGTTGAGGTCGTAAAACCCGTCATGGCACGCGCACCAGATCCGCTCTTTGTCTGGGCGGTATTGCACGACGCAATCGAGGTGCGTGCATTTAGCGAGGAACGCGGCAAAGCTGCCGTCGACCCGGCGCACGATCAGCGCTGGCTTGCGGCCGAACTTGAAGATCTTCCCGGAGTTGGGCGCCATCTCAGTCAGCGATGCCGCCTTCACGGCAGAGACTGCCGCTTCCTGCTCGGGGGGTGGCATCAGGAAACGCACCACCGGGTGGAGCACGGAACCAAGCCAGGCGAACGTGCTTCCGCCAACAAACCAGTTCAAAATTGTGCGTCGATCGAGCAGCCGCTTCATCCGCGCCGGACGCTACTATGTAGGCCACGTCATTCGCAAACAATATCAGAACGCATCGACGCGGCCGTTGATGTGGGGCGCTTCGATCGTCAACCGCGTGCCCTCTGGGTTGATGCCCCGATGACAGCCGTTGCAGGCGATCGTCGCGTGACCCGGCGGAGGATTGAGGTGGCAGCTGTTGCAGTCCAGGTTCAGCCCCGCCTCGTCCCAGGCCACGACTGGCATCATTCCACCACGCACGTGACACGTTGTGGCGCACACACGGGTTTCGGAGTCATAGGTCGCATCAGGGCCCCAGGCGGGCTGGAAGATCACGTTGACCTCGCCATTTCCGTGTCCCCCTTCGAGCATCGCGTAGTCCTCGCCGAAGTGACACGACTGGCAGCCGAGGGGATTGGGCATGTTGGCGGAGGGCTCGGTATGCGTCTTGTGTGCGCCACCAAAGGGTGGGCCGGGGAAATAGCATGGATCGCGTGGCGGATAGGGTCTGAGGCCATCGCCGTGGCACGTCCCGCAGGCCATCACCCCACCAGGCAAGTCATGGCAATCCGTGCAATCGGTGGCGCCGGGCGCGTAGCTGGTAATTCCAGGAACGGGCGCGGGAGAGCCTGGGTGACAGAGCCCGCAGGCGTCGCCCCTCGTGGGGTCGACGATGCCCTGCCAGTCCGTTTCCTCAAGATACGTCCCATGCCAGGCGTCAGTCCGGGGATCGAGCCATTGCCCCGGATGCGAGCCGCGTCGGGCCGGCCACGCCCCCTCGACGACCCATGCCGTGAGCCCATCGGCTTGGCTCGCGTCGAGCAAATCTGCGTGATCAGGCCTGGCGAGCACCGCCAGAATCGGAGCGGTCGCGTCCGGCGGCAGCGTTGCCGGTCGCCCGTCGGGGACACAACGGATCGTTTCGAGGTAGTCCTCGACCGAATAACCCGCAGCGGGCACCGAACCGCTGTGACAGTCGACGCAACCCTCCTGCAGGATCGGATCGATGTCGGTGAAGACGACCGGCGGCTCCTCCCGGTTGCGCACCTCGTTGCAGCCAAGGAGCACGAGGCTTGCCCACACGAGCCCGGCAACCCAACGCCGGTGTGCCCCAACGGTCATGGCGTCGGAGTGTTCGGAAGAACTTCTGCGTGGCACTGACCGCACTCGTTGGTGAAGGCGATGGGCTGGCTCGGCTGTCCCTCGGCCTCTTCCCAGCGGGTCACGGTCATGCGATGGTTTGCGATATCGTTCCAGTAGTATTGCACCGTCGGCGGCGCACCGATTGCATCGACCAAGGCTCGAACGGCAGCACCGGACCGGGCCGTCGGCACCATGTGACACTGGGTGCAGAGGTACGGCCCAAAGAACTCTTCCAAGCTCGCGTGCCCGGCAACGCCCGTGACGGTCGCGGCGTGAGCGGCCACTGGATAGAGCTCCGGGTTGGCCTCCGGGCTGTGGCACGTGGTGCACACCGCATTGGGGTTGCCGGACGTGTCCATCTCGGCGACGTCGGCCGAGTTGACATGCGGATTGTGGCACCCAGTGCAAGTGGTGAGCCGGACGGGATTCCGATAGTGCCTCGCCCGAATGTGGTCGGAGTACTGCTGATAGTCTGCCCTCGGGTCGCCCGAGGCGAAGAAGTCTTCGGGCGCGCCACTGACGCGCGTTGTGTAGAGCGGGGCGAAGTCGCGACGGCGAATTCCCACTGGCGGCATCTCGTTGTCCACGGAGAGCGGCAGCCCCGTCATGCCGGCACCGATGCCGAGCGGCCGCGAATGGCAACGTCCGCAAATTACAGCCTGGCGGCCCGGGGTGAGCAATCCTGGCGAAACGATGTAGCTGCTGCGCGGGCTCAGCTCCAAATGCTCAGAGCCCGGTCCATGGCAGGCCTCGCAGCCGGTGTTGATGAGCTCGGGCTTGCCATCGCCGTTGTAATCGAAGGCCCCTACGGGGTCGACGATCGCCTGTGCGGACCAACCGTCCACGTCGCTTCCTTCGAGTCGGTAACCGGTGAAGTGACAGCCGGCACAGTTGTTGTCGAACGAATCCGAGTTGTCGGGCTGGCGAAGCGTACCCGAGCCGAAGTCGTACCAGAGGTCCGAGCGGTAGTCCTTCCACGGCCAGTCATCCGAGTCCGGATTCGAGAAATCCCCCTGGTAGTTGTACTGCACAGGCAAGACGAAATAGCTGAAGCTTCCGTCCGCATTCGTCCGCCGCGTGAGGTACTGCTGCCTTTCCAACGCGCCGCCATAGGTGAGAACGACGTCGTACCGTTCCGTCGTGCCGTTCACCATCTCGATGTAATACGCTCCGACCTCGCCAAGCGGTTTGCCAAGGTCGCGACGCAGGTTGATCGTGAAGGCGACGACACCGGACGGGAGCTCATCGTCGACACTGCACTTTGCGGGGTTGAGGGTCGCATCGTCGCAATCGTAGTAGTAGAGCGTCGTCGAGTTCGTATCGAACGCGGAGAGCGCGTCATCGAAGCCCGGCCACGGCTCGATGTCTTGCAGAATCGAGCGCACCCCGGGCACTTGAAGCCCCACGCTGTGTGCGGTGCGCGTCGTGCTGTGGAGGCCGTGGCACACCATACACGTCGAGGAGCCCACGTAGGTCGCCGCTGGGCTTGGCCGTGGGCTCACGTGGAGGTTCATTTGCATGCCGATCAGCGACTCTCTGGTGAATGACACCCTGCTGCCGTCACCGCCGGGCAAGTGCTGGGTATCGTCAGCCGCGGGAGCCCACACGACGAAGTGGCTTCCCTCGGGAAGCGTCTCGAAGCGGTAGACCCCGTCCGCGTCGACTTCTGCTTGTTCGTAGCTATCGCCGTTCGTGTCGAGCAAGTCTTCAATCGGCTCGTCGATCTCGAGCGCCTCGGTCTCTTCCGGTGACAAGAAGAGATCGATTGGCGTTTGTGAGAGCTCGTCTACATCGCTTGCCGGAACGAGGTACACTGTTCCGCTCGGAACCGGTACCATGTTTGGCTCCATGATCCGGCCGACCAAACCGAAGGGTTCGGGGTCGATGTCCGGCCCCGGCGTCTCCCCGGGGGGGCCGGGTTCTCCAGGCGGCCCCTGGGGGCCTTGCTCCCCGGTGTCTCCTTTGCACGCGACCTGCAGCGACAACGCACCAACAACGAGCCAAAGCCAAGGAGCACGTCGAAACGAGAGCATCGAGTCGATCATAGACAACCGGGGCGCGCCTTCAAGCGAAGACGTGCCCCGGATTGCTGTTTTGGCTGTTTCGCGCAGCCTGGGCTAACAGGCTACGGGCAGGACGTCGGGCGACTCGGAACGGTCACCACACGCGGGGTGCCACCCATCAGGCAGATCGAGTCGAACAAGAGCTGCTGGATGTAGCCGCCGTTATGAATGTACCCGGCCGGATCCTTGTCGGCCGTCACGAAGTTGTAGGCCGCGGTCAGCATGTCGAAGTCGAAGTCCCGATACCGGTTCGGGTAGCTAGCAGGGTCCATGCCTTCGATCCCGTTGAACCAGTACGGGTAAGTGTCGCCGTTGTAGAAAACTGGGGAGTCCTGAGGCAGCCCAGTGAGGGGATTGCCGGTGGTGGCGTAGGCCTGGATTGCCGCGAGCAGATCCTCCTTCAAGATGTCGATCTCGCGGAAGTTGTCGCCCGGGGATCCACTCAAGTCCTGGAACGCCTGGCCGCTGTGGCACTGATTGCAGTCCTGGACCTGCGGCAGGAAGGTGTGCCTCTGCCTGTCCGCGGGATCGACGGCTCCGTTCAGGTGGCAGCCGATGCAGTCGACCAGCGTCTGGCCATCCGGCGTTGGGTTGTGGAGACCCACGAACATGTTCTGTCCGCGATACACGTTGCCGCCGTACTCGTAACCGCCCCGGACGTCGGTGCCGAAGAGCGTCGCCGCCGCCGCGTAGTAGTGGATGTTGATGAAGTCGTAGGAGTCGTAGTCCGTCGGGGCTTGCATGACCGTATTCGGCGTCGCGGCGTCCACCTGGACGGTTGAGTTCTGACCTTGGTGGCAGCCCATGCAGATGTTGCTGGCATTGCCGAACGAGGCTTCGTCGCCGGACGGGAACACGATCGACGCGAGAGCCGTGTTGGTCCCTAGAACGTCGTACCGAGTCTCCGAGTTGGCGAAGAGGTCGTTGTTGTTGTGACACGACCAACAGTCCACAGTCGTCGTGGGGAAATGCACGGTCGTCGGGTTGCTCATGGCGTACTCCTCGAAGCCGGGGGTGCTGTGGCACCTCGTGCAACTGCTGACGCCCGGTACCGGTTCGCCTGAGGGTGACTGGATGCCGCGCGGGGTGTACCCGTCCGGCAGATATGTGTTGTCCCACTCACGGAATGGCGGGGTGTCCGCTGCAGCGTGTGCGCTGAGCTGCCACTGCTGCGTCTTCGAAACCATGCCAATGTCCGTTCCCTCGATGGTTAGCTCACCGCGACCGATCACCGCCACCGAGGGCGTGCCGCCGAGGTCCACGATCGAGTCGTGGAGGAGCTGCTGGATATAGGTCCCGTTGTGGATGAAGCCGTTGGGATCCTTCAGGGCGACCTGGTAGTTGTAGGCGGCCGGCAGAAGCTTCGCATCGAAATCTTCATAGCTGTTGCTGCGCCCGCACGGCTCTCCATTGTCGTTGCAGAATCGGCCGTCGTACACGATGGGCACGCCGATCACAGTGGCCGCGTAATCCTGGATCTCGGAGTAGAGCTCGGGCAGCAGGGCCTGGATGTTGGTGTAGCTCTGACCGGGCGTGCCGCCGAGCGTCTCGAAGCTCGTGCCGCCGTGGCAGCTGATGCAACTGTCGACGGCCGGGATCCACGTGTGCATCTCGCCGCCCTCGGCGTTGGTCATATGGCAGCCGACGCAGGTCGAGAACGTGTCGGGGTGCGAGGGGAACGTGTTCCGTGGCCGGTACCACTGACCGGCGTACTCGAACCCACCGTCAGTCTCGCTTCCGAAGAAGGAGGCAGCGGCCGCGTAGTAGTGGATGTTGGTGAACTCATAGGGCCCCACGCCATCGTCCGCGTCGATCTCGTCCTGCACGCTCTTGCCGGACTCGCGGCCCTGGTGGCAGGTCATGCAGATGTTGCTTGGACCATAAAGGGAAACCTGTTCGGTGGAGGGGAACACCACCGGCTCGAGCTCACCATTTGGGAGGCCGAATTTCGCCAGGTTTGAGTAGATCGTCGGGAACGTTTGGTGGCAGTTAACGCAGTCGATACCGAGTGGGAGTGGGGCTGAAAGAGTGTTTTCGCCCGTCGCGAGGTATTCGAGCAAGCCCACGTCCGGCGGCGGGTCATCGTTTCCTTGGGGCCCGTGGCACTTCGCGCATCGATTCGAGACCGCGCCGCCGTCGTCAAAACGGCGCCAGGGCTCAGCTGTGATGTCGCCGTGCCCGCTCTTGGCCCACTCCGTTCGGATTGGCGTTTCAGTGAACACATAGCCCTCCGACTGTTCTGCGGAGTAGTCGCCTTCGGTCCCGGTGAGGAACTTCAAGACCGTCGTCTGACCATCGATGGTGATGGGCCCTGTGTACTCCGTGCCCTGCACGTTGCCGTCGCCATCGAGGACGGGCGACAAATCGGTCGTGTAATAGATCGGCTGGCCGCTCATGGTGCTCAACGTCACCTCGATGGTGGGGTTGAACGTGGTGCCCGGCGGGGTCGCGGTCACGGCGCCAACCACACCGCCACTGCCGCCTTCGCCCCCCATGCCGCCGCCGCCCATGCCGCCGGTGCCACCTCCGCCGGTACCGCCGCCACCGGTGCCGCCCGTACCGCCGTCGCCATCACCGCACCCGGTGACGCCCACGCCCAATGCGAGGATCGCAGCCAACCCTAAACGAACAACCTGAGGCATATCGGTTTTCATGAAGTTCCCACCTATTCTTGAACGGATTAGAACGCTGAGTGTCTACATTTCGCAGGGAAAATCAAAGACTTGTCGATGAAAAACACTTTCAAAAACGCTTGCTGAATAATCTGCGCTACTTCTTCCGATCTCGCTGTTTTTTCGCTTCCATCGCACTAAATCGCGCAGAAGCTTTCGGTGCTCACCTACCTCTGCAAGCTCAATACCAAATCCGTTATTGAAGAGCGACCCGATGCGATCGAGATCCGATCTGCAAGCGTGGCGTCCCGAAGCGCGGTCGACCAAGGTACGCGTCGTGTCCATCTGCTCAGCGCCCAGGCCTGCCGGATAGCGTCGCACCGCAGACAAGACCGAAAAATCCGAAGGCTGCCGTCATGATCAACGCAACGCCAAAATACGTTCAACCAAGTCGCTCTTTCTTGCTGGAAGCTGAAGCTCGAACCGAGGCCGCATTCGAGCTGGCCCCAATGCGTTCAGGACACAGAACCACCCAAGAGTACCGATGCGCAAAAAGTGCGCCAAAAGTCAGAGCTTGCGATCGACTTCCGCGGTCTCGGGCAGCGATCCGAGCTCGGAGCGGGTCATGAACGGTCGCTTTTTGATCTCGACCTTCCGGTCGACGAAGAAGTCCTCGAATTTCGGGGTGGCCGCGGTTCGAAGCTGGTCGGCGATGACCTCGGCGGTTGTCGTATCGAGCTGAATGCCGTGCTCGGCCAGGTCGCCTCGCAGTCGATGGCAAAGCTGGTCGATGCGCTGGAGGGAGGAGAGATACGCTCCGCGCCAAATCTCGAGGTATGGACGATGGTCCATGGGGTTCGTCGAAAGCAACCGGCGGAGCGTATTCGAGGGCAGGAACGTATAGGAACTCACCTCGGGATGCTCGCGCAGCACTGCATTGCGGGCGCGCTCGAACCTCGTGAACGAAATCGTCCGAATGTCCTGGTCGATGTTGTAGAGCACACCTCGCCGGTGCGCGACCCCAGGAAACTTGGACACGTAAGGCACGAATGGATCCATGGTGAAGATCAACGTCGCACCCCGCTTGATGGCCTCGCCAAAGTTTGACGTTCGCGTGATCGCGCCATCCTCGTAGTAACGCCCGTCGATCGGCACCGATGAAAAAGCAGGGTTCACGCTGAGCGAGGCGCGAACCGCTTTACTGATGGGAACGTGGTCATAGCCCTCGGCGCCGAACAAGACATGATGCCGAGCATCTTGATCAGAGGCGCCGATGTAGAGCTCGACTGGAAGCGCACGAAAGTCATCCTTGCTTCCACTCCCCCCGAGAACCTCGCGTAGCATCAATTCGAATTTGGCCGAGTGAAAAGGTGCTCCGACGAGGCTGGTGTATTCGAGAAACAGGCTGTCGGCCGTATCGCGTCCTCTTCCCCGCAGCGTCTCCCAGAAGGCATGTAAGCCCGTCTTCGTGGCGCTCATCAATCGCCAGCGAAGGCCTTGATAGTTGATGTGAGAGAGTCTCAGGAGACTGAAACTGAGGGGCTGCATCCGGCCTCCTGGGACGCCGGCAACCGCGGCCATCACCTCGTCGATCGTGTACCCCACGGAAAGCATGCTCGTGACGACTGCGCCCGCGCTGATCCCAAACAGCATGTCGAAATCGTTGACGCTGCAGTTCATCAAACAGTCGTCGAGACACTTGAAGACGCCCATCTCGAAGTAGATGCCGGTAATGCCTCCTCCCGAAGCGCAGATCGCGGTCTTGCCGATCTTGCGAGATTGAGTGAGCTCGGCAGCATGACGAAGCGCTCGCTCCGCAAACGAGATGTCGCTCGACCATGCCGGCGCATGCGGCGAGAACTCCTGCCGAAGCACGTGACGAACGCCGACGGAACCGAGCTCGACGATCAGCTGGTCGATGCGATCGGAGTTCGGCCCGGACATGAGCACGACGATGCGGTGAAAGCCGTAGCGCTGCTCGACATCCTCGCTGTGATCGAGCTCTTTCAACAGTCCCCGGATCTCCCCGAGACGTGCATCGAAGTTTTCACTCCACCGAAGGTCGATTACCAACAGGTTCACATAAGCGGAACGCAATGCACCGGTCGCGCCAACGGTGTCCCAGACCGGCACCCATTCGATCTCGGCTCCACCGTACCGAAACACCGGATAGTGCTCGGCCTGCATGCGTTCAGCCCCAGGCACACGCTCCATGTCGGAGACGAGCGACTCGAAACAATCGAGCCCGGACCCCACGTAGAGGACGCGCTTGGTCTTACCGCCGGGAACATACTGGCAAGGAGCTTCTCGAGTCATGGCAGAGATGTTTTAGGGTGATCAGCCCTTCGGGGGCAAAGACCTGGCGTGCGACAAACCCTGTTCGACCCACGCCTTCAGGCTCGACGCGCGACCATAGCCGCTCCGGTCCACATAGACCATGCCCTTCATCGCGCGCCCGGTGAAATCCATCGGGCGTGCGCCCTTCTTTTTGAGCGCTCCGTCGTACGCGTCCGGCCCGACGCGCACCATCAAGTCATCGCCTACGATGCCGCAGCACATGTGCCCGTTCACCAGAAAGGAAAGGCCACCAAACATCTTCTTTTCGGTGACCCCACGCCGCCGCTCGAGAACCTCGCGGACACGGCCGGCAAGCTTCTCGTCGTAGGCCATCTTGCTCAGAAGAACTTGATGCTGAGGTCGATGAGGGTCTGCTTGAGCTTGTTGTAGGGCGCACTCATCAGGTCGATCGCACTGAAGGGCGAAACCTGTTTGAAGACGCCACGCGCATTCGAAAATGCCTCGAACCCGAAGAAACCATGACCCTTGCCGATGCCGCTGTTGTTCGACCCGCCAAATGGCAAGTTGTGGTTGAAGTAATGCACCGCGCTGTGATTGATGGCGGTGCCGCCAGCTCGCGTGTTCTGAATGATGCGTCCGATGTTCTGCTTGCTCTTGCTGTAGATGTAGAGCGCGAGCGGCTTTTCCTTCGAGTTGATCATCGCGATCGGCTCATCGAGCGATTTGAACGTGCTCACCGGCAGGACGGGACCGAAGATCTCCTCAGTCATGATGTCGGAGTTGGGATCGACATCGGTCAGG
This sequence comes from Myxococcales bacterium, assembly GCA_029863605.1. Lineage (GTDB taxonomy): Bacteria > Myxococcota_A > Polyangia > Polyangiales > Houyiibacteriaceae > SG8-38. Next base: position 93,911 of record JAOTVB010000004.1, on the reverse strand, counting down.
ACGGTCGGCGCGATGTAGTCCTCACTGCCTTCGGTACGGCCACCATAAACCACCGTCGCACCTCTTGCCTTGGCGTCGTCTAGGTACCCCGAAAGCCGCTGGAAGTGTCGGTTGTTGACGATGCGCGCGTATGAATCGGACTGTTGTGCCTCTTCCCCGTAGAACGCCTCGATGTTGTCCCGAAACTTGTTGAGGAACTCGTCCTTCTTGCTCTCGTGCACGAACAGATAGTCTGGCGCGATGCAAATCTGCCCGTTGTTGGTGAACTTCGCCCAGGCGATGCGCTTGGCGGCTGCGTTCACGTTGGCGGTCTCGTCGACGATGGTCGGCGACTTACCCCCGAGCTCGAGGGTCACTGAGGCCAAGTGCTTCGCGGCGGCTTCCATGACGACTTTGCCGATCGAGGGCGCCCCGGTGAAGAAGATGTGGTTGAACGGCAGCGCGAGGACGGCCTGAGACGTCGCGATACCGCCCTCGACCACCGCCACTTCGCTCTCGTCAAAGAGATCGTCGATGATGCTCTTCATCACGGCCGAGGTGTGTGGGGTGTTCTCGGAGGGCTTGATCATCACGCAGTTGCCAGCCGCGATCGCAGCGACCAGCGGGCCGAAAGTGAGGTTCACGGGGAAATTCCAAGGTGAAATGATCAACACCACGCCCTTCGGCTCGTAGTGAATGTGCGAGCTCGAACCGAGAAGCGCGATCGGGGTCTTCACGCGATGAGGTCGCATCCACTTCGAAAGATGGCGAACCGCATGCTTGATCTCGCTCGTCACGTAATAGATTTCAGTCAGGTCCACCTCGGAAGGGTGCTTACGAAAGTCCGCATACATCGCATCTCGGATGTCTTGCCTGCGAGCCAGCACGGCCTTGTGAAGCTTCTTGAGCTTTTCCTTGCGCTCCCTCGCGTTGGTTTTCGCCACCGTGAATTGATGCGCCTGCTGAAGATTGAAGATACGCTCGATCTCTGCAGCGCTTGCGTCGGCGGTGGCCGCTAGGCGCGTTGAGGGTTGCGAAGAGCCATTGGTGGAGGCCTCTGGGATGACTTGCGCGGTAGGCTGGGACATCGGGATACCTTCCTCGGGCGGACGTCTATCCGCCGTTACTGCGAGGAGCATGATTGGCCGTGCTTTGCATTGTCAAGCCGTGACTTCAGCGACGATACGCTCCGACACTTCCCACAGCTTTTCTGCCATCGCGGGGTCGCGCCCATGACGGCCGGGACGCGATTCGTTGCAGTCCGCGAGGTATTTACCAGAGACGCCTTGCATGCCCGGATGTGTCGCGGCGTAACACTGGGTAGCAGCCCCCTCCGGAATGCTCTTCAAGACGAGCGCGGCTCCGATTCCCATCGCTACCTCGACGATTGGATTCATGTTTCGGGTGAGATTCGTGTGAATCACCCCAGGGTGCAGACTGTTGGCGGTCTTACCCGTCCCCACGAGTCGTTTCGCGAGTTGATTGGCAAAGAGAAGGTTCGCCAGCTTCGACTGTCCGTAGCTGCCGAACGGCGTGTAGCCGCGCTCGCCTGAAAGATTGTCGAACTGAATGCCTTCCGCTGGCGCCTGATGGTGTGCCTCGCTGCTCACGATCACCACGCGGCCGTTGTTCGCCAGGTTGTCGACCAGCGAGGTCACCAGCATGAAGTGGCCGATGTGATTCGTGAAGAACTGCAACTCGTAGCCGTATTTCTGTTTCAGCTTGGGCAGCGCCATGATGCCAGCGTTGCAGATGATTGCATCGAGCGGTCGCCCGGTTGCTTTCACTTGCTGGACGCAGTCGAGGACCGTTGCCGGCTCGGCCAGATCGCAAGCCACGGCCGTGATCCCTCCACCTACTTGATCACCCGCTGCCCGCGCCTTCTCCACCGTGCGCGCCGCCGCGATCACGTGCGCACCCCGTTTGGTCAACACGCGAAGGGTCTCGAGACCGATCCCCGAGTTGCAGCCGGTGAGCAACATCGTTCGACCGCTGAGGTCGATCCCCTCGGTCACCTCTTCAGCGGTGCTGCCGTAGCCAAACCCGTTGGGACCTTTTCCTTTGAAAAGAGACAAGAGAGACATGGTGGAGCTCCTTTCATAGGCCCGTGCAATCGTCGAGACTAGGACAGTTTTCGAGCGAGCACTGCGCGCACTCGGCGGAGCCGGGGTCCGCCGCACAGGGCTGCAGGCAAAACGAAGTCGAGCAGGCCGCGATCGATCCGTAGCAATCGGTGCACATGCGCGACAACCCCGTCTCGTCGGAGATGCATTGCGCGATGCAGTCCCCGAGCGCGTTTCGCGCCTGTTCGCTGCCGCCTGAGGTCAGCACGTCGGTGACCTCGCCGCCGCACGAGCTGAACGGGCATTCGGCGGCCAACGAGCCAACGACCCCGATCCCGCCGATCTCCTCGAGGACGGCCTGGTCCGCAGCACCGAGGCACTGATCGGTCGGGGTAGAGATCGGCCCGCCCGAGCCACCCGAGCCGCCTCCGCCAAGGTCTCCGCCTTCATGCGCGATGAATGCCTGAACCCCGCCAAAAGTGAACATCGTCGTGAAGGACGTGCAAAGGCCTGCGTTCGGGTCGTAGTCGCCGTCAGCGTGCAACGCCATCGCCGTTTCGAACTGCTCGATGGTGAAGTTGGCCGCGTTTCCGTTGTCGGTCGTTGGCTTGCCGATGATGTCGCGGATGTTGCTCACGTCCCAAAAGCCCGCAATGAGCCCTTGGAAAGTGTCATTGCCTAGCTCGATCCGAAGCCAACTGTCATGGATGACGAACTCGTCGTTGACGATCTGAATGTTGATCGGAAAAATCAGGTCGAAAGGCCCGGCGGTGAGCACTCCATCGACGATAGACCCGGCTACCGCTTCGGTGTGGAACCTTGGGTTCGGGTGGACGCTGAGGGTTGCAAACGGGAGCACCTCGTCATCGGTGCCCTTCATCGGCGAGTCCTCGCTTCCAAAAACCTGGACAGTCACCTCGTCGTCGTTCTGCGGATCGTCGATGCCTTGAACGTCGAGAAGCACCGTCATCGAGCCGTTTTTGACCGCGCCGTTGATCACCCCGTCGACGATCTGACCCTCGCGGAACCCGCCGAACACGTACTCTCCGTCTTCTTTCTGCTCCTCGTCGAAAATGATGCGGAGGAAATTGTAGTCGATGCCTTGCTCGCCGCCGGGCCCCGTGAAGTCATCGTGCGCACAGTCGTTTGGGGCCGGTGACTCGGCACTCGACACGCGCTGGTCGAGATCGAAGCCCGGAACCTCGCTTTCGAGACCGCCCGGATAGAAAAACCCGAACGCCGAAGCCACATAGCCGGACGTGACCAATGGCGGCTCGACGCCGCCACCTGTGCCGCCAGCCCCACCCCCTGCCCCGGCCGCGCCCTCACTGCTGGCGTTCCCGCACGCAACCAAGGCGATGCCCAGCGCGGCGCAGACAATCACCCGAAAATTCAAGGCGCTGGCGGTCATCGTGAGCTCAAGGCTACGACAATCCAACTATCGGCACAAACGTCAGTTCGCCGGCACTTCGGAGAGCGTAACCCAGCCCGTAAAGAACGCGTTGACGTCGGTGTCGGGGTCGATGCCCACAGCCTCGCAGTCCTGCAACCCGGAAAGCGTGAAGTCGTTCGGGTTCTCGGTGGCCAGGGGAACCTCGAGCGGCTCCAACGGATTTCGAATCGAGCCCCGATCGCAACTCGGAATGTTGAGACTGTCGATGCTCGTCGTCGACACGCTGCCCTCGGCCAGGGCGTCTCGATGCTCGGAGAGCCAGAGGAGCACTTCGGCGACGCCTGCCGGAAAGTCAACCGGGTCGCCGTCCCCTTGGGATGACGCGAGAGCCGGAACTCCACGTCTCGCTGCGGTCTTGGCAGCGCCGATGGTGCCGGAGATCTGAGAGAGGAATCCAGGTTGGCCGTTGATGGTCACGTTGCCGACGTTTTGCCCGTCGTTGATCCCGGACAGTACGACATCGGGGGGCTCGTTCGCAGGATACAAATTATCGAGCGCATAGTTCACGGCATCGGCAGGGCAGCCGTCGATGGCCGTAGCTGGGTACCCGCTTGCCGTCGTGTCGGTCCTGACTTCCAAGTTGCCGCAGGTCGCCGATGGGCCGGTCATATCGCTGCTACCACTTCGGTTGCCGTCGGGTGCACAAACCACGATTTCATTGCTCGGGTTGGCGATGAGCGCTTCGACGATCGCATTGATTCCCTCGGCAGCGAAGCCGTCATCGTTGGTGACCAAGATTCGCAAAGGCACATCCGAACCGCCGGTGCCACCGGTGCCTGCAGAACCGCCGGTGCCGCCGGTACCGTTGTCGCCACTCGAGCCGCAACCGGCAACCGCGAGCACGAGACCCAAGGCCAAACAGACGATGCTTCGACGAACGTCGTAAATCATGCGCGCGATACTAAGAACAACACCGGGCGCACGCAAGGGGCTTGCCGAAAAGCGTCGGGGGCTGGAGTATCCGGGGATGGTGGAGCCGATCATCGACGCATGGATTCAACATCCGACCGGAAAGTTTCTCAGCCACGACATGTTTGCCTCACTACGGCGCTGGATGAGGCTCGATGTCGTTCCCGAAGAGATCCCGATCGAGTTCACGATGTCCGCGCTCGACGGGGCCGGCGTGACTCGTGCATTGGTCTCGGCGTGGTGGGGCCCGACGGGCCCGCTCCTGACGAACGACTACGTCGCCGCTACGGTGAAGAGCCACCCGGATCGACTCGTCGGTATTGGCTCAGTCGACCTCTATCGCCCGATGGAGGCGGTCCGAGAGCTACGCCGATGTGTCAAGGAGCTCGGCTTCGTCGGCGTACGTCTCTTGCCCTGGCTCTGGGGTTTACCGCCCAATGACCGCCGCTACTATCCCATTTATGCCGAGTGCGTCGAGCTAAACGTCCCGTTCTGTCTCCAAGTGGGGCACGCAGGTCCGCTTCGCCCGAGCGACCCGGGACGCCCCATTCCGTACCTCGACGAGGTGGCGTGCGACTTCCCCGAGCTCCGCATCGTCGGTGGGCACATCGGCCACCCATGGACCGACGAAATGGTCGCGCTGGCGACCAAGTACGAGAACGTCTACATCGACACGTCGGCATACACTCCCGAGCGTTACCCCGAAGCGCTCGTGCGGTTCATGAAAGGCCCGGGTCGACGCAAGGTTCTCTTTGGAAGCAACTGGCCGATGATTCCGCCCGACAAGTGCATCGCCCAACTCGGCATGCTCGACCTGCCCGATGAGGGCCGCCGCGCGTTTTTACACGAGAACGCGGTTCAAGTCTTCAAGCTGGGCTAGACTCGCCCCGGCGACGTCGAAATCATTCGGCCATGGGGCCTTGTACGGCATCGGCCTCGCGTTTCTCGGTTTCATCTTCGCCCCGATTCTCGCCTTCGGGGGCGATACGTACCAAGGCCCGTCGGTGCTGGCTTCGCCGGCCGGCACGGGCTAGAAGCATAACGACATGGATAAGAAAGCGACCCTGCAGTACGGCGACACCAGCTACGAGATGCCGATAGTCGAAGGCTCTTACGAGGAGCGGGGCGTCGACATTCGGAGCCTCCGAAAAGACACCGGGCTCATCACCCTCGACTCGGGCTTCATGAACACCGGGGCGACGACGAGCGAGATCACTTTCATCAATGGCGAAGAAGGTGTTCTGCTGTACCGAGGCTATCCCATCGAACAGCTGGCCGAGCACTCGACGTTCGTCGAGACCGCCTACTTGCTGATCTACGGCAACTTGCCTACCGAGGCGGAGCTCGCGGCTTTTTCGAGGTCACTTACATATCACAGCATGCTTCACGAGGACATGCGCCACTTCTTCGACGGGTACCCTTGGCAAGCCCATCCCATGGCGATCTTGTCCTCGATGGTGTGCTCACTGTCGGCCTATTACCCTGACAGTCTCGAGCCCGACATTCACAACCACGAACACATAGCGCGACTCGTATCGAAGCTCCGCACGATTGCAGCCTTTAGCTATCAAAAGATGCAGGGACGCCCGGTCGTGTATCCGCGCAACGAGTTGAAGTACTGCGCGAACTTCCTACACATGATGTTCTCGCACCCTGCCGAGCCGACTTACGAGCCCGATCCCGAGCTTGTGAGAGCGCTGAACGTCTTGCTGATCCTCCACGCGGACCACGAGCAGAATTGCTCGACTTCAACGGTGCGCCTCGTCGGGTCGAGCCAAGCAAGTCTGTATGCCGCCATCAGCGCGGGCATCTGTGCCTTGTGGGGGCCGCTTCATGGCGGAGCGAACCAAGCCGTCATCGAGATGCTCGAGGAAATTCGGGACGAAGGTGGCGATTGCAGCGCTTTCATCCGGCAAGTCAAAGACCGCCAACGTCGCCTCATGGGTTTCGGCCACCGCGTCTACAAGAATTTCGACCCGCGTGCGACGATTCTCAAGACGTATGCTGACCGGCTCCTCAAACATCTGGCGATCGAAGACCCGCTCTTTGACATCGCCCAACAGCTCGAGGAGGCCGCGCTCTCCGACCCGTTCTTCATCGAGCGAAACCTCTACCCAAACGTCGACTTCTACAGCGGAATACTCTATCGAGTGATGGGCATTCCGACCAAGATGTTCACGGTGATGTTCGCGCTCGGCCGCATCCCTGGTTGGATCGCGCATTGGAGAGAGATGATGGAGGATCCGGACGTTCGCATCGGCCGCCCTCGTCAGATCTACACCGGCTTGACCAAACGCGACTACGTTCCCGTTGGCGACCGCACCTAAAAAAGGGGACTGTCCCCCTTTAAGGCATGTTGAAGACGTAGCTCTTTTCTGCAATGCGGCGACTGATGCGCCAGCCGGCGTCGGTTCTGCGATACTCGTCGACGTACCAGAGCCCAACCATGAAAATGTGCGTCTTGTCCTCGGGCATCGCGATCTCTTGAGGGTTGAAGCACATGACTCGGCCGGTCGCGGTATCGCCGTCGACGCTGATCTGTGCGTTGGCATTGAAGTGTTGGTGGTTCGGAAACATCGCCATGACCTTGTGCAAGAAGGCAATGATCTCGTCACGCCCTCCGACTGGCGCCCCGACCGCGCTGTAGTCGATGTGAGCGTCTTCGGTGAAGACCTCGCCAAGGTCATCGAAGCGTTTCTGATCGATGATCGCGGAGTAGTTGTAGATCAGGTCCTGGATCTCGAGTCGATCCGAAATCTCCTGCAGTGACAAGGTCATTGGCCTCCTCCTCCGAGTGACTGGAGTTGTAGCAGGCTCGGTTCTGGAGGGTGAGCGACCAAGCACCGCCGTTTCGATCAATTTCCATGGAAAATGAAGCCTTTGCGAGCGTTCCCCGATTCGCTAGCCGAGCTTACCCGATGGTGGGAAGCTCTTGGCTGTGATGAGCGGAAGCTTCGATCCACGACTGAAAGCCCATGAGCTCCCGCGAGACACGCTGCTCGAATTATGGCGACGCACGGTCGACGCTCACGAGAAGCTGAGCATTACGTGGCAGGCGGCGATCTCCGACAAGTACGGGGCCGCGGTTGCCGACGAGGCTGCACTCGCGGGTTGGCCCCGAAAGGCGACCGGTGCATCTCCCAAGGAGCTCTTTTATGACGACCTCAGGTTCATCGTGGCGGCGACCGAGCTTCAACCGGACATGCTCACCGTCGCCAAACGCGATCAAGCCGAAACCCCACCTGAGCTTTCGACCGGGCGATCTTGGTTCAAGCTGCTGACATCGCTTCCGCGATCACCTGGGAGCAGCGGTTCGAAACGCGGCGCGCCAAAGTGGGTGGGCACTCCGGGCCGTGTCGCCGGTCGGCTCCGCGGCCAGGGGATTCAACTCGGTTTCACCGTTCTGCTGAAAGCTTGGCAATCATCGCAAGGAGCGAAGCCGCTCCCGATCGACATTGATGACTTCGAGCGCAAGGTGGCGAACGACTTCGATCGAAAGACGCTCGCGCTTCTTTGGAATTACGCGGCCCTCGCCTACATGCTCGGGACCGATCGCTGGTACACACAGATGAAGAAGCGGTACGGCGACGAGGAGGCGCAGCGGCTCGAAAAAGAGGTGTGGCTCGATCGCGGCGCCGCCGAGCACGATCTCCAGATCGGGATCGACGCGATCGGCGTGCAGGGAACCAACGTCGAAGCGCTCCTCCGGGGCTTCCAGTTCTCCCCAGGCGAAGTCGGCATCATCAACGTCGAGTTTGAGCTCAAAGACGAAAACCACGGCGTCATGACCCATCACACCTGCCCGGCTCTCGACCGATTCGAGCATTTCGACGACGTGCGGCTCAAGCACTGTTGCAGCATCTGCCTCGCGGGCATGCCTATCTCTGGCGAGATGCTCAACAAGAAGATCGCATGCAAGCCGCTCAAGCTCCCACCGCGCGTCGACTCGAACGACATCGCCTGCAAGTGGGAGTACACCTTGACCGACGCAGATTAGGGCCGGTCGTCAGCTGCGACCCAAGGAGCCCCTACTGAGGGGCGCCATCAAATCTTGGATCTCGGGCGGCCGCTTTTGGATTACTATCCAGGCCGTGGACGATACGTTCGAGGTCATTTGCCCTTATTGCTTCGAGGTCGTCGAGATCTACGTCGACCCTGAAACGCAAGGGGAGCTTATCGAGGACTGCGATGTGTGTTGCCGACCCTGGGCGCTGAACGTGGCTCGAACCGAAGATGGAGAGCTCGCGATCCAGGCGGTTCGCGCCCAGTGAATCGAGCCAAGTCGGGGATCGGGGCAGAAAACGCTCACGGAGATCGCTCAGCAACGACTAGACTCCGCGCAACTCAAACCAAGGAGAGAGTATGCACCGTTCTGCTCTGATCTGTGGAGTGATTTGTTCACTGGCTCCGATCGGCTTCGCGTCTGCGGACGACGACGAGGCGGTGGACGAAGAAATCGTGCAAGACACTCGAGACGTGGAGCAGGACACAATCGTCGAATCCGATGAGGCCGAAGTTGCCGACGACGACGAGGAAACCCCGACCTTCTACGAATACCCGGTGCGCTTTGCACGGCGTCCTCTGGTCTTGAGCACCGGAATGGTTCGCGCCGATAGTCGCATAACCGTCGGCGGCGTCTTCGGCTCGGGGACGTATTCATCACTCGACCTCGGCGGCGCGACGAGCCCGGTCGCAAACCTCGAGGTGGGCCTGAGCACCGAGCTCACCGGCGCGATTCCAGCACCGGGCGGCATCGGCCTCATCTCCGTGATCTTTTCCCCCGACGCGCGCTACGGCGACATCCCCGTTTACGCGCGCTACCAGTTCTACGAGGGAGAAAAGGGATTTCTCGTGGGCGTCGATCTGGTGCTGGTGCTGCCGACCAACACCGACTTCACGCTCACCGCAGGGCTTCCCATGCGAGTGCTCGAAGTGTTCGGCCTCTTCACGATGGACATGAACTTGAACTTTCGCTACCGCAACGGCGACAAGTTCGCCGTGTCGAACGCGTCGGCCAATACGATGGACTTTACCTTCTCGGGGGCATCCGTCATCAACGTGACCGACCACGGCTTCGTCGAAATCGGCGGCGGCGTCGGTGTCGTGAACATCAACGGCGCAGCGGGCGCCGACAACGTCGTCGAGCTCCCGTTCTTCCTCGGCGGAGGCTACACCCTCAAGCGAAAGGTCCTCGTCGACCTGTTCGCCCAGTTTGGGTGGATGCCGCTCATGACCGCCCACCGTCCGCCCGGGCGCGACACCTTCAACATCGGCGAAACCTGGTTCGTGGCGGTGGGCGCCACCGTGCACACCAAGCCCCTCTTCGGAGAGGACTAAAGTTGGCGCATGGTCCAGGAGATCGAGCGGAAGTTCCTCGTGACAAGCGATACTTGGCGGCGAAAGGCCAAGGGTACCTACTATCGCCAAGGCTTCCTCTCCACCGAGCCCGCGCGGACCGTCCGCGTTCGGGTAGCGGGCGACCGGGGCACCCTGACCATCAAGGGCAAAACCGTCGGCGCGACGCGCGAAGAGTTCGAGTACGACATTCCACGCGAGCAAGCGGAGCAACTGCTCGAGACGCTGTGCCTCCGGCCTCTCATCGAAAAGGTGCGCTACGTGCTCCGAGAAGGTGCCCACACCTGGGAGGTAGACGTCTTCGAGGGCGAGAACGCGGGTTTGGTCGTCGCCGAAATCGAGCTCGAGCGGGAAGACGAAGAGTTCGAGAGGCCAGGGTGGCTCGGGCGGGAGGTCACCGACGAACCACGCTACTTCAACGCAAACCTGGTCAAGAGCCCTTACCGCACCTGGTGACGAATCCCTACGGTGGGACCTGGATCGGGAATCCGAGCAAGACCGCGTCGGGGCTCGGGCTCGCTTCGCCCGGCACGCCGACCCCGTGGACGGGGTCGTTCGCATCGACCGCCATGGTACATTCGACCGCGGCGGAAAGGCCTCCCAAGTTCACTCGGATGCCGTTGGCCCCAGTCGGGTCTAGGAAGACGGCCGGCGGTAGCGCGTAGGTACCGTCCGGGTTTAGGGTTGCCCCGGTCGTGACGTCGTCCCAGCCGAAGAGCATGGTTCCTGCCGGGTCGGCGGTATAGCTGCTCCCGCCCACAGCCGCGAGCGGTAGCGGCAGCGGTCCCGAAACGCAAAAGCCATTGGCAGCGCACTGGGTCATCTTGCCTGCCATGTCGCACGTCCCGCCGGACAAGCAGTTGAAGCTCGTTGGCACGCTCAGGAAGCGGCCGCAGGGGTTGGTGTCGCCGGTCGGGACACAATCGGTGTTGCCGCGGTTGCCAGGCACGCCCGGCAGGTCGTTTGCGGGATTACAGGAGGTCACGAGATCGGCGCCGCAAACATAGGGAACCGCGTCCAACCCCAACGGTACCGCGGCTCCAACGCCTCCGGAACGAAGCTGCACCGTCGCGATGAGGTCGACGATGTTGACCACTTGGACACCACCCGGAATCGCGCTCTGTGCGAAGTCCAGTACGCTCTCGGGCAACTCCGCGACACCGTCGAGGGTTGCGGTGGCTGGAGAGCTGCTCACCGCACCGTCGAGATCGACGGTCAGATCGAAGGGAACGATCGACACAGCGGTCGTCAGGTTGTCGGTGCATCCAAGGGTGATTGCCTGTGTGGTCGGCGGCGGGTCCACCACGACGAACTGGCAGACACCCCCCGCATCGCACGCGCCGATGCTGCAGGGCGTGCCAGGGAGTGAAAACGCGCGCGCCTGGCAAACGTTGCCGGAGCATACCGAAGGCTCTCGGCAATCGATTGGCGAAGAGTCGCACTGCAGGTCGGAGTTGCATTCGACGCAATTGCCGCCGCCATCGCAGAAACTCCCACCCCCGGACGTGCAAGCCGTGTCGATCGCGAGTGGGATGTTGTTGCCCGTGCACTGGCTGCACTCGTCCGCTGCTGTCGATCCGGTGGGGCAGGCCGGAATTCCCGAGCTTATGCTCGGATCGCAAAGTGGGTTGCAGGTTGCGGTGCAGACGCCGTCGCTGAGACAATCGTTCGACCCATTACAAACACCGGGCGGCTCCGCCTCGCAGTAGTTGATCCCCGGACAGGTGACGTCGAATGTCTTGATTTTGTCGCATTCCTGGTCGCCATCGCTGCAGGTGAGGGTCAAGGTCACTACGCCTGGAACGGTGGGGTCGCACAGATAGTCGATGTCCAAGCCTTGAACGACGACACCGCTGCCATCGCCCAAAGAGTCCTCCAGATTGAAGGGCATGATGGGGCCTAGTTGGGTCACCCCATCGGTCGGATCGAGGAAATTGCCGCCGGGTATGCCAGAGGTGCTCGGCGTCGCGGTCAGCATACAGACCAGGCCCGATGCGGTACCGTCGAGGCACTCGGGGTTGTTCGGGTCACCGCCGACCAGAGGATTGCAGCGCGCATCCGCCGGATTGTAGGGAGACTCAGAACAGACCGGAGGATTGACGCTGAAATCGCAGGTTTGTGGATCGCAGTTGCTTCCGCACGTGCTGTCCGGATCCCATGCTCGATATTGTGTTGCGCTGGTTTGTGGGGAGCTCGCCACGTCGACGACGCTTGGAATCGAGTTCATCCAAAAAACGTGGGGGCACAGATTCCCGACGACGAACGCGAAAGTCCCGGCGGCCTGTAGGTCCCCGGTCGGGGCGTTGGTGCTGAGACTGCAGATGAGGACGATGTCGAACTTGTTGGTCGTCGAAGGATCGCCATCTTCGAAGACCGGTAGCGACTCGATCCCGGTGCAGACAACCTCACCATCTGGGTCCTTGACGAAAAGCGTGATCGTGCACGTGCCTGGCGGGAGATCCATCACGGCGTGCCAAACGGGTGGATCGCGGTTCTCATCGATCTCGAACGAACCATAGATATTGAGAGGGTCGGGGGTGGGTACGCCGCCGCCGGGTGGGACTCCGCCGGGCTCATCACAGAAGCCAATAGTGTCTCCATGAGCCAGGTGCGACGGGAGCGCATCCTCGTTGACCCAGATGGTGAAAAAGTCGGCGGGTTTGCTCGGCGGGAAATGGCAGATCGCGATGAGACCATAACAACTGATCGCGTAGTTCACGCTATGCACTTCGAACGCGAGCTCATCCGGCTCGGATGCCGGGTCCGAGATCAGCAGGTTGATCTCGGTGTTTCCCGCTACGCCGGAGAAGCCCTCGGAGCAGGCACCCGCCAAGGCGATACACGACAGCGCAACCAATCCGATGAGGGGTTTTCTCAGCATCACCAACACGGGCCGGGCAAGGCCTCAGTTTTGAACGGGAAGAGCATCCAAGGTACCCCGAACTCTCGACTTCGATCAATCGGATCATGCGGAGTTCTGGGGGCAGCAGCGCCCTTTTTCCGCCTTGTGTGAGCGTGCTCACACACGGTGAGATAGAAGACGACAGTCCGAAAAGAGCCAGTCTGATCGTCGGAAACGGTCGTCCATCCCTCGCTCGCGAGGCCGCGGCACCGTTGCCGGGTCGTTCGGCGTGGGATACGCCTGGGATCATGGAGCTTCCGCCATGCGGTCTGTATCGGACGACCGCGAGCTTTGGGTCGATCCCCGCGGGGCGGCTCGTCTATTTCCACAATCACGGCAATCCCGGCCCAGGGATCTATCTCCCCAAGGAATGGCGCTACAACCACGCTGAGTTTCAGGGAAACGGGCAGGTCATCGAGGACCTCGATCTGGTGAGGTTCCTCGAGCCGCTTCCACCGGAAGGTTTCTACAGAGTCGTCGAGCCGTTTCATTGTTGTGAAAAGCGATGTCGTCTCTTCGAGCAAGAGGCGCTACTTCAACTCGGTTACAACGCGGACGCCGAGCCGATCTTGTTCGCCCCGGAGCTGGTCGATTCGATGCTCGCCGTTCCCGCACAAGGGTGGAAGACGACTCTCGCCACGACGAAGAACCTCCGTCAGTTGCGCGTGCCGATCTCGAAGCGCGACAACCTGCCGCCCCAGTAGGGAGCCCTACTGGAGGAGGCAGTCATCTAGGATCGTACCACTGATCCCGCAGAGCATTGGTGGGAGGTCCGCGCATGCAGTGGCCGCGCCATCACAAGTCATCTCGTTGCCGAAGCAGACGGCCTTGCGGCGCCAGAACTCGTTGATGCACTTAAGCTCCGTTGGGCCCTGGGGACCGAGCATGTCGAGCTCTGCCTGCAGCGTATCCACCATGCACTCGAAAACCGCCGGGTCCGGGTCGGCACTGGTACAGTTGGTGAGGCAATCACATTGCGCGGAGCGGGAATCCAAGAATGCGTCGACGCCATCCTCGACGACCGTCGCCTGGCACCCAAAAAAGCTGCCGAGAACCGAGTCTTGCGGCGTCGGGCAGGATCCTGCTCCCATCGTTCTCGCCTGGACGCAATCGGCGATCGCGGTCTCTGCACACCCGCTGACCTCGGCTAGGCAGTCCGCTGCGGCGAGATCGACTTCGATCAAACAGGCGAGCCGATTTTCGAGGGTCATTTCCTCTTCCCCGAGGATCACTTCATCGAAGCACGCGTTTTGCCGATCGGAGGCAGGAAGCTCGGTAAAGTTGACGAGGGCTAGGCATGCGCTTTCCGAGATGGGCTCACCGGGGCCTTGGCATCGACAGCCCTCGAGTCGATAGGCGAGCCCCGCCTCGATCCGGTCCATCACCGATGTAAAGATGGGACCTACCTCGCCGCCGGCGCCTCCTTCGCCCCCCGTGCCGCCTTCGCCGCCGGCTCCGCCGATGCCCGTTCCACGGGTAACGCCCTCATCGCTTGCTCCACCGGTGCCACCACTGTCAGAGCTTCCGCAACCGATGACGCCAAGCGACGCCGTCAAGACAACTAAGAGTATGCGTCTGATCATCCTGAACTTCTCTTCAGCGAGATCTACGCTGATCAACCGTCGCCTTCCAGGGTTAAGGAACCACGACAAGGCGGTTTCTGTAGGGGATCGTCGGACGGTGTCTCACAGATCTGTGAGCAAGCTCACAGCCAATGGCGCGATCGAGAAGGCCGCGAATCGACGGCCGCCGCAAAGCAAGATATCGAAACGCGGAAGTGGATTTCTTGAAACCGATCCTCCCCGACTTCGACATCAAAGAGTGGGAAAAGAAGCCTTGGCCCGAGCGACTGAAGATGGCTTGCCAGGACTGGGTCATCCAAGGCTACGGCACACCGATGCCCGTCTACCTTTTTTACGTCCTCAAAGTGGGGTTCTACATCTGGATGTGGACGTGGTTCTGCTCTTTCACGCCCGGCATGGGAAGCCTTCGAGCGATCGGTGAGTGGTGGTATGCGCCGATCGCGTTTCAAAAGGCCGTGCTCTGGAGCATGGCGTTCGAAGTAGCTGGGCTTGGTTGCGCAAGCGGGCCACTCGCCGGCCGCTACAACCCGCCGTTCGGAGGCATCTTCTATTTCCTTCGCCCCGGCACGATCAAGATGCCTTTCTTCAAAGGCGCGCCGTTCATCGGAGGGTCGAAGCGTACGTGGCTCGAGGCGTTGTTGTTTGCCGCCTTGATGGTCTCCTTGGTGCGCGCGTTGATCGCTCCCGAGCTCGGGTTCTCGTTGCTCCTACCGATCGCGATCCTGGTACCGGTCATCGGTGTGTTGGACACGACGGTGTTTCTGACGGCGCGGTCAGAACACTACTACTCAGCCTTGATCTGCTTTCTTTTCGCGGCGGACTGGATCGCCGGCACGAAATGGGTGTGGGCGGCGATCTGGTTCTGGGCGGCCACCTCGAAGCTGACCCGACACTTCCCCTCGGTGATCGCCGTCATGCAGAGCACGAGCCCGATGACCCAGTATCTCCCGTTCCTTCGAAAAGCGATGTTCCGTGACTTTCCGGACGACTTGCACCCGTCGCGGCTGGCCACCGTGATGGCACACGTCGGAACGGTAGTGGAGCTAGCTCTCCCGATGGTGTTGATCGCGAGCGACGGGGGAACGTCCACGACCGTGGCGCTCGCCGTGATGCTGGCCTTCCACTTGTTCATCACCACGAGCGTGCCGTTGGGCGTGCCGATCGAGTGGAACTTCATGATGGTGTACGGCGGCTTCGTCTTGTTCGGTCACTACGCCGACGTGAGCGCATTCAGTATCGGGTCACCGGTTCTCATCACATCCCTGATCTGCGCGGTTTT
Source organism: Myxococcales bacterium (assembly GCA_029863605.1). Classification (GTDB taxonomy): domain Bacteria; phylum Myxococcota_A; class Polyangia; order Polyangiales; family Houyiibacteriaceae; genus SG8-38. The sequence goes on along the minus strand of JAOTVB010000004.1, from coordinate 78,388 downwards.
CCTGTTGCAGCTCGCCGGGAACCTCTTCCCGTCGAAGATCTCGTTCTTGCTTTCGATGCGGTACTACGCGGGCAACTGGGCGTATAGCGTGTGGCTCTTCAAAGGGAACAGCATCGAGAAAATGGACACCCACATCAAAAAGCCCGCACGCACGACGCGAGCCCAGCTCCGCGAGGTCTACGACGAGGATACCGTCACGGGAGTTCTATCGAAGGTGCCGGTGTTTCGCGCGATGCACATTCAAGGGCGAATTCTGCATTCCCTGATCCCCAAGGCCGTCGACGACATCGACGCGTACGAATACGCCGACGGAGAGGCAATCGCCGGGCTCATCCTCGGTTGGAACATGGGCGACGGCCACCTCCATCAGCAACGACTCCTCGAGGCCGTGCAGAACGAATGTCGGTACGAGGAAGGAGAGCTGCGGTGCATCTTCGTAGAGGCCCAGCCGATCCAGCGTCCCTACCTCGCCTGGACGATCGCGGATGCCAAGACCGGCGTCATCGAGTCCGGGGAGACGAACGTCAAGGAGCTCCTAGCCCTCCAACCCTGGCCGGGATGACGGCCCTTTCCAATTTCGTCGCCCTCAGGCAGCATCGTTGGTCCAGAAAGGGGGCTGCTCGTGGCCAAGTATCTAGTCAAGTCTTCGTACACCGCGGAAGGGACTAAGGGGTTGCTAAAAGAGGGAGGCACCGGCCGGAAAGCCATTGTGGAAGAGATGGTGAAGCGATTGGACGGACGCCTAGAGGCCTTCTACTACGCGCTAGGAGACGCCGACGTGTACGCGATCGTCGATGTTCCCGATGTCACGTCGGCGGTGGCGGTGAGCATGATCGTCAACGCAAGCGGAGCAGTAACGCTGTCGACGACTCCGCTACTCACGCCGGAGGAGATCGACAAGGCGTGTAAGCGATCGATAGACTACCGGCCACCCGGCCGCTGAGGAATGACCGAGTCGAATGAGTTACTCCACCGAGTCGTCGACTCCTACGGCGGCGCGGCGCGGTGGAGCGCGCTCCGGCAGATCGCTCTCCGGGTTTCGGCGCACGGGCTCGCGTTTCGAATGAAGTGGCAGGCCCCGATGGTTCGGGTGCCGGCGACGATCGACGCGCATCAGCCACTCGTGCGCTTCTTTCCCGAGAATCCTGACGGGCTCATCGAAATCTTCGCTGGTGACGAGGTGCGTCTCGAGCGCCGTGACGGCAGTGTCGTCGAAGCGCGCTCGAACCCGCAGCGGTTCTTCCCGGGCGGCAGGCGTCTTCTATGGTGGGACCGACTGGATCAAATCTACTTTGCCGGTTACGCCCTGTGGAACTACGTCACATTCCCGGCGCTGCTCACGCGGGACGACATCGATTGGCAAGCCTCCGGCGATTCGACGCTCCGGGCGCGTTTTCCAGCTGGCTTTCCGACACACAGCGAAATCCAGGAATTCCACGTGGACCCGCGAACGGCACTGCTGACCCAACACGACTACACCGCGAGTGTATTTGGCAACTGGGCCAAAGGGGCACATTGCGTTCTTGCGCACGAGGAAATCGATGGCATCCCCTTCGCCACACGCCGACGAGTCACTCCTCGCCGAAAGAACGGAACGCCTGCACCCTTCCCACTCCTCGTCGGAATCGAATTCGAAGCGATCGGGCTCGACTAGTGACCCAACAATCAGGGCTGACGCCGAGTGCCAACCAGGTAGTAGATCCGCACGACGGCGTAGAAGGCCGACGTCCAGATCGCAGCATGCACGGGAAGCCCAGAGGCGCCGGCCGCCGAACCGAGCTGGATCGCGACGCCGATCTGGAGCGCATCGCCCACCAAGTAGGCACCGATCACCGGCCTCAGAAACCGGTCGCTTCCTTCGCGTAGCGCGGCCAGCAAGACCAACGACAGGACGACGAGCAGGACCGCATACCAGCGACCAAACTCGACCGCGCCGACCGGAAGCGGCTCTGAGACGAAATGCCCGAGAAACGCGCCAGGAAGAAAGAGCGCAAAGGCCGCGCTAACGAGATTCGTGATCGCTTCGAAATAAAAGACCGCTCGGACGAGGCGCATGCGCCAGGAGCTTACTACGGGTAGACTCGCGCGATGTCTAGTGGTCGGCAAACACAACCCTTCGAGAGCTTCGACGAGCTTGCCGATGTGTTCCGCGAGCACGTCGCCCCCAACAAGCTCGCGTACTACCAGCGCATAGGCCTCCGAATGGTCATGGGAAAGCGTGAGGGTATCTGGTTTGAGGACGCGTACACGAAGCTTCGCTTCATCAATTGCCACTGCAACGGCGGCGTTTTTAGCCTGGGACATCGCAACCCACGGGTGACTCGTGCGGTAGCCGACGCACTCAGCGAACTCGACATCGGGAACCACCACTTCGTGTCGGGCCAGCGGGCGCAGCTTGCATCGCGGTTGTCCGCAACCCTCGACGATGCGCTACCACGGGTCGTGTTCGGCGTTTCCGGAGGCGAGGCGGTCGACGTGGCAATCAAAGCGGCGCGCGGTTCCACGAATCGCACCAAGATCGTGTCCGTCGAGGGCGGGTACCATGGTCACACGGGTCTTTCGCTCGCTGCCGGAGATGCATCCTTCCGCGAACCGTTCGGTCCGAATCTTCCGGGCTTCGTTCAGGTGCCTTACAACGACCTCGGCGCGATGGAAGCGGTGATCGATGACCAGACCGCCGCAGTCATTCTCGAGGCGATCCCGGCCACGTTGGGCATGCCGATTCCTGACCCCGGATACTTTGCCGCGATTCGCCGGATGTGCAGCGACCGCGGGGCACGCCTACTCATCGATGAAGTGCAGACCGGGCTCGGTCGGACGGGAAGATGGTGGGGGATCCAGCACGAGGATGTGATCCCGGACGCCATCATCACCGGCAAGGGACTGTCGGGCGGCATCTACCCAATCACCGCGACACTGCTCACGCGCGAGATGCACGCGGTTCTCGATAGCGAAGCAAATCCGTTTATCCACATCTCGACGTATGGGGGTGCCGAGCTCGGATGCGTGGCAGCGCAAACCGTGCTCGACATCGTGGGAGAGCCTGGTTTTTTCGACCATGTCGAGTCCTTGTCGGCGGGTTTCGCCGAAGCGTTCGGTTCGCTCCCGTTCGAGCTCCGCCGCCGAGGACTCTTCATGGGTTTGAGTTTTTCGAGCGAGATCGAGGCGTTGGGTGCGCTTCTGCGCATCATGCAACAGGGCGTGTTCTGCTTTCCGGCAGGCAACGACCGACGCGTGCTCCAATTCCTACCGCCGTTGATCATCTCCGATGACGAAGCCGCGGACCTCATCGACCGTATGACGAAAGCTTTCGCTTGATACGCCTGCCGAGTGCACCAGAAATCGAAGCCTTCGAGGACCGCTTCGAAGAAGCCGTGCGGACCGGCCATGCTGATGATCTCGACGTCATCGGATACGGGGAAGTCACCATCGGCGTGAAGCTCTCGACCGCGCATGGCGACTTCGCCTGCAAGCGGCTCGTACCCTTCTCTTCCGCCGAGGCAGCAGACGACGCCGCGCGGCTCATTGCCTCATACGTGGAGAAGCTGCAAGGCTGTGGGATCGACGTCGTCCCGACTGAGACGCCGATCTTGGCGCGCCCCACGGGCCACGTTCTCTACTGCGTCCAGCCGCTGCTCGAGCCTGGCACACTTGGCCCCGACTTCCTTCGTGGAAAGACCGCGGAGGAAGCTGCCCCCCACGTGTCGCGCATTTTTGGTCACATCCGTGCGTCCATAACTCCTACGCTCGCCCCAGACGGCCAGCTTTCCAATTGGGCCTTTGAAGGAGACCGATTGCGCTATCTCGACGTGGGGACGCCTTTCTTGCGGGATGAGCAGGGCGACGACCTGTTCGATTTCAGCCAGCAGACACGCGCGCTCCCAGCACCCGTGCGCGCCATCGTCGATCGATTTCTCATCAAGGGCATTCTCGACAACTATTTTTCGATCCGAGGTCAGGCGTTGGATTTTCTCGGAAATCTGATCAAGGAAAAACTTGGGGAGATCTTGTCACCGTTGATTCCAGTCGCGAATCGTGAGCTCGCTCTAGAACCCGAAATCACCGAAAAAGAAGTGCACGCACACTACAGGAGCGACGCGCAGACCTACGCATTCATCCAAGCCGCCCGCCGCGCTGATCGATGGGTCTATCGGAACATCTTGAGGAAACCATACCCATACCTTCTACCGCCTCGCATTGAACGCTTTGGTTGATCGTCCTAGGCGCGAAACTCGTCGAGCTTCTCTTGGGTGGGGAATCGGAGCAGCATCAAAATCCAAGTGACCACGAAGAACGGCATGACGACGGTCACCGGTGCGCCGCGGATGCCCAAGATGAAGCCGAGGATCGCAACGGCCTCCGCAAGCGCCATCGCGAGGATCAACGCAACCAGATACGCGCCAGCCGCTTGAGTCGAAGATGATTCCTCGGTCGACTTTGAAGATCTCTGCCGGAGCAAGAGCCGCGGCGCGACCAAGCTAGCACCCGCCATCATCACGGCCGCCACGGCTAATGGAAGCAGGAGCCCCTGCCAGCTCGGCTCACCCTCGAGGGTCGTAAGCTCGATGACTGCAAGGTAGAGCAGCGTAGAAAAGAACAGCGCAACCCAGAGGATGCGAGGAACAGCGAGTTGGCCGGCCACAGGCCATCATGCCAGAAGCAGCGCTGCGCGAAGATATTTTTGCGCTAAGAACACCCCATGGCCTCCCGCTACAAGCGACTGCGCGCCCGCGCCCTCAAAGCGATGTTCAAAGCGCATACGGTGCTCTACGAAGCCAGCGACGGACGCTTCGGCGCCTCAGGAGCGGGCGTGCCCATGTTGCTGCTGTCGGTCACCGGCCGTAAGTCGGGCAAGAAACGGTCGACGCCATTGGTCTACTTCCAGGATGGTGACAGTTACGTGGTGGTCGGGTCCGACGGCGCCGCGAAGCGTGACCCGCAATGGTGGAAGAACCTCCAAGTCGATCCTTCGGGCGAAATCCGTGTGGGCCGGAAGAAGTTTCCGATGAAAGCCACCCTAGCGACCGGGACCGAACGCGAGCGCTTATGGGAGATCGGCAAGACGGTGAATCCGATGTGGGCGAAGTATCAGGCCCGAACCCAACGAGAGCTGCCGGTCGTCGTGCTGACCCCCGTCCCATGATAGGATCGGAGCCATGAAAGTCTCTACAGCAACATCCATCGTCATTGCGCGGCCGCGCGAAGAGGTGTTCGACCTTTGCACGAAAGATGATACCTCTGAGCGATTTTTTCGTCCACTTGGGCCGATCGCCGGTGTGGTGAAATCCGAGATGCACGCGGGTGAGGTTTTGAAAACCGGTGCCCACCGTACGATCACCATGACCGACGGGGTGGTGCTCGAAGAGGTAATCCTCGATTACACGCGGCCAGCGCGCCATCAATACCGATGGGTAGGCGGCCTCAAGCCACCGTTCTCGTGGCTGGTCCGGAGCGGGACGGGGTGTTGGGATTTCACGGAAGTCGAAGACGGCACCCGCATTGAGTGGAGTTACGTCTTCGAGCTCCGATCGCCGCTTGCTTATCCGGCGACCTTGCCGGTCCTTTCTCTCTTCAAGCGCTGGCTGGTGCAGGGTCTAAACGCGATTGCAGCCGACATCGCACGTCAAAGCACGATCGCGGCCCAGCCTGCCGCCGGGCAATCGAGCGCTTAGAACGCGCGCCGCTGACTCAAAGGCCCGATGTCTCGATTAAGGCGAGAATCGCTGCGGTCACTCCGTAGCTGATGTCCTCTTGCAGCGGAACCGATGCATGGAAGTCGTAAGTGCCGAGGTCGGTAGGCCCGGAAATACCGGTAACCACCGGTCGGCCGTTGTCGTCTTCGACAGTGGCCTGTTTCACGCCGCTTTCTAGATTGACCAAGGCAAAGAAGAAAGCCCGCCTCTTTCGAAGCGGGCTCCCATAATTCCGGCGGCGTCCTACTCTCCCACAGGGCTGCCCCTGCAGTACCATCGGCTCTGACAGGCTTAACTTCCGAGTTCGGGATGGGATCGGGTGTGACCCTGCCGACATTGCCACCGAATCCGTAGAAAGTTTCTCTTCACCGCTCTGTGAAGCGGATCAGAAGCAAGTCCGAGCGTCCGTGTTGATGGAACGTCTCGAGCTCTTCCTTCCAACCCTGGCCTCAAGCCACGTACGAAACGTGTCTTAGAAGAAGGTCAAGCCTCACGGCCGATTAGTACTGGTCAGCTCCATGTGTTGCCACACTTCCACACCCAGCCTATCAAACTCGTAGTCTACAAGTGGCCTTTAGGGACCGAAGTCCAGGGATACCTCATCTTGGGGCTCGCTTCCCGCTTAGATGCTTTCAGCGGTTATCGATTCCGTATATAGCTACCCGGCTATGCTTCTGGCGAAACAACCGGAACACTAGGGATACGTTCAACCAGGTCCTCTCGTACTATGGTCAACTCCCCTCAAGTATCCTACGCCCACGACAGATAGGGACCGAACTGTCTCACGACGTTCTGAACCCAGCTCGCGTACCGCTTTAATTGGCGAACAGCCAAACCCTTGGGACCTGCTCCAGCCCCAGGATGCGATGAGCCGACATCGAGGTGCCAAACCGCGCCGCCGATATGAACTCTCAGGCGCGATCAGCCTGTTATCCCCGGAGTACCTTTTATCCGTTGAGCGATAACCCTTCCACATGGAGTTACCGGATCACTAAGGCCTGCTTTCGCATCTGTTCGACCTGTCAGTCTCACAGTTAAGCTCCCTTATGCCTTTGCACTCTACGGCTGGTTTCCAATCAGCCTGAGGGAACCATCGCGCACCTCCGTTACGATTTAGGAGGTGACCGCCCCAGTCAAACTGCCCACCAGGCAATGTCCCCACACCGGATCACGGTGTTGGGTTAGAAGTCCAGAACAGCCAGGGTGGTATTTCAAGGTTGGCTCCATCGAAACCGGAATCCCGACTTCAAAGCCTCCCACCTATCCTACGCAGACTGTCCCGAACTTCACTGCCAAGCTGCAGTAAAGGTTCACGGGGTCTTTCCGTCTTGTCGCGGGTAGAGCGTATCTTCACGCTCAATACAATTTCGCTGAGTCACTGGCCGAGACAGTAGGGATGTCGTTACGCCATTCGTGCAGGTCGGAACTTACCCGACAAGGAATTTCGCTACCTTAGGACCGTTATAGTTACGGCCGCCGTTTACTGGGGCTTCGATTCACTGCTTCGCCGAAGCTAACAACTCCTCTTAACCTTCCAGCACCGGGCAGGCGTCAGACCCTATACGTCCTCTTACAAGTTCGCAGAGTCCTGTGTTTTTGGTAAACAGTCGCAACCCTCTGTTCTCTGCAACCCACACCCGCTCGGAGAGCAAGTCTCGTCACGGACACGGGCACACCTTCTCCCGAAGTTACGGTGTCAATTTGCCGAGTTCCTTAGCCAGTGTTCTCTCACGCGCCTTGGGATTCTCACCCCGCCCACCTGAGTCGGTTTGCGGTACGGTCACTGAAGACCCTCACTACGCAGCTTTTCTTGGAAGCATGGAATTACCGAGTTACGGAGCCGGAGCTCCACCTCATCACGTCTCGGGGTAGTGTTTCCGCGTTTGTGGCTATTGCCTCCTACGGAAACCCCCTACCTGCTTGAACCAGCACAACCATTCGCTGGATCGGCCTATCCTTCTCCGTCCCTGCTTAGATCAATGGATTCCTCAGTGGTGCAGGAATATTAACCTGCTTCCCATCATCTACCCCTTTCGGGCTCAACTTAGGGGCCGACTAACCCACAGGCGAATTATTCTTCCCTGGGAAACCTTGGGCTTACGGCGACAGGGTTTCTCACCCTGTTTATCGCTACTCATGCCTGCATAAGCTCTTCTCACGCCCGACAGTGCTCCTTACGGTACACCTTGTATCTGCGTGAGAATGCTCCGCTACCGCTCTAGTAAACTAGAGCCCGAAGCTTCGGTACCAGACTTAGCCCCGTTACATTTTCGGCGCGGGCTCGCTCGACCAGTGAGCTGTTACGCTTTCTTTAAAGGATGGCTGCTTCTAAGCCAACCTCCTGGCTGTCTGAGCGTTCCCACATCCTTTCACACTTAGTCTGGATTAGGGACCTTAGCTGTCGATCTGGGCTCTTTCCCTCTTGGCTACGGACCTTATCACCCGCAGCCTGACTGCCTAGCAGTTGTCACCGGCATTCGTAGTTTGGTTGGGTTTGGTAATCTGGTAGGACCCCTAGCCCATCCAGTGCTCTACCTCCGGTGCAATTCACTAGACGCTATACCTCAATATATTTCGCGGAGAACCAGCTATCTCCGAGCTTGATTAGCCTTTCACTCCGATCCTCAGGTCATCCCCCGAATTTTCAACTTCGGTGGGTTCGGTCCTCCACGCAGTTTTACCCACGCTTCAACCTGCCCAAGGATAGATCGCTCGGTTTCGGGTCTACGCCCTGCTACTAAATCGCCCTATTTGGACTTGGTTTCCCTACGGCTTCACCTATCGGCTTAACCTTGCAACAAAGCGTAACTCGCAGGCCCATTATGCAAAAGGTACGCCGTCGCACATTCCCCGAAGGGCATAGTGCTTCGACTGCTTGTAGACACACGGTTTCAGGTACTATTTCACTCCCCTTGTCGGGGTTCTTTTCACCTTTCCCTCACGGTACTTGTTCACTATCGGTCGTCGAGTAGTACTTAGCCTTGGAAGATGGTCCTCCCTGATTCCCACTGGGTTCCACGTGCCCCGTGGTACTCGGGTGCCAGTGCAGAGACCAAACGCTTTCGACTACAGGGCTGTCACCTTGTCTCGCCGATCTTTCCAGATCGTTCATCTAACGTTTGGTTTGGTAACTCTGTGAGAGCTTTAGGGCGCTCTCCCACTGGTCCCACGACCCCATACCAACAACGCCCCTACGCTTACATTGATATGGTTTAGGCTGGTTCCCGTTCGCTCGCCGCTACTAGGGAAGTCTCGGTTGATGTCCTTTCCACCAGGTACTTAGATGTTTCAGTTCCCTGGGTTGGCTGCACTAGCGCCTATGTATTCAGCGCTAGGCTTCTGGGTATGACCCCAGACGGTTTCCCGATTCGGATATCCCCGGATCAAAGTGTGTTAGCCACTCCCCGGAGCTTTTCGCAGCTGCCCACGTCCTTCATCGCCTCTCGACGCCAAGGCATCCACCGTGTGCCCTTTCTAGCTTGACCTTTACTCCTAAGACGCGTCTCGTACTTCGTGTTTCGTTGCCTCCACACGAAGCTGGTGTGCTCCTGAACGCGATATCCAGGAACCACCTAGTGCTTTGCCATGACGGAAAGGTTATGGCGCGGCACTCTCGCAACTCGAGACCAGGGTTCGAAAGAAGAGCCTGGTCACAGTCGCGGCTAGAAAGAGAAAATTTCTACGATATTCAGTTGTCAAAGAGCTGCGAGAATCGAGGTTTGAATCTTGATTGCTCGGGTCGATTGCGCGGCTTTCGCGCCGCCGACCGAAGGAATCAAGGTTGGGCTTTCACGGGATTTTTGGCAAGTGGGTATGGTGGAGCTGATCGGGATCGAACCGACGACTTCCGGCTTGCAAAGCCGGCGCTCTCCCAGCTGAGCTACAGCCCCGTCCTCTTTTGGTGGGGCACGCTAGACTCGAACTAGCGACCTCACCCTTATCAGGGGTGCGCTCTAACCACCTGAGCTAGTGCCCCGCGTGAATCTCGCAAACTGTCAAAGAGCATCAGAAGCTCGTTCGAGCCTAAGCCCTGAAAACTACTTCGTTTTGTTGGTCCCGGCCCCAACTTCGTACGCCAAGGGACGCCTTGTTTAGCGGCTCCCCCAAAGGCGGTCAAGCCGTTTTCCGACAATGCGGACAGTCCCCTTTTTCCAGGAGTTAGGCAGGGGAGATGAGCCTACGAGAGCAGAGAGAATTAACCCCTGAGAACAGAGGACCGTCCCCGTTGCTCGGCTCGCTTCTAAGCACCTGCAATGTTTAGTGAACTCCCTCGACTGAGGTCTGTGAGGTCAGGGTCTCGAGGTTGTTGGCAATCAGCTAAGCGCTGGTAACGCGAATCCTGGTAGAAAAAGCCGATGAAGAGCGATCGACTGTATGACATGCCCCTCCTTCCCCATCTGATCATCGATGGGCTCAACCGCTACGACGACCGGCCTTTCCTGTTCTTGGGAGAGGCCACGATCACCTATGCGGAGGTTCGCGCGCACGCGAGCCGTTTCGCGCAGGCCCTCGAATCCAAAGGAGTGCAAAAAGGATCGCGGACTGCGGTTCTCTCGGCCAACCGCCCGGAGGTTCTCTACAACCTCTGTGCGAACATGTTGATCGGATCGTGCAACACGCCACTTCATCCACTCGGGTCGCTCGATGATCAGGCGTATGTTCTCGAGGATGCCAAGATCGACACGCTGGTGTACGACCCCACCGTCTTCGAACAGCGCGCTTCGGACCTCGGGAAGCGCGTGCCCCGCCTGAAGAATCTCCTCGCGTTCGGACCGACGCAAGGGGGCGAAGATCTAAATGCGCTTGCTGCCGCGTTCGAGCCCAAACCTCTGGTCGCGCCGGACATCGGCCCTGAGGAGCTCAACTCGATCGTCTACACCGGTGGAACGACCGGCCGCCCGAAAGGCGTGCGGCAACCGTATCGCTCTGCCGCATACATGACCATCGTCCAGATGGCCGAGTGGGAGTGGCCGGAGGAGGTTCGATTCTTGATCGCCACCCCGCTGTCCCATGCAGCTGCAGCCTTCGTCGTGCCGACACTCCAACGGGGCGGTGCCTTCGTGGCGCTGCAGGGCTTCACGCCTGATCTCTTCTTTGACGCCATCGAGAGGCACAAAATCACTTCGACTTTCTTGGTCCCGGTGATGATTTATCCCCTGCTCGATCATCCGAGAGCGGCGACGGCCAACCTGTCGAGCCTCGAAACGCTCTTCTACGGAGCCTCGCCGATGAGCCCCGCCCGACTGAAAGAGGGCGTCGAAAAGTGGGGCCAGATTTTCTTTCAATGCTTCGGTCAATCGGAGGCGCCGATGGCGATCACGCATTTGAAGAAGAGGGAGCACGACCTCTCGAAGCCGGAGCGGTTCGCATCTTGCGGTCGGCCGAGCCCCTGGGTGCACATCACCCTTCTCGGACCCGACAACGAGCCTGTGCCCAAAGGGGAAGCTGGCGAAATCTGCGTTCGCGCCCCGTTCGTGATGCAAGGTTACAACGGCCTGCCCGAACAAACCGCCGAGGCGTTTGCGGGGGGCTGGCTTCACACCGGCGATGTCGGCCGGTACGACGACGAGGGGTATCTCTACATTGTCGATCGGAAGAAAGACATGATCGTGACCGGCGGGTTCAACGTGTTCCCGCGCGAGATCGAAGACGTGATCTCCGCGCATACATCCGTTGCACAGGTCGCCGTCGTCGGTGTGCCTGACGAGCGATGGGGCGAAGCCGTGAAGGCGGTTGTCATCCTCCGGCCGGATCACGAAGCCAGCGAGGCGCTTGCTTCCGAGCTACAAGCAGCCGTCAAAGAAGCGAAAGGGTCCGTGCAGACACCCAAATCGATCGACTTCGTGAAATCGATTCCGCTTTCCCCGTTGGGCAAGCCTGACAAGAAAGCACTTCGCAAGCAGTTCTGGGGGGACCAGGAGCGTGGCGTGAACTGACGAGGAGCTCCCGACTTTCTACGGGGGGAGAGCACGCATGACGAAGAAAATGGCATTGGTTACTGGCGCCGGTGGCGGCCTCGGTCACGCCACGGTCGAGCGCCTGGTCATGGACGGTTGGCAGGTGTTCGCCACGGACATCGACGAAGAGATGCTGAGGGCATCCGCGCACGACCCGGACATCATGCCGGTCTTGATGGATGTGACCGACCGAGAAAGCGTCAAGAGCGCGTTCGCTAAGATCTCGAGCCACACCGATCACTTGGACGCGATCGTCAACTTCGCGGGCATCATGGGGGTTGGCTCGTTGACCGACATCCCAGAAGAGCGTCTCGCGAGAATTCTCGATGTCAACGTGATGGGTACCTACCGCGTGAACAAGCAGTTCCTCCCGCTCATTGAAGCTTGTGGGGGGCGGATCGTGAATGTGAGCTCGGAGACCGGATGGCAAACCGCTGCCCCGTTCAACGGGCCCTACGCGATGAGCAAGCACGCGATCGAGGCCTACTCCGATGCGCTCCGACGCGAGCTCGCACTGCTAGGCGTCAAGGTGATCAAGATTCAGCCTGGACCTTTCAAGACGCCGATGGTCGAGGGGATCGAGCGCGCTTTCGACCAGGCCGAGACCGAGACGTCGAACTTCGCGAGAGTTATTAGGAAGCTGAAGAAGCTGGCTGGCAAGCAGATCAACGCTGCTCACGATCCCGATATCCTCGCCCAGGTCGTCGAAAAGGCATTGACCGCGAAGAGTCCGAAACCAGTCTACTCGGTCAAGCCAGATCGGCTCCGCACGTCGCTCGAGAAGCTGCCGTTGCGTGCGGCCGACGAGGTTTGGTTGACGTTGCTACGGCGCGCAAACAAAGAGTGAACGACCTTTCTAGTCGTCGCAGACTCGGAGGGTGACTCGGGTGGAGGCGCCGCCCACGACCTTGCTCTGACAGCAGAGACGGACGTCTTCGGGAGAGTCGCCGAAGATGTCGAGCACCTCGATTTCGTCGAGCTCGGCCACGGACAGCGCGTCACCGCCTTCGACGACTTCGACCCGGCACGTTCCGCAGGTCGCAGCGCGGCACGAGTACGGGACATCCGCTGCGGGATGGGCATCGGTGATGTCCATGATGGCCTCGCCAGGCTCGGCGTCGACCTCGAAGCCAGAAGGCTCAAATCGTATTCGGATCACGCTCACAAGTTGATGCGGATCGGAAGCTTCGTGTAGCCGCGGGTGAAGCCGGACTTGCGCCGCTCCGCATTGTCCCAGTCGACTTCGTAGCGCTCGCCGATGCGCGCCCCCATTTCTTCAAAGTAAATGCGGATCATCAATCGCGCAACATGAGCGCCGATGCAGAAATGCGGGCCCTGTGCAAACGAGAGGTGCTTGTCGATCTCCCGGTGGATGTCGAGCTCGTCAGCGTCATCACCCCAGTGCCGCGGGTCGCGATTGCCCGAGGCGTAGAGGTTGTGGACCTTGCTGCCGGCGGGAATCGTCGTGCCGTAGTACTCGACGTTCTCGGTGGTCGTCCGCGACAGACCCTGAACGACGGACTCGATCCGAAGAAGCTCCTCGACCGCGTTCGGAATACATGCAGGGTTCTCGATCATCTCTCTGCGCTGGTCGGGGTACTTGTCGAGCTGCTCGGTCGAGTTGCCGATGAAGTTGCTGGTCGTGTCGTTCCCCCCGGCGATCATCACAAAGCAAAAGCCAAGGATGTCCCAGTCACTGAGCGTTTCGCCGTCGACTTCGGCTTGGGTGAGTTTGGTGATCATGTCCCCTGTGGGGTTTGCGCGACGCGCCTGGCACATCCCACCAAAGTACGTGACCAGACCCTGGACGGCCCCAATCGCCTTTTCGACGTCGAGGGTGAAATCGGCGGATGCGGACGTGATCGCGTCGGACCAGGGATCGAATTTCTCTCGGTCCTCGGGCGGCACTCCGAGAATGTCAGCCACGACCATGGTCGGAAGCGGGGAGGCGATCTCGGGAATCAGGTCGATGAGCTCGCCGTCAGCTGCTTTGGTTTTCATCGCCTCGATGCGCTCGACTACGAACGCCCGAATCTTAGGCTCCAACGCCTTGACGGTATCGGGCGTGAAGGCTTTGGTGATTAGACGCCGGAGCCGCGTATGATCGGGCGGGTCCATCATGATGAAGGTTGGCGGAATCCCGAGCTTGCTGATCTCATCCTTTTCGGGGGTGAGGCCCTGAGCCGAAGAGAAGATCTGGGGCTTTCGGAGGGCGCGGTAGATGTCGTCGTACCGAGACAGCACGTAGCAGTCGAGCCGCTCGTTGTAATAAAGCGGGTGCTCGTCGCGTAGCCGCGCGTAGTAGGGGTACGGATCGGCGATCAACTCGGGGTTGAAGGGGTCGTAAATTGGATCGTATTCGATCGTCTTTGCCTCTGTCGCAGTCACTTTCATATCCTGGGAAATAAGGGGACTGTCCCCTTTCAGAAGAAACGAACGTCCATGGGTAGGCCGCGTTCGCCTGGATGCATCGAAAGCTCGGTCACGAAGTCTGGCTCGAAGCCTTCAGGGATGTTGGGCTCGACGCGTTGAAGGAGAGTGCCGAGGATCATTTGCATCTCCATCATCGCGAACTGCTTGCCAAGGCAAACGCGTGGCCCGGCCGCAAACGGGGTGTACGCGCCGCGCGGAAGGCTTCGCTCAAACTCGCGCGTCCAACGCTCGGGCCTGAACTCCAGCGGGTTGTCGTAGTACTTCGGATTTCGTCCCATGGCGATGTGGCTGATGGTAATGGGCTGGCCCTTCTTGAACTCGTAACCTTCGATTACGATGTCGCGTTGCGGCTCGCGCGCGTATGCCCACACCGAGGGCAGAAGTCGAAGCGATTCCTTCATCACCATCTCGAGATAGGGAAGGTTTGCAAGGTCCTCGACCTCGATGCGTCGTCCCTGAATGACGCGGTTGAGATCCTCTCGCATCTTCGCGACTTTGTCGGGGTTCTTGGCCAGGAGATACCAGGCCCAAGTAAGCGCGTGCGCCGTCGTCTCATGGCCCGCGAAGATCAACGTCATCGCTTCGTCCCGGAGCTGCTTCTCCGTCATGCGGCCTTGTTCGTCCTCAACGAACACCATGTGTGAAAAAAGGTCGCCTCGATCCTTGCCTGTCCGCCGGCGCTCTTCGATCGCGCGATGGATGATGTCCTCGACGACTTTGATCGCCTTCCTCTTGCGGCGGTTCTCCCGAGTAGGCCACCAGCTCGGCCGCGGAACCAACTTGTCAGCATCGCGAACGAGAATCTCGCTGATGTCGATCATCGCGTTCCGAATGCTCTTCGCATCGCCCTTCTCGATGTCGATGTCGAACAAGGTATTGGCGACGACGACGAGCGCCAAACCGGTCATCTCCTCACGAAAGTCTCGCCGCTCGCCCGCTTGCCATCGGTCGATCATGCGCTCGGTGAACTCGACCATCCGGGGCGCATAGGCGTCGACGCGCTGCTTGTGGAAACCTGGCATGATCAGTTTGTGCTGACGCTTCCAGGACTCGCCGTCATTGGGCACGAGACCTTCCCCGAGGAACGGCTTCCACATCATCTTGATGTGGGCGGGCTTGTAGAAGTCCTGCCAATGGGTCACGTTGATCGCATTCACGATGGCGGGGTCGCGGACACAGATCAGCTCGCGCCCGACGAGCCGTGCGGCGAACACGTCGCCATAGTCACGATGGCCATCGATCAAGAACCCCGATCGGTCCTCGATCAGCTCGAAGAGGTTACCCCAGAACCAATGCCCAGGTTTTCGTGGGATCGGCTTCGTGGTGCTCGAGCACGCATTGGATTGGACTACAGTCTCCCCAGGCACTCAAGGTCTTGTAGACGCAGGGTAAGGGCGTCCGCAAGCCGTCGTCTGGACGGACAGCCGCATGGAGCCATGAGAGCGCTTTACGGATCGGGCCGAAGCGAGCTATAGGCCATTGCATGCGTAACAAAGCTTTTGGTTTCCTCACGCTGATGTGCGCGGGGCTTTGGGTCCTCGGCTGCGGCAGCGACAGCCCCTGCCCAGCGGGAGAGATTTCCTGTGATGGGGTTTGCATTCCGGCGATCGATCCGGTTCTCGAAGGCCCGCAAGGCATCCAAGAGAACATCTTCAGTGGGCCGGGACCCGTAGGTTCCTGCACCGCAAGCTCCTGTCACGGCACTCAGAACCCGCAGGAGATGCTCGAGTTGAGCTCGGCGGCCGTCTCGGCTGAAAACCTGATCGATGTCGAGTCGGAGCAAGTGCCTGGGAAGGGCCGAGTGGTGCCTGGTGACGTGAGCGCATCGTATCTCTACAACAAGATCACGGGCGAGGGCATCGCACCGGATACTCAGCCGATGCCTTTTGGCGGCAGCGCTCTGTGCGATGAGAAGATCTTGGCCGTCGAGGCGTGGATCGCAGCCGGCGCACCGTAGGTTCAAAGGAACGCCATGGAAATGGAGTATCGGCGACTCGGTCAAGCTGGCGTCAAAGTCAGCGTATTGTCCTTCGGCTCCTGGGTGACGTTCCACAATCAGCTCGGTCATCAAACGGCCCTCGAGTGCATGCAGACGGCGTGGGATGCCGGAGTGAACTTCTTCGACAACGCTGAGATCTATGCGAACGGCGCGTCGGAAAAGATCATGGGTGATGTCGCGCGCGAGCTCGGCTGGCCCCGCGAGTCTTATCTGGTTTCGACGAAGCTCTACTGGGGCCTCCGCGAAGGTCCCAACACGAGGAACACCCTCAACCGAAAGTATCTGCTGCACGCGATCGACGGCTCACTCGAGCGTTTGGGCACCGATTTCGTCGATTTGTTGTTTTGCCACCGAGCCGACCCCAACACCCCGGTCGAAGAGACGGTTTGGGCGATGCACGACATCGTCTCCTCGGGCCGTGCGCTCTATTGGGGTACGTCGGAGTGGCCGGCGCATGCGATCGCCGATGCATACGAAATCGCGGAGAGATACGGCCTGCGAAAGCCGGTGACGGAGCAGCCGCAGTACAATCTGCTCTCTCGAGAACGGGTAGAGGAGGAGTACGCGCCCCTCTACGAGCAGTACGGAATGGGTACGACGACATGGAGCCCGCTCGCATCGGGCGCGCTCACCGGAAAGTACCTCGACGGGGTGCCCGAAGAGAGCCGGGCAAACCTACCGGGCTACGAATGGCTGCGCGAGATGATCGTCTCGCCCGCCAGTCACGACACGGCGCGGAAGGCGGTCGCTGTCGCGAAAGAGCTCGGTTGCACCCCCGCCCAGCTCGCCATCGCATGGTGCGCCAAGAACCCGCACGTGTCGACGGTCATCACCGGCGCGAGCCGCGTAGAGCAGGTCCGAGAGAACATGGAAGCGCTGCAAGTGATGCCGCTGTTGACCGCAGATGTGATGGCACGCCTCGAAGGCGCCTCCTGAGCGCTTTCCATTTTGGCCGAGACCACTATGCTTGCGGAATGTCGGCCATCGAGACCCTGGGCAAAACACCGTACGTCAACCTCGAAACGTTTCGCAAGAACGGCACTGGCGTGCAGACGCCAGTTTGGGTTGCCAGAACGGGCAATCAGTTGGGGATCTTCACCAACGGTGATTCGTACAAGGTGAAGCGCTTGCGACGGAACCCGAAAATCCGAATCGCCGAGTGCGGCGTCCGAGGGGGGCTCAAAGGGCCTTGGCATGACGGTACGGCACGCATGGTCGAAGACAAGGCGGGTCAAAAGGCGATCCTCGACGCGCTTCACCGCAAGTATGGATGGCAGATGAAGCTTGCGGACTGGGGGGCGCGCATCGGACGCACGAAGAAGAACTGGGCCTTCATCGCCGTCGACGTGGCGGAGGGTTAGCGGCGGCGAACGAGAACGCCGACGTAGGGCGTGAGGTACCAACGCGATTGCCGGAAGAAATCTCCCTTGCCGGTGAACGAGTAACGAAGCCCGAGATCGACGTAGATGCCTTTCTTGGCCTCGAAAGCCAGACCTCCTCTGCCGGTGAAGCCTGGAGTGAAGCGGTATACCGAGGTTTGGCTGCAATAGTAAAAGCCACAGATCACCTCCGTTTCGCGAAAGTTCCACCAGTTGATGTCAAAGGACCCGCTGACGTATGGCAGCACGACTTTGAGATCGGGAACCTGAACCCGGAACTCGGGGATCGATAGAAACAATCGAGTCACCGGGCTTCGGCCAGACAGCCCTGCGATCCCCGAATTGTTGAGGTCGATCGGGTTCCAGCCGATGCCGGCCGCGCCTCCGACGATGAAATAGCCGAAGTCGGCCCCTGCAAAGAAGCTGATATCCGCGCCGGCCTTGACGGTGTCCCGGTCGACATCGAGGAAGACCGGAACGCCGACCTGAAGCGCCCAAGTGAAGCCGACTTCGAGCTTCTTCTTCTTCGTCTCTTCAAGTGTGGGCTGGGCGGGAGGCGGGGTTTCCACCATTTTCGGAGGAGCGGGTGGCTGCGTGGGGGCAACCGTGGCGGTGGTCGATGTCCCCGGTTCGGTCGATGGGTCCCATTGTGCTGAACCAAGAGATGCTGGAAGAAAAAGCGCGAGAACGAGTGCGGCTGGTTTCAGGCCAGAGACTCCCATAGTGACCTCCTGACCGCGAGACCCTATAGCAGCGCAAATGATTGTTCAATCGACGAGGCCGACGGCTAACGCTTTTTCAACGCCTCCAACCGACGCTCGCCAGCCCGACGAAACGGCTCGAGCAACCTGAGGCCGGTCGTCGGGAACGGGCGCAGGACATGCGCGAGCATGGCCCGCCTGCGAGGCATCGTGACGACAAGCTTGGGGTTGTCGACCAGGTCGAGGACCGCGTCCCCAACCTGTTCAACGGTCAAAAGCTTGCTGGCCGAGAACAGAAGGCTCGCGTCCCGATGATGAGCGACGTCCCTCACCAAGTCGGTGTCGATCGCGTCCGGACAGACGGCGCTCACTTTGATCGGAAGATCGCCTTGCGCGAGATCTCCTTGGAGCGATATCGAGTATCCGAGCACTGCGCTCTTGGTGGCGGCATAAACCGCGAGGCCCGGCACCGGCGCGAGCGCCGACAACGACGCGATATTGATGATGTGTCCACCGTTGACGCGCATGCAATCGACCGCGGCGCGTGACCCCCACACCACTCCGAGCAAATTCACATCGACGTGTTGCCTTACGGTGTCCTCGTCGAGCTCCCAGGCCGGGCCAACAGTCAATACGCCTGCGTTGTTGACCCATAGCTTCAAAGAGCCACGCTCTTCGGCCGCCTTGGCAACCGCCCGATGCGATGCGGGGTCGCGGACGTCTTGTTGCATCGACCACGCCTGCGGGCCGATCGCGGCTGCTGTCGCCTTTGCTGCAGCTTCATCGACGTCGGTAACCAAGACCGCGAAGCCCTTGTCTGCGAGCCCACCGGCGATCCGCCGACCGAGCCCCTTCCCCGCACCTGTCACGACTGCTGTTTTCATTGCCTAATCCTCGCGCGAAAACCGCATCCTAGCACTCCGGGCCGTTCGACTGAGCTGGTTGAAAGTCGTTTCGCGGATAGCCTCTAGAAAAGGCGCCCCAACGCCACTAGTATCCCGCGCATGTCTTTTTGGAAATACTCTTGGATTGGTCTGGTCGCGGCTGGGCTATCGATTCTTGGTTGCGGAACCGACTCGAGCGGGTCGAGTGGAACGGGAGGCGCTGGCGGAGGCGGAGGGAGCGGCGGAGCGACCCCGGCACCACCACTTGGCTGTGACCCGTTGACACCCAGCTACTGCGGCTTCCCGTACCCGAACGACTACTGGACGACCGAGGACCTGACGACCGCAACCGGAATGCGACTCGCGCTGCCGGAAGTGATCATGCCCGAAAATGACGACGGCGTACGCTCCGATCCGGGCGCCTTCAACGAAGCCGATGGGTTCTCACCCGGGATCGCCGCGATGACCCACATGCCGGGTGCGACGACCACTGGGCTCCCGACCTCGGACACCATCGAAGCTTCGCTGGCCCCTGACTCCCCTACCGTGATCATCAACGCCGAGACGGGGGTGCGTGTTGCCCATTGGGTCGACCTCGACGAGTACGTCGTGCAGGCCAAGATACGCGTGGATGCCAACGCGGATCGTCCTGACTTCACAATCGACCGAAGCGTCGACGAGCTCCGAAAAGAGCGGGCGCTCATGGTGCGACCTGCGATCCGCCTCGAGGACGCGACCCGCTACATCGTCGCGATCCGCGGGGTCCTAGACGACATGGGCACCCCTATCGCTCCCTCGGCTGGCTTTCAGGAGCTGAGGGACGACACGCCTTCAGATGATTTGGTGATCGAGTCGCGGCGGGTGCACTTCGAGGACGTTTTCTCGCGACTCGGGATCGCAGGCATCGACCGCGAAGACCTACAGCTCGCGTGGGACTTCACGACCGCGAGCCGAAAGAACAACACGGACTGGATGGTGCACATCCGCGACGACGCGTTGGCCAGCTTTCCGGATGGGGTCAGCTACACGATCGAGGCGATCGCAGAGGGAGTCGAGGCAGGCATCGCTTGCCGCCTGGAAATCACATTCGACGGCATGCCCCTGTACATGACCGACGGAAACGCGGGCGCGTTCCTCAATTTCGGAAGTGACGGGATGCCGATGCAGAACGGCACCTTCGCGTACTCAGCGGCGATGGTCGTCCCGCAAAGCGCGCAAACCGACCCCGCCCCGCTCGTCCAATTCGGCCACGGCCAGCTCGGGACCAAAGAGCAAGTGCTTGGGTTCCAAGAGATCGCGGCACCGCTCAACCTCGTCGGCTTCGCGCTCGACTTCAAAGGCTTCGCCTCCGACGATCAAGCGACGATCATCACCGCGCTGGGCGGAGGTGATTGGTCAGACTTTCGCGCCATCCCTGAGCGCATGCATCAAGGCTTCCTGAACTTCTTGATGGCGATGCGGACGTTGTCGCGCGAAGCCAACGGCGGAGCGATGACACCACTCAATCAGGCACTCACCAACGATTGCGGTGGCGCGATGATCGACGGGGACAAGCGCTATTATTTCGGCGGCAGCCAAGGTGGCATTCTCGGCGCGAGTATCATGGCGCTCTCGACCGACATCGAACGCGGATTGCTAGCGGTTCCAGGTCAGTCCTACAACCTCCTACTCAACCGAAGCGTCAACGTCGATGCGTTCGCGCCGCTCATGTACGATCAATACGACTGGAACGGGCTCGACGTGCAGATGAATCTCGCGCTCATCCAGGGACTCTGGGACCGCGCCGAGCCCACGGGGTACTCGAAATACATCCGGACCGACCGATTCCCGAACACGCCTCCGCACGAGGTGCTCATCCAGGTATCGAAGAGCGATCACCAAGTCACCAACCTCGGCGCGCACATCATGGCGCGGACGATCGGCGGCGTGGTGAATCTCGCTCCCCTCATTCGGCCGGTGTGGGGCCTCGATGTCGCGACCGGCGCGCACTCCGGCTCCGGAATGATCGAAGTCGACTTCGGCAACCCGGAAGCCCCGATCGGCAACTTCCCTCCATGGGACGATTCGATGCAGGACCCTCATGGGCGTGCGGTTGAGCTTGTTCCACTGGGCACCACCCTCCGCACTTTCTACCAGACCGGCGTCGTCGAAAACCTCTGCAACGGCCCATGTGATGCAGACGACTTGTAGTCGAGGTCGAACCAGGGCGACCTTGCGAGTAGCATGGCCGAGCGGCATTCGACTTCGGATGCACGCCCGAACCGGAGTCACGCCGGAGATGGCGCGCCAGGAGGCCGCGTTCAAGGAAGACCAGGAGGCGGCCAACGATGCGGCGCTCGAACCGCCCATCGATACTCAATCGACCTACCAGCGAGACATGGACGAGTAGGTTGATACTGATCTTTTGATTCCCTCGCGAGGGGCGCTATCCTCCGGGCGATCCAATGAGCCGACTCCTTGAGAACCCTTGGACCGTCATCTTTCTCGTCATCGTCACCGCTTGCATCGGAGGGGGTACCGTCGCATTCGGTGAGCAGGAGACGGGAATCGAAGAACGCCAGCCTCGCGGCGGCCACACCGACCATGGCGCGTCTTCGTCAGCCGCGAACAAGGGCCGGCAGCGGGTTCTGCAAGCCCCGACCAACGATTGGGATACTCCTTCACCTCCCAAGAACAACCCGGGTCGAAGCGAGCTCTTTGGCAAAGCGTTTCACTATGATGCGTTCATCTACGACAAAGCCGGCGACAAGCCTGGTGTCGCAGGAATCGTCCGGCGAGGAAGCATCCTACGGGTCGGTGGGATCGTAAACGGCTCGGGCTGTAACGATGGGACCTGGTACAAGGCCGAGCCATTTGGCTACGTCTGCACGAGTCTCGGCTTCCACGTGAGCGACAAACCGAGCAGCGACAGCTACGGGGTCCCTCCCGCAAAGGTCGAGGCGCGCCTTCCGTATCAGTACGCACGAGTCACGACCAAGCGCGCTCCGCGCTACTACCGTATGCCCACGGTCCAAGAAGAGAAGCAGGCACGCCGGGCGATGGAAAAGAAGGGCCCGACTCCGGAGGTGGTCTCTTCGCTGATGGAGGGCGACTACTTTCTCGCCCTTGCCGAAACCGAAACCCGTGAGGCCGACGGTGCCGTGTTTTATCGCACGGTCCGCAATCGCTACGTGCGCGAGGGCGACCTCGAGCTTCGCAACCCGGAAGTCGTGCGGGGCGAGCGGCTCGGCAAGGACGGCTGGGAGCTTCCCATCGCCTTCGTCTATGGAGAAGATCGGCCCCTCCTCGAGCGTCGCAAGGGGACGCTAGCGAACATTGGAATCGCCGAGAGGCACGTCCGGTTCGTCATCAAAGAAGAGTTTCACGAGGGCGACCGAGCCTACGTGGCAGGGTCAGAGGGCATCGTGCTTCGTGAAGAGGTGCGGATCGTTCGCGACGTGAAGCGCCCAAGCGGCATTCCCGCGAACACCAAATGGATCCACGTCGACCTCAGCGAGCAAACACTGGTCGCATACGAAGGAGATCGGCCCGTCTACGCGACGGTAGTCTCGAGCGGCAAGGAAGGCTACGAGCCGCCAACCGGCACATTCCAAGTCCAGGAAAAGCATATCTCGACCACGATGAATGCTACCGATCCAATCGACGGCTTCTACGAGGTCGAAGAGGTCCCTTGGACGATGTACTACCACGAAGGGTACGCGCTTCACGGAGCGTATTGGCACACCGATTTCGGGAAGGTGCGTAGTCATGGCTGCACCAACATCGCTCCTGTGGACGCCCGTTGGTTATACTACTGGAGCGACCCCGACGTGCCGCCCGCGTGGCATGGGGTTCGCTTTCGGCCGGAGACGACTTGGGTGTACTTCACCAGTTGAGCGCTCCGCGGACGAGCAACATCAGGGCGGCTGCGCCTGCGACGATGACGATCGCGTTGCGAAGGCCCGTTCCCTCGACCCGGGGGAGAAGACTACGGCTCGCACGGAGACCCATGAGGACGGCGGGAATGAACGCAAGGCCGACGACCACCTCGTCCAGGCTGACTTCGCCTGCCCCCGTGCGAACCGCGATCGTAATGCAGACTCCAATCGCGAAGACCAGTCCGAGATTGGCGCGCACCGTCGGGCCGGTGTCGTTTCGGTAGAGGAGGGCAATGGGCGGCCCACCGATAGCCGAGACCATCCCCATGATGCCCGAAGCACCGCCTGCGACGAATTCGGTCCACCGAGTCCGCCGAAACGCGGCGCTGCTTACCACGAGAGCCACACCGATCAACACCATCGACGACATGAGCATGTCCAAGGCCGGCGCTGAAAGGAACTTGAGCAAAGCGACGCCGACGAATGCGCCGGGAATGCGTCCCGCGAAGATCCACAACGTGCTTCGCGGCTCGACGGCTCGCCATTCGCGAAGGACGATGGCAATGGTGAGGGGCAAGACGACGATCAGCTGTGGGACGGGCGCGAAAATTGGGTCGAGAAGCGACAACAGCGGCACGCTCAGGAGGGCGAAGCCAAAGCCCACCGTGCTCTGAAGCGTCGCGGCGATGAACGTGACGACGAAAGCTATGGCGAACTCGGGCGTCGCGATGTGTGCTAGGGCGTCCACTGGCGGTGCTAGGGTAGTCAGGTCTAATCATGCGGCCAACCAAGACAGCAAGCCGGGTCCTCGGGCTTACGACGAGTATCCTCGATTCGACGGTTCGCAATCTCGACAATGCCCGCCGGATCACCAACTTCCTGCGCGGACGCATGGACTTCGAGGTGCGTCCGAGCGACGTGTTCATTTCGAGCTACCCACGCTCGGGCACGACGCTGACCCAATGGATTCTCTACTTGTTGACGCATGAAGATCAGCCAGATCCACCACACTTGACCCGAGTGTCTCCCTGGTTCGAGCGGTCTCTGGCGATCGGCGAGCTGACCGCTTCCGATCTAAACCGCTTGCCATCACCGCGCATATTCAAGAGCCATCTGCCACGGCAGTGGCTCCCCGACGGCGCACGCTACATCTACGTCGAACGCGAAGGCCCCGACGTGCTCCTGTCATACTTTCATTTCTATCAGGCGTACTTGGGGTTCGAAGGAACGCTCGATGAGTTCTACCGTCAATTCATGCGTGGCCGCGTGCAATACGGCTCCTGGTTCGACCACATTGCCGGCTGGCGGGCGCACGCGTCTGACCCAGACGTATTGATCCTTCGCTACGAAATTCTTCTCAGCGACCGACGCGTATGCATCGAGCGAATGATCGACTTTTTGGGCTGGGAGCGGAACGAGCAAGCGATCCAACGCGCGGTGATCGAAAGTGGATTCGAACAGATGAAGCGTCGCGAATCGATTTTCGACCACGCGACGGCGCTTCTGCTCGAGCGCGGCGTGAAGCCGCGATCTTTTCTTCGGACCGGAGAAGTCGGGCAAGGACGGGGTGCCCTGAACGGCGTGCAGGTCCGATCTCTCAGGGAGACAAAATCGAAGGGGCGCCGGCTCGCGATTCGCGGGCTCGCCGCTTTCCTGCAGTAGCAGGCCCCGCCGATAGGTCGACTACGAACTGAAGGAAACTCTCGGGCGTGCCGGAGTCTTCACCGGTGAGGTGCCGGTACGCTCGAGCCAGCTTGCCGAGCAACCGGCGGTAGCCCCTGGCAGCGGTCGTGCTGGTGTCGGCATAGAGCTTGTGAACCGCGTTTTCGCGACCGCCCAGCAGCAAGCGCTCTCGCGGCTCCCGACACAGATACGGGCAAGCTCGCGGCCGCTGCGGGTTGAGGGTGCGGCCCCCGATGGTGTAAGCAAAGGTCACCTGGTGACCAAAACGGCTTGCGTACAAACGATCGAAATAGGTTTCGTCGTAAGTGCATGCAGAAAGCGCCCAACCAACCTTCACGCCGGCACCGCGTTCACGCATGATCTCGGTCTGCACTAGTTGCTGGGCGACATAGCCGTTCTTGATCTCGAGCGCTTGCTGCTTGCGCTCGACTTCGGACGCAGGCGCCAACTGGGAAGCGCGGCGGATCTCGACAGGGAAGCCAAAACGGTCGATCAGCAATTCGAGCGGAGCCTGCGCCAGCGACGCTGCACGGTGCACATCGAGTCGAGGGACACCCGCGTCACAAGCATTACTGTCGGCGATCAAGATGGTGCTCTTCAGATGGCCGAGCTCGCGACGAACCATCTCTTGGGCGAACACGAGAATCAGCACGTCGACTGGAAGACCACAGCTCGCCGAATCGGCCGCGACGCCGACGCCGAACCAAGTCGAAGTTGCGCTAGCGAGCGCGTCGTCAGCAATCACGGGTTCGTACTGTCGCCGAGCAAAAAGCTCCTGACGGTTGACTAGCGATGCGAGGCGCTCCCCCATTTCTCTCCCGACCTGGTCAATCATCACGTGTATCGGCACATGGCTTGAACCGGCACCCTAGCGGACCTGCGCCGAGGTCGCAAAACCTTTGAAGATCCGAAAAAACTGAACAGTTAGGCCGTAAAGTTGGTTCTGCCCGGCCGGGGGCGGCATTCTGTATCTTATCCCGGAGTGCCGCGTGAAACCCTTTGCTAGTTTGCTGAGCTTGGTCGTTCTCTGTGCGCTGATCGTCAGCCTTCAGCCGATCCATGCACAACAGACCCCGTGGAACCGCCGTCTTCGGACGGAAGTCGTGCTATCGGATCGCCCTGCAACAAAGGCTGCCGCACGACTCGGGTCGTTAGACGCCCAAGAGTTGAGGCGTCTCGGGCTCAGGCCTCGGGGCGTTGGCCTCCTGGACCTTTCGCATTGGCCCGACGAGCCGCCCTCGCCGGCCACGGTATTGC
The DNA here is from genome assembly GCA_029863605.1 of Myxococcales bacterium. Taxonomy (GTDB): domain Bacteria; phylum Myxococcota_A; class Polyangia; order Polyangiales; family Houyiibacteriaceae; genus SG8-38. Next base: position 52,545 of record JAOTVB010000004.1, on the reverse strand, counting down.
CCGACGAGCTCGCCGCCGCCATGGCAGAGCTCTGCCCAGCGGAAACGAACAGCGAGGACTTGGCGGTCTACGCCAGGGCGATCGTTCGCTACAGCCGGGATTTCGGCGTCGACCCGTGGCTCATGGCTGCGCTCGTGTACACGCAGAGCGCCTGCTCTGCGCAACTGAACAGCAGCTACGGAACAGGTCTGACCCTGATCAATACGGGGATGCACCGCGAGCACGTCCGTAACGGCGTGTACCGATTCGGTGTGTACGCTCGCGAAGGGTGGCACCGCAAAGAGCTCGTCGTCGATGCATTCCGGTTCAACCGAAGAGCCCTCGCGGACCCGAACGCCAACCTCTACTTCGCTGCCGCGTTCTTGAGCGTGTTCAGTCAACAGTGCCCGCAAATCGATCAGGCTTTCGACTCGGCCCCCCATCGGCATTTCGTTTCACATTTCGTGTGGGGAGACAAGGTCGGTGATACCGGGCCCGAGGATCGCGTCCTGACCGCACGCCGGCGGTTGTTGAAGAGTCACGCCGAGACGAGTCGGAGGAGTCGCACGCTTTCGGGGATTTCGTTCGTCAGCCCGCTGGACGGCTTTCCGCGTATCGCGACGAGCGGTCTGGGTGAGCCACGAGACAATGGCCGTCGCCTTCACCGCGGCATCGACTTCGCCTCCGAAACAGGAGAGCCCGTGCGAGCGGTAGCGTCAGGCTTCGTGAGATTCGCGGGCGTGGATTGGGAGCGCCGCGCACACATCGCGCTCGAACCCTGGGGTGCCCTTCTCGTCCACGACCGCCACATGGGACCGAGAGGCTTGTTCGTCGAGGTCGACCACGGGGGCGGTGTCGTGAGCCTATACGCGCACCTCAAGAGCTATGACGTCCACGTCGGGCAAGAGATCGAGACCGGGCAACAGCTCGGCGTCGTGGGCCAAACCGGGGTTCGAGACTCAGGCGCTCACCTGCATTTCGGCCTGTTCAAAGACGGCGAAGTCCTAGACCCGCTCGACCACCTAGCGGCATACGTCTTCCCGCCCACCCTCACGCGAAGAGGCCAAGCCAACCTCACCAGGCCAACGAAGATGCGACGCGCAACAACCCGACAGCGTCACCGCCACCACCGACACTGACCCAGTCGCTCTGTTACCGAGGAGTAGGTGACCCGGCCCGAGTCACCGGTTGACGCAGAGCTGTTACTGCGCGCTCCCGCCCATGCCTCCGGCTCCGCCCATACCGCCCATGCCGCCCCCGCCGAGCCCGGTTTGGTCGGGCGGCCACTGCGCGAAGATCGCGGTCACGGCGTTTCGGATCCGCTCTTCGTTGTCGGCGCCCACATAGTCGATACCCCTGGCGAGGCCCCAAAAAATCGGCTCTTGGGTCGCGGAGGATCCAACCGGGATCAAGAGCGACCCGACATCGAAGTCGATGATCCGAGGAACGATCCAAGCGCACGGGTCCCAATACCAACCCCAATAGCCCCACCACCAGCCGCCGATGCAGTCGTAAACGACGCCCTGCTCCTCGGTGACTGCGCCGACATTGCCCGCCCACAGATCGGGCTGGTTCTCAGGGGTCACCTCGTCGGGGGGAATGTATTCGTAGCCGAGACCGGTTGGGCCCATGGCGTCGACGATCAACGCATTGATTTGCGCAATCGCCGCTTCGGCATCGGGAGGTAACGGTTGGGAAAGGTCAGGATTGCCCTCGATGATCTGCCTGGTCACCACGCTGAAGGTTTGAAACTGGGTGAAATCGACGGTCTGATCCCAATCGACGGTGAGGCTCTCGGTCTGAGCACCCTTGTCACCGCAGCCGAGAAGAACGAACGAAAAGGCAATGAGAAACGCGTGTGGCAAGCAACGAAGCATCAGGCACCTCCCCTTGGGACGGTCAGATAGCACGCCTCAGATCCCCTCGCATCAGAGCCAGTGTGTGGTTTCGACGGAGCGATTGGATCGCTATACTGGCCTGGTGCAGATGGGAGCGCTCAGGTGAAGCGAGTACGTCTGGGGCGAATCTACGGACATGCGCTGACGTTTTCGGAGGCCCTCGAGAAGGTGGCCGAGATCATCGCGCGCGGACGCGGAGGATACGTCGTCACCCCCAACGTCGATCATGTCGTCCAAGCCGAGCACAGCGAAGAGCTGCGGGCTGCCTACGAAGGCGCAAGCTTGTCGTTGGTGGATGGTCAACCTTTGATTTGGCTATCGAGACTGATGGGAGAGCCCTTCCCGGAGAAGATTTCCGGAAGCGACCTCGTCCCGCCACTCATGGAGATGGCCGCCAAGAACGGTTGGCGCGTCTTGTTCCTCGGCGCAGCTGAGGGTGTTGGCGCCAAAGCAGCGCAGGTGCTGCGAAAACGCGAGCCGAGCTTGCAGATCGTAGCGACGCTTTCCCCCCCATTTGGTTTCGACGCCGAACCTGAGGAGCGAGATCGAGTGCTTCAGCTCGTGCGCGAAGCGAAGCCCGACCTCGTGGTGATGGCACTCGGATGCCCAAAGCAAGAGCTTCTCATGCACCGATGGAAAAACGACATCGCCCCAGCGGTCGCCATCGGAAGCGGAGCGACATTGGATTTCATCGCAGGCAACGTTTCGCGATCCCCCGTCTGGATGTCCGACGCCGGCCTCGAATGGCTGTATCGACTCGCACGCGAACCGCGGAGGCTCGCCTACCGATACCTGGTGCGTGATCCGAAGATTCTCAAGGTCGCCTGGCAGATGTTACGTCTCCCGCCCGAAGCCCGAGTCCTCGAAGAAACTCAAACTGGCGGGCGCTGAGATGGAGGCTGAGACGGGGACTTAGACGGGTTGGCGCCATTGCCGTCGCCCTCCTCGGCCCTCGCTGCGATGCCTGTTACCGGACGCGGCGCAGGCGGTACGATGCTCTCGGGTGGGATCGTGGTTCGAAGCATGCGTGTTCCCCAAGGGGCACGCGCGATCACGAACACCGACAGCAAGATCAGCACGAGCACGATCCCGGCCAACCAACGATTGGGCTGGCGCTTCTGGAAGACGTCGCCTTGGCCGACTTCGGGCATACGCCGCGGTGCGATCTCGAGGCCGTACTCCTCTGCCAGATCGATGATGCGGGTTACGTGAATCGCCGGCACCCCGGTTTGCAGAAATGCCCCGAGCACCGAAGGCGGCATCTCGTCGATCCCCTTGGGCGGCCGACGATTGACCCCGGGCAAAAACTTCCGTTTGCCAACTTTGGTGCCGACGGAAACGGTGCCGCCGCCAACGTTGACGTAGGCGCGAATCGGACGATCTCCAGCGTTCTCGTAGTAGACCCGCATGCGCTCCCGGACCCTGTTCTGGTCGATGGGAGCGAGCTCGGGAGGCGGTTCTTCTGCAGACTCGGCGCCAGGCTTTTTTTCTTCCGGCTGGACCACTCCGATACCCGGGATTTCGTTTCGCTCGATCGCGCGCGTGAGCATTTTTCGGCCGCGCTCGGTGATGCCGATCGCCTCGTCACCGACACCGCCCACCGACGCTGCCATCGATTTGTAGGGGAAGACGTCTTTCTTCCGGAGCACAGACTCCATGTCGAGCCAAGTGAAACCCGGATTGTTGGCGCCCCACTGCGATGCTGCGGTGCTCGAAATGATGATCGGCTCAAGCCCGAGCTCGTGGAGCGCGGAGTAGACCGCGATATTCATTGCGGGGAATGACCCGGACACCCCAACCGCAACGACATCGCCACCCTTGAGACCCAAGTCCTTGGCCCACTGCACGATGACCGCGGCGAAATTCGGGTTCACGGTGGTCTGCTTCGAGACGAGGCTGCCACTTCCGCTGGTGATCGGCGACAACACCTCGCCGATCAAGCGGGATCCTGAGGGGTCGGTCTTGGCGTGCTCGCGCAAACCCCTCTTCTCGGAGGCGTCTCGGATGACGTCCATTGCCTCTTGCGCCTTGCGGGCGGCGAGCAGCTTCTCGGCGTAGTGCGGCTGCCGCTCTTCCGACGGAAAGCGCTCGACAGCAACGAGGCCGGTGATCGCCAAGGCGGCGACGAGGGCACGCTGGACCTGGGACGCGCCCTCCGGCTTCCAGTACATCCCCCTCATATCGTGATGTCTCCTATGAATAGGACGAGGATCATCCTAACGATGATCGCCGCGGTCACCAGGCTCAAGGTCGTTTCGAGCACGCCCTGGCGTTGGTACCAAATCGCGATCAGCCCTGGAATGATGAAGCCGATCACGGCGCCCTCGGAGAACGGCGTGATTTGACTTCCGAGCCACCACCGAAAGGCCATGCCGACCAGGTAACCGACGAGAATCGTCAGCGCGGTGCGTCGGCGGCCATAGACGATTGCAACCTGCGAGAGACTCTTGAGAACACCGAACGTGACGAGCGCCGCGAGCAAAGTGATGGCAACATCCACGGGCTTGTTCGCATAGAGCGCGATGTAACCCGGAACGACCATGCCGCCCGCTGCAAGCCCAAAGAGCTCACCGTAGAGAAGACTCGCCGCAAGGCCGAGCCCGATGGACAAAGATAGCAACTCAAACTCTGGCATGATCCGTCCCTCGGTTGGCAAAGTATTCTGCTAGCGCCAACCCTGGCCCCGCAATGTTCCCAAGCCCCATCACTAGGGCTGAAGACTCGGCGAGACCAAGCAGAATCTCAAAAATGTCGGCCGGATGAGACCGGTCGACGAAAACGAGTCGGGTAGGGTCGAGCCCACTCTTGACCGCGGCACGGGCGAAAATGTATTGGCCGGTGCCGAGCAGCACCACTTCGTCGGCCTGCACCCAGTGGGCATAGGACTCGGCTAGCTGCTCGGATCGGTCGGCGCGGTCCGCACGGCAGTTGAACACGGCGATGCGCCTCTTGAGATCACGGTGGCGCTCCAGTGACTGTTCCCAAATGTACTTGGTCGAGATCGGATCGTTCGCCGCGAAGCCGTTGACGAATACGAGCCGCCGACCGAAAAACTCGATGCTCGCCTCGATCATCGCGCCGGGATCGGGCTTGGCACGCCACATTCCCCGAAGGGCGGTCTCGGCGTCTACCCCCAGCTCCTCGCAGACGGCCAGGGCGAGCTGGACGTTCTCTTCGTGCTCGAGATACGGGAAGGCTTGCATATCGAAGTTCGTAATCGGACGGGTCAGATCCTGGGCGGCGCGGAATCTCGAGCGACGGTCCTCGGCGACCTGTTGTAAGAACGAACGATGCTTCTTTTCTGCCGTCAGAAACACCCCGTCTGAGGGCACAGTCGCGGCTAGGGCGCGAGCGACATCCTCCTCGGTGGGGCCCATGACATCGAGGTGATCCGGACGCGCGTTCGTGATGACGCCATGAGTCGCTCGAATGAGCTTTGCCTCGGAAAGCCATTGGAGCTGAGGTTGAAGCGCCATGCACTCGACCACGAGAGCTTCGGCCCGCTGAGCCGCCGCCATGGTGACCGCCTGCTTCTGTTCGATGATGTTGGCGCCGCCTGGCCTATAGACCGGCACTTCGCGCCCGTTGGGCAGAATGAACCGGGGAACGGTTCCCGTCGTTTTGGCGACACATCGAATGCCTGCCTCCCGGAGCCCTGCGGCGATCAGGCGCGTGACACTGGTCTTCCCGCGGGTTCCGTTGACGTGGATCCGGATGGGAATCTTGGCCAAACGCTTGCGATGCAGGATGAACTCCGTCACGCCGAGGAGCGCGAGCAACCCGAAGGTCGTTAGGATGATGAGAATCTCTTTCGTCACGTGGACGTCCCCCGTCGCGGCCGAAGCTCCGAACGGCGAGCCACTTATCAGCTCGCCGCGCAGCGGCAACCCCGCTCTTTATCCCTTTGTTCTGGGCTCACGTCTCGTTTTCGGAGCATTCGACGGTAAAATCGATGTCGGTCAGTAATAACCCCAAGAGCTGCATTAAGTTGTAATCAAGTGTCGACGTTTTCCGATGGGTGCACCTTTAAGGGGCAGTAACAACCCTCGGGGTGTCCCATGGCCACGAGGGGTCTAGACGGCGCCGATGGCTTCTAGGTGCTGGCAGGTGCGCTCGATGCCTTCGTCGACGCTCACGGACGGGTTGTAGCCGAGATCGCGGCGGGCTTTTTCGATGCTGAAGTAGTGGTGGGTGCACATGTACCGGATCGCGAAGCGCGTGAGACCGTCTTCCGCGTTCAATGTGCCACCCTTGAGCGTGTCGATGCCCTCTTTCACTGCAGCGATTGCGTACACCAACGACTTGGGTGCGCGATACTTGATCGGCGGGAACCCGAGACGCGCCACAACCTTCCGGACGAAGTCCCAAAACGGCATCGGCTCGCCATTGGTGATGAAGTAAGCCTGCCCGGCGGCGACACTTCCTGCGCCGTCGTTCGCCAGCGCTTCGTCGGCGAGGATCACCGCGTCGATGAGGTTACTCACGTAGGTGTAGTCCGAAAGCCAAACGCCGCGGCCCACCTGAACGCGCAGCCGTCCCGATTTCGCTTGTTTGAGGAGGGCAGGCATGAAACGTCGGTCGCCCGGGCCGAAGACGACGTGGGGCCTGAGCGCGGTGGTCGCCATCCCGCCCTTTCCGTTCTCGGCCAGCACATACTTCTCCGCGGCGATCTTGCTATCGGCGTAGGGCGCTTGGGAGACCGATGAGTACGGCAAGCTCTCATCGCCATTCTCGATGTCCCTCCCTTCGTACACGACGCTTCCAGAGCTGATGTACACGAACCGCTTGACGCCCTGCTGCTGGGCAGCCTCGAGCATGTTCTCGGTGCCACCGAGATTCACCGCCCACACCAAATCTTTCTTGTTTTGCTTGGTATGGACGATCGAGGCGTTGTGGATGATCGTGTCGACCCCCTTGCAGGCCGTCATGACAGCGGCCTTGTCGGTGATGTCGATGCGTCGGTACTCGACCCCCTCCACTGGACATTCCTGCGCCAAGTCGATCGCGATGACCTGGTCGCCGCGAGCCTTGAGCGCGCGAACGATCTCGGCGCCGACGAACCCGCAGGCGCCCGTGACCAAGCTGAGCGTCATGGCCTACTCCACGGTGCCGAAGATGATGTCGGGCAACGGCGTGATCGACGCATAGTTACCGGAAATCATGCTGTGATGGTGCCGGTCGTGCTTGGCCGCGAGGATGCCCAAAGCCTTGACGGGGAAGTGCGGAATATCGACGCCGGCATGGTTGAGGATGTTGAAGGCGGTGTACGTGATGAACAGCACCGCGAGCGTGTAGAGATGCACGCCGCCCACGAGCGCAACCGATCCGAAGAACAGCGAGAGCCCCATGAAAGTCTCGATCGGATGAAGGAGCAGACTGTCGATGACTCGAGGATTGCGGGCCGCATGATGCACCGAGTGGACCCCGCGCAGGATTTTCCACTCGTGAAAGAGGTATCGATGCATGAAGTAGTAGCCGAAGTCGTAGAGCAAAATGACGGTCACAGCTTCGAGCACGAAGCGCCAAGCGGGGATTGCATGGTCGTAATAGAGGTAGTCGCCTAGGCCGTACATCACCGCGAAAATGAGCGTGATCGATACCGTGGAGTTCAAGACGACTCTCCAACCGAGCTCACGATTGGTCGCCGATCGGTGCGGATCGTCGCTGATCAGGAACTCTTGCGCGCGCTTCGAGCGATATGCGTAGAGCAAAAGACCGATCGTGAGGCCCGCCGAAGCGTAACTCGCGAGAATGACCATGAGGACCTTCATTTGGATGCCTGTGAGCTCATTGTAAACCTAGTGCACCAATCTGAGAACTAGCGTGCCGGTGACCATGAAGGCGAACACCGCGGCCGCCGCCAGGTGGGAAACGCGCCTGCCGTACGAGGACTTCACTGCGGACGCAGTACGAAACGAGGTGGAATCGGCGTCGAGCTCGAGTGGCTCGCTGCTCGCCGGGATACTCTGGCAAAGAAGGGCCACCCCCTTCGCGATATCTCGCTCGGAAAGCGCCTCGTGCGTACGCATGTGCACTTGGCCGGTGTTGACGTGGGCCATACACGAGCCGCAGTAACCAGACTCACATGAATGCCCTGGGTTCAAGCCAGCCGCCTGCGCACATTCGAGCAAGGTCCTGCCCCGCACGTAGGGAACCGACCGCGAGCGGCCGTCGAGCCAAAGGCTGAACTTGTCGGGCGACTCGAATGATTGGACCTCGGGTGACTCCCCCTCTGCGCGGTCGGGATCGGCAGGCGAAACGAATCGTTCGACGTACACCAGCTCTTCATGCACCGCTACTTCACTCAGGGTGTCTTCGACGAGCTCCATGAAAGCGGCTGGCCCGCAGATGTAGAACTCGGCGATGTCGGTGTCATGCAAGTGCTGGCGCACCTTCTCAGAGGTGAGATATCCGCTCTCGGAGTCGTAGTGGTGCTGCACGACCAGGCGTTCCGGGTGCTGACCGACGAGCCGATCGATCTCGTCGGCATAGATGACCGAGTCGGGGTGCTGGTTTGCGTAGACGAGCGTGATCGATCGTTTGGTCGTGGCCACAGCGCTCTTGAGGAGCGAAATGATCGGTGTAATCCCGCTACCGCCTGCGAACAGGAACAATGGAGCACCGGAGCGGGTCTCCGGGTCGAGAACGAAGCGTCCCTCGGGCACGCTTGCACGAATCTTGTCGCCAACGGTGAGATTGTCGTTCATCCAGTTCGAGACGCGACCTCCTTCGACTCGTTTGACCGCGATTTTCAGGGGTTCACCGAGATCCGGACAGCTCGACAGGGAGTAGCACCGCGTGACTTCGAAGCCTTCCCATGGGAGCTCGAAAGTGAGGTGTTGCCCGGCTTTGTAGTCATACGCCTCGCGCAGCCCGGGCGGAACCGACAGCTCGAACGAAGCGCAGTCCGCGGTCTCTCGAGTCACCGCCGCAATCTCGAGTTCGTGGAACTCGACGGTCACGATGCGTCTCCCAGGCCTGCCGATTCGAGCACCGAGGCGAGCCGCTCGGGTTTGCAGTAGCTCCGAAGCATATGTCGTATCGCCCCGTCTATGAGGCAGTGTGGATCTTCTTTGGCACCGCGATCCATCCACATCGCAAGCCTCACCTGCTGGGAGGCGATCACGATTCTCGCCATGAGCTCTGCGTCGTCGTCGATCAGGTAACCGTCTTCGATGCAACGTCGAAGGATGTCGGCGAAAAGCTGCAAACCGGCGCCAAGCGCCTCGACTTGCTCGGGGCTTCGAAGAAGCTCGATCGTCGACCATGCGGTGACTTCCTTGAGCTGCATCCGGAGAAAGTCGCGACGCTTCATGAAAAACGCCAGCTGCATTCTCGTTCCTGCGATCAGCATCTCTATCGACGAGGCATCTTCCAGAAGGATTCCTTGAGCAAGGGTCATGACCTCGCTCAGGCGGCGGCGATTGACGGCCCGGTAGATCTCCCACTTCGATTCGAAGACGCTGTAGAGGGTCGTCAGTGATACTCCGGCCTCGGCCGCCACCCGCTGGACCTTCGTCGCCTCGTAGCCCAACTCGCCGAACACCCGCTCGGCGGCATCGAGGACGGCCTCGCGATAGAGCTCCCGCTTCTTATCTCTTAGGCTTTCCTGCGCTTCGGCGGCAGCTTCTGCGGTCAGCATCAATAGTCGGAATGATAGTAAGGAAAATCAGAATGTCAATTCCGAATCCGCTCCGCGCTATAGGATGTCCCCGATGTCTGATGAGATGACGCAGAGCCAGGCCCTTTTCAATCGGTTCGCCGGTCAACTGAAAGCGATCGGCGACAAGATCGTCGGTCCAACGGGTGCGAAGGGTCCGCGAGAGCGCGCCGAAGGCTTTCGTTACCTCATCGCGTTGATGGCGGCGGCGCAAGAGCTCGAGATGGAGGTCGATCGGACACGCCCCAGGCTGACGCGGATGTTCACGCCGATGCGAAGCTTCATCGCGGACGGGACGGACACGCTCTACCACGAAGCCAAGCTCGATGAGTCACATTCGTACGAGCTCACCGTTAGACGTGGTGACGACCTCTTTCTCTCGATCGTCGTCTACGCGAGCGACGATGACGGTATGCGCGAAATGGTCAGTTTTCTGATCGACCAGGACATCGCTTTCGAGACGGAAGAGGGAAACCAGGCCGCCACGATCCACATCAGCTCTGAGCGTCCGAAAGGCGCAAAGAATTGGCTCGAGCTCAAGGGACAGCGGCCGTTCGTCCTCACCCGTCAATACTTCCCCGAATCCGTCATCGAGGTCGACGATGGTAGGTACCGCGAGGCCACGATGTCGATCCAATGCCTCGATGACGTACCCGGACCAGATGCCTACGGCCCAGACGACCTTGCCTCCGGGCTCGAGCGCATCGTCACGTTCATGCACGACACGGTCGACGCGGCCCTCGGAATCTCCGCTTTCGTGGCACTCAACATGATCGAATACGATCAAGACGTCGCACAACCGACCCGAATTGGCGCAGATGGCAGTCTCATCCCAGACGAGGAGCGTCACGACGAGTACACGCCAGAGGAGCTGGTCGACATGGTCGACCCGAAGGTGGTCGCCAACAATCTACCCGGCCCCGGTATTGGCTACGTCGGGGCTTCGTTCAAGCTCGCCGACGACGAGGCGATTTTGATCGAAGGCAAAGACGTCTCGTGCCGCTACTGGTCTTGTCAACTGTTCAACCACTTTTTGCAGTCCGGGGACTATCGGTATCACACGGTGTCGCTCAACAACCGACAGGTGCGTTTCGACGACGATGGCTCGTTTCGGATCTACGCGAGCCGCGAAAACCCGGGCGTCGAGAACTGGCTCGATACGGAAGGCCGCAGGAGAGGTCAGGTCGTGCTTCGAACCTTGCTTGCGGAAACCGACATGAACCCGACGCTGTCGGTCATCAAGATCGCCGACATTCCCAAGGGCGAGCTACCGCCATAGGCATCCGGAAGACTTTTCTATTTTCCCTCGTCGAGAGCTGCGAGGCCGCGCTTTTCGGCGTCGTCCATCCCTCTCGCCACGAGTCCGGGAAACAACCCGAGCAGTCGAATCAGCTTTCCCCGCATCGCCGGTACGAGCAGCTCACGGCGAGGCTCGCCGATCACCCGTACTACCTCGCGCGCAAAAGTCTCGGGCGCCATCGCCTTCTCGGTGAAGACGACGACGCCGGCGCGTTTGTCGCGCATGCTCTGGAGCATCGGCGTCTCGACGGCGCTCGGGCAAGCCACAGTCCAGTGAATCGGTGAGTGTCGATGATCGAGAGCGCAGCTATGTGTGTAAGCGCGTACGGCATGCTTGCTTGCACAATACGCGGCGAGATCGGGCGAAGGCGCGAAAGCTGCCATGCTCGCAACGTTGATGAAATGCCCTCGCTCCCGCTCGAGAAAGCGGGGGAGCAAAGTTCGTACCCCATGCAATACGCCCATGATGTTGACCTCGACGGTGAGGCGGTCGTCCTCGGAGGACACGCGGTCACATCGGCCAGGCAAGCAGACCCCCGCATTGTTGATCAACACGTCGATCGGTCCGCCGCGAGCCTCGGCGTCGCTGACGACCCGATCCCACATCTTTAGATCGCGTACGTCCAGGGTGGCCGTCTCGATGCCTGGTAGCTCGGAGCGAAGGCGGTGGAGAGCCTCCGAATCGACATCCGTCGCGACGACCGAATGCCCGGCTCCGAGGCACAGACGGGCGATCGCAGAACCGATTCCGTTTGCGGCTCCCGTGACGAGCACACGCTTTGTCGATCGGTTCACGCCCAAGGCCCCCATTTGTACATCTTGAGTAAGATTCGATCGGCCAGTCGATCTGGCATCATGCCAAACATCCGCACTGTCGTCCGCGCCGCCCGGGGCACGAAGTATCGAGTCTTGGGCGTGGCCGCGGTCGCCGCCTTCACGACTACCTCACCCACTTGTTCCGGGGAGACGGCGCTCTTGAGCTGCTCGTTGGCGAAATCGTCGAGGTCTGCCATCAACTGGCGGTACGGATTGTCAGGGTCGTCGCGTAGGTGTTCCCCCGCTTCGCGCGCCTTGTCGAAAGTAGGCGTGTCGACGAAGCCAGGGATCACCAAGCTGAGCTGAATGTTCCAGGGAGCGAGCTCGAGCCGCATACACGCGGTCATCGCTTCCATTCCCCCTTTCGTGGCCGCATAAGCCGCTGCGATCGGTGCCGCCACGTAGCGTGAAAGCGATCCAATGTTGATGATGCGGCCTCCACCTTGAGCTCGCATCGTGGGCGTCAACTCGCCGATCAACTGCATGGCAGAAAGCAGGTTGACATCAAATACATGCCGCAAGGCCTGTCGATCGAGTTGTTCGAGCGCGCATGGAGGTCCGTACCCCGCGTTGTTCACCAGCACGTCGACGCGACCGAGCTCTTCGAGCGTTTTTCCCACGAGCGCCGAGGTGGCTTGAGCATCGCTGAGATCGGTCGGTACGCTCAGCGCTTTCCCGCCTTTTCTGCTTATCTCTGCGGCGACTCCGTCGAGTAAGGCTTTGCGCCGTGCAGCCACCACCACTGTGAAACCCGCCTCGGCGAGACAATGGGCAGTCGCCTCGCCAATGCCGGAAGAAGCCCCGGTCACGATGGCCACCTTATGAGGTTTCTCGTCGTCTTTCATGCGTGCTCCACGTTTTGCCGGCTATGGCGGAGCGTGCTACGCGACGCAACCCGGTAGGGCACCGAGCTTCTGCCGTGCGTCGGTCCCAAGTGTCAGCCCCGCCGCCACATCGCACCCGCTTCATCCGCCTGCTGAACAGCATCGGAGGTGTGATGGCGCCCCGCTGGCCTTCGCTCGACCCGAATAGCATCGTTCGTGCCGCTGCGCGCAAGGCCGAGTCCGATGAGTTCGGTGACGAAGGTTTCTTGAAAGCGCTTCCGATCCTGCTCGATACCGTGGAGCGTGAGGCACGGCTCACCTGGATCGGTCGTGTGGCGTGCCGCCAGTCGTTCATCATGGCGCTCGAGAGTCGCTTCGGCATCTACCGGCATCGTGCACAGCATCCCGAGGTCGTGGGCGTGCCGATCGACCGGCCCCTCTTCATCGTTGGTTTCCCTCGGACTGGGACGACCATCTTGTTCAACCTGCTCGCCCAGGACCCCGCAAACCGGGCGCCACTTGGATGGGAAATCCAGTTCCCCAATCCACCACCGGAGACCGCGACTTATGCGACCGATCCCCGCATCGAAAAGGCGCGCAAGTACTTCGGCCAGATGGATGCGATGGCCCCTTCGCTGGCGTCGATTCACGAGGTGGGCGCCGACCTTCCGCAAGAGTGCATGCCGATCCTGGCACACAGCATGCTCAGCCCTCAGGCCAGCATCGCGTTCAATGTGCCGAGCTATCAAGACTGGGTCGACCACCAGGATGCCGCTCCGGCCTACACGTACCATCGGCATTTCCTCGAGCACCTTCAGAGTCGCCACATGAAAGACAGGTGGGTACTGAAGAGCCCCGTGCACCTCGCAACCCTCGATGCGCTGCTCGACGAGTACCCCGATGCTCAGCTCATCTTTACGCACCGGGACCCCGTGAAGACGATCCCATCGCTTGCGAGCCTCGTCTACACCGTCAGGGGAATCGTCACCGACGCAGTCGATCCGAAGAAGGTCGGTCCGGAGCAACTCGACTGGTGGGCCAAGTCGCTCGACCACGCGATGAAAGTGCGCGCCCGGCACGCGGACAAACCCGACCAGTTCATGGACATTCAGTTTGACGAGGTCGTTGCCGACCCGGTTGCCGCGCTCGGACGGGCCTACGCGCACTTCCGCATTCCGTGGTCGGACGAAGTCGAGGGCCGCATGCGAAGGTTCCTGGTCGACAACCCGCGCGAAAAGCACGGTTCGCATCGATACGAGCTCGAGGATTTCGGAATCGAGCGCGATCAGATCCGCGAACGATTCGCAGGCTACTGTCGAGCGTACGACATTCCCCTCGCCTGAGTCGCGAGTGCCGCCACCAGCGTTGACATCGTCGAAGCGAATGCTACGCGAAAATCACGATGACTGTTCCGGTTCACGTGGAGCGCGGAGCGGCAGCCGCCGAAGCCCCGACCCACATCCCTTGCGTCGACCCGGCGACCAAAGAACGACTGGGTGAGATTCGCATCGACACCCCTGTCGACGTCGACGCCGCCGTCGCGCGCGCGAAAGTAGCCCAACGCGACTGGCGCCAGACTTCTTTCGAAGAGCGCCGTGCGGTATTGCGCAGGTTGCTGGCGTACACCGTCGACCACAAAGACGAGATTTGCCTGACGATTCAGCGTGACTCGGGCAAGACCCGCGAGAACGCCCTCATCGGAGAAATCTGGACCACCTGCGAGAAGTTTCGCTGGATGATCAACAACGGCGAAAAGCACCTTCGCCCCGAACGAGTGTCATCCGGGCTGCTCGTGCACAAGAAAGCGCGACTGGAATTTCATCCGCTAGGTGTCGTCGCTTCGATCATTCCGTGGAACTACCCATTTCAGAACATCGTCAACCCGGTCATTCCAGCCTTGATGGCCGGCAACGCGATCGTGATCAAGCCCTCCGAGTGGGTGGCCTGGTCGAGCGCACGATTCATCTCCGCGTTTCGAGGGGTGATCGAAGAGGCCGGATACAATCCCGACCTCATTCAGGCGGTGCAAGGGTATGGGACGACGGGAGCCGCGCTCGTTCGCTCCGAGGTCGACACCATCGTGTTCATCGGCTCGGTCGAGAATGGACGCCGGGTCATCGAGGGCAGTGCAAAGCGTACGACGCCGGTGGTGATGGAGCTCGGCGGGAAAGACGCCTTCATCGTCTGTGACGATGCAGATCTCGAACAAGCGGTTCATGCCGCGCTGGCCGGTTGCTATGTCAACTGCGGTCAGAACTGCGTCGCCTCCGAGCGGCTCCTCGTGCATGACGCCATCTACGACGCGTTCGAGAAGCGCGCCGCCGAGCTCGTCAAAGATTTCCGACAAGGGAACAGCCGCGAGGCGCTCGTCGACGTTGGGGCGATCGTCACGCCGCTCCAGCTCGAGATCATCGAAAAGGCGGTTGAAGGCGCCATCGCCCAAGGGGCGCGCTTGGTGGCAGGCGGGAAGCGAACCCTCAGGGACAAGGGCGACTATTTCGAGCCTACAATCCTCGCGGATGTGACTCCCGACATGGCCATCGCCCAAGACGAGGTGTTTGGCCCGGTGATGCTTCTCATGCGCGTTCGCGACGACGAGCATGCGATCGAGATTGCCAACGGAGTTTCGTATGGGCTTTCTTCTTCGGTCTTTTCGAAGGATCGTTCCCGTGCGCGGAAGATCGCATCGCAGCTCGAAGCTGGAATGAGCGCGATTAACGAGTTTGGTGGGATCACTTACATGGCTCAGGACCTCACATTCGGCGGTGTCAAAGCGTCGGGCTACGGGCGAATGAACGGTCGAGAGGGGCTGCGCTCGATGTGCAACATCAAGGCCGTCATCGACGATCGATTCCCGATCAACCAAGCCAACAAAATGTTCCCCATCCCTCCGAGGCTCTACGGCACGTTCAGCGGGGTCATCGACCTGATCTACGGAAGAGGATTGGCGCGACGGTGGCGCGGACTCCTGAAATTGCTCAGTCGTAAGCCATGATCAACCCCTTCGACTACGTCGTGGTCGGGGGCGGATCCGCGGGTTGTATCGTCGCGGCCGAGCTTGCGAAGGACCTGCGCATGCAGGTGCTCTTGCTCGAAGCAGGCCCAACCGCGGAAGAGCATCCCGAGACGCTGGTCGCGAGTGGGTACAAGGAGGCCTTCATCAATGACGCCGTGATGGGGGAACGCTTTTCAGTTCCTCAAGATCACGCCGCCAGGCAGCGGGTCTTCGCGGGCACTGGCACGGTCATGGGCGGGAGCGGATCGGTTAACGGCATGGTCTACACACGCGGCGCGCGCGAAGACTACGCGCAATGGCCCGACGGGTGGCATTGGGACGACAACCTCGCCGACTTCGAAGCGATCGAAGAAGTCCTGCGCCCCCATCGGAGAGCCCCTACTCTGTGGACCGAAGCCTGCATCGCGTCGGCCGAGGAGAACGGATTCGAGCGCAAGGAAGACCTCAACGATGGCAACATGAGCAATGTCATCGGCTACGAATGGATGTCGTACGAAGGCGATGACCGCCGAAGCTCTTACGTTGCCTTCATCAAGGATGCGGGAGCGCGCGAGAACCTCACCGTGCTGTCTGGGGCACGCGCTCACAGGGTCGTCTTCACGGCGGACAAACGCGCGCGGGCTGTCGAGTTCGAGCACGAAGGAGAGTTGAAGCGCGTCGCGGCCGAGCGAGAAATCGTCTTGTGCGCCGGGGCGCTCGAAACCCCAAAGCTCCTGCTTCTTTCGGGTGTCGGATCGAGTGAGCACCTACGCGCGTTCGACATTCCGGTCGTGGCCGACCGTCCCTCCGTTGGAGGTGGCCTTCACGATCATCCGAATGTCCCCATCTTCTTCAAGGCCAAGAGGGACATTGATTGCTTCTACCCGCAGCTCTACAGCTTCTACCGAACCAATCAGGACAGCGACCTTCCGCGCTCGCAAAGCGACACGTGCTACGTCTACTGGCCGGCGCCGTCCGCTATGAGGCAGATGTCGCAGCGCATGCTTCCGCCGAAAGTAATTCCTCATGCGCTCTACGGACCGCGTTCGAGGGCGATGGTCCGCGGCATGCTCGGCGCCGCGTTCAAACTCGGCGCGCTGCAACGTTTCACCGATCACATGTTTGGGATCATCTTGATTCTCGGCAAACCCAAGAGCCGCGGCACACTGCGACTGCAATCGACGAACGTGACGGACCAAGCGCTGATCGACCCCGCGTACTACTCCGAGCCCGAGGACATGGACACGATGATCAAGGGAGTTCGCATCGCCAAGAAAATTGGAACCGCCGAGGGCCTCAACGCTTGGGGCGCCAAAGAGCTGATGCCGGGAAAGCGGGTGACGAGCGATCGAGCCATTGCAAACTACATACGCAAGAACACGATCACCACCTATCACTTTGCCGGATCATGCGGCATGGGCACACGCGATTCCGACGCGGTAGACACACAGCTACGTGTTCGGGGAGTGACAGGGCTCCGCGTGGCCGACGCATCGGTGATCCCCTGGACTCCGGTTTCAGCGCTCAACGCACCGAGCATGCTGATCGGTTATCGTGCCGCACGACTCATCTGCAACGCGCGATGATGAGGTCATTCGCAGCGGGCGTCGCCGTTCTGCAACGCCTCGATCACCACGTCGTTCACCGAGAGCGGGTCGCACCCGTTGTCGGTCTCGCAAACAAAGTCGTTGTCGGCCGCGAGGGCATGACAGGCAAAGCAGTTGCCACCGAAAGCGTTCTCAGCCTCGTCCTTACCGCGTTGGGCGATGGTGGTCCCGTTCGAGCTGATCTCGAGGAAGAAGAACTCCCAATCTCCGGTCACCGGTGAAAAGCCGGCTTCTCGCTTGACCATGGCCTCTTGAGGGACGAGCTGAAGGAGCGTGCCAGGCGGGTACGGTAGGTCGGCCCCGCCATTCGCCACGGCAAGTGAGCCTTCCAAGTCGCCGATGAGGTTCTTGACATAGAACTTACGCACCTTGGTGCCCTCCAAAATGCAATCGAACGAGGCCTCGCTGACCTCGATCGGCGTGCTCTGAGCCGCGTCCCCTCCCGTGCTCTCTCCGCATCCAAAGACGAGCGCGCTACACAAAGCTATAAACCATAAGATTCTCATGTCGTTTTTCTCCTGGCAGGTGCCGACCTTAGCACGACGAGTAAACCTCCCGTTTTACGAGCGCGCACGGGCGCTGTAGAGGGGCAGGTCGAGGATCGAGAGCACGCCCGGGTCGGCTGCGCAGACTGCAGGGATCGCGTTGACGACCCGCATCGCCGTCCCCGTGACGATGCCCGTATTGTGGTCGCCGTCGTCGCCTTTGAGATCGATCTCGCAGTTGAAGTCGGGGGACCCCTTGATCTCGATGCGGTATCCAGACTTGTCGCCGCTGAGCCGCTCCCAATGCGGCGCGATATCTCCGCGCAGGCGTTGCGTGTGCGAGGAAATCACCACAGGGCGACCATCGCTGATCCCTCGAACCTCGAAACGCACGCCGGCGCACATGCCCTTTTTGATGGTGCCCATGTCGGTGTCGAACGACTCCGGCGCCGGGATACGCTCGCTCTCTTCGCGGATCTCGTCGAGCTCGAAGCCCAAGGCGTCGGCAACGAGCTCGATCACGCTGCCCCACCCGGCCTTGATGGCGCCCGGGTAGAACATCGGGGCTTCGAAATCGAGTGGATGGCCGAAGCCAAAGAACTCGCCCGTGAAGCTCGGGTCCGCGTAAGTCGAGTAGTCCATTACCTCGGCCACGCGAACCGAGTCGACACGCTCACACCCGGCTGCGAGGATCAGTGGGATCAGGTCCCCAGTGAAACCCGGGTCGAAACCAGAGGTGTAGAAGCTGACATGATTCGCGGCGCAGGCCTCAGAGAGCGGGCCGGTGAGCTTTCTACTGGCGAACGGTGGATAGACCATCGACACGACGGCGGTGTTGGCGATGTTCTTGCCCGAGCTCAGGATTCTCAGCCAGTCATCGAGCGCCTCGTAAACCCGGGTCTCCCCGATCGCCATGTAACAGACACAGTCGGCATCGAGCGCCAAGAGGGCTCCGGCGTCGTCGGTAGCGATGATCCCCGTCTTTTCGCCGAGGCCGCAGAGCTCGGCAGCATCCTTGCCGACCTTATCCTTCGAGTGTGCATGGACCCCGACGAGCTCGAGTTCGGGATGGCTCAAGATGCCCCGAAGGGCGCGGTACCCGGTGTTGCCCGTCCCCCACTGGATCACGCGCAGCGGCTTCTTCGCGTGAGCCGTCATCGTCAGTCTTTCTTCTCTCGCCCCTGCTTGGCCTTCCGGTAAGCCTTGGTCAGGAGCTGCGGCGGGTGGTGCCCCCACTCGCTCACCGTGCCGTGCGTGGTGGGCTCCCATGTCTCGTCGTCGACCTCGACGCCACCATACCCAAACTCGAAATGGAAGCCCGACGGCGTGTATCCGTAGAACGAGAACATCTTGTCGTTGGGATGACGCCCGAGCGTTTGGTGAACCATCCCGCCCGAAAACAGGAATCGATCGTAACAGAGCCCCACTTCGTCCATGGCCCGGGCCTGCACCATGAAGTGATGAATGCGCTTGGCGTGCCCCTCGCCAAAGGCGAACGAATGATGTCGCGGGTTGGCGTGCATGAAGGTCACGTCGATCTTGTGGCCAAAGTACTCACAGCGGATGTAGTCGCTCAGCTTGAGGCCGAGCATGTTCGCATAGAAGGCTTCGTGCTCCTCCGCATTCTTCGAAACCACCACCACATGGCCGAGCCCCTGCTCGTCGGCGACGAATCCCGAGCGAACGACCTTCGATACGAAGGGCTCGTCTGCCATCTTGGGACCGTGATAGAGCTCGCAGGGATTGCCGGCCGGATCTTCGAACCGAACGAGCGCATCGACGTTTCGACGTGCGGCGTCTTCGGCCGTGCCACGTGTCACTTCGTGGCCGGCGGCTTTCAATCGCCCGACCACGGCCTCCAGAGCTTCAGGGCCGTCGACTTCCCAACCGACCGCGGCGAGGTCGTCCGCAGCCCCTGGCTCGATGAAAAAGCGCTGAAAATGCCGGTCCATGCGCAGGCCGAAGCCTTGCTGGCCCTCGTCGCCGACGATGCCGAGGCCCAGGATGTTCGTCCCGAAGTCTTTCCATGCTGCGAGGTCGCTCACCTCGAAGACCAGGTACCCCAGCTGCAACACGCCGCTCATTTGCTTTGCCTCCGTGCCGAGCATAGTACGTCGCTACGGTCTCGCACGGAGAAAGGAAACAATGACGGAGCTGCTGGACCTTCAGGGGAAGGTCGTCGTCGTGACGGGTGGCACGATGGGCGCTGGAAAAGGGATCGCTCTCCGGTTCCTAGAGATGGGAGCCCACGTAATGATCTGCGCGCGGAACCAGCCCATGGCACCGATCATGACGGGCGGTCGCGAAGCGCTCTTCATTCCAGCGAACGTCCGCAAGCTCGAAGACCTCGACCGGATCGTCGAGGTGGTGATCAAACGTCATGGTCGCCTCGACGTGCTCATCAACAATGCGGGCGGATCACCTCCTGCCGACGCAGCAACGGCTTCGCCTCGGTTCTCGGCCGCGATCATCGACCTCAATTTGATCGCGCCCCTCAATTTCGCGCAGAAGGCAAACGCCGTCATGCAGACGCAAGACGATGGAGGCTGCATCATCAATATCGGAAGCGTGAGCGGCCTCCGTCCCTCGCCCGAAACGGCCGCATATGGAGCGGCCAAAGCCGGCCTTCTCAACTTGACGACATCGCTCGCGGTGGAGTGGGCACCCAAGGTTCGCGTCAATGCAGTGGCCGCCGGGATGATCCTCACCGAAAAGGCAGACCTGCATTTCGGCGATGGAGAGGTTCGAGAGGCAGTCGAGAAGACTGCGCCGATGGGACGGATGGCGCTCCCGCAGGACGTCGCCGACGTGTGCCTATTCCTCGCGTCGCCGCTTGCAAGCTATGTCACGGGCGCGAACATCCTTCTTCATGGCGGCGGCGAATGGCCGGCATTTCTTCGGGCTTCCAGGGGAGAGTAAGCCTGCTCGCTAGTCCGTACCGCGCCCTGACGAGTTGCTGCTTGCAGAATCGAGCTGGAAACGCCACCTTCGCAAGCCAAATGGAATCTGACCTTCAATCCTCGCTCGCCGTCGAGGGCGCCCAGGAAGAGGCGCGCGGGCTCGCAATCCCGGCCTGGACTTTCATGATCGGCTTCATCGTCGGCGGCACGTTGTTTCACATCTGGCTGCACCGCACGGTGCGCGAGACGTACAATGTCCACCAAATCGCTCTGATCTTCTTTTTGATGGTCAATCTCCTCGTGAACTTTTGGGAGATCGGTCTCTTCGTCTGCCGCGACCAGATCCGCGACGAATACGAAGCCACCAAGGACGCATATCGGGGACGCGAAATCGATCGCTTCAGCGAGATGTTCCGAAAGCGCATCCCAGTGCTAAAGCTGCTCTCGTTTCGGCAGTGGACCGAAGTTTGGTCGAGCTACGCGCTCTTCGACCCAGGTTATGCGAGCCGGAGCTCGTTCGGCTTTAACATCGACTTCGGCAATGGCTGGTCGACGCCGATCTTCGCGACGCTCTTCGCCTTTGGCATGACCTTCACGCTCATGCCCGCACGCGTCCTCGGCATCATCGGCGTGATCATGTTCTGGCAGATGTTCTACGGGACCGTGGTCTACTTCTTCCAGTTCTTCAACGCGGGACGACACAAAGGCCACTCGACGGGGACGTTGGTGTTGTTCATCGGCACGAGCAATGGCCTGTGGTTCATCTTCCCACTCTGGGGCCTTGCCCTCAGCATCCAGATGATCCTCAACGACTCCTACGCCCTCTTCCTATAAGAAGCGGACAGTCCCCTTTTTCGAAGGGTTCTCCAGCGACATCAGATTGGGCCGAAGATCGCCGCAGCAAAGTCCAACAGAAACAACATGATGAGGCCTGCCGTGCAGGCTGCCCCGGCCGTCATCGTCAGGCTCCAGCTCGTGCTCCGCTTCTCGTCCAAGTGATAGAAGATCGGAAAGCTCGCGATGAAATAGAGCGAGTAGAAAAGCGATCCATATGTGAGCATGCGGTCCATGTCTTTGTAGTGAAACTGAGTGGCGATCAACGGATTTGCCATCGCCCGCGTCTCCATCCACGCCCAAAAATAGGAGACGACCACGACGAGCACCGGCCAAGCAATCGTACCCAGCGGAAGCCTCGAAGTGCGGAGCCGGCGCAAGACGACGATCGCCGTCGTGTGATAGGTGATGAAGAACGCCTGCGTCAGGAGATACATGACGACCGGCACCCGCTGCTCACCGGAGCCCACGAGGGCGGCATCGAGGTTGAGCTCGATCATCGGATAGTCGTAAACCATCCCGAGAACGTCGAAGAAGTACTCCGAGCCAAAGTAGTTCGCTGCAAAGCTGAAGATCGCGATGTAGAGGTTCACTTTGAACCAATACGTTTGGTACCAAGCTCTACCGAGCGACGTTTCGTCACGAATCAGCGCTGGCACCACCACCAATGGAAGCGCCACGGCCAGGCCGATCGTGATGAAGCCCCACTCGCCGACCTGGTCAGGGACGCCCAGAGCCATCACCAGGGCGATCAGGGTCATCCAGATCGGCGAGTAGATCAGGAAAAACTTCTCGCCCCACGCCTTGCTCGGGTTCTCGGAAAACCAACGGCTCATCGCGAGCTAGCCAAACAACGCGATTCGCACGAGCGCCTGAAAGTTTTTCAGCTTTTCCAACCTGCCGGGCTCTTTACGGAGACGCTCGTGGCCCGGCAGCATCTCGCCCCTCGCTTGACGGTGGATCTTCTCCTTGATGGTGGAGTTGAGATGCCCGGCGCCCGCGAGCTCGAAGAAGATCGCTTTAGCGTTTCCAAAATCGAAGAAATCGCGCTGCCAACTCCACTTGAAGTCGCCTGCGTACTTGAACCACGAGCCGCCCACCCCCGCGATCTCGTAGTCAGTGCCATCCGGCCGCTTGAGGGAGCGACCTGTCGCCAGAAGCCAACTACCTGACCCTGTTTTTCGTCGATCAAGACGGTGTCGTAGGGATACGCCCACTCCTCGAATCCACGCATGTGATAGCCGAGAGCGACCTCCTTGATCTCCTGGAGACCACGCGCCCAAAACTCCTCGTTTGGACCTACATTCCAACGGTAGACGGCGTCGTCGGTGTAGCATGCACCGAGATGGGTGCTCCAGTCGCCCTCTCGCTCGGCGTTGCGGTTTGCTTCGAGCCACCGCTTCATCATGTCCTCGAGCTCTTCACGCGGAAACGCGGGCATCGTCTTTCCCTTTCTGGCGCTTACGGTAGCGGACGTGGATCGGGGGCTTGGGGCCGAGGACGACACGTTCGAAGTCTGTGGCGATCGGGTCGCCGACGAGCTCGAAGTCGTAGTTGTTGAGCAAGACGGCCATGATGGTCTTCATCTGCAAGAGCGCGAAGGCATTGCCCAAGCATTTGTGGCGACCACCACCGAAAGAGACGTAGGCGAAGGGCACCCGATCCTCTTCACGCCCCGGCCCGTAGCGATCCGGGTCGTACTCGAGGGCGTTCCGGAACACTGCGTCTTCGCGGTGAGCGACGATCGGCGACACCGACACCCAGTCGCCCTTCTTGACCTGATAGCCAAGAATCTCGCAGTCCTGCATCGCAGCCCGGAAGAGCATGAAGAGCGGAGGATGGATGCGGAGGGCCTCTTTGATTGCCCACTCGGTCCTCTCGAGGTCGCGCATGGCGGAAAAGCCGTACTCTTCGCTCTCGGCGAAGCGGTTACGCACCTCTGCACAGACTTTGGCGTAGTAATCGGGCGCGCGAAGCAACTCGAGGAGCGACCATGCGGTCGTGACGGAGCTCGTGTGGTGGCCTGCAAACATGTTGGCGATCAGAATCCCAGTGATCTCGTGGTCGGTGAGCATGGACCCGTCCGAGTACTTCGACTCCATCAAGGTCTGGGTGAAGTCCTCTCCGGAAATGCCGCTCGTTCTGCGTCGTTCGACGATGGTCGAGACCATCTCGCCGAGTCGCTTGCGGGCGGCATCACGCTTTCGAAACGCCGGAATGGGCAAATGCGCGTTGATGTACGCGATGGGCACGATCCCGGCTTCGAGGTCCGCATATACCCGAGCGAACTCTTCACTCATTTCGTTTCGAAACTCTTCGCCGAGGAGGCAGCGGCTAGACGTGAAGCTCGTCAAAGTGCCGAAAAACTCACACACCTCGACCTGACCGGTGTCGCCCCATCCTGCGATCATCTTGTTGGTTTCGTCGGCGATGATGTCGGTGTACGTCCGCATGCGGTTGTGGCGAAGTGCGGGGTGCATCATGTGCAGCTGCTCGTACATTCGCTCTGGCGTCGTGTCGTAAACGACCCCTTTGCCAAAAACGGGGATCATCATTTTGTAAGCCTCGGTAGGGCTCAACACTTCGTCGGGGAGTCGAAAGAGTGATTCGTGCGCCTCGGGTCCCGTGAATAGGGTCACGCTCTTGCCAAACAGCTTGAACTGAGCCACCCGTCCGCATTCCTCGTACGCCCGCTGCAAGAGGCCCACCGGGTCGCGTGCGAAGTCGATGGTGTGACCGATCAAGGGAAACCCGCCCTCGAGTCGGGGCGGTTTCTTGAGCGCGGGGGAGGCCGTGGGTGCGGTGCGGGCTCGTGCCGTCGTCGTCATTGGTTCTTCCTGAAAAGAGCTCTTTGGAGTTGCTGCTCCACCTCGTCGGCAAGGTCGTTCGCATCACTTTTCATGCCGGATTCGACCCATGCCGAGATCAACACCTGCTGGATCGCAACCATGAGGCGCGCCTGGATTACCGGGTCGCCTTCGAAGACATCCCCGTCACAGGCCGCTTCTTCGATGACGCGCGCGATCAAACCGATGCCACGTTGCCATGCATTGACCAGACCTTCACCGACCTCTTGCGGATTGGAGGCCCACGCGCCACTGCCGTGGAGATGAATGCGAAGGTAGTCGGGGTGCTCCGTCAGCCAGCGTATGAAAACGCGATTCCCCTTCATCAAGCGGATTGCGGCTCTGTCGTGCGTCCCGAGCGCTCTGCCGGCCAGCTGAAATAGCTGGCCGAGGCGCTCGTCATGAACGGCATCCAGAATGTCGGACTTGCCCTCGAAAACGGAGTAGAGCGTGCCGAGCGACAGCCCCGACTCCGCCGCGATGTCTTGAATCTTCGCACCTTCGTAGCCGCGTGATGCGAACAGCCGTTCGGCGGCATCGACGATGAGCGAGCGATACAACGTCGTCTTGGCGCTTCGGGCTCTGGCCGCGGCTTGTGACATCGAGCTTTTGGAGCTTAGAATAGGGTTCTTTTTTTTGCAACATTATTTTATACTGTCCTGGCGGACATGGACGCACCGATCCAAGGCCTCCCGCGGAAGCTTCCGATGCCATCGGGTTGGTTTCGCATCGCAACGACCAAAGAGGTGCCCAAAGGGGGTGTCGGTGTCTTCAAAATCAACGGCGGCGAAGTCGTCGCTTTTCGCGACGCGCGTGGTGCGGTTACGGTGGTCGACCCGATCTGTCCGCACATGGGCGCTCACCTCGGGTATGGGGGGCGTGTGGTCGACGGTGCCCTGCGATGCCCATTTCATGGGTTGCGATTCGGCCGCGACGGAAGGTGCGTCGGAACTGAGTATCCAGGCGATCCTGAAGTGAACCTTCGCCTGCGCACCTGGCCGGTGATGGAGCAGCTTGGTTGCATCTTCGTCTATGCCGCTCACGACGGCGCTGCGCCCATCTGGGAGCTTCCTGAGTATGACACCAAGGGTTGGAGCAAACCGATCACGAGGGTGCTGGCTCTCAAAGGGCACGTCCAGGACATCGCCGAGAACGCGGTCGACTTCGGCCATTTTGCCGCCGTACACAAGTACTCGGACTTGGAGGATCCGACGCTGCGAATCGACGGCCCGCGCCTTTATTCGAGGTTTGGATTTACCCGGCAGAATCCGTTCTTTCGTAGAAGCGACATTCAGTCGATCTTCGACACCGATGTCCATGGCCTCGGTCTGTCGGTGACCGACCTGCGGGTCCCTAAGCTCGGCATTCACTACCGTGTTCTTCTCACTGCGACACAGCTCGACCAGGACAACATGTCCTTTGGCATCGGCGTGAGCTCCGAATATCCCCCGCCCTTCGTTCCCAAATGGATGCGACACCTGCCCGTACCGTGGCGCGCGGCGACTTACGCACAAATGCGCATCATCCATCGATACGTCATCCGCGACGTGCTCCAAGACGAGGAAATCTGGGAGCACCGGGTACCTCTGGATACGCCCGCCCTGATCCCAGGTGATGGCCCCATCGCGAAATTCCGGCGATGGGTCAAGCAATTCTACGCGTAAGAGGGGAATGTCCCCTTTATCGCGTTTGCTACTTGCAGGGGCCTTCGCCGGGGGGTGGGCAGTAGCCGATGGCGAGCCAGTCCATCGTCATGGCCACCCCGACGTGAATGACCACACCTCCCCAGATCGAGCGAAGGCGCATCGCGAGGGTACCGAGAGCAATACCGGCAAGGATGGCACCCAGAGTTTCGGGAATCGGCTTGGGGTAATGGATCATGCAGTAGGGCACGATCATCACGAAGATCGCACCATAGCCAAACTTGTGGCGCAACCCCTTGAGCATGTAACCACGAAAGAAGAACTCGAGGGCTACGAACTGTAGTGCATACAACACCTGCCACCGAAGAAAGTGCTCTAACGATTGGTTGGCGTACTTATAGAAAGGATAGGTGTGTTGAAAAGAATCGAACTGGGATACGAAGAGAACGAACGGCAGCACGAGCAGGTAAAGGCCAACGTAGATCCACATGTGCTTGACGAAGCCGCGAAACGAGATGAAGTAGTCCCGCACTCGCTCGCCGGGCATGAGCCAGATCGTGATCACCGGAATGAGCACGTACGTCACGCATCGCACGGAGGTCCACCAGGCTCGAACCATCAGGTCCCAATCCTCTTTCGAGTAGGCCTTGCGGCCATCGGGAACCAGCCTCGAAAAGGTATCCGCGCCGCCGTAGTAGCGCGCGAGGGTCAATGTGAGGGCGGTGGTGGCGAGCACCACGATCGGGCGCCAATCGAATTGTCCGGTCCGAGCGGTGTCGGCGTCGGCGTCCGCTTCTCGCCAAGAATCCAGGAAAGTCCGGCTAAAGAGCCGGCTAAAGATGTTCATGTGTGCTTTCCAAGAATGACATCTGCGGCTAAATGAACGCATCCGCCGTCGGTATGGCAAGCGCTCCGGGCGCGGGACTATAACCGATGGTCGGCTGTGTTTGTAGGCTAAGCTGAGTACCCGTGGCGACGACAAGAGACAACCGGTTCAAGAGTGGCGTCGTGCTGACGACCCTGGCGCTTTGTGCGTTTTTCCTAGCCGAAGGGGCTACCGCTCTGATCGGAGCCGAGGTTTTGGAGAAAGACCCGGACGCGCAGCGTGCCCGACCCCGACCGAGAGCGCTCACGACCTTCGCGCAAAAGCGGCACGACCCGGCGGTCATTTTGAGGCGCAACATCTTCAACTCGGAGCTCGGGGATTTGACGCAAGCCCCGGTGATGGAAAGTGGCGCAGAGCTCGTCGACGGCGAGCTCATCCTCGAGGACGGTGAAACAGTCAATCGCTGTACGACAAGGTTGCGATTGTCCGGCACCGCGGTCGTGCCAGGTGATTTCAAACGCTCGCTCGCGGTGATCGTCGGGTCCGATCAAAAGGCGGTGCTGCACCAGGGCGCTGCGACGGTCGAGGACTCGACAATCCGCGCGATCCATGCCGACAGCGTGTTCCTGCAATCGGGTTCCGGTGCCTTGTGCCGTCTTCCCATGTTCGATGGCGTGGACCCAATCGGTAGGTTCACGCCCAAGAGGCACGACGCAAAAGTTGACGACAAGAAGGCCGACGACACGAGAAAGCGCCTGAGAGCGGGCTCCGATCGAAACGCGGGCCTGAGCGACCAGGAAATCGCGCAGGGCATCGAAAAGGTGAACGACACCAACTACAACATTCGGCGCACGCTCCTCAACAAGGTGCTCGACAACGCTGGCAAGTTGATCGGCATCGCGGCCGTCGCTCCAAAGATGGAGGGCGGCAAGTCGGTCGGAATGCAGATCCGGGGGATCCGCCCCGGTACGTTGCTGACCAAGCTCGGCATCAAGAACAGTGACGTCCTCGAGAGCGTCAACGGCGAACCTTTGTCGGGCCCGGATGACGCGCTCGGCGCATACACGACACTGCGAACCGCAGACAAGTTCACACTCTCCGTTCAGCGCGACGGCCAGTCAGTGATGATCACCTATAACCTGAACTAGCTGCTCTCTGGGGCACGCCAGTTGTCGGGCAGCGATCGAATGTGCAGGTCCCGCTGTGGGAAGGCGATCTCGATCCCAGCGTCCTTGAAGGCCTTGTCGATCGCCATGTGAAGCTCATGCCGAACCGGAAAAACCGCAGAGACCTGTGGGACGAACGCGCGTAGCTCGAACGAGAGCGAGCTGTCGCCGAACCCGAGGAAGAGGACCTGAGGCACGGGGTCCCGTAGCACCCGATGATTCTCGGCTGCGACGCGCCGAAGGACTTCAATCACTTGCTCGGTGTCCGAGCCATAGGCGACCCCGACAGGGACCTCGATTCGCAACACCGCGTCCGAGAGGGTCCAGTTGATGAGCTCCCCTGTGACGAAGTTCTTGTTCGGGACGATGAGCTCTTTGCGGTTGAAGCCCGTAATCCACGTCGCGCGGATTTGAATCTTTGATACGGTCCCGCTGATTTCGCCGACGGTTACGGTGTCCCCTACGCGTATGGGACGCTCGAACAGAATGATGAGGCCCGAAATGAAATTCGCGAAGATCTCTTGAAGCCCGAACCCGAGCCCCAAGCCGACCGCCGCCACGAGCCATTGGATGCTCGACCACCCCACCCCGATCGCATCAAATGCGAACGCTAAACCTGCGAGGGCGACGGCGTATTTGACTATGGTCGCGTATGCGTAGCGTTCTCCTGGACCCAAGCGTCGGAGAACCGTTGCCTCGAGCAGACCCGGTAGATTCCGAATGAGGGCAATGGATACGAGCCCGATCAGGAAAGCGCGAAACAGATCGGCCAGCGTGACCGGAACAGAACGCGCCTCGGTGTGAAGACGCTCGACCCCGGACGGATCGAGCTCGGTGAGGGTGACTGTCTTGGTCACGCTCCAGAGCTCGACTTGCCGAAGTATCCGCGCCGCGGGCAGGAGGTCGGCCCAGATCGCAAGCACACCCAAGAGGGCGACCAGCATTGCGGTGCCGATCATCAAACGACTGACTTGGATGCCCGAAGTGACTGGCGCCGGTCTCTCTTCTGGCGCCTCCGCTTCGAGGGCCGCCCGCCGCGCTGCGATCATCGTCCATCGAGCGAAAAGCTGCACGACGATGACCAGCAAGAAGAGGAACACCAGAGTCATGTGCGTTCGAATCGCAAACTGAAGGGTGGTCCAGTAGAAGCCGCGAAGCGCAGCAATCCCGAGCCCGAGTGGGGCCGCGATCGACCCGAGCTGCACGATGCGGAACGCCACCGAACGGCGTCGTACACGATGGGGGAAAAGCGCGGACAGGGCGCCTTCCGGCCTCAATACGAGATAGTTGAAGACGGCGATGGCGAGCATCGTCACGACGAAAACGATGCGACCGATCGACTCCCGCCAGACGTCCTCACCACGCATTTCGAAGACCAGGACGACGAACGTCGCCGGCACCATGACCAGGCTCAGCCACGTGACATAACGCCAGAGGGCATGCGCTTGCCGCTCGGGCCAACCGCAGTGTGCTTCGGCGATTCCGCCGGCGCGCGCGATCTGTCGGGTAAGCGCCAAGGTGAATCCCAAACCGGACACGCCAACCAGCCCGTAGGCAATGCTACGGGTGTAGAGCGTCGCAGCCGGTGACGCGCCGAGTCGCCAGCCGACATAAGCGAGCAGTGCCGGCACCCATGCCACGAGGACGGCTGTCAATGCAAACGCGGTCGCGGTAGGGCCGTAGCGGATACAGTCTGCTCGAGCGGCCTCCTGACCCAATTCGTGAATCCGGTCGTAAAGCCTCCTGCGGGCGGGGATGAACAGGAGCGCCAAGAGCAGTGCGAGGAGGTTCAAGGGCCAGAGTCGCGCCACTGCGTCGCTGGCGCCTCGTCCGAGCTGCTCCAAGTACCGGGGCCCGAAGAGCCACGCCATCGCGTCGCGGCCGTCGGAGAGAATCTCGGTCTCAATCGTGCTCCCGCTCGGAATCCAGAGAATCCGTTCGTCGATGAAGTTCAGCAGGTTCTGTGTGCGGTCGATCAGCTCTCGTTGTCGTGCATCGAAATCGACGAGCTTTTGGAAGTAGGTTTCGTAGTCTTCGAGGAGCGCGTCCATGTACTTCCGTTGGGTTTCGAAGAGCTGTCGGAGGAGCCCTTCGAGCTGCGCCCTCTCCTCGGGAGTCACCGGCTCGTCGACGGAAGCGAGCGCTCGATCGACGAGGGTGTCGATATCGCCAAGTGCCTGCCGCTGCTCGCGAAGTCGGATCTGCTGCAGCTGGACATCGCCAATGCGCTCCTTCCTCATGCGGATGAACCGGCGGTACATGCCGATGTCGGGCGCATCCGCGCGCTGTTGTCGCAGCAAAACCCCGACGGACTCGGCGAGCCCAACCGCTTCGACCCGCGCCGCCAACCGGGCGAGCTCGCCTTCGAGGGAAGCGACCTTCTCCTCCGTACGAGAAAGTTTCTCACTCACGTCGTCGATCTGATCGACGAGGCCGTCCTCCCCGGTCCATAGATCAGCGAGCTCAGCGTTGTGCGCAGCCAACTCGCGAAACATCTTTTCGAAACTCTTCGGTGTGGCCGTGAGCTCGTCCAGCAAGCGCCGAGTCGCCTCGTTCTCACGTGCCACCTCGATGCGGCCGCGTCGCTTGGCTGCTTCGCGAAGCTGGGACGAGAGAGCCTCGTAATGAGCGATACGAAGCGTGGCCCGGTCACGCTGCTTGTTCAGCAATCGCCCGCGCGCTTCATAGCTGGCGAGCTCGTTCTGATAAGCCTCGATCTCGCTGTCCAATGCGTCCCGATTCAAGGCCTCGAGGATAGCGAGGGCCTTGGACGCGGCCGGATCCGCGCTGGTAGGAATGGACTCGACTTCTAGGGTGCTGCGCTTCTGTTTGGCGACCGCGAGCAATTCCGGAATCTTCTTCCTCCGCTCGGCGCGTAGAGCGGCTTCGGCGTCGAGCGCCATCGCCTCGCGCCGGGCAGCCGACAGATCCTGCTCAGCTTCGAGCAACCGTCCATCGAGCTCGGACGTGGTCGCATCGTTCGGGATGACGAGGCTCTCACGCGCCTTGAGTTGATCGATTTCGCGATCGATGACCAGCGCGCGCGTCGCTGCCTGCTCCCATGCTTGCTGATACTCGAGGGACTTGCTCTCCCACTCGCGCAGTCGCTCGCGAGAAGCCGCGATTCTGTCTTCGATCTCGCTGAGCTCGAGCGAGCGTTCGGCAGCGGGCTCTTCGGCCGCGCGTGGCAGCCGAGGCTGTTGCGCCCAGGTCGGCTGCGATACCAGCGCGCCGGCGAGACAAAGCCCGAACAGGACCAGCCACCGAGCCTGATGACCCGTTATCACCTGGAATTTACGCCCCATGATCACTCCTTTACCACAGCCTCAACGCGGCTTGCGGATCCGTATCAGGCCCTCTTGCGCCGCCGACGCGACGAGCCTTCCGTCTTCCGAGTAGATGTGCCCGAAATTGAGGCCACGACCCCCTGCCGTCCGAGGGCTTTCAGTGACGTAGAGCATCCATTCGTCGACGCGAGCATGCTCATGGAACCAAATCGAATGATCGAGGCTCGCGAGGATCAGCTCATCCGTCAAGAAGCCGTGCCCGTGTTGGTTGAACGAGCTTTCTAGAAGGCCGTAGTCGCTCGCGTAGGCGAGGACTGCCTGATGCACCACCGGATCGTCATCGAGCTTTGCGCGCGCGCGAAACCACATTCGTTTGAGACCGGTGAACGGCTTTGGTTCGAGTAGGTCGACATGGTCGACCTCGCGGCGCTCGATTGGGCGGTCGATGGAAAGAAGGAAATCAAACGCAGGGTGCGAGGAGCGTTTCTTGTACTCCGTCAAACGCTCGCGGTTGGTGGGCACCGACAAAGGTGGAGGCGCTTCCGGCATTGGTCTTTGGTGTTCGAGACCTTCCTCTGGTGCCTGAAAGGAAACCGACATGTTGAAGATGGCCTTGCCGTGTTGTTTCGCCACCACGCGCCGGGTCGCGAACGAGCGACCATCCCGAATTGGATCCACGTAGTAGATCACCGGGACCGACGTGTCGCCTTCACGGAGGAAATAGCCGTGGAGCGAATGGGCCACGCGACCCTCGACCGTCCGGCAAGCGGCGATATGGGATTGCGCCGCCACCAGCCCGCCGAAGATCCGCGGCCTACCCTCGTCCGGAGAGCATCCGCGAAAGAGGTCCTCGTCGAGCCTTTCGAGGTCGAGCTGTCGGTGAAGGGAGTCGGTTGTCGCCACGCCGGCGGACTTAGCATGGGGAACCCGCAAGAGGAGGGCCCCGAGGCCCCTGGAAATGCTGGCCTGGATTCCTCTATTAGTGTATTATTACTATATTATTATTTGTAAACTTAGAGTCGGGGTGCTTCTCGTCGCCGTGATGGCGGCGGCGGGCTGTGGTGGTGACGCGACCGGCGGAGGCGCCGGTGGAGGTGGTGGCAACGGCGGGACCGGCGGGGGCGAAATGTGCGAGTCCGCTCTCCTCTGCGGCAGCCCGGCGATTTGTTGCGAAGTCGGCGACGAATGCTTCGAGGGTGCGTGCGTAGCGCCGTGCCCGTCCGGGGTGCGGTGCGGCACCGATGGCTCGGTGTGCTGCGATGCGGGTGACGTCTGTCTGGCGAGCCAGTGCGCTACGCCGGGCGCCGATTGCACAGACAGCTTCGATTGCGCCGACGGCGAGTTCTGCGAGCCAACCTTGGGTCAATGCCTCCCTCAGCCCGACGGCGAGCTTTGCGAGCTGCGGCCCGAGAACGTCACGTTCGAGCCGACCATCGAATGGCACTGGGACGGGTGGAGCATGGATCCGGCGTTCAAGCAGGTGCAGAGCACTCCGGCAATCGCCGACATCGATGGCGATGGGCTGCCGGAGGTGGCGACGGTGGCCTACAAAGACTCCAGCAACAACATGCTCATCGTGCTCAACGGTGAGGATGGCTCGGAGAATTTGATGATCCCAGTGAGCACCTACAACGTGCGTTGGGGCACGGGGCCCGCGGTTGGAAACATGGACGCCGATGCCGAGCTCGAAATCGTCTTCATGACGAGCTCGCCACGACAGTTGGTCGTCATCGAGCACGATGGCGCGGAGAAGTGGGCGGCGGCGTTGACCGGAACCGGCCAAGGATACCCTGCTCTTGCCAATCTCGACGCGGATCCGGAACCCGAGGTCATCATCGGGGGCCAATGGTTTGATAACGACGGTACGCCACTGCAAGACAAAGGCTGGCTGGGCAACAACGGCGAGTGGAGCGTCTCTGCCATTGCTGATATCAGCGGGGACGGGGAGCCCGACATCGTGGGGGGCAACATCGTCTATCACGTCGATGGCACCGAGGTCTGGCGCAACGATACCGCGCCCGACGGCTTCGTCGCGGTGGCGGACGTGAACCGTGACACCGTCCCGGACGTCGTTTCGATCAGCGGCGGCAACGCGCGCGTGTTGAGCGGAACCGACGGGACCGTGATCTTCGGGCCCGTCGCGATCCCGGGCGGTGGAGTCGGCGGAGCACCCACGGTGGCGGACTTCGACGGAGACGGTCGACCCGAGTTCGCCGCGGCGGGCCGCGGACAGTACGCCGTCTACGACCTAGACTGCACAGGCACCGGCGAAGCAGCATTCTGCGGCAGCAGCCGCACGGATGGAATCCTGTGGTCGCTGGTGGTCCAGGACTTGTCGTCCAGCGTCACAGGCTCGAGCGTGTTCGACTTCGAGGGTGATGGCGAAGCCGAAGTCATTTACAACGATGAGTGCACCCTCTACATCCTGTCGGGGAAGACCGGTGCAAAGCTTCTCGAAATGGCGAATTCCTCACGCACAGCCGCGGAGTATCCGCTCATCGTCGATGTCGACGCTGATGGTAACTCCGAGTTCCTCGTGCCAGCCAACGACGACCAGATCGTGCGGGATGGCTGCGCGGTCGGAACACACGGCCTCTTTGCCTTTGGCGACATCAACGACAAGTGGGTGGGCACGCGGCGAGTATGGAACCAGCACAGCTACCACGTAACCAATGTCGATGCGTCGGGTGTCATCCCCGCGGTAGAGAGCGATAGTTGGTCGGGCGTGGGTCTCAACAACTATCGTCAGAACGTGCAAGGGGAGGGTGTGTTCAATGCGCCGGATCTCTCGGTGGCCGGCCTGTCGGTGAACACTAGCTCCTGCCCGAGCTCGATCGGGATCCAGGCGCAGATTGCGAATACGGGCTCACTCGGAATCGCAGCGGGAGTGCCCGTCGGGTTCTATCGAGGGGTGCCGCCTGATGGATCACTGCTCGGATTCGAGATGACCACGGTTTCGCTCCTGCCGGGCCAAAGCGAGACGCTCGTCATGGAGTTCACGCCGGAAAGCGGCGACACCGGACCGTGGGACTTCTATGTCACCGTCGACGACGAGGCCGCAGGGCTCTCCCTTACCCTGGAATGCGGGGAGGACAACAACGAGGGCAGCGTAGGAGCCGCCGGATGTATCGTGGTGCAATAGCAACGAATGTGGGCTCGACGGGCGCCCTTTGCATCCCCGCGCAAAATGTCGATAATCTCTAGCATGGGGGAGTTCCCAAAAGTCAGCGGGCCGCCGACCGGCGTTGGCCTGATGTTCGACGTATCGATGTGGCCGCTGGTGGTGATCACCATGCCGCCGGTGATGGTCGAAGACGACATCACCTACATGCGTGAGTGCTACGAGCACGTCTTTTCGGCACCGACTCGACATGCCTTGATCGTTGATACGACCAAGATCGCTCGTGTACCAGAGGCCACGATGCGCCGGCAGTTGAAAGAGTTCGAGGACAGCAACCGGCCCATCATCCGCAAGAAGAATATCGGAAGTGCGATCATCATCCAGAACGCGATCGTGCGCGGGGCGTACACGGCATTGCGATGGATCTCCCCGCAGCCGGCCCCAAACAAGGCCTTTTCAACCATGGAGGCCGCCGCAAGCTGGTGCGTGGAGGGCATCGAGGGGGATGGGCAGATCGTGCCGATCGCCGCGTACGCCATCGCCAAGCTCGCTAAAAGCCAGGCGAGCGGCTGACGAGGGAGGCATAGTCGTTTTCTGTGAGCGCCCTTAGCTAGGCGACTTGGTCGTCTTGGGCACGGACGATGCTTCGGGGCGAGCTCAGCAACTTTGCGAGCCACGACCACTCTTCGGACTGCGAAGCGGTGATTCGCACGATGATGGTGAGGGGGACCGAGAGAAGAGCGCCAACCGGGCCGAGCACGAAACCCCAAAACACCATCGATAACACCACGACTGTTGGCGAGAGATCGGTGGCATCGCCAGCCCATCTAGGCTCTATCCCGATTCCAATCACGAAGTTGATCGCAAAATACCCTGCCGCAAGCCCCATCGCAGGGACCCACCCCAAAGTGAGCAAACAAAGCCCAATCGCCGGTACCGATGCGAGAATGCTGCCGATACTCGGAATGTAATTGAGGACGAAAGCGAGAAGACCGAAGAGCAGGGAGTGACCCAATCCGACTACAGTCGTGAGCCCGGCGACCAGTAGCCCCGTTGCAGTGCTCGTCACGGTCTTGATCAGCAAATATTGCTGAACGTCCCGCGCAGCCCCTCGCAGCACCTCGACGTTCATCGTGCCGAGCTTGTCGGTGTTGGCGAACTTCTTCGAAAACGACGAGCTCTCGATGACTAGGAAGACGGTAATCAGCAACACGAGGAACCCCGACGAGACGATGCTCAGCGCGAGCGTGAAACCTGGGACCGCGAGGCCTCGGACGAGCTCGCCGGGGTCGAACTCGGTAACCGCAGTCGCGGGAATCCCGAGCCCTTGGCTCCACAGCCAGCTTGCGAGCTCAACCTGAAGCCGGTCCCAATCGCCGCGATATTGGCTGAAGGCGGAGGCGAAATCCGTTGCGGCCCTGGTAGTCAAGAAACCCAGGCCCATGACCACGGCGACCGCGGCAAGGCAAGCGAGTAGCACTGTGAGCCATCGCGGAAGCCCCTTGTCGCTTAGATCGACGATCTTGGAGAGGCTGATCGCGATCAGACTCGCCAAGAGCACGGGGATCACGATGGGACGCCCCAAGCTGAGGATCACAAGAAAGATTCCAAAAGCGGCCAGCCGAACCATGACAGGAGACTAGCAGACACGGCACTTACGCACGGCCCGGCAGCGTCAGAGAGGCGGAGCACCAAAAACTACTGGGTCTTGCCCATGAAGAGCTTGAAAGCAGACGCCCCGGTAAACCTCATCGTACCGAGGATGTACGTCAGCGAGATGACGCCGTCAAAAGCAGCGACTCCGTATTCGTAGGGAGTGGCGAGCCCTTTCGGCACACCGTACAAGATGCTGATCACCGCGGTAAGCCGTACGAGCCCTTGCCAAAAGATGACGGGCGCGCGCACTGCGATGTCTTTCGACGACCACATCAACGCTGCGCCTGCAAACATGAGGAATGCGCCCAGGGTCATGAGGGATACGAACGTCCCCTGCTCGGGATTGGTCAGCGGCTGCGTCCAGACCCCAAGGCCGATCAAAATATCGAGAAAACCGGTGATCCAAACGAACTTCCTCAACATGATGCTCTCCTCTTGCGTTCACGTTGGCACGAGCCGCGGCGAGTCTAGGCGATGACGGCCGTTCTGTCACAGGTGCCCATCGGCGCGAACTGAGGCTCTTCGAGCAGCTCAGGAAGTAGCGAAGTCACTCGAGTTCTGTGAGGGAGCGCACGATCCTCCCCGGTTGACGTTGACGTCCGAGAAGCCCGCCCTGAAACTGAAAGTGGGGATTGCGGCCTGTTTTGGTCGCTGAGCATCAACGGTTAGGGGGACCGATGCAGCATTTTGCTTGTATCTTGGGTGTGGCTTTGATGATGGCGTCCGGCGCGGCCGCGCAAGAGGTTCAGACGACGTTTTCTGACGGTGAAGAGGGCGTGCAAGTGACGCCACCCGAACCCGCTGACCAGCCGAGCGAGGAGAAATCGAGCGTCTACAGCAAGCGCGTCGGCGGTCTCGTATGGCTCGAAGCAACGGCGGGGCCATCTCGATGGAACGTGACTCAGTTCCGGGGCCTGGATTTCATACCACCAGAGATCGCGTCTCAGATCCCGTCTGTGGTCGTCACCGGCCCAGAGTTCGGCGCGGCGCTGAAGTTTCGGGCGGGCTCGACGACGGTAGGCGGTCACTTCAAGAGGGCCAACTACGACCCGTTCGACTTGATCACGGTAGGCCTCGACTTCGGCTTCCTCATTCGCGCCGTTCCCTACGTGCATCCGACGATCAAGCTCGGCCTGAACTACTACACGACCAAAGGCGGCCTCGCGGTACCGGGCTTCGAAAACATACTCACCGACGTCCGAACCGACGGTGGAGGGGCGTCTATGGGGCTGGGCTTGCGAATTCCCATCGTGAAGTGGGTCTCGTTGGCGGCTGACTTCGACTACTCGTTGATCGGGTTAGCGGTCCGCGGCACCGAGACGGTTTCCGGCACCGAACAATCGATCACGGGCGGCACGGCTGGGACGGCGATCTCTGGAACTTTCGCCCTCACCGTTCACCTCGGCTCGTAGATGATTTGGGTGCCGAAGGCGCTCTAAGTCTCGGCGAGAACCGCATCGCGATGACGACGGCGTCCGACCGCCAGATGAAAAACCACCAACACCGACAGCCCTAACGCGAACACAGCCACGTAATACGTCCCAGCCGACGGGTTTGCTTCGGTGAAGAAATTGGCGACCTGCTTTTCGCCCCACAGGACTGGCGTGAACGGCTCGATTGTGATCGGAGCCCTCGGGTCGAGGTCGTGCCCGAACGTGTAGAGCTTGTAGTAGAGCCTCCCAAAACCGAATATCCCAGCATACGTCGTGATCACCAGAAGATCGATGAGTGACCTCACCTTTCCGATCACGGCAGTCCGCAGCGCGAGGATGATCATCCCGATGAAGAGGAACGGAATCCAATCGAGATCGGTGAGCTCCGTGCGGTCGAGCGGCCGCATTCCGATATAGTGGTTAAGGGTGCTGATCTCTTGGACGTCAGCACCGTCGTGACCCCCGTCGACCTTGTAGGAGTAGATATAGAGGTCGAGGCCTTCGGGGTATTGAGGCGCGACCATCCGGATGTGCCACATTGGCACAGTGAAGCTTGCGATCACGAGGAGCGTGAGTACCGCCAAGACGATGCGCGCCCATGGAAACAGCGGCTCATCCAAGAATCGGTAAAACGCATCCAATGCCTTCGTCATCTCGCCTCCTCTAGCTTTTCTTTCTACGCGACATCGCCGCGCCGGAGCCTCCAAAGCGCGCCCGACCAAGCGATCGCACCTAGTAACAGCGGCCATCCGAGGCCCAGAACGTAAAGCCACGTGCTGCCAATTCGATTGGCAAGATAGAACCCGACCGGCCCAAGAACGCTGAGCTGCGGGTCCGCGGAGGAAAGCAGCGCCATTCGAATGCTCTGAACCGGGTTGAGGGCTGCCAGGGCGAACACGACTCTCGGCTCGAGGCGCCACTGAAGCATCATCCCGGCAAGCGCGAAATCGAGAAGCGCGATCCCCGCAACCCATATGAGCAGCAAGTACATGGTCGCGCGTGCGGAGTTGGAAACCGAGGTCGACACCCAAAGACCCAGGCCGCAAAAAGCCCAGACCAATGCAGTGCAAAGGACCAAACAGTTGTTTATGAAGCTCCAGGCGATCTGTTGGCCGAACGCGACGCGCCCGAAGACGCCCATCGCAACCATCAACACGACGAGTGGCGCGAGTAGGACAACCAAACGCACGGTTGAAACGGCGCTGAAGAACGCCGCGCGCGAAATCGGTTGACTGAACAAGAGCTCGAGCGCTCCGTCGTCACGCGCCTTGTTGACGACGTGACCGGTCGCCACGAGCGCCATCAGTGGCAAGAGTACGAGCAACGCGTGCACGTACGAGACCAGCACTCGCCCGGTCCCCGTAAAACCGAAGACAGTCGACTCCCGCATCCCGACCAGTACGAACAGAGCAGCCAAAAGCGCGTAGATGACCACACAGAAGAGGAGCCACCTAGACCGAAGCACCTCGGCCATGTCGAGCTGCGCAACGGCCCAGTACGAATTCAGCTGTCGCTTCACCGGGCCCCCTCTTGTCGCTCTCGCTCGAGCGCACGCTTGCGGGCCCATTCCCAGTCGCGTGCCCCCGGCGTGTCGCGGGTCACCGCAGCGATACCGTAGCCCATCGGCGAGTCGTCGACTGGCACAAAGCCTGCTCCGGATTGGGAGAGCCACTGCTGACCGTCGTAATCCCGGAAGTAGAGCGCATGCAACTCCATCGGATGCGCTTCGAGGTAGGCGGCCAGGCACCCCGGGTCGTCGAAGCTCATCACCGCTCCATTCGCCGCCTGCAACTGGGCCGCAAAGCGGGGGTCACCGACGTGCATCTTGCAGTGTTCGCAAACCTCGCGGTCCCACACGACAGGCACTGGGCCTTCGGGCAATGAGACTCGATTGAGCCGAGTCAGCACGATGCCTACGAGCAGGACTGCCACCGCTGCGAGGATGATCTTAGTCGCGCTTGCCGAGCTCACGGTCTTCCTCTTGGTCGTCTAGCCGCACGGCCTCGGCGTCCCGCACGAGGAGGTTGCCGAGTCGGCCCGCCATCGTCTCCGAAAGCTCCGCAACGAGAGCGAGCTTTTCAGCGCGCGTTGCCGTGCGACTCCACCATCCGGCAACGCCGGGTTCGAATCCCAGGCGGGTCAGCGTGTCAGCCCCCGTGCCGTTCAGCATCTGAACCTCGATGGTGCTCAGCGTAATGCTGTCGAGATAAGCCTCTGTCGGCCCAAAATACGCCAACCTCCCTTCTTCGAGCACCATCACTCGATCGACGAGTGTCCGGATCTCCTCGAGTCGGTGAGAGCAGAGGATCAATGTTGCCCCCTGCGTGCGATGCGACAGTTGATCGAAGAGGTCCATGCGAGAAGTCGTGTCGAGGCTCGCGGTCGGTTCGTCGAGAACGAACAGCGATGCCCGGCTCGCTAGCGCAAGCGCTAGGAGAGTTTTCTGCTTCGCCCCGCCTGAAAGATCCCGAAAGGCTTGCCGGTCGATCGCGCGAAAGTCGAGTCCCAGGTGGGCTCCCCGCTCCACCACATCGTCGACGGGAAGGCCCCGCACACGGGTGATCGCCTTGACCACCTCGCCCACCGAAGCCCCGAGCTTTGGGGCGATCTGGGGGACATACGCGATCCGGTCGGCGAGCTCGAGACTTCGCTTGCTTGAGCCATCGAGGAGGAGCTCGCCCTCACATTGCTGAAGCCCAAGCACGATGCGGATGAGGGTCGATTTCCCGGACGCGTTTGGCCCGACCAGCCCTACTCGACCGCCCGTCGGGATGGTGAAGTCGATCCCCCGGAGTGCTTCGATGCGACCAAACCGCTTGCGGATGCCTCTACCTTCGACCCGCATGCCCACCATCCCAAGTTGCCGCGCTCATTTTGGGTCGCGAATCGATCAGTGTGGTCTGCGGTTCGACCAACGGAAACAAGAGGCTGATCGCGTCGAGGAGCTCGAGGGTGATCGCGCCCCGAAAAAAGAGGAGCTGCGGGTACGTGCTTGCAAGCTGGCTGCTGAGCCGCCGGAGCTCGTAGGGGATGTCGCCGTAACCGTCGCGGTCCATGTCATAGCCAGCATAGTCGTCGAAAGCGTTCTCTTTCCAATCGACGCCTAGCGCATCTCCTCCGCCCTCGACCTCGACCTGCGAATGATTGCTGACGAACGCATTGTCGCTGAACGTGTTCCGGTGCTCGCTGCCATGCATCAGGACAGCGACTTCGGAGTGGTAGAATGCGTTGCGCTCGAACCTGTTGAAGTCGTCTTCGTCGAGCGGCGACGTGTCCATGTAGACGCCCTTGGTGTTTGCCACGAAGAAGTTATCGGACACGGCCAGGTTCCCGGACTCCTTGATCCCGAGTCCCATTCCGCCAGGCCCGGACGATCGCGCTAGGAGGTTCCGTTTCACCTGGACGTTGCGGCTGTACATGATGAAGACGCCCACCACGTTGTCGATGTAGCGGTTCCCTTCGAGGACGTTGCCATGGCTGTACATGAAGTGGGTGCCATATCGGCTTCGAAGAACGGTGTTGTCGACGATTCGGTTGTCGCTCGAATACCAAACGACCATGTCGCGGCTTCCGATCACATCGTTACCTTCGACCACCGAATGCCGCGTCTCCCAAAGCCGAATGCCGTCGCCGCGAAGCCCGAGTGGGCCCTCATCAGGCCCCAAAACGAGATTGTTGCGAATCGATGCATAGTTGGCCTTCTCGACGAGCAAGCCAAATGCCGCGTTGCGGACCACAACTCCCTCGACCCGGTTGTGGTCGCCGGTGACGTGGACCGCCGCATCGAGGGTATCAAAGCGTCCGCCGCTTCCATCGATCGTGACGCCGAGTAGCGCAGCTCCGTCGGCGCCGAGCTCTATGGTCGTCCCTTCGCCGGAGGAGCGAATGACGGCTTCGTGTGGACCCCAGATCGTTACGTTCTTGTTGACGTCGAGGGGGCCCGCATGGTCGCCCGGCTCGAGACAGAGGGTGGTGTTTTCGATTGCATCGTCGACAGCGCGCTGGAGGTTGAAGCCGGCTTCCACCACGTTGCAGTCGTCTGGGGGAGCGGGCGCTTCGTGCGGCCGCTCGCCGGCGAAAATCAAATCGGCGCGCGACTCACACGAGGCCACCATGAGCAGGACTGCGACGCTCACGCACACACGGAGGAGAACACACAGCCCCCCGCCGTTGCATGCGGCGCCGCGCATCATCCGGGTTCCACCAGGAAGTACCCCGCCATTTCGAGATGGAGAGCCGAGCAGAATTCGGTGCAATAGAACGGGAACGTGCCTTCCCTGTCGGCCACGAACGTAAGATCGACGTGCTTCCCGGGCTCGAGGCTGCTGTGAACGTTGTACGACCCGATCGTGAAGCCGTGGGTCGCATCGTGTGCCTGTTCGACGTTGGTGATGTGCAAGTGCACGGTGTCACCCTTCTTGACGCGAATGATGTCCGGTGTGAAGTGGCTCCGCACAGCCGTCATGTAGACGTGGACACCGTCAGGCTTACGCTCGATCCGCTCCTCCTTGGCTTTGACGGCAAATTCGGATTGCTCGTCCGTGACGACATCCATCCCGGCGGGCTTGTAGATGTCGATCGGGTCGAGCTTGTCGGCTTTGATCATCTGGGCGTAGTGCGGCTCCCCGAGCGGAAGCGGCATGTCGTAAAGAAGCTGCATCTGCTCGTTGTCGATCCCGATCAACTGGAAGTTCTGCGGAAGCAGAGGACCCACCTTGGCAAAGCGGTCGATCGCCCATTTGTTCATGGCGATCAGATAGCCGCCGTCCGGGCTGACCGTGTCACCCTCGGCTGCGACGATGTGGCCGACGTTGTAGTGGACCTTCTGCTTCCCGATGAGCTTGAGGTCTTTGACCGACCACTTGGCGACCGTCGACTCGATGAAGACCGACGTGTAGGCATTGCCTTTGTCGTCGAACTGGGTGTGGAGCGGGCCGAGCCCAATCTCGATTTGGCCTCGAATGCTGTCCTTGAAGGGCAAAATCGGAACGCCGTACGCGTCCTTGCCCTCGTACTTCTTGCTGTCGATGAGGCCCTTGA
This sequence comes from Myxococcales bacterium, assembly GCA_029863605.1. Classification (GTDB taxonomy): domain Bacteria; phylum Myxococcota_A; class Polyangia; order Polyangiales; family Houyiibacteriaceae; genus SG8-38. Next base: position 10,230 of record JAOTVB010000004.1, on the reverse strand, counting down.
GCTTCTCCCAACTGTAGATCGTCGCGTGGGTGTCGAGCTTACCGGAAACGACGAGCTCTTTACCATCGGGGGTGATGTCGACGCCGTGCGGGCTCTTGGGCTCGCCGACGAGATGGAGCAACCCCTCCTCGTTGACGGTGTCGAGTGAAATCACTTTCATGCCGGCGATCGTCTTCGTCTTCCCGTCCTCTTTAGCCACCCTCTCGGCGCTGACTAGGTCGATGATGTGGAGGTAGTCCATGTCGTTCTGAGACGCGCCCGACTCCATCGGTGGATTGCCTTCCAACGTGCCGCCGTAAGACATCTCGGTGTTGAACGAGTTGATGAAAACCCAGCCCTCGCTCGCCAGCTTCCCGGCATCGGAGAGGTCCTGCATGTACGGCGGGAGCTCCATGGCAAACGACCTCTCCGGGTCGATGCGGCCCTTGTCACGATCGAATTTCCAGAAGATGACCGCCCCGCGGTACTTGTCTTTGTACTCCTCAATCGGCGCGTAAGCGCCACCGAGCGGCGCCGGGTACTGAGCGGATTCGACCACGTACTCGGTGTTCGGTGTGACGAAGGTCGCGCCGTGATCACTTTGGATCAGCTGCGAAGTGACGATCTGCTTGGTAACGAAGTCGTGGAGGTCGATGACGGCTATCCGGGCGTTGGCCTTGTCGTTCACGAAAAGGAACTTGCCGTCGTACTCGCCAGCGGTTTCGCTGAGTGCCGGGTGATGCATGTCGCCCCAAGTCATCGTCTTGCTGAAGCGGTTGCCGCCCTCGAGAACTTGGTTGCTCTGATCACCGTAGCCATAGCCCTGCCAGGGCTCCGGTGTGAACACGCCGACGTACTTCAAGATGCGCATCGACGGCACGCCGATGACGATCAAGTTTCCACCGTGACCCCCGGACGCGAACGTGTAGTACTCGTCCTTCTTGCCGGTTGGCGTGTAGGTCTGGAGCGCGGCACTCACGTCTGCCTCGCTCAAGCCACGCTCCTTCATCAGGTTCGCGACCGATCCCGAAGGCGCAGACGACAACTGCCCCTTTGGTTGCGAGCTGCAACCGAAGCTGAAGGCAGCGGTCAACAAAAGAGCCAAACCGGATGCGCCCCGCGCACCACTAATCCTGCAAAATTTCATCACTGCTCCTTAATCCCGTCGGGAAGGGCGTTCATCACGAAGACCCTCCAGAGTATTTTTGCAATAACCAAGCCAGCGGCCTACTTGGCGAGGTTCCGCACGTACACGACGATCTCTTTGACCACCTCGGGCTTCGCATCGAGATCCGGATTTGCGGGCATCGTGGCGCTTTTCCCCACGGCAATCCCACCGTATACGATGATCTTTTGTATGTGTTCGTCGGTTACCGACTCTTGCCATTCTGCAAGAGTGAAGTCGCGCGGCTTCGGATCGAGGGCCGCCGAGCCTTCACCGTCGCCCTTCCCCAGCTTGCCATGGCAAACTGTGCAGCGATTTTCGTAGATCTCGATGGCTTCTGCCTTTGGATCTGCGACGGCTACTTCCGCAACTTCCGCAACTTCCGCAGCGGCAGGAGCCGCTACCTCTCGCTCGGGCGCGGACTCCTCCTTCGGCGTGCAGCCAAGAGCCAGAGCACCGATCACGATCATGATGAGCCGGATGTACCTGCTGCGCATAAACCCTCCCTCGGCGGCTGGAGTGTAGGCGAGGGGCACGAATATTCAACCGCGCGAATTGTGGCAAAATATGCGTTCGCAGAGGAAGAAGCGAATGTTCTGCGCGACGCGTTTTCGAGCTCGTTTTGAGTCTATACTTGACGGCGCGCGACGGCGTGTCTCACGGAGGGTGTGATGAAGAAAAGTCTACTGACAGTCACGATTATTGTCGGGCTGACCGCGTTAGGTTGCAAGAAGCAGGAGGCCACCAGTCCTGATGCGCCTCCGGCGCCGGCTGCCGAGGAAGTGTCGAACATTCCTCCGCTCGATGAGAACAACATCGTAAGCCTGGCCATCGCATCGAAAGACCACACGACGCTCGTCGCAGCGATCAAGGCGGCGGACTACGTCACGTCGGTTGCTGCTTCCGGTCCGTTGACGGTGTTCGCGCCAACCAACGCGGCTTTCGACAAGCTGCCTGAAGGCACGGTCGATGATCTCCTGAAACCAGAGAACGTCGATCAACTGAGGAAGATTCTGCAGTACCACGTCACGACCTCCGCGCTCGCGGCAGATAGCTTCACCGACGGACAAACCCTGAGCATGGCCAGCGGTAAAAAAGCGACGATGCACGTGAAGGATGGGAAGGTCTCGATCAACGACGCCAGCATCACCGCGTCAGCCCCAGCGTCGAACGGCATGCTGCACATCGTCGATGTCGTGTTGCTTCCGCCGGAGAGCTGAGGGTCCGCACTTTTCGCTTTGCCGAGGCGCGCCAATAGGGATAGTGTCGAACTTCCGAGGTTCGCCTACTCCATGACCCGGTATCCATACTTGATGGCGGCTGTCCTCGCGGTCGCGATCGTCGGCTGTAGCAGTGGAGACGGCAGCGCCGGATCCAGTGGACCGTCCGTCGACGGAGGACCCATTGCGCTCCGGCGGCTCACGACCGAGCAGTTCGTCCGCAGTATCCACGATGTGCTGGGCGACCACATCACCGTGCCGAGTCGGATCGATCCCGATGAACGCCGGGCTGGGCTTTTGGCGGTCGGCTCTTCGTTCGCAAGCGTGACGCCATCGGGCTTCGAGAAATACGAAGCGGCGGCCGCCGCAGTTGCAGAGCAGGCGCTCGACGCTGATCATCGCGCCGAGTTGGTCCCGTGTGAGCCTGCATCTGGGTCGTCGAGCGACGATGTCTGCGCCCGGCGATTCATCGAGCAGGTTGGCCGCCGCTTGTTCCGCCGCTCGCTCAGCCAAGCGGAGATCGACAGCCGGGTCGAGGTGGCTCGGAACGCTACGCTCATCTTGGGGGACTTCTACCAAGGGCTCGAGCTCGCGCTGTCGAGCCTTCTCGTTTCGCCCGACTTCCTGTTTCGCGTCGAACGAGCCGAGCCGGATCCGGGCGACCCTTCACGACTGCGTCTCACCGGCACCTCGATTGCAACCCGATTGAGCTTTTTCTTGTGGGACACGAGCCCGGATGACGAGCTGCTCGACGCAGCAGAGAGTGGCAACTTGCTCGACCGTGACGTGTTGGCCGCGCAGGTCGATCGGCTCGTTTCCTCACCGCGCGCCGAGATCGGTCTTCGCACCCTCTTTTCCGATTTCTACGACTTCAGGCAGTTCGACGACGGCCTGGTCCGCAAGGATGCGGCCTTGTTTCCCGCATACACCCAAACCATTGCGGAAGATGCCAAAGAGCAGACTTTGCGAACCATCGTCGCCCACCTCACCGAGGGCGGAGACTACAGAGACCTCTTCACGTCGCGAAACACGTTTCTGACCAGAAACCTCGGTTTGATGTATCGCGTCCCCGTCGTCACGGCGAGCGGCTGGGAAGCTCATACGTTCGACGAAGACAGTCCTCGCGCTGGTCTCATGTCGCACGTCAGCGTGATGGCGCTCTACTCACACACGGGTCGGAGCTCTGCCACCCTGCGCGGCAAGTTCGTCCGCGAGGTGTTGCTGTGCCAGGACGTTCCTACCCCTCCGGCGAACATCGATTTCTCGATCGTCGAAGATACGATGGGGGAGCTTCGGACGGCCCGGGAACGTCTCGAGGTACACGTGACCAACGACGCCTGTGCCGGTTGTCACAACCTGATGGATCCGATCGGCCTCGCATTCGAAAACTTCGACGCGATCGGAGCCTTTCGAGAGCAGGAGAACGGCGCGACGATCGACGCCTCCGGAGAGCTCGACGGCGTCAGCTACGATGGCCCGGTCGGGGTAGGCGAAGCGCTGCGTGACCATCCAGAGCTCGGCCCGTGCCTGGTTCGAACCTTGTTCCGCTATTCCGTTGGGCGTGACGCGACGCCAGACGAATGGCCACTGCTCGATTTCCTCGGGGAACGCTTCGCAGAGTCGGAGTTCCGCGTGGCGGACCTGGTGCGCGAGATCGTCCTAAGCGACGGTTTCCTGACGACCTCAGGGCCCCGCGAGGCAGAAATGGTGGGGGCCGAGCCATGAAGAAGCGGTTCGACAGACGAACCATGCTTCGCGGCACACTTGCCGGGGGCGCGGTTTCGATGGGGCTTCCGCTGCTCGATTGCTTCCTCGATGACAACGGCACGGCGCTGGCTCAGGGAGCTCCGCTTCCATTGCGGTTCGGCGCGTGGATGTGGGGTTGTGGCATCAACCCAGAGCGATGGGCTCCGACGACGACGGGAGAGGGATGGGAGCTATCACCTGAGCTCGTCGCCCTCGACCGCGAGCTCTCCAGCGGCGGCAAGGTTCGCGACTACGTCAGTGTCCTCAGTGGTTTCGATGTGACGCTCGATGGCCGCCCAAACTTTCCGCATAGCGGCGGCCTGGTTACGACGCTGACCGGCTCCGTGCCAGAGCAAGACGGCGTGTATGTCGCGCCCACCCTGGACTCGGTCATCTCGAGTCAAATCGGAGGCGTGACGCGCTTCCGCTCGATCGAGATGTCGGCGACCGGCAACCCGAACCAAGCCTATAGCCGTGAGGCCCAAGGCATTCCGAATGCCCCTGAGCTGTCACCGGCTGCGCTCTATGCTCGCGTATTCGGTCCGGAGTTCGCCGATCCAAATGCAGGCCCGTTCGTCCCCGACCCGCGACTGATGCTTCGCCAGAGCGTGCTCTCGGTCGTCAAAGAAGACGCGGACCGGTTGCTGCAACAGGTCGGTACACATGACAGCCAGCGGCTCGACCAGTACTTCACTTCGGTCAGACAGCTCGAACAGCAAATCAACGTCCTGCTGGCCGGTCCCCCCGATCTCGAGGCCTGTATGAAAGCGCCTCAGCCCGTTTCGGAGGACCTGGGCACCGAGGTCGGCCAATCGAAGCTCACCAATCAGCTCATGGCAGAGCTGCTTTCGTTTGCGCTCGCCTGCGACCAGACGCGCGTTTTCAGCATGATGTTCTCAGCTCCGATTTCCGGTCTTCGGCAAGCTGGGTCGAGCTCGCAGCACCATCAGCTCACCCACGACGAGGCGATCGACCCAGATCTTGGATACCAGCCCGAGGCGACGGCATTCGTCCTCGATTCGATGGAGGCTTGGGCGGATTTCATCGAAAGGCTTGCCGCGATTCCAGAGGGTGACGGGACGCTCCTCGACAACTGTCTCGTATTTGCTCACTCCGACGTCTCGTTCGCCAAAGTCCACGGCATTATCGGTTTACCGATGATGATCGCGGGACGCGCCGGCGGGCGGATCAAGCCAGGCATTCATGTCAGGGGCAACGCAGCGCCGACCACGCGAGTCGGGCTGACCCTTCAACAGGTCATGGGCTTGAATGTGGAAAGCTGGGGTACCCGGTCGATGAAAGCGACCCTCCCGGTCAGTGAAATCCTCGTCTAGCGGGATCCGAATAAGCTACTAGAATCACGACTGAAAAGGGGCTCTCACCCAAAAGGGCTGCAAACCGTTCAGTGATCCTTTAGGCTGTAATGTATGCGCCCCCTCGCTACAGGTCACCGTAGCGCGCCGCTCGCCGCGCTAGCCGTTGCGCTCGTGTGCGGGTGTACCGGCCTCATCGGGAGCGGCGGCGACGGGTCGGCCGATGATGCGGTCGCGAAGGAGCTCTGCGTCGTCGACACGCCGATCCGCCGAATGACTCGTTTCGAATACAATAATACGGTCCGCGACCTCCTCGGCGATGACACCAATCCAGCCGATGTGCTTCCTCCCGAGGAAGAGGTGGCGGGCTTCAACAACCAAGCGGGCGCGTTGACCACCAGCGACCTGCTCGTCGAGCAGTACGCCAACGTCGCTGAAACCGTCAGTGCCCGAGCCATCACCAACATGACGACGCTGATGGACGGGTGCGACCCGGCCTCCCAGGGCAGCGACGCGTGCGCGTTGTCCTTCATCGAACGCTGGGGTCAGCGCGCCTATCGCCGCCCGCTCGAGCAAGACGAGATCGACCGGCTAAAAGGCGTGTTCGACTGGGCAGTCGCCGACCCTGACCTCGGAACGTTCGAGGACGGCATCCAAATCGTCATCGAGGTGGTGCTTCAATCCCCGTCTTTCCTTTACCGGCCGGAGTATGGCTCCGAGCTACCGGTTGAAGGCGACGTGGTGCCGTTCACCAGCTGGGAGATGGCAACCAAGCTCTCGTACATGCTCTGGAATACCATGCCCGACGATCAGCTTTTCGAAGCAGCGGCAAACGATGCGCTCTTGACCCGAGAGCAAATTGGAGCTCAGGCGGCGCGCATGCTCGAGAACGACCGAGCCAAGGACACTATCCGTAACTTCCACAGGCAGTGGTTGCTTCTGACGGAGCTCGACAACGTAACAAAGGATACGTCGATCTACCCGGCCTTCAATGCTTCGCTCCGGCCTCTTTGGGAGGAAGAGATTCAGACGTTCATCGAGCAAGTGATTTTGGAGGGAGACGGATCCCTACAAACGCTGTTGACCGGTGACTACAGCTTCATGAACGAGGAGCTCGCTAGCTTCTACGGCGACGACGTGGTCGAGCCAGTCACTGGGACGGAGTTCCAACGGGTTCAACTCGATCCGACACGACGTGCGGGCTTTTTGACCAGCGCCGCGCTCATGGCGACGCATGCGAACCTCAATCAGAGCTCTCCCGTTTTTCGCGGAAAGTTCGTGCGCGAGCAGTTGATGTGCAACACGCTACCGCTCCCACCGAATGACCTCGTCATCGAGCCACCGGAGCTCGACCCCAACAAGACGACCAAGGAGCAATTCGAAGAGATCGGCGCTGACCCAGCCTGCGCTTCATGCCACAGCCTGATGAACCCCATCGGCTTCATCTTCGAACACTACGATGGCGTGGGGCAGTGGCGCGATCAGCAGAACGGCAAAGACGTCGACGCGGTGGGCGAGGTCGTGCAAACCGACGACATCGACGGGACCTACGACGGTGCAATCGAGCTGGCGCAAGCCCTCGCGGCGAGCACGCAGGTGCAGGAGTGTGTCTCCTCGCAGTGGTTCCGCTTCGCGTACAACCGTTCGGTGACTCAGCTCGACAGCTGCAGCATCGAGCAGATCAACGAGAGGTTCGCAGCCTCCAATTTCAATGTTCGGGAGCTCTTGGTCGCGCTCACGCAAACGAACGCGTTCCTATACCGTCGCGCGGTGGTCGCGGAGCAAGGAGGTGCGCAGTGAAGCGGATCAGTCGTCGTAGGATGCTGAGAGGCACGCTGTTCGGCGGGACGGTCGCGATCGGGCTGCCGATGCTCGATGCGATGTTGCCCACGCGGAGCTCGGCGCAGGCTGGGGTTGCCCCCAAGCGAATCATCTTTTGGTTCAGCGCGAACGGCACACGTCAAGACATCTGGTCCCCGCCAGCAAACATGGACCTCTCCGGTCACCCGATGCACGCGTCGCTGGCGCCATTCTCGCAAAAGCTTCTCTTCCTCGACGGCGTCGATCAGGACGTGGCTTACGATTCGATCGGCGATGGGCACCAGACCGGAATGGCCTGCCTGCTGACCAACGCCGAGATCTTGCCGGGCAGCCTCTTTTGTGAAGGCAATTGTGATGGCCCGACGCCACAGTACGTCGGTTGGGGCGGGGGGCAATCGGTCGATCAGTACTTGGCGGACGAAATCGCGAAAGACATCGTGACGAAGTTTCGCTCTCTCGAGTTCGGCGTTCAGGTACGAAGCTCTTCGGTCTGGTCGCGGATGTCGTACACCGGGCCCGACCAGCCGGTTCCGCACCGGGAGGACCCCAACCAGAACTTCACCGACCTCTTCGGAGACCTGGACACGGATCCGTTCGAGCTCGCGCTCATTCGAAAGCGACGTCAAAGCGTTCTCGACGCCGTCATGGCGGACCACGAGGCCTTCAACAGGACTCTTGGCTACGAAGACAAGCAGACGCTCGACAAGCATCTTCAGTCGATTCGAGATTTGGAAGCTCGTCTGGACGTGACCGGTGGTGTTGGCGCGGCCTGTCAGGAGCCGACCGTGACACTCCCGGGCGGCAACTTTGAGCAGAACGACCAGTATCCGATGACCGGAAGGGCCCAAATGGACATGCTCGTAATGGCGCTTGCATGCGACATGACGCGGGTGGCGTCGATTCAGTGGTCGCGCTCGGTCAGCAACGTACAGCACAACTGGGTGCCGCTTCGTCTCGGAGAGGGCCACCATTCCCTTTCCCACTACGACGACAGCAACGCCGACTCGCAAGCCGATCTCCTCGAGATCAACAAATGGTACTCCGAGCAGTTCGCCTACATGCTCGGCCTGATGGACGGCATTCAGGAAGGAGAGAACTCCCTTCTCGACAACAGCGTAGTCGTATGGGTCAACGAGCTCGGCAAGGGCAACAGTCACACCCGACGCGACATCCCTTTCATGCTTGCGGGCAGTGCGCAGGGCTACTTCAACACCGGCCGACACATCGATTTCGGGGGCGAGCCCCACGGCAAGCTGCTGGTGTCCCTCACCCATGCAATGGACAAGCCGGTCAGCACCTTTGGGGTCCCGCAGTACAGTCAGGGCCCGCTCAGCGGATTGACCTGAGATCGCGAATGGTCAGAGCGGTGCCTTTCGCGGACATAGCTTTCGTGAGATACCACTACGATGTCCTTTCGGAATGCGGTGTTCGCAGGCGGAGGCAGCCGGTGCTTCTGGCAGTTGGGCTTCTGGGAAGGTGCGATACAGTCCGGGCTCGATCTACGAAACGCGGTGAAATTCATCGGCTCGACGAGTGCAGGATGCGCGATTGCAAGTGCCGCTGTTCTCGATCGTTCCACGACCGCCCTGAATCTGTTCAAAGACCTCACCACAAGGAATCCGAGGAACATTCATTGGCAGAACCTCAACCCATTGCGCAAAGCGCCGTTGCTGCCCCACGCGCAAATGTACCGAGAGGCGCTCGAGCTCTTCATCAGACCTGAGGATCTATCAACCCTCAACCAGTTCTCGATTCGTTTTCTGATGAGCGGTGCACCAAAGTGGTTGAGCGGAGCGGCAAGCGCGGTGCTGGGACTATCGATCTACGGTCTCGAGAGAACGTTCAGCAATCCGCTTCATCCAAAGTGGCCCGAGCGCGCTGGCTTCAGACCAATCGTTGGCAGGGCCAACGACTGCAAGACTGTCAGCGAGTACATCGATCTCGTGCTCGCCGCGTCATGCGTCCCTCCAGTGCTGCCGGAGGGGAAGCACGAGAACGAAAACGTGCTCGATGGAGGTCTCATCGACAATGTGCCGACGCTGCTCGCCAAGGACGAGCCGGGCGAGACGTTGGTGTTGCTGAGCAGCAGGTACGAATCGCGCCTCCCAAACCGCCCCCGCATGACGTACGTTCAGCCTTCCGAACCGATCAGAATCGACAAGTTCGATTATGCCAATCCCGATGGACTGCAGGAGACCTTCGAGCTTGGACTCGTCGATGGAACGCGGTTTGCTCGAGAGAAGCGAGTCACGGCTCGCACGACAGTCGCTCGAGGGTAGCGGTCAAGGCATCGGTGGTAGCTTCGTCGGGGGCGCGGCCGCGCCAGATTTCGAGCTGATGTCGAACTTTGGCGCAAGATACGCCATCGTTCTGGGAAGCTACCAAGGCATCGATCGCTTGATGCGCTCTAGAAATGTCCGACACTTTGGCGGCCAGCTCGTAGGTAGGCACGATGATCGGCCCCGGCCAGGGGGGTGGTGGCATCACCGAAAGTCGATCTTCGACGGCCTCCATGTCTCCGGATCGATCAGCGGCGCGAGCGAGGTAGTAGTGGGTCGTCGGATCGTCGGGGTGGTCCCTGAGCAGCGCTTGATCATATGCTTTCTGGCTTGCGAACGCGGCGCCGGCGTGGTGGGTCTGCGCCGCAGCTCCGAAGAGCAAACCTACCCAAAGCGCCCCGATGGCAAGATTGTGATCCCGCGTTCCCCGCACAAACCCCCGCAGCACGTACGGGGCGGCTGCAAGGAAGAGGAGAACGGCGGGCATGTAGAGATAACGGTCGAACCCCATCCAAAACGAGCGTGAAACCACGGCGACCGGCGCCAGCGTGAGGAAAGCGCCGATGAAATAGACCAAGCCGGACCAGTCGCGGCGTCGCACCAGGCCGAAGAGCGCGAGAACAATCACTACCAGGCCGACCCAATCGTAAAACGACCACGGGCCGAAGAGAACCCACGATAGAGACTGCATGGCCTCGGCTCGTAGC
>JAOTVB010000020.1 GCA_029863605.1 Myxococcales bacterium | reverse complement strand
CAGCCAAGGAGCCCGCGGTGCTCGACGGCATTCAGCGCGAGGAGAACGAGGCGGACAAGTACCACGAGCTCGATCCGGTCACCTTCCCTCGGACCTCGAACACCTATTTCAAAATCAACGAGCTGCGCGCAGCGCGCACCTTCGAAAAGGGGCAGAGCGAAGGGCGCCCGGTCAAGGTGATCTATCATTCGCACTGCGACGCGGGGGCGTATTTCTCCGACGAAGACGCGGCGACGTTTGCCAACGGCGGCCAGCTCATGTGGCCGTGCGCGTACATCGTCGTGAGCGTCGTCGATGGAAAAGTCGCCGAGCGGCGTCTTTGGGTGCACGTGCCCGGCACAAACAAATTCGAAGAGTCGACGCTGACGATCCGAGAAGAGTGATCAGCTCTCGTCGCTGGTTTGCCGCTGGCGTTCGCGGAGCCGGGCCTTCTTGCCGCGTAGGTTCCGGAGGTAGTAGAGGCGAGACCGGCGGACGTGGCCGCGCGCGGTGATCTCGATCTTCTCGATCCTCGGCGAGTGCAACGGGAAGATTCGCTCAACGCCTACGCCCGCGGAAACCTTTCGGACGGTGAAGGTAGCGCCAGCGCCTCCTCGGGTCTTGCGGATGACGACACCCTTGAAGACCTGAATGCGCTCCTTGTCGCCTTCCCGAATCCGGAAGTGCACATTGACGGTGTCGCCCACTCGGAATGTGGGGCGTTTGCGCATTTGCGCCTGCTCGATCGCGTCGATTTCTGGAACGCTTCCACTCATCGCCAAGCCTTCTACCAAAACGGAGCCGGGGGTTAGCACGGGGTCAAAACCGGGTCAAATCGGGTCTTTAGGCCGCGATTTTCTTCCGAGCAGACGGTCTAGCGTGATCGCGGCCGCGGCGCGAACCGAGAGGTGGTTGTAGTCGGTCGGCCCCTGGATCGGTTCTAGAATGGTGTCTGCGCGTCGCAACAGGCGGTCGCTCAGGCCGTGGCCCGTGCCGAAGAGGAGCAGTGTCGGCCGGGGGTCGCGAACGAGCCTGGCGCCCTCGACTTCGTATGAGGTCCGCCCGGCTCCGGGGCGAGCCGAGGTAGCCACCAATCGCGGAGCCTGCCCTTCCCTCTGCTCGATTCGCGCGATCGCGTCTTCGATCGACGAGGAGATCTCGACGATCGAGAGCGCTTCGGCCCGCTCCGGAAACCGGTTCTTGCCCGAGCCTTCACGCCAATGGTCCAAGATCCGTTGGACGACGGGATGCTGTGCTTCGATGGGGCTCACGACGAAGTACCCTCGCAGCCCGTAGGTGCACGCGCTTCGGGCAATGTCGTGTACGTCGAGGTTGGTGACCGAGGTGGTGATTTCCTCGCCGCCGCGGTCGACGACGGGATGATGCACCAACGCGCAGTAGACGGGGCTCACGTCTCGCTCGCAATTTCGTCCAAGAGCGCGCGGTCCTCCTCGGAGAGTTCCGCTGCCTCCAAAAGCTCGGGCCTTCGTTCGAGCGTGCGTCGAAGCGATTCCTTGCGTCGCCAGCGCGCGATCGCGGCGTGGTTTCCCGAGCGGAGGATGTCGGGGACCGTTCGGCCTCGAAAGACCTCGGGGCGGGTGTATTGCGGGTACTCGAGAAGCCCATCCGCATGGGATTCGTCCGTTGCCGATTCCTGGTTTCCGAGAACCCCGGGCAGCAAGCGCGCCGTCGCCTCGATCACGGCAAGCGCGGCCGTCTCTCCGCCGAGCAGGACGAAGTCGCCGAGCGAAAGCTCTTCGTCGACCAACGATCGGATGCGCTCATCGAATCCTTCGTAGCGTCCGCACACAAGCGTCAGGGTGTCGAGTTTCGAGAACCGATGTGCGTGCGACTGGGAAAAGGCTGCTCCCTGCGGCGTGAGTAACACCCGGTGTGTCGGGGCACCTCCGCGCTTGACGTCGAGGTGGTCGAGCGCCGCTGCGAACGGGCCGGGCATCAACACCATCCCGCTACCGCCACCATACGGTGCGTCGTCGACCGTGCGATGCTTGTCGTGCGTGAATTTGCGCGGCGTGATCGTCGTCACCTCGATCATGCCCGCGCGCTTGGCCTTGCCGACAAGACCGAGGTCCAGCACATCGAAGAGCTCCGGGAACAGGGTGACGACTTCGAATCGCATCAGCGCCCCTTCTGCAGAGGGATGTCATCCAAAGCCTTGAGGTGCACCTTGCCGCCTTCGACATCGACCCGCTCGAGCCATTCGGGGAGCATGGGGACCTCCAAGAAGCCTGTCTCGGTTTTGACTTTCAGGCATTCTACGCTCGGATAGTCGAGCACTCCGACGACCTCACCGACGGAACGGTCGCCCTCGTACGCCTGAAGCCCGATCAGGTCGGCATGGTAATATTCCCCTTCTTCGAGCTCGGGGAGAGCGTCGCGTGGAACGCAAAGGGTGAAGCCGCGCAACGCCTCGGCATCTTCCCGCGACTCCACGCCCGCAAGACGCATGAGCAAGGCCTTGGGTCCGCGGCGGGTTCCGATCACGTCGACGAGCGATGGCACTTCGTCCTCCTCGGCGCGCACGAACACCTCGGCGACCCCTTCGAGGAGGGTCGAGTCGGGATTGTACAAATGCACGCGCACTTCGCCGCCGACGCCGTGGGGCCTCGCGATCACACCAAGCTCGATCCAGGCAACCAGGTCCTCGGCCTCCGTCATAGGGGTCTTTCATACCAAATCGGCGAGGTCCATGCGCGCTCTCGAATCACGCGGAACCAATTCGGGGCCGACAAGCCCTGAGGCCACCTAGCGCGGCTCCTAGACTCGGATGTCCAGGCGCGACAGGCCGGCGCTCTGGGCAGCTCGATACGCCGCTGTCATTTCAAGGTCTGTCGGTCGTCGATCGATCGCCTGATAACGAGGCTTTCCATCCCGAGCAATCTCACCGACCTGATATTGTGGCTGGTACTGGCCCATGATGTTGACGTAGGTCTCGCCCGAGATCTCCTCAGCAAGCCAACGCATGATCGCTTCAGTTTCGTCGGTCTGGCCGGGCATCACGAGATGACGCACTAGCAACCCTCGGCAGGCAAGTCCGTCGGCGCCGAACCGCAGGTCGCCCACTTGGCGATGCATCTCGCGAATCGCCGCTCGAGCGACTTCCGGATAATCCTTCGCCTTGCATAGGACGCGTGCACTTTCGCGGTGCCAAAACTTGAAGTCAGGCATGTAGATGTCGACCAAGCCTTCCATGAGCTTCAACGATGCCAGGCTGTCGTACGCGCTGGTGTTGTAGACGATTGGCACCCGAAGGCCCCGCGGAACTGCGACGGCAATGGCTTCGACGACCTGGGGGGCGACGTGCTCCGGCGTAACGAAGTTGATATTGTGGCAGCCGCGTGCTTGAAGCTCGAGGGCTAGGCTCGCGATTTCTTCGGCCGTCATCTCACGACCGGTCTGCCTTTGGCTGATGTCCCAGTTCTGGCAGAACACACAGCGCAAATTGCAAAGTCCAAAGAAGATGGTCCCGCTGCCTTGGTGGCCACGCAGGCAACCCTCTTCACCGAAGTGCGGAAAAGCGGAGCTCACCACGGCGTAACGACCGGTATGGCAAACGCGTTGCTCGTCCCGCAGACGGTCGATGCCACAGTTGCGGGGGCAGACGCGGCAATCTTCGAGCTCTTTGAGTGCGACTTCGACCTTTGGCTCGAGGAGCCCGCGCCGCCACGTTTCGAGGTAGGCGGGTTCGTAGTCGTCGACGACGAAGCGGAGGTCGGGTTGCGGAAGCCGATGATGGAATAGCCGCATGGGTCAAGCGTATCGGGGACGGTAGCGAGGTTAAGCGCAGAAATCATGGCAACAGTCGCACGGATCCTCGAAGCCCGGGTCCTTAGAGGCTTACTCTTGCCAAGAGCTGAGAGGCAAGCGAAGGTAGACCTGATGCGAATTCGCACCGCGACCCTGGTATTGGGCCTGTTCTTGGCCGCTTGTCGACAAGACGCGGGTGAGCCGGAGATCACGCCGACCTTGACCCACTCGTTCGAGCCGATCGCGATCGGTTCAGGCGAGGAGGTCTCCAACGTATGCCAAAGCTGGACGCTCAACAACGCCGAGCCGCTATACGTCTCGAAGATTCGTCAGCGAAATGGGGGCGCCTGGCACCACTCGAACTGGTTCTTCGTTCCGGAGAATACCTACGACGGACCAGATGGGACTTGGGATTGCGACGACCGGGGCTTTCACGACGTGTCGGCAGGATTGGAAGGCGGTGCCTTGTTTGCGCAATCGACCCAAACGCTCGAAGAGCTGCAGGCTTTCCAGGAGGGCGCGGTCCTAGAAATCCCTCCGCGACATCGAATCGTCGGCGGGGTGCATCTAGTCAATGTGTCGGCAGCCCCGATGGACACGGCCCTCACCTTCGACATCGAGACGATCCCCGAAGAGGAGGTGCGGGTGCGCTTACGCCCGATCGCCTTCACCAATACCGCCCTCGACATCGAGCCCCAGGCGGAGTCCCGATATGGGATGACGTGCAATTTGAAAGCGCAGTTCGAAAACACGCTCGGCACCCCGCCCGACTACAACATCTACTACGTGCTCGCACACTATCACGAATGGGGGAACTATTTCCGCTTGAGCTTCGTCGACGACGAGGGCGGTGACAGGACGATCTTCGAGCTCCAGGATTCGATCGGAGAACCGCTCGGGACTACCCTAGACCCTCCGATCAACTCGCAAAGCGCATCGAGCCTGCGTGTCGAGTGTGGCTACGTGAACACCACCGACCGCCGCCTGGAGTATGGGCTTGGGGGGCAGGAGATGTGCGTCTTCCTCGCGTACACCGACGCGGACCTCAAGATCGGCGCAGCCTCTTCGGTCAACACCGCCATGGGTCCGAACGAGGACGGCGTTTTCATGAATGAAACCGCCTGCGGCCCCATCCTGGCGGCGCCGGCAAACTGACGCGCACCGCCCGGCATTCGCCGAGATCAATCGATCGCGAAACAGTAGAACCGGCCGGCGCCGGACAGCTCCGCCAGCCCCTCCTCGGTGCAGCTGACCGTGTCATGAGCCGAGTTCCACGAAAAGCGGTCCGGCCCCCCAATGGTGAACTCGGGCGGTGTGATGTCGCTGTGACCCACCTGCGCCACGTCATTTTCGCTTGCCGACGTCCAGTCGAGGCATGTCTTTCCTTCGAACACCGTCCCGTCCATCTCGCTTCCCGTGAGGATGTCGTGGTCGGATAGGGGCACGAGAGCTCCGTTTTCATCGATGACTAGACCTTCCTGTTCCGGATCTTCGGCGTTCCAAAGTACCCGAGGGATTTCTTCTTCATGGAGCGTCTCGACATCCCGCGCGACCTCTTGGAGTCGCACATTGTACCAAGGGCCGGTGCCGATACGGTCACGCGCATCGAGGGTCGAAGTGCTCAAATACGCGCGCCAGGTTCGGTCACCGGCGTCGACGGCGGCCGCGAGGTTTTGACAGGTCTGATCGGCGCCAGCGAGACCCCCGAGGTTGCCCCCGTTCGCTCCGCTCCCGACGCTGGTCACGAAGAAGGAAAAACGAGGCTCGGCCGAGCCACCGCCCGTGGCGTCGTCGCTGCACGCGCCGAGACTAAAGAGGAAAACTGAAACGAGAAGCGGTCCTAAACGCGACATGAGGGACTCCTTTGGGTTGAGCTTGATCCGTTTCTGCCGGAGCGAGCCTGGCGCCATACAGCAAGGGGCGACTTCCGTTGGCGGATTGCAGCGATGAGGGTGCCTAGCCAGGCACCCGGTAGGAAGAGCAGATTGATGACGAGCTCGTCTGCCAGCCGGCTCCCGGGAACGGGACTACCACGTCGACGGTCAGGCAGGGCGTTGAGGGTATTTGCGATGCGATTGGCGACGGTCATCGCCCTCGCGACATCCTCGACGTCACGACAGGTTTGGGGGCCAAGCGCACCAACTACGGCAACTTTCAGCTCGTCACCGTCATCGGCTGCGAAGTCGGCCTTGGTGCGGGACCGCGCATGGCCTACCGCGAGCCAGGTCGCCCGATCAAAGGCGTGCTCGTCCATGTTCTCGAGGGCGGCGAGCTCCGCATTCGACACGCCTGCAGCAAGGGCATGACGCACATGGGCGTGCTCGCACATCCGGCAGGCATTGGTCTGAGCGACCGCAACGATGATCTGCTCACGAAGCGCGGGGGAAAGCCGACGCCCGACCCAAATTGCCCACAGTTGACGCAGCCGTGTCGTTACCCATTTCAGGTCCCGAGCGAGCTCGGGAACCGTATAGGTGCGTGGGGATGGATGGTTTTGGAAGTCTGGCATCGTGAGCTCGATCTCAGTGGTTAGGAGCCGGCTGCCGCTCCCAAGAAACTCCTCACCTTCGCGTGGATCTCGTGGAGGTGCTCGCTCATGTGGTCCTTCTGCTTGGCGTTCAATAGCCCATACACATAGAAGAGCGTCTGACGACCGGCGGCCCGGCGCTCCTCGGGGGACCGGGTGTTGGCGCCCCAATCCTCGCGATTCTTCCAGGCGTTCCAAAGAGCCTGACGGACCACCGAGGCTCCGGGGTGCTGCCGAAGCGTGTCCGCGATGTCCGCAAGGCGCTTCTCGTCGGCCGCGAGCCGCGCCGCCGCTTCATCGGGAAGGACCGCGACGTACCTCCGAAGCGCTCGTTCTTGGGTGTCGCTCAAGCCCCCAGTCCATTCCTCGATCGCGTCGACGAACTTGTCCTGTCGATCTTCGGAGCGCTCGTCCGGCGGCTTGGCGAGCTCTTCCCGCGTCTCCTTCAAGCGTTCGTCGAGGCTGCGTTCGGCGTTGTCGATTTGCTCGTCTCGGAGAGTCGCGAGGATCGGCGCAGCTTCGTCGAGGATCCAGCCGACCGCTTTGTCCAGAAGGCGATCGATCTGTTTTTCGATCACGAGCATGTTCTTTTCGTCGAAGCCCTTGGCGATCGCGCGATCCACGGTGGCTACGAGCAGGTCGATCCCGGGGCCGAGGACGAGGGGCGCAGCGGCCATCACACGGTGGACCGCCATCCGCGTTGCTTCACGTTGGTCTTCATCGAGATCGAGCTCTTCCCCGATCTGTCGAGTGACCCATCGCGCCCCGACGTTTTGAAGCAGGCCGGCGCAGCCCACCACGAGCGATGCCAAGACGATAGACACCAGCACCAGACGCCGGCGCGAGGTGCCGGTTGCTCGATCAGCGCGCGTCATACGAACCTTCGCCCCGCATCGCGCCGATCCCGAGCCCGACCCCTGCGACGAGCACGGCGGCCAACACAACGATCAACGGCCCGAGCTCGGCCCACGGCCATGTGGCGATGGGGTGCTGCTCCAGCCAGGTGCTCACTTTGAGCCCCGCCAAAGTCATCGCCAATGTGAAGGGGACGATGCCGAGCATGGTGCCAACGAGGAAGGGGCGGAAGGCGACCCGCGACACTCCGAGGGCGTACTGAAGCGCAGGGGTTGTGTAGAACATGACTCGAAGAAGCAGCACCGTCCGAAACCCGTGCGTGCACAGTCGATCGTCGAACCGGCGCAAGCTGTCTGGCATGCGCCTTTGGACCCAATCGCGGGCCACGAAGCGGGCGATCACGAACGACACCACCGCGGTACCCATCGCGCCGGTCCAGCTCAGCAGGAAGGCGTCGATGGGTTCCCAAATTAACGGAGCGCTGAGCAAGAACAAAACCGCTCTCACCCCAAGTGGCTGAAGACAAGAATAGGCGGCAACGAAAAGAAGCCCGCCCCAAGCCCCCGTGTCTTGAAGCCATGCGCGCATCGTCGCCGGACGAAGCTCCTCGGATCCGTCATCGAAGTAGAACAACGCAATTAGGCTGACGATGATGGTCGCCACGACGATCAGACACAGGCTTCTCCAAGCAATCGGAGCCGCTTCTTGCTGGTGACCTTCCCGCATGTGGCCCTCAGGACTGTGCAAGCCATACCAAAGACAACAACGGTGCGCCAACCCATCATGGGGATTAGACGGTCTGCGTTCCTTTCGTCGCGATGCCCGGGCTCTGCGCGGAAGGTCTTCGTTTCTGGTCTTCGGGCAGATCGAGTCCGAGCAAGGCGCCGGGGTTCATGATGTTGTGAGGGTCGAAGTGGCGCTTGAGCGCGCGCAGGATATCCATTTGCTCCCTGCCGAGGTGCCCCTCGATCCAAGGGGCCAGGAGCCTACCCATCCCATGGTGATGACTCGGAGAGCCTCCAGCCGCAACGATGCGATCTACGATGCCAGAACGAAGCGTCTGAAAGTCCTCTAACGACGTGTAACGAAGCCCAAAGATACAATAGAGATTCGTGCCCTGCGGGTAGAAATGGGACGCATGGGTGAGGCACATCGTGTTGGGGTGGCCTTTCACGAACTCCCTCATCGCCGTGTAGACCGAGTCGATGTTCTCCCAGTTCACCGAAGTTTCGACCGTGTCGATCAGGATGTCGAAGTCCATCATGTCTTCTCGCAAGAGGGGGTGGCTGTAGCGATCTCTCTCCCACATCTTCGTGGGGAGGCCCGACACGTACATGGCACCGTTCTGGCGGGAGATCTTCTTCACCATCTTCTTGACGTGCTTTGCGAAATGCTTCTCTCCCTCGGCGGTTCCGAGCACCAAGCAGCGCTGCATCTTCTTGAACCCGCGCATCTCCAGGAACCGGCTGACGAGCTCGTTGCCGTACATCCTAAAGATGGTCTCGGTCTCTTCCCCGTCCGAGATTCGAAATACAGCGGGATGGCCAAACTCGCCCTGCATGACCTCGCGGCCCGCGGTGATGGCCTGTTCCCAACTCGGAAAGAGAAACCCGAAATACTGCCGATTGTCTGGCAAGTATCGGAATATCTTGTAGGTGACCTCGACGAGGACGCCAAATGCGCCTTCACTGCCTTTCATGATGTCGCCGACCTTGGGCCCCGTGGCGGTGGCTGGAAAATCATGGGTCTTGAAGGATCCGACAGGGGTCACGTACTCCTGACTGAACACGATGTCGTAAGCGTCGCCGTAGTACGTCGAGGCTTGCCCGGTGGCCAAGGTGGGGACCCAGCCGCCCACCGAACAGAGCGGAAATGACTGCGGGAAGTGACCACAGGTGTAGTCGTGTGCGGTCCCGTATCGCGTTCGGGCATTGTTGAGCGCGTCTTCGTAATCGGGCGTCATCAAACCGGGCTGGACCACCGCAGTTTGGTTCTTCTCGTTGATCGCGAGGACCTTGTTCATGTGCGTGCGCAACGCCAGCACGATGCCTCCGAATTCGGGACGGAGGCCCGAGGTCACGGACGAGCCCCCGCCGAAGGCCGTCACCGGAATTCTATGCTCATGGCAGTAGGCCACGATCGCCCGCACATCGTTTTTGTCGCGAGGATGCACGACCACATCGCAGATGCTCGACACCTCCTCACGCCGCAGCTCGATCGCTTCATCGAGGAGCTTTCCGTAGCTAAATTTCACACGACTATAGTCATCGGTAGCGACGTTCTCACCGCCAACGATCGACTCCAGCGCAGTGATGTGTGTGTGACTCAATCCGAGGGGTCGATCGATCGAGACGGTGCTATTCCCCTCTTCGTGTTTGCGTTCACGGAAGTGCTCCTCGTCGAGCCCGAGCTCCTCCGTGACCATGCTCCGCCACGAGTCGCTCGGATGCTTGACCTCCCCGGGCTTCCCAAGCTTGAGGATGGAACGATAGGATCGTTCGGGCGCCGGTGGTTTGTACCAATCGGGTGCTTCCTTTTTGTCCATGGATCCTGCTCGTTCGCGCTCAAACGCGTTAGTGGCAGACTCAGGGAGTCTGGGTTGGCACCAATGATGCATCGGCCTTCCGGCACGACGCCGAGGATCCTACACTGGACACGAATCCGCGCAATACATGCGCCACCCCGTCAACGATGCGATCGTTTTTCGCGAGGTCTGGTACCGGGGGCCTGACACGACGAATGTCAATCGATGCGCATCAAGATACGAAAAGGGTTGGACCTTCCAATTGCCGGCGCGCCGGAGCAGCAAATCGACGATGCAAAATCGGTAGGCTCAGTCGCCGTGGTGGTCGGCGACTACCACGGTCTCCGGGCCACGGCCTTGGTCGGGGAAGGCGATCGGGTCCGTGTGGGTCAGCCCGTGGTTTCCCACAAGGATTTCTCCGAGCTACTGCTTACCTCACCGGGCTCCGGCCAAGTCGTCGCAGTCAATCGGGGCGTCCGAAAGTCGCTGCAGTCGATCGTAGTCCGACTCGAAGGTGACGAAGAGGAACGCTTCGATGCTTACGATCAGGCGAGACTGCTGACGCTCGATCGACGGTCGGTTCGGAAACTCCTCTTGTCCTCGGGGCTCTGGGCCGCCTTCCGCACGCGTCCCTTCAGCAAGATCCCCCGACCGACGGACTCGCCACACTCGATCTTCGTCACGGCGATCGACACCAACCCGCTCGCCGCCGATCCGCGGCTCGTGATCGGCGAGCGCGGAAGGGAATTCTCCGATGGTGTTGCAGTTTTGAGCCGCCTGACGGACGGCGAGGTCTATGTGTGTCAGGGACCGGGCTCAGAGTTACCGGTGCCTCACGCCGACTCGATCAGCACAGTGACCTTCAGTGGGCCGCATCCGGCGGGCCTGCCCGGGACACACATCCACTTCCTCGGCCCCGCGGGAGAAAACAAAACTGTCTGGCACCTGAACTACCAAGACGTCATCGCGATCGGCGGGCTTGTCACGACCGGTCGCGTCCAGGTCGAGCGCGTGGTCGCTCTCGGGGGGCCTGTGGTTCTGCGTCCACGCCTGCTCCGAGCTCGGGTGGGTGCGAGCACGGTCGACTTGCTCGAAGGTGAGCTACAACAGACCGAGTGCCGGGTGGTTTCGGGCTCGATCCTGAGCGGGCGACCCGCTGCGGGCTGGGCGCGTTATCTGGGCCCTCACGATTTGCAGGTCAGCGTGTTGCAGGAGGACCGGGAGCGCGAGTTCCTCGGCTGGGCGGCGCCAGGCTTCAAGAAGTACTCGGCGATCCACGCGTTTGCATCGAGTCTGCGCCCCGGGCACAGGTTCCCGATGACGACTTCACAGCATGGCAGCCCGCGCGCAATGGTGCCGATCGGCAATTTCGAACGCGTGATGCCGCTGGACATCTTGCCGGCACCGCTTCTGAAGGCGCTGCTCATTCAGGATACCGAGGCGGCACGAGCTCTGGGGTGTTTGGAGCTCGCCGAAGAGGACCTCGCTCTGTGTTCTTTTGTCTGTTGCAGCAAATACGAGTACGGCCCGGCCCTGCGGGACAACCTCGACCTGATCGAGAAGGAAGGTTAATGCGCCCGCTAAGAAAACTGTTGGACCGTTTGGAGCCCCACTTCGACCAGGGTGGCAGGTTCGAGAAGTACCGGGCGCTGTACGAGATGGTCGACACCCTGTTCTATTCGCCATCGGATATCGCGAGGCACGCGCCGCATGTTCGAGATAACACCGACCTGAAGAGGGTGATGTGGCTGGTCGTGGTCGCGGTTGTGCCGTGCACCCTATTCGCGATGTGGAACACGGGGCACCAGGCGGCACTCTCCATGCAGCAGCTTGGCCTCGGCGAGCCTCTGGGATGGCAAGGGCGGCTGATCGGTGCGCTGCAAGTCGGCGTCGAGCCCACCAATGTGGGCACGAACATTCTGGTTGGGGCTCTTTACTTCGTTCCGATCTACGCCGTCACCATCCTTGCAGGCGGGCTTTGGGAGCTTTTGTTCGCGGGACTTCGCAACCACGAGATCAACGAAGGCTTTTTCGTCACGTCGATCCTGTATGCATTGATCCTGCCGGCGACGACACCACTGTGGCAAGTCGCTTTGGGGATCTCTTTCGGTGTCGTCATCGCCAAAGAGGCCTTTGGGGGCACCGGTAAGAACTTCATGAACCCCGCCCTTGCCGGACGTGCGTTTCTCTATTTCGCTTATCCGGTTGAAATGTCCGGAGACGCGGTATGGACGCCGGTCGATGGGGTTACGGGCGCTACCCCTCTTGCCGTGGCGGCAGAGAGTGGGGTCGCAGGCGTTGTCGATCACGGGGTCACGTGGATGGACGCCTTCCTGGGACCGATTCAAGGCTCTCTGGGCGAGACCTCCGCTCTGGCCTGTCTGCTGGGCGGCGCGTTCTTGATCTACACCGGGATTGCCTCGTGGCGAATCATTGCGGGCGTATTCGCCGGGATGGTGGCAACGGCGTTTCTCTTCAACGCGATTGGGTCGAACACCAATCCAATGTTCGCGATGCCCTGGCACTGGCATTTGGCGTTGGGCGGGTTCGCGTTCGGCATGGTGTTCATGGCAACCGACCCGGTGACCGCTTGCGTGACCAACGCCGGGCGATGGGTCTTCGGCCTGCTGGTTGGGTTTTTAACGGTCGTCATCCGGGTGGTAAACATCGCGCTCCCTGAGGGAATCATGTTGGCGATCCTCTTCGCAAACATCTTCGCGCCTACCATCGATCACCTCGTCGTGCGGGCCAATGTCCGTCGAAGGATTCGACGAAATGCCTGATGCGGAACCAAAGATCACGTCCGAAAGAGACACCATCCGGAGAACGCTGCTGGTCGCGTTCCTGGTCAGCCTCCTGTGCTCTTCGCTCGTTGCGTCGGCCGCGGTGCTCCTCAAACCTCGGCAGGAGGCCAACGAGGCTCGCCACATGCGCCGCAACATCGTCGATGTGGCCGGGCTCCTCGAGTCCGGGCAGGAATTCGAGGAGCTGTTAGGGCATATCGAGACGCGCGTCGTCGACCTCCAAACGGGGAGCTATGTGGACCATGTTGATGAGTTGCGCTTCGACCCCGTGAAAGCCGCGAGAGATCCGGCGCTCAGTCTGGCCATCCCCGAAGAATTGGACGCGGCCGGAATCGGCCGTCGGTCCAAATGGGGCTCCGTCTATTTGGTCCGTAAAGGCGGTGTGCTGGAGACGATCGTGCTGCCTGTTCGCGGCCGAGGTCTTTGGTCGATGATCTACGGACTGCTCGCGGTCGAGCCCGATGCCAACACCATCGTAGGGATCACTTTCTACGAGCACGGGGAAACTCCCGGCCTCGGAGATCAGATCAGCAAGCGACCGTGGCGCGATTCATGGTCTGGGAAACAGCTGTTCGACGAGTCCAACGATCTCAAGATCGAAGTGGTCAAGGGGCGCGTCCCACCTGATAGCCCGCTCGCCCCTTACCATGTCGACGGCATATCCGGCGCGACGCTGACCGGCCGGGGCGTAACCAGCGCTTTACAGTATTGGCTCGGCGACCATGGGTACGGGCCTTATCTGCAACGCATTCGTAGCCAGCCGGAGGGATCATGAGAAGTGAGATGAAACGGGCGCTTCTGAACCCGATCGTGGACGACAACCCGATCACCTTGCAGATCCTCGGCGTTTGCTCGGCGCTGGCCGTAACGACTTCGCTTCTGCCGTCACTCTACATGTGCCTTGCGCTGACCACGGTAGCTGCGCTCGCGAATGCGTCAGTGAGCGCGATCCGGCACTATTTGCCGAGCAGCATCCGAATCATCGTCCAGATGACCATCATCGCGTCCTTGGTGATCGTCGTCGACCAGACGCTGAAGGCGTTCGCGTTCGAAACCAGTCGGGAGCTGTCGGTATTCGTCGGGTTGATCATCACCAATTGCATCGTCCTAGGACGAACCGAGGGCTTCGCCATGAGCAACCCCGTAGGACTCAGCTTCCTTGATGGTATTGGCAACGGATTGGGGTACAGCTTAATTCTCATCATCGTGGCCAGCGCACGGGAGTTGTTAGGGGCCGGAACGTTAATGGGGATCACCGTCCTTCCCACGACCGCCGACGGTGGCTGGTACAACCCAAACGGGATGATGATGCTCCCACCGAGCGCGTTCTTCATCATAGGTCTGATCATTTGGGCTGTGCGCTCGTGGAGGGTCGAGCAGGTCGAGAAACCGGAGTTCCAGATCCACGAGGTTCATCGAACGGAGGTCCTGTGATGTCCAGCTATCTCGAGCTTTTCATCCAATCGGTGTTCGTAGAGAACCTGGCGCTCACATTCTTTTTGGGGATGTGCACCTTCTTGGCGGTGTCCAAGCGCATCGAAACCGCCCTCGGGCTGGGGGCGGCCGTGATCGTCGTACAGGCGATCACGGTACCGACCAACAATCTCCTCTATCGGTTCGTCATCAAACCAGGAGCGCTGAGCTGGGCAGGCCTCGACGATGTAGATCTTAGCTTCCTCGGCCTGGTCGCGTACATCGGTGTGATTGCTGCGATGGTGCAGATCCTCGAGATGACGCTCGATCGATACTTTCCTCGGCTATTTAACGCACTTGGGATCTTCCTTCCCCTCATCACGGTCAATTGCGCGATCTTGGGCGGAACGCTCTTCATGGCGCAACGCAACTACACCTTTGCGGAGAGCGTCGTTTACGGCGTAGGTAGTGGGACCGGCTGGGCCCTGGCTGTCGTCGCGCTTGCGGGCATTCGCGAAAAGCTCAAATACAGCGACGTCCCGGCGGGTCTTCAAGGGTTGGGCATCGCATTCATTATCGTCGGCCTGATGTCCCTAGGCTTCATGGCTTTCTCAGGAATTCAACTCTAGGACGGAGCACGATCATGTTAGAAGTCATCTTCGGCGTGATATTCTTCACGGGCATCGTCCTGATGCTGTCCATGATCATCCTGCTTGCACGCTCCCGGCTCGTTCCGGTGGGAAACGTGGAGATCATCGTGAACGACGATCGTCGCTTGCGGGTCCCCGTTGGCGGCAAACTCATCACTGCGCTAGCCCGTGTCGGCCTCCACATGCCCGGCGGCTGCGGCGGCAAGGGCACCTGCGGACAGTGTCGCCTGCAAGTCCTCGACGGCGGGGGCCCGCTTCTACCGACTGAAATGGGGCTCATCAGCCGACGCGAGGCGGATGCACAGGTCCGTCTGGCTTGCCAGGTCAGTGTTCGACGCGATCTACGCATTCGGATCCCAGACGAGGTTTTCGGAGTCCGTCAGTGGGAGTGCGTGGTGCAATCAAACCGCAATGTCGCGACCTACATCAAGGAGCTCGTCCTCGCGCTCCCTCACGATGAACAGATCCCCTTCAGAGCGGGAGGGTATATTCAGGTCATGTGCCCTCCCTATCGCATGAGCTTCGCGGATTTCGACATCGACCTGCCTTACCGAGAGGAGTGGGACCGGCGGAAGCTTTGGAGATTCGAAGCGGGCACCGGTGAGCCAACGACGCGCGCCTACTCGATGGCCAACTACCCCGGCGAGAAGGGGGTCATCATCCTCAACGTTCGGATTGCGACGCCACCGCCCGGGGCCGGTGGGCGGGTGCCACCAGGAGTCGTTTCCTCCTATCTATTCGGTCTCAACCAGGGTGACACGCTGACCATTACCGGGCCCTACGGAGAGTTCTTCGCGCAAGAGACGGGCAGAGAAATGGTTTTCATCGGGGGCGGCACCGGCATGGCACCATTGCGTTCCATCGTCCTCGATCAGCTGAAGCGTCTAAATAGCAACCGAAAGATCAGCTTCTGGTACGGCGCCCGCAGCGAGAGAGAGATCTTCTATCACCACGACTTCGTGGAGCTCGCAGCGTCGCACGACAACTTCGATTGGACGGTCGCGCTATCCGAGCCGGAGCCGGGGGACCATTGGGCTGGCCCGCGCGGCTTCATCCACCAAGTGGTCTACGACCGCTATCTCAAGGACCACCCCGACCCAGAGAACTGCGAATACTACATCTGCGGCCCGGGCCTCATGATGACGGCGGTGCTCGAGATGCTCGAAGGTCTAGGCGTCGAGCGCGAGAACATCATGTTCGACGATTTTGGAGCGTGACATGGAGATCTATTTGCTCAGTTTCACGGTCTTCGCCCTCGCCTTTGTCGGGCTGGCGCTCGGGGTGCTTGCAGGTCGCGGAGCCATTCGTGGCAGTTGCGGCGGTCGCGGCGGAACAGAGAGCGACTGCGATTTCTGCGATGGCGAGCGAAGTGGACGGAGCAGCCATGAATGACGAAAAGCCGATAAGGACCAGAGACTTCATGACGCGGAAGCCGCTGGCATTCGCGCCCGACATGGATTTGCTCGAGGCAGCTCGCATGCTTCTGGACCGACGCGCTTCGGGCGCACCAGTGGTGGACGCGCTAGGGAATCTCGTTGGCATGCTCACGGAACGCGACTACCTAAACGCGGTTCTGTCGGCCACCTATCACCACGACACCGGAGGCAGCGTAGACGACTACATGACCCGAGACGTTCAGGCGGTGGACGCTGAGGAAAGCCTCATGGATGTCGCCACGCGGTTCGTCGAACATAGGTACCGCAGCTATCCGGTGGTGGAGGAAAACCGGCTCGTCGGGATGGTAAGTCGGCACGACGTGATCCGGGCGATGTTCGGGTTGGTCTGACTCGAGGGCCTCAACGGGCCAGAGCAACCGCGACCAGAGCGCCGACGTAGGCGGCTAGAAGCACGATAGCGTCGGGCTCCAGTCGCCTCGCGCGCGTCTCTGAGTCACCGACGATCGCGGCGACCGCAATCGCCATCAGCAGGATCGCACCCAGCGCAGCGACGATCTGGGTGGGTGCGACCGCGGCGAGGATGGGCCCGTCGGTGTATGCTAGGTCTGCGAACAGGAGCACGGTCATATTGGCGACATTGCTACCGAAGAGATTGCCAACAGCCAGATCGTAGGAGCCCATGCGAACGGCAGCGAGTGACGCAATGAGCTCCGGCAACGAAGTGGTGATCGCAAGCACAGCCGCCCCCAGGAAAGTCTGTGCGATACCCGTGGCGTCCGCGATGGCCTTCACACTGAGGGTCGTGAACGGCGCGGTGACCAGTACCACGCCGGCTGCGGCTCCGAAACGAATCCAGAGACGCCGAACCGACACCCGAGCGGCGTCGCGGCTCCATCCGGTCGGCGCTTGTATGGGGATGCCCTTCGGCTGGATAAAGTGCCGTTCCATCAGTGGCGTGCGGCGAAACCATGCAGCGGAGGCGATGTAGAGTGCGAAGATCAGAATCGGCGTGGCGCCAACCCATCCTAGCCTCGCATCTGGAGGCACGTAGATGCTCAGCGCGGCCAGGGCTGTGAGCGCGATGGCGACCGCCGCGACTCTCGCGTGACCAAGCTCGACCGTAGGCCACACCCTTCCTCGGTAGAGGAGATCGATGATCGCGAGAACTGCCATGTTGGCCATCGATGAGCCAAAGAGGTCGCCGACGGCGAGGTCCGGCGCTCCTGCTCGCGCAGCCGTGACATCGGTTACCAACTCCGGCAAGGACGTGGCGAAAGCCAAGAGCAGCGTCCCCACGAAGAGGCGGCTGAGTCGCATCCGCTCGGCGATCTGGTCTCCATATGCGGCGAGCGCAGCGCCCGCCTGTACCAGAATGGCGGCTGTGACGATGAAAATCAGGCTGGCCTGCCAGACGCTCATCGTGGCCTCCCCAGTCGTCCGGCGATCTCCCGCGCTGCACGCATACCCTGGCCGACGAACGTCGGCGCGAGACTCAAGGTCAACACGAGTAGCCATCCCTCCTTCCCCGGTTCCTCCGTGCCGAGCACTTCCGATAGCAGCGGGACATACACAGATGCGATCAGCAAGCCGACGCACAAAATGATCGCGCCCCAGATCCAAGGGTTACGCGTCACTTCGTTGCACAAGAGGCCCGAGCTCGGAGAGGCCATGTTGAACACGTGACCGAGCTGGGCGCCGGCGAGAATCAGGAAGGACACGGTGACGGCTCGCTTCACTTCCATCTCGAACACCAGGAGCGCGATACCAAGCCCTGCGAGCACGGCGGCGCTCATGACCAGGCCATAGCCCACGAGCCCGGCCCAGTGTCGCCCCGTCAAGAGCCGTTCGGTCTTCGGTCGGGGCGGATCTCTCATGATGCCTCGACCGCTGTCGCCGACGCCCAAAGCCAGCGCGGGAAACACGTCGGTCACCAAATTCAAGAACAGAATCTGCATCGGGAGGATGGGGAGCGGTGCGTTCAAGGCGGCGGCCAAACCGACTGTGATGATCTCGCTGAGGTTGCAGGACAAGAGATAAAACACGAAGCTCCGGATGTTGCGAAAGATGATCCGACCTTGCTGAATCGCGACTACGATGGTCGAGAACCGATCGTCCTGCAGGATCATGTCGGCAGCTTCGCGAGCAACCTGGGTACCGCGTTTTCCCATTGCAACGCCGATGTCCGACCGCCTGAGCGCGGGGGCGTCGTTCACGCCATCGCCGATCATCGCGACCACTTCGCCCTGCGCTTGGTAAAAAGACAGGAGCTGAAGTTTTTGTTTCGGGTCTGTTCTGGCGAACACCCGGGTCGAAAGCAGCTTCTCCTTTCCCGCTTCCCCGCCGTCGAGCAAGGACCGAAGCTCGCCGCCGTTCACCGCGCTGCCTCTATCTGCATCGTCCATGATCTTCACCGATGCAGCGATGTGCTCGGCCGTGGGGCCCTGGTCTCCAGTTACCATCACCACGTCGACGCCCGCAGCACGACACCGCTCGATCGCATCCACGACATCGGCACGCGGAGGATCGGACAGCGCGATCAGACCGAGGAGCGTAAGGTGACGATAAGGCTCGCTCGGAGATTTGGCCACGCGCTCTGCGACTGCCAACATTCGAAGGCCCTTGGTGGCCAGTCGCAGGTTCTCGGCGCGCCACAACTCGGATTGCCGCGCATCGAAAGCCGTAGTGCCCCGCGGGCTTCGAACGAAACGGCTCGCGGCGAAGACAGCCTCTGGGGCGCCCTTGACGATGATCCGAGTCTCATCTCGATATCGATGAAAGGTGGCCATCATCTTGGTGTCGGGATCGAACGCCTCCTCTGAGAGCCTGGGGTGCTCGGCGAGAGCTTGCTCGCGGTCGACGCCGATTCGATCGAGGACGACGAGCAGCGCCACCTCCATCGGGTCGCCTACCCGCATCTCCTGACCGGTTTCGTCGCTACTAATCGCGGCATCGCTACACACCGCCGCCGCGGTCAACAGCGCTCGGACGCCCTCGCCAATTTCGGTGACTTCCATCGACTCTGGGATCGCGACACGCGTCGGTTGCATGTCGTTATCCGCGACGACGAGATCGGTCACACTCATCCGGTTCTCGGTCAGGGTCCCGGTCTTGTCGGTGAGGATCACTCTGGTCGATCCGAGGGTCTCCACCGCTGAGAGTTGTTCGACGAGCGCATTTCGCCGCGCCATTCGAAGAACGCCGCGCGCCAGCGCGAGGGTCGCGACGATCGGCAATCCCTCGGGAACGGT
This sequence comes from Myxococcales bacterium, assembly GCA_029863605.1. Taxonomy (GTDB): domain Bacteria; phylum Myxococcota_A; class Polyangia; order Polyangiales; family Houyiibacteriaceae; genus SG8-38. Next base: position 54,980 of record JAOTVB010000020.1, on the reverse strand, counting down.
CGCAACTGCGAGGGCGATGGCCGTCTTCATGATCTCCGCCGTGTCCTTGCCGCCGATCGCGCCGAGAATGCCGACGATCGTGACTAACCCAATGCAAAGCCATCCCATGACGCGACCGAGCGCATCGATGCGCTCTTCGAGCGGTGTTCGTCGATCGGACGCGGTTTGCACCAACGCCGTGATCCGTCCGAGCTCGGTGTCCATCCCGGTAGAGACCACGACGCCCTCGGCACTTCCTTTGGCGACCGAGGTTCCCTTGAACAGCATGTTGTTCCGATCGGCGACGGCGGTGTCCGTTAGAAGCACGTCCACCTTTTTTTCGATGGGAACGGACTCTCCAGTCAGCATCGATTCGTCGATCTCGAGCCGAGAGGCGGTCAGAATTCGAACATCGGCCGTGATGACGTCGCCGCCTTCGAATAGGACGATGTCTCCTGGCACGAGCTCCTCCGCGGGCAGACGTCGGATGCCACCGCTCCGCCGCACCGTAGTCTCCGTACTTCCGAGCTCACGTAACGCTTCGGTGGACCGAACGGCGCGAAGCTCGGTGACGAACCCGATCATGGCGTTGAGCACGATCACCGTGACGATCGCCACCCCTTCGAGGTGGTCGCCGAGGGCAAAGGAAAGGGCGGCTCCGGCCACTAGCAGGAACATGATGAAACTGCGGAGCTGTCTCCATAAAATCGTCAGCCAAGAAGTCGCTCGAAAATCGGTGAGAACATTCGGCCCGAAAAGCTCGAGACGAGCTTGGGCCTCTTGCACGGTGAGTCCTTGGTCCGCCCGGACGGCGAGGTCGCCGAGGATTTGCTCCTGCTCTGTCGCCCACGGCGTCGTGTTAGATGCGGCCTGCGACATAATCGATGGCATCCCCGAGGCTCGTCATTTTCCCATAGTCCTCTTCGGGGATCTCGACGCCGAGCGCTTTGTGGATCCCCTGAACCCACCGCAGGATGTCCATCGAGTCGAGGTCGAGCTCGTCGCGAATGTCTACATCGTCCTCGACCTCTTCTTCGGCGATCTCAGGAGCGACATCTGACAAGCACGCCATCAAAGTCGCCCGTATTTCGTCTCGTTTCATAGCTTGTCTGGCTCCTGTAAGAAGCGATCGAGTGCAACGAGGAATCGCGCTCCCTGGTGGCCATTGCTCACCCGATGATCGGCTCCTAGCGTCACTCGAACGATTGGACGTGCGACGATTTGGTCGTCGACGACCCAAGGTCGTGTGAGGATCGCGCCGAAACCGACGATGGCGACCTGAGGGGGAAAGATGATGGGCGTTACACTTTCGACTCCGCGCTCGCCTAGCGAAGTCAGAGTGATCGTCGCCGAGGTCATCTCCGAGCTGCGCATTGCACCGGCACGCGCACGGCTCACCAGATCGGTCATCCGCGCCATCAATTCGGAGAGGCTCCCTTGGTCGGCATCGCGAAGCGCCGGCGCAACCAATCCACCGCCCCGGAGCGACACCGCGAGACCGACGTGAGAGCCATCACCCTGAATGACCTCGCGGCCCTGCCAAGTGGCGTTGAGCAGAGGGTGCTTGCGCAACGCGCGCGCGACGGCCCGCAGAAACAAGACACCAGAGACAAGACGCTCGTTCACGCTCAAAGACTGGTTCTTTTCGCGAAGCCATTCGAGCGCCGTGCCCATGTCGATCGCGTGTTCGACGTAGTAGTGCGGGATCTCGTCATTGGCGCGCGTCATGGCAGCCGCGATCGCCCGTTGCATTCGCTTTTTCGGTGACTCGGCCGAGGCTTTGGCCGGCGCCCCTTCGAGGTCACGTGCGGCGATCGCTCCTTCGGGACCCGTTCCCTGAACGTCGGTGAAGTCGATCTGGCGTTGACGCGCCAGCCGCCTGGCGTAGGGCGAGATCCGCACTCGGTCCCCGGACGGCGCTTGTACCTCGGCGACCGCCGCTTGCTCGACATCCTCCCGGGTGATCCGCCCATGCTCCCCCGTGCCCGAGAGGCCCTGCAAAGGCACATCTAGCTCATGCGCCCGACGCCGAACGGCCGGAGTCGCCATCGGCCCATCCAAGTCGCCACTGCCCCCCAAAGTCATGATCCCCCGAGATCGGGAGGCCGACGCGGACGCCGGCGCTGACACTGGAGCTGACGCTGACTCTAACGCTGTCCCCGCCTCCCCGATCTCCGCTAGCGCTGTCCCCACCGGGACCTTCTCGCCTTCCCCCACCAACAGCGCTTCTATGACGCCGCCTGTGAACACCTCCACCTCGATCGTTCCTTTATCGGTTTCCACCTCGGCGATGATATCTCCCTGCGAGACGCGATCCCCGACGGTCACGAGCCATCTCCCGAGAGTGCCCGCCGTCATGTCTGCACCGAGCGAGGGCATGACGAATTCAGCCATTGCCCACACTCCTCTTCGCTGCTTCGACGATCGCGGGCACCTGCGGAAGCGCCGCATCCTCGAGGTGCTTCGCATACGGAATCGGTACTTCGCGTGTGCAGACCCGTGCGATCGGCGCATCCAGCTCGTAGAAGGCTTCCTCGGCCAACGTCGCGCTGACCTCGGATGCCAGGCTTCCGGTCTTCCAAGCCTCGTCGATGACGATCGCACGATGAGTGCGGGAGACGCTTGCGCTGATCGCCGGTCGGTCCAGCGGCCGGAGGCTCCGCAGATCGATGACTTCTGCGCTGATCCCCTCCTTTTCGAGCTCCTCGGCAGCTGTCATTGCCTTGTGGACCGAGCCGCCGTAGGCGATCAGGCTCACGTCGCTGCCGGGGTGCCGCACAGCGGCCTTCCAGGGTGACGAGAGTGTCGCGTTCGGATCAAATGGTCCCTCGATGCCATAGAGCATTTGATGCTCGAAGATGAACACCGGGTCCGGGTCTTCGACCGCCGCCAGGAGCATGTCGTGCGCGTCCTGCACTGTCGCGGGCGCGAGCACTTTGATGCCCGGGATGGATGCGTACCAGTTCTCCAGGCTGTGGGAGTGCTGGGCAGCGATCTGTTTGCCGGCGCCGGTTGCCATTCGGACCGCGATCGGGACCTCGAACTGCCCGCCCGACATATGACGCATGACGGCTGCATTGTTCACGACCTGGTCGAGGGCGAGCATGCTGAAGTTTACTGTCATCACCTCCACGATCGGGCGCATCCCGCCGAGCGCGGCTCCGATGCCGGCGCCGACGAACGTCGACTCACAAAGCGGGGTGTCACGAATACGGTCCTCGCCGAACTCGTCTAGGAGGCCTTTGCTCACCGCATAGGCGCCGCCGTACCTGCCGACGTCCTCGCCCATCAAGAACACCCTCGAATCCTCGAGCAGAAGCCGGCGTAAGGCCGTGCGAATCGCCTCTCTGTACGTGGTCACGACAGATCCCTCGCATACGTGTGGCGGGCGAGGTCGTCGATCGACTCCCACTCGCCTTGTTCAGCAAACTGTACAGCTTCTTCGATTTCCCGCGCGACGTCCCGCTCGATCGTTTCGATGTCCGCCCCGGTGATCAAAGTCGCCGCGAGCGCGCGATCCTTGAGCTGCTCGATCGGGTCGAGCTTCTTCCACTCTTCGACCTCCGCTTTTGATCGGTAAAGCTCGGCGTCGTACATCGAATGGGCCCTAAACCGATAAGTGCGAAGCTCAATGAAACGCGGCTCGCCGGTTTCACGGACCGACTCGGCGGCGTTGTGGACGGCGCGTTCGACCGCCACGACATCCATACCGTCTACCGTTTCCGAGTGAACCCCATAGGCGGGCGGGTTGTTCACGATGTCGTTATCGGAGACGTGACGCGCGAAAGCGGTGCCCATTGCATACCTGTTGTTCTCACAGATGAACAAGACCGGTAGTTCCCACAAGGCGGTGAGGTTGAGTGACTCGTGGAATTCCCCTTCGTCGGTGGCGCCATCGCCGAAGAAGCAAGCGGTCACACGAGATTCACCCTTCATCTTGTTGGCAAGCGCCAACCCGACTGCGATTGGCAGCCCGCCACCAACGATCGCATGACCCCCGTAGAACCTGCGTTCGACCGAGAATAGATGCATGGAGCCGCCGCGACCTCCAGAACACCCGTTCGCCTTTCCATACATCTCGGCCATGATCTCACCGGCGGGAATTCCCCGAACCAGCGCATGGCCATGTTCGCGATAGGTGGCCACGACGTTATCGTCATCGCGAAGCGCGCGCATCGCGCCTACCCCGACGGCCTCTTCTCCGATGTATAGGTGCAAGAAACCTCGGATCTTCTGCTTCGCGTAGAGTTCGGCGCTCTTCTCTTCTAGCCGGCGGATGCGAAGCATCTGCGACAAGAGATCAAGGGCGTGGTCGCGTGAAATATCGATACTCAACCGTTTTCTCCTTCCAGCGTCGACGTATCCCCCTCGGGTAAGCCGAGCTCACGCGCCTTTAGCAAGCGTCGCATGATCTTTCCGCTTCGTGTCTTGGGAAGGCTCTCCGCGAAGGCGATCTCGCGCGGCGCCGCAGTTCCCAAGTTCTTTCGGCCAAAGCCGAGGAGCTCTTTCTCGAGCTCGCCACTCCATTGGTGACCAGGCTGCAAGCTTACGAACGCCTTGATGATCGTGCCAGCCACGGGGTCGGGCTTGCCGATCACCCCAACCTCGGCGACAGCCGGATGCCCCATGATGACGCTCTCGACTTCGAACGGGCCGATCAGATGCCCAGCGGACTTGATCACGTCGTCGGAACGTCCGACGAACCAATAGTACCCTTCCTCGTCGCGGCGCGCGAGGTCGCCTGATAGGTACCAGCCATCTCGAAAGCAGGCATCGTATCGGTCCTGGTTGTTCCAATATCCGCGAAAGAGCGATGGCCAGTCGGGGCGAAGCGCGAGCTCGCCGTCCTTTTTCGGATCATCGACCCGGTGAATGTGGCCATCGTTGCCCTCGCGGACGATGGCCGCGGTGATGCCCGGCAGAGGTTTTCCCATCGAGCCCGGCTTCACGTCCATCGAAGCGTAGTTCGAGATCATGATTCCGCCGGTTTCGGTTTGCCACCAGTTGTCGTGAAATGGTCGTCCAAACACTTCGTAGCCCCAGACCACCGCCTGCGGATTCAAAGGCTCGCCGACGCTCGCCATGAAGCGAAGGGCCGAGAGGTTCCTGCTTCGTGGAAGCTCAGGTCCGGACCGCATCAGCATGCGAATCGCAGTCGGGGCCGTGTACCAGACCTGCACCCTCTCCTCTTCGAGGATTCGGTACCAACGCTGGGAATCAAACTCGGCCTCATCGACGACCATCGTCGCCCGATTCGTGAGCGGCGCGATAATCCCGTACGACGTTCCTGTGACCCAGCCGGGGTCGGCGGTGCACCAATAGATGTCCTCGGGATGGAGGTCGAGTGCCAGCTTGCCGGTCACGTAGTGGGTGAGCACCGCTTCGTGCACGTGCAGGGCGCCCTTCGGTGTCCCGGTCGTGCCGCTGGTGAAGTGCAACAGTGCCGGCGTCGCGGGGTTCGTCGAAGCGATTCGGTAATCCGGTGATGCCCCAGCCATTGCATTGTTCCAGTCGATCGTGTTCTCGGGTGACCTCGGCTTTTTCGGGTCGGGTACGATGATCACGTGCTCGAGGGACGGTATGCGGTCGCGGATCTCCATGACCCGCCGTCGGTAGAGGCGCTCGGTGGTGAGAAGCACCTTCGCTTCACCGAGCTGCATCCGCTGAGCGATGGGCTCGGGCCCGAATGCGGAGAAGAGTGGGCAGAAGATCGCGCGGTGCTTCAGCGCGCCGAGGGCGCAGACGTAAAGCTCGGGGATGCGGCCCGCAAGCGAGTAGACGCGATCTCCAGCCTCCACCCCGAGGTTCGCAAGGACGTTTGCCAGCTGATTCGTGAGCCCGTCGAGCTCCGCATAGGTGATCTCCTCGCGCTCACCCTTCTTGCCGAGCCAAATCATTGCGGTCTGACCGCCATGCCCGCTTTGAACGTGGCGGCCGACCGCCTCGTAGGCAATGTTGAGCCCGCCCCCGTTGGGCAACCCATCGAGCTCACGCCTCACGGCTTCCCACGAGAACGCTGCTCGCGCCTGTTCGTAGTCGGCCAGGTTTGGAGGTCCCTCAGAGGAAGCTGCGGGTTTTTCGATGCGCATCGTGACCCTCGCTATCCGCGGAGTATTTGCTGATATAGGCGATTGGCGACCGCATCTTGGAAGGGAAGAATGGCCTTGCCATAGACCCAGTCCTCGTTGAGTGTTCTCAGCCACTCCGTCGTGACGGCTTTCGGCTCGATGCCGGCGGCGCGAATGGCGGCCACGAGCTCGATCGGTCGTCGAATCGGTGTGCCGTTTGCAAAGACCTCGGCAAATGAAGCATATAGCGCTTTGAGTTCCTCTTCGTTCATGGGTGCTCTCCGTGGCGTGCTGCGTCGAGAAGCATTCGCCGCTCGGCCGAAGCGATGACTTGTCTCGTGCGGGAAACCGCATCGGGGTTTACCGAAATCGACGTGATGCCGAATCGGACCAGCTTTTCCGCAAACTCGGGGCGATTGGAGGGTGCCTGTCCGCATAGCGACGAAGTCAGGCCGCACTCTTCGGCGGTTCGCACAATCCGTTCGATCGCCCACAAGACGGCTTCATCGGCCTCATCGAAAAGCTCGGCGCAGATCGACGAATCGCGGTCGACGCCAAGCATCAGCTGGGTCAAGTCGTTCGATCCGATCGAAACTCCGTGAATGCCCAGTTTGGCGTAATCGGGGATCCGATAAACGATCGAAGGCACTTCTGCCATGACCCAACGGAGGAGCCCGTGGTCGTCTCCGAGACGGTGCTTGTCGATGCGTTCGAGGCACGCCTCGAGCTCCCATGTGGTTCGGACGAAAGGAATCATGACCTGCACGTTGGGCGACGCCTCGCGCACACGCGCCAAGATCTCGAGCTCGAGATCGAAAAGCTCGGGGTCCTTCACGTAGCGATAACACCCGCGGTACCCGATCATCGGGTTTTCCTCGTGGGGCTCGTATTGTTCTGCGCCGCGCAGGGCGCTGAACTCGTTCGTCCGGAAGTCATAGGTTCGGTAGATCACGGGCCTGGGGAAAAAGGGTCTCGCGATCCGGAGGATCGACTCCGTCATCTTGGTGACGAACTCCTCGGAACCCCCCTCGGTGATCAGGGCCTTCGGATGCGCGCCGTCGAGCGCGTCGATGATCATGAATTCCGCGCGCAGCAGACCGACCCCATCCACCGGCAAAGCCGCAGCCTCTTCGGCGGCATCGGCGATCGCGAGGTTCACGTACAGTCGCGTCGCCAAGGGCTCGAGCGTCATTTCCGGTGCCGCCATCACGGTGGGCTTGACGTCGGTCGGAGCGGACGAAAGGCTCGTCTCGGTGCCTGCCAGCACCTCGCCCCGGCTCCCGTCGACGGTTACCGCCTGTGCGCTCCGAAGAAGCTTTGTCGCATTGCCGGTGCCGACCACGCACGGAATCCTCAGTTCGCGACTGACGATCGCCGCGTGGCACGTCACACCACCTTCGTCCGTCACCAGTGCCCCCGCGTGACGCATCACCGGCACCCAATCGGGGCTCGTCATCTCCGCCACGAGGATCTCGTCCTTGCCGATTCTCGCTTCCGGCTGGAGAGTCCGCATCACGCGAACTTTTCCGGAGACGCGCCCTGGGGACGCTCCGAGACCGCGCACCAACGGCGTTCCGGGCTCCGCCTCGAGCGTCGTGATGGGACGCGATTGGACGATGGAGAACGAACCCCCTTCGAGGGCCCATTCGATGTCTTGCGGGCTGCCGTAGTGCTGCTCGATCCGAAGCCCGAGCGTTGCGATCTCGCGCACCTGGGCATCGTCGAGCACTCGAACCTCGCGCTCGCTGGTCGGCACGTCAGCTCGGGTTTGAGCTCCGCTCGGCCCGCGAACGATCTTATGCGATTTGCTTCCGATTCGCGCGCTCAGGAGCTGGACGTCGAAATTCGAAAGATCAGGCGAACGCGACACGACGTAGGTATCCGGCTCGACTTGTCCTCCAACGACGACCTCGCCAAGACCGTAGGCGGCCTCGATCAACATGCGCCCCGTGTCTCGCGAAATGGGATCGACCGTGAACATGACCCCAGCCGCTTCGGAGTCGACCATTTTCTGGATCACGACGGCGATCGCGGGCTCCTCGGTAAACCCTAAGCTGTGCCGATAGGCGATCACCCGCGGACCCCAAAGCGATGCCCAGCAGTCGACGATGCGGTTCATCAACGTCGCCTCGTCGACATTGGTGAAGGATTCGTTCATTCCGGCGAAAGACGCCTCCGCAGTATCCTCCGCGGTCGCCGAAGACCTTACCGCGACGCGAACGCCGGGACCGAGCGCCTCGAACGACTCGCGCACTTGAGACCGCACGTCGTCGGGGATGCCTGCGTTTTGGACTGTGGCCCTGAGCTCCTCGGACACCAGCTTGAGCGCGCCGGAGTCGTCGAGATCGGCGTCGCCCACGATGTCGATGACTCGCTGACGACACCCTGCCAGGTCGAGCGCGTGCAGATAGGCTTGCCCGGTCACGACGAACCCCGGAGGCACCGGCAAGCCAGCCGCCGTCAGCTCACCGAGGTTCGCTCCTTTGCCTCCAGCCACGGGGGTGTCGGTACGCCCCAACGTGGAAAAACCTCGAATGAACTCGACATCCGCCGTGCTCGCCGCCATGCGCTGACCGTACATGCATCCGGCGCGCCAAGATACGAAGATACTTGGGTGCCCGCTAACGTTCGGGATCTCGGCGATCCAACGACATCACGCGAAGCGCAAATTACGCGTGGCCTCGGAGATCACGCGAACGCGGTGCGCCTCGTAATTGGCCCAACTCGGCGCTCACTCGAGGATGTCGAGGATGGCGCGCTTGTGGAGTCGAGCCGAGGTGGCCGCGAGCAGGGTTCGCATTGCACGCGCGGTGCGACCCTCTTTCCCGATGACCTTGCCGAGGTCGTCCGGTGCCACCGTGAGCTCCAGCACGACGGCACGGTCTTCTTCGACGATGTTGACCTCGACGGCGTCGGGGTCGTCCACGAGCGAGCTCGCGATGTACGCGATCAGGTCCTGCAGTCTGTCTCCTGCCACGGGTCGCTCGCTCAGGAAGCCTCGCCGCCGGCTGCGGCCTTCTTGTGCTCTTTGACGACGTCGCGCACGCGGTCGCTCACCTGCGCGCCAACTCCAACCCAGTAGTCGAGGCGGGGATGATCGACCTTGGCCTCCGCGATGGGACGGCTCGGGTCATAAGTGCCGATTTGCTCGATGAACCGCCCGTCTCGGGGCTTTTCTTTATCGGTCACCACGATGTGATAGTAGGGACGCTTCTTCGCGCCTGCACGCCTCAGTCGAACCTTGACCATAGAGTCCTCGTCAAAAAGGCGGAAAGCCCCGCCAAAAGCGACCGGAAAGTAGTCAGCGTATGCCCGTGCGTCAAGTCGCGGGCTCCGCTCCTGTTTTTGCGGTTGGCCACACGGTTGCTAGAACCCCAAGAATGCGATGCTTGCTCGTCCTTCTGGCCCTTGGCGCTACCGCCGGCTGCAATCGTGGCCAGTCGAAGGAGGCTCCGGATGGGAAGCCTAGCCCGACGCTGCGCCTGGCCGTCGTGACGGACCTGAAGGGGTATCTCGAGCCCTGCGGCTGCACGAGCCGCCCGCTCGGTGGCATCGATCGCCTCGCTGCCCAGATCCGGGCCCTGCGGGATGGCTCCGTGCCGCTGGTAGTGCTCATGGCTGGCGACCTGTTCTTCGATACCGACGCTCTCGAGCCGGCGCGGGTAGACCAAGCGAACCGAAACGCCAGTACGCTCCTCGGGATCCTCGATCACTTGGAGATCGATGCGGCGCTGCCCGGTCGGCGCGATCGGGCGCAGCCACAAGAAGAACTCGCACGTTTGCACACCGCGTCGAGGTTCCCGTGGCTGGCGATGAAGGGCGCTGCCGAGGTCGTGCGGATTAAAGCTGGTGAGCTCCGCATTGCTGTCGTGGGTGTGCGCCCGGGCGCCAAGCGCGACGCGGTGATGGCGGCGGTTGGCTCTGCGCAGGCTGAAACCGACTTGACGATTGCGCTGGTGCACGGCTCACGGCGCGACGCGAATCGGATCGGGGCGATCGACGGCGTCGATTTCGTCGTGCACGGTGGCCTCGACCAAGACGCGCCCCTCCCACCCCACCGAGCCGGCGAAGCGTGGGTCTTGAATGCCGGGCGGCAGGGCCAAGGACTCACCGTCGTCGACCTGCATCGCAAAACCGATGAAGCCTTCGCCGACCTGAGTGAGTGGTCGAAAAAAGAAAGAATCCGGCAACTCGAGGCACAGATCGCAGACTTGTCCGAAAAAATTCTGGAATGGGAAAGATCGAAGGACGTCGATCCTGCAGACCTTCGTGCGCAATCCGATCGACTCGCAGCGCTGAAGACCCAACGGGAAGCGATGGATGCGCCTCCGCGCTCACCTCGCGGCAATTCCTTCACGGCAAGGTGGGTGGAGCTGCCCAAGGAAGCCCCCACGGACCAAGAGGTGACCAAGCTGATGAGGGAGCACGACAAGGCAGTCAATCAAGCCAACCGTGAAGCGTTCGCAGACCTAGCTCCTCGCCCGCTCGGGCCCGACGACATCGCCTACGTCGGAAGCGAAGCCTGCGGCACATGCCATAACCCCGCCTACGTATGGTGGCAGTCTCATCCGCACGGCCACGCGTACCTCACGCTGCAAACGCGCAACAAAGAGTTCAACCTCGACTGTGTCGGTTGTCACGTGACGGGGTACGATCAGCCCGGCGGCTCCACGGTGACACACAACTTGAAGGGCGCGCTGGTGAACGTCGGATGTGAGAGCTGCCATGGACCCGGCGCGGCGCATACCAAGAATCCCGAGATCGACATAGTCGAGGACGCGCCGGAGTCGACGTGTCTGCCCTGCCACAACGAAGAGCACAGCGACCAGTTCGACTATGAGACGTACAAGAAAACGCTGATCGTACCCGGCCATGGGCTTCCGCCCGTTGAACCATGAGCCGCGGGCGGAGTTAGCGAAAACGCTGTTCGGGTCCTGAGGGCGTATAGACCTGGTATGCCAATAGGGGCCTGGTGCCGTCTGGAACGAAGCCGTGAAGGGTTTGTGGCGGTACCCGGACGAATGTGCCCGGCCGGATCGCGCGCGTCTGGTCGCCGACGCGCATCGTCCCCGAGCCGTCCTGAATCCAAAGCACTTCAGCGGAGCGCTCGTGAAGGTGTTCTGGCACGGCAAGCGTCGAATCGGCGGTGAGTGTTCCAAGGCTTGCCACAGGCGGTCCGTCCCGAACGCCGTCGAGATAGATCATGACCGAAAGGCGACCCCCGGCATGGACGAAGGGTCCGCTTCGCTCCGGGTCGGAAAGGACCACTTCGTTGGATCGTGGGGGACACGACGGGTTCTTTGGCACACGTGCCCAGTCGATCTGCTCGATCGCGGCCTCCTTCGAGAGCGCCGCCACTGCGAAGATCACGGTACCATCATTGGACATCCCTTGGAGCAGCGCTGGCGCGTGAAAGCGCGCGGCCCTCCCCGTATCGAGCCACGTTAGCCCCACGCGCGCGGTGCCCTTCTCGACGAATACCAAGACCTCCTGGCAAGGGCCCGCCTCGAACCGAAAGGTTCGTGAAGGGCCGAGGTGCACTCTCGCCATGCTCACTCCGAATTCGCTCCCGAGGACCTCGAAGGGGGATGTGGGTTCGTGCAGCGGTTCTCGCTGCCCTTCCCTCGTGCACGCGACAAGCGTGATGAGGGCGAGGGCGAGCGCAAGCTGCTTCATGACCCGAGCGACCTGGGCGCGACATTCGTACGCACCCATGCGATGATCTCTTCGAGTGGCGCGCCCGGCGTGAAGATGGCGCCGACGCCTCGCGCTCGAAGTGCATCCGCGTCTGCCTCGGGAACGATCCCGCCGCCGAACACGATGATGTCTTCGCCACCGCGTGCCTTGAGCGCGTCGAGAACCGCGGGAAAAAGCGTATTGTGGGCGCCGGACATGATCGAGAGGCCGACGGCATCGACGTCTTCTTGGACTGCCGCAACGGCGATCATATCGGGGGTCTGATGAAGCCCCGTGTAGACCACCTCAAAGCCCGCGTCACGGAGCGCTCGGGCCACCACCTTCGCCCCACGATCGTGCCCGTCGAGCCCGGGCTTCGCGACGAGGATACGGATCTTGGGAGCGGGCACGGGGGGAGATCTACTTCAGGGAATGCTTTGGTGCCAGCGCCAGTGTCGGCGACCGCGTCAGTGTCAGCGCCAGCGACGGCGTCAATGGGGTTGCGAGTCGTTGGGGTTTGTGGTTCCGATCCCTCGTGCTCTGGCCGTTGTCTTCCGTCCGTAGCCTGCATGCCGAAGTGCCCGACGTTCGCCCTCAGGTCGAGGCGTGGTGCGACGTTGAGGGAATCGCCCGGCCGTCCGATGCATTGATCGCGGACTTCTACGTGCCGATGGCTCAGTGGATCGCCGAGCACGTCGTCGACCGCACGGTGGTCGTTGGGCTGAGCGGCGCGCAGGGGACGGGCAAGTCGGCGCTCGCCCGGCTCACGAAAGGGCTCCTCGAGCAACTCTTTGGCCTGCGTGTCGCAATCCTGTCGCTCGACGATCTCTACCTTAGCAAGGCTGCGCGCGGGCACCGAGCCGAAACCTACCATCCTCTGCTCGTGACGCGAGGCGTTCCGGGCACCCACGATGTCGAGCTCGGCCTTCACGTTCTCCGAAGCCTGCGGGCCGGGGAAAGCGTCGCGCTACCCCGCTTCGACAAGGCCACCGACGAGCCCTTCCCCAAGTTCAAATGGCCGATCTGGAACGGTCCTTGTGACGTGGTCCTGTTCGAGGGTTGGTGCGTGGGCGCCCGACCCCAGCGCGGCGACGAGCTCGAAGCGCCGGTCAACGGGCTCGAACGCCTCGAGGACTCCACCGGCGATTGGCGGTGGTATGTGAATCGGCAGCTCGCCGGGGCTTATCAGAAGCTCTTCGCCGAGCTCGACTTGTTGATCTTGTTGCGGCCACCCGACTTCGATCGCGTCTACGCGTGGCGGGAAAAGCAGGAGGCCCGGCTCCGAGCCGCGGGAGGCCCCGCGGTGATGACGCCCACCGCCGTGCGCCGCTTCGTCATGCACTTCGAGCGCCTGACACGCTTCATCTGGGAGGAGATGCCCGGTCGGGCCGATGCAGTGATCTACCTCGGGGACGACCACGCGCCGGTCGAGGTCGATCTCAGTGATGCGTAGCTAGTAGCTTCCGGTTTCGAGGTCGACGTCTCGATCGAAGTCTGCGCCAGTCGACTCGTATGTGGCTGGCCGATATTTCGACGTGTAGGTCGCGAGCATTTCCTCGAGTGGGACATCGTCGAACTCGCCGCGGAACTTCAAATACTCCATGTGTTTTCGGCCTTCGAGATCGACCGGGTGGTAGATCGAATCCGCGAGGCCATCGAACTCAAGCGGCTCGATTCGAAAGCGCTGACAAAGCTCGATGTTGAAGGCAGGCGTCGCCTTGACCCATGTTCCCCCGAGTTGGATCGCGGTGTAGCCGTGCCAATAGAAGACGTCGGTCCCCATCCGCTCGCGGAGCCGTTTCGTCGATAGGTGGTTCTTGACATCCGCAAAACCGACCTTGGCCGGGATCCCGAGCACGCGGCAACTCGCGGCCAACAACACCGCCTTTGGGACGCACCAAGCACGACCAAGCTCTAGTGTCCGGCTCGCGCGCAAACCCTGTGGGGTCAAGTCGAGGTCGTACGGGTCGTACCTGATCCCGTCTCGCACGGCATAGTAGAGCTTGATGGCACGGTCTCGGTCGTCGTCGGCCCCGTCGGCTCCAGCCGCAGCGAACGCTTGGACGCGGGGGTGCTCGGAGTCGACGATGAGGGTGGGACTTTTGGAATCGATCATTTCGTGAATGCGATTCTGAGCTATTCTCCCGCGATGGTCACGCGTCCTTGGATGATCCTTCCTTGTCCTCTCGTTGCGATCTTCGTGCTCGTCGGCTGCGCCGACAGTGCTGGAAACACCGGAGGTTCCGGTGGAAGCGCAGGAATCGGAGGCATTGCAGGGATGCCGGATGCAGGGGTGAGCTGCGTCGAGTCCGGTTGTCAGGACGACAACGACTGCACGACCGACGGAATGTGCGAGCCCATGTCGGGCCAATGCGTCGGGGCTGGCGTAGAGCCCACAAACACACCCTGCGGCCAGAATGGGATCTTCGTTTGCGATGGTGAGGGTCGCTGTGTGGGCTGCAACGTCGACGAACAGTGCGAAGCCTTCTTTCCCGACGAGTGCCTCGAGGATTCACAGTGCATCAATAAGGCCTGTCCACCTCCCGACCCTTTGCCTGACGGCACTCCCTGTAGCAGTGGCGAATGTAGATCGGGTGTTTGCTCGGGCCCGTGGGCTCCCACCCGGAAGCTCGTTCCGATCGCTTGTGGGAGCTCGTTCTCTCCGGCGCTCTTCGACTCGTCGATGGATTTGACCGTCGCGCCGACCCCGATCATGCCCGCCGCGCAGTTCAACGCTACCCTCGATTCCGCGCTGTTGATTCCCCAGGCGCTCCTGCAACAAGCGGTCATAGCGAGCTTCCCAACCCCGTTGCCCAGCATCGAAGTGACCGGTGCGCGCGCCGAGATCGCCACCACGCGCGTAGCCTCCGGCACACCCGTGAACACGACCTTGGCCCCGCTGCCACAGACGGTCATGATTCCACAAGTCGCCAATCCGGGTGACCGTAGCGGGCAGCTTTGTGAGACCCACGACGACTGCCCGCTTGGGGAATTCGGACAGCTGTGCGCTTTCGCGGGTCGGTGCGTGTGTGCATGTGGCCCCGGATGCTTTCCAGAGAATTGCGCTAACCTGGTCACCGGCGGCCTCGTCTTGCGCCTCGAGACGATCCAAGGGGCGATTTACGGGGCGTTCCGCTCCGGTGAGGTCTGCTTCGATGTCGCTGGCGATGCCTCCGACCCTGATGTCGGGCTTCCGATCAGGACCGGCATCCGGGTCACCGCAGACGCAGCGTCCCTCGCGATCGAGTGCGAGGGTGGCACCGTCAACGACAACGGCACCCCTGACTTGCCGGAAGACGATTTGGTCGACATCAACCTGTCCCTCGACCAGATCTGCTTCCCGATCGGGTTTCCGGAGCCACCGCCGCAGTAGCGCCCACTAGGTGGCCGTTACACCGCCGCAGCTCGAGCCGGCGCCTGCGGTGCAGCCGAAGCAGTGTCGGTCGGTCACGATCGTGCGAGCCTCGAGCCCCAACAGGTCGAAGTCGCGGATGTGGCGCGGGGCCCCGTCAGTGACCGGGACGTCGAGCATTTGATTGAAGTCGCAGTCGAAGAGGCGCCCGTCCCAGCCGACCGAGATCGTGCTCCTGCACATGACGCCGTGTGCCGCTTGCGGATTGAACGACTCGACGAGCTTTCGCATGTAACCCTCGAGATTCCCGGTCTTTAGAAGCCACTCAAGGTATCGGCTGATCGGCATGTTGGTGATGGTGTAGAGGGCATCGAACGACACGTCGTAGCGCTCCTTGAGCTCGCGCTTCCACTCGACCTCGAGACATGCCTGCGCTGCCGGAAGGATTGCGCCGACCGGATTCGTCACCAGCACCAAACGAAGCCCCGACTTGCCCTCCCCGTAGCCGAGAGCGTTCAAACGATGCAGAGCCCGGATGCTCTTGTCGAAGACGCCGTCGCCGCGCTGGATGTCGGTGCAGGTCGGTTGGTAGTGCGGGAGCGAGCAGATGAGCTCGACCCCGTGCTCAGCGAAAAACTCGGGCAAATCGCGATGCGCGCCGGTCTCGAGAATGGTGAGGTTGCACCGGTCCATGACGTGGCGGCCGAGGGAGGCGCATTGCTTTACGAGCCATCGAAAGCTCGGGTTGAGCTCGGGGGCGCCGCCCGTGATGTCGACCGTCGGAATGGCGAAACGTCGAAGGACGTCGATGCAATGCTCGGCAGTCTCGCGCGACATCACTTCGGTTCGATCGGGTCCCGCATCGACGTGACAATGCCGGCAGGTTTGGTTGCAAAGCTTACCGACGTTGATTTGAAGGATCTCGATCGAGGTGGGTCGAAGCGGCCAAAGGCCTTCGGGGGTGAGCGCCTCGTCGAAGGTCTTGTCCATCGGCAGCCGGCCGAGCTCGGCGAGTTGATACTCGGCCGATGCCAGCGGCAGATGACGCGACTTGAGTGAGCCGGGTCGAGTCGTCTTGGGTGCGGCGCCGGATGACATCGTCGGATTTTGGCTCCGTGAGGCCCCTACGCAAGCGTTGGGGATACGTTAGCTCGACTTGGACCTATAAACGCGTGTAGTCGTGATTCCGGGTCGCGAAGGCGAACGGTGAGATGCAGAGCGTGCTCCCAGCGTCCGTCAGACGGCCTGCCAACCAGGTGGGTTCGATGCCCTCGTTTAGAAGTTCGTAGAACGCGAGCACACTGCCCCTTCGTTCGGTGCGCTCCAGCGCGAGCCGATGACCTTCCGAGTCGATCGCGATGAAGCCGTCGTCGTGCTCGATGCGATACGGCGCGATCAGGGCGAAGGGCTCGGCAAGCGTCGGGTAGATCTGCACGGCTCGGCGATAGGTTTCCGTCAGCTGGGCGAAGCTTCGTCTTGCGATTTGGTGGAGCCGCTCCCAGCTTTCCGCGGAAACCTCGGGGCGAACCTCATACTGCAGGACACGAATGCGTTGCGGCGCCGGCCCGGGCTCGACTTCGGCCAATCCCACGTGTATCTGCCGCGGACACGGCCCAAGCGAAGCCGTTGCTTGGCTGGGCCGATCCTCACGATAGATCGCGCCCGCCGTCAAATCGATCAGGTATCGTCGCTCGACACTCGCCCGCGTCGTGCCGGCAAGCCACTCGCGTGCGACTTCGACCATCGTGCGGTCGTAGAGGAGCTCGAGCTCGGGCACAGATCCGGGGCGCGCGCCAAGCCAGGCCCGGATGCGCTCCTCCGAGGCCTCGGTTCGAGACTCGACCCGGAGGGCGTCCGCAAGCCTCGCGGCTCCCTCGAGAATCCGAGCGGCACGGCGGGGTTGGCCTGAAAGGACCTCTTGTCGAAGTCGCCCGATGAAGCGTCCGAGACCCGGGGGTGTCGGTTCGGCGGCAACCTCGACGACGCCCTCCAGTGCCGCATCGACCGAGGGCGCGTAACGGGCTTTGTCGATCCCGACTCTGGTGACCGCGATGAGGAGCTCGTCTAGGGCGTCTGCGAGCTCGCTTTGTTGGGGTGGCTCGAGCGAGCGCCGACCGATGACTGCCTCGACCCCCGGTTGCAGCGAGTCGGCGCGCTGTTCGAGACCGGCGACCCACTCGAGCGCGCAGATCACGTGTCGACCATCGTTCTGACCGTCGCTGGACACGCACTGAAGCTCTCCGTCGCGGAGACTCAGGGTCACCATCTCGACCCTGCCGTCCACCTCGATGTCCATCGTCAGGCGGTGTACCAATCCTTCCGGCGAGACCGCACCCTGCGCCCGAAGATGACGAATCGCAGCGTCACGCAGCCGAGTGGACATCGTCATGCTCCGGTTTGCCTAGGACATCGTGCTTGCGTTTGAGCTCGAAGCGAACCGTGCCAGGTGCCCGTCGAAGATCGAGTGTCAGCACCTCGCCCACGAGCCCTCTCGCGATGTCGTCGCGGCCCTCCCGCTCCACCTGCTCGGCTCGATGAAGGAAGGACTTCGCCATGGCCCGCACGAGAATGGGATTACGTTCGATGCGCGGCCGGTCGAGCTCGATCGCCCGGCGGAAAGCGGGCAAGGCCAATGCGTACTGTTCTCCGCGCGCAAACGCCATCCCGATCCCGATCAACGGGACCACCCATCCCGCACGCCTTCTCGCAGCCGATTCGAAGCGCGCGACGGCCCAGTTGATGCGTCCGAGCAGCAACCACAGGCGCCCCATGAAGTAGTCGCGCCAGCCGAGCACGATCGCGGGCAAGCTGTCCCGGGCGCCCTTCTTGCGGGGCGCGGGCTTGTTGCCGACCTCCGACCAATCGATCTCGGCCACTTCCTCACCCCGAAGCTCCATGCGTGCCGCGATCGCGGAGAGTGCGTCTTCGATCGCGGCGCGCAGCGCGGGTACCGAAGTGGTGTTGTAGCGTTCACCTAGCTCATCAAGGACGCGTCCGTCGCTAATGCGAGCCAACGTGCGGACGGCCTGAACCGCTATCCCGATATCGGAGTGATCGAGAAACCGAACGACGAGCTCGCTGTTCTCGGACGACCCCAAGCTCTCCATGGCTTCGAGCGCGTGTAGGATCGACGAGGGTTGCTCCTGTTGAAGGAGGCTCCGTACTTCGGGGAGACCGCGACAGTCTCCGTGCAACCCGAGCGCGCCAGCCAGAGCGACCCGCTCTTCACTGACGATGCTTCGTTCGAATCGCTCGACGAGCGCAGGGTGCGCCCGCGGATCGTCGATGCCACCCAGAACGCGGGCCGCCTCGGCAAGTAGCTCGCCTCTTGCGGACTCGATTACCGCTACGAGGGCAGGAACCAGGCGTCGATCGGTCGCATATCGGAGCGACGCGAGAAGCCCGACGCGGGACTCTCGCGGAACACATCCGTCGCTTCCCTCGATGATCGCGTTGATGTGATGCAACACCATCGCCGGAAGCTCGGGCGTACGCATCAAGAGAAGCGCTCTTTGGTCGCCGGGAAGCACGTGGATGGGCTCGACGTCCAGTAGCCCGTCCCAGAAGCTTCGGACCGCTTCTTTGGTCTCGGCGGCTAATCGTTTCCAACGCTCGTCTTCGCTCCGCGCTTTGCGACCGGGTGCACCCGGAAGCTCGGCGCGCAATCGGGCCAGCTCGTGCCCGAGCTCCACGTCCCGGAGCTCGGTGATGGTCTGTGTCGCAGCTCGGAGAGCCTCGTTTGGTACTCCGCGCCGCTCGCGGAGACGCTCACCCAGTCGTTCGAGAGCCGCGCGCCGCTGCTTGCGGGACCCCGCGCGCAGCACCGCCAGAATCGTCGGAACGTCGTCGATCTGATCGACCGACATGTCGCCCGTCCCGGTCGCCGACAGTCGCCCGAGGAAGGACGGGTCGGCGGCTCCTTCGGGCAGAGGCCGGACTGACGGGTGTCGCACCGCTTCTGGGTGGAGGCTTTCAGTGCCAATCTCCTCGATGTCGAAGGTAGCCGCGGCCCGCACCAACTCGCGGGCCACCTCGCGGTCTTCTGCGTCCGGTGCGCGACCCAGCTCTTCTCTAGGATCCCCGTACTCCGTGCTGGCGATGCCTTCCCGGAGGAAGTGCTCGAGAGCGGTCCAGTTCGGTTCAGTTCTGTTGGTCACGCGCTTCTTCAAGGATAAACCTCGAGACTGGTTTTCGCCCGAAACTGTCAGGTCGGGAACCTGAACAACCGTGGGTCAAAGGAAAAGGGCTCCTGCGCCTCGACCGAGAGCCTCTCGTGCTTGGGATGGGTCGGGTTGAGTAAGATGTTGTACTCCTGCGGAATCACCGCAGACGGCACCCGCAGCGCCAGCGAGCGTCCCTCGACGATCCAGGCCTTTCCCAAGTCTTGGAGCAGCCTGTGAGAGCGGGCGGCGCGCCAATTCTTGGGGAGGTCGGAAGGAACAAGGACCTCGACGTCTCGATCCGGCACGTCGATGGTGAGCGCCAGTCGATCGGGCCGCAGTTGTGCAGGCTCGAGATGGACGAGGTTCTCGAGCACTGCGAGCGAAAGGTGCTCCGAGGTGTAGACCATCGCCAGGCCTCGAGGATTCCACCGCCCACCAAACAGGCGAGCGCCCTCTCCACTCAACGACGTCTTGACGTGCTTTGGTGCAGACAGTCGGTAGACCCGCACTACGTGTACACCCCGTACTCGATTCGCCCGAGCAGTGTTCGTACCTGCTCTTCGCCCACCTCGGTGTCCAAGATGGCGAATGGCGTGGCGCCGGAAAGCGCCCGGTTCGGTGTGCGCAACCAGTCCACCGCGGTCTCGCGACGCTCGAAAACTTCCGTTGCTCGCGCCACGGCGCGCGCGATGCGATAGAGCCTGTCCGACTGGGGGAGTGACAGCGCTTCGTCCTTCTTGGACTTGCGGGCCCACGTCCGCTCGGGGAGCGAGATGAGCTCCAGCAGGGATTTCACGGGAACGCCGGTGTTGTCGGCGATGGCGGTGAGCGTGCTCGGTCGAAAACCCCGGCGGATCAGCGACACCCAGGCGTCCGGAGTGCGCCGCCGGGTTTTGAGCGTCTTCACACCGCCGAGAAGCCGATACGTTTCGTGATATAGATCTGCGGCGCTTGCTGTTGCCATTTGGCACTATCCTAAGGCCATTTGGCATCTCCGTCAAGCTGGGCCTGAGTCTTCGGAAAACCACGCCTCTTGTTGCGTGGTCACGTGTCCCGTACGATCAGCCGCTATGAAGGCAATCAGTGCCGCGCTATGCGCGCTTGGGATCGGTCTCGCGCTGCTCTCCCCCCTATCGGAAGTCGGTCCCGACGAGGTCAGCGCAGCTGGTTGTTACGAGATCTCGGGCAAGTCGCGAAACCTCGGGAGCGGCTGGGCACATATCGTCATCGTCAAAAACAACTGCGAGTACTGGCTTCAGTGCACGGTCTGGACGGACGTCAATCCCCGGCCTCCCGTGATGCTGACCGTCGGCCCCGACATGAGCGAGGAAGCGCAGACCACGAGCGACTCGGAACAGCAAGAGTTCAAGCCGTTCGGCAGCTGCCGCCGCAAATAAAAGGGACTGTCCCCTTTATTCAGCGCTCTTCCCGGTTGAGCTTTCGAAGCACTTCTTGGAGATCTTCCCAGACAGGCTTCTTGAATTGTGGGCTCCGCAGCAGAAAAGCCGGGTGGTACGTCGGCATGACCGGGATGCCGCGCCATTCGCCCCAGATTCCCCTCCATTTCCCAGACGGCGGCACGCACCGCAGATTTTCGGCGGCGCACCGACCAAGCGCGACGATCACTTTCGGCGATACGGCCTCGAGCTGCGGCACCAGGAAGTGAGCGCATGCGACAGCCTCCGTCGGGAGCGGCGTTCGGTTTTCCGGCGGACGGCACTTCACGACGTTGCAGATGTAGACGCCTTCTCGGTCGTACCCCATCGCGGCGATCATCCGATCGAGAAGCTGTCCCGCCCGGCCTACGAAGGGCAAGCCCTGCTGATCCTCGTGAAAGCCTGGGCCCTCGCCGACGAATACCAGATTGGTGTCGGGTGTGCCGCGCGCGAACACGCTCTTGGTGCGGCTTCGATGAAGCTCACAACGAGTGCACTCAGCTGCCTCGGACGCGAGCATTTGTAGGTGTGTGTGGGAAACCTGCGCGCCCTCCGAAGCTGCGGCGTCTCCCCCCGTTTCGGACGGCGATGCAGCTCGTCCGCGCTCGACGCCGGGGAATCCACTCCCCCCGAGCGCGTCTTCCCAGCGCAGGAGCTCCTGTGCGCTGGCCACCACCGATGCGAGCTCGTCGTCGGGTCTGTTCGCCACGTCGGGGCGAGTATAAGCCTGTTTCGTTGACTTGGCCGCGCTGGGATCGTTAAGCTCAGATCTCACGGGGGTTTTGGGGTATGTCACGGGCACGAGTTCTCGCCATTGGGGACACCCACATCGGGATGAAGCGAACTCACAACGAGGACAGCTTCATGCTTGCCGATGAGGACAACCTCTTTGTCGTAGCCGATGGCATGGGCGGGCACGCCTCGGGTGAAGTTGCGAGCCGCATGGCGATCGACACCCTCCGGGAGTTCTTCCGCGCGACGAGCGCAGATCCGGAAGCGACTTGGCCCTACAAAATGGACAAGGCGCGGGGGTATGAAGAGAACCGTCTCATCACCGGCATCAAACTCGCGAATCTCCGCATCTACGAAGCGGCCCAGAACGATCCCCAGATGCACAGCATGGGTACCACCGTCGCCGGCATTCTCGTCATCGAGGATGGCGTGCTCATCGCGCACGTTGGTGACAGCCGCGTTTATCGTATCCGCGAGGGAAAACTGGAGCAGCTGACCAGCGATCACTCGCTTCTCAACGACTACATCAAAATGAAGCGACTCTCCGAAGAAGAGATCGAGAGCTTTCCGCTCAAGAACGTCATCGTTCGAGCGTTGGGGATGAAGTCCACCGTCAAGGTCGACACTTTCCTCGACCGCCCCGAAATCGGCGACATCTACGTACTGTGCAGCGATGGCCTGTGTGGCCCGGTCACCGACGAGGCGATTCATCGCATCGTGCATTCGCAGCCGGATCTGCAGACGGCTGCGAACCGGTTGATCGAAGAGGCGAACGACAACGGCGGGCCTGACAACATCACAGTCGTGCTGGCCAAGGTGATGGGGCTCAGCTGAGCTCGATTCGATGCTCCGGAGTGATGACCGCTCGGCTGGCGGAGCGCGTGATCACCGAGTCCGGCCAGACGACACATGCATCGACCGAAGCGCCCCCCGCGATCTGCACGCCGGCTCCCACCACCGAGTTTCGGATTGCGCTGCGATCGGCAACTGCAACTCGATCGGGCGCCAGCAAGCTTCCGTCGACCGGCACGACCCCTGGCCACCGACGCAAACCTGAAGCCAATTCTAGGTTTACTCGGTGATAGTCCGACACGGTACCTAGATCCGCCCAGGGTGAGTCGTCGATGAGCCCCAGGACAGGCGCGCCGGCGTCCACCCAACTTCGGTATGCGGACCGAATGATGCACCCGGACGCTGGCATGGCGTCGAATGCCCGCGGCGCGAGGATGTGCACTCCGGTGAACATCAGTTCCTCGTCCACGTTCCGGCCGCTCGGGGCTCCAAGAAGCGTGGTCACCCAGCCCTCGTGGTCGATTCCGATCGCCCCGAACCGCGCGGGGTGAGGGGTTCGGCGAAGTATCATGGTTGCAACGGCGCCCTTTTCGAGATGCAGTCGGTAGGCTTCGGCGAGGTCGGGGGCGAAAAGCATGTCGCCATTCATGACGATCACCGGTGCTGCCGGGTCGCCGAAGCGTGTGCGGGCCTTTCGAAGGCCTCCTCCCGTCCCCAAGAGCGTCGTCTCCCTGGAGAACGCAAGATCGATTCCAGCTGGGCAATGGCTCCTGAGTAGCCCCTCGACGAGCTTCGGGCGGGGGTACGTATTGGCCACGATCGCCCGGACCCCCGACCGTGCGAGATGGTCCATTGCAAACGCCCCAAGTGGGCGATTTGCCACCGGAACCACTGGTTTGGGGAGAAGGTCGGTCAGCGGCTTGAGGCGCGTTCCAAGCCCAGCTGCTAGAAGCATGGCCTGCACTACGGCATCCTAAACTCCGCTGAGATTCGCACCAAGCATTGTGGGACCATAAAGTCCCGAGCTAGATCCACACGAGTGGGGACATGAAGACCATCCTGTTGACCGGGGCTGCTGGGTTCATCGGAAGCAATACGGCTGCGGCCCTTCTGAAGCGTGGCGACTTGGTGGTCGGGGTCGATAACCTCAACGATTACTACGATCCCGCCCGCAAACGCGCGAACTTGCGTGAGGTTCGAGCCGATGCTCCCGAACCCGAGAAGCTGATCTTTCATGAGATCGATATCCGGGACGCGGAGGGGATCGACGCGCTCTACGCCAAGCATCGCTTCGACGCCGTGATTCATCTCGCTGCGATGGCAGGGGTGCGCGCCTCGATCGAGGACCCGACGCTTTACCTGGATGTGAATCTCAGGGGGACCTTGAACCTCTTGCAAAGTGGCCAGCTACATGGGCAGCCTCTGTTCGTGTTCGCGTCGACGTCCTCCGCCTACGGGGCGACCGAGGTGATTCCGTTCATCGAAACCGACCGTGCGGACCGCCCTCTTGCGCCTTATCCTGCCACCAAGCGGGCAGCAGAGCTCCTCGGTCACTCGTATTTTCATCTGTTCGAACAGGACTTCACGGCGCTTCGTTTCTTCACCGTCTACGGTCCCCGTGGTCGACCCGACATGATGGCGTATAAGGTCCTCGACAACATTTTTCGTGGGGCCGCGGTCCCTCTGTACAACAGCGGAAAGATGCATCGCGATTGGACCTACGTGGATGATATCGTGCAGGGAATCGTCGCAGCGGCAGACCGACCCCTCGGGTACGAGATCATCAACCTCGGACGGGGCGAGCCCACCCTGCTCGCCGACTTCGTGCGACTGATCGAAGCGCAGGCCGGCCGATCGGCGAGCCTAATCGACAGCCCGATGCCACCGGCCGACATCGAATACACCTACGCCGACATCACCAAGGCCAGGGAGCTGCTCGGCTACGACCCCAAGACCGGGGTTGCCGCCGGAGTGCGAAAGTTCTTTCATTGGTACCGGCATGCAGTGCTGGAGGCGGAAACCCCATGACTCGGTTCCTCTGGCGAACGTCCCAGTTCGTGATCGACATCGGCGTTCTGATGCTCGCCTTCTTGTTGGCGACCATGGTGCGGTTTGATTGGAATGTCCCGTGGACGACGCTGCGCCCATTGCTCATCGTGATGCCCTACATCGTGTTGTTGCAATACGCCCTTCTGTCCGCATTTGGCACTACGCGTTTTTCTTGGCGGTACATCAGCCTCCGGGACACCGTGCGCATTTTCGTCGCGGTCGCTTCCGCTGCGGCGCTCCTCGTACTCCTGCGTCTGTTGAGCCCGAGTCTTGCGCAGGACTTCCCGGTGGCGCGGTACGGCATCGTGCCGCTTGGAGTGTTGCTCGGTGACTTCGTTCTGGCGTTCATCGGCCTCACGGGTGTGCGGGCGCTTCGCCGAATGCTAGGCGAGCGAATCGCATCACAGAAACATCCACAAAGTCAGGAGACTCGGGTGCCAACCTTGTTGGTCGGCGCCGGTCAGGGCGGCGTGCTGGTCGCGCAAGAGATCGCAAGACGGCCGGACCTCGGCATCAAGGCCGTCGGCTTCGTCGATGACGATCCGGTGAAGCAGGGAGCGCTGATCAACGGAATCAAGGTCATGGGCAAGACCGACGACCTCGGTCGCCTCTCACGGAAGTACGAGGTGAAACAGGCGCTCATCACGATTTCCAATGCGCCGGGCACGGCTATTCGAGGCATCACGGAGAAATGCAAAGACGCGGGACTCGCGGTGAAGATCGTGCCCGGCACGTATCAGATCGTGGGCGGCCGAGTGAATCTCTCTCGAATCCGGGACGTGGCGATCGAGGACTTGCTACGACGCGAGCAGGTCCGACTCGATACCGAATCGGTAGCCGATGTCATTCGATCTCAACCGGTGATGGTGACCGGGGCCGGGGGCAGCATCGGCGCGGAGCTGTGCCGCCAGGTGGCGGTCTATCGGCCGTCCCATTTGGTCTTGGTAGAGCGATGCGAGAACAATCTCTTCGAGATCCACGCCGAGCTGTGCACGCGGTTCCCCAGCCTCGAGCTCACCCCAGTCATCGCGGATATCACCGACATTCCACGCATCACTCAGGTCTTTCGCGACCACCGGCCGTTGATCGTCTTTCATGCCGCTGCCCACAAGCACGTTCCCATGATGGAGTGGAATCCCACGGAGGCTGTGAAAAACAACTTGCTCGGGACGCGGATCGTCGCAGACCTGGCAGACAGTCTGGCTGTCGAAAAATTCGTCATGATCTCCACCGACAAAGCAGTGAACCCGACGTCGGTCATGGGCGCGACGAAGCGAGCCGCGGAGCTATACATCCAGGCCCTCTCGAGCAACAGCGCAACCCACTTCGCGACGGTTCGATTTGGCAACGTCTTGGGCTCGGCTGGAAGCGTCATCCCCATCTTTCGGAAGCAGATTCGAGATGGCGGGCCGATCACGGTGACCCATCCCGACATGACCCGATACTTCATGACGATCCCGGAGGCGGTTCAGTTGGTGACTCAAGCAGCCGCGTTGAGCAAGGGCGGCGAGATCTTCATCCTCGACATGGGGCAGCCGGTGCGCATCGTGGATCTAGCGCGTGACCTGATCCGATTGAGCGGCTTCGAGCCCAAGGACATCGAGGTCCGGTTCACGGGGATTCGGCCCGGAGAGAAGCTCTTTGAAGAGCTTTCGACCGCAAGCGAGGGGATCCAACGAACAGCGCACCCAAAGATCTTCGTCGGAACCTACGATTGCCCCAGCCTCGAGGACCTTCGTGAGAATCTCGACGCGGTGGGGGGTCTTTGCAATTCCGACTCTACATCGCTCCGAAGAGCGTTGGAGCGTCTCGTTCCCGAGCTCCAGGTCGAGGCTGCGGACAGCGAGCCGTCTGCTGCTTCCGCGAGCGCGCTCCCTCTCCGCGACTCGAAACCGCTGGGGACGCTATGAGAGTGCTCGTAACCGGGGGAGCCGGCTTCATAGGAAGTCACGTGGCCGAAGCGGCAAGCGAGGCGGGTCACAATGTGCTCGTCGTCGACGATCTGAGTACCGGGCGCACGGAAAACCTTCCGCCGGGTGTGGATTTCCATCCCGTCGACATTCGCAATCGAGAAGTATTCCGCGAGCTGGCGCTCCAGTTTCGACCCGACGCGATCAGTCACCACGCTGCACAGGCCAGCGTTTCCATCAGCGTTCGAGAGCCGGGCTACGATGCCGAGGTAAACGTTCTTGGCTCGCTCAACGTGGCGGAGGTCGCCTGCGAGGTCAGCAGCCGCTTGATCTTCGCAAGCACGGGAGGCGCGCTTTACGGAGAGGTTGCCGATGGCGCTGCGGCCGGAGAGGGGTCCCCAGCACGGCCGTTGAGCCCCTATGCATGTAGTAAGGCGAGCTTCGAACTCTATCTCAAAGCCTTCGCGGAGACGGCGGACCTGAACTATACGATTCTGCGATACGCAAACGTTTACGGCCCCCGACAGAACCCCCACGGCGAAGCTGGCGTGGTTGCGATCTTTCTCCGAAGGCTCCTCCGAGGCGAACCGATCCAGGTCAACGCGCGAGCGCGCCTCGGGGACGACGGCTGCGTTCGTGACTACGTTTTCGTTCGTGATGCGGTTCGAGCAAATCTCGCGGCCTTCGAAGGGGTACTCGAACGGCGCACGATCAACATCGCGACGGGGATCGGGACATCGACGCGAATGCTCGCCGAGAAGATCGCCAGTCTGGTCAACAAGCCTGCCATCGTTCGCGACGGCGAGCATCGAGCCGGCGATCTCGAGCGCTCGGTCCTCGATCCCACAGTCATGACGTCGATGCTGGGAGATCCAACCCCGCTAGCCGAAGGCTTGGAAGCTACGACCGATTGGTTTCGCTTCGAATCGGAGCCTTCATGAGTGAACGGGTCGCAGTGATAGGTCTCGGGTATGTGGGGCTTCCTGTGGCGTTGGCCTTCGCCCGTGAGTTCGAAAAGACTGTGGGCTTCGACGTGTCGGCCGAACGCATCGAGGCATTGCATGCCAACGAGGATCGCACGCGGGAAATGAGCGAGTCGGAGCTTGCCGAGTCAACGCTGCAACTGACCAGCGACCCTGCCGATCTCCGCGGGTGCACCTTCTTCATCGTGGCGGTGCCTACCCCGATCGACGACGATCGGCGACCAAATCTCAGCGCCCTCATCTCGGCGACGAAGATCGTCGGCAGCGCTCTGGCGCCGGGTGGAGTGGTCGTCTACGAATCGACCGTCTACCCCGGCGTGACCGAGGAACGCTGCGGGCCTGTCTTGTCCGAAGCTTCAGGGTTGACGCAGTCCAGAGACTTCAAGCTCGGATATTCGCCAGAGCGCATCAACCCAGGCGACAGGGAACACACCTTCGAAAAGATCATCAAGGTCGTTGCTGGCGAAGATCCCGAAACCCTCGAACGAGTCGCCAGCGCTTACGAACGAGTCGTCGACGCCGGCGTCCACCGCGCCCCGTCGATCAAGGTCGCCGAGGCAGCCAAGGTGATCGAAAACACACAAAGAGACCTCAACATCGCGCTCATGAACGAGCTTGCGCTGATCTTCGACAGGCTCGACATTCGTACCAAGGATGTGCTCGATGCGGCGGCCACGAAATGGAACTTCCTCCGATTCTCACCAGGGTTGGTCGGTGGGCATTGCATCGGGGTCGACCCCTACTATCTGACTTCGAAGGCCGAGGCAGTGGGCTATCATCCCGAGGTGATCCTCGCCGGCCGCCGGATCAACGACGACATGGGGCGCTACGTGGCCAAGCGAGTCGTGAAGCTCCTGCGGCAGCAAGGTCATCCAATCAAGGACTGCCGCATCGGTGTTCTCGGTTTGACGTTCAAGGAGAATGTCCCGGACCTTCGCAACAGCCGGGTCCCGGACATGATCGAGGAGCTTCGTGACTACGGCATCGAGCCCCTCGTGCACGATCCCTTGGCGTCGGGCGAGGAAGCGAGCCGCACCTACGGGATCGAGCTCCGCCCTTGGGACGCGCTGACCGATCTCGATGGCGTCGTGTTGGTGGTACCCCACGCACGCTATCTCAATCGGCTCGATCACATCGTCGACTGCGTGCGGAGCGGTGGTGTGTTCGTCGATGTGAAGTCGTTAGTAGACCCGAGCGGCCTGAGAAGCGACTTGAGATACTGGAGCCTCTAGAAGAGTCTTTCCGGGACGAAAATGATGTCGCCGGCGGCGACCTCGATATCTTTAGCTTGACCCCGCGTCACGCGCTCCACGGGAACCCGGTAGCGCACGGTCTCGTCACCGATGCGACGCGTGACCACCGTGCCGTCTCGGTCAGCCAACGACGAAAACCCTCCCGCCATGCTGATCGCCTGGACGACTGTCATGCCTGGTTCGAGCGGGAAGGCGCCTGGATTTGCGACCGCCCCGACCACGCTGATCCGTTTTGACGCGTACTCCCGAACATAGACGGAGACATTTGGATTACGAAGCAGATCCCGTTCGCGAAGCTCGTTCTCGAGCTTGGTTGCGACCTCGGTGGGCTCGAGGCCGTCGACCTCCACTGCGCCGAGAAGCGGGAAGTTGATCGTGCCGTCGGGAGCCACTTGATGATCGCCCGACAGCGCGTCTTCGCCGAAGACCCGGATCGAGAACGAGTCTCCCGGCCCGAGTGTCGTGTCATCCGTCGCAGGTGGGGGCACCTCGGTCACCTGAACGTGGCGTTTGCTGCAAGCAGTTGCACCAATTCCAGCGATGAGCGGGACAACTATCAGTAAAAGACGCGAAGGCCGATCCATGCTTCGACTTTCTGGTATTCCCCAGACGGATCCAGCAATGGTGTGACGCCCACGTACTGGAAGTCGGTGAAGTCTGCCAGGTAACCGACCTCGGCAAACACCGAGAACCACGCTTTGAAGCGGTATTCGCCCCAGAGTGCGACGCGGGTCCGAATATCCTTACGCTCGGGCTCCGTCCCGAGCAAAGAGCCCTCTGGGGTGAGCGCCAGTCCCGACTTGTCGAACGACACCCATGCCTTGAGCCCAAGCGACAAGGCCCCCGCGGCGGTGAATGTCGCGTTGACATAGAGGCGATTCATCACCGTGAAATTGCCGATGAACGACGGAAGAATATTGCGGATGTAGCCCCCATCGAGAGAAATCGTGGGGCGTGGCGTCCACCGTGCTTCGACTCTTGCCGTGACGTCGTCGAAGTCTTGGAGCACCTCGTAGAACCCTACCGCGTATCCGATAAGTGCCGTAAGCGACAGTGTATTGGTGAGGGCGCCGTTGTACCCGATCTGACTTCGCACCCTATTGTTGTCTGACAGTTCGGTCGGGGAGAGCGCGACGAGATCTGGGTTGAGGTATTGCTGGTGGGCGAACTCGAAGTCGTAGACGATCGCAGAGCTTGGGAAAAAGCGCCAACTGAGCTGCGCCGGAACCCGATGGGTTAGGTTGTCGCCGTACTGATAGATCTCCGCGTCGAAGAGCTCGATGGAGTTCTTATAGCCGACCCGCCCTTCCAGCACTTCGCTCTTGCTACGCCCGACGAGATCGAGCGTCGCATTGTTGATGTTGCGTCCGTAGCTGGTCGTCTCCCCCGTCACGGTATCCGGATCAGAAAATGGCCGGATGGTCCGACGGAATGTGTCCCGTATCTGCAGCGAAAACACGCGCGAGGGGTTGTAGGCGAAGTCTACGTGGGCGTCGGCCCCCACATTGTCCTGCACGCGGTTACTGAAGTAGTGGTAGTAGGTCGCGCCGACACCGCCTCGAAACGTGATCTTCTGTGGCTCGACTTTCCTGCTCTCGCCTTCAGCCTGGCGCTGCGCGCTCAGCGTTGCGAAGTCCAAGTAGCCGGTCAGACGAAGGATGAATGAGTCTTCGGCATTCGAGCTTTCGAGAAAGACGTTCGAGTCGTACCCGCCATCGACTGCTATGCCTGGATGAAGAACGAAGCGGCCGGTCTTGAAACCCGGGCCTTCGTTTGCAGCACGGTCCTCGAGAAACGGCTGAGCCTCTGCAAGCGTCGAAAACGCCAGGACTGCTGCAGCCAGAGAGAGCCCTAGCTTCAGGCAGCAGCGCATGAACTAGTACCCCCCCTACGCATCGCACTCCGCTAGTTAGCTGACACCACTCACCGGTGGGGGAATGTAGGGGATGGGCGGCTCCGGAACTCCGGTTACGACCGCGGGGTCCGCGTCGGGCGCGAATAGATCAACCTCTTGCCTCACTTTCGTATCTCCAGTGTCGAAGAGATCTTGCCCTATACACTGGTTGGCTGCCTGTTGAAGCATCTTGAACTTCTGCGACAAGACACCGATGACTGCAAACTCGTGATTGCGACTCCCCGCGTCGTTGGCCTGGATCGACTCGTTCAGCGCGGCTTGGCGGCGCTTTAGGTTTTGAAGGTTTGCGTTGCACTGCGCGAGCTTGTCATCGAGGCAAGTCGCACGGATGATGTCTTTCTCACTCTTGGCGCTTTGAAGGGCTTGAGCCTGCGCTGCACACGTAGAGGTGGCCTCCGTCACGGCAGCGTCTGCCGCTTGCGCCTGCTGTTTCGGAGACAGGATCGTCGGCTCGGCTCTCGCGTTGACGGATTCGACTTTGAGCACCTCGACGGTCGCGTCGCGGCCCTGAGCCATGCCGTAGTCGAGCCCGCTTCCAGCCAGCAACAAGCCGAGGCACACCCCCACCAACGGCCTCATCCGTGTAAACATCAACGATCTCCTAAACTTGC
This sequence comes from Myxococcales bacterium, assembly GCA_029863605.1. GTDB lineage: Bacteria > Myxococcota_A > Polyangia > Polyangiales > Houyiibacteriaceae > SG8-38. The sequence continues at coordinate 24,061 of JAOTVB010000020.1, read as the reverse complement.
GCAGAATTATACGTGGCGTGTCACTCAAGTCAATGGATTGACCGTCCAGTTATGCGGTAAATGTGTCGCTGCTCCAAGAAAATCAGTTCTGGGGCTGGAAAACAAAGGGATAGCGGAAGGTGACACTGCCGCCGTCCGGTCCCGGATTGAATCGAAAGCGGCTGATCGTTCGGGTCACGCAGTCTGCGACGGCAGGGCTACCCGTCGTATTCTCTGTCGCCTTGGCGCCGGTCACGTTTCCGCGTTCTTGGATCGTGAAGGTCACGGTGACCTTGCCGGCAAGGCCCGGGTTCTTCCGAAGCTCGGATTCGTAGCACCGAGTGATCGACTTGATGCGCTGTTTGATCTGCCGCTGGACGAGCGCTGCATCGAACTCGCCGCTGCCGCCGATGTCACCACCCGTTCGGACCCCCACGTTTCCACGGACCTGGCGCTCCTTGACCGCGGCGCCCTCCTTGGCGGCTCTGCCAGCGCCTTTCGAAGCCTTGAGTGAGCCGAGGCCTGCGCTTTGCCCGCTGCCACCTCCGGTACGCGTGCGGAGCGTTCCGGTCTCGCTTTTGGTGGCGACCCCGACGCCCGAGGCCTGCGCCAACACATCGGCGGCGTTGCCTGTCACGGCGCCCCCGGCGAGTACGTCACCGAGCGCCCCTCCGTCGCCACCCAGCGCGCCGAGCAACATCGCTTCGGCCTGGGCCGCTGCTTCCTGCGCGATCCGTGCACGGGCCTCGGCGCTAACGGCCGGGTCTTCCGCGCTGCCTGCGGCCTCCTGGGCTTCTCGGGCGTCGGGTTTCTTGTCCGGCCGCTCCGCCTTTGCCTCTTTTTCCTCGGACTCTTCCTCGGCGTCGTCTCCCGGTACTTCTTCCTCGACCTCGGGGGGTTCGACGGGCGCTTCGAAGATCAGGCGAGCCAGATTTTCGGGCATCTCTTGGGTGCCTGTTTCGATCTCCCAGTCGGCGTTCTCTAGATAGATGATGAACCCGAAAAACGACAGGTAGGAGAGGATCACCGAGATCGTGAAGGCCCAGTCGATGTTCTTGACGAAGCCTCGCTGAACCGCCGCCGGCAATTGCGGCTTCGGCGTGATCGGCGGGGCGGCCACGAACTCGAAAAAAACCGTGAAGTCTCCCATCCGAATGGTGCCGCGGGAGCTGTCTGCCAACTTGATCTGATAGTGCGTCCCGGCGTTGCGAGCTGCGCCCGTTTCTCGAAGATGTTCGAGCTTTTGGACGCCCCCGGGTAGCGCCACCTTGCCGCTCATGTCCCCGGTGAAGTTCAGGATGTAGTCGTCGCCTACCAGTTGAAAGAGATCGAAGCGCGACTCCAGCTTCGCCGGCAACGTACCAGATTTGATGATCAGATGGTTCCTCGCCGCAGTTCCGATGGAGACGGTCTCTCGGCGACGAATGATCCGCTCTTCGACGATCTTCTTCTCTTTGAAGAGACCGATACGCAGGACCTTTGGGCCGCCCCTTTTCATCGGCACGGCCTGCATGGCCATCGTCATGGCGCCGGGTCGTGTTCCCGTCCTCGGACTCTCCGGTTGCGTCATCGTGCCCTACTCCGTATCTCGAGGAGACGTTTGGCCGAAACCAAGGATCTGGTGGGCGTGCGGATCATCAAAACGGCTCCTCCTGCACGCTCCGGGCGACCTCGCGGAGGAAGCTCGTGCGGAGCTCGAGCACTTCATAGCCCAAATTGGAGCGATTGAGGATGTAAAACGCGTTCGGTTTTTGCACGCGCCCTTCGATGACGATCTCCTCGAGCTGAATCACACGCGGCTGTCGTTTCTTCTTGCCTTGGCCGAGAGCGGTCGTCGTGAAGATCGCGGCCAGCAGAAAGACGAGCCAAATCGTGGATACGTAGCGTTTCATTCGGCCCCTTCCTCCTCTCTCGCGCCCCGCTCGGATTCTCGAGCGGCACGCTCCTTGTCGCGCTCGATCCGACGCCTCGCGCGTTGGATCATGCGGTCGAGGTCGCGCAAGTACTCCTCCGACTGGTCGTCACGGCGAAGGCGGGGGCCCATCTGGTTTCGGTACAGCTTGAACTCGTCGACCGATTTTTCGAGCGCGCTGACCTCGTCGAGCCCCGGGAAATCCCCAGCTGCCGACAGGTATAGCAGCCCAAGGCCGAAGTGAGCCTCCGGAAGCTTCGTTTCGAGCTCGAGGGCGCGGCGGTAGGCTTGCTGGGCATCGGTCCATCGTTCGGAGGCCCGATAGGCGTCTCCGAGGTTGACGTGGACCGCTGGCAGGCCCGGCACCAGCCTCTGCGCCACCTGAAAATGGGAAAGAGCACCGGCGTAGTTGCCACCCGCCAAGAGCTGAATGCCGAGCGCCATCCGCGCTTCGGTGTAGTCGGGACGCAACTGCACCGCCTTCTGATAAGCCTGGAGCGCGTCACGGAGCCTACCGGGTTCGTCTTTGAGCTTCTCACCCATCAGGAAGTGAAGCTCGGCCACGTTTGCGTCGATGGACATCGCTTGGTCCAAAATCGAGTCAGCAAGCTCATCACGACCCTGCGCACGGCTTGCCTTGGTCAGTGCGATCAGAGCCGGCACGAACCGCTCGTCGCACCTCAGAGCACGCCTAGCCGCCATCCATGCTTCATCATAGCGTCGCGCCTCGACCAATACTTCCGCGTAGAGCGCTTGCATCTCCAGGTTGGTTCGATGGTCCCGGGCAAGGGGCTCTACGGATGCCACGGCGCGTTGAACATCTCCTTGACGGATCTCGATCGTCGCGATTCCGCGCGCCGCCGGTTCGTAGTCCGGAAGGACTCCCAAAGACCGTTTATAATAATCGAGGGCCTTCTGCTCGTTACCGGATCGGTCGGCGAGCACGCCGAGGTTGTAGAGTGCCGGGTATGCTCGCGCGTCTTTCTTTAGGGCATCTTGGAAATGCTCTTGAGCGGAGGCGACATCGTTAGCCTGCGTTGCGTCTACACCGCGCTTGAACGCCCTGTTCGCTTTGGACGACATCGGTGTACGCTCAGGGCGACGGCATTGCTCTGCTCGCGTAGCGCCCCATGGGCTTGCTGACGGGTCGGTGGACGCGATGGCCGGCGATGGCCCACCATTCTCGACACTGTCGCTCTGCGTCGGCAGCTCGCCGCCGCTCGTGACCTCGGGGTCCGAGGGCATGGACGGCCCGCCGCCCTTGCAACCCTGCACAGCGAAGATCACCGCTACGAACGCCATAGTCGTCTGTACCTCAAGACGCATCACCGTTCCTCCTTCGTGATAGCAGGGGGTGCTACGCCTGGTCGAATCTCCATCGGCTTGCCACGCGGAGCACGGGCAAACTCGCCGGGTGTGTAGCCCTGGAAGGTAGCGTCTCGCGCTTGCGCCTCAGCGATGCACTCCGCGATGCGTTCGTCTCCATAGGCCTGCAAGCGATCGGTCGCGATGCGGGTGTACTCGTCATCGAAGCTTCCCGCACGCGCGGCCCGAGCCGCAAGCGCGTAGCGCGCAACCGCAAAGCATTCGACGGGGCGCACCTTTTCATCGAGCAGTTGACGCACCCGATCTTCGACCTCGAGTCGAATGTCTTCGCGGTCGTATTGGTCGACCTTACGGAGTTGCTTCTGCATGTCGAGCGGCATGACGAACGGCGCGTTCAGGATAGAACGAGCCAGGAGCTCGTAGGTTCGGCCTTGGCGGACGAACGACGCGATGGTCCAGCGAGGACGGCGATACTCGAGCACCGGCTCATATCCCTTCACGATCGACTGGGCCTCGGCGCTGCCCCTTTCGATCTGCTTGGCCAAACTGCTGGTGTACGCCTCGATCGTCCTCGGTTTGCTGACTTTGATCTGGAACTTCTCGAAATCGTCGATCCTGCCGTCGGCGAGAATGAAGCGGGCCTCTGCGGCGTAACCCGCAGCCAGCGATCCTGGCGGCTGTCCGGTGCGCTCATACGCTTTGGTCACATCGAGCAGGGCTGCGCGATGCTCGCGAGAGCGTCTTCGGGCCTTTTCCGATTCTGCGATTCGCCAATGGGCCTGCACGACGAGGTCACCGGCCTGGCCATCATTGCTGTACGCGTTGATGAATTCGCGCATCCCTCGGATTGCTTCCGGGTATCGTTTTTGTCGATACGCCATCTCGGCGATTCGATAGAGGGCGGTCCGCTTCACGTCGGGGTCATCCACGGTGGTGTAGACGCGCCTGTAATATCTGTCTGCCTCTTCGTATTGCTGGAGTTGCTCGAGCATGATGGCCGAGTTGACCAGGGCATTGGTCCGTTGCTGCTGGACCGCCGGGTCGGCGGAGCTTGCAAATCGCTTCGAGTCGGCGAGCACGCGGTAGTTTTCGACGGCACGGTCGAAGTCGAAGTAGCGGGCTGCGTTGTAAGCGAGCTTGAAATGTGCATTGGCAAGGATCGCGTCGAGGCTCTTCTGCTCTTCTGCGTCTTCTGCTCGACGCGGCCCCACCTCGTCGATGACTCGCTGATACAGCGTGCCGGCCGACTCGTAGCGGTTGGTCGCCTCCAGTGCCAACGCGGCATACTCGAGCGCGATCGGAGCCTGCTTGTCATTTGGATTGGCGTTGACCGCCCCGAGTAACATCGTCGCTGACTGCTCGTAGCGCCGTTGGCGTTCGGCGCCTGTCGCTTCGGCCGCACTCTTGTAGACCTCGAGCGCGTCTTGATAGACGAGCGCGTTGAGATCGGAGCCGGCGCGACAGATCGGTTTGTCACGATTGGCGGGCTTGCCACAATCGATCGCCGCGGCACGCGCCGAGAAGGTGCAACCGCGCTCTTGAATGTCGGTCGCGAGTCGTCGGATCTCTTCGGAGTCTCGTTCGGCCACCGCCATGGCGCGCAGATTCTCCCACGCGACTTGCCCCGTGGCGTCGGCTTCCGCTCCTGAGCAGCGCTCCTCGTAGATGCGGTTGAAGCGCGCTTTGGCCTGTGGCCAGTAGCCGTACCAATAAAGCAGCAACGCATTGTTGTAGTCGTAGGCGGCGCGGACGGCCTCGGTGTCGCGCTGCGGGCTGACCCGTGTCAGATAGATTTCGCGCGCGCGCGCAAGACGCTGGACCGTCCCCGGCATTGCGACGGGCTGAGCGGTCGGCGGCTCCCCCGCCACTGCGGGGGCCTTATCCCGCACGGCCAGACGGCCCTCTTCGATGTCCCGGTCCGAAATTCGCTTCAAGGACTCGACGACTCGACGAGCGGACTCGGCCAGATAGCTGTCGTCGACATTGGAGTCGCGAACCTCCGCATACTCGGTGGCCGCTTGTTCGTAACTCTCCGACCAATAGAGCGCGTCGGCCAGGTTGTAGTGTAGTTCGTAGCCTTGAGGGTTGTTGGGATAGTGCTCGAGATATCCTCGGTACGCCGCCGCTGCGAGTGCATACTCGCGCTGAGCGTCTCGACAAAGCCGCACGTTCCGCTCCTCCACGCATTGTTGCCGTAAGCGCTGCGCTCGAGAATGGTGGTGGACGGCGGTCACGATCAGGGCGTTCTCGGCCAGTTGCTCGGCGTTTCGCTGCTCCGCCGGGCGATCCATGTTTGCATTCCACCAGGTGCTCCCCTGCACGTAACCGGTGAGCTCGGTGCGCGCGATGATCGCCTCTTCGAACTCGTTGTGCATCTGATGTGCAACTGCAATGTCGTTCAGAACCTCCGGTGTCCGGTGGTGATTGGGCCACCTCGACAGCGCGAGCCGCCAGGCGGCGATCGCCTCGGGATACTTGGCTTCGTCGAAGTACACCTGGCCGAGCTGGAAGTAGACTTCCGGCGTCCAGGCGCGGTCTTGTGGCAGCAACGACTCGTCTTGGATTCGCTGGATGCCGGTGCGCTTCCCCTCGGCACGATCCGGGATCTGGTTCTCGTTCCAGTCGTCGTAGGCGAACGCGATGCCGAGGTACTCCACTGCCTCGGGTCGCAGCTCGGATCCAGCCCGTCCAGTTTCGCGCTCTGCGTCGTCGGACCACTGAACGAGCTTGGCGAAGTTCTGAATCGCTTCGGGGTAGCGGCTGGCGCGGTAATAGGCCCAGGCGACTTTGTAGAGAGCGAGGTTGTAGTTGCGATCATCGGGCTGCTCGAGGATTCGGTCGTAGGCGGCGATCGAGAGGTCGAGGGCATTCTCGCCGCCGAAATCGTCGAAGTGGTACTCACCGATTCGAAACCAGGTTTCGCTCACGAACCGAGCATCCGGCGAAATCGGCTCACAGTTCGCATACGGGTCGACGAACCTCCCGCCGACCGAGGCGCCGAGGCGCCGACCATCGAGGGTCAGCGCCGGGTACCTGGCCTGCGCGGCTGCCGAGGCGTCTGGAGGTGGCGGGCGCCAATTGGGGTCGTAGTCGTACTTGTTGGCACACACGAGGGCGAGCCACGCGGCGATGGCCTCTTCGGGGCGACCTGTCTCGTTCAGGGTATATCCGATCAAATAGTACACGCCGTCGGAACGCTCGTACTTCGGGAATCGGCGGGCTAAGTCTTTGTAGAGCTCGATCGTCGGGGTGAAGTCGGGCGCAGCCGGAAGAGCGTCCTCCGCCGTCGCGTCTCCAGCCTCGCGAGCTGCCTGGGCCCGGTCGTAGAGCTGCTGAAACTCGATGGCGCTCTGCTCGAAGTAGAGCTCTCCCAGGCGAAACATCGCGTCAGGGCTGTACCTCGGGTGGTCGGGATAACGACGGATGAACTCTTCAAAAATTTGGATCGCGTCTTTCCGGGCCTCGTTGAAGGCTCGGTCCTCTGCCTCGATCTGTGCGCCGTACCAACGATCGCGTGCGCGTCGTCGCTGAAGGTATTCGCGACGCACCAGCGATGTCACCGTGTCGCGGTAGGCACCTCCGCTCTCGAGGAACCGTTCGACTTCCCCTTCCAGCTGCCGCAACCCCTCGAGTTGTTGCTCCGTGGGCCGCGGCCGTTCGTCCACCACGCGCTCTTCGGTATCCTGCAAGAATGGCGGCAAGGTGGTGTCGGTCGTACCCTCCCACGGGGTTGCTTTGACGTCTTCGGTTCGTGGAGAGTCACGGTCCGGCTCGTCCGAGTCGGGCTGCGGCTCGAGCTCCGCGTCCTGCGCACCGACGGAGGGCGTTACTGGGAGCAAGGCCGCGCACAAGGCGAACGCCGTGAGCCGCGCCCAGGTCATCGCCCCCCCTCTGAACCATCGGTTTGGTCCATCACATCACGAAACTCGTCGTCCAGCGCTTGAATCTCGCGCGCACGCTCCCGTGTCAGACCGTCGATTCGAAGCCGGTGGTCCTCGCGTTTGGCCCAGGCGACGTCGATCTTGCCGACATCAGCCCGCATGACCAAATCGTAGAAACGGCGTCGGATGCGTTCGAAATTCAGGTAAGTGATCGCGCCGACCACATCCTCCGTCTCACCTTCGACGGACTTCAGCGCGCGACGGTAGCGTGAGAGATTTCGGGTCTCTTCGTCGACGACGGCCATCATCCGCGAAACCCTCTTCTGGACCACCGTGTCGACCTCGGCATCACGTCGGTCGAGGAGTCGCTCCGTGGCTGCGATGCGCCCGTGGGCGCTGTCGAACGCAGCCCCAGCCGAACCGACGATGCCCCGCTCTCGTCTGACCAGGTCATTGAACTTCGACCGCTCGAGAGCATCGGATTGGTATCGTTTGTCGCCCACACCGACGTGCAGTCGCCCAACCTCGAGTCGCCGCCGGATCCAAACCAAACGTTCCTCGTAATCTGCGATTTCTGCCTGATGGTCGGCTAGCTGTGCCTCGAGCGCGGCTCTGTCGACTTTCTGGGGGTCGACCGACGCCATCCCGGTCTTCGAGGCAACGATGCGCGCTTCGAGGCCTAGGATCTCGACGCGAAGGCCCTGGAGCTCGCGTTCGAGCGCTCGGTATTCGCCGAGCTTCTCGAAATCTCGGTCGACGAAGTCTTCGGTGTCGACCGGCATCTTCTTGACTTTGGCCTGGAGCTCCTTGCGCCTGGTCCGAATCTGGTCGGCCTGCGCCGTCCGACGGCCGAGAGCGCGCTCCTCGCTATCGATGTAGGCTCCGCGCAGCTGGGCGAGTCGATTCCGAAGCCCGGTCGTCCTCTCGCGTTGCCGCCGTAGATCCGAGAACACAGCCAGTCGATTGGGCGCGGCCAGGGCGGCGGTGATCCGAGCTGCTAGCTCGTCGGTTTCGTCCACGAGCTGCGTCGCCTCGCTGAGGTCCGCCAGCAAGCCAAGCGCGCGCTGGTAGTTGCCCTCGACTGGCGCCCACTGGCGCGCACTTTCGGGCAGGAAGGCATCGATGTCGAAGTTGGTTAGGTTTTGCCGGACAAGCCCCCTGAAATACTCGGGTAAATCGGGGTGCTCGAGGCGCGTCCGGTCGAGCTCCGCGCTGATTGGCCCGAACTGGTCTCGAACCTCCTCGAAAACCGCTTCTGCCTCGTTGTAGCGGGCGGCACGTGCCAGCAGCTCTCCTCGCAGCACTTTTCCATCCGCGTTGAGCGGGCTGTCCGGTGCTGCAATCGACAGCACCTCGAGCGCCCGCTCCGCCTGGACCGCGTCGCCCATGGCGATGTACGTCCAGGCGAGCTCGTACTGCGCAGCGTCGAACCGGTCGGAGGTTTGGGGCACGGCGCGATATGCATCGATGGCCTGTTCGAGTTGGCTGGTCTCGTAGTAAAGCCTTGCCAATGCGAGATAGGTGAGCTCGACGACCTCGGCTTCATCTTCGTTCGCTGGCTCGTGGCCGAGAACCGTGCGGAACGCCGCAATCGCATCGATGTACTCTGCACGAAGAATATAGATGGTTCCGACGAAGTACTTGGCGCGAAGCGAGTAGGCATTGCCGCTCGGAATCGCGAGAAAAGCTTGACGGGCCTGCTCGAGGCGGGCTTGGTCGATGCCGCGAATCGCTCGATCGGTAGGCGCGTTGAGCACCTGGTCGACCGGAACGGCGCGGTTGTAGAGATACTTGGCGCGGAAGTATGCCGTGGTTACCGACAACGTGGAGGACGGCAACGCCTCCAGTCGGGCGAAGTAGACATCGACGCCTCTAAAGTCCTGGGTCTCGATCGCGATTTCGATGAGCCGACTGAGTGAGCGTTCGAGATAGACGGAAAATGCTGAATCGGTTCCCCGATCGATGACTTCTTCGTAACGACGTCTCGCACCGAGGGTGTCACCAGCGAGAAAGAGCGACTCACCGAGAAGGAAGAGCGCCTCCGGGTAAGCCTGATGCGTCTGATAGTGCTCGACGATGTCGGTGAACAAGATTGCCGCGCGAAGGTAATCTTCCAGGCGAAGATAGAGCTCCCCGTCCGTGAGGCGTTCCTCGACGAATGTGTCGGTCTTTCGGGTATCCACGGGGACCGGCCTGCTCATCAGACGCTGCGTGTCGGACTCGACGTCCGCTAAGTCGCGGTTGAGTTGATTGAGGTCCTGGGCGGCGACGGACGCGGCGGACGCAAGAAGGCTTCCGGCCAGGACTGCCCCCAACCGCCGTTGCCACGCTCGCCCTCTGCCAAGTTTTGGTGAGGGCGGCGATGGAGTCGCCCCACGCCGTCCCATTACCGAACGCCCTCACCCTCTGCGTCGGGTCGCGCCTGACGCTCGATCCGCTCGATGAAACGCACCGCAGGTCGTTCCTCGAGCGGAGTCGTCGGGCCACCTTTCTCGTAGCCGACCACGACCAGGGTCGCGACGCGGCCTTCGGGGACCGAGAACGTATACGTCGATCGAACTTTGAAGCGGTAGCCCTTCAAATAGGCGAAGACCCCATAGCCATGTCCACGGTACTCGAGGTTCACCGTCAACGTGTGCTCGCCCGGTACGATGCTTCCGTTGTAAACCTCGAACTCTTTTTGGTCGCCGATGGCTCCTTCTTCATCGGCCTTGGTAAAGATCGGAGCGCCATCGAGCGCGTACACGACGCGCACGAGCTTGAAGCCCTCCGACATTCGATTCTCGTGGACGATGACCGTCTGGCCACCTCCAACGACGCCCTCGAGCACTGTTTCGGCGAGCAGCGAAAGCCGGGCCTTGGAACGAAAAATCTGCTCTTTGAGCTCGTTGATCCGCTGTTCCAGATCTCGGAGTCGGACCGCATACGTGCCGGCATCGATCGGCGCCACCGTGACAGGTGCCGCCGGGGTCGGCGCAGTTTCGCTCGGCGCGGCTTCGCTCGGCGTGTCGGTCGACGTATCCGGTGGGGGCGCTGCTTCGGTCTGGGCTACCGCTACGGCACCGCCCGCCCAAAGGCACGCCACTACGACTGAAAGCGCAACTTTCCCGCGCATCGCGATTCCCCTCTAAGTGACCACCATCTGAAGCGAAATTGCCCCTTGGTGGTCCTCGCGCTTATACCAAAGCGCCAGCACGTGGGTCAATGAAGGTCGGGAGCGACGCGGAGCAGCGTGACCGACGAGAATCGCTGAATTGTCCTTCACTTGCAGGGCGCCGATCGGGTAGATCCTCAGGCAACGTCAACCGTCGATCCATGTGTGACTCGAGCATGCATACGCTGGCTATGGGGTACGGGAGCGCATCGTGAGCGATCCCCCGGACGAAGAGCTCCTTTGCGCCTATCAAGCCGGCGACACCCAAGCCTTCGAGATGTTGCTCTTTCGATACCGACGGCCTCTCTTCAACTTCCTATTGCGGTCGGCGCGCGATCGCGAGAGGGCGGAAGAACTCTACCAGGATGTCTGGATGCGCGTCATCGAACGGTGCGACGAGTTCCGGGGGGACGCCAAGTTCTCGACCTGGCTGTACACCATCGCCCGGAACCATTGCGTCGATCATCAGCGAAAGATGGTCTTTCGGCGACATGCATCCCTCGATGCCACGGGTCCGGGCTCGGCGCGGAGCCTGGGCGAGCGGGTTCCCAACCCCGGGCCGTCCACGGATCGCCTGGCGATGCGGCGGACCCTCCAAAGGCGAATCGCCGAAGCGGTGGAGGAACTTCCCGAAGACCAGCGGGAGGTGTTCCTGATGCGCCAGGTGCAAGGCCTTGCCTTCAAAGAGATCGCCGAGGTCGTTGGGGTGTCAGCCAATACGGTCAAGAGCCGCATGCGATACGCGCTCGAGCGCCTGCAGAACGGCTTGAGCGACCTCGAGGAGCACGTACGCGAAGTGGAGCCGCAGAAACATGAACTGTGAGCAATGCAAAGAGGAGGTCCTCGAGTTGATCGAACGCGAGGCGGTCGATCCTGCCGGAGTGCGAGAGATCCTCGACCGATGTCCGGATTGCCGAGCGCTGTTCGACGAGATGAAGGCCGCGCTCGTCGCGGTGGACCAACTTCCGCTGGAAGACCCGTCGGCACGCGTGGATGCCGACATCCTGCGTGCAGCCGTGATGCGACGCACGAACGTGGCGCGCGTCGGCAAGCGCCGCTTTCAAGCGCCACCGTGGGCGATGGCAGCCATTGCCCTTCTGGCTGTGGGCATCGGCGTGTGGGCGATTCCGGGCGACAACGAGCTCGCAACCGAAGATGGGTTTGGCACCCCCCTCGCCGAATCGGACGAAGACATCGTGACGGAGCCGAGGCCGGCGAGCGCCCCGGTAGAGGTCGAAGAGGCGGTGAGCGACAAAGCCGAACAGGGGTTGCGACTCGATCAAGAAACGCGGGCCGAGCGCCAGGCAGAGGGCCCACCGAAGACTTCGGTCGTGCGACGGAAGCGCGCGCAAGAAAAGCGTAGGGCCGCCTCTGCTCCTGTGAGACAAGCCAAAGCGGTCGAAGCGGCGCCCGAAGAAGCCTCCGACATTGGTGCAGTGGCGGGGATGGAGGACATGGTTCAGGCGCCGGCCGCCAACGCACGCGCTGCCGGCGCTGCACGCACCGTGGCATTGGCGGACGAGTCGGCGGATCAAGAGGCCAACAAAGAGGTCAAGGAAGACGGCGATGATACCGACGCCACGTGCCGAAAGACCGTCGCGGACTTCGAGAAGCGTCGCCGGCGCGACGCGGGCGTCAAGCCCGACCCCGAGCAAGAGCTCGCCTTGGGGCGCTGCTATGCCAAGCTCGGCGACGCGAAACGGGCCCGCACATGGCTAGAACGCGCAGCCGCTCACCCCAAAACCAAGACCCGCGCCCAAACCGCCCTAGAAGAATTGGCCATCGACTAGTACACACTGATCGATCTCGTCGCCCTTAGCGCCGGAGGAGATCTAGAAGGCCGCGCCACTTCGCGGTACGCCCCGGCGTAGCTGCGTTTGCGGTTTCGCGAGCCGCGGCCAGGGCCGCCGCGAAGGTTTCGGTGATTTGCATCGGGTCGAGCGCAATCCGCGCGTCGGCCATGGCTGCCTTCCACCGCGCGTCGACACCGGAGAAGAAGCACAAGCCTCCCAACATGCGCACGACTTCATCCGCGGCGAACATCGCTGCGGCCCTGTCGCGGTTGGCCTCTCCGAGTTGCGACAAATCGACGATGGCGATTTCGGCATCTGCGTCGAGCATCGCACGCCCGAGGGCGTCGACATGCTCGCTGAGCGTCGAAGGTTCGTGAAGTCCCGAGATGATCAACGCGAAGATCTTGTCGTCGATCCGAATCGGGCCGAGGTGTTTGGCCGCCCCCGTTTCGTGCTCCTGCAGGACTCGTTCTTCACGCCCTAGGACGAAACCCTCGATCACAGCGGCTACCGCGCGTTCGGCGAACCGTCTTGCCGGAAGAGCTTCGCTGTCATCGGCAGCGCGCAGCGCTAGCTGCACGACTTGCACTGCGGCCGTGGGTGTTAGATCCAAGAGCGCCAATCGTCGGCCCAGCAAGGTCAGCACGGTGAGACACTCGCGAAACTGAAACGACTCGTAATCGCCGGCAGCGCGTTCCTCTTCCGAAAGCTCGTTCAACAGCGGAAGCAGGGGCGCGGTCTCCTTCGCGATGTCATCGAGTGGTACCCCGCCTGTCGGCGGCCTCGCGTCCTCGAGCAGTGCGCGCAAACGCGCCCGCGCCGTCTTCTCTGCGTCCATCACGCTTCGTCTACCTTATCACTCTTTGAGGCGGTCATTCGGCCACGTGATATAAGCGTGTCGTATGGGCGCCACGATCCTCGTCGTTGATGACGAAAAGAACATCCGTCGCACGCTTCGCATGGTCCTCGAAGGTTCGGGGTTCAGCGCCCTCGAAGCAGGGTCGGCCGAAGAGGGGCTCGAGGCGCTCGAGAACCACGAAGTCGACCTGGTGATTCTCGACGTGCGGCTGCCGAAGATGAGTGGCATCGAAGCACTTTCCAAGATCCGCAGTAAGCCCGAGACCCGACGATTGCCGGTGCTCATGGTCTCGGGTCACGCGTCGCTTGCCGAGGCCGTCCAAGCGGTGCAACTCGGCGCCACCGATTTCTTCGAAAAGCCTCTCGACCGCGACCGCGTTCTCGTGACCGTGCGCAACGCGCTCAAAACCTGGCAGCTTCAGCGCGAGGTCGAACAGCTTCGCGCGGACGTCGAGCACCGATACGAAATGATCGGGGAGAGCCCGGCCATACGGGAGCTCTTCGCACAACTCGAGAAGGTCGCACCTACCAACGGGCGCGTTCTGATCACGGGCGAGAGCGGCACGGGCAAAGAGCTGATCGCGCGCGCGATCCACCGGCTGAGCCCGCGAGCAGACGGTCCTTTCATCAAGGTCAACTGCGCGGCTATTCCTGCCGAGCTGATCGAGAGCGAGCTTTTTGGCTACGAGCGAGGCGCGTTCACCGGGGCGCAGGGTCGCAAGAAGGGCATGTTCGAGCTGGCAAACGAGGGCACGCTTTTTCTAGACGAGATTGGGGACATGAGCGCTAGCGCTCAAGCGAAGGTGCTTCGCGCTCTGCAAAGCGGCGAGATCTCTCGCGTGGGTAGCGAGAAGTCGATCGCGGTGGACGTGCGCGTGCTCGCGGCGACCAACAAAGACCTCGAGGTCGAGGTCCAGGAAGGCCGCTTCCGGGAGGATCTCTACTTCAGACTCAATGTCATCCCGATTTTGACCCCGCCTCTGCGCGATCGGAAGGTGGACATTCCGCTTCTGGCCACGGGCTTCCTTCGCGAGTTTTCGCTCGAGAATGGCCTTCGCGAGAAGCCGATCGACGACGAGGTCCTCGAGGAGTTGGCCGATCGACCGTGGCCGGGCAACGTCCGCGAGCTTCGCAACGTCGTCGAACGGATGGCGATCTTGAGCGGGGATCGCATCACCATGGACGACCTCCCCGAGGAAGGCGTGCTGAGCGAGGGACGCCGCGGTTCGACGCCGCCAAGCGATCTCCCCCCCACCCTCGACGAGTCAGGCGCGCGCTTGACCCTGCGGGAATACCGGAGCCGAGCCGAGAAGGACTACATCCTACAAACCCTCGACGAGGTGGGTTGGAACATCTCCCGAGCTGCCACCATCTTGGGAGTCGAGCGCACCAATCTTCACAAGAAAATGCGGACTTATGGTATCCGTAGAGCAGAGGGATGATCCGTCGAACGATCAGGCTGTTGTGGAGGGGGGCCGTCATCGGCTTCTTGACCTACGCGTTGTTTTTCGCCCGCCTCGGAGGTCGAACCCCGTTCCAGCACTTGATGCGTGTGATCAGCACTGACGAAGCTCAGGAGCTCGGTTACGAGGTCGGCATCGCCACCAAGAAGATCACCAAGCACATTGGCGAACAGGTCTACGACGTGACGCAACCGCCCGAAGTCGATGCTGGCGCGTCCGAAGTTCCCGAAAAGGTCGCCGACCAGCTTCGGGGCGTCACCGGCCCCGTGTATCGGCGTGAGCAGCGCATCGAGGCTGTTCGCGAAGAAGAGTCTCGCTAGAACCTGGTCACGTGGTTGGTTCCAGTCGGGCCTTTGGTCGGCAATCGGTCCCGCCCCCCGCTATCGCTTAGCTACGGCCACTCTAGGTGGAGGCGTTTCATCTTGCGCCACAGGGTCGTCGGGCTGAGCCCCAAGATCGCTGCGGCGCGTTCTTTGTTTCCCTCGGAGGCGCGCAACGCTCGAACGATCGCATCGCGCTCCGCCTCTTGCACGATGTCGGCGAGTGACCGCAGACCCAAGTGCGAGCCGCCGTTGGTCGAGCTCGGAACGATGTCTTGGAGCTGAACCTGCCCGTCCGGTGCGAGCGCCACTCCTTGTTCGATGAGGTTTTCGAGCTCTCGAATGTTGCCGGGGAAGTCGTAGCTCACCAGGTACTCGAGGACGCCGGGGCCAACCGAGGCTTTACGTCCCATCTTCTGGCCGTACTTTTCGAGGAAACTCTCGACGATCGGTGCGATATCTTCTTTGCGGTCGCGAAGGGGCGGGAGCTCGAAGCGCGCGACATTCAGCCGGTAGTAGAGGTCTTCGCGGAAACGCTTCTCTTCGATGAGCCGCCGGAGGTTCTGGTTGGTTGCCGCAATGATTCTTGCATCGACGTTGATGGGCTTGTTGTCGCCGAGCCGACGTATTTCACCCTCCTGGATCGCCCGTAGCAACTTGGCCTGGAGCGACGGCGGCGTCTCCGCGATTTCGTCGAAGAAAAACGTGCCGCCGTTCGCTTCTTCGAACAGGCCTTTTCGGGTTTGCACGGCGCCTGTGAACGCGCCTCGCATGTGACCAAAGAGCTCACTCTCTAGTAAGGTCTCGGTCAATGCGGCGCAGTTGATCGACACGAACGGCCGCTCGGCACGCAGTGAGTTGGCGTGAATCGCACGCGCGACCAGCTCCTTGCCCGTCCCGCTCTCCCCGGTGATCAAAACCGTCGCGTCGGTCGGTGCGATCCGGACGATGCGGCCCAGGACGTCCCGGATTTCGGCCGACTGGCCGATGATATTGCCGAAGTTGTACTTCTCACGAAAATCGTGAGCCATGGCGCGAAGCTCGCCAGCCATTTCGCGTAGGCGTGCAGCACGCGAGACCTTGAGCAGCAGCTCCTCTTCGACGAACGGCTTTTGCACGAAATCGCGTGCGCCAAACCGCATTGCCTCGACAGCATCTTCGATCGTGCCGAAGGCCGTCATGACGATGACCTCGGTCACCGGCGACGCCTCGCGTGTGTGTCGCAGGACTTCCAGGCCGCCGATGTCCCCCATGCGCAGGTCGGTGATCACCAAGTCGTAACCGTTCTCCACGACCATCGAGCAGGCGGACTCGCCACTTTGCGCTTGGTCGACGTCGTACCCCTCCCCACGCAGCATCTCGGCGAGCATGGTGCGCGCGCTGTCCTGGTCGTCGACGATTAGAATCCTGGCCATCGCTGCAGTGGTTCGCGACCCGCGGGCCCCCGAATGAAACCACCCCTCACCGCCCGAACCTTACCTCAAACGAGGGGTTAGCGCCCGGCCTTCACTCGAGCACCCGACGCATCGCCGCAAGCACGTCCTCGCGAAATTCGGCGGGAAAAATCAGGCGCGGCCGCTGGATGCGTTTGTTCCGGAGCTGGCCGAGCAAGAACGAAGCATCGCCGAGGCGCTGCAACGGCTGATGTCGAAGCGTGACCCACAGCCCATCGGAGCTGCCGTCCGTCGGTTCTTGGTACGGGACGTCTTCGGCGATATCGAGCCAAACCGACAGGTCCGACCGATGGCCTCGGGCCTCGACGATTCGCTTCGTCATGTCGAGCGCGGCTTGCCACTGTGCGGGGCGGTTCTCCGGAAGGGGAACGGTCTTCGGAAGCGCGCGCGAGCGCAATCGTCGGCTGAGGCTGGCCAAGGTGGAGTCGGGTCCGTGCTCCCACGCCGCGAGGCAGGTCAGCAACTCGGCGTCGTCCATTCGGAGATACTCCCCCAGCGAAAGCGACTCCCCGAGCGCCGCGGCACGAAACGCGGGAAGCAAAGGGTCGGGTGGGCTGCCGTCGAAGATCAGCTCACTCACGCGCGAGAAGATCGCGCGCACCAGCGCTTCAGCCGCGCGGGTGGCTTTGTGGTGATACACCTGCTGGTACATGAAGTGCCGTCCGAGGAAGAAGCTCTCGGCGGGTGGCAGCCCCTTGCGCCCCTGTACCGCGAGGACCCAACGGCCGTCGACGCAAGCGAACGTCAACGCCTGAAGCAACCAGTCGAGGTCGTAGAGCCCGTAGCGAACACCGGTCATGTGGCTGTCGCGCAGGAGGTAGTCGGCTCGGTCGACGTCGATGGTCCCCGCGACGCTCTGGCAGAGATAATCGAGGCGATACTTCCCGTCCAATAGCCCCGCGACGCGCTCTGCCATGCCGCGCGAGATGCCTTCGAGCGTCCGATGCACCTCAGTCGAGGAGTCGAGAAGAATGTCTTGGGTCCAAAGCTCGTGATGTTTCGCGTGGGGGAGCACCTCTTCGAATAGGTGTGAGAACGGGCCATGCCCAGCGTCGTGGAGCAACGCGGCCGCCAGGGCCTCGGCTCTTGCCGTTTCGTCGAGGCGTTGGTCCTGCGGGAGCTCGTGACTGCAAGCGTCGATGCGTTGCAGCAAGGCCTGCATGACGTGCGCTGCGCCAATCGCGTGGGAAAACCGTGTGTGCTCTGCCCCCGGAAAGACCAACGATGCAAGCCCGAGCTGCCGCACACGTCGAAGGCGCTGCACCTCGCGGGTGTCGAGGATCGACCGAATCACCCGCTCCGCCATACCTTCGAAGGCGATCAAACCGTGGACCGGGTCCCTGAGGATCACCCTGCACGCTACCACCGGAGGGTCAGAACGCCAGCGTTCCGAACCGACCGTCGCGGGGGACGTCGAAGTCGGTTCCTCGGCGCACCACGGCTACGGTATCCGGTTGCCACAGCGGCAGGACGGGAATGTCGCGTGCGAGGATCTGCTGGGCCTGTGCGTATGCGGCGCGACGCTCGGCACGGTCGATCCGTGTCCTTCCGCGCTCGAAGAGCTTGTCGAGCTCTGGGTTTTCGTACCTCCAACGATTCGCGCCCTCGCTATCGGGGCCTGGAATCCGGGAGGAGTCGAAGAACCAACTCAGCACGTGCGGTTCGAGCACTTCGGGAACCTGAAGGAGCGTGAGCTCGAACCGGCCCTTGTTCAGATCGGCGATCAGGGTAGCAGCCTCGGACGGGCGAACGTCGACCTCGATCCCGACCTCTCGGAGCATCGCCGCGATCGCCCTCGCGACCGATTGCCGAAATCGATCCGAGGTCGTCCGAAGAACCAAACGCATTCTAGGCTCCGGCCCCGATGGATCGACGAACCCGGCCTCATCGAGAAGCTCACGGGCTCGGTTTGGATCGAAGAGCTGCGCTGTGAGTGAGTCGAGATGCGCCCAGTGGTCGAATGGAATCCAGCTGTCGGTGATCCGAGCGAGCCCATCGTACTTGGCTTCGACAAGCAGCTGTCGATCGATGGCGGCCCCAATCGCCTGCCGCACGCGGACGTCTCGTAGCTTGGGCGAAGTGGTGAGGAATCCGAGGTACATCGTAGAGACCCCGGGCGCGCTCCGCGTTTCGAAGCGCGGGTCATCTTGAAACATCGGAAGCAGGAGCGGTGGGATCGAGCCGATTGCGAGGTCGCCCTGTCCAGCGAGCATTCGCAGCGCCCGCGTGTTGTCGTCGCGGATCACCACCAGTCGAACGCTCGGGAGCCTTGGCGCGCCTCGGTACCAATGCGGATTGGCGCGAAGCTCGAGGACGCCTGGCGAACGCTTCACCAAACGATAGGGCCCTGCGCCCACGGGAAATGGGTCTTCCTCCGTGGCGACCCGACGGTGCGCATCGAGGCTCCGGACGATCGGCAGCTCGAGATCGGTCAGGAAGGTCGCGTGCGGCTCGCGAAGGACGAACCGGAGGGTTCGTGGATCGAGGATCTCGATGCTCTGGATCCGGCGATACGTGTGCGCGTACCGGCTCTTGAGCTCGGGATCGACGACGCCTCGGAAGGTCGCCGCGACATCTTCCGCGTCGAGCGAGGTGCCGTCACTGAAGCGAAGCCCCCGCTTCAGCCGAACTTCGTACTCGGTGGGGCTCAGGGCCACGACCGACTCGGCGAGATCAGGGACCACCTCGAGCGTTCTCGGGTCGATGGTGACCAGGGACGCAAAGAGAAGTCGCGAGACTCGGAGGCCGTAGGGATCGGCGACGAACCGGGGGTCGAGCTGCTCGGCGTCTCGCGGAAGGACGACGACGAGCGCCTCGGGATCACGTTCGGGTTTATTGGAGCACCCTGCGCCGATCACTAGGAGCAGCGCGATCACGCTGCTAGTCTGCGACCGATGGCGCACCGCGCGCTTCTTTGCCTGATTCTGTTCGGCTTCCTGGTCGTGAGCCCTGGTGCCCTCGCCAAGGGCCCCGAGCCCCTCGCGCAAACGATCTCCCACCTCGTACGCAAGGCCGGGCTTGGGGATCGGATCGGGATCGAAATCGTTCGATTGCACGACGGAGCCCAACTCTATCAAAAACACGCCAAGCGCCCCCTGAATCCGGCGTCCAACCAGAAGATACTCACCGCAGCGGCCGCCCTTTGGCATCTCGGCCCGACCTTTCGAGCGTCTACCAAGGTGGAAGGGATCCTCGAGAACGGCAACGTAAAGCGACTCATCCTGAGAGCAGCGGGGGACCCGAGCCTCGGGTACCGCACTTTGTTCGCGCTGGCCCAAGCGCTGCGCCTGCGCGGCGTCGACCGGGTGGAACAGATCGTCATCGATGACAGTTACTTCGATCGCGAGATGCTCCCCCCGGCCTTCGACCAGCAGCCGGCTGAGACTTCAGCGTTTCGCGCGGCCATTTCCGCGTTTTCGGTAGACCACAACAGCTACATCGTTCACGTGGGACCCGGGCCCAAGGTCGGCGCCCAAGGGCGGGTGCGCGTCCTCGCCGACGGTTACATCGTGGTCGAAAATCAGACCATCACGAAGGCGAGTGGACCGCCAAAGATCCAAATCGACCACACGCCGACCAAAGACGGTCGCCTCGAGGTCAGGGTTGGTGGCCAAGTCCCCGCAACGACGCGGACCCTGTACTACCGTCGCCGCGTTCCCGATCCCCGCGCTCACGCTGCTAGCCTCTGGGTACGCGCGCTCCGGCAAGCCGGAATGCGGGGTGCTCTCGACGTAGAGTACGCCCACGTCGCTGAAAGGTTGCCGGTTCTTGCCGATATGCCGTCGGGAGAGTTGAGCGCCCTCCTCTATTCGGTCGGCAAGTGGAGTGACAACTTCACCGCCGAGATGTTGCTCAAGATCATGGGCGCCGAATCGCAAACCCCAGGTACCTCCTCCCGAGGCGTCGAAGTCGTTCGCGAGGAGCTGGCCTCTCGCGGGGTCGACGTGCAGGGGCTGATCATGATCAATGGCTCGGGTCTTTTCGACGGCAACCAGGTGTCGCCACATCACATCACCCAGACGCTGGTCGCCGCATATCGTGACCCTGCCATCGGCCCGGAGTACGTCTCGCAGCTCGCCGTGGGAGGGGCGGATGGGACGCTCCAGTCGCGTTTCAAGAATCTGCCGCTGCCGAGGATGGTGCGGGCGAAGACCGGGACCCTTCGGGATGTGATCGCGCTGTCGGGGTACGTTCTTGGAGAACCCGACAGGTCGTTTGCGTTCAGCTTCTTGGCGAATGGAATCGCAGGGAAACAAGCCGAAGCAAGAGATCTCGCGGACCAGATCGTTACCCTCTTAGCCAGGTATGCGAGTCAACCAGAGCCGGTGCGCCGCTGACATGCCTCGATGCGTCTTCAGCCGGCGACCGCTTTGATGCTCCAGGCGATGATCAGTTGGGCTGCGTAGTAGAGCGGAAGTCCCCAGAGGCGGTTTACGAAACCGGGTGACACGAATCGATCGCGCACGACGGCGATGTCCGAAGTGGTGAACATGACAGCACCTACCGGAATCATCCAAGGCGCACCCGCCGCTCCGGCGCCGATCGCGACTACGCACATCGCGGCGATGACGAGCATGTAGACCCCGATGGGGATGCGCATGTCGGGGGCGTGCGGGAAAACCCACCGCGCGATGAAGACCATGATGGCGGCCATCGCAACTGCGGCGATGAACGCCTGTGGGCCGCTCATCGGCAGAGAGCTGAACGCGATGACGTAGGCGACGTGACCCAACAAGAACGAAACCAGCCCGGCAATGAAAGCTCCTTTGCCGCTGCCCAGCAGACAGACATCACCGACGGCCCCGAGGATCAGCCCCGTCAGGACAATGCTGCCGTAGCGCGACTCGAGGGCGCCGAAGCCGATCGCAGCCACGATGAAGCCAGCCGACGCTACGGGCTTGCCGATGGCGCGGACGATAGAACGGTCTTTCCACTCGCCCCAGAGGAGGGCACCGAGGCCGACCGCAGTCACCAGCTCGCCTAGTCCGTTCAGAGTCATCGTCGCGTTCGCACCCTCCGTTCGTTACGGCGGGGTGTACCACGTCCACGCCCGGGCGAGCGCCGCGAAGAACCGAAAGGTTTGCGCCTCAGCGTCAGACCGTGCATGGCATGCATCAGGAGCCATGGCCACGACTCCCCCGATCGTCACGAACGACCAGATCGCCAGCATCCTCGAGCAGGTCGCCGACCAACTCGAGGCGCAACACGCCAACATCTATCGAATCGATGCGTACCGCGCTGGCGCGGCGGTGGTGCGGGGGCACGAGAGCAGCATTCAGGATTTGGCCCTGACGGGGGGGCGCGAAGCTCTCGATGCCCTTCCGCAGATCGGGTCTAGCTTGTCGGGCTCGATCGAAGAGATCGCATATTCCGGGCGTCTGCGTTTGCTCGATCGACTCCACGGCCGGCTCTCTTCCGTCGAGCTGTTCAAGAGGGTCCCAGGGATCGGCGAGGAGCTCGCAGAGCGCATCCACCGAGAGCTCGACATCGATACGCTCGAGGCACTGGAGGTCGCCGCGCACGATGGAAGGCTCGACGCCGTTGCAGGCTTTGGTCCGCGACGCCTCGAGGCCGTCCGCGACATCCTGGCGACGATGCTGGCCCGGTCTGCACGCGGTCGCGCCCGCAGGTTCGACGAGCTAGAGAAGGCAGGGGCCCAGGTGAGTGCGCCCCCGGGTGCCCACGCGCGACCAGATGTGGGTCTTCTTTTGAAGGTCGACCAAGACTATCGCGAGAAGGCGGAAGCCGGTTCGCTTCCACGAATCGCGCCGCGACGAAACAACCCCGACGGCGCACCCTGGCTTCCCATCCTGCACACCTACGAGGATGACTGGCATTTCACCGCCCTGTTCTCCAACACCGACCGCGCACACGAGCTCGGTCGCACGCGGGACTGGGTGGTGATCTATTTCGAACGAGACGGAGACGAGGGCCAATGCACCGTCGTCACCGAGTATCGGGGCCCACTCGTTGGGAAGCGCGTCGTCCGCGGCCGCGAAGACGAGTGTGAATTAGTAGCGCCGGCGTAGGGGGACCTCGCCGGCGCTCGAGTCGTGGGCAACGGGCTTCCCACTATTCTTTGATCTGTCGTCGGATCTTCCCGAGCGCTTGCTCTTGAAGCTGACGGATGCGCTCGCGCGACAGATTGTACTTGTCGCCGATCTCTTTGAGGGTGAGCTCATCTTCATCGTCGAGGCCGAAGCGCCACCGGAGAATGCGCGCCTCCATCGGCGTAAGCGTGTCGAGGAGCCTCCTCACCTCGTCGCTCCACTTGCGGGAGACGAGCTGCTCATACGGGGTCGGCACGTTTTCCTCTTCGAGGAAGTCGATGAACTTTCGCCCATCTTCGTCGTTGACGGGACGATCGAGCGAGAATGGGGTCTCGGCCCAGTAGCCCTTGATCTTTTCGAGCTTCTCGGCGGCGATGCCCGTCTCTTTTTCGAGCTCCTCAGGCGTCGGCTGCTTGCCGGTGCGGGTGGCGATGGCCTGTGTTGCGCGGGCGACGCGGTTGTACGTGTCCAGCATGTGGACTGGAATGCGTACAGCGCGGCCCTTGTCGGCGAGAGCACGGCTGATCGCGTGGCGGATCCACCACGATGCGTAGGTGCTGAAGCGGTAGCCGCGATTGTGGTCGAACCGCTCGACGGCCTTCATCAGACCGATGTTGCCCTCTTGAATGAGGTCGATGAGCGGAAGGCGACCGCGGTTGTACCGGCGAGCGATCGAAACGACCAAACGCAGGTTGGCCGCGACGAAGCGATTCTTCGCACGCTGCTGCGCCTTTTGCGCCGCGCGCACTGCTTGCAGGTACTTCTTGAACGCGGGCGTCATGCGAACGTGGTCGCCCACGATGTCGCGCTCGTCTGCGAAGTTGCCGGCAAGCCGATGAACGGCACGGTCGGACTCCTGCACGAAGAGGCGGTCGCTATCGAGCTCCCGCATCTTGGTGGCAAGCTGCAGACAGAGGTCGCCCCAGCGCGCTTCTTGGCGCTTGCCGAGCTTATCGGCCTTGGCGCTTCGGGAGAGCTTGCGAAGCGCGGCGATCTCAGGGAGCGGCTTGTCCTCGACGCGCAGCTCGATGATCGTGCCTACCGTCTCGAAGCACGCTGGATAGCTGAAGAGGGCCTCCCAGTAAGCGATCTCGAGCCGTTCGACGCGCTTGGCCGCCTCGATCTCCTCCTGGGGTGTCAGGACCCGATGACCGATCATCTCGCGGAAGTAACGGGTGAGGGTCGAATCGCCAGCGCCTTGGCGCTCGAATTCCTTGAGCGCCTTCTCGCTCTCGAGTCGGGCCTTTTCCAGTTGCTCCTTCGAGGGCTCGGCCGACTGCGGAGCGGGAGCGGTGGTGTGAGCTTTCGCTACTGTGCGCTCGTTTGCTGCAACCTTCGGCTCCGTCACTTTGGATGCCTTGGCTTGAACCCTGCTCTTCCGAGTGGCCTTGCTGGTGGACTGTCGTGTCGCTGCCTGTCGTGCCATTTTCCCTCTTGCCTCCGGTGGCGCCCCTCGTAATCAGTGGCGCCCCGTATGTTGGCTGAACACCAGAGCACACCCGAGTGTTCCTCGGACGTGAGCTAGCCGTTTCGACTAAACGAGATGCACGCGCCGTGCCGGAAATCGCACGGAACGTAGATTTCGCCCTCTAGCGTGTCGCTTCCTCGTAGGGGCACTTTTGAGTATATGGGTCCTTCTACGGCCTTGAGAAGGGCAATTCGGCGTGTCTCTGTCCCATAATTCCAGTGATAGTCCTGCTCGTCGCGAGTTGCTGGAATCTATCAGCAGGCGACTACCCCTAGTCGTGGGCTCTCTCATCTTTATGGCTGTCTCGGCGGCGGCCACGGCGGGGTATGCCTGGCTCGCAGGGCCTCTGCTGGGGAGCCTCGAGGGGGATCGGCTTTCTGTGGCATCTCAGACGGCTATCGAG
>JAOTVB010000019.1 GCA_029863605.1 Myxococcales bacterium | reverse complement strand
GTATTCCTCAGCCGCGTCGATGTGCTCCCGGCGAACCTCGATCAGCGTGCGCTGCGCGTCCAGGAGCTCGAGCTGACTTCGCCGACCGAGCTTGAAACCCCGCGCAATCGTCTGCATTGCCGCGGCTGCCTCGGGCAGCACTTCCTGTTCAAGCGCGTCGAGCGCGACGAGCACGTGTGCAAGCTCTTGATACTGAGCGAACAACTCCGCGATAAGCCGTACGCGCGCGCCTTCTGTTTCATAAGCGAGCCCTTCGCGTTGGGCACGGGTTGCTTGGATCTCTCCCTGGTTGCGGTTGGCAAGCGGCAGCGGCACCGCAGCATTGGCGACAAAAGCGACGGCGTCTGGGCCCGCCAGCCAGCGAGCTCCCGCGCCCAAGCGGAGGTTTGGGCGGGCGCGCGCTTCAGCGAGCGCGATTTCTGCGTCGCGCAACTCCTTCTCCGAGTCGAGCCGCCTCAGCTCGGGGCTCTCGGCGATCCGGCCAGAAACGTCGGCGAACGTCGGCAACGGGGCGCGCACGAACAACTCACCCACGGCAGCTTTGAATTTCGGGTCGGTTGAACCCCAAAGCGCGGCGAGGGTCCGGCGCGACGCCAAGAGCTCGTGTTCGGCATGCTCTTCGTCGATGCGGCTGCGCGCCAAAATAATACGTGCACGTCGTTCTTCTACGTCGGATGCGGCGCCTGAAGCCACGCGTTTCTGCGCCGCGGCGAGTGCGTCACGGGAAAGCTGCGTCGCCTCACGCGCGAGGAGCAGGCGGTGCTGATCTCCGAGTAGGTGCGCAAATCTTAGCGCGGCTTCGCTCAGGACCGTCGCACGTTCGCGCTCGTAGTCGTGCTTGGCATTTTTGGCGCCCCCAACGGCAACGGCACGCCTCTTTTTCACCTTGCCACCCAGCTCGAACACCTGGCCGAGTTGGAACGTCGTCTGAGACTCCGAAAATCCACGGAGCCATTTGGTGCCGAGTGCATCTTCGAGTTGAATCAACAACGTTGGATTCGCCCAAAGGCCACCGTAACGACCACGCGCCTCCGCGGCGCGAACATCCGATGCAGACGCCGCGAGATCAGGGCTGTCCTCAAGCACGATCGAGAGGACCTTCTGGAGGGTGAGTTCTCCCGTCGGCTCCGCAGGACGCTCGTCGGCAGTGGCCAGAGCCGGACACAGAAATATCGCGAAGTATGCGACCAAAATACCTTGTCTCCGACTGCCGGTCGGAGTTGAAATTGGATTGGCGCCTCGTTGGAATTTCATGGACATCCCATGGCCTAACGGAGTGTTGCCGCGACGGAGATGAGCGTCGCCCCGAGCGACAAGTAAATCCGAGCATGGCTCGGAGTTTTGTCAGTGCCTCTTGTAGACATCTTTGGAGTCCCCCATGGTTCAGATCAGTAGTCCGAGAAACGTTTCGACAGCGTGGTGAAGGGGCTCAGCACACGCGACTGCGCTCAGGGTCGCTGCACCAATGATCGCGGTCAGTGCTGCGGGACCCAAGGACTCACGGCCTCTTGGGGCCAATAGTCGGTGGACCCTTACCTCGAGATCTCCGACGAAACCGACTCCCGGCACGGGATGCGCGTGGTGCGCGCGCGTGAGCTTCAGAAGGACATCGGCCACGCGTGGACCGTCTCCAAACGTGTCGGCAGCATGTGCATCCGCAGCCATTTCAGCAGCGACCTGCAAGCGCCGACGAATGATGCCCGCGATCCCAGGCAGATGAAATCCGAGGAAGGCGGTCGCGATGAGCTGGCGCAGTGGGTCACGCCGATGAACGTGCGCCCTCTCGTGCGCCAGAACGATGCGTTGAACGTCTTCAGACATCGAAAGAAGACCTTGTGACGCGAAGAGCTTGGGGCGAAGGAGGCCCACCACGAAGGCCTCTGGCTGCTCCTTCGGGAGCACGTGAACCCCATCCGCGCGAGGCGCTGCAGCCTGACAGAGGGTGCGTGCCGTGCTCACGGATCGAAACAGGCCTCGTGCGGCTCGATACGACGCGTGCGCTGCGCGTACGACGATGAATCCGGCCATCGCCAGAGCCGCCAACGTAGGCGCGACAAGTGGTGCGTGATGCAGACACAAATGGGGATGGTGCAGCCCGTGGTGCACGCAGTGATCGATCGCGAGCCCGAGAGATGGCAGAAAACACGCCGCCAAGACCAAGACGCTGCCGAAGAGGGGCAGAGACGAAAGCGCGAAAAGGGCACGCGACTCGGCGGCCGGGGTGAGGCGCCCGAGCACACCTCGCAGTACCGGCCATAGCGTATAGATGAGCGCTGACATGAGGATCGAAACCGCCGCGATCGTGGCAAGGGACAGTACCAGAAGCTCGAGCGTCATCGGTTGCGCTCCTTACGCTTGACACGGATGAGCGCTTCGAGTTGGTCCAACGCGTCCGAGCGGGTTTCGGCCACCATCTCGACAAACGCCGCCAGCAATCCCTCGCTCGCTAGCTCTTTCATCCCGCCTGCTGCCTCGACGAGCTTGCGAGCATGAAACCGCTCGCGATCCATCGACGCCCGGTAGCGATAGGCGTGGGAGATCTTCTCGCGGATCACGAGCTTCTTGCGGGACAGCCGTTCCAAAGCCGAGCCCACGGTATTCGGCGTAATACCTCGACGCTTCCCGATCGCTGCATGAGTTTCGAGCACATCGGCCTCTCCCACCTTCCAGAGGTGCTCAAGCACAGCCAGCTCGAGCTCACCGAGCCGGGGAAGATTCGCCCGTTTTGTGGTCATCGACGTGGCGAGTCTATGGGGCCATTCTCCGACTCGCAATCGGAATTTCATCGTCTATCGGAATGGCGCGCGCTTTTCGGGACGGCGCCGGCCTTCGTTTCCAGGAGGTCCCTTCCGAAGAAGAAGCCCGGCCGAAGCCGGGCTTGATAGCCCCCGTGGGGATTTGGACTCCGCTACCGGCGTGAAAGGCCGGGGTGCTCGGCCACTACGCTGGGGAATTCGCTCGCGACTTCGACGGAAACGGCCTCGCCAGAAGGTGGAGCACTCTCAGCGCTGACGTTCTTGAGCGATCTCCAAACCTCGCTCGGCTGCCATCTCCATCAGCCGGTCTTGGACATCTCTCGGCCCGAGCAGTGTGACGCGTTTCGTTCCAAACCGTTCCTTGGCGACCCTCACCAACTGCTCAAGCGCAGCTTCGCCAGGATCGCCCAGTAGCTCGATCGACCCTCCTGACTCTCGGAGCCGTGTCCCACCTTGCAGGTTGTGAACGATGCTGCCCCGACTCGTCCGCAGAGCATGCGAGAACAGGGCTTGAGGGCGGTTCTCGCCCCTCTTGATCGCCGGCCCCTGAAACTGGCGGTTGAGGCGTCGGAGTGCCCTCTGGTCTCCGTGGGCCGCCCGTGCGGCCAGAAACTGCTTCCAGGATCCCGGGTGTGTGTTGACGCTTACCGTCCGCCACCCTTTGATCGTCGCCCTAAGTCTGCGCTCGGCCACCTTTCTCTCAAACGCGAGCGTCTTGTGCAGGCCGCGCCTGTCCCGTCCAGGGATGGGCATTGCGGCAATCGCGTGATGCCTCACCTTGAAACGCTGCCCATGCGCCGCTCGGGCTGCCTCGATCTTGGACGATACCGCCTCGCGGAGCTCGTTTCGGTGAATCCGCGCGGCGGCGAGCGCATCCTGGTACTCGCGCCAAAGTCCGTCGTCACGCAGCGGCCCGAGTGGCTCGGGTCGATACGCCTCGCGGCTCATCGTCGCAACGTGCTCCGCCGCGGGACCTGAAACGAAATCCCCGAAGCGCTCACACAGCCTTTGTTTGGACCAGTGGCGCCCCAGAGACGAGGCCTTGCAGGCGAGGTCCCCTCGCGTTGCGTCGACCAAGGCTAACCCATTGCCGCGCTTGACCACTCGCACGCCACGTACCGCCAATCGGGCGTGCAAGTCGTTCCAGCCGGAGACGCCCTCTAAGTCCATCCTCTCGGCGATGTGACTCCTCGCCCAGCCTGCAAAGCTCTGCACCCCGCGCGTCGCTTCGAACTGTCGCGACGCATAGCTTCGTCCCGCGCGTTCTTTGTCCTTAGACCGGTCGACTCGATGGAGTCCCAACCCTTGTTCGAGCTCGCTTGCGAGCGCCTTGAATCGCTCAATGTCTTTCCAGGGGTGATGAATCTTGAGCGTCTTCGGATGGATCTTGCTCACGGCGACGTGAAGGTGCTCGTGCTCCTGGTCGCTGTGGCGGACTGCGATGTACTGGTGCTCTTCAAGGCCGGCCGCCTCGACGGCGCGGCGCACCACACGTTCGAGCTCCTGTTCGCTCAGGGAACGGTCGTCAGGATGAAGCGAGATCACCAGATGGTAGGTCTTGTCACGCTTGGCGCGGGTATTCCTTCGCTGGTAGGCCTCGACGACCTTGATCGCGGTCTCCGCATCTTCACGCCGGTCCAAACCTTCGAGATTTCCGGCCATGAACCACGTGCAGCGCTCCGCTCCCTTTCCCCGCAGCATGTACTGAACGAGCCCTCGGAACCTTGGGCGGGTCGGTCGCTCGCCCTTCGGTTTCCACGTCTTCGGCTCGATGATCAAACGCGCTCCGCGAGCCGCCCAATCAAGGACCGAAGTTCCGCGGAAGTTCGCTCGACCTCCACGAGTGCTCGTCTTGCCGCCCCTTTGTCGATGCTGCCTGTCAGGGCCAGCTTGAGAAGTCCGCCAAGCCGGTTCTGTTCGGCCTGAACTCTCTGTATCTTCTGCAGGCCCTCGAACGCATGCGAGCTCGAAATTTCGCCGCCGAGAATCAAGCGCCGGACGACCTCATTCCGATCCAGCGCACTGTCGCGCGAGAGCCCGTATAAGTGCTCGACGTGCTCGTCACTCAGACGAACGGTGATCCGATGCTCGAACTGTTTTGGTCGCCCCACTTTCGAAAAAGCATAGGGAGCGCGAGCAGCTTGTCGAGCAAGAAATGGTTTTTTGTAACGCGCGAATAAGCCGCAGGCGTTGAGCGTGTCATCACGCCTGAGCTCGGACGAAGTTCCGAGACGAAGGACGTGCAGTTTTGGTGTCTGCCAAAACTATGCCTTGCCCGAACAGAGTCCGGTTCCTTTTGACGCACAATGAAACTATCTGGAGTTCTTTGCGACAATCTGAATCGTAATGACTCCGATTGCTTTGAAACGAACCAAAGAGAGTCAATCTGAGTCAGACCGAACCAGTTCGGAGCAAAATTGCGCAACACGATTCAGAAAAGAGCAAAACGAGTCATTCCGCGTCATTTCGATTCACGAAGATAGTTTGGTCCCCAGGACAACTTTTGGGGGGGCAAAACCGATAACAGGGTATGGACGAAAGCAAGAGATCCAACCACGCCCCACGGAGCCGACGAAAATCACAACTGTTGCAAGATGCAAGGATCAAGATCACTCTTCGGCGGGGAGTAACGTGAATCTGGGCCCTGACGATCGCCTCTTCGATATGAGGGTATCGGACCTTCGTGCCTTGTTGCTAGACACGGTGCGCGACGTGCTCGAACAACAGTCGACCGGCGAAACAGGTGAGCTTCTGACCACTGAAGAACTGGCGAAGCTCATCAAGGTGTCGCCTGACACGGCTCGCAAGTGGCGACGCCTGGGTTGTCCGCATGTTCCCGTCGGCGAAAGAAAGTTTCGGTGGCGGCTAGACGATGTCCTGCGCTGGCGCGAGGAACTGCACCGTGGCTAGAGACCGCAAGCGCTCAGCGACCGGCATCCGCTGGGACGAAGGTAAGATGCGCTATCGTATCAGCTACAAGGACGCTGACGGCAAATGGCGACGTGAACACGCCGGACGCACCTTCGAAGCAGCCAAGCGCCAACTCACGACGCGAAAGCGTCAAGTCCGCGAAGGCACTTTGGACCTCGATCGCGACGTCGGTCCCAACGTGACGCTTGCGAGCTACGTTGAGCGATGGAAAGCGCAGCAAACCGTGGGCAAGCGGCGCAACGTCGCACGGGAGGTGCGCCAGCTACGTCGGCATGCGCTTCCCACGCTCGGCGACCGGCCGGTGAACCGCATTACGCCGCCCGACATCCTGCGCCTTTGCTGGTCTTCCTACGAGCCGGACGAACAGCGACGAAAAGGGAAGGGCAAGCTCGGCGAGAAGTCGGTTCACAACCTCAAAGGCGTGCTTTCGAGCGTGTTCTCGCTCGCCGTGTTCGAAGGCGTGACAGACCGAAATCCGTGCGCGCAGATTCCTCGTGGCAAACTGCCGAAGATCGGAAAGCAAAAACGTCCCCTCTACAACCGTGAAGAAGCGTGGGCGCTGATGACCGATCCGCGCATCCCGCCCGAACGTCGAGTGTTCCACACGCTCCAAGGCCTCACCGGGTTGCGAGTGGGCGAGGTCGCCGGCCTTCGATGGCGCGAGTACGACCCCCGAACGAGGCCGCTCGGGGCGCTCCACGTGGATCGCCAGTACGACGGACAGCCGCTCAAGACGGCGAGCGGCGCGGACACGAAGGCTCGAATGGTGCCGGTTCATCCGCAGCTCGCCAGGGTGCTTTCCGAATGGCGATCGCATGGCTTTGCGGCGGTCTACGGCCGGAAGCCGACCGAAGAGGATTTCATCATTCCCGACCGTCGGACCATGGGCGCCCGGACGCCTTCGCAGGTGACCAAAGCGCCGGACCACGATTGCGCTGCGGTGGGCATCGAGGACAAAGGCACCCACGGCTTTCGGCGCTACTTCATCACCTACGCGCGCGCGGACGGCGCGAGCCCGGACGTGCTTGAGCGCTTCACGCACAATCGGCGGGGCGAGATCATCGACGTCTACACCAGCTTTGAATGGCCGACCCTTTGCCGGGCGGTGAGTTGTTTGAAGGTCGATCTCGAGCGCGGAAAGCCCATCGATTTTCCGCGCCTTGAGAACCGAGTTTGGGACACTTTTTTGGACACCGAAGTGGATCCAGCTCGAAAGCTGAATGATTTCAATCCCAAATTGGTGGAGGCGGTGGGAATCGAACCCACGTCCGAAAATGTTCCAGAACTGCATCTACGTGCGTAGTTTGTGTTTTGAAATTCGCCTTGGGTTGCGCCCACAAACAGGCTCGCACCAACGCTAGTGGTTCTTCATCTCGTCATTGCGCCGAACCTCAACTCGCGATGACCAGCCTGTTCAAATGACGCCTCCGCTAGAAGCACAGGCAGGCTTCTAGCTTCGACGGCTCCCTTGGCTTTACTTAGGCCGCGAGAGCAACTGCGTTATCGTTGGCAGTTGTACGTCCCAAACGTATTTACGTCGTGCTTGGGCCGACGGACACGCAACCGAACCTTCTTCATCCCCGTCGAAACCGGTCGCCCCCAGAATTTCAAAGACCGATACACTATGAGGCTGGTGCGCGTTCTCTGCAACCCTACCGAAGAGCCTTCGCTTTGTGATTCGGCGAGCCAGCCTTGATGGTGAGCATGAGCAGCGTGAAGATCAACGCCAGCAGCATGCCGCTCCACAGAAGGAACTGCCCGTACTTGCTCGGCATGAACCAGCCGAACCATTGCAGCAAGCAAAACCCCAGCACGGCGACACCCGTCCAGTAGTGCTGGTCCCTGGGCCCATCGCGCGCCGCGAGCAATAAAGGCCAGATGAAGATCGAATGCAGGTAGTAGTTCGAAGGATAAAAGAAGATGGGGATCATCATCGCCCCAACCACCGCCGCGTCCGAGAGGGTAGAGCGACGAACTGCGAGCACCGCTAGCAAGGTGAAGAACAACATTCCAACACCACGGATCCACCAACGCTCCTGCACGGTCTGGGCGGTGAGGGGCTTCCAAAGCCTCGGGTCTTCGCCGCGCTCGCGAAGTTTGTACCCGAGGTTGTCGGTTTTGTATCCGACCAGCGCCGTGAGGCCGACGTGGTTGAAGTTTGGATCGTTCGCGTGAATCGAGATTTTCTCCGCCCAGGCGCCCCAAGATTGTTGGAAGCCGAAGGTCGCCGCGGAGGCGCAGCCGAGGCTTACGACGATGACCGCGACTCCGGCCCCGAGTTTCATGAATGGCAGGAACCGCGACAAACCGCTGTTCGATTGCCGCTCGCGCCGGTCTTCTCGGCCGTCGAGCCACTTCCAACCCAACGACGCCACCACAAACACGAGCGCCAAGGCGGGAAACGCGCGAATCATGGCGCTCCAACCGAGTAAGGCGCCAGCGAGAAACAGCCGCCGCGACTTCAACGCACACGTTCCTAGACCGAGGAGCACCATCCAATCGTGCCGAAGGGTCGCGCCGCCCCAATTGCTGCCCAGTTGGTAGAACGTGGTTGCGCCGAAGACCACGAGACACACCAACGCGGGACGCAGCCCAAATGACCTCCACGCCACGATGAAAAAGATTGCAAGCAGCAACGGGTCGAGCAGCGCGCGCCAGAGAAAGACCGTCTCTGACGCGGGCACGGAACGGAACAAAAGGTGCGCGACGAACAGCCAGGCGGGCGTTGCATTGCCGCCGTGGTCTC
Organism: Myxococcales bacterium; assembly: GCA_029863605.1. GTDB lineage: Bacteria > Myxococcota_A > Polyangia > Polyangiales > Houyiibacteriaceae > SG8-38. The sequence continues at coordinate 66,753 of JAOTVB010000019.1, read as the reverse complement.
GAAGACTGTCGAAGTATCCGCGCTGCCCCATGCTCTTCCAGAAGTAGGCCATGTCGCTCTTGAATTCGGCCCATCGCACAGGCGCAAACCGATCCTTGACGGCGTCGATCTCAGTCGCGACCTCACGGATCTGCTTCATTTCATAGTTCCGCAGATCTCGGATCTCGAAATGCTCGACGTCGTGAAGCGTGCCGTTCAGCTCGTCCTCGCTGTACGCCTTCACGCTTGCGAGATAGACGCCGTCGTAGCCGAGCTCCTCGAAGTACTTGGCGGTCGGGAAATAGACCCGGAGATCCCATCCGTGCACGTAGGTCGCCCTTCGCGCGGACCCGTCCCAGAACTGCGGGTACCCGAGGTTGTAGAACGTTGCCACGGAAAGGACTGCCATCGCGGCAAGCAACGCCGTGAGCGCGCGCTTGCCCTCGACCGGGCGTCGAAGGCCCAGACGAAACACGGCCACGCAGGCGACGAGCGCTGCCGCTGCACGCGAGGCATTCACCACCTCTTCGCGGGGTGGCCAAGAAAGTGAGACGGCGTAGGCTGCTGCGCCGGCTCCGATGGCGGTGATTACCCACAGCAGACCTTGGAGCGCTCCTCGCGAGCCGCGTCCATGAAACATCACGGCTAGACTCGCGAAGAGCGCGAGCAAAAGCATCGCGCCGGCTCCCCAGACCGGCGCGGTGGGTTCAAGCCCCCTGGCGATCCTCGGTGGCCAGATGCGAGGTTTGGACGAGAAGATCTGAAACTCGCTGACACTCACCCACCGGTCGCCCCCCTCCGCACGCAAGCGCACGTAGCGCCCCGAACCCTCCGAGTGGGTGGCCCAACGACTCCGGAGCCCGGATCCGGCCACAGGCCCCGCCCGCCAGAGCGTCGTGAACTCCCTGCCGTCCTCCGAAATTTCTACGATAAACTGGTCGTTGTTGTCTCCTTGAATGTAGGTCGCCCGGATAGGCCTGCTCTCGCCGAGATCAAACTCCACGTAGGCGGTCGGGAGGACGAAGCGACTGGCGGTTTCCACGTCCCATCGCGCCCCTTCGAGCGATTGCTGATCGTCGTAGAGCCGCTCGGGATTTTCGACACCGAGCGCCTGGGCGGGCTTGCTCAAACGAATCTGATCTTTGGAAGGTTGCAGTTGGCAACCGCTTGCAAACACCAGGAGTAGGAACCAGACCTTGGTCCCAGCTCGCTTCATCTCGTGAGCGCTGTGATGCATCACCCAGTCGGTTCCTCGCTATAGGAGAAATCGCACCCCGCGCCACTATGATCGAAGAAGCACAACCCTTTCTTTCCACGACCCTGGCTGAGAAGGCGTAAACGATGGGATTTACAATCGGTCTCGCCGCCGCGCTCTGCTGGGCTGCTCTCGATGTCGTGCGAAAGGCGCTTTCCGACAAGGCGTCGCCGACGGCGCTGGCGGTCGTCTTGCTGATCGGGCAGGTGCCATTCCTCGGTCTTTGGGCAACGCTAGACCGGACCTGGGTGCTCGAGGATGCCTATTGGATACCGGCGGTCGCATCGATGGCGATGAACGCGCTCGCCAATGTGCTGTTCATGCGCTCCCTTCAACTTTCGCCGATGAGTCGTACGGTGCCGTTCCTCGCCTTGTCGCCGGTGTTCGGTGCGCTCGTCGCCATTCCATTGCTTCGTGAGGTTCCAGGGTTGCTTCACCTCGCCGGAATCGGGCTCGTGGTGGTCGGCGCGTTGGCGCTCAACAGCGACCTGTCGGAATCATGGTGGCGTTCCGTCTTCAAGGAGAAGGGTGCACCGCACATGATCGCGGTCGCGTTTCTGTGGTCGGGCTCGGTCGCGCTCGACAAGCTCGCACTACCACACGCGTCACCCGCGTCTCATGCCTTCCTTTTGACCGCCGGCAGTGGGTTGATCCTGGTTGCGTGGATCGGCTTCCGGCGTGAGTTGGGCGACCTTCGGGCCGCATGGCGCGCGCCCAGGCCGTTGATCGCGGGGCTGATTGGCTTTGGGATTGCAGCCCTGGCGCTCCAGATGTTCGCGTTGGCTTGGTTATGGGTCGCGGTCGTCGAGACACTGAAACGAGGTATCGGTGTCTTGGGGAGTATCGCCTTTGGCCGCCTGTTTTTTGCCGAGCCGATCACCGAGCGAAAATTGCTGGCTGGCGGCCTGATGGTGGCCGGCACGGCGCTTCTGACCCTTACATAGACGCTCAGTATGGCAAACGTGTGTTTTCTACGCTAATGCTGGAGGGTGGCCGAAAACGAGCAGCTACCTGACAAGCTCGAGGTTGCGCGGTATCTCTTGAGCCAGGGCAGTGTCTTCGTGCACCTCGATCCCAGGGATGTGGGGGTGGTCGTCCCACAGTGGTATCGCGCCGAGCCGCAGCTCGTCCTTCAGATAGGTCTCGACATGCCGGTCCCGATTCCCGACCTCCGCGTGGACGAAGAGGGGGTTTACGGCACGCTGTCCTTCAATCGCTCTCCTTTTACGTGCAGGGTCGACTGGGACGCCGTGTTCGCGCTCGCAGGCGATGACGGCCGCGGCATGGTCTGGCCGGATTCTATGCCCGATGAGATTTCCGAGGAAATCGAGCGGGAAGCGGGCAGGGCAGCCCCGCTGGATCCCACCAAGGATCTACCCGAAGAGCGCCCTTCATTGCGCGTTCTGCCAAAGGTGGAGGACTCGGAGCGCGAGGACACTACGCCGAGGGAAGTCAGCACCAAACGCGGCGAGCTTCCCCCTTACCTCAAGGTGATCAAGTAACGCGCCTGGAGAAGCGGGGACACCCTTTTTTCAGCAGCAGCGACGACCAACACGCCAGCGCCGGCGCTAGTGAGTTCGTCGTTGTAAAAAAGTAACGGCTCGGAAGGGGGGGCTTCCGAGCCGTTAGAGAGACAGCGATTTGGATGAAGTGGGGGGAAACAAGCCAAATCGCCGGTCTAACGACGCCGCAGGGGACGTGGGGGGTACGTCTTCTCCACGACGTTTATGTCAGCCTTGATGCATGCGACTCCCGTGCCAAGTCGTACGAAAGGGGAATCACGAATGATCTCATGTAGATCGCTGATCGAGAAAACCTGAGTAGAGTTCAGATCTGAAATTTTTTTGAAGTTCTGAGGACTTAACCCCTAAATTGCACCCGATCGCCCGACTGGGGTCCCCCGAATGTGGGGTGGATCACAAACGACACATGACTACTCTAACCCTTACAGATGTAATACACATGTATCGTTGCTGGACAGGCGTGAGGCAGCCCACTTTTCAGATCTGAAACAGATCTTTCAGATCTGCGACTGCGGCACGCCATAGTCGAGGAGCATCTGGTGACTCTGCGAGATCAGAAGGTCGGTCGACGCGCCGGCGACCGGCTCTACAAACCGGAAATCCTTCACAGAAGGGTTCGCAGAGGCCTGCACCAGGGCCGCGATCTCCCGACCGCTGCCTAGTACTGACATCACCCCACCTGCACCCTTGGCTCGGGCAACTTTGATTGCAGAGTTGAAATCCAGCCCAGCTGTATTTCCGGTTTGATCCGCCCGGTCGGAGGAGACGAGCTTGAGCACCGTCTGATCGGACCGTGGCTGATACGTCTTCCGATGGTGATTGGGGATATGGGAGTCGTCGTTGTGGCCCACGAGCGCTACCCGGTTGCCGGAAAATCGGAGGGTGCTGCGCCCCGTGTTCCGCATTCTGCCGAGAGGCCAGGGCCATCGGTCCCGCGCGCCGACGAGACCGGCCAGAATCGCAGCGATGATCCCCCCGTGGGTAAACACGATGACCCGCCCACCGTCGGGCATGCGATCGCGGACGGCGCGTAAGGCGTCATCCGCCCTCGTAAACACCTCAGGCCAGCTCTCCCCGCCTCCAACAGCAAAAGCCCGTCGTTCTTTGAGCGCCGCGATCTGCTCTGGGAACCGCTCGACGACTTCTTCCATCGTCATGCCCTCCCAATCGCCTACATCGATTTCGCGCCACGCCGGGTCGAGCTCCAAGCGCCCACCCGCGGCTCGTGCCGTGTCGGCGGCTCGTCTCAGGTCGGAGCTGATGACGAAGTCGTAGCGCTCTTCGGCAAGCGCCCGCTCGAGCGCGTCCGTCTGCGTTCGCCCTCGGTCGCTCAAGGCCGCATCTCCGTGGCCCTGCCAAACACCCTTGGCATTTGAGACCGACTCGGCGTGTCGGACGAGACAGACCTCGAGTGTCATCATGCCGCGGGTGCCACCCCCGCCTTACGGGGCGTGATTACGTCGTCGACGATGCCGTACTCTTTGGCCTCGAGGGCCGAGAGGAACTTGTCGCGCTCGGTGTCGTGCCGAACTTTTTCGACGTCTTGTCCGGTATGCTTGGCGAGGATTTCGTTGAGGCGTTTTTTGGTGTTGAGGATCTCTCTGGCGTGGATCTCGATGTCCGACGCCTGCCCTTGGTAACCACCGAGCGGCTGGTGAATCATGATGCGGCTGTGCGGAAGCGCGCGACGCAAGCCCTTCGTGCCTGAAGCGAGCAGGAACGCCCCCATCGACGCGGCTTGTCCGAGACACACCGTCGCCACCGGGCATCGCACGTACCGAATCGTGTCGTAGATCGCGAGCCCCGAGGAGACCATGCCGCCTGGGCTGTTGATGTAGATGGTGATCTCTTTGTCGGCGTCCTCGCTCTCGAGATAGAGGAGCTGGGCGATGATCGCGTTCGCCACGAAGTCGTCGATGGGTGTCCCGAGAAAGATGATCCGGTCGTTCAAGAGCCGACTGTAGATGTCCCAGGCCCGCTCCCCGCGGTGGGTTTCTTCGATGATCGTGATGGCACGCGTGGGTGTGTCGTCGCTCATGTGTTCAACCTAGTCTCTCCGGCCTCGCCTGCAATGAGGATTTTGCGGACCAGGCTTCGGCGCTATGTTCCGTGCATGCTCCCGTCACAGCTCGAGATGCTCCGCCGACTGGTCGCCATACCTTCGGTCAGCTCGCCGGATGCTCGCTTCGACCAATCAAACCGAGGCGTCGTCGAGCTCGTTGCCGAGTGGGCGGACGAGCTCGGTTTCGCGGTGCGGATCGACGCGGTACCTGGCGCCGGCGGCAAGGTGAATCTGATCGCGAGGCTCGGCGAGGGCGTCGATGGGTTGGTGCTCTCGGGGCACACCGACACGGTGCCGTACAACGCCGAGCGGTGGACTGACGACCCGTTCGAGGTGACGGAACGCGGCGGTAACCTCTACGGGCTCGGCACCGCGGACATGAAGGGCTTCTTCGCTGCAGCGCTTCACGCGGTCGCACGGTTCGAGCCAGGTGTGCTTCGTCGCCCCATCACGCTGCTTGGGACTGCCGATGAGGAGAGCACCATGGCCGGCGCCCGCGCGCTCGTAGAGAGGGGCGAGCGCCTCGGCCGTTACGCCATCATCGGGGAACCGACGAACCTAACCCCAATCCGAAAGCACAAGGGCGTATTTTATGTCCGCATTACGGTCGGCGGCAAAGCCGGTCATGCCAGTAACCCTGCGCTTGGCGTCAACGCGATCGAAGGGCTGCAGCGCGTGTTGATCGCGTTGGAGACTTGGCGCGATGGGCTCGGGGCCCGATATCACGACGACGACTTCGAAGTCACGGCGCCGACCCTCAATTTTGGGCGCGTCGCAGGAGGCGATAGCCCGAATCGAATCTGTGACGAGTGCACGCTCGATATCGACATGCGGCTTTTGCCAGGGATGGTGGCGGACGAAGTCCTCGTTGATCTCAGCGACCAGGTCGCGAACGCCCTCGATGGCGGTCCGTGGTCGTTCGACGTTCAGCCCGTCGGCAACTACCCCGCGTTTTCGGGTCCGGCCGATGGCGACTTTCGCAGCACCGTCGAGACCTTGTGCGGGTGTTCAGCCAAAACCGCGCTTTTCGCGACCGAGGCGCCGTATCTCGCGCAATTGGGGCTCGAGACGCTGGTCCTCGGTGCGGGGGACATCCGCGTCGCGCACCAACCGGACGAATATGTCACCATAGCGGGAATCGAACGCGCGACGGATCTCTACGTCTCCTTGATTCGCCGCTACTGCACCGAGTCCGCATGAGCCCCAAAATCGACCCATTCGTCCAACACTTTCGAGCGAGCGCGCCCTACATCCACGCGCATCGCGGGCGCACGTTCGTGATCATGTTCGGCGGCGAGGCAGTTGCCTCGAAAGATCTGCGGACCCTGCTTTACGATGTAGCGTTGCTCCACTCGCTCGGCGTTCGGATTGTGTTGGTCGCGGGCGCGCGACCGCAAATCGACGCCTCGCTTCACCGCCGGGGGCGTTCGCCCAAGTACATCAATGGCTTGCGCATCACCGATGACGTCGCGATCGAGTGCGTGAAAGAAGCGGTCGGTGCAACGCGCGTCGAGCTCGAGGCGCTTCTGTCGATGAGTCTTCCAAACTCTCCGATGGCCGGCGCCCGGCTCCGCGTGGCCACGGGCAACTTCGTGATGGCGCAACCGATTGGTGTCCTCGACGGGGTGGATTACCAACACACCGGTAAACCGAGGCGCGTCGACGCCGAAGCGATTCGTCAACGCCTCGACGACGGGGCGATCGTCGTCTTGACGCCCATCGGATACTCTTCGACCGGCGAGGCGTTCAACATCAGCAGTCACGAGGTCGCGGCAGCCACCGCGACGGCGCTTCGGGCGGACAAGCTGATCGGTCTCTTGGAAGGGGATGGCGTCCCCGACGAAAAAGGCCATCCGCACTCGCAGCTGACCCCGCGAGAGGCCGAGGAGATCCTTCGGTCAGGGCGGGAGCTCGGCCACGATGTGGAGCGGCACTTGGCCGCTGCCATCGAGGCTTGCCGGGCCGGCGTGCCGCGTGCCCACTTGGTCGCACGCAAAAGCGACGGAGCGCTCTTGCGCGAGCTCTTCACCCGCGACGGCGTCGGCACGATGGTGACATCCGAGGCTTTCGAGGGCGTCCGGCCCGCCGAGCGCGGTGATGTGGGCGGCATCCTGGCCCTGATCGAGCCCCTCGAAGAGCAGGGGATTTTGGTTCGGAGGCCTCGGGAGATGCTCGAGAACGACATCCAGCGGTTCACCGTGATCGAGCGTGACGGCATGGTGGTCGGATGCACCGCGTTCTACCCATATCCCGACGACGCGATCGCCGAGCTCGCGTGTCTGGTTGTGCATCCGGACTACCGCACCACCGGCCGCGGAGATCAGCTTCTTCAATACTTCGAGCGCCAATGCGCAGCGCAGGGCCTTCGACGAATCTTCGTGCTCACCACGCAGACTTCGCACTGGTTTCGCGAGCGTGGGTTCGAAAGCTGCAACATCGATGATGTTCCTGCAGCTCGACGTTCGGCATACGATCTCGGACGGCGTTCGAAGATTCTCCTCAAGACACTCGACTGACGCATCTGCGCCAAAGAACACGGTTTTTGAATGAGGCTTGGATGGCCGTTCGAATCGTGCTACTCGTCCCCGAATTCGCGAATTTGGACGTTGCTGCGTTCTTGATACACCGAAATGAAGCAGGTTGAGCTCAATCGGCGCCTTGAAGCGGACACGCCGCCCACCGATGCGGAGATGGACCAAATCGTGGCGCAGGAGGAGAAAGTCCTCGTTCGGGTCCAGCGAACCATCGCCGCCCGTCGTCCGTCGCACCGCGGCCAGCTCATCGACTACGATGCCGAGCTCATCGCCGTTCGAGACCAGATCCGGGAGGCGCGGCTCGAAGACATCCCGCCGCTCGTCGAGGAGATGGAGCGCCTTCAGCAAGTCGCGCAGCGTCGGGCCAAGGTCGTCGAGGGCTCCGTCGACCCCCAGTCTCCGTACTTTGGCCGGATGGTGCTCGAGGAAGAGGACCGCAAGCGCGAAATCCTGATCGGCCGAAGCACCTTCCTGGATGCCAAGACCGGCGTTCGTATCGTTGATTGGCGAGACGCACCCGTCAGTCGCGTGTACTACCGGTATGAAGAGGGCGATGACTACGACGAAATCTTCGGGGATCGCGAGGTCGAAGGGGAGGTGCTCATGCGGCGCAATCTCTCGATCACGTCAGGGAAGCTTCGCCGCATAGGCTCACCCCAGGGAACGTTTCGTCGTTCGCGTGAGGGCACGTGGAGACGCGTTGCGGATCAGGCCACACGACTCTCGGGAGGACAGGGCGCGGCGATGCGTCCGGAGTCGCATCATCGTCCTGGCGAGCTTGGCATCGGTGACGATGACCTTCGCGAGGACAAACATCTTTCCGAGATCACCGCACTCATCGACCCGAGGCAGTTCGATCTGATCAGTCAGCCGACCTCCGGGTTGGTCGTCATTCAAGGTGGCGCGGGCAGCGGCAAGACCACCATCGGCTTGCACCGACTTGCGTACCTCGCGTTTCAAGACACTGCTCGTTTTCGAGCCGATCAGATGCTCGTCATCGTATTCAACGACGCGCTGGTTCGGTACATCTCGAGGGTTCTGCCAGCGCTCGGAGTCGAAGACGTGCCGGTCGAGACCTTTGAGCGATGGGCCGAGCAACAACGCCGCCGTCATTTCCCGAAGCTGACCACCCGGTACGTCGAAGACACCCCGACCCACGTCGTGCGAATGAAGAAGCATCCAGCAATGCTTCGCGCTATCGACCAGTATGTCGCCGAGCTCACCGCGCGTGCCGAAGCCGAGCTCCTTGGCGAGGCGAAGCAGGTCGAAGGCGGTGCGCGCGTGACGCGGGTGTGGCACGGGACGGCCGGCGAACCGCTTGGCGTGCGTCTCGACCTTTTGTCTCAATGGATTCAGAGCCGCGAGAATGGTGCGAATGAGGTTCCGCTGGGCATGCGGCACGCCATCGGTCGTATCTGCCAGCGCTGGTCCTCACGCGCGCAAGACGTCGTGACGGCTTGGGCAGACTTGGTGACCGACCGCGACCGACTCGTCAGCACCTTTTCGAAATGGGCCCCTGAGGCGCTTACCGCGCGCGAGATCGAGTGGGCACATTCGTGGTGCAGCCGAAACTCGACCCGAACGCTGTTGGCCTACGAAGAAGCCCTCGAGGACGACGACTACGAGCGCAGCGAGCGAAGCGTCGGCGTCGACGGCGAGCAGAATGATGAGCCCGCAATGCTCGACCGCGAGGACGACGCGCTTCTTCTTCGCCTCTACCAGACGTTACGCGGGCCTCTCTTTGGTGGCCGTGCGCCGCTGGCCTACGAACATATCTTCGTCGATGAGGCGCAAGACATGAGCCCCGTCGAGCTCGCCGTGGTGCTCGATACCTCGACCGAGCGGCAGAGCGTCACGCTCGCTGGCGACATCGCGCAAAAGCTCCACCTCGACAACGGGTTTTCGGATTGGCGTCACGTCCTCGAGCAGCTGAAGCTTGACCACATTGAAATCGAGCCGCTCAAGTTGAGCTATCGATCCACGCACGAGATTCTAGAGTTCGCCACCGACGTGCTCGGCCCGCTCCGAAACGAAGTGTCTGGTAGCGCCACGAGATACGGAGCTCCGGTCGAGCTCTTTCGGTTCGGGGGAAGCGGCGAGGCGGTTGGCTTCTTGTCGGAGTCGCTTCGGAGCCTCGTCAGCTCGGAGCCACTGTCGTCCGTGGCGATCATTGCTCGCTACCCGGAGCAGGCCGACCTCTATTACAAGGGGCTGCGGCATGGCGAGGTCCCGAACCTCCGCCGGGTGGCTGAGCAGGATTTTCCGTTCCGTCCCGGCGTCGACGTGACGGATGTGCGTCAGGTTAAGGGCCTCGAGTTCGACTACGTGGTCATCGTGGAGTGCAACCGCTCTGCTTTCCCCGCTGACGACGAGACCCGGCATTTGCTGCACATCGCAGCAACCCGCGCAGCCCACCAGCTATGGGTCTTCTCGACTGGCGCACCCTCCCTTCTCATTCCCGAGTCCCTGGTCAAGGCCGCGGGCTAGGGCCGGTTTTGCCCTCGGTCCGGGTAGTTGCAGTCTTCTGCAGGGTGTGTAAGCTTAAGAAGCTAGCGGCGGTTGCGGCCTACACCCGGGGTTCCACGGTGGAATGAGCAACGGCGCCGCGACGGGGAAAGACTCGACGCGCGCTCCCGTGTAGGTCCCACGAGCCGCCACTAACCACCATTTCAGTAGATGGCCGAATCTGCATTCCAAGAAACGGAAGCTGAAGCCCTGCAAACCCAACCGGTTGAGCAGGACGAACCCACGTGGCGAGAGCCGACGACCGCCGTCGCGAAGAAGCTCGCGTCGATGAGCGACCGGGCAATTCAACGCGTCACGGGGGGCAATGCATTCTTGCGCGGGCGCCTCTATGCTCGGCGCAAGGCGGTCGACAATCTGGAAGAGAAAGAGACGTCCGTAAGCGGGGAGATTTCGGTTCGTACGTCCGAGGACCCCTACCGGACTTCGGTGGCTTACGACGACGAAGCCGATACATGGGAATCGAGCTGCACGTGTCCCGGTTGGCGTGGCCCGACCGGTCACTGCAAGCATGTCGCTGCCGTGATGGTCGCTCTGCGGGACGAGGTCCGGCCGCCTCGCGCAAAGCAGCCGCAACAGCAACCCAAGAAGAAAAAGAAAAAGACCGAGCCGATCCACGTTCCCGGTACGGTCTCAGTGGGCGGTAAGCGTCGACGCTCGCGTCGTCGACGGCGTGGAGGCGGCGGAGACGCCGGCACCCTCGAGGTCCTGTCGCCTCGCGAGCTCCAGGCTGGTCGAGGTGAGTCGCGCGGACCGATGGACGCGTGGCTTCCGCCTGAGGCCTTGGCGCGGCCACTCGACTTCGAATACCGAATGACGGTTCGGCCCGCCTCGATCACCGTGACCCCGGTGCTGGCCGGCTCGCGGAGCGCGGTGCCGATCAACGACGCGCTTAGCGCGTTCAACATGGTGTCGATCGACGAGCGACCGCTGTTTCGAGCCTTGGCTCGCAACGCCAACAGGGGTCAATCGACCACGGCCGAGCTTCGTGGCGAGGATGCCGCAGAGGTGCTGGAGATGCTGAGCGATCGTCGTGTGCTGCTCGAGCCCGCGTCGATGGAGCTTCGATTCGCGAACGAAGCGTTGAAGCCCAAGATCGAGCTCGACCCCGCCAACGGCAACAGCCTTCGCGTGCGGGTGGTGTTTGGCCTGGAGAGCAACGGGCGCCGCTTCGCATTGTCGAATGGGGCCTGGTTCGAAGGGACCCCGGGCTGGCAGATCGACACGACCGAGGGAGTCGCGCGGCCTGTGAGCGAGCTCGTCACCCCGGCGTGGCTTCAGCGGCTCTACAGGTCGCCCGCCATGGTCGAGTCTCTCGAAGCGTTGCCGGCGCTCTTGGGCGAATACATTCCCCGGATCGCAGCGTCTCTTGGCGCCGAGCTTCCGGACCTCAGCTCCGTAGCTGACCTGGTCGATGCCAAGCCGCACTTCGAGCTGAAGGCCAACGGAGACATCATCGACGCGCGGGTTCGGCTCCTGGTTCGCTACGAGGACCAGGAGTTCGACGTCCCGCCGGACGACTTCCCGTCTCCGCTCGCGTTCTTGCCACCGCACAACGGCAATTCGCGACCGCGCGTCGTGCGCCGTGATGTCGGCGCCGAGATGGCGGGCGTTCAGGCGTTGATGAGCCAGGGCTTCGAGGTTTCCGAGTCCGGCGAGGAGCTGGTGGCCCAAGGTGACGATGCGCTCAACTTCTGGACGGTGGGGATCGGCGAGCTCCCCGAGGAGTGGGACCGCTTCATCCCAGACGATTTAGTCGACGTGACCATCCGCGACGAATCGGTGACACCGCAGATGCGGGTCTCGAGCGGTGTCGATTGGCTCAACCTCGACATGACGTTCGAGTCTGGCGGTGCTGTCGTGCGAGAAGAGGAGCTTCGTGCCTGCCTCGAGCATGGGCGCCGGCTCGTACGCCTCGAGGACGGCACATTCGCCCCTGTCGACCCCGACAAGGTCGGGGACGTGCTCACGCGCATGGCGGAGATCTACGCGACCGGCGGTGTGACCGACAAGCTCCCGCTTTCGCAGGCGGGCCGCGTTCAAGACCTGCTCAAGATGGTCCAAAACGCCAGGGTGTCTTCCTCCGCCAAGAGCCTCTTCTCGAAGATCGAAGACATCGACGAAATTCCGAGCATCCCGAAGCCACGAACCCTTAAAGCGACGCTCCGCCCCTACCAAAAGGACGGTTTCAATTGGCTCGTGTTCCTCCACGAGATCAACAGCGGCGGCATCCTTGCCGACGACATGGGTCTCGGTAAGACGGTTCAGGCCATCGCACTGCTGACCTGGGCGAAAGGCAAGTACAAGCGCAAGCTCAACTTGGTGGTGGCGCCAACCTCGGTCGTTCCGAACTGGGAGCGAGAGATCCACAAGTTCGCGCCGGGCCTGACAACCGTGGTTTGGCAAGGGCCGAATCGCCAACAGCGAAGGGAAGATCTCGAAAAGGCCGACGTGATGATCACGAGCTACGCGCTTCTACGGCGCGACGAAGAGCTGCTTCACGACCTCGACCTTCGTTACGTCATCCTCGACGAGGCGCAGCACATCAAGAACCCCATGAGCCACACGGCGCGCGCGGCCAAGAAGATCAAGAGCGAGCGGCGACTAGCGCTGACGGGTACACCGATCGAAAACCGCCTGAGTGAGCTTTGGAGTATCTTCGACTTCGTCTCCCCAGGGCTACTCGGCCAATTGCGGACTTTCGAAGAGCGGATTGCGCGCCCGATCGATCGGGGCGATATGGAGACGGCCCAACGGCTTCGTGCGACGATCAAGCCTTTCGTGATGCGCCGCGTGAAGCAGGACGTCGCAGCGGATCTCCCCGAGAAGATCGAGCAGGAGATGATCGTCCCACTCGCCGAAGAGCAGGCCAAGCTCTACAAACAGATCCTCCGTCAGGTTCGAAAGAGCGTTCTCAGCGAGGTCGAGAAGCAAGGCGTCAGCCGTGCGCAGATTCAGATTCTCGCTGCTCTGACCAGGCTTCGGCAGGTCGCGTGCGATCCGCGATTGATGAAGCTACCCGACACCGACTTCACCGCGGCCGAGAGCGGCAAGCTTGCTGCGCTTCGCGAGATCGTCAGCGAGGCGGTAGACGGTGGCCACCGCGTCTTGGTCTTCAGTCAGTTCGTCGAGATGCTCAATCACATCAGGGCAGCGCTCGACGAAGACGACGTCGAATACGAGTACCTGGACGGTTCGACGAGGGATCGCATCGAGCGGGTAGACCGGTTCAACGAAGACGATACCGTTCCGGTCTTCCTGATCTCCCTCAAAGCGGGCGGCACGGGACTGAACCTCACGGGCGCGGACACCGTGGTGCACTTCGATCCGTGGTGGAACCCTGCCGTCGAAGACCAAGCCACCGACCGCGCGCACCGTATCGGGCAAAAGAAGAACGTCAACGTCTACAAGCTGATCGCCGAGGGCACCGTCGAGGAGAAGATCCTGGAGTTGTCTGCGAAAAAGCGAGAGCTGGTCTCGAATGTCCTATCGACCGAAGGAAGCCCGCTCAAGGGCCTAACCAAAGCCGACGTCGAAAACCTCTTCAGCGAATAAAGGGACTTTTTCCGAGATAGGCGCGCTCAGCCGATCATCTTTTTGGCGCGCTCGTTCATCTCTCGAATGATCACGGGTTAGAACACTAGCGCCCAGGCACGTGTTCACAGCCCGGCGTGCCTTCGGAACTCGAGGCACTGGGGGCTGCCTCTTTCGAAGTCTCGGCAGGTGGTTCCGCGTATTTCGTAGATCTGGCACGCGTTGGGGCTTTCGTCGGTGCCGAGGTGGACACATGCGCCGTCCTCGAGGGTAGCGAAGGCCACCATCCCGAAGTGACCCGGTTGAATCGCTTCGGCGAGGTCGCTTCTGCCGATCCGTCTCCATCGGACTAGGTCTTCGTCGGGGATCAGGAGTCTGCCGTCGGTTCCGGTCCTGCAGCATTCGCCGCACGTCAGGCAATCGAGCTCCTCGGCCATCCAACGAGTATGGCGCCGAACAAGCCACGCGCACGCCGGTGGACTTTGACTGGCAACCGTGATCTAGTTTCGTCCATGTGGAGATGGTGGTTCCTTGGGGCGCTGCTTCTCGCGGGATGCGAGGGTCGTCAAGAAGCGCGAGTCGTGCTTCCGGACGTAGAGCCAGACGCCGTCGTGGTCTCCTGGGGGATGGTGGGTCGCGACGGGTCCAGAGACACCATGTACATGGAGCTCCGAGGCGACCGCCAAGTGGCGATCACCACCAAGCGGCCCAACGGCAACTTGATTCAAGTGCAGCGAAAGCTCGGCATGGATCAATACGCCGAGCTGATCGACAAGCTCCGCAAGCTCGACTGCTGCTCGCTCGAGTCACGATCGAAAACCGCGCCGAGCCCGCTCGAGTCTCAACCCGAGCTCGGGATCAACTTTGGGGACGTCGAGTGTCAGATCGCACTCTGGGATAGCGAGTGGCGAGTGGGACCCGCGCGAGAGTGCGGCTTCGTGGTGGCGCAGGTTCACGGTGCTGGCTTCGTACCCGATCCGCCCGCCACCGATCTGGCGCCTTAACCGCCTAGCGCCGATCGCGGAGTTGGGTATGCTCGCGCGCGATGTCCACGAAACACTTCTGCGCGCACTGTGACCAAGAGTTCGTACCCGATACCACGGAAGACAAGCCTCGTTGCCCATCCTGTATGCGGCGCGGTGGCGTTCAACCGGTCCATACCGCTGCCAGCAAGTCGGGTGTCGGGCGAAAGCCGCTCCTCGTCCTGGCCTTGATTCTCGTCGCCGCTGGCATCGGCTACGGCGCATATCGCGTCACGGGGATCACTCTCGAGGAGACACCGCCACTGCGGCCCTTGAAGCCGCGAGAGCTGACTGCGTATCTCGAGCGTGATCAGCTCAGCGTCGGAAAGCTAGAAGGGATGTTCGTGTTGCCGACCTCGGCTGATTGGCCGATCGAGGCTGAGGCCTTGGCGTCGTCGATCCGTCGCAAGTCGGCATCGTGGTCCCTCGATCACCCCTTATCCCGTGAGGTCTTCACCGCCGATGAGACCGTGGCCGCATTGGATGTCGGGAAGGAGCGGGTGCGCATCTATCCACTCGAGGCCGCAGCGGCGATGGTGGCGTTACTTCGAGAAGGAGGCCTGCGTGCGATGGTCGCTGAGACGTGGGATCTCGGCGAACAGGCGCCGCCCGATCCGTCGGGTCTGTTCGGGTATTTTCTCGTGGCTGTCTATGACGCGGATGCGGAGGAGCCTGCCGGTTTCTTCGATCCTTGGGGCGGACGACGCGACGTGACCCCATCTTCCGTTCGGGTGCTCCGCGACACCGAAGCGATCGCTGCAGGGCTCGGAACCGATGCCGCGCGGATCGTCGCCAAGTCAGGGGACGGTGGAAAGGCACTTCCGTTGGTAGAAACGGCGCTGTCGCTCGATCCGGTTTCGCCCTCGCTTCGCAGTGTCCACGGGATGGTCCTACTCGAGACCGGTGGTGTCACCATCGGCGCCAAGGAGCTCGAAGCGGCGCTGCAGCTTCGACCCGATGGGCCTCGGCGACTCAATCTCGTGCAGCTTTCGCTTGCGCAGGCTGCGATGCTGCAGATGGCGGGGGAAGCTGCCGCGGCCGAGGCCGAGCTCGACGCAGCCAGTCAGACGATAGGTGCCGTGGTCACCCAATGGCCCAGGTACTCTCGCGCCCATCTCGTCCTTGCCATGCTTCACTTCGGGACCGACGAGCCGGAGCGTGCGCGGGCCGAGCTCGAAATCGCGGAAGACCTCGACCCCACGAGCGCGTCCCTGTGGGCTCTTTGGGGGCAGTACTTCTTGTCACAAGAGGACTATGTGTCTGCTGTGGCGCGGGTGAAGCGGGCAGTCGAGCTCGATCCTGACAACTGGCAACTCCGTCTGCAGGCCGCACGCGCGTTGCTCGAAGCCGGCAACGAAGAGGGCGCGCGTGCGAACGTGCAGGCGGCGCTCGATCGAGTTCCGGCAGAAAAGCGAGACGAGCTCAAGCGGTATCTTTCGCGCACCCTGGGCCCGGAGGCGCTCGGCGACCAACCGCCTTCCGCCTCGGAGTCCGGCGCGGTGGTGCTTCCCGAGCCGAGTGTTGGGGGGTCGCCCGCCGCTGCCGTGCCCACCGCAGGCGATCCAGCGCTGATGTTGGGCGATCCGTCGAAGCTGCGATTGCGCGATCCCGATCAGGACCTCGAGCTCGACCTCGACAATTGACCGCTCAGCTGGTCGCGGCGGCTTCTTCGATGCTGCTGACCCTCAAGAGTTGCTTCCAGAGAAGGTCGCGCCCCTCTCCGGAGACCGCGCTGTAAGACGTTACCGGGTGATCGACCTGGCGTCGGAGGGCGGCCAAGGCTGGCTTTCGTTTGCTCGCAGGGAGCTTGTCGATCTTGGTCGCGACGAGAATCGGTGCCACGTCGATGCTTTCGAGAAACTGAACGAGCTGCACGTCATCGGGCTCGACGCCACGCCGTATGTCGACGATGACCACAGCCCCGCGAAGTCCGGGTCGCTGTTCGAGGAAGCCTTCGATCAACGGGCCCCAAGACTTGCGCTCGGCCTTGCTGCGTTGAGCATAGCCGTAGCCGGGCAGGTCCACGAGGTCGAGGTGCGCCTCGGTGTCGTCGGTCCGGAGTCTGACGCGAAAGATGTTGATCGCCCGGGTACAGCCGGGAGCACTGCTGGTTCGGACGAGCTTCTTTCTTTGCAACAGGCTGTTGATCAAGCTCGATTTCCCGACGTTGGAGCGGCCCGCAAATGCGACCTCCGCGAAGATCGGCGGTGGCAGATGCTCAAGGGAAGTAGCGCCTGCGATGAACTCGGCGTCGAGGACGTCCATGCCGGCTCTTTAGCGCCCTTGACGGATCACGCACGCACGCGTCGGCGCATCGCAGCCCGCAAATCGTCGAGCTCGGGTGCGCGTAGGGCCCTTGCCACGCCGAGGTAGGTAAGGGCGCCAACGACCACCGTAGCGGCGTAGACCCCCAGATTGCGGGGGTCATTGCCGCCGAGGCTCCACTCGCCCAATCGTGCGATCGACACGACGACGACCCCCATCACCAGGCTCGCCGCCGCGACCTTGGCGAGGCTTCTTCCAACTTCTCGGAGGCCCAGTCGCCCCGTTCGACGTCGAAGAAGCCATAAGAGCGTGACGAGCTGAACCACCGCGGCGGCAGTCGTTGCGGCGGCCAAGCCTGCGTGTTGCATGGGCCCCATGAGCGCAAAGCTGAGGGCAACGAAGGTCACCAAGTTCAAGGCGCTGGCGATCACGGGTGTCCGGGTGTCGTTGTGCGCATGGAACATCGGAATGATGGTGCGGACCGATGCGACGGCCCAAATTCCTCCAGCCTGCCAAACGAAGGAGCGAACTGTCTCGTGTATTTCGGTTGCTTCGTAGCGACCCCGGCCGAAGAATACCGTGATCGTTGGTTCGGCAAGGACGGTGAGCGCCACGCAAGCCGGCACCGCGACGAACAGAGAAAGGCGCAGCGCGTAGCGGAAGAGACGCTTGGCCTCGTCCTCATCGCGATGAGCGACCGCGTCGCTCAAGGAGGGCAGGGCGGCTGAGGCGATCGCCAGGGCGAACATCCCCTGCGGGATCTCGGCCAGTCGCGCGCCGTAGTACAGATAGCTCACGCTTCCTGTCGGGAGGAACGACGCGAACAATCGAGAGAGCAGCAGATTGAGCTGATAGACACCGAGACCGGCCAGCAGTGGCACCATCAGTCGGCCGCACTTTCGAACGTAGGGATCGTCGAAATCGAATCGCGGCGTCACCACGAGGTCTTCCTTGGCGAGCACCGGGAGCTGAAAGAGCACCTGTAGGCCGCCACCGATGAGCGCGCCCAACGCCAACGCAAAGATCCCCGGCCAGCCGAATCGTTCTACCGCAGGCACCAAAAGGAACGCCGCCGCGATCAACGCGACGTTGAGCAGCGCGGGAGCAAATGCGGGCGCCGCGAAACGCTTGCTCGCATAGAGCGCTGCCATCAGGAGCGCAGAGACGCCCATCAGAAAGATGTACGGGAACAGGAGCCGCGTGAGCGCGACCGTCATGTCGAAGAGCGCGCGGTCGCGCTGAAACCCCCAGGCGTAGAGCTTGACAATCCAGGGTGCAAGCAGGACACCGACCACGCTCACGGCGAGGAGGACGATCGACATAGTGCCGATCAAGTGACGATAGAACGTCTTGGCGCGGTCCTTGCCCTCCCGTTCACGAACTTCGGTAAATACTGGGACGAAGGCCGCCGACACCGCTCCCTCGCCGAGCAGCGAGCGAAGCGCGTTTGGAATCGTAAAGGCCAACCAAAAAGCATCCGTCGCGCCGATCGCGAATACCGCAGCGACGACCGCGTCTCGCACCGCCCCCAAAATTCGCGAAAACAAAGTCCCGGTGGCGACGAGACCTGCGCGGCGCACAATCTCTCCGCTCGACGTCCTAGGCGGCGTGTCGGCCATCGGCGGAAGGATGCCCACTGGGAGACGATCCCGGCAAGAAAGCCGGGCGCATCAACTCGTGCTCAGCAGGCCTTGCAGTTGCGCGGTTTCGACGGTGTATGTCGCCCCGCAATAGTCGCAGCTCATGCTCAAAGGCTCGCCGTCTTCGACGAGCTCCTGGATGTCGCTTCGGTCGAGCACGCTGAGCGTGGTCATCACGCGAAGCTGGCTGCATTGGCAACCGAATCGGATGTTGCTGCTCTGGAGCCAGGTGAATGGCATGCCTTCGAATATCTGTTCGACCAGAGCCGAAGGCGAGCCGTCCGCGTCTTGAAGGCGCTGTTTGATCTCCACGAAATCCTCGAGGCGCTTGGTCATCGTCTCCATCGCCGCCTCGGCCTCGCTCGCTTCGGGCAGGAGCTGAACGACGAAGCCGCCAGAAGTGGGTCGGTTTCCGTCGAGGACCGAGCCGAGTGAGATCATGGATACGATTTGCTCCGATAGTTGCATGTAACGCATGAAGGCCTCCGAAAGATTCCCGCTTTCCGGAACTTCGACCACGCCGCGATGCAGGTCGGCGTTCGGCAGAGTTCGCATCATTTGGAGCGTGGCCCTGGTCCTTCGAATGTCGGGTGGGGCCTCTCCTGAGCCCGATTGCAGCAATCCTCGGGTCCATCCATCGGGATGCGAATCCGCGATGAGCTGCCCGGCCTCCTCCTCGAAGCGTACGATGCACTGAACCCTCAGCGAAGGGGCCATCGTCTCTCGGTAGAGAACGGCCGCGGTGACGAGGTCGGCTAGGTCGTGAGCGATGCTTCCCGAGAGCTTTTGCGCAGCGACGACCTCTCGGGCGGTATCGGTCGTCCGAGCGGCGACGACACGAAAAGCTCCATCGTTGGTCATCGCCCGAAGAACGGCGTCGGTTTCTGACATGTTTTTTTTGAAGCGCATTGGCGATGCGTTGGCAAGCGCTACCATTGGGCAGGGAGCAACAAATGACAATCCATCGAATCGTTCTCATCCCGGGCGACGGGATTGGCCCAGAAGTGGCCGCCGCAGTGACCCGGGTCCTGCGTTCTGCCGAGGCACCCGTAGAGTGGGAGGAGCAGCTTGCGGGGGTCGCAGCCCTCGAAACGGTAGGGGAAGTATTGCCTCAGCAAACGCTCGACGCCGTGACAAATTGCGGAATCGCGCTCAAGGGACCCTGCACGACGCCCGTGGGGGAGGGGTTCACGTCGGTCAACGTTCAGCTTCGAAAGCGGCTCGAGCTCTATGTCGCGGTGCGACCGATTCGCAACCTGCCGAACGTGCCCACTCGGTACGAGGGTGTCGACCTGGTAGTTCTCCGTGAGAACACGGAGGGTCTCTACAGCGGTATCGAAAACGAGGTGACTGCCGGGGTGGTGACGAGCCTGAAAGTCGCGACGGAGCATGCTTCGAGGCGCATCGCACGCTGGGGCTTCCAGTACGCGCGCGACCGGGGTCGGAAAAAGATTACCGTCATGCACAAAGCCAACATCATGAAGCTGAGCGACGGGATGTTTTTGCGATGCGCGAGAGCGGTGCGTGAGGAGTTCGGTTACGACGATATCGAATACGAGGAAATGATCATCGATGCGGGGTGCATGAAATTGGTTCAAGACCCCACGCGGTTCGACGTGCTACTTCTCGAAAACTTGTACGGTGACGTGCTCAGCGACTTGTGTGCCGGCTTCGTCGGTGGGCTCGGAGTGGTTCCAGGCGCCAACATCGGTAACGACTCCGCGGTCTTCGAGGCGGTGCATGGGTCAGCACCGGACATCGCCGGAAAAGGGGTCGCAAACCCGCTCGCTCTGCTTATGTCGGCCGTGATGATGCTCAACCATCTGGCGGACACACAAGGCGACGTGCGTTGCCGCGAGGTCGGGCAACGCATCAAACGCGCCTACAATCAGGCCCTTTCCGACGGTCAGAAAACCCGAGACTTGGGCGGCGACCTCGGAACCGAGGACTTCACCTCGGCGGTGATCGATCGACTCGGCGTGTAGCCTGCGCTGGCACTCTTCCCTAATCGTCCGGTCGGATCGGGCCATGCCCCCCCGCCACCCGCAGCAAGGGCGGTAGGACGAGGAGGGTGGCGACCAGGCAGCCGCCGATCGTCACTGCGATGAGCTCACCGAAATTTCGGACGGGAATGAACGAGCTCAGAAGAAGCACTGCGAAGCCCGCCATCAAGGTGACACACGAGATGACGATCGCCCGCCCCGTGCCACGCGCGGCGCGAATCAGCGCCGCCTCCCGACCAAGCCCCGAGTGCATCTCCTCTCGAAATCGCGCGAGGACGTGGATCGTGCCGTTCACTGCGAGGCCCAGGCTGATCGAGAAAATGATCACCGTCGATACATTGAGCGGGATTTCGCGCCAGACCATGTAAGCCATCGTCGCGACGAGCGGGATCAGGTTCGGCGGGATGCTCAGGAGGCCCAGTCGAATGCTGCGGAAGAAGAACGCAAGCAGGAAGAAGATCACCACCACTGCGACCAACAGGCTGCCTAAGAGGTCGCGAACCACGGCAGCTTGACCTCGGGAGCCGGTGTATGCCTCGCCGGTAAACGAGAACGAAACCGTTTCGTCTTCACCGATTTCGGCATCCACCTCTCTTTCGAGGTCGTCCAGGAATGCCATCGTCGCTTGTGCCCCGACGTCGCGAAGCTTGAACTGAACGCGAGCTTTTCTTCCGTCCTCCGTCAGCCAGGCGTCCAACGGCGAGGACTTGCGTTGACTCATCATCGTGATGAGCCCTTTGATCTGTTTGACGCTCTTAAATTCTTCGGAACGGACGCTCGGGTCGTCGGCAAGAAGTGCGTACGATTCGCGGAGGATATCTCCGTAGCTCAACGTGCGGATGATCTCGGGCCGAAGTGCTGCCCAATTCCGAATCCGCTGGATGGCCGCAACCATCTCCGGATCCATGAAGTGGTCTTCTTTAGTGCTTACGAGAACGAGCTCGAGTGGCCGGACGCCGTCGAGCTTCTCTTCGATCAAAAGCGTCGTTGTGTAGACAGGATCGGTTTCATCGAATTGGTCCAGCAAGGCGTGGTCCACCGTGATTTGGCTGGCCACGTAACCCGCTCCCACCGTGAACAACGCCGTTAGTGCGAGCACGAGCCACCGCCAGCGCAACAGCTTCGCGACCATGTTGGTCGTCACATTGGTGAACATGCTGTTGCGGTCGCGAGCAGGCCGGGATTTCGGAGGTTTCGCCCAAGTGAGCACGGCAGGTACGAAGGTGATGATCACCAGGTACGAAATCATGACCCCGATGCCGGCCGTCAGTCCAAAGTGGCGGAGCATTACGGTCTTGGAAACGACGAGCGACGCCAAACCGACGGCCGTCGTGGCTGATGTCAACATGACGGCGATCGCCATCGCGCGGACCGTGCGCCGGCCAGCCAAAGCCCTATCGTTCTCTCCCAACACCTCGTCGCGGTAGCGCTGCACGAGATGTGTAGCGTCGCTGATGCCGATGATGATCAGGAGCGGAACGATCACGTTGTTGAGGATGTTCATCGGCTCGCCGACGAGACCCATCCCGCCGACGACGATCAGCGCGGTCACGGCAACGGCCGCGAGCGGCATCACCACCCCCGGTAACCAACGAAAAGACAACAGGAGCAGAAGCAAACACACGAGCACGGTGAGGGGGATCAGCCGCAGGTTGTCGGTCCGCATCTTGTCGACGATGACGGTACGGAGGTACGGCAGGCCTCCGACGTGCACAGTGATGTCCGCAAATTCGGGGCGCCCGAGGTCATCACGAAGCTCGTTCATCGCTTCGCGCATTTCGCGCGGGTCCAGCTCGGGAAGCTGGAGGGCGACTCCGGCGACCGTGTGATCCTCGTCGATCAAACGTCCGACGAGCAATGGGTTGCCCTCGACGGCGGTCGCGAGCTCAGCGGCCTCCTGGTCGGTGACCTTGGGGCCCGCGACGATGGGATCGGTCTTGAGCTCCGCCGAAAGTGCCGGGCCGACTTTCGCGATACCATCGGGGAATCGATCCGGGTCGCTTTCGATGATGTCGAGGAGCGCGTTAAAGGCATCGTCCTCGAGGTCCCCCTGATCATCCGCCGTGCTCTCATCGAGCGCGTCTAGGTCGTCTAGGTCGTCTAGATCGTCCAAGTCATCGAGGTCGCCGGCATCTTTGTCGTCGACTGCTTCGAGATCCAGGTCATCGAGGTCAGCTCCGTTGGTCTCGTCCTCCGCGGTTTTCACGCGCCGCGGAATGTTGAGCGTCGTGATGCTCACCACCTGGTCGACCCAAGGCTTTTCTGCGAAGTACAGTGAGAGATCTTGGGTCTTCTGCAGCGACTCACGGGACAAGACGTCGTCCGCCTCGACTAGCAGAAGAACGGCCGTACGGCGTTGACCGAACCACGCTTCGAAGCGCTGCTGGATGGCCACGTACTCCTCGCCCTCGAAGGAAGACAAGAGACTCTCGGGCGCCGGATCCGCGGTCACCTGGGGGATCTGCGAGGCGAAGGCGAGCGTGATCAGAACGGTGACGCTGACGACCAGCTTTCGGCGCTCGGTGACGAGCTTCGCGAGCCAATCCAACGTTTTCTGCCGTTTGGACACGAGCGTGTATGCCTGGCTCGGGCGCGGGTTGCAAGGGCGGAGAGCGGGTCTACCGGCTTGACAGCCCCACCCAACAGGGCTAGGAAGCGCCTCCCCACGGGGAGGATCTCAAAGTGGCCAATCACGCCTCAGCCAAAAAGCGAGCCCGCCAGACGATCAAGCGAACCGCCCGCAATCGTGACATCCGCACCCACGTGCGGACCTGCGTGAAGCGTGTGCGTGCCGCCGTCGGAGCGGGCGATGCCGCCGGAGCGAAAAAGGCTTTGGTGGAAGCCATCAGCAAGATCGACACAGCGGTTTCCAAGGGTATCTATCCTCGCAAGACCGGCTCGCGACACATCTCCCGGCTTACCCATCAAGTCAACACGCTCCGCTGATCGTCTGGCCGAGCTACCTGCGATCGGCGCAGAGCTCCAGCACCGCGGCTTGAAGGACTACGTCCGGCGGGCGTTTGCTGCTCTTGAGGGCCATGTCGGTCGCGGCGATGAGAGCAAACGCTTCGCCCAAAGTGTCAGCGGTGAACTGCCGCGCGGACGAGGTGAGATCGGCCGCCTTGAAAGGCGGGGCCCCAGCCCGCTTGGCGGCTTCGTCGGGGCGTAGGCCTTCGGATAGTGCCTCCCGCATGCGTGCCACGATGCGAAGCTGCCTAGCGACCATTGCGAGAAGCCGTAGGGGCGGTTCCCGATCGGCGAGTAACGACTGAGCGGCCGCCATGCCTTTGCGTCGATCCTTGAGCCCGATCGCATCGACGAGGCTCCAAATCGACTCCACGCGAATCCGCGTCACGCACGTCATCACGGCATCGGCATCGATGCGTTGACCAGCTCCTACGAACAACGAAAGCCTTTCGGTCGCATCGTCGATTGCAGCGAGATCGTCGCCAACCGCGTCGAGAAGCATCTCGATCGCTTGGGACGCGATGTTGTGACCGCGCGTGGTGGCTTCGGCGCGGACAAATGCGCGAAGCTCTCGACCCCGCAGCGGCTTTGCGTCGATGAGCCAGCCTCGTTTCTTGGCGATTTTCGTGAGCTTGCTTCGGCCGTCGAGCTTGTCTGCGGTAAGTACGACGGTCGTCGAATCATTGGGATCGCCCAGATACTCGGCCAGGCTCGACTGCTCGGCGGACGTCATCGCATCGACGTGACGTACGAGCACGAATCGTTTGTCTGCCATCATGGGCAGCGTCCGCGCCGCCGAGGTCACGCTTGCCGCCTCGAGGCCCTTTCCTTCGAATAGATCGACATTGAAGCCGGGAGTACCGCTTTGGTCGATCGCCTTGCGAACCGCGTCGACCGCGCGCTCGATGAGAAGGCGCTCGGCCCCGACCAAGAGATAGACCGGCTCGAGAGAGCCCTCTGCGGCCCTCTTGGTGACTTCATGGATGCTCGGCACGTGCTAGCGGGCTTCGTCGTCCGAAAAGGTGACTTCGCCGCTGTGTTGTACCGCGTCCCCGAGAATTTGAAAGCGATAACGCCCCACCTCTTGCCGGCGGACCGTGACGACCATTTCCAGGCGCCGGTTCGGCTCGAACTGGGGTCGCTTGAGACGCAGCTTGTGGACGATGGTCCGTTGATTGCTGTCGCTGACAAAAACCGTCATCGTCGGGGCGATGAACTTTCGCTCGGCAGTTTGGATGTCGTAGAACAGCACCTCGAACTCCGAGTCGCGAACCGGGGCGTTGAACGATGCGACCAGGCTCGCCCTCCACTGTCGATCCTCGATCTCCGTGTCGGCGGTTTCGCGAAGCCGGGTAGCCTTGTGTTGACGGGCGAATCGAAGGACGCCCGCCTCGGAAAGCGATCGCGGAATTCCCTTCTGCGTGAGGTAGATTTGGGCCTTCAGCCCCGTCGCTGCGTCGGCTCCGTCCCATGGGGTTAGCGCGCAGATGATGGCTGCCGTTGAGGTAGCAAGAAAAGCGGTCCGTAGATTCAAGGCTTGCTCCTGGATGAGTCCCAAGGTCAGGCTAACAACTGGAATTATGCAGTGACAGGGTGACAAGGTGAGACGATGTGGGGCAGCAGACGATCCGCCCCGAAAATCCGGTCGAAAAGTTGTCTAGGGAGGCTTGGGCGGCTAACTCCGAGCGAGTAACCAGGGGGCACGGCGTTCGATGACAACAGTCGGCGGGGCAGTCAGAGGACTGGTCGCGCGAGCACAGCGGGAGGCGCAGCGACGCGCCCATAGCCCGTCGACGGGATATCTCCTTTTGGTGATTCTTCAGTCCGGCGGACCTGTGGGTGCGCTCCTCTCACGTCTCGGGGTTCGGGAGGGCGACCTGTTGAGCGCGATCCGGACCGTTGACTCGGAGCCGACGAGTGCGCTCGAGCGCGCGGTGGAGCGAGCATATCGAATCGCCAAGGCCATGGAGGCGCAGCAGGTCTTGCCCGCGCACCTTTTGTTCGCAATCGTTCGAGATACCCGCAGTGCTGCGCATCGGAGCCTCGAACAGATTGGTGCTGGACCAAAACAGGTCCAAGAAGCGGTGATGGGCTTGCTTTCGCCCGATGATGCGCGCGCCGAAAGAGCGTCGACCTACATCCGTCCGGTGGCCCCGCCGGCAGACGGCCCCGACCGGCCCGCACGACCTTCCGCGCGCCGAAACGCCAAAGCGGCTCCACTGATCGAGCTCCGCGTCGAGAAGCCCGAGGCGCCGATCGAGCCCGAAACGGTCGAAGAGATCGACCCGGAGGAGGACCTCATCGTTCCCTCGTCATCTCCCTTCGCACTCGATGCCGGAGCCTATCCGATGCTCTGCAAGCTCGGCCGCAATCTGACGGAGATGGCCTCACTCGGAGAGATCGACGAAGTGATCGGACGGGACGCCGAGATCGAACGATTGCTCGATGTCTTGGCCAGACGTCGTTCGAACAACCCGCTTTTGGTGGGGCCGCCAGGCGTTGGGAAGACCGCCATCGTTGAAGGGCTCGCACTTAAAGTCGCTCGCGGCGGCGAAGGTGTCCGAGGACTCGAACAGACGATCCTCGTGGAGCTTTCGGCCGGTTCGCTGGTCTCCGGGACTGGTGTCCGGGGGGCGCTCTCCGAACGGATCCGTCGACTGCAATTCGAAGTCAAGCGTGCCATGGGTCGCATCGTGTTGTTCATCGATGAAGTTCATGCGCTATTCACTGGTGGTGACGCCCCGGACGACTTGGCGCATGAGCTCAAGGCATCGCTCGCGCGCGGCGAGCTTCCTTGCATCGGCGCGACGACGGATGTCGAGTATCGCAAATATGTCGAACGGGATGCCGCGCTTGCCCGCCGCTTCTCGCTGATTCACGTAGCCGAGCCTTCCGCGGACGATGCGATCGAGATTCTCCGCGGCATTGCGCCGCGCTACGAGGTGCATCATGGGATCGCCTACGCACCTGAGGCCGTCGATTCTGCGGTCGAGCTCTCTGTGCGTTACGTTCCGGACCAGAGCTTACCGGACAAGGCCATCGGACTGCTCGACCTGGCTGGCGCCCGGATCCGTCGACGTGGTGGGGCCATTGTCGATCGAGAGGCCATTGCTCAAGTCGTCGCGGAAAAGGTTCGTGTTCCCGTCGAGCGGCTTCTCGTGACCGACGCGGATAAGCTGCTCGAGCTCGAAAGACACCTGGCCGAACATGTCGTGGGACACCCGGACGTCATGACCCGCGTCGCCGACGCGCTCCGCAAGGGCGCAGCAGGGTTTCACGGCGACCGTCCGCTCGCGACCCTCCTGTTCATGGGCCAGACCGGCGTCGGCAAGACTGAAACCGCCCGTGCCCTCAACGAGTTGTTCTTCATGGGCTGTCCGATGACCCGGGTCGACATGAGCGAGCTCAGCGAACCGCATGCCGTCGCGAAGCTCGTGGGTGCTCCCCCTGGATACGTAGGGCACGACGCAGGCGGTCAGCTTACCGAAGCCATCCGTCACAGGCCGTACCAACTCGTTCTGCTCGACGAGGTCGAAAAAGCCCACATGGATGTGCTCCAGGCGCTCTTGCCTTTGCTAGAAGACGGACGATTGACCGACGGCAAGGGTCGAACCATCGATTGCACTCATACCATCATCGTCATGACCTCGAACCTCGGAGGGCAAGCGTCGGCTGGCAATGCGGGTTCGATCGGTTTCCGAGGCGCTTCGACTCAAACGGATGACGGAGCTTCAGCCGCTCTTGAGGCTGCCCGGCGTGCGCTTCCACCCGAGCTTTGGAACCGGATCGACGAGCCCCTGTTCTTCGGTCCACTCAGCAGAGACGAGGTCGCCGAGATCGCACGGCGGCTGGTCTCCGGAGTGACGCGTCAGCTCAGCGAACGACAAGGCGTTCAACTGCGCGTCGACGCAACGGCGATCGACGCGTTGCTTGCTTTGGGCGGTTACGACGCCGACCTCGGGGCGCGGCCGATGCGGCGCGCGATCGGGCGCCTCATCGAGGCACCACTTGCTGCCGCGATCCTCGCAGGCGACTTCGAAGAAGGCGATCGCATCGTGGCGATGGGCGATGCCAACGCGATTCGCTTCGAGCCCGCCGAGGGTTCGGTCGAAGCCGCCGAGTGACCAGCTAGCGGCGCTTGGCAATGCGTCGAATTTCGTCCGCTCGTCGGCGGGACAGCCCCGCCGCTTCAGCGTTTTGCAGAACGACCGGAAGCAGGGCGTCGTAGGTGGATAGCGCGCCCCGGCCGACGCGGCGAAGAGCCCTACGGTGACGGTCGACCGTGGACGAATCGCCGCGCGCGACGGGACCTGTGAGTGCATCGGGAACCCCGACGCTCTGGACGTTCTCCCCTACGCTCTCGAGCAGACCGCCGATCGACCGCTCCGCGTCGCGTCTTGCTACCCCGAGCCCTTCGAGCAGACGCACGGCAACAAATGCCAACGCGGCCGCCCCGTTCGCCACGAGCGCGGCGGCTGCGTGGTAGACGGGGTTCGCGGCTTGGGCCGTGATGACCCGGGCCCCACAGGCTTTGCCGATCCGACGGCTCATTGCGATGGCCCGCGGAGAGCCGTGCACGACGAAGGTCTTTCCCTCGAGACTCGGCTGGCGTCGCTTACTCGGGAAGGAAACCAACGGATGCATGACCCCGACGTGCGCTCCCCGGGCCGCACATGCGTCGAGCTCATCGACATCCCGCGCACCCGCGCAATGAAGCACCGTCGTGCCGGGTTTCAGCTCGGTCGCGATCCGGGCAGCAATCGACTCGATCGCATCATCCGAGACCGCCAAAATGACTACGTTTGCATCATTGAGGGCCGAAAGATTGGGCTTGCGCCCCATCGCCGTGACCTCATGCGTCCCATCGTGTTCCAACGAGCGGTACAAGGAGCTTCCCACGCGGCCTCGCCCGAGGATCGCAACGTTCATGGGGCGGCCTGGTAGAGCTTTCGCTCCTGGACGTAGGCGATGACCGGCGTGGGTACCAGCCCGAAGACATCACCCGCGGTCGACAGCCGGGCGCGGATATCGGTCGAATTGATATTGGGGATCGAAATCGGACACCCTTCGGGGACCGGATATCCTTGGCGCCCGATGACGAGCGGGGGGGCCGCTCGTGCTACGTCGTCCCAACGGTGCCAACGGTGTGTCGCGGGGAGCACATCGGCCCCAATCAACAATCGAAACGAAGCATCCGGGTGCTCCGATTCGAGTGCTTCGATCGTTCGTAGGGTCCGGCTCACGCCGCCGAGGCGCTGCTCGATCGACGAAACCTCGACGCCGCGAAAAGGTGCAAAAGCGAGCTCGCACATCGCGAAGCGTTCCTCGAATGAAGCCCGGTGTTCCTTGTCAAAAGCATGGTTCCAAGTTGGGATGATCCAAACCTGATCGACGTCCGTCGCAGACAGTGCCCAGGCGACGGATAGTACGTGCCCCAAGTGAGGTGGATCGAAGCTACCACCGTAAAGCGCAACGTGCCGAACGCTCACGGCGCCACCTTCATCCTCGCGCCGCGTCCCTGAATCGGTTCGGTCCAAGAGACCTCCCCGGTCAGATCGATCGCGCGGAGAGTGATTCCGCCGCCTTCCTTTTCGTCGTCGAGAATCCCCAAGTGGCCGCCCTCTAGCGGTCCCGGACTGAAGAAGCATCGAGGCCCGTAGCGCTTGAACGCCAGCTCTTTGGCGTCGCCGTAGACGACAACATTCGAATTCACGACGTCTTCCTCGCCGATGCTCGACTTCTCTCGAACCAGTAGGATGATGCGATCGTCGAGCATCTCGATCGCGTTCGCGGGGGGCTCAGGAAGCACGCGCAGCTTTTCGAGGTAACGTGCGCCGCGAAGCGAACGCACTACTTCGGTGATCTCGGCTGCCGACCCAGTGGCTGCCACCTGGGCCACACGCTGCTCGAAGCTCACCTCGCTTTTGTCGCGCTGTTGGGCGGTGATGAAATCGCGAATCGCCTCATCGGCGCCGAGGTAAACGACGGTGTCAACCTCGAGCTCGGTGACGAGCTGACCCACAGCCCGCTCCAAGAGTGACGAGCTCGATCCTGCGGGGCCGACGAAACCAAATCTCATGAGCTATCGATCTACACCAGCTTGGGTGCGGGCTTCAAAATGTGCGTCGCTCGAGGCGAACCGAATTAGGCGCCAGGCCTCGGGTGTCGCCCGAACCACCGCCAGACGGGGCGTCTGGGCGCTCGGCATTTCCCGCCCTGCGACCTTGATCAGGGCGTTGACGGCGGACGGAACATCACCGGTCAGGGTCAAAGCGACGCGGCTGCCAAGCTCGGCGATCGCGATCGGAACGGATTGGGCCGAAAAATCGGGGTCGCCGCGGATCTCGAGGACGAGGCTCTCGACTTCGTCTCGAGAACGCCGGGGAACGGCTCGCATCAGCTTGCGGCGGAGCTCTTGGGCGTCGGGCGGGGCGACGCGGCTTGCCTCGTGGGTGTCGAGAAGGGTTAGCAGCACCGCATCGAGCTCTTCTGGGCTCAAGCGGAGCGCCGGAGCTAGATGGCTGCTCGCGACTTTCAAAGCCCTCGCGAACAAGAAAACGCGCTCCCGTCGTGTTGTGTGCTCCGCCAGGGTAGCTCCGAGGACTAGGGTAGGCGGGTCTCCTGAAATCGGCATGCAGGCCTTCGGCGACGCGTCGGTTAGCCGAATCTTGGGCTCGCTCATCCCGAGTCCCTCGGCGACCAGTCCCGCTTCCTCGACCAGCGCACGTTGCTTTCCCGGGACCCTCCGGAGCCTCCATGCTGCTGCGTCAAACGGAAGGACCTTGTCGAACGCCGGTTCGCACAAGCTGAACAACCGAAGCGCAGTCGGCGGAAGGGCCTTGGGTACGACGATGCGATCCACCGCCGTCGACAGTGGGAGCTGCGCCTCGCCAAGCGCCTCGTAGTTCTCGGTCACCGTGCCGACGAAAAGAGATGCGGGATAGCCGAGCGCAATTGCGGCGCTTGCAGCGCAGGAGGCGGGCCCCGAGCCATGGCGCCTATTGAGCACTCGAACCAACGTGGTCCACAAGGCTTCGTCCTCGGGATGCTCGTCGATTGCTTCTCGCAGATCCGCCACCGCGCGGTTCAAGTGCATCGCGGCAGCCGCGCTCGCGCCTTGGCGGTCGAACTGATCGGCTAGAGCCAAGATCACGTCGACTTCGGTCGGCTGCTCGCTCCGCAGTTGCTCCAAGAAAAGCTCCGCCTCTCGGGGCTGCCCGGCCGATTCGATCGCGGCCGCGAGACGTATCCGATAATCGCGATCTTGAGCTTCGTTGCTCGCTCGTCGCACCATCTCCTCGAGCACCCGAGCGGCCTCCGGAGCCTTGCCCTGCGAGCTCAGGACCGAGGCCAAGCGGTCGAGCGTCTCGAGGTGAGCTGGCGCCAGTTTGAGCACTTGGCGGAGCGCAGCTTCGGCACGAGGCAGGTCTCGAAGTTGATCGTCGTAGATCTCGGCCAGCTGCGAAAAAGCCCAAACCTGTTCATCGATTGATCGCTTCAACCGTGCGATCCGAATTAGCGCCTCGGCTGCGCCTTGCCAATCTCGTTGGCCCCGGAGCGCTTCGGTCAACTCGGCAAGCGCCACGAAGTGACTTGGGTCGAGCTCTAGACACTCGCGAAGTGATTCGATGACACCGGCGGAATCGCCCTTTTCGCGTCGTTGGCCCGCCTGATCGAGCAAGAACGCGACGAGCGTGGGCGTGTCGGCTCCCGCCTCGATCCGCGACTCGGTGAGCGCCTCTGCGTCCGCGAGACGGCCCTCGCTCCGATAGAGCGATAGCAGTCGGCGATACACATCGAGATAGGTGATGTCCGCTTCGGTTGCGGCTACATACGCATCCACCGCTCGCTCGGGGTCGTCGAGCTTCTCTTCAAAGATCCCTGCGGCAGCTCTCCAAAGGGATGCCGCGCGGCGCCCATCTTTCGCCCGTGCCGCGGCCTCTTGGTAGAGCGACGCGGCTGCCTCCCATCTTCCTGCAGCATGCAGTAGCCATGCTTCCAACTCGAGGGCCAACGGGTGCGCCGCGGCCTCGTCGAGTACTGCGACCGCTCGTTCGGGTTCGTCCTGCTCCTCGAGAATGTGCGCGCGCTCGAGCGCCAGCGCCCCCCGTTGAAGGTCGCATGCGAGGTGTGCCTGGATGGCGGCGAGCGCCCGCAACGCGCTTTCGGAGTCCTTACGAGCGTAGGCGGTGCCGAGCACTTGTCGTGCCAAGCCCGGGTCCGGGTCGATGTAATCGTCGATCCCTCGCAGCAACCGGTCGACCTCCGAAGGCAAGATGTCGGGGTCGGATCGAAGCACCTCCACCATCAATCGATGCCTTGCGGCCCGCTCGGGGGCTTCTTCGGGAAGGCAGCTCAGAACACGTCTGGCGCTCGACAGAATGCGTTCACCGTCTTGCTCGCGGAGCGAGTCCCACTCGAGGATGCGCGCGGTCGGCAAGTGATTGGGGCGGGATTCGGCGATCGATTGTAGCGACAGGCGTGCACCCTGCATGTCACCTCGTAAGAGGCGATCGACCGCTGCCATCGCCCACAGGGCGCCGAGCTTTTCGTTCTCATCTTGGGCCTCGCGGGCACGGCGCATGGCCGAGTCCGCGACTCTCGCAAACTCGCCAGCCCGTAGCTCCGCCTCCTCGCATGAGACTGAGAGCGTTTCATCGTCGGGCGCTTGGGAGAGGGCCTCTCGGAGCGCCTTTGCCGCCCGTGCCGGGAAGCCCGCACGTTGAAAGGCGACCGCCGCCCGTTCGAGATACGGAATCGGCTCGAAATGCTGCGCACCGAGGGCGAGGAGCTCCCCCGCGCTTTCCGAGCGCCCTCCCTTGAGCTCGATCAGGTGCTCAAGGAGCAGGGGGTCCGGCGCGCCCTTGTCGAGCGCGGTTTCGGCGTGCGCCAGTCGGTCTGAATCGGAGCTCACCCAGATCGACGCTCGGAGCGCGGCTGCAGCAGCGCTAACGCCTGCTCGAGACGCCTGCGCCGCCGCGGCTCGGGCACGCTGCGCCGATTCCCTCGGGCGGTCTTCGAGCTCCCATAGGGCTGGCCAATAGTCGGGTTGCTCATCGAGTGCCGCTTCGAGGACGTGCGTGGCGTCGGTGCCTGCACGGTGGAGCAGTCGCGCAGCCGTCGTCAGCGCAAACGCTCCCTGCACGCCCGTGGCGAGTGCACCCTCTTCGAGCCACTGCTCTGCCGCTGCTTGGGGATCCTCGTGATCGAGGAGCGCGAGCGCGCGGCAGATGATCGGCTCACGTCCGCCACGCTCCTTTGCGCGCGCCAGCGATTCACGTCGGCTCTTGACCCCGATCTCGTTCGCGACCTCAGCGAGAGCAAGGGCGGCACCAAGCCGATCGGACGCACGATCGAGCTCCCGCTCGAGTGATGCGAAGAAAGCGGCGCCATCGCCGATAATCGCTGCCTTGTCGGCATGCATCATGTCGGCCGCGACGCTTTGCGGGGGGGCCGTCATTGCATCCAATACGAGCTTCAGCTCGGTCTCGTCTCGGTTCGCCCCGGTCGAACGCTCCCACGCTCGCACGTAGTGCCCCAATCCGTGCTCGACAGATTCGGTGATGTCGTTCGCTCCGAGCTCCAGTTCGCCGCCGAGCTCTGCGCGCAGCCTTGCGGCCCTGGCGCGGCCCATGACATGCGCTTCCGGGCTCTGGTCCGCGGCCTCGGTATCGAAGGCTTTGCTCGCTGCGAGCGTGTGGTCCGCGCGAGACGCGATATCCCCGAGCGTCCAGAGCGATACGACGTCGTCCAGGCCGTCGAGCTGGGCCATCGCGTCCTCGTGTTTCCCGAGCACCTGATCGAGAATCGTCGCCGCCGCACGACGAAGGGCGCGGGACAGGGCCGGGGGCTCGGTCTGCGCGGCTGCGTTCAAGAGAGCGGTCACGCAAGTTTCAGAGTCGCCAAGCTCACGCGCGGTGCGGACCAAGCCGAGCCGTGCCGGAAGAGAGGCCGGGTCGAGATCAGTCGCGCGCTCGTAAAGCGCGCTTGCGGACTCCAACTTCCCCCCCTGCTCCATCAATGCACCGGCGTGTCGGGTTAGAACGGACTGCGCTTCCGGATCCGGCCAGACCGATGCTGCGCGCACGATCGCTTCTCCGGCGCGCGCGAAGTCCCCGCGAGCGATGCGTGCGGACGCCAACGACATTAGAGCCCCGAAGTCGTCGTCGACCATCGTGGCGGCCTGCTCGGCGGCCCGCTCGGCGGCGGCCGAATCGCCGGTTCCGTGAAGATGGACGTGAGCGAGAAGCTTGAGCGCTGACGCCCGCTCCGCCGGAGAGAGATCGAGAGCTGCTTCCTTACCGAGGGCTCGGGCCGCCGCATTCCAGTCGCCTCGTCGCATTGCGTGGTGCCGGAGGGCGCGCAGAGCAACGACGTCTCGCGCGTCGGAGTCTAGCGCTTGACGGTAAGCAGCGATCGCCGACTCCTCGTCCCCGAGCTGCTCGTGGAGCTCGGCAGCCGTTGTGAGGAGCCTTGCCCTTGCTGAGGCGGCGGCGCGCTCAGCGAGCGCATTCAAGAGGGCGATTCGGCGCTTCTTTGCGCGCTGATCTTCGCCAACGAGCGGAAGCGCCTCCTTGCGAGACCCATGCTGAAAGACCGTTCGTTGGGCGGCTTGAGCGCCGGCGTCGCTGGGATCGGGAGGGTGCGAGATTCGCTTGCCCTGCCGCCCGGTCCGGGTGGCGACGAACGTGTCCAGCAGAGTCGCAATGCTTTCCTCGTCGAAGTCAAACGAGGCAGCGACCGAGTCCCGTTCGCCCGTAGGCACGTCGTGCTCGTCCTCAGCCACGTGACCTCCACCGTGGGGATTTGGGCCCGACCCAAAAACGCAAGAGATCGACCGCTCGCTCCGAAGCATGGAGCCCTTCCAGATTGTCTTGGCCGGACGAAAGAGTTTCCCCGAGCGCGACGCCGATGTCCCCTGAAGCCATGAGGCCCGCGCGATCGGCACTTTGCTGAAGCCTGCGAGCGACTTGCCGCAGCCCTGTCACGGTGATGCGAGCCCCGGAGACGAGGTCGTGCACCGTGCGTCTGACCGACCGTGGCAGCTTGACTTCGACCTGGGCCAAAGCGCTGGCGTCGATCTCTGCCTCACAGCCCGCAGCTCGAAGAATGCCGGCGAGCTTGGCCGCAGTGTCCTCGGTCGAGCCATCGATCAGCTCAATTGCTGCCCGCGGAGCGGCCCAAGCAAGACGGCCCGCGTGAAAAAGGTCGGCGTCCCCGAGCCCGGGCTTGCTCGCCGCCGACACCAACCAATCCACCTCACCGCGTCGATTCATTTGCGCTCGCAGGCCCGTGGGAGCATCGGCTAGCGCGATCTTGCCGAGCGGTGCGCCAAAACGCTGGCACAAGAGATCGAGCTGTTGGTAAACTCGATCCTCGGGGCCGGCTCTTGGCCGCGATGGCAGCCGGCCCTTCACGAGACTTGGCCCGGCTCGCCGCACCAGTTGCTCCAAGGTTTCGTCGGCAGCCAGGTCTCCGAGGGATCCGAGAGGCACATGGTCGAACGTCGGTCGCGGCTCGTGTGTCTCCTCGGCGAAAGGGGCAAGTCGGAGTGCAGCGAGGCTGGCCCTCGCCGCGATCGCCCGCTCCGGCTGTGATAGCCAGGTGGCGGCGTTTTCCAAGCCCTCCAAGAGGGAGGCCTCGAGCTCGCCGCGATCGATCCGCTCCCAAATCGCGCGCTCGTAGGCTTCGATCGCAGCGATGAGGGGCGCATCCTCGAGGAGTTCGACCAAGCTCGAAATCGCGGTTCGATGTGTCGGCTCGAGGCTCAGCGCGCGCCGGTACGCGTCCACGGCCCGGTCATCGCGCCCAAGGGTCGACTCGAGCTTCGCGATTCGGGTCAGCACTGACGCGTCCGCCAATCCGAGATCGTCCACTGCCCGCAACTCGGCGAGCGCGTCTTCGCTCCGCTCGAGCCTGCTCTCGAGGAAGTCTGCAGCACCGAGGTGCGCGACGCGTTTCTGCGCTGGAGGGATCTGCGCCTCCGCGAGTCGCCGAAGGCTTTCTACGGCTTCGTCCCACTGCTCTAGCGAGACATGAACTTCGGCCGCCAACGCGAGTGCGCCAGGATGGTTCGGCGCCGCGGTAAAGAGCTCGTCGAGCACCTCCAACGCTTCCGTTCGCTCGCTGAACCCGCGGAGAAGCCGTGCGCGTTCGTAGAGAAGGTCCTCACGATCGCGGGGCCCTCCTTGTTCGAGGCGAGACGACACCAAATCTTGAAGCGCGTCCGCATCCTCCTTGTCGGCGAGGAGGTCGTGGAGGCGCCGAAACGCGATGTCCCTGCTCGGGTCTGCGGCCAATGCCGCTCGGAACAAATCCTCTGCCTGCTGGTCTTGGTCGAGACAGTCCAAGCGAACGACGCCGGCCTCTTCCAAGAGGTCGGCACGCAGCGTGCCATCGACGGACCGGGCGAGACGCTCGCACGCAAGCGAGGCAAGCGACCAGTCCTTGGCCTGGCGAGCCGCACCCCGAAGCGTTTCCCAGAGGGCCAAATCGTCCGGCCGCTCATCGACTTCGCGGCTCAGGAGTGCCACCGCTTCGGCGCCCCGACCTGCGTCGACCAATGCGCGACAGTACGCGGCCTCGATCGCGGCGCGTCCTACCACATCGCTGTGATGAAGCCTGTGCTCGAGGGCCCGTGCGCGGAACTCGGGGTCGTCGGCCGGGCTCGAGGCTTCGTCGATGGCTACCGCCGCCTCGAGCTCCAGCGCTGCGAGCTCACCCGTCTCTTGCGCGAGTAAAAATAGCTCGTCCGCGGCATCGACGCCCCGGGTAGTGCTCGTCGCTCGAAGACCTTGAAGAAGCGAGCCGGCCCGGAGACGATCATCGGGCGCCAGCTCGGAGAGGCGAAGCCATGCGTCTCCGGTCGGTGCGCTGCTTTCGAGATCGGCGCGCCAGGCCCCGTAGACCTCGGCAAAGCTCGGGGATGCATCGTCGATCGAAGGAAGGGCTCGCTCGAGGATGCGCTCAGCTACCCCACGCTGCGAATCGGTGGTGAGCCGACCCGGGACTGACAAAAGACCGATCGCCGCGGCGATCGAAGTTGCCGGATCGTCGAGGGCGACTTCATACGCTTCGGCCGCCTCCGACTCGCGGCCCGCAAAGCCGAGAGCATCTCCGAGCAGCACCGAGTAGAGCTCTGATACACCGCCATCGAGCTCACATTGCGCCAAAGCATCGTACGCACGGATCGTTGCACCCGCGTCGTCTTGCCGTCTTGCGATGTCGAGTAGGGCGAGCCCCGCGGACGGTGAGGACGGAAAAGCCTTGAGCGCGAGTTCGTACGCGTGCCTTGCGGCCGCGAGATTGCCGTCCCTCTCGGCGGTCGCACCTGCGAGTAGTAACGATTGCTCGTCCAACCGGTATGCCGGATCGCTTTCGGAGCGTTCGCGTACCAGAGACACTGCGGCCTCAGGTCGTCCACTCTCGCGCAGCACACTTTGAAGCAACGAAAGCACGTAGTCGTCGTCCGGCGCGTGTTCGAGTGCCCGTCGAAGCGCGTCCTCGGATTGCTCCCATCGGCCCGTGCCCGCGTACGCTTGCGCCGCTCCGCACAGATGCCCCACGCGGACGTCATTCGCCGTCAGGGAAGCCAAGGTTTCGTGCGCTTGGATCAAAAGATCTAAATCGTTGCACCAAGCCGCCCGCACCCGTGCGATGTGAGGTGCCCAGCGCCGGTGTGCGGGGTCATCGAGCTTTTCACGCAACAGTGCCTTTGCTTCATCGTCGGCGCCGAGCGCGTGCTGCAAGACGTCATACTTCGAGAATGCCAGTGTCGCGCGTTCATCGACGCTCACCCCAAGGGACAACAACGCATCACACCAGTCTCTGAATGGGTCGAACTGCTGCGATGTCAGCGCCGCGCCCATCGCTTCGCGAACGATCGCACTACCCGATTCGGTCGCTGCGCTGACCGCCTCTGAGTAGAGGGCCTGGGCGCGCTCCGCGCCGGAAGGTTCGGAGCCTGCAAGCTGCGCCGCGTGCCAAAACACGCGCGCACGGTCTTCCCCCCGCAGGCCTTCTGCATGCCGACAAAGGCCGTCGATGCGAGCCTCGTGGGCACCTGCACGGATCAACACCACGTCGAGCGCCGCGCGTGCATAGACCGACTCCGGGTACCGTTCCGCGATTGCGCGTAGGTCTTCGATGGCGTTTTCCAGATCGTCATCTGCAAGGGTGCGTCGAATTTCGCGCGCGACGAAACCCGGATGGCTCGGCTGCGATTCATGGAACCAGTCGGAAGCCGCCCGAATCTGATTCTTGTTGCCGATTCGCTCCGTCATCGAAAGTGCTCGGAGACGAAGCCCCGGGTCGTCGGGCCGTAACCGAAGCGCAGACGCGAGCAGAGCAGCTGCCCCGTCCGGATCATTCAGCGATTCGAGACGACGTTCCGCGGCTTCTTCCCAAAGGAGGGCGGCCGTGGGTCCCCGGCGCCCCTGCGGAATGGGAACGCTGAGTGCGTCAACGCGTTCCGCAGATGCCGCTGCCCGTTCGAGTTGCTCGCCCAGCGCGGTGGCGGCGCGATCGAAGACATCCCAGCGCTCGTGCTCTCGTGCAACGCGGATCAGGAGCATGCGCGCCTGCCAACTCACGGCGTCCGATTCGCAAGCGCGCTCGAGCGCCTCGAGCGATAGATCGACCTCTCCCGCATCGAGCTCTGAAAGCGCCAAGTCTAGCCACAGCGCCGCGCGCAGGTCGCCGTCGGTGGCGTGTTGGGCCTGAGCGCGCAGTGCTTCACGGAGGGCGGTTTGGTCTCCGCCGGCCTCGGCAAGCCACTCTAGGATGAGTCCGGCGACCTGAGGCTCTGACGACACTTCGATCGCCTCTCGAAGCAACGGAGCCCATTGTTCGGTATGAAGCGCCAAGTCCAAAAGCGCAGCCGCCTTGAGCGACCGCCCCTCTGCTGCCGCGGCCTGGGCCTCGCACAGGGCGGGCACCGAGTGTCCGTTCGATTGGCGCTCCGCGATACGTAGCCTCGCCATGAGAGCCGGGTAGAACAGAGGGTCGACGGCTGCGGCTCGCTCATAGAGTTTTGACGCCTCCTCCTGCTGGTCGAGCGCGTGTTCGTAGAGGACCCCCACCTCATAGAGGATCGCAGCCTCGGTCGCGGGGTCCGTCTCAGCCTCGAGCTCGCGACGTAGATTTGCCACCCGCAACTCGATCGAGTCCCGCTTTCCTGCGGCCCTGGGCGGGCTGGATGGCGGTTGTTCGATCATCCGCCGCCCCGGCTATCCGAGCGTCCAACCACCGTCTATGACCATGACTTCTCCCGTCAGATAATCCGATTCGTCCGAAGCCAAGTATACTGCACCCCCAGCGATGTCGTCCGGCTGACCGACGCGTTTAAGGGCAGTGCGATCGACGACCATCGACCGAAAGGTGTCGTTTTCGACGAGCACTTGCGCGAACTTGGTCTCGATCAGCCCCGGCGCGATGGCGTTGACGCGTATCCCTGCCGGCCCAAGCTCCATGGCGAGGGTCCGAGTCATGGAGATCACGGCGGCCTTGGTCATTCCGTAGACGCCCTGAAGCGGGGCGGCCATCTGTCCCGCGACGCTGGCGACGTTGATAATCGAGCCCTTCGCCTTCCGTTTTTGGAGATGATTGACCACGAGTTGGGTCATCCCGAAATAGCCTTTGACATTCACTTCGAACGTCTTGTCCCAAGCGCCCCAGTCGATCGTGAGCATCGGACCAAAGTGCGGATTGGTCGCAGCGTTGTTCACGAGAATGTCGACCTTGCCGTAGGTGTCGATCGCTTGTTCCAGCATTGCTTGGCGTTTTTCCTGCTGACCCACGTGGCAGGCGATCGGGGTCGCTTCGCCGCCGCTCGCCCGAATCTTGTCGGCGACTGCCTGCAGGCCTTCGATCTTGCGCGAGACGAGGACGACCTTCGCTCCTTCTTCGGCCATATTGCCCGCGATGGCTTCGCCGATGCCACGGCTCGATCCCGTGATGATTGCAACCTTGCCCTCGAGTCGCTCGCCCATGATGTCTCCCGTTTATGTGTGTGAAGGGTATAGCGCTCCGTGGGGTGATATTACCAGCGCGATCTTCACGGGACTTGCGTGTTGTGGGTCCTGCGTAAGACTCCCGCCTTGACCGACTGCATCGCGAGGTCGCTCTGACGCTGCTCTCTGCAACCGCTGCCCTCCTAGTCGGCTTCGTTGCGGTCGTTTGGGGTGCGGATCGCTTCGTCGACGGGGCGGCCAGCTTGGCGACGGACCTGGGTGTCAGCCGGCTCGTCATAGGCCTCACGGTCGTCGCCTTTGGCACGTCCGCACCGGAGATGCTCGTTTCAGGAATAGCCGCCTGGGCCGGAAGCCCGCAGATGGGGATCGGGAATGCGATCGGATCCAATATCGTCAACGTCACGTTGGCGTTAGGAGCGGCCGCGTTGGTGCGCCCCCTTCGCGTTCACTCGCGGTTGTTGCTCCGTGAGCTCCCCGTGCTGCTAGGGATCATGGTCGTCGCCTGGATCTTTCTCTCGGACGACCGCTTGAGCCGCGTCGAGGGCATCATCTTGCTCGTTGGCATGTTCGTCCTCGTGGTCTGGATCGGGGTTCAAGGGCGTCAAGAGAGCCAAGACGTGGACCCTCTTGCCGCCGCCTTGGATGCTGAGATACCCGAGCCAGCGCCGGTCTTGAAAGCCACGCTGTGGTTTGTCTTGGGGCTTGTAGTGCTCCTCGTCGGCTCTCGCGCGCTGGTATGGGGGGCCGTCGGGATCGCGCGCGGCGTCGGCGTCAGCGAGCTCGTGATCGGGCTGACCCTAGTTGCCCTCGGAACGAGCCTTCCGGAGCTCGCGGCATCGATCGCTGCGGCAAGGCGAGATGAGCAAGACATCGCAGTCGGCAATGTCGTCGGCTCGAACATGTT
The DNA here is from genome assembly GCA_029863605.1 of Myxococcales bacterium. Lineage (GTDB taxonomy): Bacteria > Myxococcota_A > Polyangia > Polyangiales > Houyiibacteriaceae > SG8-38. Next base: position 26,571 of record JAOTVB010000019.1, on the reverse strand, counting down.
CAACCTGCTCGGCGTTCTCGGTCTGCCGGGCGTCATCGCGCCGGGTGCCCTCGTGGATCACCACCTGGTAACTCGAGATTTCCCGATCATGGTCGGCGTGACGGTGCTACTGATCGCGACGGCGGTCGTGAAAAAACACAACCACATTGGCCGAAGGACGGGTTTCGTACTGGTCAGCCTCTTCGTGGTCTACTTCGTGATGCTCTTCATTCAGCCGTCGTAGTTCGGTCGGCGCGCGCGTCTCGTCCATATCAAAGTCATGTTGTTCGCGGGCATCGCGACCCGCTCCGCTAGCTCGAACCCAGTTTCTTCACCCAGCTCTTGCAAGTCATCGACGTCACGCACGCCCCATTCGGGGTTGCGGGCGCGCAAGCTCTGGTCGAACGCGGCGTTGCTCTGCGAGGTGTGCGTCCCATGAAGACGGTACGGGCCGTAGGTGATGAGCGGTTGAGCTTCCTCAAGGATTTTCGAAGCGCCTTCGAAGAGGGCGACTGTCGCTTCCCACGGGGCGATGTGAATCATGTTAATACACACGATCGCGTCGGCATCGACGAGCGGCCATGGCGTCGCCCTCACGTCCAATTCGAGCGGCGGCAGCAGATTGTCTCGTCGGGCCTCGCGAACGCGAGCCTCGATGCTTTCGAGGGCCTCCTGAGATGCGTCGCTCGGTTGCCATCGAATTCCGCTTAGACGACCTGAAAAGAAGCTTGCATGTTGGCCGGTTCCGCTCGCGATCTCGAGCACCAAGCCGTCACAAGGCAAGGTGCGTCGCAGCACATCGAGAATCGGTTGCTTGTTGCGCTCTGTGGCAGGTGCGAAAGCTTTGGTCATTCGATGGCTCGTGAGCTTGCTGTCTGCCCGGTTCATAGCCCATAACTCCCCACATCGAAACGAAGCGCGGGGATATGAGCGGAAGGGTGGGCTGGGCGCTCGTCGTGGTGGTCTGCGCGGCCGCGCCTTTGGTCAATCGCCTGATTCTGATGGTCGAAAAGGATGTTGGGTTGCGCCTCGTCGACGCGCGCGGCGTATTCGCCGACGTCTCGGTTGCGGCGCTGAGCCTCGCCGTCGTGGGGGCGCTCCTATCGGTTCGTCGATTCTGGACGCGCATCCTTGCTTTGGCGGTTCTATTGGCTTTGGTGTTCGTCAGCTTTGCAATGTTCGAGTTCGTATCGCTGTTTGATTCGTTATACGCGCTGAGCCACTCGGCGTATCTCGCGGATTCCACGTTCCTCGGAGGCTCGGTTCGTCACCTTCAGCACCCGGTTCTGTTCGTTCTCATGATCGTCTTGGCTGTCATCTCCGCGGCGTTGGCCCGCACGCCGACAGGAAAGCGGTGGTGGAGCGCTCTTGGGGTGGTATTCGCAGCGTCGGTTCTAGGGCAAGTCGTGCTCCCCATTTCACAGGAGTACGACGAATGGCGGCAGCGACACGCGCTCCAGGCCAATCTGTCGATCCTCCGGGTCTCCACCGCCTCGCGCACCGCCCGCACCGTCAGCGGAGACGTTCGCGACGTATTTCGTTCGAATCTCGACGGCGACCGTTGGATCGATCCGCTCGAGGGCAGTCCGAACGTGATTCTGGTGATGATCGAGGCGGCCTCGGGTGCTTACCTTCCGTCCATCGCTGCCGCTGCGCACGTCCAGAGCGAGACAACCATGCCGAAGCTCGATGCGCTCGCCAAGGATCACATTTTGTTCACCCACGTCGTCGCCCATCAACGGCAGACCAATCGCGGCGAATACGCGGTCCTTTGTGGGGACTATCCAAAGCTGGTCACCGATCAGTCCAAGATGACCGAGCAGGTCTATGGGAGCGCGCGTCGATGCCTGCCGTCGCTCTTCAAGGATGCAGGATACGTGACGGCGTACATCCAGTCAGCGCCGCTTGGCTTCATGCTCAAAGACCAGTTCATGCGAAAAGCCGGCTTCGCTGAGCTGATCGGGGATCCATGGTTTCGACGAAGCTACGCCCGGACCGATTGGGGCGTCGACGACAAGGCGTTCTTCGAACAGGCACTCCCGCACATCCTCGAGCTCCACGGCGCAGAGCGGCCGTTCTTTGCGACGCTCCTTACGGTGGGCGCGCACCACCCGTACACCTTTCCCGAGTCCTTCACGCCCGAGGGCGTAGATGGCCGGGAGGCAAGGGCGTTTGCTTGGGCTGACGAGGCGGTCAACGAGTTCCTCGGGCAGCTCAAACACGAAGGAGTACTCGGCGATACGGTGGTGATCGTTACTTCGGACGAATCGGCCGGTACGAAGCAGGGGTCAAACCCGTCGGAGCGACTCCTGTCCCAGAGTTGGTCGTTCGCCCTCGTCATGCTCCCCGAGCCACAGCCGAAGCGGGTCGATGCGCTCTACGGGCACGTCGATCTCGCGCTCTCCTTGGCGGATCTGCTTGGGATGGAAGCTCGGGCGAAGGGCTTCCTCGGGCGAAGCATGTTTCGCCGATACGACGCGCCCCGCCGGTTGTTTGGCGGCAACACGTATGCCCGCACCGTGATCATGTGGGAACCGACTGGAGGCGCGGTCTATTGCGATGAAGCCTTTCACGCTTGCACCCGTGCGGTCTCCAAAGGCCCCTTCGGCGCGGTGACCGACACGGAGACCCCGTCTGCGAGAACGCGCATGCTGGTCGAGGAGGTCGCTCGACTCACGCGATCGGGGCGCCCGGACTTGACGGGCTCGCCAAGGATGGCTCTCTTGAGCGAGGAAAGAGTCCGTGTCCCCGCCGAGGACGGTAAAAAGCTGATCTTGGGAGGGCAGTACCTACGGGTCCCCGCCGGTACCGTGGTTCGAGTCGACTTCGACCTCGAGGTGCTCGGCGACCCAACTGCAACCGTCGACTTGCATCAAGACGTCTTCATGGACGGGCACATCGTCTTTGAGCGCAAGGGTATTCGGCTCGATGGCGGCGACCGTTGGCGGTTGAGTTACTCCTTTGGTGCGCCGGCCGCGTCGGATCACCTCGTGGTTCAACTATACGCGCGGACCATCGCTGGCCAGGCGACCGAGCTGCGATTCCACGAGGCGAGCCTGTCGATGACGCGGGAGCCCGTCGAATCGAAGGAGCCCACGGTCATTCGGGATGACATCGAAAGGCTCTGAGCGGTGGCATCTCATACCGGTTCACCTACCTCGCTAAAACACTGACGCTGACACTGACGAAAAGAGCTCTTGAAGCAACTATCAGCGCCTCACTGCAGGCGTTCGCGCCGAAGGAAAGGAACGGACATGAACAAGGCTTTTCAACTCTTCTTGGTGACCGGTGCGTTGAACGGCTCCTAGCATACCTTCCTCGGAAAGGAGCTCGCCATGAAGACTTCTATTGTGTTCGGAATCGTTGTGATCAGGCAATAGAACTGCACGACAATGCATTCTTCTTCAAGTTGCATAGCCTTCGACTTTGCTGATAATTTCGTTCATGATCTCGCGAGTACCACCACCGATTGGGTAGAGCCTCGCGTCACGAAGCAGTCGTTCGACGACGTACTCCCGCATGTATCCATAGCCGCCGTGAATCTGCACCGCTTGGTCGCAGACGAATACACACATGTCCGTAGCCGTGTTCTTTGCCATGGCCGCAATCGAGGGCGTCTCTTCACCCGCCAAATAGCGGGTAACGCACTCGGAGGTCAGGGCACGAGACGCTGCCAGACGCGTCGCCATATCGGCGAGCTTGTGACGTATGACTTGAAAGCCGCTGAGCGACTTGCCAAAGGCCTGGCGGTCCTTGGCATAAGTGACCGATTCACTATAGGCGAGCTCTGCGATCGCGTTACATTGGCCGGCGATCATGAGGCGCTCCGAAACGAAGTTCTTCATGATCAGTGGGAAGCCGCCGTTTTCCTTTCCAATCAAGTTCTTTGCGGGCACCCGGCAGTCTTCGAACACGATCTCGGCCGTGTCGCTTGCCCACCATCCCATCTTCTTGAGCTTGTTGGTCACGCTGTAGCCAGGCGTATCGGCCTCGATGATCAGTAAGGAAATGCCATCGTGCCTTTCGCCCCCGGTTCGCACCGCCGTCGTGAGAAAGTCTGCGCGGCAGCCAGAGGTGATGAAGGTTTTGGCGCCGTTGACGATGTAGTGGTCGTCGTCGCGAATGGCTTTGGTGCGCAGAGCAGCTACATCGCTTCCCCCGCCGGGCTCGGTGATGCCCAAGGCAGCGATCTTGTCGCCAGCCAGGGTCGGTCGGACAAAGCGCTCCTTCTGTTTGTCGGTACCGAAGCGCAAGATTGGCGGAATCGCGATGTCGTGGCTGCCGAGGCCCACACAGGTCCCGACCGATTTGCCGGCAAGGACCATCTCTTCAGCACGAACGAGCAGGTGGCCGAGGTTCCCGCCGCTGCCTCCCCACTCGACCGGATAGTTGACTCCAAGATACCCAACGGCCGCCGCTCGTTTGTAGAGCTCGCGCGGAAACTCGTTTGCCTCTTCCCATTCCAACGCATGCGGAGCTATTTCGGCGGCCGCGAAACGACGAATCTGCTCACGAAGCGCGGTGTGTTCTTCCTGTTCGTAGAGATATCGGTTCACGGGCTCGCCATATCACGCCGAAGGCTGAGCGGGAAGGTCACTCCTCCCCAGCATCGCGCGAAGCTCAGCGTGGCGGCGCCGATCTAGGTTATAGGCAATCAGTAGCCAGATGGGCAGCAGCAGACTCAGGGACACGAGAGGACCGGTGACGAGCCCGAGGTTCCAGAGTACGTCCTCTGGCACCTCGCCGGGTTCTAGTCCGGTTTCGATTCCCATCACGTCGATCAAGGTTCCTCCGACGAGCTGACCCAGCCCGGTGGGGATCTTGGCCGAGAAGCCCAGCGCGGCGAAGAAGACACCGTCCCGTCGGCCGCCGGTCTCGACTTCGTGCTCGTCGACGATATCGGCGACCATCGACCCGCTTATCGTCTGCTGCATCATCACCGCACCCGACAAGATGATCTGATGAAGAATCGCAAGATAGAATAAGATGGGTGCGCCATTCGGTGGCAGAATGTCGATCAGGCGGGCGCCGTACCACCAAATCCCATTGACCACCAACACCACCATTGCCCCGATGAAAATGTGCTTCTTTTCAAACCGGGCTGCGACCGGTCGCAGGATGGCGAAACCAATGCCCACACCGATCACTGAGCTCGAGAGGATGAGCCCGACCTGCGGCGCGCTGAACTCCCAGAAGTATGTATTCGCGTAGTAGCCAAGGGTGACGATCACCCCGGTGGTCGCGCCGATAAACAAGAAGACGATGAATAGTCGGCGGAAGTTGCGATTCTCTAGCGCAGAAATGACGTCTCGTACCGGGTCCAACAGCTTCAGCTTGCGCTGCGCCCCGGGCGGCGGGAGGTGGGGAATCTCCTTTCGAGTGAAGAAGACGGTCCACAAGATCACGATGATGACGACCACCGCCGAGGCCCAGGCGTAGAAGTTGTAGTTCGAGGCGACGAGGCGCCCATCAGCGCCATCTGCTGTCCGCGAGAAGATGAAAACCAATGCCAAGGCGGGGAGTGCCACTCCACCGATCCACGCGAGCAACGTGCGATAGCTCACGATCAGAGAGCGCTCCTCGTAATCCTCAGAGAGCTCGGCTCCGAACGCCATGTGCGGGATGACAAAAACGGTGAGTGATGTGCGGAGCGCGATCGCAACGCCAGCCAACCAAAGGAATAGGGCGATGCCATGCCAACCTTTTGGAGGGTTGAAAAGAAGAATGAAGCAGATCACCAACGGAATGATCGAGGCGATCATGAATGGGTGGCGGCGGCCCCAACGGGAACGCGCGTTGTCAGACAGCGTTCCAAAAATGGGATCGGTGATCGCGTCGGACAGCTGGCCTATGAAAGCGGCCCAGCCATACAGAGTGCCGGAGAGCCCGGCAACTTGCGTGTAAAAGAAAGGAACAAAGTTGATGAACGCGGCGTCCTTGGCCGACAGAGCCATCGCTCCGACTCCGTGCGCAACTTTGGTTTTGACACTGATTTTGCGCATCCAGCGATTTGTGACACGAGTCAGCGCTCGCTGTCTAAGCAGAACTCGACTTCGTTGCGCCGGCGGAGAACGCCTCGCGGCTTCTCGAGGACTTTCCGGACCGCGTCGAAGTCGTAACCATCACCGACGCCGGACACGCGATGCTCCCCGAGCAACCCGAGCAGATCGCGACCGCGGCTCTCAAGTTTCTGTTGCAGTAGGCTCCGTAGCTCGCCCTCGGAGCCAGGAGTTTTGTAATTCCAGTGAGTTTCCCTCGATTGGTTCCCTCTGTGCTGCCTGCGGAATGTTGTACCCCTTGGGCCGGCAAACGTGTAGCATCCGCCCTCGTTACGAAAGCCCCGTCGATGAGTACCCCTGGAGAGCGGCGCGCGGCGTCGCAGATCACCCTCTTTCTCGGAGCAGCCCTCGCGGTCGCCTCGTTCGCGGCTTTGCCAGCGCGTGCCCAAAACGCGTATCGCTGCATCGAGGAACTTTCGGAAGATCAGGTCGACTACCGCATTGGGAAAATTCAAAAGAACTTCGAAGACGGCCAAGAACGCGCTGCTGCGTGGCGCTTTGGCTGGATGTTCGGCGTGGCGGGTTCGCTCACCTTACCGGCCTACTCCCTAGCCGCCCAAAACACTCCGCGTGCTCGGCGGTTCTTCGATTGGGCGATCCTCGCCGGCGGCATTGCGACAGTCGTCCAACTCGCGGTTATTCCGATGCCGGACGTCTGGGGTGGCAAACGCATTCGGCGCAAGCGCGCAACTACGATCGAAGAGAAGCGCGCCAAGCTGCGGTACGCAACGCGGACTCTGGAGAAGGCCTCGAAGGTGCACGCGTATCTAGGCGGCACCAACTACGGAGGCGGCGGCGTCGTGTACGGCGCGGTAATGGGCAGTGTCTATCTTGGTCTCTACCACGACGAAATCAACGAGCTCGAATCGCGACACGATCGGGTGGTTGCACGCTTTCGGGCGGCAGGTCTCTATCTTCTCCCGCCGGCGTTGAGCATCTCGCAGGCCGTGACCCATCCAAAGCATTCGTATGAGTACTGGGAGGAGTACCGAGGGTTTGCCTGCAGTGACCAGTATTTCGATACGGGGGACGAGGGCCCGGAGTTCGATCTCGGCTTCGGTCCCATGAACCTCACGTTCCGGGTCAGGTTTTAGGTGTGGGAGAGGGGCAAGAGCACAATGCATAGCCGCTTCATCACGATTGGCCTCTTCACCGTCCTTCTTTCCTGGTCGGGGTTTGCAGCCGTGGCGAGCGCGGGTGGGTACGAGATCCCCGGCGGCAGCGCGCGCGCGCTCGGCCGAGGCTCCACGGGCCTGGCGCGTGCCGACGACCCCATCATGGCGTTCCTCAACCCCGCGGCGCTTGGCTCGATGCCCACCCAGTTGATGTTGGGCACCCATTTGATGTGGCAAAAAGCCTGCTTCGATCGAACTGGCACGTACGATCCGTCCTACGTGGGTGAGCAAACGGGGGTCGAGCATCCCGAGGTGTGCAACGGCAAAGACCCCGCGGATCGGATGACGCTCATGCCATTTGTCGCGTTCACCAAGCGATTTGGCAAGCGCGTGGGCATGGTTCTAGGGCTGGACGCGCCCTATGCGACTCGCGCCATGCGTTGGGAGACAGCCAGGCGAATCGAAGAAGACGGCCAGGTTGTACCTGGCTTCTACCCCGCACCCGAAGGAGTGACGACCGACGATGGTCTCGTGCCTTCGCCGGCTCGGTACATGTTGGTCACCGATGATGTGGTGGTGCTCCACGTCACCTACGGGATCGGCGTGAAGCTGGCCGATTGGTTTCAGGTCGGCGCGGGCTTTGGGTGGGGTTTTGCAAAGGTTCGATTCACCAACTACACGCGCTTCGCACAAGCGGGCGAAGACATGGCGAACGACCAGCCGACGACTGTGAAGGTCAACGACTGGTTCCTTCCTCGGCTCGTCGGCTCCATTCATTTCATCCCCCACGACAGGCTCGACATCATGGCCGGTGTCCGATGGGATGACGATGTAAAGGCGAGTGGCAGTACCGTGGCCCAGACCGCCGAAACGCTCACCGGGCTCGGGATAACTGGGCCCTTGGGCGAGGCACGCGGCTCGGTCAGGTATCGGGCGCCGCGGCCAATATGGGTGACCTTCGGCATTCGATACGCCCATCGCACGGCGCCTCGCGCAAGCCTCGACGACGACGACCCGACCGATGACCCGATGAAGAACGAGACCTTCGACATCGAGGCAAACGTCATCTACGAACGCAACTCGGTCGTCACAGACCACCTTTTCTCGTCTGGCGCTCTTGGCCTGTTCATGAATCCGGACGATCCGGAGCCGTCTCTCACGATTCCCGAGTTCGAAAACCCGATACGGGTTCCGCACAACTGGAAAGACCAGGTTTCCGTGCGCGTGGGTGGCGATTGGAATGTGATGCCAGGCCAGCTCGCCCTGCGTCTGGGCGGCTCGTTCGAGACCATGGGCTTTCGGGATGGATTCGGATTCATCGACTACTTGCCACTCCAGCGATTTGGTGTTCACTTCGGCCTGAGCGGCCGTTTTGGGGCGGTCGAGATGACCCTCGGGTACGTGCATTTCTTCACGACCACCTTTAACAATCCCGATGGCCAACATCCTCAGATCGTCATTGGCCTGCAAGGCCCCGTCGATGGCGTGACCAACTTCGTCAACTCGGGCACATACAGGGCCCACATCGACATGCTTGCCTGGTCGCTGCGCGTCGTATTTGACTGAAGCGGCTAAGGTGCTTCGAGCGCACTATCGCGCAGGTTGAGGCGACACCGAATCCGCCGGAGCTGGTCCTCCTCCCATGCAAGCAGATTTCGACCGAGACGCGCTGCGCGTTCGGGTTCGGTGTCCGCTACGTCTCGCTCGTCGCGCGACCCGGCGTCGCGGTCGAACAGATACGAAGCGCCCGCGGCACGATGGCGGATCAGTCGATGCCGCCCCTGCGTGATCGCGATTTTGGGTTCGTAACCCTTGTTCATGAGGCGAGTCTGGCGAAGTCGCTCTCGGATCGACGCATCGTCGAGCGCGTCGAGCCGGAGGCTGTCAAACAGCTCGCGCCCCCGAATCGGAAAGGCTTCGGCAAAGGTAGGCCGCTCGGCATCGTGAGGGCTCAGCGTGAAGAGGCTCTCAGCGGCCAGACCTGTGGGCATCGGGAGCCCTAAGAAGTGAAGCACCGTCGGCGCAACATCGGCGAGCCCGACCCCGACGTTTCGCGTGCCAGGTGCTAAGTCCTCATGCCACAGAACGAGGGGAATGTCGGTCATCCACCCGTTCAAATACACGTGATGGCCCCAGTACGACTTCTCGCCGAGCGCCTCGCCGTGATCTGAGAAAAACACGACCAGGCTCTCGCTGAGCCATTGATCGTCTTCGAGGTAGCGCATCAATCGGCCGAGCTCGCGGTCGAAATGGGCGACTTCACTGAAGTAGGCATTCTTTCTTCCCGGACCCATGGGCGTACTCGGGCGGGCGCGATAGGGATCGTGCGGCGCGTAGTAATGGATCCAGGCCATCACGGTCTGGTCATCATTGCGCGCATCACGAAGGTGCTCGATCAAGAGGTCGGTTGCAGCGCTGTCCGTGTCTGCAAAATCGATCTCGGCGGCACGAGCCAAAAGCTCCTCCACGATCGGGAGCCGGAACCAGCTGACCTCGGGAAGCACTGCGATGTGCCGATCGACGTGGCCTCGCGAGCGAGTGAAGATCGTTTCGGGAAGGCCAGGGAAGAGATAAAGCTCCGCCGGGCTCAGGCCGGTAAACGCACTGCCCACGGCAAAGAGGGTTGCCGGGTATGTGGTCGTGGCGTTCGTGAACGAGACGCCGGAAGTTGCCCAATGCGAAAGCTCAGGGGTGACTGGCCGGTCGTTGGCAACCATGCCCACGACGTCCTTGCGGAGAGCGTCCACTGTAATGACGATCACGTTGCGGCGTCGCGCGGGCGTCGTCCAAGTCAAAGGCTCCTCGACGACCGGCCTCCCACTTGGGCATTCGAGCCCGCCCGACGAAAGCGGATCTTCGGCGCGGAGATTCGGGATTATGTAGATTCTCGTGAGGGCGCCTGCCCGGCTCTTGGCGATCGTCTCGCGTTCACCCGTCGCGGCAAGACCAGGATAAACTTGCGAGCCGAGCGCGAGCAGCAAGCAAGCGCTCGCGCCACTCAACACGACGGCCCAGTGCCGCCGTCCGCGAGCCAGTCCATGCACCAAGGCAGCGCAAAGGACACATGCGGGAAGAACGAGCTGCGCGACCGAGAAGTCATACGCGCGATACCGAAGGATGACGAACGAGCATGCGGCAACGAACAGGGCGCCGAAGAGAAGCCAGATCGTGCGCCTCCACCTTGCCTGCGGGCGTCGGTAGCCCCACAAGAGCCAGGCCCAGCCGCTCCCGGCGGCGAGCCCCGCCAACGCTACCAGGATCAGCCGTAACGAAGAACGTTGTGGGTGAGTAGCCCAATGGGGACCGGACGAGAGGAACTCGCTCTGGCCCCAACTGGCAAGCGCGACGAGGCAAGCAATCCCTACGGTGGATGCCCACTTCACCGTGCCTCGTGCGGACGCGACCCACCAAGCGCTCCCAAGCACGCCGAAGACGGGAACGGATCCGAGCAGCCCAAGCCAAAGAAGCTGCGTGAGCAACGCCATCGAGATCGCCTCGCCGCGAATCGCGAGCTCGCCTAGCAGGAATCCAGCACAACCCAGATACGATGCCGCCCACAGCGTGAGCAAGCGTCTCGGAAGCTCATTCGACACGGTGCTTGCCGACCTTCTCGTAGAGGGACGCTTCCTCGACAGCCGAACGAAACGCGACCACTGGAGGCTCGAACGCGCTATGGAACAGCCACCAGCGCGGGCTCATCGCCTTCGGGGTCACCTTCCAAACTTCGATGTCCGTTCCTTTGCCGCGTAAGTCGACCATGAAGTATTGGCCGAACTGTCGATAGGGATATCGAGCCGCGAGGTCGACGCGTTCAGTTTCGGCGACCTCTTCGACCCGGGCGATGAAGACCCAGCCATCGACGCCTTGATCGTTTGTGATTTTGAGTCTCGGGGTTGGCGACCACCGATGGGTCGCTCGATCGAGGGTGATGTCGAACCGTGGTTCGAGCCGGCGCGACCGGAGGCTCGGGTGCAGTTGCACGCCGGTGTCACGAGCGGTCCATGCCCTGACCCTCTCGGCGAAACGAAGCTCCGCTCGCCCGGAGTCGTAAGTGTGGACTGCGCCCCGCACTGGCGTGAAAAACCACATCGACCCCCCGACGTGACGCCCCTGCGGGACGATTTGTGCATCACGGATGGCCAAAGGCACCAGAAAGATCGCAACAGCGAGCGAGGCCGCTCTTGCGAGCCTGGCCCGTGCACGAATCGACGTGTGGCGCTCGAGCGCTCGGTTGACCCTAGTTTCGATCGAGTGGCCGATCGCGAGCAGAGACGTGGCGACGGCGATCGAGACGAAGGGAAGCATCGGCCAAGCCCAATACGAGTGTACGATCGCACTCCACCTGAAGGTCAGGTAGTGGGCTAGCCCGGCGATGAGAAACGCGATTGGCACGAGGTCGCGCGCTTCGGTCTGGGAGCGCGTAAGGCGGGCTCCCCACGCGACGAGCCACCCTCCGGAGAGCGCCAAAATCGGGGCGGTGAACATGAGATCCGGGACCGTGAGGAGGTGGGTTCGAAAGCGCTGCCATGACAGGGCCCGCCGCGCATTGAAGGTCCCGGTCAGCTCGTCGAGGTTTCCCGTCAGCCACTCCACGAGCACCAAATGCCCGATGAACAGCAACAACACCCACCCGCAAAACACTCCGAGCTGCAGCGAGGCACCAGCCTCCCGTTCTTTGCGCCAAAGCGTGGAAGCCCAATGAAGACAGATGCAAAGCGCGATGTAGTAAGCGGGCCAATCCCAGGTCGCGGCCATAGTGAAGGCGGCGAGGAAAAGAACAAACGAATGCCCCCGCCACGATGGCATGTCCCTCGAACGAACGTACAAGTAGAGCGTGAGCAGGGCCCAGAAGATGAAACCCGCCGAGTGGTTGGCCATGTTGGTGTAGATCGCGTTGATCGGCAGGGCGACGTAAACCCCCGCGGCCAACAGTCCGTGAGCGTCGCTCCAAAGCCGCCGTGCCACCGCAAACAGCATGCAGAAGGCGGCCACGCTCCAGAAGGCGGCGACGAGTCGGATCGACAACTCGCGGTCACCGAAGATGCGAACGCTTGCCACGTTGTGGAGATGAAGGGCCAGGGGCGCATGGGTGTAGAGCTGGTCCTTCCTCGGGGGCACGTTGGCGGTTTCGTATTGAAGTGGAAAGAGCTCGCCCCAGCGCAAAGTGTTTCGCGCGCCATTGTGATAAGCCGCGCCATTCCAGCCGTTGTGGCCTCGCGTCCACTGGTCGGCCACACCCCATAGTCCGAGGAAGACCTGGAAAGCGAGCAGGACGGCGAAAGCCGCGTAGACGAGCGCTCGTCTGCCACCGACGCGATCAGGCCTCATCCGTCGCGAGTATGGCCGCTCAGGCCGGCGGCGTCAGCTTTCGAGAAGCCGTCGCGCAACCACGTGGGCCTGGATCTCGTTTGCGCCCTCGAAGATGCTGAGCACGCGTGAGTCCACGAGAAGCCGAGAAGCCGTGTACTCCTCGGCATATCCGTTGCCGCCGTGGATCTGCACGTTGGCGTCCGCCGACTCCCATGCCGCCCGAGTCGCCAACAGTTTGGCCATCCCCGCCTCGAGATCGCAACGCTTGCCTTCGTCTTTCTCGCGGGCGCTGAAGTAAGTCAGTTGCCGGGCCGCTTCGATGCGCGCGACCATTCGCCCGATCTTTCGAGCCACCCGTGGGAACTGGAAGATCGGACCCCCAAATTGCTCACGCTCGTTGGCATAGAGAAGCGCATCTTCGAGCGCGGCTTGCGCCAACCCAACGCCTCGGGCGGCGGTTTGGATGCGCGCGCTTTCGAAGGTCCGCATGAGCTGTTTGAACCCCGCACCTTCCTCGCCTCCGAGAAGCGATTCGGCCGGCAACTTGAAGTTGTCGAAGCTGAGCTCGTACTCCTTCATGCCGCGGTAGCCGAGCACTTTGATCTCGGTTCCGGTCAGCCCCTCATCGACGAATTCGGGCTCTCCATCTTCACCGGTGAGCCGCGTCTTTTCAGCGAGGAACATCGAAAGCCCTCGGTAGCCAGGTTGGTCGGGATTCGTGCGCGCGAGGAGAGTCATCAGGTCGGCACGGACCGCGTGCGTGATCCACGTCTTGGCTCCGTTGACGACGTAGCTGCCGTCGTCTTGCCTCACCGCCCTAGCGCCGAGATGCGCGAGGTCGGAGCCGGTATTGGGCTCGGTGAAGACGGCCGTAGGAAGAACCTCACCAGCCGCGATCCTAGGGAGCCACTTTTGTTTTTGTTCCTTAGTGCCGCCGCCCATGATGAGCTCGGCGGCGATTTCCGCCCGAGTGCCGAGGGAGCCGACGCCGATGTAGCCGCGCGAAAGCTCTTCGGTGACGACGCACATCGCGACCTTGCTCATACCGAGGCCACCGTACTCCTCTGGAATCGTGAGCCCGAACACGCCGAGCTCGCTCATGTGATCGACGATGTCCATCGGGATCAGCACGTCGTTACGGTGGATGTCTTGTGCCTGCGGAATCACCTCGCCATCGACGAACTTCGCAAACTGGGAACGAATTTCGCCCAGCATTTCGTCGCCGAAGCCTGGGTTTGCAAAACCGTCGTCCCGGGCGCGGGCTGCAAGCTCGAGGTACACCGCCCCGTTGGCATGCTGGTGAGCAAACGCCACGACCTCCGGACGGAGCAGCGTTTCCATAAGGTCTGCTTGGGTGAGGTCGAGCTCGTCGAGGCCGATGTTTTCACAAGCGCCGAGGTCCACTCCACCGACCAAGGTTCGGGCCACTTCGCCGACGTATGCGCGGGCGATCTTGTTCTCGTATTCGCCGCCTACGCGCTCTGCCCAAAGCGCCAGCTGGCGGCAAGCCTCGAGCTCGGTAGCCAAATAGGCGAGGGCGTGCGCACCGAGCTGGTTCTCGTTGAGCTTGCTTCCGCTGACCCGGTCTCCCTCGGAAACCTCGGCTTTGATATTGTCGTGCGCGCGCTGGTAGAGAGCCTCGATCTTCTCAATGACTGCCTGCATGCGTACTCCTAACCGTTCGCCATCGCCGCGCGGGTCTCCTCGAGATTCCTAAGGCCGGGACGTGGGGCGCCGACCAAACACGAGACCGTTCCATGGAGCTTGTTCTGGTACATGAGTTGATGGGCTTCGGGGATTTCGTCCCAGGTGAACAATCGCGTCATGACCGGTTTGATCTTGTCTTGAATCACCAACCGGTTGGCGCGGCTAGCCGAATCCGCATCCGCGAAATGAGAGCCGATGATCGTCTTTTGGCGCATCCAGAGGTGTCGCACGTCGAAATTGAGGTTGTAACCGGTCGTGGCGCCGCAGATCACAATACGGCCGAACTTCGTTGCGAGAAAGACGCTTGCTGGAAAGGTTGCCTTGCCGACGTGCTCGAACACGACATCGGGCCCTTTGCGTTCTCCGAGGATGTCCCAGATGCGCTTCCCAAAGGCCTTGATGTCGGCCACGTGCGCCTTCTCCTCTTCGGCGGTCATCCCGTCGCGGTACTGGAGGGCAGGGAACTCCTTTCGATTGATGACGCCATGAGCGCCGAGTTGCATCACCAGCTCGGCTTTGTCGTCACTCGAGACCACTCCGATCGCGCGAGCACCCGCCACTTTGCACAGCTGAACTGCGAACACGCCAAGGCCGCCACCAGCGCCCCAAACCAGGACGTCTTCGCCGGGCTCGATCTCGGCCCGGTCGATCAGCATTCGGTGTGCCGTGTAGTAGACGAGTCCGTAGCTCGCAGCCTCCTCCCAACTGAGGTGCGGTGGTTTCGGAAGCACCTGCTGACCTTGGACCTTGGTGAATTGGGCGAACGATCCGTCTGGAGTTTCGTAGCCATATATTGTCTGTAAGTCGTTGGCGCCTGGGTTCACCAGGTGGTTGCAATGAAGAACCACTTCGTCGCCGACCTTGTGATCGTTCACCGCCGAGCCGACCGCCCACACCACGCCCGCCGCGTCCGAGCCTGCAATGTGAAAGTCGAGCCCGTGGCCCTTCAAGACATTGACTGGCTTTCCGAGGCCCGCCCAAATGCCGTTGAAGTTCACACCTGCGGCCATGACCTGCACGAGTACCTCATCGGGGCCGAGGCTCCACACGGGAACCTCTTCCTGTTGGAAGGATTGCTTTGGCTCTCCGAATCGCTCAGGGCGGATCAAATAGGCGTGCATCATTTCGGGCACAACGCCTACTTCCGGGAGCTGACCAATGGGTACGATTTCAGGGCGTTCACTCATGTCTTCCTCATGACGTCTGGCAGAGCGTCGCTACATACTCTCGGCTCAGACGTTCGCAAAGGCTTAACGGGGTCTCGCCGTTGTCGAGCTCTCGCTCAGCGCGGGCCGTGATCTCCGCCAAACCGTGTAGGGTCGAGACCCCATGTTCGCCATGCTTGCGCATGAAAAGGTCCAGTGCCCACTGCACTTCGCCCCGGTGCCGGCGCGCGTTGAGGGTGGGCTCGAGGTGTTTCCGATGGGCATCGACCGTGTCGATGAGCTCTTCAATTCCGGTGCCTTCGGTCGCGCTCGTCGGGATGATGGGGGTTTCCCAGTCGCCGTCTTCCCGGCCGCTCGCCCCGACTGCCTGCGCAGTGCGTAGCGCCCCTTGGAGGTCGGCGACCGCGCGCCGGGCGAGCCCTTCTTGGTCGGCTTTGTTTACAACAAGTATATCTGGGATCTCCATGATCCCAGCCTTTAGAAATTGAAGCACGTCTCCGCTTCCTGGCTGAATGACCAGCACCACCGTGTCTGCGACGTGCACGATGTCGATCTCGGATTGGCCGACACCGGTGGTTTCGATCATGACGACGTCGTAGGCGGCCGCGAGAACCCGGACCGCCGAGTTCGCGGCATACGCCAAGCCGCCGACTTCCCCCGCGGTCGCGAGCGAACGCACGAACAATCCCGCGTCCGAAGGATCGAAGCTCATGCGAGCGCGATCGCCGAGCAACGAGCCCCCGGAGACGATGCTCGAAGGGTCGACTGCCACGACACCCATCGTGCGGCCTCTCGCTCGAACGGCACGCGCGAAGGCTGAAGTCAGGGTGCTCTTACCGACCCCGGGCGGTCCGGTGAGCCCGACCCTGTGTCCCCCGATGGCCCTTGGAGCACCCTTGAGTGATGCCAGCAGCGCAGCGACCCGATCCTGGGCGTCGGCCCTCTTGTCTTCGACGAGGTTGAGTGCACGGGACACCGCTGCCTTGTCGGCGCGGAGCACTCGGCCAGCATCATCTACAGGATCACTCGGCGGCATGCTGCCGGTCCACCAACTCGATCAGATCGCTCATGATGTGATCGAGCTCGAAATCCTTAGGCGTGTAGACCGCGGCCACTCCCTCTCGACGCAGGCGTTCGGCGTCGGCCTCGGGGATGATGCCGCCAACGACGAGGGGGATGTCCGACAAGCCTGCCGCGCGGAGACGCTCGACCACTTCCGGCACGAGGGCGAGGTGAGAGCCACTCAAGATACTGAGCCCGATGAGATGCACCCCCTCTTCGAGGGCGGAGGCGACGATCTGCTCGGGCGAAACCCGGATACCTTCGTAGACGACATCGAAACCGACGTCACGTGCCTTGATGGCGATCTGCTCCGCGCCGTTCGAGTGCCCGTCGAGGCCGGGTTTGCCGACCAGCAACTTGGGACGACGCCCCATGCGGACCTCGAGCTCGCCGAGCCGCTTTCGAAGGCGATCGACTACCTCGGCAGCAGCTCTCGACCGGGCGGCTTTCACCGTCGCGCCCGCCACGCCCGTGGGTGCCCGATACTCGCCCCAAATTGCACGAAGAGTGTTCGCCCATTCGCCCGTGGTCACCCCGGCGTGCGCCGCGGCGATGGACGCCGGCATAATGTTTTCGTCGGAGCGAGCCACGCGCTGGAGCTCGGCGATGGCACCCTCGACTGCAGAAGCATCGCGCTCGGCTTTCCAGCGCTCGAGCGCAGCGACCTCTTCTTTCTCGATAGTGGGGTCGACCGTCAGAATCGCGTCGTCGAGATTCTCGATGAGCGGCGAGGGAGCTCCCTCGGTGTATGCGTTTACCCCGACGACCACCCGCTCGCCACTTTCGATCGCACGAAGACGCGCCGCGTTCGATTCGACGAGCTTCTGCTTGATGTAGCCGGTTTTGACCGCCTCGACTGCGCCGCCGCGGTCGAGTACCTCTTGCACCTCCGCCCACGCAGACTCGACGAGATGCTGGGTCTCGGCGTGGACGACTTCGCTTCCTCGGAACAGGTCCGCGTATTCCAAGAGGTCGGTCTCGTAAGCGAGGATTTGCTGCGCCCTGAGCGACCATTGCTGATCCCAAGGGCGTGGAAGGCCGAGCGCTTCGTTCCATGCCGGCAGCTGCACGGCACGGGCCCGCGCATCTTTGCTCAGCGTCACCGCAAGCATCTCGAGTACGATTCGAATGATGTTGTTTTCGGGTTGCTGCTCGGTCAGCCCAAGAGAGTTCACTTGCACCCCATACCGGAAGCGACGCTGCTTCGGATCGGTGACGCCATAGCGTTCCTGAGTCACTCGGTCCC
Organism: Myxococcales bacterium; assembly: GCA_029863605.1. Lineage (GTDB taxonomy): Bacteria > Myxococcota_A > Polyangia > Polyangiales > Houyiibacteriaceae > SG8-38. The sequence goes on along the minus strand of JAOTVB010000019.1, from coordinate 8,927 downwards.
AAAGCTCGACGAACGCACGCATCTTGCAAGTTTCCTCGACGAATCGAATCCCCGCGTTGACGAAAAAGCTCATGCGGCCGACGACTTTGCCGAACTCACTGTCTGGGATTCGCCCGGTAGCCTTGACTGCGTCGAGCACGCCGATAGCCGTGACCAACGCGTACGCGAGCTCTTGCGTCGGCGTCGCGCCGGCCTCTTGCAGATGGTAGCTGCAGATGTTGATCGGGTTCCACTTCGGCACTTCGATCACGGTGTAAGTAATCAAGTCGGTGATCAGCCTCATCGAAGCTGCCGGCGGGAAAATGTGCGTACCCCTCGACAGATACTCTTTGATGATGTCGTTTTGTGTCGTCCCGCGCAGTGCCGCACGATCGGCGTTCTGGTCTTCGGCAAGCGCGATGTACAGCGACAACAACCACGCGGCGGTCGCGTTGATCGTCATCGACGTGTTCATTTGCTCGAGCGGGATGCCTTCGAACAGGGCGCGCATGTCACCGAGATGGGAGATCGGAACTCCCACCTTGCCGACCTCGCCGCGCGCCAGCGGATCGTCCGGGTCGTAGCCGGTCTGTGTCGGCAGATCGAAAGCGACGCTGAGACCTGTCTGGCCCTGTGCGAGGTTCGTCCGGTAGAGCTCGTTCGACGCTGCCGCCGTGCTGTGGCCGGCGTAGGTCCGCATAATCCACGGTTTGTCGCGTTCATGCTTTCCGCTCGGAGCCATGCACCGATTCCTTTCGTTCGCGATTTCGCGCGAGGCGAAATCCTACCTCGTTTTTAGCCTTGCCTCTGGTCTCGGGCCCATGCGGCCGTTGCGGTGCTTCTTTACAGCTTCACACGGCCAAACCCTAGCTCTGTTGGGGTATCACACGACCTACAGGCGTCAAGCTGCCGAGATACCGAGGCTTTTGGGGTTTCGTGGGCGCTGGCGGGTTCTGTAAATTCGCGGTAAACGCTGAAGATGGCGGAGACGAACGCCGGCATGGGGCAACGGTTGCGGGAGCTTCGGCTGCGTCGCGGGTTGCAGCAAAGCGAGGTTGCCCGCCGGCTCAAAATCTCGCCCGCCTACCTCAGCCTGATCGAAAAAGGAAGGCGGGTCGTCCAGCTTCCGCTTCTCTTTCAAGCGCTCGAGCTTTACGGGGTCGCGATCGAAGATTTCATGAGCAGCCTCGGCGAGCGCCACGTCGACGACGGGTTGGCTCGGCTGCTCGACGAACCCTTGCTTCGTTCGCTCAATCTGAGCGAGGAGGATCTCGCCAGCATCAGTGCGGAGCCCCGCATGGTGGCGACCATCACGGCGCTGTTCAATCTCTACAAAAACACCCGCAGTCAACTGGACCACGTCATGGCGAGCATGGCGCAGCGGGAGCGTCAAGCCGGCGAGGACGACGTTCGATTCGACTACAGCCCCTATGACGAGGTGACCGACTTTCTCGAACAGAACGACAACTGGTTCGAGGCGCTAGAGGAGCGCGCCCAACAGTTTCGGCGGGACTCTGCTCTTGGGCGGAGGGTGAGCAGCGACGACCTCGAGCGGGGCCTCCGGGAACAGCTCGGGGTGCGCGTCCACCTAACCTCGGAGCGCGCGGATAGCTCTGTGATTCGCAGATGGAACGCGGAGGACAGGGTGCTGACGGTGTCGGGTGAGCTCTTCGAGCAACGACTCAAGTTCCAGCTTGCGCACACTATCGCTCTCGGGCTTTTCGACGAAGAGAAATTACACAAACCGATCTTGGAGGGTTACGCGAGCCAGCACGCCGAAACCAGAAGGCTGATCAAGATCCACCTCGCCAATTACTTCGCGGGTGCGCTCTTGTTGCCGTATCCGGAGTTCTATCGGGAGGTGATGCGAACGCGCTACGACCTCGAGGTTCTCGCGCAGCTCTTCGAGTCGTCTTACGAGACCGTCGCCCACCGTATGTGCAACCTCGCCGACCCGCGCCGCCGCGGGGTGCCGATGCACTTCCTGAGAATCGATGTAGCGGGAAACATTTCGAAACGGTACTCGGGCGATGGGATCCGGTTTGCTCACCAGGCCGGTTCATGTCCCAAGATGGCCGTCCATCTCGCGTTTCTGACGCCCAACGTGATCACCAAGCAGTATTCGGCGTTCCCCGACGGTTCGACCTATTTCTGTTTCGCGAAAGTCGTCAGCGAGCCGAAACAAGGATCCCTCGTGAAGGGCACGACCCACAGCATCGGCCTGGGAACGCATGCGGATAACGCGAAGTTCTTTGCTTACGCCGACGACATGCCGTTCGCAGACCCAAAGAAGATGGCCGTGCCCGTGGGAACGACGTGTCGCTTCTGCGAGCGGACCGACTGCAACATGCGGTCTGCTCCGAGCTACAAGTTCGCGTTCCGCGTCGACGAGTATACCAAGAAAGACAACTTCTTTTCGCCTCTCGTGAGCGGAGACCAGGACCTCGAAGGCCGAAAGCCGGGTCGCCGAAAGCCCACGGCGTGATATGATCGGCCGTCGGAGGTAGCAATGCCGTCGTTTGATGTCGTTTCACAGATCGATCAGCACGAAGTCGACAATGCTTGCAATCAGGCGCGCAAAGAGATCACTCAGCGGTACGATTTTAAAGGCACCGAGAGCGCGATCGAAAAGACCGAGGATGGAATTGTCATCCGCTCGAACAGCGAGGGCAGGATCGATGCCGCCCGCGACGTTCTCGAGACCAAGATGGTGCGCCGCCAAGTCTCATTGAAGTCCCTCGACGCCCAACCGGCGCAACAAGCAGGCGGTTCGATGTGGCGTCAGCTGATCAAGCTCAAAGAGGGCGTCTCCAAGGAAAAGGCCAAAGAGATTGCCAAAGCCATCAAGGACAGCAAGATCAAGGTACAAGCGTCCATCCAAGGCGACTCGGTTCGCGTATCGGGAAAGAAGCGCGATGACCTTCAAGCCACGATCGCTTTCTTGAAAGAGAAAGACTTCGATCTTCCACTTCAATTCACGAACTTCCGCGACTGAGGTCACCTGCATTGACCGACGCTCGAAAACAGCTCGTAATCGGGTACCAGGGCACCGAGGGGGCATACAGCCAGCTCGCAGCAACCCGTCACTTCGCCGACGCACCGAAGCCGGTGCAGTGCGAGGGCTTTCACAGCTTCCGCGAGATGCTCCAGGCCCTCAAAGAAGGAGTGGTCGACTATGCGATTTTGCCGATCGAGAACTCGATCGCCGGGTCGATCAACGAAAGCTACGATCTGCTGGCGCACATGGGTCTGTCGCTCGTCGGAGAAGAGTTTCAACCGATCGCGCATTGCTTGATCGGCGCGGCTCGAGTTCCAGTGACCGACATACGACGAGTCTATTCCCACCCCGTTGCCCTCGCGCAGTGCGGTGCGTTTCTCGAAACGCTCGAGGACTGTCACGTCGAGGCTTTCGTCGACACCGCGATGGCGGTCGAGAAGGTCAAGGCCGATGCCGATCCGTCGCAGGCAGCCATCGCAAGCGAGCAGGCCGCGGCCCTTCACGGTCTTCCGATTTTGCGTCGGGGCATCGCCGACCACCCCGAAAACTACACTCGGATGGTGGTCGTCGCATCTGAGCCGGCACACTTTGGGCCGGACGTGTCCTGCAAGACCTCGCTCATATTCTCGACCATCCACGAGCAGGGTGCGCTCGCCCGCTGCATCTCGATCTTTGCGGAGAGAGGCTTGAACCTCACCAAGATCGAATCCCGCCCAAAACCCGACACCCCGTTCGAGTACATCTTCTACATGGATTTCGAGGGCAACATCGACGCTAGCGCTACACGAGAGGCGCTCGCGGAGCTTCGCACCGTGACTACGTTCCTCACGGTTCTTGGATCGTATCCAAGCCGAAAGGCTGGCATCAGCTAGCAACCGCCGCGGCAACGTGTGCGAGTCGCTCGGCGTCGCTTTCGAGCCCCGCAGCAAGGCAGCTAGTCGAGATCATCTTGAGGGAGGCAACCTCTCCGAGGCCGTCCTCCTGAGCACGGGCCGTGGCCAGTGCGTCTAGGGCGTCGAGCATTGCATCTCGCGCGCGACCTTGTGCTAGACGCAGGCACGCAGACGCAATCCCAATTCGGATGCTGGCGGCCGCGTTTTGATTACCGCTCTTTTTTGCGAGCTCTAGCGCGTGGCGTGCAGCCGGAACGTCCCCTCGGGTCACGAACGAGAATACTTGCAGGCAGTGGGTTGCGAGCAGATCCGCGCCAGCTGCAATGGCCGCGTCGACCCGGGCATCGAAGGCCTCGTGATCTTGCTCCTTGAGGGCGCGAATGACTTCCTCGGCGGGGTTTTCGCGCTCGGCCTCGGGCACCGGCATCGTTGGGCGCTCATCATCCTCTTGCTCCTCTGGTGGACGCGATGGCAGTCGAACCGATCGACTGATCTCGGAGGCGGCCGATCGGGTCTCTTTGTCGGGCTGGTACTGAACGGCAGCCGCGGCTAGGCGTACCGCGGTCCCCGTGTATCCCTGATCGGCGGCCAGCGAGCCGGCTTCTAAGATCGCATGCGCGCCGCGCTCGAGGTCGCCGCCCTCACACAGATACGCCCCGACCGTGGCAGCCATCGAGGGACCGACCAGAGGCTCCGATTCGTGCAGCGCTTGCGCGACGAATCGATACACCTCGGTCCGGCGGGCCGGTGGCATTCGCTGTACGACTGCCCTACGAAGAAGCTCCGAATCGGGCTTGGCCCGACCGTTCAGCAAGCCATCGTTGATGAGCGCGTCGAGCGCACGGCCCCGCGTCGCCTTCGGTACGCCATCGAGCGCAACCGCAGCGTCGACCACCTGTTGGGACGACGCGGGAAGAGCAGCGCAGGCGATTTCGAGATACCGCATCGACGACGTGTCGAGCGTCGCGAAACGTTCTTCGAGTAGCGCTCGCGGACCCAAGTACTGGCGCTGTTCTTGTGCGTCTTCACGCCAGCGGAAACCGCTGCCGTCGTGGACGATGTCTCCGGTGGCGACCATGGTTCGGACCGCTTCCGTCAAGCCCAGGACGGTGGTGCCTCCCATGATGACGGCCTGTTTTGCGATATCGGAATCCGTCTCGGGGCCGAGCATGGCTCCGGCGATGAGTAGTGCTTCGTTCGGCTCGAGCGAAGAAAGCGGGATGTGCAACGCCGGCCGCACCATCTTCAGAGAGGCTGGGATCTTCGATTCGATCGTTCGGACGCAAAGCAGAGCAGCGACTGTGTCATCTTCGAGGGCTGCACCGAGGACCGAAAGCGTGGCGGGATCTGCTGCCAATACCCGGTCGATGTAGATCCAGGGAAGCCCTTTGTCGGTCTTGAGAGCCTGCAGGGTGACCTTCATTGCGTGAACTGCGGCGTCGCGCGTCGGGGGCGTTGCACAAGCGATCGCCTTGAGAGCATCCGCGACACCCGGTTTGCTAGCTTTGAGACCGCGCCGAGTAGGCTCGAGGGCACGCCAAGACTTCAAGAGCGCCAGCCGAAGCCCCCCAAGAGGCTCCAGACCCCCTGGCACTGCGCCGATCTCCAGGAAGGCGGGAGGCTGAAGCTCTTCGCGGAAGGCTAAGATTGCAGCTCGTGCGCCAACGCCGAGCTCGCCGTCCAGGTACAACGCGCACGTTCGCGATCCGGCCGCAGCCTTCTTGAGCGGTTCGAACGCATGTCGAACGCTGGCAGGCACCGGCGCGGGGTTCAACAACGAGACCGCTTGCCGGCACTCCTCGACGAGTGGTCTAGTCCGATCGATCGCCTCACCACGAAGCGTGAACGAGGTCGTGCTCACGCTGCGGCCGAACAAATAGGTCCGTGACGCGGCCTCGCGCGACTCGATGTCGAGCACCACCTCGCCTGCGCGCGCCTGGTTTGCTAGCAGCTGCGCACGATCGATCGCGCTTCCGGTGTTGGTGAGTCGGCCCGCGTCATCTTGGGCCCGCTGCACGTCGCCTGTCGCGATTCCAAAAGCGATCGGAAGCCCACCGGCGGGAACTGGTTGCCCGTCAGCTTCAGCCAAGAGCCTCAGTGCAAGATTGATGGCGCTTCGCAGCTCGTGAAGGGCAAAGCTCGAGACGACGGTGCCTGCGAGTGAAGAGATCATCTCACCGCCCGCTTTCTGTACCTCATTGGTGACGTAGCGGGCCCACTGTCCGGCGGCAGCTGTGGTCTCCTCCTCTTCGAATGCGGGGGGCAGAATCCTATGCCAAAGGACGAACCGTTCCATGATGACGTTAGACACGAGCAAGATCCCACGCGCCACGCTCCGTGTAAAGCTAACTGGGCTTTCTCGACGCAGGGGCACCGTTTATGCTAGCTGAGAGTCGGGGGAAGATGTTGGAAGGGGCACACGTTCTGATCACCGGTGGCGCCGGTTTCATCGGCACTGCGCTGACGGCGCGGCTTGCAGAACACAACCACATTCGTGTGTTGGACATCCTACGAAGAAACGCGCTCTCGAAGGCGGGCCTCGACCATCATCCCAACGTCGAGCTCGTCGTTGGTGATGTCCGTGACATGACGGCGGTGCGTCGCGCGGTCACCGGGTGCGATTACGTCGTTCACATGGCGTCGATCGCCGGTGTCGACACGGTCCTGAAGAACCCGGTGATGACGATGGAGATCTCCCTGGAGGGCACGATGAACGTGCTTCGCGCCGCGAACGACTGCAGCGGGATAAAGCGTGTCATCGATTTTTCGACGAGCGAGGTATTCGGGACTTACGCGTTTCGAGTTCGCGAGGCCGATGTTACGAGCCTCGGCGCCGTGGGAGAAGCCCGTTGGACCTATGCTGTCAGTAAGCTCGCCACGGAGCACTTGGCACACAACTACTTCAAACAATTCTCGCTCCCGACCGTGTCGATTCGACCTTTCAACATCTATGGACCTGGGCAGGTGGGGGAGGGCGCAGTCCACGCCTTCGTGGTCCGTGCCCTGCAGGGCGAGAAGATTCAGATTCACAACGAGGGCGACCAGATTCGATCGTGGTGCTACATCGACGACATCGTTGACGCGATCATCCTGGCTCTCGAGCGCGAAGAAGCAGTTGGGGAGAGCTTCAACATCGGCAATCCCCGGAGCACGGTGACGATTTATCAGCTCGCCCAGCTCATTTTGCGCCTTAGCGAGAGCAAATCGGCCATCGAATTCATCGATTGGGACTTCCCCGACGTCGAGTTGCGTATCCCCGACGTCAAGAAGGCCGAGGAGTTGCTGGGTTTCCGAGCGCAGATCGAGCTCGAGCCGGGGCTGCTCGACACGATCGATTGGTACCGGCGCAAGCTCAACGGCGAGGCGTGAGATGGACAGCGGCGGTCCGCAGGTTTTTGATCTCTCGGCTGCACGGCCCGACGGTTGGTTCGACGAAGTCGTCAAGCAGTCGAAGGACTTCGAGGCTGCTTCGGAGTTGATCGGTCGACACACCCTCGGGCTTGCGCTCGTTGCAGGTGTTCGAATCGTGAGCCTCACGCCCGATTCTCAGGCGATGGATCTTACGACGGTAGAGTTCGCGATGGGTCCTGACGAAGCCGTTCGACAAGCGACGCTGCCCGAGTTTCGGCAGGTAGTTGGGGGGGCGTTGCTGTCGCCTCTGCAGCCACGGTCGCTCCCCGAGTCGCCCGGCATCGAAGCGCTCCAAGCGTACATCGGTGGTCGGTATCTCCTCGAAGCTGCACTTTTCGATGTCCAACCTCTCGAGCTCCGCATCGAGGTGGGTTTCGCCGAGATCGCGCTCAAGTTCAACGACCTTCAACATGTGTTGGCCCTCGAAGATTTCCGAGACGTCATCGACGAACGCGTCCGCACCGAGCTCGGGATCGGACGTCCGAGCGGTGAGATGGCGATTGACCTGACTGTCGTCGAAAGGGCGCAGGAAGCCAACGCAGGCGGCAACTTCGGGGCCACGATTGCCATGCTGAGCCCCTGGCTGACGCCGATCTCGATGCTGCTTCGGACGGGCGAAGCGGGAGAGCTCGCCGAAGAGGTTCACGGCAAGCTCTCGACCAGCCTCGATTTGTTGGGGTCGGCTTATGCCGGGCTCGGGGAATACGAGGCAGCGAACGAAGTCCTTCGCTTGGGAATTCAGTGGGCCGGAGACTCGACCAAAGCCGCGGGAATGTATCTCGCACTCGGTAGGGCGTCCGCGTCCACGGCCAAACACGGGGAGGCCATCGGGCTGCTGAGGCGAGCGATCACGCTCGGTGTGGACGAAGCGGAGGTACTGCCACTTCTCGCCCAATCCTTGGCTGCACGGGATCAAAACCTCGCAGCGAAGGTGTGTATCGATCGCGCGCGAGCTGCGGGGGCCGACGACTCCGTCCTGAGGGAGGCAGACGACGACTTGCGTACCCGCTTCGGGCAGGCCTGGCCTCGCTTTGAGGCATGGATGGGCAGCGGCGCTTCCGACTAGACCACCCGCAGACCGAACGGGTGTTTCGTAGGAAACCGGCGCTTTACTTTGGGGCCCTAGCTTCGTACCGTAGCTGTTCGGATGCCGGGCTTTCTTTTGTCGATCGATCAGGGAACCACGGGTTCCACCGCTCTGATTTTGTCCCCCGACGGACGGATTCTCGCGAGGGCCACCAACGAGTTCCCGCAGCATTTTCCGCGGCCAGGATGGGTCGAGCACGACCTCGACGAAATCTGGAAGAGCGTCGGCGACTCAATCGTTCAGGCGCTACGGCAAGCCGGCGTCGAGTCCTCGGACTGCGCCGGCATCGGCATCACGAACCAGCGGGAAACCACCGTGTTGTGGGAGCGGGAGTCCGGCCGGGCCGTCCATCGGGCGATCGTTTGGCAGGACCGTCGAACCGCCGACCGTTGTCGCGAGCTCAAGAACGCCGGCAAGGAGACGCTGTTCCGCGAACGGACAGGTCTAGTCTTGGATCCCTACCTCTCAGGCACCAAGCTCGAGTGGTTGCTCCAGAACGTCGATGGCCTCAAGGAGCGCGCCGAAGCTGGGAAACTGGCGTTTGGCACGATCGATTCGT
>JAOTVB010000028.1 GCA_029863605.1 Myxococcales bacterium | reverse complement strand
GAAGGCCGCCGCCCTCGCCCGGGACCTCGGCGATGCAAGCTTGCTTGCCAAGGCTGCCCTCGAGCATGGGTCTGCCCTGATCTTCGCCAACGTCGACGCGGAATTGGTCGCGTTGCTGGAAGAGGCGCTCGAGTTGCTCGAGAGCTCCGACAGCCCGTTGCGCGCGCGGTTGATGGCACGCCTGGCGGCTGCACTCCAACCGGCGTTAGACCCGGAGCCGCCGATGGAGTTGGCACGTCAGGCGATCGCCATGGCGAGACGAACCGGCGACAAGCAAACCTTGCTCGACACCCTGCGAGACGGCGGGTCCGCGATGGTCGACCTCGGGGATGTCGAAGAGCGACTTCTGCTCGATCGTGAACACGCCGCATTGGCCGAGGAGCTTGGGAACCCGATCGAGGGGCTTCGCGCCAACATGAGGTCCTTCATGGTCTTCGTGCAGCTCGGACGCTTGGATGATGCGTTTCGGACGCTCCACGCGTGCGAGCGCGCTGCCGACGAGCTCGACCACCCTACGTATCGATGGCGTTGCCAAGCGCTTCGCGTTTTGCGAGCCCTCTGGGAGGGAGACTTCGACGAGGCGGATCGATACCTCGAGGAGGTGCGCGCCCTGGTGGAACAAGCCGGTGACCCGAACGCGCGGCTTACCTACGCGTATCAAAAAGCGCGCATTCTCCTTTACCGAGGCGAGTTCGATGCCCAGCTCCCATTCGTCGACGAGCTCGAAGAGTCATGGCGAGGGACGGCTCTCGGTGGGGCAACGGCGGGGGTGTTGGTGGGTGCCGAGCATCTCATGTCGGGCCGTCGAGAGGCGGCCCTGCGGCGATTCGACGCCGAAGCGGTCGCGAAGCTCTTACACCTGGGCGACCCCTCCTCCGATCTATGCGCCGCGCGACTGTGTGCCGCCGCCGAGCACCGTGAGCTTGCTGAGCGCCTGTACAAGAAACTGTTACTTTCGAAAGAGAGTCTCTTCACCACCGGCATGATCGGCATGACGATCGAAGGCCCAGGAAGCTGGCCGCTTGCCCTGCTCGCCAAGTGCCTCGGACGCGAAGAAGACGCGCGCGCTCACTACGAAGACGCCATAGCGACCACGCGTCGTACTAACGGGCACCCTGTGAACACCTTGCTCGCCTGCGAGTACGCCGAGATGCTGGCAACCAGCACCGCCCCTGCCGACCGGCAGAGGGCTCTCGAGTTAGCGCAAGGCGCGGCCGTAGTCGCCGCACAACTCGGGATGCGTGATGCGGAAAAGCGGGCGCACGCGGTCACCTCCCAGTTGGAGGGTGCATCGGAGATAACCGGCGTGTCGCTGGCACCGAGCCCGCGTGTCGACATGAATCGAGTCGGTGACTCTTGGCTCATCCAGTACGGCGGAGCTGAGTTTCATCTGAGGGACATGAAGGGTGTGCGCCTACTGGCGCATCTGGTCGACAACCCAGGGCGCGAATACCACGTGCTGGATCTAAGCGGCGAAACGAGAACTTCGGAACACCGAGTCGATCGCGGAGACGCGGGCAGAGTGATCGATGAAGAAGCGCGGCAGCAATACCAAGCCAGAGTGGCAGCTCTGCGCGAAGAGCTGGAAGAGGCGGAAAGCTGGAACGACGCGGGCCGAACGGAACGAGTCCGCGGAGAGCTCGAGTTCCTGAGGCGCGAGCTCGCAAAGGCCGTCGGTCTTGGGGGTCGGGAGCGACGCGTGGGTGCGGCAGCAGAACGGGCTCGAATCAACGTGCAACGACGGATCCGCGACGCCATCCGTCGTGTCGAGGCGCATCATCCCGACCTTGCAAAGCACCTCGATCGCGCGGTCAAGACCGGTACGTACTGCAGCTACAATCCTTGAGCGGCGACGACCCCGTAAAGCCGGCGCATCGCCGTACGCTTTCTGCACTTTGGGGGCGCTGGGGACAGGCTCAGCTATACTAGAGAGGTGGTCATCGACTGAAGTATGGAAGTCTACGGGTATACGCATCCCGATTTCCGATCGCTACGGAACACGGTCAGATGGTGCGCTCCGAAAAGCGCAGGCGGTGCGGCGCTCGCAGTCTACCACCGCGGAGAGCTGGTCGCGGAGCTGGCCGCAGGCACGCGGGACCGCAGCGGGACTCCATTCGACCCCGACACCTTGTCGCTCTCCATGTCGACCGGCAAAGGTGTCATGGCGACCTTACTCCACGTGCTCGTCGATCGGGGTGTGGTCGAGCTCGACGCGCCCGTAGCCAAATACTGGCCGGGGTTTGCCAAAAACGGCAAGGACCGCATTACCGTGCGCCAAGCGGCTTCCCATCGAGCGGGTCTCTATTCGATCGGACGCGTGATCAAGTCATCCGAAGAGATGTTCGACTGGGACCACATGGTCGAGGTCATCGAAAACATGTCTCCGGCGCACACGCCTGATGCCGACTTTGGGTACCACGCGTGGACAGGCGGCTGGGTCATCGGCGAAGTATTGCAAGAAGCCACCGGTGAAAGTTTTCCGGCTTTGACCAAACGGTATCTCTCCGACCCTCTAGGGCTAGACGGCCTCTACATGGGGCTCCCCGAAAGCGAGCTCCCACGCGTAGCCGAGTTCTTCATCCCGAAAATTCCCCGGAAGATACTCAAAGGCCGACCGCGGGGCGTGCGGGCAAGAGTGCGAAAGACCGCATCGATGACGGTCCGCATCAGTTCGGCGATCGGCCATGCGGCAGACGCGATGATCCCACCGGGCCTCGGGAGTGTGCTCGGGGACCCGCGCTGGCTTACTTCGGTCATCCCGTCAGGCAACGGCGTGTTCAACGCGCGTTCTTTGGCCCGACTTTTTGGCGCGCTGAGCCTCGGCGGAGCAATCGGCGGCGTTCGACTGATGTCTGCCGAAACCCTTGCTGAAGCGACCCGAGACCAGAACGCGGCAATCGGTCGCGTCATCCCCTTTCCGCTTCGCTTCAAGGTCGGCTACATGCGCCCGGTGTCGCTCGGGTTCCGTGTCCCGTACGGAAACAGCCGACTCGACATCGGCGTTCCGAGCCCACACGCCTTCGGCCATTTCGGGTTCGGTGGCTCTGGCGCATGGGCGGACCCCGAACGGCAGCTCGGTGTTGGCCTCGTCACGAATTGTTTCAGCGGGCGCATTCCGGGAGACCTTCGGACGGTTGCAGTTGCCACGGCAGCGGCGCGGGCAGCGGATCGTCGCGATCGTTGAACGCATTCTTGCGGGAATACTGCGTGCGCGATATTGGGCGAGGGCATGCCGGTGCTCGCCCTCCTCTTCTTCGTTACGGCCGTGCTGTACGCAGCTGTCGGCTTTGGGGGCGGGTCGACCTACAACGCGCTGTTGGTTCTCGCCGAAACCGACTATCGAGTCCTTCCGTCGGTGGCTTTGCTCTGCAATCTGATCGTAGTGACCGGTGGAGTGCTCCAGTATCGACGTTCCGGTGATTTGAATCTGGGCTTCGTGCTTCCGTTCGTCGCCCTATCGATCCCGATGGCCTGGTTAGGCGGTCGAGCTCCGATCGAGCAGAGCACCTTCGTCTTGCTGCTTGGGTTGTCTCTGTTCGCCGCAGGGGTCGCGATGTGGTTCCAGAAGCCGAGGGTCGACGCGGCACCGTCGGGCTCGCCACTCGTCAACTGGTTCGTCGGCCTCCCGCTTGGGGCCGGCTTTGGTCTTCTCGCGGGCATGGTCGGGATCGGGGGCGGTATCTTCCTCGCGCCTTGTCTGCATCTTCTTCGCCTCGCCGAACCTAAGCGCATCGCGGCGACGGCGAGTTTCTTCATCATGGTCAACTCGATCGCCGGGCTGATCGGTCAAACGATGAAACAAGGAACGCTCGAGCATCTCGAGGCGATGACAGACTACGGATGGCTCGCGCTTGCGGTTCTGATCGGAGGGCAAATCGGAAGTCGTTTGAGCACGGGCGCACTTTCGGGGCGCGTGGTGAAACGGCTCACGGCGATCCTCGTGCTCTACGTCGCCGGTCGGCTCCTCTACATGAGCTTCGCCTGACGTGCTCGGACTTTGGAATTCACGATCGCGACGACCGAGCCCAGAGACACGACCCCGATGATGTACGCTCCGCCGTAGTCGAAAATGTGCTCGTGGACTTGGCTGAGGAAGAAGCTCGCCCCCAATCCGATCGCGTAGGCGAGCCATGGCTGATCGCCCCACCGGATTCGTTGTCGCTTCGTCATGACCGCGACGAACGGCCAAAATGAGGTCGATGCTACATAAGCTCGGTATTCCTCACCCAACTCCGCGATGAGGCGGCGGTCCTGATGCAAGCCCCCGACGACGCTCAGCACGACGAAACCAAGAAAGAAGACGAAGGTGGCCGGATGGACCGATAGAAGCGCGTGTGCGGCAGCCCAAAGCGCCACCCCGGAAAAAAACGGATGACGAGTGACCTGTTGAATGCCACGCGCAGGGATGATCCGATGGCGAAACACCGACATCGGAAGCCCTGGGTAAACCAGCACTCCCGCGACGAAGATCGAAAAGCCCACGACCGATAGCGCGAACAACGCGCCGCCGACCGGCGGAAGCGTGGTGAGAAAAGTGGCGTGTGGGTCGTCGAGGAGATGGCCGGCCACGTAGTGCACCAAACCCGCGAACGTCGCGATGGCAAGGACGGAGTACGAAACGATGAAGCCGGTTTCGCCAAGCCGCTCAACGAGCCGCGTACGCACTTTCTCGGTCGTCAGAAAGACGTGTGTTCCCCCGAAAAGAGCCCACCACAGGGCCGTGATCCAACCCGGTCCCATCGCCATTCTCCGATCAGCCGCGATGGATGTACTGCTCGAGCTGCTCGATGGTCAAGTCTTGCTCGGCGACGATGCTTCGCACCAGGTCCCCGATCGACAGGATCCCGAGGAGCTCTCCGTTTTCCATGACGAGCAGGTGACGTGTGCGCTTACCGGTCATGATGGCCATGCATTCACGCGTCGTGTCCTCGAGCCCAACTGCCAAGACCTCGCGTTCCATGGCCTCGCGCACGGGCGTGGTCGGGGACGCCTTTCCACGGAGAAACACATTGCGCGCGTAGTCACGCTCGCTGATGATCCCGACGACTTTGCCTTCGTCGGTCACCACGATCGCGCCGATATCGAGGTCCGCCATCCGCTTGATCGCTTCGTAGACCGCGGCGTCGGGACCGATGGTCTCGACGGCGTGCCCTTTTTGTCGCAACAACTGAGCTACAGTAGCCATAGGAGCCGAGGATAGCACCTTCGTCCACTTGGTAGAACCTCCCCTCGAAGGCGCTGATTCGAGGCGCGTCAGGGCTGCTGCGTGATCCCCCGGCCGGCCGCGGTAAAGCTCACCGTCGCCCGCTCGATCTGGGTCGCACTTTCGGTGCCGAGATCTGGTCGACAAACACCGCCGTACTGGCGGTCGTTGTCGCTCTCGGCGGTCACGACGTAGACACCCTTGGGCGTCGTTTCGATCCGGCGAATCTCCCAAGGCAAGCCCCCAGTGAGCTCTTCGAGCTGCCGGGTGATCGCCTCACTCGTCAGCTCCAGGACGCTGATCTCGAGCCCCTCTTTCAGCTTTGGGATGAAGTCGTTGTTGCACTTTGGACGACAACAATAGGGCTCCATTTCCACGTGTGCGCTCGCCTCATCGAGGGTGAAGGTCGGCTTCCCGTCGGCGGCACCGAGCTCTCCACAGAAGCGGACACTCAATGGGTGGGTCTTGCAATCGCCAATCCCGAAAAGCTCGATCCATCCAGCGAGGAACGCCTGCCCTACCACGCCCCAGACGTAGTCCGCGTCCGGCCTGGTCTCGGGGCTGCTGTTCGCGGCCCAATAGGTTCGCAAGCACACCTGCCGCTCGGCGGCTTCGTTGACGTGGAAGTGGAACTCGGGAAAGCTGTCCGTGCGAGGGTGGATCCCGGCCCAGGTATCGACCCAGAACTTCACGTCTTCGACCTTTTCCTGTCGCGCGGCGGCCTCGATGCTGGGGGCGATCTCGTCAAACAGGACTTCGGCGATCCCGCGGTTTTGGAGCATCGGCCCGAGGACGAAGTCCCACTGCGGGTCGCGATCCTTCCATTCCCAGGGGATGAAAATCGAGCATGCACCAAGGTCGACGTTGAACACGACTTCATCCTCGCCAAGCGTCCCGACATCGATCGGCCCAGTCCAACGCGCGGACATCCATTGCCCCGCGGCGTCGCTCGTTCGCGGCGGGTGCCACGGGTCGTTCGATTGAGCCCAAGTGTGCTGCCCTTTGACCAGCCGCGAAAAGCCATCGCCGTGCCAAGTCCACGACATCCCGCCGTGCCCCTCGGTGGCAAACCGGCTGGTTCGATACCGATCGGCGCTCAACGTCACCCCCTCGCTCGACGCCTGGAGAGAGCGCTCTCCGCAGTGGACTCGCCCAATCGTCTGCTCGTAGTCGGATGTACACACATTGATCTCGCCGTGAGCGCGCGTCGGTGCACTGAGAACCCCTACTTCGTCGACGACTCGCATGGTCGTCGCGAACCCGCTGCCACCTCGATGCCAGGACAAGTATGGAACCGGCCCGTTGTAGGCCAGCGTCACATACTCGGTGGTGTAAAAGTCGTGCCAAGCACCATCTCCTCCCCTGACCTGAAGCTGCACGGGCGGGGTCAGCTTCCTCGCGGCGATGACGATGGGTGAGTCGGCGTCCTCGATGACGATGTACCCCTTGGTTGGGCGCGTCATTTCGCGCTCGCAGTCCGCCTCAGCACCAAAGAGCAGCGGCATGATCAACAGCATGAAGAAAGGACGGCGTGGCATGGGTCTCCGGAGTGTCCTCCAACAGTCTACTCGGGACGGGACCTCTTCCAAACAATGACGAAGCTACCGAGATGCTATGCTCGGTGCCATGCGCAAAGGACGTTTTGCCAACCTCACGGTGCACCTGGCCGGCGGGACAGATCGCGAAGGCGGTGGAACCGGCCCTCTCGTCGTGTTGATGCACGGCTTTGGGGCACCTGGCACCGACTTGGTGGGTCTGTGGCGTGTGCTCGATGTCCCGCGCGACGTTCGGTTTGCGTTCCCCGAAGCGCCAAACGAGTTGCCGGGGATGTTTGGAGCGCGCGCCTGGTGGATGCTCGATATGGCGCGAATGGAGCGGGCGATGATCGAAGGCCCGAAAAGCTACGCGTCAGAGGTTCCGCCGGGGATGGAAGAGGCGACCGATCAGGTGGTCGAGGTGATCGCGGCGCTCCAAAAAGAGCTGGGCGTGCCCGACGCCCAGTTGATCGTTGGCGGGTTCTCGCAAGGCTCCATGGCGGCGTGCAACGCGGTGTTCACCCGCGGCGTCTCACCGGCAGGCCTGGTGATATTATCGGGCACCCCCGTCAACCTTCCTGCTTGGTCCGCAGGCATGGAGGCGGGCACAAAGCCGGCGGTCTTTCAAAGTCACGGGAGCCAAGACCCATTGCTGTCCTTCGCAGCGGCCGAAGAGCTACGAGACGCCATGCAGCTTCATGGGCTGCAGGTGCAGTGGTCTCCATTTCGGGGAGGACACGAGATCCCGGCGCCGGTGATGGAGGGGTTGGGCGGTTTTCTCTCGGGCGTCGCAGCGCCAGCCTAGACGGTCGGCAGTGACACTTTCGGGGTTGCCACCGGGCCCCGCTGGGGGCGCCACTCGTCTAGGCTCGAGGCGCGTCGAACGCAGGCGATTGTGCAGCTATCCTCACATCCCTTGGGGCGGTCATACTCGCGTTTGAGGTCGTCGCGCGTGTAGTCGAGCAGCGCAATACCAGGTTCGGCTCGGCGCTGGCTGCAGTAGGCCACCTTCCCGAACTCATCGATATAGAGGTACCGAGCGCCCGCCCGGCAGCGCCACGGCGCCGTTCCCCCTTGGAGCATCTTTTGTTCCCAGCCTTCGCCGAACTGGTGGAAGAAGCTCTTGTTGCAGAGCGCTCGCATCTCTTCGTAGAACTCCGGAAGAATATCCCCGATCAGCCCTGGGTCGATCTGGCCCTGTTCGTCGTGCAAGAGACCAACGGTCATGTAAAACCCCAACGCGCGAATCTCGTCGATCAGTTGGCGGGTTTGCGCTGGGGGAGACGATCCGAGCACGGCATTGATGTTGAGCTTGAACTTGGCATGCTCCTTGAGCACCAACAGCCGCTTCTTGATCTTCGACCACGACTTCTGTGAAACCTCGTTGGGTTCCATGTTGTCGACCGAGACCTGCAGCAACGAAAGGCCCGCGTCGTTCATGCGCTCCGTCCAGCCTTTGGTGACTGGGTAGGCGTTGGAGATCGCGGTCACGACCATGCCGTGCGAGACCGCCCGAGCGACGACCTCGTCCAGTTTGGGGTGCATGAAGGGCTCGCCCCCGGTCAACGTGAGGACCAGACAGCCCAGCTCAGCCAGATGGTCGACCCGCGCGAAGAGCTCCTCGACGGGGATGGGCGGCGAATGGTCGTCGTACTCGTTGCAGTAGCCGCAGCTCAGATTGCACCTGCGGATGACCACGAGCTGGGCGAGCAGGGGCGATTCGGGCCGTCGCATCGCGTTGAGCGCGCGCGTAGCCGTCTTGAACGGATGCGGAGGAATCGGACGCAACCGTTCCTGCAGGGAGTCGTGGAGCACCTGTGGGCGGCTAGCAGGGCCTCGATTCCAGGTCAAGCCCGCCTACTCCAACTCACGCGCGGCTACGAGGCGCTCTGCTTCGGCGTGGGCCTCTGGGGTGTCGACGTCGATCCACGTCGCATCGCCTACATCCGCCGCCTTCATTCGACCCTCCGCGGCTAGGCGTGCAACCCCTTGTGACAGGGAGCATCCAGCGGGACCGTTGACGGCATCGAGCGCGTCGATGAACGCTGGAGTGATCACGAAAACGCCGGTGTCTAGTGCGTTGTAGTCGTCGAGGGTTTTGCCGATCGCCGTGATACGGTCTTCCCGCACCCGGACTTTGGTCGCGTCGTCGAGATCGAAGCACGCGTCGATACGATAGTCGACACCGAGCACCGACTCTCGCTCAGCTACCGGACACGAAACCACCGATGACAGCAGCCGCGGTGACCAAAGATGGTCGCTCATCAGGAGCAACGTCGGCCCCGTCACGAAGTCGCGCGCCTTCAACACCGAGTTGCCGTTGGGCTTTTCATATTCATCGTTGGGGAAGAACGAAAGCTTCGCCCGGTGCTCGTACCCGGAGAGACCGCTCTTCAACTCGTCACCGAGGTGACCGATGACGACCCCGATCTCAAGTGTCCCCGCCTTCTCGAGGGCCCTGATTATGCGAACGATGAGAGGAACGCCACCGACGGTGCGCAGGGGCTTCGGCAACGGGCGGCCATCGGCAAGGCGACTGCCGAGACCGGCGGCGAGGATGACTCCCCGGCCTCGTGTGGATGGTATGGTCATAAGTAAGCCGATGGGCTGTAGTCGACGTGTAGCCAAATCTTCACACCCGTGAAGTGGATTCACGGGGTCGTAGCAAAGTGGTCACATCGCCGGCGCTCCTCACTTCGAGGTTGCCCAGACGGGTAAGCTCTTCGATGGTCCTGCGGGTCGCACGGCGTTGCCAAAAGATCGCGACCAAGAAGATGCCATTCATCAGGAAGACTCGGATGTAGAGGTAGACGTCAAGGCGGTCGAGCATGGCGCATATCGCCATCAGGTAGGTGTGCGGCGCCAAGGACACGAGCGCCCAAAGCCGCATCGGCCCGAGGTTCTCTTTCCTATAGATTTCGGATGTTTGGTCGTCGCTCTGGAGCAGCTGGCTCAGGCGCCAGGCGTCTGGGTTGAGCCAGCTGACGATCGCCTTTTGCCGTTCTAAGTGGGGTACCAGAATGTACTTCATCGCCATCTGAATGATCGGACCTTCGTGACGGGCAGCTTCGACGCTCTCCTCGATGGCATCGGCATCACGGCCTTCTCCGCCTTGGCCGGGACGGGTCCCCCGCAGGTACGACTCCTTGTAGAAATCATAAGCGGCAAGGTGCACTACCGTGAGGCCCACAGCCGGGACCATTAGGGCAAGATGGTAAGGATTATGGTGGGTTACCCAGATGTGGTAGAAGGCTGGGAAGACGGTGAAGACCGCGACCAACGCATCTGCCGACCCGTCCAGCGCTCGCCCGAATTCCGATTGTAGATCCTTTGCCCGAGCGAGGATTCCATCCGCGCCATCCAAAATGGCAGCACCCCACAGGCAAGCGCCCCCGACGAGCATGGCGGTCGGGGATCCCCAGATGAAGGCACAACCGGCAACGAGGCCTATCACGACGCTCGATAGGGTGATCATATTCGGGGTGATGGGAGTCCCGAAGATCGACCTGACGAACAAATATGCGAGCGTCCGGTGCAGGTATCGGTTGACCGGATCTTCTACGTCGTTCGATTTCAGGACGCTGCTCAGCCGTGGCAAAGACGCTGCTTCACTGCGCATGGCCGGCCCCAAATGCAAGAAGCGTGCCGCCTTTTGCGAGATGGATTACAATCTGACAGCACGGGCCTTGACGGGGCCATGGCAAAGACGAGCGAGCGGGTGGGCTAGGTGAGCAACCTCCTCGAGAGGCTGGCCGACCTGCAGATCCGCCGCCCTTTTGTGATTCTCCTCCTCGCAGCGTCGATCTGCGCCGGCTCGTTGCCTCTGATCCGCAATCTCGGTCTCGATAGCCGTTTCATTGCTCTGCTTCCGGAGAGCCGCCCGAGCGTCCAAGACCTCGAGAGGGTTCGGGATCGCGTTCTAGGTCTGTCGGCGCTCACGGTCGCGGTGCAGTCACCCTCGAGGAACGTGGACGCGATGCGGCGCTTCATCGGGGATCTCGTGAAGCGGCTCGAAGAGCTTCCCCCTGATGAAATCGGTGTCATCGATTGGAACATCGGCGCGTACGATGAGTTCGTCCGCGAACACAAGCACCTCTACGCTTCGCTCGACCTCTTGGAACGCCTGCGGGACTCCCTCGAAGAGCGCTACGATAGAGAACGGCTCAAGAACAATCCGTTTTGGGTGGACCTCGAAGAGGACGACGAACGGGAAACGCTCGAAGACATCTTGGACGAGCTCGAGACCGAAAGCGAACGGGGGGAAAAGACATCCGAGCAGTTCCCCGACGGTTATTATCAACACGAGGACGGCGACTTGATCGCGATGTTCATTCGCTCCGAGGTCGGAAGCGATGCGAGTACCGCTGGCCGTATTATTGACCGTGTGCAGGCCGAGATCGACCGGCTCGACCCACCCTCGTATGGGCCAGATCTCGTGCTGACGCTGTCCGGCGATGTCATCATGGCCGAGGAAGAGCAACAAACGATCGCACGCGAGCTCGTTTTGGCCACGACGCTCACCGTTGCAACGGTCCTCCTGCTCATCGTTCTCTTTTTTGGGCGCCCACGAGCCATCGTCTTGTTGGGCGCTGGGCTCGTGCCGCCCGTGCTAGCGAGCTTTGCCGTGGCAGACATCACGGTGGATTCGCTCAATGCGTCCACCGCCTTCTTGGGAAGCATCATCATCGGGAACGGTGTGAACCCCAACATCATCTGGCTTTCACGCTATTTCGAGCAGCGACGGGGGGGGTCGGACGTAGGGGACGCCATCCACAGGGCGCACCAGAACACTTGGCTCGCCACGATGATCGCCTCAGGTGCGGCGGCCCTCGCATACGGCTCGCTGATGATCACTGACTTCCGTGGCTTTCGTGACTTTGGGATCATTGGAGGAGTCGGGATGATCCTCTGCTGGGTTTCCTCAATCACCGTGTTGCCAGCCGCAGTGGTTGCCTATGAACGGTTTCGTCCGTTCCCCACGGCAAAGGAAAGGAAGCGACAATGGGGACGCTACGCCGACGCGTTTGCTGCTGTTGCCGAACGAGCGCCCAGGGGCGTTGTCGCGGCGTCCGGGGTGCTCTCGCTCCTCTCCGTGGTGTTGGTCACCTACGCTGTCATCCAAGATCCTTTCGAATACGATTTCAGCAAGCTTCGATCCGTTCGCCAGGAGAGCAACTCTGAGGCGCGCCGCGTGCAGGGGCGCGTGAACGACATCCTGGCCTCTCACGAGCAAGGGCGAGGGATTGCCGTACTGCTCGACAGCGTCGACGACGTTCCGATCATTGAAAAGCAACTCGATGCGATGCCTCCATCGATCCATGCGGGACATCATTCGTTGTACGAGTTCTTGCCCCAAGACGCTTCCCAAAAGCTACCGCTCCTGGGCGAGATCCGCCAGCTCTGCATCGATATCCGTGACGACGTCGAAGACGAAGAGACTTTACGAAAGATTGATGACAACATTCCGCCCGAGAGAATCGAAGTGCCGACTCTCGGCGACCTTCCGGAGGAAGTGGCCCTTCGTTTTGCGGAAAAGGACGGCACTCGCGGGCGAATCATGGTGGTCGAGGAGGCCGAGGAGGCGTCGATTTGGGACGGTCGCTACCTGGTTCGATGGGCCGAGGCGCTCAGGACCCTTCGCATGTCCGATGGGTCTCGACCTCCTCTCGCTGGTCGCGCCCCGGTTTTCGCCGACATGATCAGCGCCGTCTACAACGACATGCCGAAAGCGATCGGCGCCGCTTTCTTGGCGACCGTAGTGCTGGTTCTGGCCTCGTTTCGCCGCCGTCGTGACAGCCTGCTTTCGATTATGGCCTTGCTCATGGGCATTCTGTGGATGGCCGGCGCCATGGCTGGTCTCGGTATGAAGCTGAACTTCCTGAACTTCGTCGCTTTCCCGATTACCTTTGGCAACGGCGTCGACTATTCGATCAACGTCTTGAGGCGTTACCGTCTCGAGGAGCAAGCAGGAAGCGAAGAGCCCATTTCGTCGGCCGTGCGACTCTCTGGGGGCGCGGTCGTTCTCTGCTCATTGACCACGATCGTGGGGTACACGTCGCTTTATGTCAGCGCAAACCAAGCGATGAACTCGTTTGGCCTCGCCATGGCAATCAGCGAGGTTACCTGTTTGATGGCTGCGGTGCTGACCATGCCGGCCGTGATGATCATGCTCAGCCAACGAAAGGAGAGTCGATGAGCAACCACCCCGTCGTGCCGAGGCGCATCCTTTTCAGTTACGAGAACCTACTGCCGACGAGGGAGGCGGATGCCGAGGCGATCTTCAATACCGCTGCGGCGCTCTCCAAACGCGGACACGACACGATAGTCGCAGTCCCCGCGCCGCCCGATCTCGGTCCAGGCTTCGAACGCGAGGTGCTCGATTACTACAGCATTGATGCGCCCTTGCGAATCACACCTATGCCGAGCTTCACCAAGAACATCGCGCTCCAACACGCCTACCACGCGATCCACTTTCCCGAACACCCGGCATTTGCAGACGCCGACTACATCAACGCGCGAAACCCGATCGTCGTGATGCGCGCGTTGCAGGCTGGGCAGCGCGTGCTCATGGATCACTACCGCCCGTGGGGCGATCAGTTTCCACCACTCCAACCGGTATTCCGGCGCTTCATGAACCACCCTGGGTTCCTGGGTTTGGCCGTGCACTCCGCCTATGCGTACCAGTCGTATCGGAGGCTTGGAGTTCCTGAGGCGAAGCTTCGGGTCGTTCACAACGGTTTTGACCCGAGCAGAATGGAGCCAGTGCTCTCGAAGCAGGAAGCACGCGCGGTTCTCGACTTCCCTCCGCAAATGCCGATCGTTACCTACGCTGGGCGCATCAACAGCAAGAAGGGGCTCGACGTGATTCTGGAGCTGGCCGGCCGGATGCCGGAGGTGCTGTTCGTTCTCGTAGGCTCGGCCGGGCGCGGGCCGATCGAAATCGAGGCCGAGGCCAAGGACAACGTGCGCGTCGTACCTTGGCAAACCTCTTCAACGATCTCGCCCTACCTCTACGCGTCCGACGTTCTCACGATCCCTCCGTCTTCCGCCCCGCTCCAGCAAGCAGGCAATACCGTCTTGCCACTCAAGATATTCCTGTACCTCGCAGCTGGGCGTGCGATCTTCGCGGGAGCCAGTCCTGACACAGCCGAGATGCTCGAGCACGATCGCAATGCGTGGTTGGTTGCAGCGGGCGATGCATCGGAGGCCGAGCACCAGCTCAGGGTCCTCTTGAGCGACACGAACCGGCTCGAGCGACTGGGACAAGCAGGTCGAGAACAAGCAGCAGGACTCACCTGGGACAGCCGGGCCGCAAAGATCGAAGCCTTCGCTGAGGAATGCTTGGCAAGAGACCCTGCCGGAGTTGAAAAGGAGCCATGGTCGGCCTCCGCATGCGCGCGAGACACCATGAAGTGGCTCGTCACCGGCATCTCGACCGGGAAGTGGATTTACCGATAGCCGCGGCGGGGCGACGTGCGGCGGCAGTGTGATATAAGGCCACCTCGCACCAATAGGAGTAGACAGGAATGACGCAGCCAAAACTCAAGCCAGCCACAGGCAAGCTGGGCGTTCTTTTGCCGGGGATGGGTGCGGTAGGGACGACGTTCATCGCGGGAGCCCTTTTAGCGCGCAACGGAGTGGCGCGACCGATCGGCTCGTTGACTCAAATGGACACGCTTCGACTAGGCAAGCGGACCGAGGCACGTTCGCCCATGATTCGTGACTTCGTGCCGATCGCCAACATAGACGACTTGGTGTTTGGTGGATGGGATCTCTTCCGAGACAATGCATACGAGGCGGCCATCAAAGCCGAGGTCCTGACGACCGACCACCTGAATGCCGTCAAGGATGAGCTCTCGGCGATTAAGCCCATGGAATCGGTGTTTTTCCCGGAGTACGTCAAGCGCCTCCGCGGCGAGAACGTGAAGGCCAGCGAAGACAAGATGGAGCTCGCAGAAGCGGTTCGCGAGGACATCCGTCGCTTCAAGAAAGAAAACGGGCTCGATCGCTGTGTCGCAGTGTGGTGCGGCTCGACCGAAGTGCATCGCGAGCCGACAGAGGTTCACTCGTCCTTGAGTAAGTTTGAGGAAGGCCTACGACGCTCGGATCCGGCCATCAGCCCGTCCCAGGTCTACGCATACGCCTGCCTACGTGAGGAGGTGAGCTATTCGAACGGCGCACCACACCTCACTGCCGGTGACGTTCCCGCGATGTTGGAGCTCGCGCGCGAAACCCGCACACCGGTGTCCGGCAAGGACTTCAAAACCGGGCAAACCCTGATGAAGACGGTGCTCGCTCCCGGCCTTCGAGCACGCATGCTCGGCATTCGTGGTTGGTTTTCCACCAACATCCTAGGCAATCGCGACGGTGAGGTCCTCGACGACCCCGATAGCTTCAAATCGAAAGAAGTCAGCAAGCTGGGCGTCCTCGAGACCATTCTGCAGCCGGAGCTTCATCCCGAGCTCTACCAAGACATGTACCATAAGGTGCGCATCGAGTATTACCCGCCGCGCGGCGACCAGAAAGAGGGTTGGGACAATATCGACATCTTCGGTTGGCTCGGCTATCCGATGCAGATCAAAGTCGATTTTCTCTGTCGCGATTCGATTCTCGCTGCGCCCTTGGTTATGGACTTGGCACTCTTCATGGACCTCTCCCATCGTGCAGGCCTCAGCGGCATTCAGGAGTGGCTCTCCTTTTACTACAAGAGCCCGATCACCCCGGAGGGGCTGTACCCCGAAAACAATCTCTTCATTCAGCTAGGCAAGCTCAAGAACACCTTGCGCTGGATGAAGGGTGAGGAGCTGATCACCTATCTTGGTCGCGAATACTACGAGTGAGATCATCCGATGAATGAGTTCGACTACGGCTTCGAAGCCACTTTGACCGGGAGCTTTGACGAGGTGCTGGACCGGGTCGCCGGGGCTTTGAAGAAAGAAGGCTTCGGCGTTCTCACGAAGATCGACGTCGCCGAGACGCTCAAGAAGAAACTAGGCGTAAAGTTTCGCCAATACGCGATCCTCGGCGCTTGCAATCCACTGCTCGCGAAGCAGGCGCTCGAGCACGATCGCAACATCGGCCTCCTATTACCTTGCAATGTGGTTGTGCAGAGCGAGAACCCAGGCGAGGTGTCCGTCTCGATCGTGGCACCCAGAGCCATGTTCTCGGTGGTCGATGACCCTGCCCTCGAGCCGGTGGTGACTGAAGTGGACGCGCGCCTGCGGCGGGTCATCGGCGCTTTGCAGAACTGAGCCATAGCGTGAATCCCCCGCAGCGCGACTTCCGCGTACAACGGGTCATCCTGATCGAGGGGACCGCGAACGTCTTGGTGCTGGGGCTCAAGCTTGCCGTGGGCCTTTCTACAGGCTCGTTTGCGGTGATAGGAGATGCGGTTCATTCGCTCGGCGACGTCGCGAACAACGTGATCGCGTGGATTATCGTGCGGATGTCGGCGAGGCCCGCTGACCGAGAGCACCCCTACGGCCATCGCAAGTTTGAGACGTTGGCGGTCTTCGTGCTCGCGGCTCTGCTCGTCGTGCTTGCCATCGAGTTGGCACTCGGCGCGCTACGTCACCAAGCCGGTCCGCCGGTCTCCCATCCCTGGGCCGTGGGCGTGATGTTGGTCGTACTCGGGGTGAACATCGGACTAACTTCCTGGGAGAACGCGTGGGCCAAACGACTCGGCTCGGACATTCTCGCCGCCGACGCGCGACACACCCTCGCCGACGTGCTCACGACGATCGTCATCATCGTAGGCTGGCAGCTCGCCGCGCGCGGCTATCCATGGATGGACACCATCTGCGCACTCGGGGTCTCGATGTTCGTGCTCTTTCTCGCGTTTGGTCTTTTTCGACGAGCGGTGCCTATCTTGGTCGACCGAATGGCGCTGGAGCCGGAGGAGCTCACCGCTTCGGTGCTTTCGGTTCCAGGCGCCCGCTCCGTGAAGAGTGTGCGCTCTCGATCGAAGGGATCCTCGGCTGCCGTAGATATCGTGGTGGGGGTGAATGCCAGCCTGAGCATGGAGGAGGCCCACGCGATCGCCGACGCGGTCGAGGCCAAGCTTGCCGACGACTTCGGCGTCGAGGACGCGACCGTTCACATCGAGCCCGACACGCTATAGACTCCGCAGCCGTGACGGCCGAGTGCATTCTCGCGATCGATCTCGGGACGAGCGGCCCCAAAGTGGCGCTCGTCACGACCGATGGCGAGGTGCTGGCGTCCGAGGTCGAGTCGACGGAGCTCTTCCTCAGCGAGGGCGGGGGCGCTGAGCAGGACCCCGACGATTGGTGGCGGGCGATTGTGACGGCGACCCGGCGGATCACCGACCGCCATCTGGTCCCGACCGAGCGGATCATCGCCGTAGCCGTGACCTCCCAATGGGCCGGCACGGTCCCGGTCGACGAGGCCGGTGATGCGCTCTCGCGGGCTATCATCTGGCTGGATTCGCGCGGCGCGAAGTACGTGCCCGAAGTCGCCGGCGGCTTGGTTCGTATTCAAGGTTACGGCGCGCTGAAGCTCGAAAGCTGGATTCGTAAGACCGGTGGAGTACCGAGCCTGGCCGGCAAGGAGCCGGTGGCGCACATCTTGTTTCTGCGACACGAACGACCGGAGATCTACGCCGCTGCGTACAAGTTCATGGAGCCCAAGGATTATCTGAACCTGCGGCTCACCGGGAAGTTCCTCGCGACGATCGACTCGATCGCGCTTCATTGGGTCACGAACAACCGCAATATCGACAACGTGCACTACGACGAGCAGCTGTTGGCGCAAACCACCTTGCCCCGCAAGAAGCTTCCCGACCTGACGCGCGCAGTAGACGTGATCGGGACCCTGACACCGAAGGCCGCGGTAGAGCTTGGGCTCGACGAGAACACCAAAGTCGTAGGAGGCACGCCCGATGTTCCGGCGGCAGCGGTTGGCTCCGGGGCAGTGGGGGATTTCGAGGGGCATATCTACGTCGGGACCTCCTCTTGGCTGACCTGTCACGTGCCCTTCAAGAAGACGGACCTGATTCACAACATGGCGTCGCTCCCCTCCGCGCTGCCAGGTCGCTATTTCATCGGCAACGAGCAAGAAACGGCGGGCGCCTGCATGACTTGGCTGCGCGACAGCGTGTTTTGCCGCGACGATGCGCTCGATCCGGGGGCTCCGCCCGACGACGTGTTCGAGCGCTTCGGCGAGCTCGCGGCGGGGGCACCTGCAGGAAGCGACAAGCTGATCTTCACGCCATGGCTCTATGGCGAGCACACCCCGGTCGCCAATCCGTACTTGCGCGCGGCGTTTTCGAATGTGTCGTTGCGGACGACCCGTGCGCACATGATCCGTGCGGTGATGGAAGGGGTCGCATACAACACGCGCTGGCTCATGCGAGGGGTCGAGTCATTCATCGGCCACCCGTTCGAGGGGCTTCGGTTCATCGGTGGCGGTGCGAAATCCGAGCTTTGGTGTCAGATCTTTGCGGATGTGCTCGATCGTCCGATCGACCGGGTCGCCGATCCGCTTTCGGCAAACGTGCGTGGCGCAGCCTTCGTCGCCGCAGTGGGGCTCGGCAGGCTGAAAGTCGAGGACATCGCCTCACGGGTTCCGATCGAAAAACGCTATGTGCCGAACCGAAACCATCGATCGATTTATGACGAGCTGTTCAAGGCTTTTTTGGAGATCCAGAAGAACAGCGAAGCCATGTACAACCGTCTCAACGCTTAGGGGCGCCACGCGGGGTGGCCCACTCGTCGGTGGTGCGGTACGCAAGGCCCATGGACATCAAGGACCTTGCGAACGTCCGCCTCGGGCCCCTCGAGCCTCTGGTCGCACGCATCTACCGGTATGCGAAACGTTTGCCGATCGTCAAAGAAAAGCTCGAAGCGGAGTACGCGCCGATCATGAAAGAGCTTCGCAAGGCGGCGAAGCCCTACGCCGATCAAGTCGACAGTCACGCCTACCTTCCCGCCGAGGGCAAGCCGCGCGCCGACATTCTGGCAGAGATCCGTGAGCTCGACCGGCGGGAGGCCGACCGCTGGAGAGACGGATACGTGTCGGGAGCAGTCTATCATGGTGACGCGGATCACATCGCGTTTCTCAACGAAGCGTACGCGATCACGTCGCAAACGAATCCGCTCCACTCAGACTTGTGGCCAAGTATTGCGAAGTACGAAGCGGAGATCGTTTCGATGACCGCCAACATGCTAGGCGCGCAGCAAGCGACGGACGTGCAGGTGTGTGGAGCGGTGTCGAGCGGCGGGACCGAGAGCATCATGCTTGCCATGCGGAGCTACCGCGACTGGGCGCGCGAGACCAAAAGGATCACGTCGCCAGAGCTCGTCGTGCCCACCACTGCGCACGCCGCATTCGACAAGTCGGCCCAATACTTCGGGATCAAGCTCGTGAAAGTACCGGTTGGGCCGGACTGTAGGGCGGACGTCGCTGCGACGAAAAAGGTCATCAACCGTCACACGATCTGCGTCGTTGGCTCGGCGATCTCGTTTCCCCACGGGGTGATCGATCCGATCGAAGAGCTATCGGAGCTCGCTCGAAAACGCGGAATCGGCTTCCACACCGACGCCTGCCTAGGTGGTTTCATCCTGCCGTGGGCTCGACAGCTCGGCTACGACATTCCGGCCTTCGACTTTCGGTTACCGGGTGTGACCTCGATGTCCGTGGACACCCACAAGTACGGGTACGCAGCAAAAGGCACGAGCGTGGTGCTCTATCGCGACTACGACCTCCGGCACTACCAATATTACAAAGTCGCCGACTGGCCGGGCGGGCTCTACTTCTCGCCGACGTTCGCCGGGAGCCGTCCGGGCGCGCTCAGCGCCGTGTGTTGGGCGGCGATGGTATCTATGGGCGAGAGCGGTTACATCGATACGACTCGCCGCATCTTGGAGACCGGCGCGACGATACGCGAAGGCATCCGCGCAATTCCGGAGCTCGAGGTGCTCGGCGATCCCCTCTGGGTGATCGCCTTTGGCTCCGAAGAGCTCGACATTTACCGCATCATGGATTTCATGACCAAGCGCAGTTGGAACCTCAACGGGTTGCACAAACCGCCGAGCGTTCATCTCGCGGTCACCCTTCGGCACACGCAAGATGGAGTCGCTAGTCGCTTCCTCGAAGATCTGCGTGCCGCAGTCGAGCACACCAAAGGCCATCCCACCGAAGAAGGCGGCATGGCTCCGGTGTACGGCATGGCCAACACCCTCCCCATCCAAGGCGTCGTCACCGACCTCCTCGAGCGCTATCTCGACGTCCTCTACGAGGTGTAGAGGCGGGACTAGCCATGCATCGACTGATCACCCTCAGTTTCTCCCACTACAACGAGAAGGCTCGATGGGCGCTCGATCGGTTTTCAGTGCCGTACGACGAAGAGCCGTATGTGCCGCTCTTTTGCTCCATTGCTGTTGCCGTCGCGACCCGTGGCCGCGGGGGCACTGCCGACCGAACCTCGTCGCGGTACTCGACTCCAGTCCTTCTCATGGACGACGGTCGAGTGCTCACGGATTCCACGGACATCATGCGGTTTGCAGTCGGTAGCGATGATTCCTTGTTTTTGAGCGAAGAAGTCGAGTCGCTCGTGGACCACTATGGTGATCGCTTGGGGCCGTATACGCGCGTGCTGGCGTACTGGCATGCCCTGCGACATCCCGGAATGATCGAGCAGCTCGCTGAGGACAACGTGAGCCGTCGCCAAGCGTGGCTCTTTCGCAGGCTCATGCCCCTCGCAAGGACGAACCTCAAGCGCTTCTTGAACCTCACCGAAGCCAGTAGAGATAGGGCGATGGTACGCGTACGCGAAGAGTTCGACGCGGCCGGAGCGAGGCTCGACCAGAACGAGTATCTATGCGGGGATCATTTCACTGCCGCCGACCTTACGTTCGCAGCACTGGCTTCGCCCGTGCTGTGCACCACGCCCGAGGAGGGCTACGGCGCAGTCTTGCCATCCCGCGACGCGCTAGACACCGAGGGACGAGAGCTAGTCGAGGAGATGCGGGCGCACCCCGCAGGACAGTTCGCTCTCCGCATGTACGCCCAGGAACGGCGCCGCGTCCTCCGAGGCGGTTGAGGTCCAGGCGGACCCAAACGCTCGGCTGCCAGTGCCGCCGGAGCTCGCCGTGCCGCTGGCTGTAGCCGGAAAAGCCACTGAAAAGCAGGTTTCGGGGGGCTTCTGGATATCCGGGAGGTGGCCTTAGGGGATTGCTGGACAGGCCTGAGCCAGGTGCTACCTTGGCCCCATCGCCCATCAGGGGCTCGGTAGCTCATCGTGGGCTGCCGGCACGTTGCTGTTCCTACCAGACTCGCACCGTGACACAAAACAACGGTCAGAGATTCGTAGAAGACAACGGCAAGTAGACGCAAAGAAGGCGTTCGGGACAGCTCCCGGCGTCATTCTGCGCAGATCAATGAGAGAGAAAAGAGAATGAGCAAGAAACTATTCGTAGGCGGCCTGAGCTGGAACACGACCAACAGTGAGCTTCAGCAGGCTTTTGAGGCTTGTGGTGCAGTCGCCGAAGCTAAAGTGGTCACTGACCGGGAAACCGGTCGCTCGCGGGGCTTTGGCTTCGTCACGTTCGAGGACGAGCAGAGCGCAGCCCGTGCGGTCGAGGAGCTGAACGGCTCCACACTCGACGGACGTACCATTCGAGTCGACAAGGCCAATGATCGGCCAAGGGACGACCGGCGCGGCGGTGGTGGCGGCGGCGGCAACCGCTGGTAAGCGGCAGCTGACAATTTTGATTAAGAACGACTTTGAATCTCTCGGGGTCGGCGGAAAGTTCCGCCGCGCCCTGAGGGATGTGGGCTATGAACAGCCCACGCCCATACAGTCTCAGGCCATCCCCCACCTATTGCGGGGGATGGACCTATTGGGCATCGCTCAAACGGGAACCGGCAAAACGGCGGCGTTCGTATTGCCCTTATTGCAACGTCTGGACGGTGAGAGCTCGCCCCCCAGGCCGGGGCGCCCGCGAGCGTTAGTGCTCGCACCCACACGCGAGTTGGCACTGCAGATCCATGAGGAGCTCGCGACCCTCGGACGACACACTAGCCTGCGTCACGCATTCATCATCGGCGGCGTGGGTCAGAATCCTCAGGTCAGGGCCCTAGCCCGGGGCCTGGATGTTCTCGTTGCGACACCCGGTCGCCTCTTGGACCTGGCAGCTCAGCGTCATGTCGATCTCTCGGAAGTATCGGTACTGGTGCTCGATGAAGCGGACCGGTTGCTCGACATGGGCTTCGTCCGCGACGTGAAGCGCATCGTCGCCCAAACGCCTGAGACCCGGCAGTCGCTTCTTTTTTCGGCCACGATGCCGCAAGAAGTCGCGACGCTGGCTCGTGAGATCCTCGACGATCCGGTTCGTATCGATGTGTCGCCGAAGCAGATGACCGTCAAGGAAATCGACCAGCGTGTCGTCATGGTCGGCAACGGCGACAAGCAGCGTATGCTCGAGCACCTGCTTCAGGAAGACGAGGTGTCTCGAGCCATCGTCTTCACGCGCACCAAACACGGGGCCAACAAGGTAGCCCGAAAGCTCGAAGGTGCCGGCATCGGCGCCGAGGCCATCCATGGCAACAAGTCACAGAACGCCCGTCAGCGGGCGCTCCAGAACTTCAAGAACGGAGACGCCCGGGTGCTCGTGGCGACCGATATTGCGGCCCGCGGCATTGACATCGACGCGGTCTCTCATGTGTTCAACTACGAGCTGCCCCACGAACCGGAGAGTTACGTGCATCGTATTGGTCGAACGGGTCGCGCCGGAGCTGCTGGCGCTGCCTGGTCGCTCGTGGACCCATCGGAGCGCAGCCGGCTTCTCGCGGTGGAAAGGTTGATCAGGTTTTCGCCTGCCGAGGTGACGGTAGAGCTCCCGCCACGTGATTCAGCCGAGCCCAGCGGGCGACACTCCCGGGATTTCGTCAGGTCACCGGGTAATCAGAAATCTGGTACGCGGCGGCGTGCTCGGCGCAGAAGACGTCAACCGGCCGGGTAGACCGAACACGGCCGCAGACCAAGCTCGCCGGCTACTGCACCACGACGTAGCAAGGGAAAACCGCTTCGAGGTCTGCATCTCCCCCTCGCCAGTCTTGGCATGCCGAGCCGGTGAGCTCGATCGTGTTGCCGTCGACCGCCCGCCAACCGCGTTGGGCATTGTTGCAGGCGAGAACTTCGTCGTTCAGGCGCACTTCGCCCTCACAGGCGGCTGCGGTGTCGATGGTGCCGTCGGTCAGGCTCACGGTACACGGGATGTTTTGCACGACGATTTGCTCGAGC
>JAOTVB010000003.1 GCA_029863605.1 Myxococcales bacterium | reverse complement strand
ACGGTGACTGGCTTCGTGTTCCGAAGGATCGCTGGTTGAAACTTGACGGTATTGTCCGAGACCTGTTCTAGACTGCGAGGCGGTGCAGCTGGATTTCGAAGAAGTCGCCGTCGCGGGTCTCGCCAAGTCCTATGGCCCGACGTTGGCACTAGCGGGCGTGGACCTGAGCTTCGCGGGGGGCACGGTGACGGTCGTGCAGGGCGCGAATGGTTCCGGAAAGTCGACACTTCTTTGGCTCCTCGCTTTGCTCGCACACCCAACGCAGGGAGACATTCGATACGGCGCGTACGGGACCGACCGAACCGACGACCTGCGCGGGCGAATCGGCTTTGTCGCCCATCAGCTTCAGCTCTACCCGGGGCTCAGCGGCCATGAAAACCTCGTCTTGGCAGCAAAGCTTCAAGGCATCCCCTACGCCGACAAACGCGCCACCGATCTAGCGGAGGCGCTCTCGCTTTCCGAATATTGGAACCGCCCCCTGCGTACCTATTCCCGTGGGCAAGCGCAGCGGGTAGCCATCGCACGCGCTTTGCTGCACGAGCCGCGGCTTCTCTTGATGGACGAACCGTCGACAGGTCTCGATGTGCGGTCGACCGATGCGCTGGTCCGCCTCATCGAACAGGAGAAACAGGACGGGTCCATCGTGATCGTCGTGAGTCACGAAGTTGGCTTTGCGAAGAGGGTTGCCGATCGCGTGCTCCACATGGACCGAGGCCGAATCGTGGAGCGGAGCTCGTGAAGACACTAGGTCCCGCATGGTTGGTCGCCCTCAAAGATCTCAAGCTCGAGCTTCGGACCAAGGAGATCCTCACGTCAACGGGGCTGTTTGCCGTGCTCGTGGTGACCCTAGGCTCGCTCGCGTTCTACACCGACCCGGTTAGCGCCCCAAACATCGCTCCGGGCGTGCTTTGGATCTCGATTCTCTTCTGCGGAATCCTCTTGATCGGTCGAAGCTGGTCCCTCGAGCGCGAGAACGACGCGATTTTCGGCATGCTGCTCGCGCCAATTCCGCGGGCATCGATCTACATCGGCAAGTCGCTCAGCGCGCTGATTTTGTTATTCGTCGTCGAGTTGCTCCTCGTGCCGCTTTGCCTCGTGTTCTTTCAAATCGATCCGAGTGACAAACTGCTACCGCTGATCGGTCTCGTGTTTCTCGGGTCGGTCGGATTCGTCGCGACGGCCACGTTGTTCTCAGCGGTGGGGATTCGAACTCGCGCTCGGGATTTGATGCTGAGCGTGCTGGTATTTCCTCTGGTCGCGCCCGCGCTTCTCGCCGCCGCTGTGGCGACCCGAGAGCTCTTTGCCGGTGCGTCGTTGCCCGAGGTAATTGGCTGGATGCGGATCCTCGCCGCATTCGACCTGCTGTTCGTCGGCTTCGGCCTCTGGGTGTCTCGCTATCTCCTCGCCGAGACCTAGGCCTCAGCGGTATGCACGGATCAAGTCGAGCGCCACGGGGCTCGCCCAATCGAAGGCACCATCAAACCGAAGACGAACGAGCCCGCTTTTGTCGATGATCCAAGTCTCGGGGAAGAGCTTGGTACCGAATGCATCTGTAACGACCTTGCGTTCAGCGTCGAGCAGGCTGGTGATCCCCGAATTCTTCGGGATGATTGCCTCCACCTCCGCCCAGTTGCGGTCGGTCGACACGGCGACGACCTCGACATCGCCCCAGTCCTTGGTGATGTCGGCGAGGAGCTCGATCGTGGGCATCTCCTGGATGCAGGGACGGCAGGTCACGGTCCAGAAGTTCATCACGACGACCTTGCCGCGCTGGTCTGAGAGCTCCCATTCACCGCCCGACTGCTCAGGCAACGTGAAGTCGGGGGCGAGGAGCGATGCGCCGAGATAGTGCGGAACCCCACCCTGACCATCCATCAGCGCCTCGAAGCGAGCGTTGCCGAGAACCGCACGGAACGGCGCTTCGGTGGCCCTTGCATGTGCATCGGCGACCGCACCCGCGAACACGAATACTAGGGGAAAGGCGATCGCAGCCACGATGACCGTGGCGATGAGCTCACGTCGCGTCATCGTCGAGGCCTAGCGCTTTTCCGCCCCGAGCGAAAGTGGATCGTGGACCTCGGACGGACGTACTTTCTGGGCCCCGATTTGCACGTATACGCCCGCGTCGTCTTCTCTCACGGCGTCTGACATCTTGCTGACCGCGTGATTGTCGAACCGGGCCGGGCAGCGCCCCTCGCGAACCGTGCACCACAGCGCGCCTTCGGGACCCTGCCGAAGCGACTCCGGATCGAGTGTTTCTTCGAGCCCGCCCGAGAGGTGAAGGGTGATTTGGTCATCCGTCGTGCTGACGTCTTTGACGAAGTAAGCGGGGCCTTCAATTTCGATGTAGGCCCAGTTGATCGAGTTGCTCAGGCAAAAGCGTCCGTCCTCTGCGCGGTCGATCCAACCATCGAACGAACGGGCCAAGTTGGGATGATCGATGCGATCGTCACCATTGAACCAACGACCCTTGGCGTCGCGGCGAATCTGGGTTTCACGCGTGCGTCCTCGAAGAAACTGTGCGGGGTCGTCGCCCATGAAGAAACGGGTACCAGAAATCCTGCGCAGGGTCGATCCTGCTATGCTCCCATCGGATGGCAAAGAAGAGCCAAAAGCTGGTGGTGGTATCGAATCGAGGCCCTTATCGACACGAAGCCACGCGCGGCAAAGAGCGTTGGGTTCGCTCGGCGGGCGGGCTGGTCGCCGCGCTCGACCCGGTGCTTCAAAAGCGCGGCGGTGTGTGGGTCAGCGCGAAGCAAGCCAAAGACTTCGACACGATCACGGTGCCTCAGCTCGAGTACGAACTCGCGTACATCGCGCTCACGCGCTCCGAGGAGCGAGGCTTTTACGAGGGCGTTTCAAACGCGGTGCTCTGGCCGTTGCTCCACAGCTTCCCACCGACAATTCGCGTGGGCAGCGCACCATGGTCGAATTACGTCAACGCCAACCGCGAGTTCGCCGATATCACGCTCTCGACGAGCGGCCCGTCCGACCTGATCTGGGTGCAAGACTACCACTTGATGCTGGTTCCGGGCTTCGTTCGCGCCAAGCGCCCAAAGGCACGGGTCGGCTGGTTCTGCCACATCCCTTGGCCGTCGCCCGATACATTCGGCATTCTTCCCTGGCGTGAGGAGATTCTCGAGGGATTGCTGGGTGCGGACCTCCTCGGTTTTCACCTTCCCGAGTACGCCGAGCATTTTCGGCAATGCGTCGAGCGATTCACCCAGCATCGGGTTTCTCGTAGTGCGATTCAATACGGGAGTCGCACGGTGAAGACCATCGTTGCCCCCATCGGGGCGCCGGTAGATGACCTGCACGCGCTTGCGATCGACCCGGACGTCGAGCGTGAGGTTGGCCGGATTCGTCAGACGATGGGCAACCGCCAGTTGATCCTCAGCGTGGATCGTCTCGACTACACCAAGGGGATCCCGGAGCGTCTCGCCGCATTCGAGGGCTTGCTTCGTCGGGAGCGCACAGCGCGAAGGCGGTACGCGCTAATCCAAATCATGGTCCCCAGTCGGACCGACGTGAAAGCATACGCCGATCTGAAACAGGAAATCGACCGAATGGTGGGTGACATCAACGGACGGTACTCCGAGACAGGCCGCATTCCGCTCCACTATCTCTATCGCAACTTGAGTCAGCGGGTGCTTTTTGCACACTATCGCGCGGCGGATGTCGCCTGGGTCACGCCACTTCGCGATGGCATGAACCTGGTTGCGCACGAGTATCCGGCCGCCCGAATCGACGAGGAAGGTGTGCTCGTGCTGAGCGAGTTCGCTGGTGCTGCCAAACACCTCAAGGGCGCGGTGCTGGTGAATCCCTACGACGTCGGAGCGATGACCGACGCCGTGCACCTCGCGCTCCACATGAAGCGAGCCGAAAAGCACAGGCGCATGAGATCCTTGCGGGCGGAGGTCATGCGGCTCGATGTCCATCGCTGGGCAGACAAGTACATTGCGGCGTTGGAGGCGGTTTGAGTCTCGTCGACGACCTGGTAGCCCTGAACCCCCCACTTTTAGTGGCGCTAGACGTCGATGGCACCCTCGCCCCGATCGTTCGAGATCCCGACAAGGCTACGATCCCAAAGGACATCCTCGAACTTCTGGAGGCGCTCGCCTCGGCGTCCTCGGTGCAGCTAGCTCTGATCACTGGTCGCGACCTAGAGTCGCTGTCGCGCATGGAACAGCTCGACGGGATTTGGCGTGGAGTGGAGCATGGGGCCGTAGTGCTCGGCCCCGGCGAACAACCTCGAGAGCGAAAGCTTGCCGAAGAGCACGTGCTCGCGCTCGCACGTTTCAAAGAATGGGTACGCGACCACGCCGGTGACGCGTTCGTGGAATACAAGCCTCAAGCGGTCGCGGTGCACGTACGCGGAATTGCGGAAACCGACCCCGCTCGAGCGAACAGGCTTCTCGACGAGGCCGAAGCGCTTGCCGCCAGATTGGGGCTTCACGTACGAAAAGGGCGCTGCGTTCGCGAAGCCGAAGCACTCGCGCACGACAAAGGCGAGGCACTCCGGCAGATCTTCGAGCGAAGCGGAGCGCGAAGTGTCTTCTTCGCGGGCGATGACCTAACCGACCTTCCCGCCATCGAGTTTGCAAACAAGCATGGAATCGGCGCATTCGTTCTGTCACCTGAGAAGCCTGAGCCACCGACCCCATCGATGATCGTGATCCAGAGCGCCAGGAGCGTCGCCCAACTGCTCGCGGAGCTTTCGCGTCGCCTCGCGTGACCGGTGGGCCCAACCATCATCCCGTGGTAGAGCCCGGTATGCTCGATCGGGAGCTTCGAGAAGCGGTGCGCATCGCGAGGCACGCGGGCGGTATCGTGCTGGACGTCTACGCGACGGACTTCAGCGTCGCGTACAAGACCAAATCCGATCCTGTAACCGAGGCAGACACGCGCGCCAACACGTACATCGTGGAGCAGCTGCGCAACGCTTTCCCCGCCGACGGAGTGGTCGCCGAGGAGACCGAAGACAAGAGCGATGGGCTTCGGGGAGGTCGATGTTGGTTTGTCGATCCGCTCGACGGCACCAAAGAATTCATCGCGAAGAACGGGGAATTCGCGGTGATGCTGGGCTTGGCCATCGACGGGGTATCGACGCTCGGAGTCGTCTATCAGCCCGACCGCGACAAGCTCTACGCTGGCGTCGTGGGCGGCGTGGCGTACCTCGAAGAACGGGGTGAACGACGGGAGATGGTGGTGACCGACGTCGACGACCCGAGAAAGCTCGAGCTCGTGGTTTCGCGCTCGCATCGGAGCAAGAGGATCGACGAGGTGATGAGGAAGCTCGGCATCACGCGAGAAACGAGAAGCGGCTCGGTCGGGCTCAAAATCGGTCTCATCGCCGAGCAGCGGGCAGACTTGTACGTTCACATGTCGGACAAATCGAGCCAGTGGGATGCATGCGGCCCCGAAGCGGTCCTGAAGGCTGCGGGCGGCCGTTTCAGCGATCTCGGCGGCCACGCTTACCAGTACGGTGGCACCGACATGCGAAATAACCGCGGGATATTGGCCTGTAATGCGGCTGCTTATGATGCCGTCTTGCCGGTCGTCCGCGAAGTCGCTCGACGGGTTGGCCTCATCGAACGGGAGTGAGCGTTGCCACCGGTCGATTGGGAAGATGCTTGGAGAAAACGTGTCACTCCTTGGGACGAGGGACGGTCCCCACCTGCGCTCCGACGCTTGCTGGCTGAAGGGCGGGTCCCCTCGGGGCGAGTGTTCGTACCGGGTTGTGGCGCGGGTTACGATCTCGCAACTCTAGCCGACAGCGAACGCGTGGTTATAGGTTTGGACGTTTCGATTGATGCACGGGCCGCGTTCGTCGAGAGCCACAAAGACCTCCCTGGTCCGGCCACCTATGAAGTAGGCGATTTCTTCACGTACGACCCAACCGGTGCCTTCGACTTCGTTTGGGACTACACCTTTTTCTGCGCGCTCGATCCAGGGCAACGCGAGGCATGGGCTCGAATCATGTCGCGCTTGGTGAAGCCGAATGGCCTGCTCGCCACCCTGCTCTTCCCGTACGCGGATCCGATTCCTCCCAATGCGTCCGGCCCTCCGTGGCCCGTAAACACAGACTTGGTCCGAGGGCTCGTCAAGGACGAATTCGAGCTGCTGGAAGTGACCGAAGCCGAGCACACGCACCCTGGACGCGAGGGCAAAGAGCGACTCGCCCTGTGGCGCCGCAAGGGGCGCGACTAGTAAGAATCGGGCAATGGGACCGCCGACGAACGCCATTCCACCTCGGAGAATCCGACGCGGTAGAGGGCGGTAGCGCCCTGGCTGGGAACGCCGACCCAAATCTGGGCAGAGCCGATGGGGAAGTCGGATCGAACCATCGGATCCCGCATACCGTTCCGGTCGTCGTTGCAGACCACGCTTCCATCGGGTTTGCGGACGACCAGAGACACATCCTCGCGGGAACGCCCGAGCACGTGAAGCCGAAGGAAAGCGGTGTCGGCGGCGAGAACGTAGTCGGGTACCTCGGCGATCCACCCTCTGCACCTTCGATGAATCGAGCGTGCTGGTATTTCACCATGGGCGGTACCTTCAACGACGCGAGGGTCGGGATTGAATCCGGCGTGTAGATGCACGACCCCAAAACGAGACGGCGAATGCGAGTACGGATCGGCCGGGGATGGGGATGACGCAGTAAGCTCCGTTCGCACCTGCGGGGCCCTGTTTTCCTCGGTGCACGCGGCAAGCACCAGCACGTAGAGTGCGACCACCGAAACTGAAATCGCAGAAGAAGTGCTCAACCCGTGACGTCTGGGTTCGGGCTCCCCGGGGGGATGCTGTCGTGGACGGCGCCCTTGATCACTTTCTGCGCAAGTGTCGCGAGACTACGGGCACCGCTCTTCTTCAAGAGTGAGCGAATTTGAGCCTTGACCGTGTTCTCGGCGACGCCTAGCGCCTCTGCCAGCTCTTTTCGGGAAAGCCCATCGACGGAGAGCGTCAAGAGCTCGGTCTCTCGCCGAGTGAGCTTGAGCTGCCGGGATAGGTGCTCGATCCGCTGACCTATCGCCGCATCGTCGACTCGCTCTTGTGCCAACGCGCGCTGAATGAACGGATTCAAGTTGTCGGCCGAGGCAGGTTTACAGACATATTCGCCGCGCATCGTCTGAACTTTGTTGACTACATCACGATTCAGCTCGCCGGTGAGCACCAGAACCGGGAGGGCCCCGTGAACCTGGCGAATCTCGGCCAGAAGGTCCAGGCCGTAACCGTCGGGCAGGATCAAATCGAGCACCACACCCGTCCATTCGCCCTGGGTTCGTAATTTGTCGCGGGCAGCCGCCATGTCGTGAACGACTTCGACCGGACCGTGACGGCCAAAGGTACGGGCGAGAGTACGAGCAAGCGTAGGCTCGTCCTCGACGATCAAAAACCCTCCCGGCATGCGGCGTAAGCTACCCCAGTTGACCCGTTCGGTGGTACCGATTCCGGCCAGTCGAAGGGCTTTTTTTAACCCCTAACCAGGATAGATGCGACTTTGACCTAATTTAAACGCAGTAATTTCCACCTTTTGGCGGCTTACTCCCTCTGGGCGAATGTTTGGGCGGCGGTCATCCGGCGGGCCGAGTCATCCCCAGTCACTTGACGGGGGCGTTCGGCGGCCTTTGAATGAACGAGCAATGTACGCGGTGGTGATCACCGATGAGGGGGGTGTACGGCGGCGGCTCGATTTTTCGAAGCCGGAAGTAACCGTTGGGCGCGTTCAAGGAAACGACATCGTCTTGGCCAAACGCAATGTGTCCAAGCAGCATGCACGCTTGTCTTTAATGGGCGAAAGAGCGGTCGTCGTCGACCTCAACAGCACGAACGGAACGTGGGTCAACGGTCGCAAGATCACGTCACCCCATCCGTTGAAATCGGGCGACAAGATCTACATCGCCAACTTCATCATCACGCTCGAGTCGGGCGAGAACGATCAACCCGAGAGCTCAGCCGAAGGCAGTTTGTCGGAACCACCCCCTCTGCCAAGCAAATCGTCGATGCCACCCAACGCGTCGATCCCAATCAAGTCTTCAATACCGGTCAGAACCTCTTCACCGTTCAGATCCTCCAGAGCTTCGAGAGCTAGGAGCGGCCAGGCAAGCGAAATTTTGAAAACTAGCCTGCCCCCGCGTATCGAACGCAGACAAACGGACGAGGCGGTTCTTTCGAAGAAGCATGAACCGACGGACGAACCCGCTGCCGCGCTGATGTCCCGGCTGGCAGATCGAATCGACGTCGAGGCTCTGGACCCAGCATCGATGAAGGACCAAGAGCGTTGGTCCGCGGCACGTGCGGCAATCGCAGAAACATTCCTCACGATGCAGACCGACGGATCGGTCAACGCGGAGGTCGACATGCGGCAGGTCGCGCACATCGCGCTGCATGAAGCGGTAGGCCTCGGTGCCCTTGATGACGTGCTATCGAACGATGCGGTTCAAATGGTCGTCGTGAACGGACCGAAACGCGTGCTCATCGATACGGGGGCAGGCATGCGATCGACCGCGCTGTCCTTCTCCTCATCTCGTGCACTCCAAGTCGTAGCCCACCGGCTCGCTGCTCAAACGGGTCGCGCGCTGGAAAACCAGCCGGTGTTTCACGGTCGCTTGTCGTTTGGCCCGCGAGTGACGATCCTGCAGGCGCCCTTGGTGGCCCATGGTCCGGTGATCGAGATCCGAGTTGGCCGCGCCGTGTCGCTAGACAAGCTCGCCGAAGAAGGTTGGATGAGCGCAGACGCGGCAGCATACCTGACAAAGGCCGTCGCGGAGTGCCGCAATATCGTCGTAGTCGGCCCTCAAGGCTCCGGGGTCACCACCTTGCTGTCCGCCATAGCGCAACAACTTCCCGAAGAAGAGAACACCGTGGTGATCGAAGCGATTCCCGACCTCGATGTCGATCGCGAAAAAGTGATCGCGCTGACCGCAGCGGAGGCCGGCATGTCGATGGTGGATGCGATCAACCAAGGCGCGCGCCTACGCGCCGACCACGTGATTATGAACGACCTCACCGGGGCCGACTCGGTAGCTGCACTCGCGGCCGTGAGCGGACGCGACCCCGGACACCTCCTCGGCGTCCACTGCTCGAGCACCAAAGACGCGATCGAGGGTTTGGTATTGGCGGCAAGCTGTGGTGGTGCGAATCGATCTTGTATCGCCGAGCTTGTCGGAAGCACCGTCCACGCGGTCGTCGCCGTCGCACGTGGGTCTGATGGCAGCCGAGTGACGGCGATTCACGAAGTCGAAGGCCACGAAGCCGGCGACGTCAGCTACCAATCCGTGCCGTTCTAGATTACGCCCCCTTGCTCATCACGGCACGCGGCGTTGCGCTTACACCGGGCGCGGGATAGGCAGGTCGCGCAAAATAGTAGCCCTGGCCATAGTTCGCACCACAGTCGACAACTACTTTCATCTCCGTCTCTTGCTCGATGCCCTCGGCAACGACGCGCGCACCGAGCTCGTGACAAAGCCGAACGATGTGCCGTACGAGGACCTGAGCACGACGGTCATCCGCGAGGTCCGCGATCAACGTTCGATCGAGCTTTACGATCTCGGGCCTGAGGTCGACGATGTACTTGAGGTTGGAATAGCCGGCACCGAGGTCGTCCACCGCGAGCGAGACGCCCTTGCCTCGAATCTCGCGAAGCACGCTGTGGCAGTACGCAAAGTGTGTCAGCGGAACCGATTCGGTGACCTCGAGATAGATCGGCTGATCGTGCGTGAAGATCGGGTCGTCAGGCTGGACCAGCCATGACTCGTCAAACTCGTTCGGATGCACGTTGAGGAAGAGTGGTGCGTTACCGCAGTTCGCCGTGGCGATCTCGCGAATCGCGCGCCCAAGGGCACCGACGCAACGGCTGTTGATCGCTTCATCGAAGAGCTTGGGTGGATTGATCCAGTGCGGCGAATTGCTCCGAACGAGTGCTTCGTAGGCGAAAGGCTCCATCGTGCTGAGAGAGACGATCGGCTGGTAGACCACGCTCAGCTCGCCGCGCGTCAGCACGTCGGGTAGGCCCTTCACGCCTCTCAAACGGGGGATTCCCGAGCGTCGTGCGTGGGCGCTCTTCAACCAGTTACGGAAGTTCGTCACAGATGTCCCAACACGGTAAGTTTACATGAATACAACCGTAGATTGGTATCCCTAATCAGGGACATAGTTTCTCCCGGCCAGCCTAGCGCCGCGTGGGGCCCTCTGGTATGCCCCGCAGCCATGACGGTAGGTTCGATCGGCCCCGCGGAAGTCAGCCCCATCGGGACCACCTTAGAGCGACATCTGCTCGACCGCCAACGTCGGATGCCCGAGGCTACAGGCGATTTCACCGGACTCTTCCAGCAGATCACGCTCGCCTCGAAGATCATCGCCAGCCGGGTCAGCAAGGCCGGACTCTCCGGCATCCTGGGCTTGACGGGCAAGACCAACGTCCAGGGCGAGGCGGTCCAGAAGCTCGACATGTTCGCCAACAATACGATTGTGAGCACTGTCGAGGCAGGGGGGCATGTTTGCGTCATGGGAAGCGAGGAGATCGAGCAGCCGATCCCGGTC
Organism: Myxococcales bacterium; assembly: GCA_029863605.1. Taxonomy (GTDB): domain Bacteria; phylum Myxococcota_A; class Polyangia; order Polyangiales; family Houyiibacteriaceae; genus SG8-38. The sequence goes on along the minus strand of JAOTVB010000003.1, from coordinate 256,645 downwards.
CCGATCCAGTACCCACAGGGGAAGTACGTTCTGCAGTTCGACCCGCTCGACGGCTCTGGGAACATCGACATCAATGCCTCGATCGGGACGATCTTTTCGATTCACCGACGCATCAGCCCTGATGGGACGCCAGGCACACTCGAGGATCTGCTGCAGCCCGGGCGTGACATCATCGCTGCGGGCTACGTCGTCTATGGCTCCTCGAACATGCTGGTCTACTCGACTGGCGTGGGCGCCGACGGCTTCACTTATGATCCAGGCGTGGGCGAGTTCTTCTTGTCGCACCCGGATATTCGCATTCCCGACCGCGGTGCGATCTATTCGATCAACGAGGGCAACTACCACAACTGGGACGAACACATCCAGAGGTGGGTCGACTGGATCAAGACGCCAAACGAGAACAAGAAAGCCTACCGGTTGCGGTACATCGGGGCGATGGTCGCCGATCTGCACCGGACCTTATTGCGCGGTGGGATCTTCGCCTACCCACAAGACGTCAAGAACCGCAAAGGGAAACTTCGCCTCCTCTACGAGGCCAATCCGATGGCGTTCTTGGTGGAAGCCGCAGGCGGAGCCGCATCAGATGGAAAGAACCGCATTCTCGACATCAAGCCGAAGGAGCTTCACCAACGCACCCCGGTGTTCATGGGAAGCCCATCGGACGTCGCAGATCTGCTTCGATTCGTCGGAGACTAGGCGATAGCGCAAGGGTGGTGGGCGAGACCGACTGACGGGCCGTAGACCCGGCCGGGACCAACCACGCTGTCGCCTACAGCTTCGGCGTCATGGTGAAGGGGACTGCGGTGCGAACACATCCTCCTTCGGGCCTCGGAAACTTCCAGGTCCGCGCGACTCGCCTCACGCACGAGTAGACCTGGGCGTCGCGTAGAGACCCCGACACCGAAACGTTTCTCACAGAACCGGACGGTGCAATCGTCAACAGCACCATCATCTGGCCCTGAAGCAGGTTGTTGTCCTTGAGACGGCGCTCGTAGCACGTCTGAACCTGCTTCCGGGGCGGACCATTGATGACTCCGCGGATCTGGGCAGCCTCGAGGGAGCCGCTGCACTCGACGGGCTCTCGAGGGCGCTTGCGTTCGGCTACGTCGACTTCGCCTTGGTTGGGCTCCCCCGCGTCTTCTTCCGGAATGTCGATCTCAGGGGTGAACTGCTCGCGAGTGGGCGGAACGGGTGCTGGGAGCTCGGCTTTGGACTCGGGCGCCTTCGTCCTCTGGGTGCACAGCCAAAACCCGCCGATCGTCAGAAGAAGAATCAGCAGCAGGATCCCGTACTTACCCTTGTTGGTCTTCAGTGGCGGTAGGCTCGAACCCTGGACCACATCCCCTCACTTGCCCCACGTAGGGGCTGTTTCTCGGACACGCCGCGGAGTGTAGATTCCCCGCCCAATCTAGCAAACTCCCCAGCGCCCGGGCCTGCTGGAAACACCAGTTTGCCGTTCCTCCACCTCTCCTCTATGGTTCCGCCTCTTTAAACGGCAATTGGTGATGGCGGATAAGCTCAAAGGCTTCTTTCTCGTGCTCCTCGTGGTGCTGCTCTCCGCGGTGTTCGCTCTTCAATTCGGGGGCGGACAGGCAGAGGGTTGCACAGCTGGGGGGTCCACCTATCTCGCTCGTGTCTACGACAGGACCCTCAGCCGAGGCGACTTCGAGGCGGCATACGCGGTAGGCAACTTCGGACGACTGCCTGCGGAAACTCAAAAAGCGATGGGATTGCCGCAGTTGGTTCTCAACGGATTGATCGACCGCACGTTGCTCGCCAGGGAGGCGCGCAAGGTAGGGTTCAAGGTCGGGGCGGATGAGGTGATGGAGCGCTTCGTCAACGACGGTGTCATTCTGCTGACTCTCGGTGTTGATGCACCTCCCGAAGTGCCGCAGGGAGAGATTCCCGTGTCTTTCGCGGACAAAGACGGGAAGTTCAACGCAGAGCTCGCGAAACGCTACATAGAAAACGGCCTTCGTCGAAGCGTGGGCGAGTTTGCGGAGGGACAGGTCGACGAATACCTCGCCGCCCAGATGCGCGAGTTGGTGGCCTCGACAGTCAACGTGAGCGATGCCGAAGCGTGGGACGACTACGTCCGCGAGAACGACAAGGCCGAGCTCCAATACGTGCGCTTCTCGCCAGCTTATTACAGCAAGGAGCAGCCCGACGTCTCGGAGGCGACTCTCGAGAAGTGGGTGGCCGAAAGCGACGATCGCCTCGAAAAAGAGTACGAAGCCAACAAGTACCGGTACACGAACTTGGACAAGCAAGTCCGATCTCAACACATCTTGGTCAAGACGGGGTCATACGTCTCGGAAGAGGAGAAAGCAGAGGCCAAGGTGAAGGCCGATGCATTGCACAAGCGCGCGATGGCAGGCGAAGATTTCTCGACTCTTGCCCGCCAGAACAGCGAGGATCAAATCACCGGCCCCAAGGGAGGCGACCTTGGGTACCAGCCCAAAGGCACCATGCCCGAGGCCTACGACGAAGCGGTTTTCGCGATGAAAGTGGGCGGGATCTCGGACGTCGTCGAGACGGAGTTCGGTTATCACATCATCAAGGTGCTGAGCATCCGAGAAGGAGACGTCCCCAAAGAAGAGGCTAAGCGCGAGCTTGCTGAAGACCTATACCGCCGGGATCTGATCCAATCGCGTACGAAGACGGCGGCGGCAGCCACGCTCTCCCTCTGGAAGAGCTCTGATGACCAGGCCGTACGAAGCAAGCTCGCCGCCGATGGCAAGAAGACTCCCGAGTCCACCCTGGCGCCTACCCTACTGGAGACGGGTGAGTTTGGACGCAGCGATGCACCGTTGGTCGGTCTGCCGACGAGCGCGATGCTCGACGCCGTGTTTGCGGTGCCCGAGGGGCAAGCGTTTCCTTCGGAGCCAGTACAGATCGGGCGCGAGTGGGTTGTCTTCCGGATCATCGATCGGAAGCGTCCCGACGAAGCCGCTTTCACCGACGACCTTCGCGACTCGACGCGAGAAGTCCTTCGTACGCTCAAGAAAAGAGAGACGTTGGACCTCTACATACGGAAGCTTCGAGACCAGGCGACCGTCGACCAAGCTTTGCGAATCAACCCGCTCCCAACGCAGGATGGCAACAGTTAACGGAGCAAGCCTTCCGGAGCTGCCGTGTGCGTCGATGACGCTTCCGAGCGGCCTGCGGGTCCGGCTAATCCCTCTGCCACATCTGCAGTCCGCGACGATTTCATGCTTCATCCGAGTGGGATCGCGGTACGAAACTCTCGAAACGAACGGACTCAGCCACTTCCTCGAACACATGCTCTACCGCGGGACGGAGCGACACCCCGCGGCCCACGACCTCAGCCTCGCGATCGAAGGGCTTGGGGGCACGCTCGAGGCCACGACGCACGTCGACTTCACGAGCTATGACCTGACGTTGCCGAGCGAGACGATCGCTCGAGGGACGGAGCTTCTCGCGGAGGTGCTTCGACAACCCTTGTTGACCCAGATGGGAACTGAGAAGCAGATCATCCGAGAAGAGATCCTCGAGGACTTGAACGAAAGCGGCGAGCAAATCGACATCGATAATGTGTCGCGTCGGTTGCTCTATCGAGACCACCCCCTCGGGTTCTCGATCGCAGGTCCCTTGGAGAACCTCGAGCGCTTCGCAACAGAGGATCTGCAGCGCCACCACCGACATCATTACACGGGGCCGAACTCCGTCGTTTGCGTCGCGGGCGCGTTTGATGTGGAGCCTTTGGCGGACTCGATTCGGAAGTGCTTCGAGGGAATGGGGCAAGGGCGACCGATCGAGCCTACCCCGAGCGTCCCAACCGAAGATCAGAAGCGCTTTAGCTATGTCCGTGAGCCCGGCAGCCAGACCGACGTGCAGCTCTCGTTTCACACGCCAGGATTGAAGAGCCCGTTGGCACCTGTGTTCTTGCTCCTCGGCCGGGTCTTGGACGATGGTCTGAGCACGCGGGTCCATCGGGTCATTTGCGAGGAGCGGGGCCTGGCGTACGACGCCTTCGCCGGAAACGACACTTTCGAAGACTGCGGCGTGTTCGATTTTGGGGCGTCAGTCGAACACAAGAAGGCGCCGTTGCTCGTCGAGACCACGCTCGACTTGATCCGTGAGCTCCAGGAGTGGGGTCCCACCGAAGAAGAAGTCGAGAAGGCAAAACGAAGGTACCTATGGAACCTCCAAAGGGTTCGCGACGACCCGGAGGACGCGGTCGATTTCGTAGGCACCAGTGTCCTTTTCGGTCTGCCGGAGCAGGTCGCGACCATCGCGCACCAAGTCGCGGCAGTCAGAACCGACGACATTCAACGGGCTGCCAAGAAGTACCTCGACCCCCAACACGCCTACCTGACCTGCGTGGGCGTGCTCGACGACGAGCTTCTCTCGACAGTCGAGAGGCTCGTCCGCGCTTAATCCTCGAGGTTCACCCAGTGGGCTTCGCCGGAAGGCCCCCACTCTTTCTTCCAAAGGGGCACGGTCTCTTTGATGCGGTCGATTGCTTTGCGGCAGGCTGTGAAGGCCTCCTCGCGATGCGCGGCGCTCGCGGCCACGCAAACCGCGATGTCTCCGATGGCAAGCCTCCCGACTCGGTGGACCGCGGCGAGGCGCACCCCAGCGTGCTCGGCCTCGACGTCTTCGAGGACCCGTTGCATTTCCTTGAGCGCGAGGCTTTCGTGCGCCTCGTAGTCCAGGCGAGCCACATCTTTGCCCTCGGCGTTGTCGCGCACCACGCCGGTGAAGACGCAGATCCCACCCGCCCCGCCGTGTGCAACCGCGCGTCGTACCTCGTCGAGAGAGACCTCGGTATCACTGATCCGGCAGAGGGCGACGGGAGCGCCACCGGCGACGGGGGGCAGCAGGTCGACACGGTCCCCATCACGGATTTCCTGGTAATCGTCGACGAAATCCCCATTGACAGCCAGGCGCATACGCTCGAGGAAAGCCGCGATCGACGGATGGCGCTCGGCCACGGCCCGACGAAAGTCCCCCTGCGCGACCGCGGAAGCTGGGAATTCGAAGGTCGCGGCCTCACACCCTGCGAGCTCGCGCGCGGCAGCATAGTAATGGACACGAACCTTCATCGGCGCTCGAGAAGCCTAGCAGGCGTTTGAAGTGCGTCAGCTCGGCGTTCGGGAGCCGTGCTAGGATTCTGCCGTGACGGAGTCGGGGATGAAGTTGGTGTTGTGGGCGGTCGCTGCAAGCCTGACCGGCGCCATGTTGGCCATCCCCCAACCGGTCGATCCGTGGGAGATGCCGAGCTTGGTCCTGAGCCGAAGGGCCGTGGCCGAGGAGGTTCGGCGAAACGAGGCCCTCGCTGAGGCTCTCTCGGACGGCGAGGAGGTCGACCGTCTGCGCGCGCTCTTCATCGGCCACGGGTTTGCGGAGGTCAACCCACCCTACGCGAAGGTCGATTACGACACCCGGCAGGCAAACATCTATCGCGCGGTCAAGGCACTCGCGGACAAGCAAGGCCCCAAAGCCTTCGGCGCGATGCGCGCACGTGCAGTCCGTGATTTCATGCGTCTCTTTGGCGACGGCAGGGGTACGCTCGACGCCGAAGACGACATCGGCGCAGTCGGCGGGTTTCGCGAGATTCTCGAAAGATACGGCGCGATCTATCAGGAGGTCTTGATTGCGCCCGAAATGACGGTGCGGGCGTTGTACAAAGCGCGATGGAACCTGATCCACCGCGTGCGGGCAACCGATGGTTTCTCCGAGATTGAGCTCCAGGCGTACTGGGGCTGGCTTGCGCTCCAGGGATGGGGAGTGCCATTGAAGGAGCGTAGAGACGCTTTGGTTGCATATCGGGATGCGGGAGGCGCAAACGCGCAAGAGGCTTTGGCGCTCTTCGATCTGCTCGAGCAGCGACCCGAAAGGGCGGCCAAGCTGTTGGAAGCACTGTACTCGCAGGAGGGCGAGCTTCGGCTGCGGAATCTAGCGCTCGGCGCGTTCCATGCAGCAAGAGCGGCGCAACGATGACGCGACCGTCGCAGTGGACAGAAAAATCTGCATCTCGTAGCCTAGGGGTTCGGAATTAGCGGAAAAGATTGAAGCTCCCGTGAAAGTCGACCTCAAGAAGAGCCTCTTCATCCTCCCCAACCTGTTCACGCTCGGAAGCGTGCTCTGCGGGTATTACGCGATCCTGATCTGCTCGGATCAACCGACCGATGATGACCTCTACCGAGCGGCTCTTCTGATCATTTTCGCGCTGTTCTTCGACACGATCGATGGCCGGGTCGCACGGCTGACACGCACACAGACCGCAATCGGCGTGCAGCTGGATTCGCTTGCCGACGTGATCTCTTTCGGCGTTGCGCCGGCGATCCTGGTTTACCACTGGTCGCTTCGGGAGATGGGAACCGCCGGTATGCTCGTGGGCTTCGTGTTCGTCGGGAGCGGTGCGATTCGACTCGCTCGCTTCAACGTGACCTCGACCGGGGACGACGGACAGCCACACACACCGGGGAAGTACACCCAGGGCTTACCCATTCCCGCGGCGGCCGCCATTCTGATCTCGATCGTCGTCGCCAACACCCTGACCGGGAAGCTCCCATTCTCGCCGATCATCATTTCGGTGTTGGTGGTGACTCTGTCGGTGTTCATGCTGAGCTCGATGCCGTTTCGTTCCTTCAAGGACTTGCGGCTCTCGTGGCGAACGGTGCTCTTCATTTCGATGGCGCTCGCCGTAACCGTATGGATCGCATTGCGTTACCACCCATCGATGGCTCTGGTCTGGCTGCTGTCGGCTTACGTGGTGATCGGCATCGTCGAAAGCCTGTTCGCGCTGATGGCCCGCGCCCGTGGGGCGGCCAGCAAAGCCGGACAAGGCTCGCTCTAGACAGTCACCCCTAGCGACTGTTTTGGTACACCGACATGATGGGCACGCCGTCGTAGGTGAGCACGTGCACAGGCTTTACGTCGTCGAACGCCATCCATGCTTGAAAATCGACTTCGTTGAAATGGGGCTCGTGGTGCACGAGCACGAGGTCGGCATCCACCATCGAACGCACAGGACGGATGTTGCTTGGAAGGCGCCGATCGGCTTGCATCATCCGCCAGGCCCCCCAGGTCGTGTCGCACGTCCACACCGTGCCCCCATCGGGAAGGGTTTTCGTGAGCCAGTCTGCGAGGCTCCCCGTCGTGAAACCCCAAAACTGACGGTTCATCCCTAGGTCTGCGGCGCCCGGGACGCCGCCTGCGAGGGGCGTGTAATGTGACAAGCCGAATGGATGGCTGTGCACGGTTTCCACGAGCCCCGGTGCCAAGCACAAGGCTGTGAGCGCCCAAGCAGCTCCGCGCCGCTCGGCCAAGAGCGCACCGGTGGCGAGGTCGATGACGGCAACGAAGCCCCAACCGGCGAACAAGGCGAGGAACGGATAGGCGGTGATCCAGTGTTTGGTTCCTCCGAAGATTGGCGACCAAGGAAGCGCGATCGCGAGCAGCGGCGCGGCGAGGCAGCCCAGCCAGAGCACGTCCGCGTTGGTGTCGGTTGCATCGCCGCGTCGTGTTTTCCAGGGTGGGACCAATGCTGCGCGGCGATGGACGAGACCGATGAGTGCCATCACCAGGATGGTGAGCGGCACGGTGAACAGTGTCATCACGAACGGCACCGAAATAGGGAACGGCGGTTCGAAGTAGCTCACCCCGAGATACTCGTACGTGTAGTGCACGTGACGGAGGTGAAACTGCGCGTATGCCAGGAGTCGGCTCCACGTGTGGTGCCAGACCCACGGCCAGGTCGCGACCAGCATGACCGGCCCGATGACGAGCATCGATGGCAACCACGAAATCGTCGGACGATCGAGACGGTCGGCCAGGGCGTATTGCCGCCGCACCCAGAGGTAGTGAATCAGAAAAATGCCCGGAAGGATCCAACTGTTGTGCTTGGTCGCGAGAGCAAGGCCGAAAGCGAACCCGGTCAACAACGCCCATCTGCCGTCGGAAAGCGTGCGCCAATACGCGTATGCCGTGAACGTGATGAAGAACGCGATCGGGACGTCAAACGCTGCGAGATGACTATGATAAAAAACCCGGGGCAGCATGGCAAAAGCAAGGGCCGCAAAAAGCGCGCCTCTTCGTCCCATGGTGACGGCGCCCCAGGAATAGATGAGCCACAAGAGGAGCCCTGCGGTGAGCATTCCTGGGAATCGAAACGCGAGCGATTCCGACGAAAAGAGCCCGAGCTTCTGGTGAAGGAGCCAGCTCCACGCGAAAGTGAGCTTCATCCACGGCGGGTGCTCCCAGTTGTAGTCCCACGCTCGATCGATGTGCTCGCGGCCGAGCGCGGAGCTGGGGCTCGTCGTTAGCTCCGCAACCCAGCCACCGTAGTCTTTGGCGGCATGCGCATAAAAGCTTTCGTCGCGCGACATCGCTAGGTCGGGGGCCGTCCAAACTAGCGCCATCACGTATCCGACGCACAATGCGGCTCCTACCAACTGCTCGGACCAAGTGAGCTTGCGAACCGTCATCGCTCACCTCGCGTACCTCGGGTCGACGCGGACCAACAGAAGGTGCGTGCGTGGGGTTTGGCCGCAGTGGTCTCGATGCGTACCTGATGCGCGGTACCATTCAATCGTGAGGTGTCGATCTCGAGCCGTGACCAGCCGTCTCGGGCTTGATGGCGCATCTCTCCCGCCAAGCGATCGTCGATGAAGACCCGAAGCCGCACCGCGATGTTTCCGGCGGTGCGTTCGTTGTTGTAGTCGAGGCCTCCTTGCACGACGAGCTTGTCGCCAAGGGGAACATCGCGAAACGCGGCTCTCACAGGCTCGGGTCCGGCGGGATGTTGCCACACGCAGCGACGCGGCTCGAGATCGAGATCGGCCATCACGGTGCCGCCGACCCAAAGCCAAGGCCGGGCAGGGTCGCAGACGAAACGGTCAGGAGGGGGTAGCGGGCCGTGGCCGAGGCCGCCACCCTGGACTTTCGCGTGCATCCACGGGCAGCGCTGTGCACTCCCCTCTGTCAGGAGATCGACTTCGGCGCGATCGATCTCCTCGACGAAATCGAAGAGCACTTCGTCCGTGACCACCGACCACATGCGAACTCGCACCCGGCCAAAAGGTTCCTCGAGCGCGGGAGGCTCACTTCGACTCGTGACACCGCGGATCGCGACCTCCCACACACGATCAACCCCAGCCAAGTCACCGACGGATGCGGAGCTCAAGGAAAAGAGGTCGCCCAGGTAACTGCGGACGATCGGATCGACCCAGTGCGGTGCAGCGACGACGCGGTCGGTAGGCTCGAACCGCTCTCGAACGAACGTTGTTGCATCCCTCCACGAGCGATCGCTTGGAACCCGGGCGCGGATGACCGAATGGGCCACGAGCTCGAACACCGCCACGCAGGCGACCAGCACCCAAACCCACGCAGCAAGGCTCGACTTTTGGGTCGGGTCCGCCACTCGCTCGGATGCTAGCAGGGGTCAGATCATTCCGCAGCAAAGCAGACGAACTCGAGCTCCCAGCCGAAGAGCTCCGGAGAGAATGCGAGGTCCGACGTCGGAGTAAGCATCGCGGTCACGCGAAGGAAGGGAAGCCCATTGGGGATCCCGTTGTTGATCAGCTCTTGGCCGACGTCGAGGGTCGTGTCCATCGTGTCGGTCGGGATGACGATCACAACGGGAACCGCGGTGTCGAGCTCGGCTGCAGTGCTGGTGGAACGGATCTGGAACTCGATCAAAGAATCGCCCGGGGTATTACCCGTCCAGGTGAGGTCGCCCCAATCGGGACGCTCGGGCGGCGTACGGCAACGGTCCGTGCTGTCGTAGCTGTTTCGGTAGAAGTTGGTCCCGGGCGTATTGTCGAACGTGTGGGCAGCGGCATCGGGCACCATCACGCGGATCGGAATACGCTCCAATTCGATGGTGTCGTCGACCCAAATGATGACCTCGAAGTCGAAGACTTGCGATGTGGAGGTCGGCGGAACGCTATCATTCAACAGACCGAGCTCGAACGCGATCTCCGCCCCTGGCTCGCACGCCGGACACCGGTCTATCGATGGCGAGCCGCACTCGAGAGGGTCGCCCTCGGCGCAGTCTTGGGCCTCGAGCGTGATGATGAAATCGGTCTCGTCGAACATGGGGGTCGCGACGTCTTCGACGGCGACGATCTGGATGTCATAGATGCTCTCGTCGAGAATGAGGCTAAGCGTGTTCGTCACCTGCGCGCCCAATCCTTCACCGTCGGGTGCCGTGATCTCACGGACCCACTCTCCGCCAACCTTGGTCACTGCGTCTGTCGCGGAGGCAACTGCACGCGCGTCGGCGTCCGCGTCGCTGGGCATGGTCACGGCGTCTTTCGGTGACAAGACGCTGGCCACCCGAATGTCGTTGGCGAGCAGAGCCATCTCCACCATAGGCCAATCGACCGGAGCGGTGGCCGTGAGCCAAGCCACCGGATCGGGAGGGTCGCCATTGTGGACGATCGAAAGGCTAAACGCGCCCTCGGGCTCGACATCCTCGCCGGCTGGAACCTGCCCGTCTGCCACGATGTAGTACGGCTGGCGCGCGGTCGGCATCCACTGGATCGCGCCCCAGTTCCCCGTCGCCATTCCGTCGCACCCAAGCGTCGCGGCTGGGTCGAGCATGGCATCGCCGAACAAGGCTACGTTGGCGCCCGGCCAGTGGGTGTTGTCGGCGAACACATCTACGAGGGTCACGCCTGGCGAGTCGAAGCGAAAGGTGATGACGACGTCTTTGTCGTCCATGTCATTGTCCGGGGGCACTCCCGTTATGCATCCTGGTGCCAAGGCGGTTGCTGGAGCCATGGCCGTGTTGACCTGGTTACTGAGCAGGGTGCTCATGCCCATCAAGGTGAGCGACTGGGCCGAGAGGTCGCCCAAATCGAGTGCGGAAAGGGCATCATCCGCGTCGAACAGGGCGGGGAACATCTGGACGGGGGGCAGGCTGAACACGCCGGGGCGAGGCGGCACGAAGGCGGGATACGCGGGACCCGAGGGCCCATTGTACATCGCGGCGTCGGTGATGTTCAGGACGAGCCGCAAGACGTCTGGCCGAAAACAGGGATAGCCGACCTGTCCGGCAGGACACGGAGCTCGGTTCGGCACGAAGTCGCCCAAGCCCTGTCCGGTCGCCACCGCGAACAGCGCCTGCGACCCAGCCTCTGGGTTGGTCATGTTGCTGACCGTGTTGAGGGTGCTCACCGCCTTTTCGAAGAGTAGCGTGTCGTCGGTCAAGTCGAGGATGTGATGGTAGGGCGCCTGGCTGTATGTCATCGCCAGCGGGACGACCGGATAGTCGCGGTAGAGCCCTAGGCCGAGCTGAGGGTCGTGGTCGTCGAACAACGCCTCGATGTCGGAAACGACGGTCATGATCTCGCTTTGGAGCACACCGATTTCGCCGGCCATGGAGGTCGTGCCATCGACCAAGAAGTAGATGTCGATGGCAGGGATGTCGGCGGTCGTAGCGATGATCGACGTTCGAACGGCCTCTTGCGTGCCGGATGGATCGAAGAACAGCGTCTGGAAGATCCCGTCGTTAGCCGGATCCCCGTCACACGGCATACGCCAGCCAGGCATGCCGGGGCAATCGTCAGCATCATCGGGAGCGCCGTCATTGTCGCCGTCCGGAAGAGAGCCGACGCGGTCGATGACGAGCGCGCCGGTCTCTGCCGAGTACCGGACGCCAGCCGAGTTGGTGGCGTTGAGATCCCCTTGGACCGGGAAGTCGGAGGCAATTGAACAGTCGGGCCGGGCGGGGGAGCATTCTTGTGGCGGGTCGATGACCGCGTTCGAGCTGTCGTCGATGCCAGCTCCGCCACCGCAGGCCGCCAAGGCGAGCAGGGCCGCGGCACAGGACCCACGAGCAACCGTTTTTTGAAGCCAATTCATGGTGATATCGCCCACATGGAAGGGGACTACCTTACAGGAAATCGCGCCGTAGTGTAAGTGCTACATCACCGCGCCACCTACACAAGATGGGGAGCCTCCAGATCGGGGTGAAGCGCAGACTTGGCGCAGCGCGCACTCGCTGGAATCCGCGCAGGAGTCCCCGTGCAAGACGCATTCGCTTCGACCGTCGCCCCAGAGGTCTCTACACTCGAAGCCACCCGCGCAATCGGCCGCTGAGACGCAAAGCCCGAACTGCCCACACACCGCTTGCGTACCCTGCTCGATCACCTCGCAGACCGGAGCGACACCGGACGGGCATTGTGAGTTATCACACGAAACACGACCGCCGGGATCGAACGGGGCCATGCATTCCATCTGTCCATCCCCTTCGACGTCACCGCATACGACTCCGAGGGTTTGGCAATCGATGTCGTCGTCACAGGGACGCGTGACGCGACGACAGAACCGTTGATAGTCACCAATGACGCGACAGGTGAACCCGTGTGGGCAATCAGAGACCGAGATGCACGGGACGCGTCGGTCGGTGCAGGTGTCGTCCTCGCAGGCGAAACCCGTCACGCAATCATTGGAATCGTCGCAACCGGGGGTCGTTCGAAGGCACCTGCCGACCTCGAGGTTGCACGCGTAGTCTGGGTCGCCGCAATCGCCGTTAGCCGGGCACGCGCCACCTGGAAGCACGAAGCAACGCTTGAGATCGTCGCATCCTGTCTCGTGGCATTCCTCGCCTGCGGGGCAGGGATTGTCATCGTCGCAGAGGTCCTCTTCATCGGGGCACCTCAGGCAAAGCGCGCTGGTGCCACAGCGGGGCCCCGCATCGAAGCCGCCGTCCGGAACGTCCGCGTCCGCGCCGCCTGCTCCACCTGCACCGCCATCCAGATCGACGCTCGCATCGCGTCCAGCATCTTGGTTCGCGAGGGGGGCGGCATCACCACAGCCAACCGCCGCCGCAACGGCCAGCAACACGCAAGCAAAGAATCGCACGGTCAGGGAGCGGCGGGGCAGCCGCGGCTGTAGAGCTTAGCGCCTCCTCCTGCTGATCGCACGTGCCCTTGACCGACTGGGCGCACGGCCCAAGGCTCGCGCTATGTCTTCTTTGGACAGCGCTTTGCTCGCGATCGAGCGCGCGTGTGGATCTGGCTCCGTAATTCGCGACGAAACCCTGCTCGAAGGATACGCCGGAGACGAGAGCGAAACCACGCCGTGTGTTCCTGAAGCAGTCGTTCGGGCGAGTAGTACCCAGCAAGTCTCGGAAGTCATGCGAGCGGCGTTCGAGCACGGAGTGCCGGTAACACCTCGGGGTGGCGGCACCGGACGCGTGGGTGGTGCCGTACCCGTTCCGGGGGGCATCGTGCTCACCTTCGACCGGATGGGTGCGATCAAGCACATCGATCGAGACGAGCTCACCACCAGGGTGCAGCCCGGCGTGATCACAGGCGAGCTCAAGCGCTTGGTGGAGGACCAGCAACTCTATTATCCGCCGGACCCCAACTCGCGCGACTCGTGCGCCATTGGGGGAAACCTGGCCACCAACGCAGGCGGGCCGCGAGCATTCAAGTACGGCGTTACGCGGGAGTACGTGCTCGGCATGGAAGTGGTGCTGGCAGACGGTACCGTGCTCGAGCTCGGCCACGAAACAAAGAAGGGCGTTACAGGGTATGACCTGACCGCGTTGATGATCGGGAGCGAAGGCACGCTAGGAATCGTGACGGAGGCGACATTGCGCCTGATTCCGAAGCCGGAAGCGACCGTCACCCTCCTCGCCTGCTTCCCGAGCCTCGACGACGTGGCTCCGGCCGTGCGAGCCTTGTTGTCAGTGGGGCATGTGCCGTCCTGCATCGAGCTGCTCGACGCGGAGGCGATTCGCATCGTGCGACCCGAGGCGGGTTTGACGATACCCGACGAAACGCGGGCGATCCTTCTCTTGGAGCTCGACGGCGATGCAGACCGGCTAGACGGCGATCTCGAAGTCTGCGGTAACACGCTTACCGACGTCGGTGCGATCGAGGTTTTGGTGGCGCAGAACAGCGGAGAGCGGGAGCGTCTCTGGGCCTCGCGGCGTGAGCTCAGCTACAGCCTCCGACGACAGGCCAAGAACAAGCTATCGGAGGACGTCGTCGTTCCCAGAACGAAAATGGCCGACCTGCTTCAGACCTGCGCCGAGCTATCGGAGGAGAACCGGTTGATAATTCCCACGTATGGCCACGCTGGCGACGGCAATCTCCACGTGAATTTCTTGTGGGACGACCCCGATCAGAAGCACATCGTGGACAAGGCAGTCCGACGACTGTTCGAACGGGTGATCGAGCTTCGAGGAACCCTGAGCGGCGAGCACGGCATCGGCGTTCTGAAGGCTCCCTATCTCCCAATGGAGCAGTCGCCCGCGCTCATCGAGCTCCAACAACGGATCAAGAACGTTTTCGATCCGAAACACGTCTTGAATCCTGGAAAGATCTTTCCGACGGACGCAAAGCGTTTCCACGGCGCCTGCTGACGCGCGTGTGCGCTGCTGTACGCTGAACCTTACACACACGACGTCCGCGCACGGCTAGCAACGCGACGCCGATCTTGCATATGATCGTGCCGCGGCAATGCGGAAGAAGCTCGAAACTGCGGCGTTCGTAGCCGCCTTCGTCATGGCGTTCGTGCTCGTGTTCCGGCTCTTCCTGTAAACGCTCCGACCCATGGCCGTGTCCCACACCGCCCAATCGAGCCAAGTTGATCCGGTCTCAGGGCTCATAGCAGCATGTTGAGAGGGGATTCGATGATGCGTTTGAAGGCGGCCATGTAGCGGGCGCCCACCGCACCATCGACGATTCGGTGGTCACAGCTCATGGTGAAACGCATGCGGCGGCCCGGGACGACCTCACCAGCCTGAACGACCGGCTCTTCTCGGATGGTCCCTACCGCAAGAATGGCAGCTTCTGGCGGATTGATGACCGCGGTGAACTCTTCGATACCATACATACCGAGATTCGAGATCGAGAACGTCCCGTTGGTCATCTCTTCGATCGATAGCTTTCGTTCGCGGGCACGGCCGGCGAGGTGACGGACTTCGTCGGCGATCTGAGTGATCCCTTTTCGGTCGGCATCGCGAATGACCGGCGTCATCAGCCCGTCGTCGACCGCAACCGCGACCGAGATATCCACGACTTGATGGTAGTGAATCTCCTTGCCCATCCACGATGCGTTGACCTCGGGAACGCGACGCAGCGCGACCGCCGCCGCTTTGATGATCAAGTCGTTGAGCGATACCTTCTTAGCGTCCGCCTCTAACTCGGCGTTCATCGCCTTTCGCGCATCGGAAAGCGGACCGATATCGCAGTCGATCGTCAGGTAGTAGTGCGGGATGCTTTGCGTCGACTCTGTCAGCCGCCTCGCGATCGTCCTCCGCATGCTACTGGCTTGCCGAACCTCTGGCGGCAAACGCTCTCCGCTGAGCATCGTGCTGGTTGCTCCGGGGCCGGTGTACGACTCGATATCGCGCTTGACGATGCGCCCATGGGGCCCCGTACCCTGGACCGATCCAAGATCGATGCTCCGTTCCCGAGCCAGCCGCCGAACAAGCGGAGAAGAGATCACCCGCCCCCCATTGCCCCCCGTGGTTGAGACTGGCGCGGACTCTGGCGCGGACTCTGGCGCTGACTCTGCCATTGGTCCTGACGGTGTCTCTGACTCTGTCGCTATCCCCTCGCCCCGTGGCGACGCAGCCTCTTTACGGGGTGCCCCCGCCGCCTCTACCTGCGCCAAGAGCTCGGTGATGTCCTCTCCCGCCTTCCCGATGATCGCCACCGGAACCTCAGCTTCGAGAGTCACGCCCTCCGGAACCAAGATCTTCAAGAGCACGCCGCGGTCGAACGACCGAAACTCCATCGTCGCTTTGTCGGTCTCGACCTCCGCCAGAAGATCGTCGACATCGACAGAGTCACCTTCCTTCTTGGCCCACGAGACGAGCGTGCCTTCTTCCATCGTCGGTGAGAGCTTGGGGAGTCCGATGATCTTTGCCATGGTTCACTTCGCGTAGCTGACGCGCTTCACCGCGTCGATGACTCGCTCCTCCGTCGGAAGCACTTCGTTCTCGAGATTGAGCGCATAAGGCATCGGCACGTCAAGCCCGGTCACCCGCTCGACCGGAGCATCGAGGTAATCAAACGCCTCCCGCTGAACGCGGTCAACAACCTCGGCGCCGGGACCACCATACGGCCAGTGCTCGTGGACCACCACGCACCGATTGGTTTTTCGCACGCTTTTGATCACCGGACCCATGTCGAGAGGGCGCAGCGTCCGAGGGTCGATGACCTCGCACTCGGTCCCGTCCGCTGCGAGCTTCTCAGCCGCTGCCATCGCCACATAGTAGGGGCGACCCCAGGTCACGATGGTGCAGTCGGCCCCGTGGCGGGCGACTCGGCTTGCGCCAAAAGGGATCAGCTCCTCGACCCCTTCGTCCGGGACTTCGCCTTTCACGCCGTAGAGCGTTTCGCCCTCGAGGAAGATCACGGGATTGTTGCTACGAATTGCGGTCTTGAGGAGACCCTTGGCATCGCGCGGAGTGCTTGGCTGGCACACGTAGAGGCCCGGGATGCCGACGTAGAACGGTGCCACCGCATGGCTGTGCTGCGACGCCACCTGCCGAGCCGCGCCATTCGGACCACGGAAGACGATCGGTACGTGAATCGCACCCGCACTCATCTGATGGATCTTGGCTGCATTGCTGATGACTTGGTCGAATGCGACGAACGAGAAATTCCAAGTCATGAACTCGATGATCGGTCGAAGACCCACCATCGCTGCACCGATGCCGATACCCGCAAAACCGGACTCGGCGATTGGGGTGTCGATGACGCGACGCTCGCCGAACTTGTCGAGAAGGCCCTCAGAAACTTTGTAGGCACCTTGATAGTGCCCGACTTCTTCTCCCATCAAGAAGACCCGTTCGTCACGCTCCATCTCCTCGAGCATCGCCTCGCGAAGCGCTTCTCGGTAGCGAAGCTCTCTCACAACTCTCCCTCCTCGGCGTAGACCGTGCCCAGCATGACCTCTCGACGCGCAGGCTCGGACTCTTCGGCGAATTTCACGGCTGCGTCGATCTCTTCATCGACTTCGAGGTCGATGTCGTCGAGCTTGGCCTCTTCGACCCCGAGCTCCAGTATCCTTTCGCGCGCCACCTGGATCGGGTCGAGTTGCTTCTTTTGCTCGAGCTCCGTGCGCGACCTGTACTTCGCGGGGTCGCTCATCGAGTGTCCACGGAACCGATATGTGAGCACCTCGATGAACGTCGGCCCAGCCCCCGTCCGTGCGCGATCCACCGCCTCGGCGATCCGTTCCTGGACGAGGGTGACGTCGTGGCCTTCGAACCGCGCGCCCGCCATCGCGTAGCCTTTGGCCTTGATCGATAGGTCTTTGAGGGCGCTCGTGCGCTCGAGAGGGGTCCCCATCGCATATTGGTTGTTCTCGCAAACAAACACGATGGGGAGCTTCCAGAGGCCAGCCAGACTCATCGCTTCATGAAAGCCCCCGATGTTGGTCGAGCCTTCACCGAAAAAGCAGATCGTCACACGATCTTCACCGTTGTACCTGGACTTGAATGCGGTGCCGGCGGCGAGCGCCATGTGGCCGCCGACGATGGCCCAGCCTCCGAGAAAGTTGCGCTCGACGTCGAAAAAGTGCATCGAGCCGCCCATCCCGCGCGAGCAGCCCGTGTCTTTGCCGAAGAGCTCGGCCATCGCGGCCTTGGCCGGCATCCCGCGCGCAAGGGCAATGCCATGGTCGCGGTAGGTCTGAAAGACGTAGTCCTGGTCTCGAAGCGCATCGACCGCCCCGACTGCGATCGCCTCCTGCCCAATGTACAGATGAAGGAAACCGCCAATCCTGCCCTTGGCATAGTTGCGCGCCGCTTCTTCTTCGAAGCGGCGGATCCGCATCATCGACCGGTATTGTCTGAGCAGGTCGTCCTTGTCCGGCAACGGCGTCCCCACGTCGATAGCTTACAGGAACGCCTTACGAGCGCCATCAGAAGAAGTTGCTGATTCCGTACGCCGTTTGAAGCTCGATGAGGTACTCGAGGAACGATTCCCCCTGTTGAAGCTCCTGTAGCTTGCCAGGCACCGAAGGATCGGTTGGCGGAAGAGCGTCTACCTCGGCTTGTAGGTCTACGAGTCGTTTGAGCAGTTGAAAGCCGACCTGCTCCTCTTCGAGGTTCAATTCCAGGCTTGGCCGCACTTTGACGGCGACGTAAGGAGTACGGAACCGGTTCGACTCGAAGACGACGTAATCGGCATCCTCGGCGGTATCACAGTCATTCGGTACCCCGGGGTCGACCACCAGGTGACCCGCTCCGAGACCGTCTGTCCCGTAGACGCAGGTAGGGCTGCCATCGGCTTGGATGTCCGGAATGTTGAAACCCGAGCCGCTGCCTGCTTTGAAGATCAAGAGCCGCTGCTCGAAGCTCGTGTCGTAGTAGACGGGGAATTGCGCAAGCGCGAGAATCGCTGCCCAGCTTCTGAGCACCTCGTTGGTCGTTCCCCCGATCGGGGCGTCTGGGTACACCTCGCGCTGGCTGCCACGGCAGGGAACGAACGCGTTGTTCTCGAAGCATTCACCGAGCGCCGTTCCGCGATACCAACTCATGTGCTGGACGATCGGCTGGCCGTCTTCCATGCGAAGCCGCGGCGCGAACCAGCTCTCGTCCTGGAGAATGACGCCGCCGAAGAACTCGGTCATCTCCGTCTGAAAGAGGTCGTAGAAGTTGATGAAGTAGCGCTCGTCGACTGTGAAGTCCAAGTCCCAATCGCGGATCGCCAACGCCCAGAGCGCGGCAAACTTGTCGTAGAAAACCCCAGCGCGCTCCGGTCGGAAGAACCCAAAATAGCCGTCTTGGTACTTGGTCCACATGCCAAACCCTTGCCCTGGCAGGAAGCTCAGGTCGGCCCCCGGGAGGTCGATCGACTCGCCCATCAAGCGGTACATGTTCTGGCTCGCGTCGTATTGGTAGGAGCCTTCATCCGGCAGGTTCACGATTTCTACGAACCAGTTCATGGCGTCAATCGAGGCCAAGAACTGATCGTCGAAACCAAGCGGGCCGGTGTCCAACGAGAAGCCAGGTTCGAAGTTGAAGCGAAAAAAGAGATGCTGATAGATCTTGGCCGCCTGCTTGACCATGTCGGTCGATTCACCGCCCTGCGCACCGCCCCGTCGGAAGCGCCGATAGTACTCCGAAGGGTAAAGCTCTTCCCAACTGCGCCGATAGTGATCGATAACTTCGTGAAAGCTTTCTCCCGCGTCGAAGCGCGTACACCACGATATATCTTTGGTTCGGTCGTCAGGACAAAACAGGTAGCGCACCGGGGCGTAGTTTCGGTCGACGCCGGCTTCTGGGTAGCCCGCGGTGTCCGCATAGTCGATGACGTCAAAGTCGAAGTTGGAACAGACACAATCCGATTGGCCCGCGCACTCCTGTTGGGGGAATACCCTACGAGGGTTTTGGACACATCGCTGATAAACCGGCTGGGTATCGGGAATCGCCCCTGACACGCGGGAGTACGGACATTCGGCATCGACCCCGCAGCGCTCCCCACCAAGGTAAGCCTGCCACCACACGCGGCCCACCTCGTGGGAGCGTTTGAGCCCCTCGAAGGGACCGTCTTCGTCGGTCTCCACGGCATCTCTCGAAAGGTTGTAGACCTCCTGCTGGTCGAAGTGGTTCCAGATCGTTGCGGCCACGTCGTAGCGACCCAAGCCCTGGGCGTCTGACTCGTCGCCGCTGTAGTCCATCGTCGAGCTCGACATGTAGTTGTGCGCACCCCGCTTGGCGCGTTCGTTCCGCGTCTCGCGCAGGTCGCTCAAGTACTGATCGAACTCGGGCCCCGCGACAAACCCGTCATCGTCGAGGTCGTAGTCCTCGAGCCTCGGAAGGGGCAAGTCGTCGCCGCTCGAAGAGGAGTCGCCCATGACCAGGTTGAAGTAACCATCACCGTAGTTGTCACGATCCAGGCTTGCGGCGAAATTGTGCCGAAGCCCGACCGAATGACCGATCTCGTGGTATTGCACTTGCCTCGTGTAGAGCTGTTGCATGCGGATCGAGGCCTCGGTCGGAGGTCGGCCGCGAAACGCCTCGGCCCAATACTCGAGGTAGCGCTTGCGGAATGGTGTCTCGTTGCCGAAACAGATGTTGTGACTGGAGAGCTCATCGTCGGCGTCGGCCCCAGCACTGAGCGTGCGCGTGAAGCTCGTCCCGCGGAACGGCGAAATCTGATCGAGAATGTCTTCGTCGTAGATGCTCGTCTGGGGCGTGAGCCCAAACACGTATTGTTGGCCATGGTCGAAATGTCGATTGAGGGCTTCGTATCCGTCCACGCCGAGAGAGCCCATCAGTTTCTGCTCAATCGAGGTGCCGGCCAGTCGACGCATTCGGTCGCTCAAGAGTTGGGAGCGGCCCTCCTGGCCACGAAGGCTATCGATGCGGTCTTCTGCGCGGGCCATGACATTGCGCAGGGCCCCGTTGACGTCGACCGGGAGCTGCGGCCGGGACGTATCGTCGATGCTGAAGCCGTCCGAGCCTGAGGCGGCAAGACCTGCAGGATGCTCGGTTCGACCAAGA
The DNA here is from genome assembly GCA_029863605.1 of Myxococcales bacterium. GTDB lineage: Bacteria > Myxococcota_A > Polyangia > Polyangiales > Houyiibacteriaceae > SG8-38. The sequence goes on along the minus strand of JAOTVB010000003.1, from coordinate 236,193 downwards.
TTCGAGAAGTATGCTCGAAGGTTCTCGCCCGTGAGATAGCGCTCGGCTGCGGCCTCGTCACCCGCATCACACCCGAGGTCGTCATTGGCGCATCGAAGCACTGGAAAGAAGTCGAGCGCCTGCGTCGCCCGGGCCTCGACCCCGCGTGCGGAGAAGTTCGCATTGGCTGTGATCAACTCGCCAGTGGTGGGGTCGGCCAACGGGCTAGACACGCCACCGAACGGTGTGTTCACTTGGTCTATGAAGTTGAAGAACTGGTAGCGTAGGTCCCCAAGCTGCTCCCAGACGACCGGCTCGCCTTCGAGATCGAGCACCTCATCGCAGATCTGCGATGCATCGGTTCGGTGCCAATCGCAGGTATTGGTGCGCAGAACGAACAAACACTCGTCCCCGATGAATTGGTATCGGTACGCTTGCGGAAGCGGGTAGTCGTCAAACGAGGTCGGCGAAACGGGCTCGCTGAACTCCGCGTTCTCGATGTGACATTGGTAGGGGTCATCGACGCCTTGCGAAATCCAATTCGCAGGCGTGACGAACGGGTCGTACCGTCCCCGACAAGTTCCTCCGACGTCATCGGGCGACCCACAGAAACAGTACCGGGTTGGGTCCTGCTGTTGACAATCGATGCGCATCGACTCGTAGGTCGGGAGGGCCTCTCCGCGGGTAACCCGCCATCCACGCATGAACACTTCGTTCCAGTTGCCCATCACCTCCATCGCCGGATGAACGAGATGCTTGGGAAAACCCGCATTCAAATAGTACGCCACCGACCCGGGGCCGTCCGCAAGTTGGCGAGGTACTCGGTCGCGCATGGGAATCGTACATCGACGTGCGCGCGCGTCGCAGACCGAGCCAGGGGCACTCGGCAAGTCACCGAAGCGCCCATCGCACTGCCAATCCGCCGTGCACTCCTGGTCGGTCAGTGACCGCGCGAAGAAGTTGTGTCGCGGTCGGAGGAACGCGAGCGAATCGGTTTCGCCAAAGTCTTCGCCAAGCCCACCCTCGCAGGCGTGCGTTTCTACATTGCAGAAACCACCCGTTCCGCAGTCGACGTTCCGATCGCACCGACGCGTCGTACCGTCACCCGAAGCGCCGATGTACGTCCGTTGATAGGTCCGGAACACCCCGAACTTGTCGAACTCTTCGTGGCTCTGGGTAGCAGCTGCGTACTGGTGATCGGGCGGAACGCGCAAGAACGCAAGCCGCGAGGGGATCGATAGCGTTTGACATGCCGTCCCGCTCGCGAAAACACAGTTCGCATCCGGCGAGAGGTTCATGAAGGTGACGAAGCTCATGTAGTGCGTGGTATCTTCGTTGCCTTCCGGCCACTCATCGGCGAATCGATAGCTCGGGTCTTCGGAGAGGGTCACGAACTGCGGCTCCCAAGACTTGGGGAAGTTGCACTGCTCTTCCTCGCCTTCGCCCGTGCAGTGTGAGCTCGCATCCTGGATGAAGAACGCCCCGGGTTCGACCGTCCAACCACCGAGGGCGTCGAGCTCGGCCGGGAAAAAGAAAGATTTCACGTGGTTCTTCGACCAATCGACCCGCATGAACTCGCGCTCGTACCAGCGACGGTCCTCAGTGTTCTCCTCGATGATGTTGCGCGTTTCTCCGGTGACTTCGTTGTACTCGGGTCGAACGTCGACGTGATCGATCACCTCGAAGGCCGCGAGCGGCTGCCCCCGGAACTCCTCGTCGTCGGCGTTCGGATTGGCACCATCGACGAGCTCGTACGACCTGAAGGCAAAGAGAAATTTCTCGTCGATGACCCAGCGAATGCGACCAAGCGAGCCGGATTGCCCTTTGTCGAGGCTGCGATCCCATCCAGCGTCACCGGTCCACGTGGGGCCGGTCGCTTCCGCGTCTGCATCGATGACCGTCTGGGTCACCCACCACTCACCCTGCAAGATGTCCTTGTCGATAAGGTTCGGTTGGACGCGGTCCGCCGTCGGGCCTCCTTTGGTGCAACTAAAGGTGAACGACACCAACAAGGCGGCCGCGAAATGAGAGCTGAAGAGCTTTGGCTTCGTTCTCATCTCAGAACCTCAAGTATCCGGCAATGCCGAGCTGACGTTGAAGGTCAATCAACTGGAAGAAGAACGATTCGAGGTTTCGCTGTCGACGATCGAGTATGTTGAGGTCTGAGACCGCCTCAGCTGCATCCGCGGGAATGCGATAACCGGCGGTGGTCAGCTGATCGAGCTCGACCTGCGACACCGTCTCTCCGTTCCCGATCCGCTCGAGGACGTCGATGACAAAAGCGTTGTCTGAAGCCTCCTTGACCATGTTGAAGCCGATCGACTCCTGATTGGGCACCGATATCGCAGGCTCGATTTGAAAGGCGAGGAATGTCTTTCCGAACCTGGTCGAGCTATGCCGCACGAAGTCGACACCCTCGACCGATCCGTCGCTCGGAGCGAAGCAATCCCCCTCGCCCTCGACACAAATGAAGAGCTGGTTCTGAAAAGTCGTGTCGAAGAAGACCGGAAAATCTGCGAGGGCGAAAGCCGCTGCGAGAAACTGGAGTAACACCGAGCTCCCACCATCGACGACATCGAGGCCCGCGTAGGTTTCCTCGACCGGATCGGGCCTACAGGTTTCCGGTGCGGAGCAGTCCCCGCGATAGAAGTCCATGTACACGACGCGCGGGTCGTTGCACACGCTTCCCGGGCCGGGCGTGCCGCAAACGACCCGGGGTGAGATCGACTCGGGTTCATCTTGGATCATACCTTGGAAGATCTGCTGCATCTCGATTGGGAAGAGGTCGTGGAAATTCACCCAGAACGGCACATCGCGCGTGTAGTCCATCGCGCCACCGCGATCGGTCAGCATCTGGATCGCGATCCATTTGTCGTAGAACGAGCCGATGCGCTCGATGCGAGAGATGCCGGTGAGCCCGCGTTGATAAGTGGACGAGAAGTACCGCCCGAGCCCGATCGAGAGGTCGAGCTCCGATCCGGGAAGGCCCGGGACCGAGCTCGCACGCTCGAAGTTCCCGGTGACGGGGTCGAACAGGTACGAGCCGATGTCCGGTTGACCGAGCACCCTCGCATAGAAGTTGAGCACGTCGGCACTCGCCATGAACTGGTCATAGAAGCCGAAGTCGTTGGTATCATTGCGGAAGGATGGATCGGTTTGGTAGCGGTAGATCAGGTTGCGGAAGACTGCCTGCAAGATCGTGAAGTGACGGCCGACGAGTCGGTTCGAGATGTACGGCCCGATGTCGAAGTCCGACCTGTAGCGTCTGAAGTTGGTGAAGATGTATTGGCGCTCGTACTGCTCGGCGAGGTTTCGCACGATCTCGCGGTAGCTGTCTCCTTCGTCGAAGCGGTGGCACCAGCCTAACGTCCCAACGCGCTCGTCCGAGCAGAAGCGATAGCTCACAGGCAAGTACGGGCCGCGTGGATCGCCGAGGGCAAGAGCCGCCGCATCGTCGTCGAAGCTCGAACAGAGGCTGCCGTGCGTGGCGGCCCCCCGGGGGTGCGGGACACACGACTGCGTCAGCCCGGCCGCCATGTTGACGCCGCTCAGCTCGGCGCTGCGAGGGCCCAACTCGGAAAACGGACAGTCTGCATCGGAGTCACAGACCTCGCCGCCTTGATAGTACTTCGCCCAGACCCGGTCAGCGTTGGTCGGGTCGATGTCGCTTATGTGGAGGCCTCCGCGATTGTCATAGAGCTCGACGAGGTCGCCATACCCAAAGCTCACCGCGGCCACGTCGTATCGGCCGGCCTCAGTTGTGGTGCGACCGTACCACTGTGCGATGTATTCCATCACCGACGAGTCCATGTGAGAGTCGATCCCCGCGAGCTCTCGCTTCTCTCGCATCGCGTCGAGCGCGCTTTCGAACGCGATCTGCTCGTTGGCGTTCAACCCGGACGTGCCATCGACGTCGTAATCGGCAGGGTCGGGCAACGGGAATCGCTGCGCGATTTGATAGTACTCATCGTCGTAGTTCTCGGTGTCGGCGGACGCGCCGAAGTCGTGTCGAAGCCCGAGGCAGTGGCCGAGCTCATGAAGCTGCGTGTGAAAATAGAGGAGCTGATTGAGCGCGATCTCGATGCGTGCTCGCGGCCAGTCCTTGTGTTGGTTGACGAAGAAGAGGACCGAGTTGTCGACGAACTCGTTCGGCATCATCACGTTGTTTCGAGAGGCGGCGGTCTCCAGGTCCGCGAGCTTCCGCATCTGTTCGTGCATCGGTGCGCGGAAGGGCGACACCTGGTCGAGGATGGCGTCGCTGATGTCTGCTGGGCCATAACCGTCGGGGACGACTTCGATGCCTGCGAGCATCAGGGTCTCGAAGCTCTCCATCACCCGGTGCTCGATGTTCGTGCCGACGAGATCGGCGCGACGATCGATGTATGTCGCGGCACGCCCTGCTGGCCCCGCGAGAGCATCGGCACGACTCGCGAAGGCCGCCATGCGGTTGTCGATACTTTGCACGTCGATGGGTAGCGCGCTCCCATGCTTGAGCGCGACGTTGAAATCGATCCGGGGTCGGGCCGGCAACTGCACCCGATCGAGATTCTCTAGATAGAGGCGGACGTCCTCCCCGGTCAGAAACTCTTCGTCGGTCAGATCCCCGTTGATGAGGTCGTACATCTGAAGTGCGGTGGTGCGGTAGCTGTCGAGTGCTGGGCCCCCGATGTTGGCGTCACCGACTAGGATTTCACCGGTAACCGGATCCCCACGAAGCGTCGCAATACCGAGGAAACCCGTGCCCGGCTGATCGACGTAGCTCAGGAACTTGAACCGTGAGTCGCCGCGCTCCTGGCACTCGAGGCCCTCCATCGTGTCGTCATTAGCTGCGATCGTGGCTTTGTTGCAGCTGTTGATCCGGAGCCGAAGAACGCACTCGGAACCCACCTGCTCAGCGCCAAACCACCCGTTGAAATGCTCATCGCTGAGGTCGGCGCGATCGAGGTCAGGCTGCGCACCGTCGGGGACCTCCACACGGCAGTCGTAAGGGTTTGTAACCCCGCGTGCTTCGGCCTGCGCCGGCGTCTCGAAGGGGTCGTATCGCCCTGGGCACGTCGGATTGAAAACCGCCCCCGTGTCCGGGTCGCGAACACAAGCACAGTACCCATCGGGCTTCTCGTCCTGACATGCCACGTCAGGGAACTCCGCCTCAGCGCGGCCCTGAAGGCGCCGCACCGTCTGCATGAAGACTTCGTTCCAACGAGCAGCGACTTCGAAGCTCGTCTGAACCAAATGCGCAGGAAGCTCCGGCGTCGTGTAGAAAATCACTGGTCGCACGCGGCGCTCGGCATGTGGAATGGGAGCGCCGTCTTCGTCCCACCACTCGTACCAGATGTTGTGGCGATTGATGTTGTAGTTCAGGAAATCGGTCTCGAAAAACGCTGGGTCGTCTGCGCCGGTGGATCGGTCGACTGTCGGGCGCTCGAGCCGGAAAAAGCCCGCCCGCTCGAAACGAGAGTCGACCCAGTTCACGGACTGGTACTGGCGCTGATCGCTGACCCGCAAGAAACTGTTTCTCACGTACATCGATGCACTCGTGCATAGCGGGGCGTCAGTAAAGTTCGAATCGCAGAAGTTGACCGGAACCCGCTCGAAGGGATCGATGACGGTGCCTGGCGCGAGGAGCTCTTGGGTCACGAAGTCGAAGGCGTAGAGCTCTTCCTGCGGATAGTCCGCCGCCCATGACCTTTCGTGCTGTCCGCAATCTTCGCTCTCGTCTTCGAGCCCGTCGCACGGCATGAAATGGAAGCGCAGCCGCCAGGAATCCGGGAACTCCGACTCCGCCTGAATGAAGAGATTGGCCGACTGCCTTTCAAACAGCCCGAGAAGCTCGTTCAGCTCGCTGACTTGGCCGTAATATCCGGGTAGGATGTTGTCGGCCCAATTCACACGCATGAATTCGCGCTCGTACCAAGGTCGGTCGGTGTCGTTCTCCTCGATGATGTTGAGCTCTTCACCGGTAGAATCCGCGTACGCGCGGCGAATGTCGAAATGCTTTTCGATCTCGAATGCGGCAACCGGTTGACCGAGGATGGTGCCTGGCTCCGGCGAGCCGGGGTTGGCGCCCTCGAGAAGCTCGTAGTCTCGGAACGCCAGGAGCGTCTTCTCCTCGATCACCCAGCGGATGCGAGGTATCGACGCGAGGTCAGAGCCTTGAAAGTCGAGCGCCGCGTCGCCTGGGAAGCTGCCGAGCTGACCGCCTTCGTAATCGACGTCGATGACGGTGCGACTGAAATACCAAGACGAGTTCTCGAAGAAGCGCTTCTCTACTGCGTTGGTCCCGACGCGATCGATCGGTGCCTTTTGCTTTCCACAGCCGGCAGCGGAGCTAACTAGCGTAAGAAAGAACAGCAGGGCGCATACACGCTCGCATCTCATCCAGGGCCCTCCAACTCCACGGTCCTCCATTCTACGCGGTATTCAAGTGAAACGTTACTTACAACGCACCACAATGTCGGACTCGATTGGCTTGTTCGACCGGGACTTTCTACGATTGGAGGGTGCGGATCCAGACCTTGAGGGGGGCAAAGCTCGAGGAATCCCTTCTCGGGGCGTCGAGCTCGCGAGCGCGTCCAGTCGTGCGTGTGCTCGAAGAGGGGCTCGAGGCGGCTGCGCTCGGGGTGCGAGCCAGCGCTGGCGCGATCTTCGTAGGTGGAAGTAGAGACGCGCTCTGCTGCGTTGCCGCTTTCGGGCCAGAAGCAAAGCACGTTCTCGAGCACGGTCAGCCTTTCAACCGTGCCCTTGCCACGCGTGCGCTCGCTCGACGAACACCGCTCGTGATCTCGGAATCAGATCCCGATCCACAATTTCGGTCCGGGTCTTCGCGGCGCACCAAACAGGCAATCATCGGCCGACTTCACGACGGCGATCAAAACCTCGGTCTGCTGCAGCTCGTCAACCCCAAGGAACGGTTCACCGAGCACGAAGCGCAACTGATCGCTGGCCTCAGCCGATACGTCACGACTTCGCTCATCCAAACGACGTCGCTGAGGAAGCAAGAGCTTCTCGCGGCTCACGATCCGCTGACGGGTCTACGCAACATACGAGAGCTCGGCAGCGAGCTCAGACGAGCCGTGAGCTCGGCGCGGCGAGCCGAAAGGGACATGGCGCTGATGTTCGTCGACGTGGACCACTTGAAAAAAGTGAATAGTAAGCTGGGACACGCCGCCGGCAGTGAGGCCCTCAAACGAACGGGCAAGGCTCTTGATGAGGCCGCCGCAGGTATCGGTTCCGTCTTTCGTTTTGGGGGTGACGAGTTCGTCGTCGTGCAGAGGCACGCCTCGAAAGAGAGCGCACGGGCACTCGCTGATCATCTGAGGAGTCACGTCGCTGCCAGCACCGCGGGACCGATGCGACCCGCCGGTGTGCTTCCGAAGATCACGGTCTCGGTGGGCGTCGCAACTCTCAGCGGGCTGCGTCGCTGTAACGGGCGACCCCCGAGCAATCTCCGTGCACGATTGATGACGACTGCCGATCGCGCGCTTTTTCGCGCCAAAGCTGGCGGCAGAAATCGGGTCGTCCTAGCCACCGGCCGCGACGACACACTCTAGGGTGCGGATCTTTTCGAACACTATGTTCGAGAAAGGGACCGCCCCCCTTTAGGCGACTTTGTTGAGGTATTCCTCTGTCGTGGTTTCGACCCGGGCTTGGAACTGCGCGGGGTCGACTTCCACGAACTGCTCGTCCGGGGTGACTTTGAACAGTGGCTGGCCCTTGGAGACGATCGTGCCGTCGGTCTCGACGAGAATTTTGTCAATTGTGCCCGAGAAAGGAGCGTACACCTTGTTGAACATCTTCATGACTTCGACGACGTACAACGGGTCGCCCGTTTCGAAGTGTTGCCCCTCTTCGACGAACTTCGGCATGCCTGGCGCTTCCTGTGCGTAGTACATGCCGCCGCTGACCGCGACGATTTCGTCCGCCTTGTTAGCGGGCGGCGGGACGAGGACCTTCTTCATCTTGACCTGGTGGTCCACATCGAGAAGGCGCTCGGGGATCGTGATGGTTAGGTCGTCGTTGACCCGCAGGTCGTAGAAGCCAACTTTCTCGGCGAGCAAGGGCAGAAGCCCGAGTAGCTCCGTGCCGAGCTGGAACCCGAGGTGGGCCTCACGAACTGGCTTCCATTCGGCTGACTCGAAGCCGGCCGCCGGGGCCTCGGCGCGAAGCAACGTATCGAGCTCCGGCCACGAAGTCTCACCGATTCGATCTGCGACCGCCGCGTAGAACGCCTCGCCTTCATCGAGCACGAGTTGGTCTTGCTCCCAAATGCGGTGAGCAGCCGGTGCATCGACGCTCGCTTCCATGTGTAGAAGCCGATAGGTGTCCGCCAGAAGCAGGAGTGGATTGCGGTGCCACGTCACCCGACGATTGCTGACGTCGTAGTCTCGGCGATGGGTGCTGAGCCAAGCCGAAAGAAGGTGCGGCTCGCGAAGCAGTCGGCGAAGTGGCCGCCCTAGCAGCGTAGCCTTCAGCTGGATGACTTCATCGGTCGCCTTCGTCGCGCCGGAGTCGCCCGCCGTGACCCCGAGATACTGGCTGCATAGCCGCTTATAGGCATAGTCGACGTCGATATGGTTGGCCTCATCGAGGAGCTCGCCCATCAATGTCAGGTAGGGCACGACGAAACGGGTCGTGGGTTTGGCGTCCACGCCGTTCGCCAGGAACCAACTGACGAGCCCATAATGAAATTGTAGGTTCGTCTGAAGGTCCGGTCCCCGAAGCACAGTCTGGCGAAGAACCTCTTGCAGCTGCTCGTAGCTCGCGCGCCGGTCGTCGCCCGTGGTGACCAAGAGCGCGATGTTGCTGTCATAGGCGCCTGCGAACTTGTAGCGCATGAAAAGCCCGGTATCGGGATTCTTGAAGCAGATCCCTTGATCGTCGCGCACTTCGCCTTCGATCGGATCCGACCAAAATATGATCTCTCCTCCTGCGTGCGGAGACAAAGACTGGTCGGTTGCGTTGAGCCGGGCCTCGACCGCGGCACCATCGCGTCGAATGCGCCCCGGTCGTGGAAGCCTCCCCTTGTGCTTCGCGAGGAGCGCCATGGCCTCGACGATCGAGGTCACATCGAAGTAATCCTCGGCGTCGTTTGGGTTTCGGAAGCGTAGCGCATAGCAGAGCTCCGAGACGCGGTGCTCGACCTGGATTCGCGTGTTCACTTCCATGAAATAGTGTCGAGCACCATCGACGATGCATTCGAAAGTCGACGCGGAGTCTAGGCCCACTTCCTGACCGAAGCGCTCTGCTTCTTCTTCCATCCGACGAAGAATCGCGAGGTCTTGACCGATCGCAGCGGCGTGCTCTTCGTTCCCCGCCTCCCGCTCGCGCTCGATCGCTTCGCCGAGTGTCTCCTGAGTGATCGAAACCTCGAGCAGCTTTTGTTCGTGCATCTGCAACGAACAATCCCGGCCCCCGAGTGAGATGCACCAGTCGCCGTTCCCAAGAAGTTGGATTTCGTTGTGCCGCGTTGTCTCGATGTTGAGCTCGACGAGGAGGTTCTTGTTGTCGCCTACCCCTAGTGCCTTCACCTCGCCGAGGATCTCGCGGACCATCGCCGGTACCCGGTCAGCGCTGCGAACGATGCGCTGGCCCTTGCCGCCGCCGCCTCCGATCGCCTTGAGGCGAATGCGTCTACCGGGGTGCGCCTCGAGGATCGCGGACACTTCAATTCGGATCTGCTCGGCAAGCTCGTCGACCGTGTAGAGATCGATGCCCGCATCGTAAGATGCAGCGAGAACCGCGTCGGCGACGTCTTCGATCGCCAAGCTGTCTTCGCTGAGCTCCGGAACCTCGAGCCCATGCTTGGAAGCGACGGATTTCAACGCGGCGCGGTCACCGTGCTTGCGCAGCAAGAGGCGGGCGGTCACGTTGTTGACGCCAGGAGTCACGCTGACATCGATGCGTTCTGCCGTCTGTTTAGCCTCGTCTTTGAAGCCCGCCGCTTGCACAGTGTGAGATCCAGGCCCGATGAACCGCAGCTCCGCCTCTTCGATCGAGCGCACGAACTCTTCGTCCTCCGCCATGAAGCCATAGCCCGCAAAAATGTAGTCGTAGCCGTTTTGCTTGGCGATCTGGATGATCTCTTGAATGCGGGCGGCGCGCTCCTCTTTGGTGGCGCCGGTGTAGTCGGCGACCGCATGGACGCGCGATGGATCGAGCCGGCGCAACTCGGGAGCAAGGGCTCGAGGATAGACGATCGAGTCTTTCTCCGACAGCAGGATCCCCGCCTCGCTGATCCCCATCTCCGCGAAGGTGTCGAGCGCCTCCTGACGAACCGGCCCCCGACATACGATCAAGATCGACATGTCTTCGCATGAAAACGATCGCACCCAGTCCGACTCCGACTCACCCAACCGACGGTCTCGATGAATTATTGGGTTGTGCAGGTAGAGATCCGAGGAACCCATCAGTGAAACTCACGCTGCACGGCCTGAAGCGGCTCGGGAGTGTAGTGGGAAAGAAAGAAATTGAGGTTCTTCGCCAACGCCGCGCGTACATCGGTGGGCATCACGATCTCCGAGATCGACCCGAGGCTCAACGCTTCCTTCGGATTCATGAGCTCCTCTTCGTAGCGCGCATTGAACGCCGCCTCTTGCTTCTTCATCCAAGCCAAAGCGTCCTGTTCTGCGTCGGCTTTGGTGGCGCCTCCCTCGATCGCCTCTTGGATGCGCGCTTTCGCGCTGGTGCGCATCGCGCGAAGCTCCTTCTTGTAGACGAACTCCTTGCCTGCGGGCCCCATGACCGCAACACGGGTCGTCGGCAGGGCCATGACATGATCGGCGCCCGTCACGTAGCAGTTGAACGCCGCATATGCGCCTCCGAAGGCGTTGCGAATGATCAAGAGGAGGCGCGGCGTCCGCAAATCGATGATCGAATCGAGCATCGCGCGTCCTGCTTGCACGATGCCTCGGCTCTCTTGGTCGCGTCCAGGCAAGAAGCCCGTCGTGTCTTCCATGAAGATGACGGGGATGTTGTACAGGTTGCAGAACCGGATGAAGCGAGAGTTCTTGAACGCGGCATCGACGTCGATCTGGCCTGAGGCTACCGCGCTGTTGTTACAGACGAACCCGACCACGTGTCCACCGAGACGCCCGAACGCTGTGACAGTGTTCCGCGCACGTTGCGGTTGAAGCTCGAAATAGTCTCCGTGATCGCAGATCTGCTGGAGGATGATGCTGACATCGATCGGGGTATTGAACCCCGTCGGCGAGTTGAAAGCCTTGCGAAGGAGCGTGTCGATTTCGCCAGTCGGGCGATCGATCGGGTCCGAAGTCTCTTGATAGGGTGCGAATTCGTGGTTGTTGCCGGGCAAATAGCTCAGCAGGCGCTGGGCGGTGCGAAGCGCGCCGACTTCGTCGTTTACGGTGAGGTCCGACACGCCGCTCTGTCCGTGCACACCGGGACCGCCAAGCTCATCGGCGGTCACATCCTCACCAAGCACTGTCTTCACGACGCCTGGGCCGGTAAGCCCGAAGAACGTATCTTCGGGCTGAATCATGAAGCTCCCTTGACGCGGGAGATACGAGCCGCCCCCAGCATTGTAGCCAAACATGCACATGATGCTCGGCACGACACCGCTGATCTTGCGCAGAGCCGTGAATGCTTCGGCGTACCCGTCGAGGCCGCCGACCCCCGCGGGCACGAACGCCCCGGCGCTGTCGTTCATACCGATGAGGGGTAGACCCTGATCCCCCGCCAACCGAATCAAGTTCGCAAGCTTCGTACCATTGGTGGCGTCCATCGAGCCGGCGCGCACCGTGAAATCGTGACCGTAGAGGGCGACGCTTCGGTCCTGGATCTGAACGATGGCGGTTACGATCGACGCGCCATCGAGATTTGGACCCCAGTTCTGATAGAGGATAGTAGGCTCGGTCCCACGATCTCGGAGCACTTCGATCCGCTCCCAGACCGTCATTCGCTCCTTAGCATGTTGTCGGCCGATTTGGACGAGGCCCGCAGCCGTTCGCGGACGCTCCCGAAGCCGTTCACCCTCGCGGACGCTCGCCTCGTACGGCCCGCCGCCGTCCTTCGGGGCCGCGGAGCGATCGTCGCGATCCATACCGAGTGGATTGCGAAGGGTCGGCGTTACGATGTCCTTCTCGGGCATAACCACACTAGCCTACAGCAGGCTGCGCCCGAGCCGTCGGCTTCGTAGCGCAGGGGCTTTTACGGGTTTTGGTAGGGAAATGCCAGCGCACACCGGCCAGGTGGTCAGATCTCGATGGCACGGGCGCCAAAATCCGCGGAAAATGCTGGGCTTCATGAGTAACCGAGAAGAGTGCGAGCATGCCTTGGAGGTCGCGGAGCGAGTCGCGCGAGAAGCGGGGGCGTTGGTCCTGCGGGGCTGGCGTGGCGTCGGCCGCATCTCCCACAAAGGCAGGTTCGACCTGCTGACCGAGCACGATCTTCGAAGCGAGGAGCTGATTCGCTCCGGGCTCGAGCACGCCTTCCCCGAACACCGGATCGTGGGAGAGGAAACCGCAGAAACCGGCGATGGCGACTTGGTTTGGTACGTCGATCCGATCGACGGGACGACCAACTTTGCCCATGGTCATCCGTTCTTCTGCGTGTCGGTCGCACTCTACGACGGCGCCGACGGATTGGTCGGAGTCGTCCACGCGCCGGCACTCGGAACGACTTGGAAGGCCGCAAAGGACTCGGGCGCGTTTCGAAATGGCGAGCGCTGCAAAGTGTCGACCCGTGCCGCGCTGGAAGAGGCCTTGTGCGCCACCGGATTCCCGTACGACCGTTGGACGACACCAGACAACAACCGCGAAGAGCTATCGTTGTTTCTGCAGCGAGCGCGTGGCATCCGGCGCTGTGGCTCGGCGGCGATCGATCTTTGTCTCGTCGCGGACGGAACGTACGATATCTATTGGGAACAGGGCCTCAATGCTTGGGACATGTGCGCTGGAGCTCTCATCGTACTCGAAGCAGGTGGACAGCTCTCGACGTACGAGGGCCTGAAAGCGGACCCTCGATCCGGAAAGCTGATCGCGTCCAATGGCCTGCTTCATGACGCGGCACTGCGCACGGTTCGTGAGGCGCGTTACAAACTCGAGGACCGGAAGCCATGAAACGCTCCGGACTAGCCTGTAAAGTGAGTGAGTGGGGGGACTGCGGAAAGAGCCAGCAGAGTGGGGGCGTGGTGCGGCTCCTTCGGATGAAACGGTCGCGGCGCGGATCCGACTGAACCCCGAACAGCGCCGGGGAATGCTGAACTCGGTCACCGGTCATCACATCGGCACGATGACCGCATGTGCGGGCTTCGCGTATGTCGGAATCGCCCTCGGGCAATGGTCACAATCCATGGATGAGGCCGCGGTTGCACTAATGGCGGTCTACGGCCTCACCGGTATCGCACTCCTCGCGTTTTCGTTGCGCACCAAACATCAACCACTGCCGATCGACTGGTCAATTCACGTGGCGGGCGTCGTATTCGTGATCATCACGTCAACGATGACCGTGGGGTACGTGATTAGCCGCGATCCATCGATGTTCTACTTCTTCGTCATTCTGCAGTTCGCTGCGGGCGCGCTCCTTCAGAGTCGTACATGGCTCTTGGTGACAATGGTATGCGCCGACATCGGGTGGGGGGTTACCTCCTTGTTCATCGAAGATGTAAACTGGATGCAGAGCGTCGGGTACCTCGCGGGATTCTCGGTGGTCGCCATAGGTACGCATGTCGTACGGCGGCGAACTCTGGTCGAGCTTCATGAGCTGCGAGTCGCGGCCGAACGGGCATCCGAAACGAAAACCGAGTTCCTTGCCAACATGAGTCACGAAGTGCGGACCCCGATGACCGGCGTTCTCGGTTTGGGGTCTCTGCTCCTCGAAACTAAGCTCGACCCCAAGCAGCAGAAAATGGCTGCGGCGATCCGAGACTCGGCGGAGGCCTTGGTCGGCGTGGTCGACGAGATCCTCGACTTCTCGAGGCTTGAGAAGGGGCAGATCGAGCTCGAAAGGGTGCCGTTCGACCTCGAGGTTCTGATTGACGGCGTGGTCGAGCTGATGCAACCCCGCGCCAAAGAAAAGGGGTTGCGCCTCGCGTCCGAGCTCGATGGGTTGACTCGTTCGCGCTTCGTCGGTGACGGCGGCCGCTTGCGTCAAGTGCTGCTCAACTTCGCCAACAACGCCATCAAATTCACCGAGTCTGGGTCCGTGCTCATCGAGGCCCGCATGCTGGAAAAGGCTGCGCAGTGTCGCGTGCGGATCTCTGTTCGGGACACCGGCATTGGAATTCCAGACGAGGCGATCGACAAGATCTTCACTCGGTACCAACAGCAGGATCCGAGCACGAGTCGCTGTTTTGGTGGAACGGGGCTCGGTCTCGCGATCTCGAAGCAGCTCGTCGAGCTGATGGGTGGAGAGCTAGGGGTGGAGAGCAAAGTAGACGAAGGGACGACATTCTGGGTCGAAGTCGAGCTCGAGCCGGGCTCGGAGGATACGCTCCGACTCAAGGGCACGCCTGGCGTTGGCGACCAGTTGATTCGGCGAGGACTCAAAGTGCTTCTTGCGGAAGACAACCCCACCAGCCGCATGGTGACGGAGGCACTTTTGAAGAAACTCGCGTGCGATGTCGATATCGCGACCGACGGGCGCATGGCTCTCGAGAAGGCCCGGACCGCCAGATACGACATCATCTTCATGGATTGCTACATGCCGCAGATGAACGGCTTCCAGGCGACCCGAAGAATTCGAGAGCACCCTGCCAACCGCGAAGTCCCAGTCATCGCTCTGACAGCAAGCACCACGGACGGGGACCGCGTCCGATGTCTCGAGGCTGGAATGAGCGACACGATCGGGAAACCCGTGCGGTCGAGCATGCTGGAGACGCTATTCAAGCGGTGGGTGTCGCTTTCCCACGAGCCTCCGGTCGTGGTCCCTTCCATGAAGTCGCCTCCACCTTCGGCACTCGACATGAACATGGTCCGCCAATTGGTCTCCCTAGACGAGGAGGACGACGGCTTCATCGAAGAGGTGATGGTCGGCTACATCGAGCAGCTTCGCGAATCGGTGGTGACCCTTCGCGACGCGCTCGAAGCCTCGGACATGGAGACGGTGCGGCTCACGGCCCACTCGATCAAGGGCGCCAGCAAGCAACTCGGAGCATCCCGCGTCGGGGAGTTACTGGGCGCGATCGAGCGCGAGGAGGCCGTCGAGCCGGCTCGCGATCTGGTAGGCCAAGTCGCCGAGGAAATTCCTCGCGTCGAAGAAGCGGTGCAGGCGTTGCTTCGCCGTCACGCTTCCTGATCCGGAGAACTCAGTGTGCGAGAGATTTTCGTTTGTGGTCGAGCGAAAAGATCCGCACACTAAATGTCGAGGTTGGTTACGTTGAGGGCATTGCTCTCGATGAAAGCCCGGCGTGGCTCGACTTGGTCACCCATCAGCACGCTGAAGAGCTCTTCGGCCTCGACGGCGTCCTCGACTCGAACCTGGAGGAGTGTTCGTGTTTCAGGGTCCATCGTGGTCTCCCAAAGCTCGTCGGGGTTCATTTCGCCCAGCCCTTTGTAGCGCTGGATGCCGAGGCTCTTGCGGGCGCGGGCATCGATGTTCGCCCAAAGCGCGTCGACGTCGGGAACCTCGGAAGGCTCGCCCGCTGGCTTGCCAGCTTGGTCGAGGACGGTGAGCAGGAATGGCGGCTGACCGAGTGCGCGAATCCCTTGATGAATTTGACGGAGCTCTGCGATGTTGCCGGCCGAAAGTAGGTCGAAGTCGATCGTCGTCGCGCGGCGGGAGACGCCGTCTTGGGTTTCGATGAGCACCCTGTATCGGTCGTGCTCCTCGTCGCTCTCGATTACTGCAGCGAGCTCACCCGATCGCTTAGCCTGGATGTACGTTTTCAGCGCCTCGATGGCCGCCTCGACCTTCGTTCGGTCGGCGAGGTCTTCGACTTCGAGGTCGGTTGATGTGATCAAACCCTCGACGACGAGCGGGTCGACGCGGTGCCCAATGTTCTCCAGCAAGCGTTGGAACCGCGCGACGTCCTCGAGGAGGCGCTGCAGAGGCTCGCCGGTCAGCTGCGTGCTCCCCTCCTTCATGCCGAGACGAACGTTGTCCGTGCCGAGCTCGATAAGGTGGCGGCTCATCGCTTGGTCGTCTTGAAGGTATCGCACCTTTTTACCCTTGCGAACTTTGTAGAGTGGAGGCTGCGCGATGTAGAGGTAGCCCTTTTCGATCAACTGCGGCATCTGACGGTAGAAGAACGTCAGCAGCAGTGTGCGGATGTGTGACCCATCGACGTCGGCGTCCGTCATGATGATCACGTGATGGTAGCGAAGCTTGTCGATGTCGAAGTTTTCCCCGCCTTCGACCCCACAGCCGAGCGCCGTTATCAGCGTCCCAATCTCCGCGCTCGACAGCATCTTTTCGAAGCGCGCGCGTTCGACGTTTAGAATCTTACCGCGCAGCGGCAGAATCGCCTGAAAGCGACGGTCACGCCCCTGCTTTGCGCTGCCACCCGCCGAATCGCCCTCGACGATGTAGACCTCGCTCTCGGATGGATCCTTGCTTTGACAGTCGGCGAGCTTGCCGGGAAGGGTGCTTGCATCGAGCACGCCCTTGCGCTGCACCATCTCTCGGGCGCGCCGTGCGGCTTCGCGTGCGCGTGCCGCGAGCACCGTCTTTTCGACGATCCTCTTAGCAGACTTGGGATCCTCCTCGAGGTACTGGCTCAGTTTTTCGTTGACGACGCTTTCGACGATGCCCTTGACCTCGCTCGACACGAGCTTGTCCTTGGTCTGCGAGGAGAACGCGGGGTCTGGATGCTTGACTGAGATGACCGCTGTCAGCCCCTCTCTCACATCCTCGCCGCTGAGAGGGTTTTTCAGGTCTTTGAGGAGCTTTTCGCGCGAACCGTATTGGTTGATCACGCGGGTGAGTGCAGTCCGCAGGCCCGTTAGATGCGTGCCGCCGTCACGATTGAAGACGTTGTTGGTGTAAGGAAAGATCGATTCGTTGTAGGCGTCGCTCCACTGCATCGCGATCTCCACGTCGACGCCGTCTTTCATGGCACGGAGGTAGATCACGGCATCGTGAAGAGGCGTCTTCTTTTGGTTCAATGCCTCGACGAATTCACGGATGCCGCCCTCGAACCGGTGTGTGATGCTCTTGCCCTCGCCGCGTTCATCTTCGAGGGTCACTTCGAGGCCAGCGTTGAGGAACGAGATCTCGCGTAGCCGATTATTCAACATCTCGAAGCTGAAGTCGGTCATGGTGAAGATCTGGGCGTCCGGCTTGAACGTGACTTTCGTGCCTGTCTTCTTGCTCGTACCGATGGCCTTGAGCGGCGCCTTCGGAACGCCGCGCTCGTATTCTTGGAACCAAACCTTGCCTTCTCGGCGAATCTCCATCTTGAACCACTCGCTCACGGCGTTCACCGCGCTGACGCCGACGCCATGCAAGCCCGCCGACACCGAGTAGCTTTCGCTGTTGAATTTGCCACCGGCGTGGAGCTGGGTCATCACGACCTCGGCAGCGCTCACACCCTTATCGTGCATGCCAACGGGAATCCCGCGGCCGTTATCGATGACGGTGATCGAACCCTCGGAATGCACGACCACCTGTACGTGGTTGCAATGGCCAGCCAAGTGCTCATCGACCGCGTTGTCGACCGCCTCCCAAACCAGGTGATGTAGACCCGTACCATCGTGCGGATCCCCGATGAACATCCCCGGACGCTTCCGTACGGCTTCGAGTCCTTCGAGCACCTGGATGGCGCTCTGGTCATAACCTGGCGCGGCGCTGGACGCTTCCGCGGTCGGTGGGTCGGCCATAGCGGTTTCTAGCCTCAAGCGGGGCCCGACGCAAGGCCCGATCTAAGCTGTAAGCCCTTGATCTGACAAATGAATTTCTGGGTCGTTGACGCTCACTCTCCGAGGACTCGTCTGCGGGTCAAACGGGTGGATAAGACGGTGCACGGGACGAGGAAAAGCAAGGTCGATCCGACCAGACCGACGAGGTGCGGACCTGGATTTCCGAAGACCAAAAGACCTCGTGCGGCCTCTGCAAGTTGGTAGACGGGATTGATTTGCCACAGCGCACGAAGAAGCGCGTTCTGCGGATCGATCGGGAAGAAAGTATTGCTCACGAGGCTCAACGGCCAACCGATCAGAAAGACTGGATAGTTCATGTGATCGATGGCCGGTACAATCGCAGTAAAGATCAGCGCGAACGACGCAAACGCGCAGCCGGCAATGAAGCCTAGAAAAGGCATGAGCACGAGGAAGGCGACGTTGACATCGACGACGCCTATCAAATCGAAGACGGCGATGACTGCGCAGACGATCGAAATATTTACCATCCCGCGCACCGCGGCCCATAGGATCTCGCCCCAGACCACGCTCGGGAGCTCGACTTGTGTCGCCAAAATTCCGTCCCACGTCTTTTGATAGAACATGCGCACGTAGGCGGCGTAGAGTGCTTCGTAGTAGGGCGTGCCGAACCCGGTGTACGCGATCAGCCCGGCCGCGACGTAAGTTGCGTAGTTGATCTGAGCTCCGTGGTAATCGAGATCCTCGATGTAGCCGCTGAAACCGACACCGAACGCGACGAAGAAGATCACGGGCTCCATCGCAGGCGGAATGATTGCGGTTCGCCAATTTCGCAGGAAAACGAGGGCGTTTCGCCGAAACACGGCCCAGGACTGCCAGTGGAGGGCCGCGGTGAGGCTTTCGGCGGCGCTCATCGAATCCTGCCGTTTCGCCGCGCCAGAGCGATGAACAGATCGTCCAGGTTGGGGGGCCGAACCTGCCAGCTCGCGCCCTCGAACTCGGAGGACAGCGCCAGCAAATCGTCCTTGCTGACCGGGACTCGGAGCTCGCCGAGCACCGTGGCCACCTGCACCGCCCCGCGACCCTGTAACCAGGCTTCGATCCGATCACGCGCCGGCTCGTGGCGTGGAATGACAATTACGTGGTCGCCGAGGAGATCTCCGATCACGCGATGAGGCTCGCCGTGCGCGACATCGCGTCCCTCGTGAACCACGAGAAGCTCGTCGCTTAGACGCTCGGCCTCATCCATGTAGTGAGTCGTCAAAACGATCGCGAGACCGTCGGACCGCATGCCATCGATCAGCTCCCATGCGTCGAGCCGAGCGCTCGGGTCCAAGCCGGTGGTGGGCTCGTCGAGGAAGAGCACGCGTGGCCGGTGGACGATGGAGCGAGCGATCAGAAGGCGACGAACGAAGCCACCCGACAAGATATGGGGTGAAGCGTCGGCATAAGGAGTGAGCTCGAAGCGCTCCAAAAGCTCGGCGACGCGGCGATCGAGGTTGTCGACTCTCGGTCGAAAATAGCTAGCGTAGATGAATAGATTTTGAGCGACCGTGAAGTCGTAATCGAGCGAGTCCTCCTGAGTGCAGACGCCGATCATGCGCTTCGCCTCGGAGCGATGGTTCGAGAACTCCATCCCCTCGTAGGAAATCGCGCCCTCGTCGGGGGGGACGAAGCCGTAGAGCATCCTGAGCGTCGTGGTCTTTCCCGCGCCGTTCGGACCTAGAAGACCGAGCACGGACCCCGGCCGGCAGTCGAGATTCAAATGGTCGACGACGACCCTACCTCCGTAGCTCTTGGTGAGGCCTCGCGCCTCGAGAATCGCTGCTGCCACCGTGAAACCGCCTGGGAAGATGACGAAACATGACGGAGCATCCTACAATGGCAATGTGAACCGGACGACAGGGGATCGAGCAACACCGCGCGTTGGTGTAGGGCGCGTGTTGGACAGCCGGTGGATGATGGCCGTCGCTGTCCTTGCCGTGCTAGCGGCCATCGCCTGGGCGCTGCTTGAGCGAAACCCCGCGAGACAGGCCGTGGCGACTCCCGACCAGGGAGTCACGGCTAGGGTGGAGCTGCTCGGAGTCCCTCCGGGCGCCCAGGTGATGCTCGACGGCCAGCAAATCGAGAACACCGTCTTCGGTGTGACCCCCGGCGTACGACATGCGCTCGAGGTTCGGGATCCGAGCGGTCGTTCTTGGCGCCAAGTCTTCTTAGCTGCGGGCTCAGTGTCGCTGGTCGTCCAGCTGCGGGAAGATTTCGTTCAGGTGCAGGTTCGGCAAACTAGGGAGTGAGCGAGGCTCCTCCGTTTACGTCGTATCCGCGGAGCCGAGCGTGCACCGAAACGGAACGGTCCGAGACGTTCGAGCGCATGGTGGAATCGACCGCAACCGGTCCGACGAAAGGACAGTAGACGGTTCGCACTTCGAGCTGGAGCTTTCCTCCGGTCTCGACGACTTCGAGGCAGTCGGTAAAGCTCCCGGCTGGGGTCTGGATCGAAACCTCCGTCGATACGAGGCGCCCGGTACGACCGCCGCGCGCGGGCCAACTCTCGCCGTTCTCGAATGGTGCGCGAAAGAGCCAGGCTCCTTCGGACACGACGAGGATTCCATCTTCGCGAATCTCGTATTGGACGCTGCCTTGACCAGTACGAACTGTTGCAATCGATCCGTTCACGGTTTCGACCCGGGTCACGGCCAATGTGCTTAGTGGCTCACCGGTGTTCACGTCGTACGACCATGCGTTGCCAGAACGCAGTGGGTAGAGGTTGAGCGGTACGATCGCCACGGCTGAATCCGGCGCGGCATGTCTCGACGCTCCGCAGCCCCACACTACGATGGACCCCGCGAGAAACACTCCCATCCAACCCCTCATACGAGGTGAGCCTAGCAGCTCCGGTGTAGGCAGGAGGCGCATATTTCGCCAACCTTACTCATCCTGTTACGATGCAATGGTGAGCTCGAAGGCAACCATCTTGATTCTCGACGACGACCCTTCCGTGCGTCACTTGCTGCAAGTGATGCTCGAAAAGGAAGGCTACCACGTGGTCGCCGCTGGGGATGTGCGGTCCGCGTTGGCGCAATGCGGGGTGCAGCTCCCGGATCTGATGGTCGTCGATTTGATGCTACCCATTGAAGACGGCGAGATGTTCTTGCGCGAGTTCCGTCGGCGATGGAGGCATGTCGACGTTCCGGTTATCCTCCTCAGCGCAAGCAGCGCGCGTAACGAAATCGCGCGCAATCTCAAGGTGGAGGCGACGCTGGCAAAGCCATTTTTCGCCGAGGATCTGCTGGAGCTCGTCGTAGCTCACACGCCAGCCAAGGAACCTGCAGCCGCAGGCTGAGCCTTACGTCGTCCGAGCTCGCATACCGTGGTATGAGCCGCGCCATGGATCAGGTGTACGCGGACCGGCTGTTTGCGGGCGAAGTCGTCTTGATAACGGGTGGTGGGACGGGGATCGGGCTTGCGTCTGCAACCGAGATGGGCCGTCTAGGAGCCAAGGTTGCAATCTGCGGCAGAAGGCCGGAGCCTCTGAGAGAGGCGGTGGACGAGCTCGAGTCCCAAGGGATCGACGCTTTTGGGGCGTCCTGTGACATTCGGGAACCGGAGATGATCGACACGCTTCTAGAGGCGGTGCTGAAGCGCTTCAGCCGCATCGACGTCCTGGTCAACAATGCAGGCGGCCAGTTTCCTACGACTGCTGAGGCACTTTCGGCGAAGGGTTTTCAGGCCGTCGTCCGCAACAACTTGGTCGGAACGTGGGCGATGACCCACGCCGTCGCAAACCAGGCAATGATCCCGCAAAAGCGCGGCCGCATCGTCAACGTCATCGCCAACGTTGCTCGCGGCTTCCCCGGCATGATCCATACGGGGGCTGCACGAGCAGGGGTCGACAACATGACCAAGACCCTCGCGGTCGAATGGGCAATGCATGGCATCCGCGCCAACGCGGTGGCACCCGGGGTAATCGTCACGAGTGGAACCAAGCAGTACCCCCCGGAGCTTCTCGACAGCGCGGAAAAAGCGAATCCGCTCCATCGCCTGGGAACCGCCGAAGAGGTCTCTCACCTGATCACCTACCTCGCTTCGCGATACGCAGACTTCATCACCGGCCAGACGTTCTACATCGATGGGGGGGCGAGCATCTGGGGCGAGCAGTGGGAAGTGCCGGAAGACGTCCCACAATATCCACCCTACCCGGTTCCCAGGCGTTAGCGTAAGGGCGGTCGGGCGGGCTCAACTGATAGGCCGTAGGCCCGACCGGGATCAATGATGCCGCCTGCTAAGGCTGCTTGGGTTTGTTCTGGAACAAACTGATCAAGTACGCGCTACCGACACCGACGAAATAGAGCAGCACCAACGGGATCAACATCATCACCATGGTGTAGACATCTTGAGGCGTCAGCAGCATCGAGATGAAGGCCGCAACGATGATCCACCAGCGCGAAAACTGAAGGAGCTGGCGCCAAGTCACGATCCCCGCACCAGCGAGGAAGGTCACGACCACGGGCACCTCGAAGACGACGCCGAACGCCAACAGCATCCTGCGGAAGAACGGCATGTAGTCCTTGACGAACAGCGTCGCCACGAGTGTTTCGTCGCTGAAGCCGAGCAAGACGGTGAATGCCTCGGGGAACACGAGCTTATACCCGAACACCGCACCGCCCACGAAACACACGGTAGACGCGATGATGAACGGGACCGCCAGCGTCTTTTCCTTCTTGTAGAGGCCAGGGGAGATGAACATCCACAGCTGCCAGAAGATGAACGGCGACGCCAACAATAGGCCCGCGATCAGGGAGTTCTTCATGTACATCATGAAGGCGTCGGCAGGCCCGGCGAAACGCAGCACCGCCTCGCCCGGCAGGTTGAGCTTCTCCCAGGCGGGTTGGAGCGGTGCGATCAAGAAGTCTTTGATCTCTGTCTTGAAGAACCAAGCAACGGCGACCGCGGGGATGAGGGCCAAGATGCATCGAAGCAAGCGTGTGCGGAGCTCGGCCAGGTGTTCGAAGAAGCTCATCTCTTGATCGGACTCGGGGGCCGTAGGCGGCTCGGGGACCGCAGGCGGCTCGGGGACCGTGGCTTGGATCGGCTCGGTCATGGATGATTCGCCCCGGCAGACGCATCCGGATCGGGGGGCGCATCTACGTCGGTCGCCGGCTCGGACGTCGCCGGCTTTTGAAGCGCCTGTGCAGCGTCACTCGTAGGGGGCACCGGAGGCGGCGTCGTAGGTTGCGCTTGAGGCTGCTCCTGCGGTTCCGCCTCTTTGGTTTGCACCGGCACCGGTCGTGCGCGCGGTGGTCGAACCGGCGGCGCGCGGAAGGGATCGCCCTCACGCATGAGCTCGTCCAACCCGATGGCATCCTTGAACTCGCGGCTGGCGCTCCTCAACTGGCGCAGACCCTTGCCCACCGTTCGCATGAAAGTCGGAAGCTTTTCCGGCCCCACCGCCAACAGAAGGATCACCAGGAAGAAAATCAGCTCCGTGGGTCCTATCCCGAACATGTTCCCCTAGAATGAAGCGTAAGGACCCCGCGGGGCAACCTCAGCGCCTCAGGCATCGCGATCACGCCTCGAAACGCAATTGGCGCAATCGCTCCACCGCGTGATTGACGGCGCGAACCCGCCTTTCGTAGTCGCGCGTCAGCTCCTGAATGCGGGCGGCGGCTGCGAGCGTCTGCTCGGAGGTCTCCGAATGCTTGAGGTGCGACTGCTGTAGCTGATGAACCATGTCCGAGATGTGCTCGATCGCTCCGGTTATTTGTCGACCGCCCTCGGCCTGCTCCTGGCTGCTGCGCTCCATCTGCTGCGTGATGAGTCTCATGTTGTCCGCGCTCTTCATGATGAGCTCCGAACCGCGAGCCTGTTCGGCGGTCGCCGCAGCGATCTGCTGAACGGTTTCGGCAATGCGGCCGATCGCATCGGTCACTTGCTTCGACCCCCTCGCTTGTTCGACCGTTGCGCGCGCAATCCCGCGCACCATGACCGTCGACTGCTTCGACGACTCGAGGATTTTCTTGAGGGCCCGCTCCGCTTCTGCGCTTACCGTGACTCCTCGATCCACGGTGCTCGCGCCGCGCTCGACCGCCTCGATGGCATTCTTGGTTTCCTCTTGGATCGCCTTGATCAGATCCGCGATCTCCCTCGTGGAGGCGCCCGCACGCTCGGCGAGGTCTTTGATCTCGTCGGCAACGACAGCGAACCCCTTGCCGTGCTCGCCAGCCTGCGCAGCGATGATCGCGGCGTTGAGCGCTAGTAGATTCGTTTGTTCGGCAACGTCGTCGATGACGTTCAAGATGTCCCCAATCGCCTCGATGCGGTCCCCGAGATTCGAGATCTTGCTCACCGCCTGCTGCGAGGTCGATTTGATGTGGTTGATCTCTTCGGTGATCTTCAGAATCGATTCCGCGCCGAGCTCTGCGTCGGTCGCAACCTCTTCGGAAAGCCTCGCCGTTTCGTTGGCATTCGACTGCACCTGATCGATCGAAACGTCCATCTCGTTCATAGAAGAGGAGGTCTCCTCGGTGGTCAGGGCCAAGGCATCGATGTTCCGCGCTACCTCCTTGATGCTGTACGTCATTTCCTCGATGGAAGACGCGGTCTCGCGGACGCTCGAGCCGAGATTCCCCATGTTCTCGGCAACTTCGTGGTTCGTCGCGGTCATCTGGAGGATGCTCGAGGAGCTTTCTTCCGTGCTGGAGGAGAGCGATTCGACACGGTCGCTGATCGCCTGGAGCGAAATGGCCATCGATTTCAATGCACGGGCGGTTTCTTCGACGGCAACCATCTGCTCACCGAGCCCGCTCGTGAGACCCCGTACGTTCTGTCCGATCACGCTCTCGACCTCTTTGACTTCGCCTTGGATCTCGCGGAGGCGCACGTCGACTTCGGTGAGCTCGATGGAAGGCGGCTGACCCGAGGCGATGATCAACATCCCGAGCACGCCAAGGGCGGCCGCAAGGCCTCCTGCCGCAGCGACACTCAGCGCTCCGGTCTCAGCGCCCAGGGGGCCGATGACGAACGCGAGCACGAAGCACAAAAACCCCGGAACGATATAACGGCTCTTGGCGATAGCCCGAAACATGACCCCCCACTAACAGCGATCAGGGTATCCGTCCGCAGGAGGGCCCGGCAAGTTCCGCTTGGATCTCCGGATCTTCCGTTCAGAGCGGATTGGTGAGAAGTTGCATCGAGATCTGGAGTGCGAGCGAATAATCGCCTTGCATCTTGAGCTTCCCGCCGAGAAACAGCTCCTGGACCGTGAGCTCGCCGCGCCGGACGGCCTCGAGGTCCGAGAACTGGAGCTCGGTGGTGAATCCAGGCTCGGCGGGGACCTCCGGAACGTTGAAGGCGACCTGCAGGATCACGTCCCCCAGCTCCGGCACATCCTTCACGGTGGCCTCGAAGCTCAATGGCTGCCCAGCAAGCGCGTCCTCGAATCGCTTGGACGCCGTCTGAGCTGCGCCGACGGCCACTTCCTCGTCGTCTAAGGCACCGGATCGCAGCGCCGAGCCGAGCAGGAGTTGGACCGCATTGGCTGGTATTTTGGCGGTCGCCTTCAAGGGAACGCCTTCTTCGGGCTCGTTCCCTGCGATCAGAAGGCCGGCCTTGCCCGATAGGACGATCGGTGGGTAGTCGTCGACTTCGAGGCGTACTGCCCCCGTCACCCCCTTGACGTCCGCGAGGATCCGCTGCGCACGCTCGTCGCCCCCAGAGGCGCGGCTTTCGAGGACCTCGACTCCACGGGTGAAAAGCTTGGGAAAGGTGTCTCGGAGGAACTCGACGGGTTGCGTAATCATAGGCGGCGGAGTGTAGCTAAGAAAGCCACTCGCACCAAGCTGGCGAAATGGCTCAGAATCAGCCACCATTCTGATCGATGTCGGAGGAGGAGCACCGACCCACCGTATTGCTGGTGGGCCAGGGCGAACCGATGCAGACAGCGTTGGGGGAAGCGCTTCGTCGCCACGGCGTTTCTGTTGCAGCTAGCGCTACCGCTGAGCTCGAGAACGCGGTCCGGGTTTACGCACCGGACCTGGTCGTCTTGAGCGGCGACGCGGCGGTGCGGGGCGGAGCCAGCGTCGTCCAGCGGATGGCTGCAAACCGGGCAACCGACGTTCTACCGATTGCGGTCGTCTCGAACGAGGCCGTCCTGAAGCACGAAGGGCCCGACTTCCGCAACGGTGCGGTTGCGATCGTCCCGAGGGGCGCAGGTGCCGACACGATCGCCCGCCGACTTACTGAGCTGGCGCAGGAGGTTCCCGACCGCTCCGGTCTCGCGAGCGGCGAGCTCAACGAGGACAACCTGAGAGATGTCGTCTCTTTGGTTTCGAGTGACCACAAGACCGGCATTCTGAGCATACAGTCCCCGAAGGGGGTTCTCGAGGGCATGCCGATCGTGATCGAAACCGAATCGCCAAGCGCTCACAACATGGAGTTGATACTCGAGCGTCTGCGCGAAGCGGTGGCCGAGTCTGAGCCACTCGAATACGAGTTCCACGAGGCGAGTGGCGGCCGCCTGTCGACTCTGCCCGCTGCGATTGAACCCACGGACGCAATCGACCTGAGCGTGCTCGAAGGGTCGCGAATGGTGATCCTCGACACCGATGAGCTTCGCGCAGAGAAGCTCGCGCACGCACTCCATGCTAAGGGGGTGCAGGTCGCCGCGGCCGATTTTTCGACCGCAGTGATCCCGAGAATTCGGGAAGTCGACCCGCAGGTTGTGGTGATGGACTCGATCGCAGTCGGTGGGAAGGGGATCGAGTTCGTGCGCGCCATTCGCAAGGATCCGCAGCTTCGTTGGGCCTCGATGCTGGTGGTGCGGTGGGATGATTTCTGGCCAAGCGCGGTTTCGGATGCCGAGCCGGACCTCCCACGACTCGTCGCACGGATCACACCCCTCATCGAGCAAGACGCGGTGGTGGCTCGGCGCGTGACCGACGAGGTCGATTTCGACACCAGGCTCGAGCTAATCGGTCCCGGACGCCTCCTTCGCGCTCTCGGATCGGTCCCCGGCGTGCGTCACGTCGCGATCGTCGGAAACAAGCGGAACGTCGAGGTGGACATCGCAGACAACTCCATCGTGGGTGCGTACGCGACGCTTCGAGAAGGAACGACTCTGACCCTCCAGGGCATACCGGCTTTGACAGCGCTCTGGGGGATGAACTCGGGCCGTGTTTCGATTCGAGAGCAGGATCTTCCCTCTGTTGCGAACATCATGATGCCGGTCGATGAAGCGCTCGGCGTGGTTGCGCGCGAGCTCGGCGTCGCGGAAGGTGAGAACGCCGTCATCGGGGATGCACCGACCGCCCCGCCGGCCGCACCCGAAGCGCAAGACCACGTGACGATGCCTCCGAGCGCCCTGCCACGCGATGGGTTCGAGCAGCTCCGGACCATGGCACCGCCGAGGTTTCGGCATCTTCAAACGGCAGATGCCGAGGGGCAGGCTATTTTCGAAGACGAAGCTCCGACGAACAAGAGGGCCCAGCTGGTCGGCAAGATCGAGACTCAACGTCGAGCATTCGCCGCTAGTGCTGCCGTACACGAGAGCAACGGGCCCGAACGACACACCGACCACGGCGCGCCGCGTCTTCCAAAGAAGACACAAATGGGTCTTGCTCCGGTGTTCGAAATGCTCCCCGAAGACACGGAAAAGACGATTCCGGTCCCGAAGAAGCCGGCTCCGACCCCCCCACCACCACCCGCCAGCGAGAGGTCCTCGCGAGGTCCCTTGTTTGCAGACCAGGCATTCGACCATGAGCTCGCATCGATGCTCGAAGGAGCGACGATTCTTGCGCCTTCCTCGGCCCACTCGACGCCGGTTTGGCTTCCGATCCTGCTTCTAGTAGCCCTCCTCGGAGGAGGCGGTTTCTTGGCCTGGCAGCTGTGGCTCGCCGACTCCGATTCGGTAGCGGCCGCCGAGGTCGAAAAGGAAGCTCCTGCCGATCAAAGCCCGATCACCGGACCCGTGGACGGTCTCGAAGCTTTGGATGAAGGCCTAGCAGCCGAAATGCGCTCGGCCGACGAGGAAGTCGCGGAAACACAGGCCGATGAGGCGAGTCCGGAAGAGCCTGTCGAAGAAGAGACAGTAGAGCCCGAGGCGGCCCGATCCGTGCAAGAGGCGCCGCCAACCCCAAAGCAGCCGACGCAACCAGAGGAGCCAGCCGCCTCGGAGACGCCTACGCAACTCGAGGACCCGCCGACCCCGCAGAAGCCGAAGCCGGTGATCCCCACGCAGAACCTTCCCCGAGAACCGGACAAGGCATCCGACGTCCTGGTACATCGTGCCCTTGCGTTGATTCGAGGGGGGGAACTCGATCGGGCAGGGGCGACGCTCGACCGAGCCTGGGAGCTCGACCCAAAGAACCCGCAAGCCATGGCGGGCTACGCCACCCTCTACGTCGCGGCCAAGGACGGCGAACGAGCGGCCAAATGGGCAGAGCGGGCGGTCGCGAAGAGGCCGCGCCGCGCGCAGTACAAAGTGCTCCTCGGAGATGCTCTCATGCTTCAAGGCAAGGTGATTCGGGCACGTGAAGCCTGGCGAAAAGCGCTCGTGCAGGACCCCGACAATCGGGCCGCGCGAGCTCGTCTCGCCAGGACCGAAGCCAGGGCCGCCGATTAGTTGCCCATTATTCGGCCCCGTGCCTAGCGTCGGCCTATGTCTGGACGAATCTGTTGGGTGGGTCTGTTGCTAGGTCTGAGCGGTTGCTTGATACAAAATCTGAGCCCCGAAACCAGGCTTCGCGACTCGGTGATCGAGCTCAATGAGGGGGCGCGTTGGGGTCGAATGGACGTCGCGGCCGGTCGGGTGTCACCGGTGTTCCAGAACCAGTTCCGCCTCTCGCACATGCGCTGGGGACGAGACATTCAGATCGCCGACAGCGAGATCCTCGCGGTGAACGCCCACACCGACGAAGATGGCTCGGGAGCGGTCTCTCGAGTTGCCATCCGGTGGTACGACCACGAGACGATGGTCATCGCCCAGACCATCGTTCGACAAGCATGGCAGAAGCACAAGCAAACGTTCCTGCTCACCAACGAATCCGTCGAGAGCGGTCATCCCGGGTTGCTCGCGGTTCCTGAGGTGCAACAGCCCGCCGAAGGACCTGTCGAGAGCGAGGAGTACGAGGACTTCGACGACGCGCAATGGAGCAGCGCCGAGTGACTCAGTCGATGCCCACCGCGCTCCGCACGCGCCGCATGGTCGCGTGAGCGATCAACCTCGCCTTCTCCGCACCTTCATGCAAGATCGCATCGAGCTTCGGCTCGTCGGCACGAATCTCGAGGTACGCTTCTCGCTTGGAGCCGATCTCGGCTTCGATCGCCTCATAAAGCTCTTGCTTGGCGTGACCCCACCCGTAGCCACCAGCCGCGAGCTTTCGCTTCATCTCGGAGGCCTGCTCGGGGGCGACGAGCTCATATAGCTCGTAGACAGTCGAACCTTCGGCTGACTTCGGCTCCTCGAGTGCCTCGGAACTGGTGGTGATGCCCATGATCACCTTGCGAAGCTTCTTTGGTGTCTCGAATAGAGGAATTCCGTTGCCGCGGCTCTTGCTCATCTTTTCGCCGTCGGTCCCTGGAACAAGGGGCGCCTCGGTGATCAAAGCCTCCGGCACGACGAGCGTGTCCTCGCCGTAGGTGTGGTTTAGTCGCAACGCCACGTCGCGAGTCAGCTCCAGATGCTGCTTTTGATCTTTGCCGATCGGCACGACGTCGGTGTCGTAGAGAAGAATGTCGGCCGCCATCAACACTGGATAGTTGAAGATCCCCGCATTGGGTGACCCTCCGCGTGCGAGCGCGTCTTTGTAGGCATGGCCGCGCTCTAGCTGCCCAGTCGCCAGCAAACAGCTCAACACCCACGTGAGCTCCAAGACCTCAGGCACATCAGACTGTCGGTAGAGTAGGGTACGCTCGGGATCGAGACCGCACGCGAGCCAGGTTGCCGCAACGTCGCGAATGTAGCCTCGGAGCTTATCCGCGTCCCGAACGCTGGTGAGCGCGTGGTAGTCCGCGATGAAGTAGAGAGTTCGATATCGGTCGACGAGCGAAAGGGCGGGACGGATCGCACCGAGGTAGTTTCCGAGATGCGGCAAGTGCGTCGGTTTGATGCCGGTCAGTGAGGTCTTCACCGGGCGGAGGGTGTCCCATGTGGACATGAGCGGCAACCGGGGTATGAAACGCGCAGGTATGGCAGATCGTCCGTTCAAGGTCCTTGGCATTCAACAGATCGCCGTAGGAGCGTCCGACAAGAACTCCCTTCGCCGGCTTTGGGTCGACACGCTCGGGCTCGAGCCCACCGGGAATTTCCGAAGCGAAAAGGAAAACGTCGACGAAGACATCGTCACGATGGGCGCCGGCGCATTCATCGTCGAAGTCGACCTCATGCAACCGATCGATCCCGACAAGAAACCAAGGGTCGACAATCCACCTCTCAATCACATCGGGCTGTGGGTCGACGACATCGACGCGGCCGTGGAATGGCTCGGAACCCAGGGGGTCCGATTCACGCCGGGCGGTATCCGCCGTGGAGCCGCCGGCCATCGCGTGTGCTTCATCCACCCGAAAGGCAGCGAGGAAAGGCCGATCGGTGGACAAGGCGTCTTGATCGAGCTCGTCGAGGCGCCCCCGGAAGTGCGACAGGCTTTCGAAGCCCTCTAGACTCGCCTCCAGGCGAGCTTGAGGTCGGAAACCCCGATGTCTGCCTTCTTCGGGCGGACGACCGCTTCGTCGATCTCCGGGGGCTCCGCGTCGGCCTGAAGGGCGCGTACTTCTTCTTCGCACTCGATTTCGAGAGCATCTCGTTCTTCCTCGAAGGTGCGCACTTCTTCTTCAGCTTGAAGGACAT
The DNA here is from genome assembly GCA_029863605.1 of Myxococcales bacterium. Classification (GTDB taxonomy): domain Bacteria; phylum Myxococcota_A; class Polyangia; order Polyangiales; family Houyiibacteriaceae; genus SG8-38. The sequence continues at coordinate 205,602 of JAOTVB010000003.1, read as the reverse complement.
CCTGGCGTTCGCGTGCTGCGCGGCCGGCCCCTCGTGCCGCCGTCGTGGCCCGTCCCAAACCTCGGCTCCCGAAAATCGCACCGAGAATCGTCGCGCCCATCGAGATCCCGGTCTGCAGTTTTTGCTGATCGTACTGGCCCTTTTCGCGCTCGACCTTGCCCTCCGCGCGACGAACCCGGTCTTCCATGCGCTTGATCTTCTTTGCGAACCGAACACGGAGGTCCTCGACCATGCTGTCTCGCTTTTCACGAACCGCCAACTGAACCCGCGATGCGAACTCGGACTTCGATTCTTCGGGCCTCGAACGAAGTTTGAGTGGCTTGCATTGCCAGAGGGTTTTCGGTTGGTGCTGGTAAACGTGGCTCTTGAGCTGTTTCTGGTAGCTCCGAAAGCGCGCCTTTCCGAGTGAGCGGGGTGGCGGTGGTGCGAACTCCGCCTGTTCCGGTGGGGTGTCGACGAGATCGAGCGCATCGGGTTCGAACACTTCGGCTTGCTCCCATGGGTCTCCTTCTCGAAGCGGCGCAAGGAGAACCTGCTCTTTCCACTCGTCGAGACCATACGTGGCCCGGGAATAGTGAAGTGAAACGGTCGCGACCAGATGGGGCTCGTAGGCGCCTGGGCCGTCGTCCAAGAACACCTGCTCGATCCCGACCGGAAGAACTGGAAGCGCGTGCCCCGCAGGGCTCGCGCTGGTGGACGCGGCTGCGGCTCTCTTCTTCGGTGCCACCTCGATCGCCGGGGTCAACTGCTTGATCTGGGTTCGCGTGAGCGGGCCCCGCAGATACGACATCGCCCATCGGGTGTGAAACAGAATGTGCCCGTCCTCGTGGGCGCTGTTCAACAGAAAAACCCGGCTACGGAGCCCTGCAAGAAGACGCTCGACTTCGCCGCGTTGCAGTGGGTGACCGGCTGCCTCGGACGCGCCCTCGAGGCCATCGAGCACGCGAGCCACGTCGCGTTCGGTTTGAAGCCTTCCGAGGAACCACGTGCCGCAGTTCGAGAGCGCCTTGTAGTCGATGTCGACGGGATTCTGCGTCGCCAACACCACGCCTAGCCCGTACGCGCGGGCCTGTTTGAGCAAAGTGAGCAGCGGCCCTTTGGAAGGCGGCTCCGCAACCGGCGGAAGAAACCCGAACACCTCATCCATGTAGACGATCGCGCGGAGGCTCGAGGTGCCCGACTGTTTTCGCATCCACGTCACGACGCGGCTCAACAACGTGCTCACGAAAAACATCCGCTCCGCGTCGCTCAAGTGCGCTATGGAAAGGATCGAGACTCTCGGCTTTCCCTCTTCAGTCCAAAGAAGACTCTGAACATCGAGGGGCTCCCCTTCGAGCCATGTCGAGAACCCAGGCGACGCGATCATCCCGTTGATTCGCATTGCGAGCTTCTGCCGATCGGCCGAGGGATAGAACGACTCCAGATCCATGACTCCGATGCGGTCGATGGGCGGAGCTCCGATCCACCGGATCAACTCGTCGAGACCGAGGGTCTCGTCCTGGTCCCAAGCGTGAGACAAAAGATTGGAAAGAAGGATGTGCTCCTTGCTGTTCACCGGATCCGGCTCGATCCCGATCAACGCAAGCAGACTCGAGACGGCGCTCATCAGCTCCTCGCGCTTCCAATCGGTGTCGACATCGGCCCCAGATGGTGGGGCAAAGGCGTCGAGCACACGAAGTGGGCGCCCCGCAGAGCTTCCTGGTGTGTAAATCGCGAGGTCGACTGCATCTCGGAACCGCGAGATGCGTTTGCCGTCTTGGCCCCAACTCGCAAGGCCTTCGCTCCACAGCTTTGCCACCGACTCCGCATGCTCGGCCACCGAGCGGCCTTTTCGCTCGGCCTCGAGGGGATCGATCCATGGCTCGAAATCGCTCGGGCGAAGCTCGGGGAAGGTGAGAAGTAGATTCCCCAAGTCTCCCTTGGGGTCGATGCAGAGGGCGGGGATTCCGTCGATCGCCGCTTCTTCGAGGAGGGTTAGACATAGGCCGGTCTTGCCACTGCCGGTCATCCCGACGCACACGGCGTGGGTGGTCAGGTCTTTGGCGTCGTAGAGAACCGGAGCATCGCTGGGTTGTCCCGTTTGCTGATCGAACAGCCTGCCCAAGTAGAAGGTGCCGAGCTTCTCGAAGTCGATCACGGCTTGCTTGCTCCGAGCTTCGACTGAGCGAGTAGTAGCTTTCGGGCCATCTCGTACTCATAGAAGCTGACCATCTTGGTGTCGAGCACGCGCCGGAACTGGGCGTTGGCTTCGTCGCGATTGCCTGCCACGAAGAGCCTGGTGGCCTCGTAGAACAAGGCTTCGGTCTCCTCGCCAAGGCTCGAAGCTACGGTGAGAAGATCATCGTAGCTGATGTCCCGTGCGCCAAAGCTCGCGAGCTTTCCCCACCAGTTTGCGGGCTGACCGAGGCGGCGAAGCAGCTCGGTATGCTCTGGGTTGGGGGCCTGTTCGGCACGCGCCGCAATGAACTGGAGCCACAGGGTGAAATACACCTTCCATTCGGGCGGCAGGTTCAGCTGAAGCTGCGCGCGGCGCCAGACCGTCGAAGCGAACTCCAAGTCGGGCTCCGAAACGACGAGGTGCGAGAGGATGGTCGCGTACACCTCACGCCACTGGGGGGCCAGGGCCATCGCGCTGTGGAACGCATCGAGTGCTTTGTCGTGACGGCCGAGATGGTCTAGCAGGATCCCACGACGGATCTCGACCAGCGCCGCGGTCGGCCCTTCGACGAGGCCTATCGCCTCACTCCACGCCGCGAGCGCCGTCTCGTAGCTCACCGTCATCTCACGCGCGCGACCTCGAGCGCCCGCAGCGTTGCCGACATGTTCGAGAATCTCGGCGCGATGGAGCGAATCGCTCAACGTATTCGAAGGGGTCAATGAAAGGGCCCGCCGATAGTAGGCCTCTGCGTCTTTGGGGCGCCCTATGCGCTCGAGAAGAAGGCCGAGTTGCAGCAAGGCATTGGCGTTCTCGTCACGCGCGATGCTGGCTTTGAAGCGCCGCTCGGCCTCGTCGACCCGGCCTGCGTTCATCTCCAACATGCCGATCAGAAACTCTAGTTGGTCTGGTGCGATCGGAGGCTCTGACTCGGGCCAGCGTTCGAGTCGTGCTGCGAGGATTTGTTCGGCCCCGCGAGCCAGTGAGCTCGACCGCTCGGGATGCGGGTCCATCAGCCGGCTTTCGATGAACTCGTCGAGCTGATTGAGCGCTTCGTCGTATAGCTCGACCATCTCTGGCGCCAACTCGATCGCGCTCACGTACCAGGCGGTCGCCGCGGCAAACTGACCCTCGTCAGCGGCGACGCGCGCCATGCAACGTCGAAATCGGAAGTCTTTGGGGTATCGACCGAGCGACACGCGACAGAGACCGGAAGTCACGTCCGGCCGGGCCACCGAAAAGCCTTCGACCAGCTCGTAGGTGGCTTGGGCCCCTTCCTCTCCAGAGTTCTTGGCCAGCCGCAGAAGATCGAGCAGTCGAATCTGTAAATCCCCGCTGGGACCCATACCCTCGACGCGGGCGATCGCAGACTCCACGTCACCGTGAGCAAGATATACGGCGGCGACATCGAGCGGTGCGATCCGCCAGATGCGATTGCTGACGGCCCCATATTGGCCGCGCGCTTCCGATGACTCCGCCGACAGCGCGTCCCGTCGCGCGATGTACAGCCCTGCGATCGTGTCGAGGACTTCGGGGGCTGGTGTGAGATCGGCGTGCTCCGTCCAAACCTCAAGAAGCTGACCGTAGCGCGGAAGGGCCTCGTCGACTTGACTGCGCGCCTCTAGGCCCCATGCAGCGACTCGATCGTAGCGTTGCTGGTACTTCTCCTCCTCGGTGAGGCGCGCGAGCAGGTAGTACGCCGCGAGAACGCGTCCCTCGTCCCCGAGGCGCCCGCCGCGATCCGCAATGAACGCTGCGAGCGGTTCTAGGCCTCGGGGAAGGATCCCCGTAGCGAAATCCGACGGCGAGAGGACGTCGCTGAGCCTTTCGGTTTGGGCGACGACGCCCTCGTAGTCATCGATGTCGGCAAGGCTCTGAGCCTCGACGAGGATTCTGGCGACCAGTCGATCGCGAAGCATGAGGCGGCCGGGTTCCGAGCTCGTCATCTGCATGTATCGGCGCGACTCGGCAGGATACTCGGCTCGGGGGATCGGCTCGGCGCTTCGGACGGGGGCCCGCCCGTTGGTCGCCGATCGCGAGTGCGCACAAGCCGCCGTGAGGCTGAGTAAGCCGAGGATTACGAGAGACCGAATTCTCATGCCGGTGAGCCGCTATAGCAGGGTCGGCGGAACAGGGCAGGCGCATATCTTGCCCGATACCCCTCGGTCCGTGTCAGGCTACGCAGGGACGTGGGACGAGATTTCCGAGCTGTGCCGATGGCGCTGGAGACGCTGCTCATTGCGCTCGCCCTACCGGTGCTCAACGCCATCTTCTTGGCGCTAGCCGGTTTTCTCCAGCTGAAGAAGTTCTCCATGACCTGGTCTGGTTGGACCGAGGCGGTTCGAGCCGGCGCCGACGTGCCGATCAATCTCGCGCTGGCGCAAGCAGCCGGCGTATGCCTACTGTTCATCTTCGCGTTTCCACACAAGGGCCGGGAGGCGGGATTTCTCGAAGCCGTCCACGTTCGTCCTTTGGCGGGCGGTATCGTTGCTGTGTGCTTCGCGGCTGGACTGTTTCTTCAATTCTCGTTGGCTGAGGTCGGAAACGTTGCGCAGGAAGTCTGGCCGCTCGCGTTCGACGAGTTGGCCCGACGCTATCAAATGTTGAATCCCACGACTTGGTGGGGAGGGATGTCTGCCCTAGTCGCCTTCGTTTTGGTCGCCCCCGTCACCGAGGAGCTCGTTTTTCGAGGCTGGCTTCTCCCCATACTGCAAGGTCGCTATGGCACGCGCGCCGCGCTGGTGTGGAGCTCCCTCCTGTTCGGGATCGTCCATGGTTGGCCAGGAGCGATCTACGCAACCCTCGGTGGGTTGGTCCTCGGCGTCGTCGCACTCCGAACGAAATCCACCTTGGCGAGCATCGCACTGCACGCCGGCATCAACGCCACGCCACTATTGCTCCCCGTTACGTTGGTTCGGGTCGAAGGCTTCAACACGCTCTCTGATCGAGTGGAGCATATCGGTCTATGGGTGATCCTCGTGTCTATCCTGGTGGTGGCTGGGCTGCTGACGGTGCTTTGGCGCTCTACGGGAGAGCCTCATGAGGGCTAGACGCGTTCGACGTCGATGACACCTTGGACCTTGGCGACGCCACGCATGATTTCACGCAGGAGGTCGATGTCGCCCACGCGGAAGTGAAACATGTTCTCGGCACGGCCGTCTTTGGAAAGACACGACGCTTCGTTGATGCTCACGCCATTCGACGAAAACACCGATGAAACCGATGCGAGGATGCCGGAACGGTCGTCAGTCATCACTCGCAGCGACACCGGGAGGTCGACCTTGACGTCGTCGGCCCAACTCACTTGTACGCGCCGCTCCGGATCGAGCTCGAGAACCCGCGGACAACCTCGGCGGTGGACCGATACCCCGCGGCCACGCGTAATCCAGCCGGTCACCGGATCACCAGGAACTGGACTACAGCACTGGGCAAACCGGACGAGCATGTTGTCGATGCCTTGAATGCGAATGCCGCTGGCGTCCGAGCTCTTCGAAACGCGCTGGACGGTGCGTTCGATGAAGCCTGGCCGAAGGCTGTCGCGGTCCTCATCTTCGCTCGGAATGATCGCCTCCATGACGGTTGGAAGCGCGAGCTTACCGATCCCGATCCGAGCATAAAGCTCGTCTTCGCTACCCGTGCGGAAACGAGAAAGAATCTCTTTGGCACGATTGCTCTTGAGAAAACGGGAAAGCGACAGCTTGTGCTTGCGCATCTCCTTTTCGAGCAGCTCCCGGCCCAGCTCGACGGCCTGCTTTCGTTCCTCCATGCGGAGGTACGTTCGAATGCGCGAGCGCGCACGGCTCGTGCTCGCAAACTCGAGCCAATCCTTGCTGGGGTGATGGTTCTTACTCGTGATGATATCGACGACATCGCCGTTCTGAAGCTTGTGTCGGAGCGGTACGATCGCGCCGTTGACGCGGGCCCCCGAACACCGGTGGCCAACCTCTGAGTGAACGGCATAGGCGAAGTCGATGGGGGTAGCGCCTCGAGGAAACGTTTTGACGTCACCCTTCGGCGTGAACACGTAAACGTCCTCGGGGAAGAGGTCGACCCGGACGCTCTCGTAAAACTCCTCGGGATCGGCTACTTCTTTTTGGAACTCCATCAGCTGCCGGAGCCATACGAACCGCGCGGCGTCCTTCGGGTCGATCCCGCCCGTGTGGTCTTTGTACTGCCAGTGTGCCGCGATCCCGTATTCGGCAGTGCGATGCATCTCGTGAGTGCGAATCTGGACCTCGACGCGCCGATTCCCTGGCCCGATCACCGTCGTGTGCAGCGATTGGTACATGTTCGACTTCGGAAGCGCGACATAGTCCTTGAAACGACCCGGCACTGGCGTCCATTCCGAATGGATGACGCCGAGCGTGGCATAGCAATCGGCAACGCTCTCGGTGATGACTCGGAAGGCGACGAAGTCGTGCACCTGCTCGAACCCGATACCAGTTCCCTTCATCTTGCGGTGAAGCGAGTAGAGGTGCTTGCGGCGGCCACTAATCTGCACAGAGAAGCCGCGCGTCAAGAGCATCTTCTTCAACTGTGTCGTGACGTCGGTAATGTAGCTGTCGGTGGTCTTGGCGACCGCCTCGACTTGTGCGGCGAGAACATCGTGCGCATCTGGCTCGAGGTGCTTGAAGCTGAGATCCTCGAGCTCGGCCTTGAGCCACTGGATCCCGAGTCGGCCCGCAAGCGGCGCATAGATCTCCAACGTCTCCCGTGCGATGCGCTCCTGCGAGTCTGGCGACATGTGCTCGAGCGTGCGCATGTTGTCGAGCCGGTCCGCCAACTTGACGAGTAACACCCGAATGTCTTGGGCCATCGCGACCAGCATCTTCCGGAAGCTCTCGGCCTGACGATCTTCGCGTGATGCGAAGTTGACCTTGCCGAGCTTCGTGACGCCATCGACCAGGAAGGCGACCTCTTCCCCGAACACCGTTTCAATGTCGGGAATGCTTGCCTCGCAGTCCTCGACCACGTCGTGAAGGAGCGCGGCGCAAACGCTCGAGGCGTCTAGACGCATGTCGGCGATGATGTCGGCCACCGCCACCGGATGCGCGAAATAGGGATCTCCCGACTTTCGGTTCTGCCCGTCGTGCATCCGGGCGGAATACACATAGGCTTTATTGATCAGATCGGTATCCGCTCGGGGATGGTATCCCTTCACCTTTTCGAGAATGTCGGTGAGGCGGACCATAACGGCTTACTTATCGGACAATGTTCAATTTAACACCGACTCCAATTGGTGCCAAGGTAGTGACGTTTGCGCTTTCGCATCTAATCATCATAACCACGATTTGGATGCCGCACGCTCTCCCTATCCCCTCCCCGACCCGGAAACGGCTCGCAACCGTCATTGCAGTGGTCGGTCTGGCCGTAGTCGGCGGTCAACTCGCGCGGGTGTGGCCGCGGGACGTGGAGGTGGCCTACCAGCCTAGCCCCGAAGTCCGCAGAGTGGACGTGGACATCGTGCAGGACGGCGAGGCGGTCACGACCGCCCGCTTCAACCGCGTCGCGGGCGACGATAGTGCTTTTTTCCACACGCTCAGCCTTCAGCCGGGGCAGTACCGGGCGCGGATTACGGTCTATGGATCGAACGGTCGCGGAGTCGAACACAGCCGACCGTTGACCGTTCCGGCTGATGGCGTGACGCGATTCGACCTGAGAGAGTGAGCCGCAGGCCTGCTATGCTCCGGCCGCGTTGCCGAGGGCGGAAGGTCGCAAACAGTCGAAGAAGGTCACCGCCCTGGTCGTGGCCATGCTGGCTTCCGTCGCGATGGTCCTTTGGATGGCCAACCGCGACCCCTTCTTTCTCGGCCCCCTGTGGGGAACTCTGATCGCGCTGGTCGCTTCCGTGGCATGGGTCGCGTGGCTCGTCCCGATGCCCACAGGCGATCCTGTCCCCTGGCGCGAGACGACGCTTGGCAAGCAGCCCGGAGAAGCAGTGTCACCGGTCGTCGCTGGGGCGCTGGCCGCGGTCGTGATCGCGATCGGGTTCTCGGTTGGCGGCTACGACCGTTTGCCGATCACGATCTGCGTCGCACTGGTCTGCTTGGTTCCGCCTGCGCTGCGGCGTCCGGGGCTACTGGTACTGGTCGTCATCGTCGCGATCTATTTGCCGCTTCTCGGCACCTACAGCTTGTGGGATCCCTGGGAGACACACTACGGCGAGGTCGCCCGGGAGATCTTGTCGCGCAACGACTGGATCAGCCTGTGGTGGGCGCAGGACAACTGGTTTTGGTCGAAGCCGGTCTTCCTTTTCTGGACTGAGGCTTGGAGCATGGGCGTTGCCGGGGTCGACTTCTTGCCCGACGCTCATCCGGCACACCCGGAATGGGCGATTCGGATGCCTACGTTCGTCATGACGATCGCCGCGCTCGGCGTCATCTACGCAACGATACGGCGCCAATTCGGTTCCCGGGCGGGGGCCCTCGCCACCTTGGTCGTCGCGACGATGCCGCAGTTCTTCTTCATCTCGCGACAAGCGATCACCGACTTGCCTCTCGTGGCTGCGATCACGATCGCGGCCTGTTGCTTGCTGATCGCAATGGAAGAGGATCCCGAGCGCGAAGCCACGGTGTTTCAAGTCGGTCCCCTCAAGCTGTCGCTGCAGCACGTGATGGTGTTGTTGGTCGTGCTCGCCGTCCTTCCGCAGGCGGCCTATCTGATCTCACGCAATGTCTCTTGGATCGATGGTTGGCACCTGGTGACCCATCCCGATCGCTTTCTCTACGGGTCTGCCGGCAACATCGACATTCCTGGCAATCCAGACCCCCGAGAGCAACTGCCTCGGGTGCAAGGCCTCGGGGCCCAGCCTTTCGTCCAGGGCATTCTTTGGCTCTGTGCCCTTTGCGCGATCGCCTTCATCCTTCGAAAGGAGCGGCACCAACGGCCGCTCTTGATGTACGCGTTCTATTTCTCGTGTGCGATCGCGTTCATGGTCAAAGGGCTTCTGGGCCTCGCGGTCCCAGGACTGATCGCGCTCCTCTACCTGATCGCCTCCCAACGGTGGGCGTTGCTCGGTAACGGCGATCTTCGAATCGCGTCAGGTACGCTCGTCGTCGTTGCGGTGAGCCTGCCGTGGTACCTGGCAATGTACGTGCGACACGGGTCGGGCTTTACGAACCGGCTGCTGATTCACGACCACATCAATCGACTCGCGAGCGGTGTCCACGGCGACAAGGGCACGATCGAGTACTTTCTCACCCAAATCGGGTACGCGACCTTCCCGTGGGTCGCGCTCATTCCCGGAGCCCTGATGGTGTTTCTTTGGTACCGCGCCCAAGCGCGATCGACGAGCGCCTCCCGACGCGACACGGTCCTCTTCTTGGGGCTTTGGCTGCTGTCGTCGTTCGTTCTCTTCAGCGCGATGATGACCAAGTTCCATCACTACATCCTTCCGGCGATCGTCCCCGCCGGGATCCTGGTCGGCATCGCAATGGCGCAATGGTGGGGACCGAGATACCCGGTTGCCACGGTGTTGGCTGCTGCGGCTGCCGTCTTCTTCGTGGCGGGTTTCGCGTTCCTCGCTGGTGACCCGCGTGGGGTCATCCCGGCCCACGCGATTGCAACCGACGACTGGATCTTGCAGCAGGCCAACCCGGCCACGGCATATGCGTGCCTTGTCGTCGGGATGCTGATGGTGGCGCAAGCCCGCTCGGACCTGGCAAAGGCCGAGACTCGCGTCCCCTCGGCCCGGTGGAGCATCGCAACTGGGGTGGCTTTGATCATGGGTGCCTGTGCCGTCGCGTTCGTCGGCCGGGACCTGAGCTGGGCGACAACCGCGCGACCGCAGGGAAACGAACGGCTGATCCACCTCTTCGTCTATAACTACGGTCGGCTCTGGCCCGAGCACCTCGATTACCGGCCCATCTTGACCGGCTTTGCGATCGCCGCGACCGTTCTCACCGCCGCGGCCAGCTTCCAGGCTTGGCGACAGGTCGCCGCCCGGGGGCTCATGGGGGTTGCGATCGCGTTCTGCGCCTGGGCCCTCAACGTCTACACGGTGGATCTCGCCGATCACTGGGGGATTCGAAATTTAACCGAGCGTTACTATGCAGACAGGCAAACCGCCGACGAGCCCCTCGTCGCCTGGCAGATGAACTGGAAGGGCGAGAACTTCTACACTGGCAATCGGGTCCACGTTTTCGCCGAGATCGACAACAAACGGATCAAGAACTGGTTAGAGGAGAACCGCGGACGGCGGGCCTATTTCGTGTTCGAGCACAAGCGGTACCCGAACTTCGAAAAGCTCGTGCCGGGCCGGCCCATCCGGAAGCTGTCCACGAAGCGGGACTGCAACAAATTGCTGCTCGTGGAGCTCGAGATCTGAGCGCCGAAATGATATATAATTCGCTCGCTTACGGATTGAGCTACCGTGTTGAAAGCCACTGAACACCAAAAACTGGACCGATTATCAGTATTGGGTATTCTGGCTCTCTGATGAAAGACAACGACGAACAACGAGGCCTGTCCGTGTTGGAGGCCCTCTACGAGCTCGCGCGGGGCGATATCCGCGCCACCCCCGAGGCGCTCGCCGACTGGCTGGAAACCTCCGAACCCGACCTCCGAGATCTACTCATCCGCCTCGACGCCCAAGGCTTAGTCGACGCCAGCCGCACCCGCCTCACCATGAAAGGCCTAGTCCTAGCCCTTTCCAAAGTCGGCACCAGAAAACAAGCAAGACGCGCCGCCTAACAAAAAGGTCGTACGGCGAGCTTCCAATGCCAACAAACCGAGAGGACTCGTGTGGGAGTGGAAGGGTGCGAGCGGAACGGACGCCAGTCCGTGGAGCCGCAGCATTCCAGGACTAGTGCGGAGGCTCCAAAGGGGCCGAGTACACCGTAGGTACGAGTCCTCGCAGATACGTACTCCTCCGTTATTCCCAGCTAGGTGCGGAAGAGAGGACTCGTGTGGGACTGGAAGGGTGCGAGCGGAACGGACGCCAGTCCGTGGAGCCGCAGCATTCCAGGACTAGTGCGGAGGCCCCAAAGGGGCCGAGTACACCGTAGGTACGAGTCCTCGCAGATACGTACTCCTCCGCTATTCCCAGCTGGGTGCGGAAGAGAGGACTCGAACCTCCACGAGTGTTACCTCACATGAACCTGAATCATGCGCGTCTGCCAATTCCGCCACTTCCGCTGAAGAGAAGGCTTGGTAGACGTTGGCCCGAAGCCTGTCAAGGCAGACACGAGACCACCCTCGGCACACACATCAACCCTGTATTTTTTTCATAGCATCCGCACGAAATGCGGGGTCGCGGTGCCCTTGCAATGGGGTGAAAGCGTTTGGTTTCAGCCAGTTAGGCTCATCCGAGTTTCGGTACGGGGGTTGCAAGAGAGAGCCATGTGCTTGGAGACCCTAGACCTAGACTGTTTGGATTTACACTTGTGGAGCTGATGATCGTGTTGGCGGTGATGGGCGTGCTCGTCAGTGCCGCCTTGCCGAGCATCGGCGAAGGGTTCGCCGACCGGCGGGTGGCGATGGTCGCCCGCGAGGTCGTCGGCCTCTTTCAGCGTGCACGATACATGTCGAGCGCCTACGGGCGGGCACACCAGGTCGTCTACGACAACGACAGTGGTGCCGGTCTCACTGCCGAGCCCTTCGCCTTCGAAACCCTGCGCGGCACGAGCGGCGGCTGCTCGACGAGCAGCTTCGAGAACGCCTCGGGCATCGCGCTCGCCGACCTCGACTGCGACAACGCCAACCATTGGCGTTGTGTCGACCATCTCTACGCCAGCACATTCGACCCGAACCCGGCAGACAACGATCTCGTTCGGGTAGACGGCTGGGGGGACACGACCTTTTGTTACGAGGCGGGCTCCAACAATCAGGTGTTCATCGACACCGTGCTTTACACCAACTGGGAGGCGCCGCGTTCACAGGCCGGCTTCGGCTTCGTCGTCTATCGCGAGGTCGGTGGAACCACGACCGGCGTCGGGCGAAAAGTCTTGATCCCATCCGGCACGGGCTCGCCGAGGATCTTGCGATGATGCGCCCTGTGAAAAATGGCCGCGGAGGCTTCACGCTAGTCGAGGTGATGATCGCGATCGGCGTCATGACCGTCGGCTCACTCGGCATCCTGTCGATGCATCAAGCGGTCACCCGAGCCAATCGGGACGCGCGTGAAATGAATGCCGCTCTCGCGATCACCGAGACCTGGATCGAGCGTGTGGAGCGGGACGGGCTGCTTTGGACCGCCCGGGGCTTCAACACCACCGAGCTTCAAGGGACGGCGTATCTAAAAGAGATCGCGGGGGTGGCCGATGAAACCGCCTGGTTCAAACCGATCCCGACGGGAGCGGGCGAGTACGCAAGCTTCGACTTTTTCGGGAACGACACCGCGAGCGCGTCCGACACGAAGTACTGCGTCAATCTCAAGCTGGGATGGCTTCGACAAGGCAGCTCGGTTCGCGTCGACGTCCGCACGTATTGGCTTCGAGAGGGGCACATGATCGGAACTCCAACGCACGGAAAATGGGTGGCCGCAAGCGCCTTTCGCTCAGCGGGTTGTGCCGCAGCTACCGCCGACGGCTGGGACCTCGGCGAGGCGCCCAACGTCAACGTAATCTTCACGTCCACCGCAGTGACTTGGCTCCGGAGGGACCCGCCATGAGGCAAAGTGGATTCACCCTGATCGAGCTGATGATCGCCATGGTCGTGGGCCTGACCGCGGTCAGCTCGGTCTATGCGCTCGGCTCGGCGATGAGCGAGCAATTCTTCGTCGAGCAACGGGTGGCTTCTTCGCAAGGAACATCGCGCGTCGCCACCTTGGAGCTTCGGCAGGACATCTCGCGGGCCGGCCTGTTTGGCACACCAAATGCCTCTCTCGTGGGTGGCCCCGGTATCAATCGGTTCGAGCCTACCTGCGACCCCACGGCTCCGGAGCTCCCCCGCCTCGGTGGCGGCAACGGCCCGATGGGCGCCTTTCAATATTACGCGAACGAAGACATCGCGGTTCTCGATCCCGATAGCGTGAACGCGGGGGCGCGGGCTGACCGGCTCCGGGTGCTCACCAGCATGTATCTGACCGAGCAGCTTTTGGTGAGCTCGACCAGCATCGATGGCGAGACCATCGTGCTCCAAACCGGCAACCAGGCCTACCGTCGAACATTTGCCTGGGGAAGCACGGCCGGCCCGTTCACCACCGGCTCGCCTCCCGACTATCTCGCGGGCGCTCTCAACTGGGACACCGCGTGGGGCAGCGAATCCGGTAGCTGGAAGGGTATCGGACAGCGAGGCGCGCGCGCGTTCCAAAGCGGCTCGGTCCTTCACATCGAGACCCCCGAAGGCCGCCACTTCTTTCGATCGGTGTTCGGCAAGGGGAGCAACGTGGAAAACCAGATTCGGTTGGTGCTCGAGACAGGGGATGGTCTGCCCATCGGCACGGCCTGCCTCCCGGGAGCCGCCGAAGGCTCCACCATCGCACCCCTGCAGTGGGTGGAATACGCCATCATCGACCCATTCGCCCCCGCCGATGCTTCCAACCCAGACGATTTTCTCAAGTTCGACGGCATTTTCTTTGGGGACCTCGCCGACACGGACAGCCCCATTCACAACGTCCACGCGCTCACCGAAGCCGACCTGCTCGAGGCTCCAAATCGGGTCCTGGTGAGGAGAATTTTGGACGCCACCGATCAGTCGGTGAAGGCAAACTCGACGCAGGTCGTCGCGGAGTTCGTCACCCATTTCGAAGTGAGCTTCATCATCGACGCTAACTCTGGCTCGACGAGTTCGGGTTCTCCACCTCTCCTCAGCCACGAAAAAGGCGCGACGGCCGAAGTGACCGTCAATGGCAATCCCGAGCGCGTGCGCTCGGTCATCATCGACCTCGGTATCCGTAGCCCGCTCGAAGATCCGTCTCTCGATTACAACGGCGACGTCGATGCAGGTATCGTTCCGACCCGCTTCGAGGTCGACAAGGATGCCAAAGGCTCGGCGCGCGTCCGGCACCTGCGGATCGAAGTTCCGGTGATGAGCGTCGCGAGGAGAAACTTGGGATGAAGCAGCCTCGCAAACAGGAGGGCGCAGCCCTCTTCATAGTCCTGATGATTGTCATGGTCGGCACTGCGAGCGCCGTGTTCTCGGCCAACACGGTCTCTCACGAAGTTCGGGGCACCGGCTTCGCCCGTCAGCAAATGCAGACCCGCCACACCGCCAAGGCCGGCCTCACCGGCGCCATGGATTGGTTCGACATCTTCGGCCCCGAAACGGTCCGAAACCTGATGCTCGCCCCGGGAAGCACCCAGGGGGTAACTTTCACCTGTGCCAGCGGCGGAACCTGTTACCCGGAGATCCCGATGGCCAACGGGCGCCGCGCATATCGGCTCTACCCGGAGCACTTTGCGAAGCTCACCGCGGCTGGCGGAGGGCCGGGGTTGATCGTCAACGAGCCGTACGAACAGGCGTCGTCCTTTGGCGCGTACACGGCGCTGACCCCGATCGTGACGATCGACATTTATGACGAGCACGTCATCAGCAAGCTTGCGCCCGGCGCCGCGGCCCAGGGCGGCTCCAAGTTCAAATACATGCGCACCACACTCACCGCGCGAGCGCGAGCGCGGGTGACGGCGGGCGACGTCGCCAAGGAATCCGCTGACCAAGACCGAGAGCGCAACGAAACCGGCGCCGACTTCCGTGCCTACATCGTGAGTGGGCCATTTGCCACAGGATCATGATGCGCACTTCACTTAACATCGCACTTGGATTTCTCGTTCTTTTGGTGGCGCTCGCGCCGGGCAGAGATGCCGCTGCGCAACCGGATGTCCGAAACATTCGCCCCCACGTCATGCTGCTCGTCGACACCTCGGGTTCGATGGAGCGAAAGCCAGACTGTCTGTGCACGACTGCCGGCTGCCTCGAATGCCTTCCGGTTTGTGGCGGCGCCACGTTCGAAGAGAACCGCTGGTCGGTCGTCGCCCAGGCACTGACCGGCGAGTTCACGCCGTACGAGTGCAGCTCCGAGAACCGAATCGGCGGCATTTACGTTGGCCAGTACGACGAGGGGTACTTCCTTCCCCATATTCTGTTGCCGCAAGAGATCGGCACCTACGCGGGCTCGCAGAGCGGCAACGGCGTCCTCGATACCTACCTCGAGCGCATCAAATTCGGTCTGATGACCTTCGACTCCGTCGGGACCCTGAGTGACCAGCCTCCGCTCGTCACGCAGGCCGTCTTCACGACTGCCCCGTTCCCCGCCGAATCGCTCGGAACCAAGGGGATGTATTCGTACGCGGCCGACGCGCCCTTCACGTTTCCCGGCGCGGGGGGTACGCCGTACATGATCAACGCCGGCGCTCGGTCGGCGACCGCCACCGAAGGCGGTCTGGTCACCGTCGGCGACGACAGCACGGCTGCGATGACCGCAACCAACGACTCGATCCAGGCAACGATTCTCGGAGATGCGGGCCTCGGAAAGAATCCCCTTCGGCCGTTTGGTGCGACCCCGACGGCCGCCATGGTGACCGACCTCGAGTTCTTCGTCCAAAACGACCCCGAGTTCATCGAGAAGACTGCCGACCCCGGCCCAGGCGATGCCTATTACAATTGCCGCCAGAAAAGCGCAGTCCTGATCACCGACGGCTTACCAAACGGCGACATGCGCGGAAGCCCGGTGTTCTGTGAAGCGCTGGGCCAGCCGGTAGGCCCGACCGGCTGCCCGTACGAGGAAATCCAGACGACCGTCGCGGCCATGATTGCAGCCGGCGAGCTCGATCAGTTCTACGTAATCGGGTTCGCGCTCGATGGGGACCCGGCCGAGGTGGCTGCCGTCGAAGCCCTGCTCGATGACATCGCCTCGGTGGGGGATACGACCGAAGCGTACTTGGTCGCGGATCGGGCAGAGCTCGTGACCGCCTTGAGCACCATCCTCAACGAGCAGAACCCAGGGGCCACCAGCCGCACGGCGCCGGTGTTGACCGGGCTGTCGCCAGGTCTCATTCAGTCCGAGTTCATCTCGGGGTTCCGGGCGTCGTTGGGGGTGACGGACCCGTGGGATGGAGTTCTCGAACGGCGCCGCGTGCTCTGCGTCGGCACGCCCCCCGTGCCGGTCGAGCAGACGCTCACGGACGCCGACCGCTTTCAGCTGGTGCTGAACAGCCAGTCGACAGCTCCGGGCAATGTTCAACCCTTTGGCTCAGGCAATGGCGTCGCCTTCACCGGTGGGTTCTCGAGGAATCTCTGGACCGTGCTTCCCTCGAACCCAGCGGACGTCAACGCGCACCTCGTCGGCAACGGCAAGACCAAGATCACTGCGCTTGGCGACGATGGGATCGACGTGCCGACTGATTCGGGTCTCGAAATCCGAAACGTGCCCGTGGGCGAGCTGAACCTTTCGGTCAATCCAGAGTACTTCTTCGGGCTCGGTAGCGTCGACACCGCCCAGCGAGACATGGTCGTAAACTATCTCCACGGAGTCGCCGGAAGCGGCAGGGAGAACGAGCGACTGGGCGACATCTATCATTCGACCCCGGCCATCGTCGCCCCACTGGTCGACGACGTCGAGGACGAATCCTTCAACAACTGGCGCCTCGGACTCGCCCACCAGCTCAGCCCGGATCCCCTCGAAGACCTTTCGGCCGATGGTTGGCAGCTGAACCGGCGGCCGCGGGTCATCTACGCCTCAACGAACGATGGCATCATTCACGCCTTCCTCGCGGATGACTATGCCGCGAACACCTTCACCGCAGGCAACAGCCTCGACGAGTTCGAGTGCGCTGATGGCAAAGCCGCTGGGACCGAGCTCTGGGGTTTCATTCCACCGATGTTCCTGGACGATCTCGACGATCTGCTCTCGGGAGCAAGTAAGCAGTGGTTCGCCGACGGCAACATCGTGGTCCGCGATCTCTACGACGTCCGCAAGTTCGCCGAAGACGACGGGATGGGCACCACGATCGATTCCTCGGCTAGCAGTACCAACGTTTGGCGCACGGTGATGTTCCTCAGCTTTCGAAACGGGGGCAACGGCATGATCGCGCTCGACGTGACCAACCCCTGCAAGCCCGAGTTCCTTTGGCAGTTCACCGAGAACGACCTCGGCAACACCTACGGCCAGCCCACCGCCGCACAAATCTTCCTCGAGGACCAGGACCCCCTGCCTGTCTCAGGCGGCGCCGGCGGCCCGATCGTGTTCAAGCCGCGGCAGGCGCACGGCGTCGTCATTCTCCCCGGCGGCCAGGGAGTCGAAGACGCCGCAGCGAGTCCTTGCACGATCGCATCGGGCCCACTGCTCCCCGAAGGGATGGACGAAGCCGATGGCACCACTCCGATCACGCCGAGGTCCGACCGGCGTTGTTGGCGAGGGTCGAGCTCCATGCCGGCAGCAACCCCCACCGGGCGCGCGCTTTACTTCATCGACCTGGCCACCGGGTCGATCATCCGGAAGTTGGATGAAAACGATTTCCCCGCGCCCCTCAACGGCGGTGTCTCGGTGTTCCGCGGCGATACGGGAACGGTAGGAAGCGCGGCGTACACCGTCGACGCCGACGGTGTGCTTTGGCGCGTCGACATGTCGCCCTCAGATCCGGAAGACTGGACCGCCGAGGCCCTTCACGACATCTACTACGGAGGCGCCTACGACGTTGCCGAGCCGACCTATTATCCCCCCGCCCTCACGGTCAACAGGTTGGGCAATGTCGTCATTCTGCTCGGGACCGGCAACATCGACGTGCTCGACGACGCGACTGCCAAGAACAGGGTCGTCTCGATCACGGAAAAGCTCACTTTCGATGGCAGTGGCAATATCAGCATGCTGGAGGGACGGCTCAACTGGGAGATCTTGCTCGATGACGGGGAACAGATGACGGGGCCGATCGAGCTTTTCGGAGGCCAAGTCTTTTTCGGGGCGTTCAAGGCAGCCGGTGCGAACCCGATCAACGCTTGTGGCATCGGTGGCAGCCGAATCTTCGGGGTGGACTTCCTGGATGACCCGGCGAGCGCGGGGGACCTGGTGCCACTACTGGTCGATGCGATGAGCAATCCCACCACATACCTCGATGGCACCGACATCCCGGACCTACAGAACTCGCTGGTCGTCGGGCTACAGGTCGCCCAGCAGCCCGTATGCACGACGTTGGCCTCGGTGACGGTGACCGATCCGTTTGGCACGCCATTCAGCCTGGCGATGCCGGTCAATACGAGCGGACGCGAGTTCAAGCTCATGGCCCACCTCAGCGGCTCCGGGACACCGGTCAGCGGCCTGTCGATCGACGTCCTCGGCGAAACGATCACCGCACCCGAGAATTTCACGGTAGTCTCTGGGATGGCCGAGACGCTGGAATGATCGACCACGCAGTGATAACCCCGTAAGTGCGATGTCCAAACTGCGGCCACTCTTGTTAGCCTCGTCGTTGCTCGTCGTGTCGTGCCGTTCGGAGCCGGCGAAGTCACCTCCCTCAGCGCCGGCTGCTCCCGACCCCGTCGCGACCGAAGAGGCCCTCCCAAAACCGGAAGAGATCGTCTACATCTACGACGCCAACGGCGCGCTGATCCCGTCGGACGACTTCGTCGTGGGGGTCCGGCTTCCCCGCGGCCTCGAGGTATTCCGCGAGGAAGGGGGCGTTCACGTCTATCGAATTCGCGCGCCGATCGGGAAAGTGCTTAGCTACTTCGGGCCGATGTTGATCACGGGGAAAGTGGAACGGCAAGGAAAGGGCGCGGTCTACCGAACCGCGAGCATCCGGGGCGCAGAGGTCAGTCCCACCAAGGTCGATGTCTCGATCCTAGACATCGGCAACGGCCTGACGCGCGTGTCGATCACCGAGCTTCCTCCTCCACCCGCATATCCCCCGCCCAAGACCGAAACGCTCCAACGCGCGCAACGCGACTTCAAAAGGCTCGACTAGATCCGCATACGGCCGAGTGTGCGAGCACCCCCAGACTGTCTCCCGGACCGCCTTCGGCGGGCAATTGGTCCCGCCCCACTGCCCCCACGCTAGCGCCTAAGGCCCGCGGTACGCGGCGAAGGTGCACTGAACCGTGCCCGCCCCGAGGGCGCCGGTCACCACCATTCCAGTCGAGACACGGCCCGGATCGTCCATTCGTCCGAATCGTTCGACCAGGGAGGCGACCCGTCGCGCCCAGACGCGGCTGCGAAGCTCGGGAACTGCGACTTGGCAAGCGACCGGCCCGTGGGGAAACGCTTGGAGCAAGCCGTGGAAGCGCTTCACTGTAGCCGACGAAACCTGGCCCGAGGCCTTGAAGAAGCGCTCGGACCGCACGATTACGCCGGTGTTGGTGCGGTCTGCCGAAAAACCCGTGATCAACGCTGTCTGGATCAACTCGGCTGCGGCGCCCGGAAGCGGCTCTGGCCACCGCGCACGCATGTCCCCGATCAGAGCCTCAGTTTCGAGGAGCAACGTCTCGGCACGTTTCGCGGATCTTGGATACTGCCCTTCGATCGATTCAGCCCGCCCCTCGAGCGGATCGAGCTCACTTTCCTCCGCACCAAGCGCCTCCGCGAGCGCGAGATTCAGCCTGACCCGGGTGAGGAGCGCGGCCGCGATTTCTTCGGTCGAACCGCCAGCCGACGCGGGAGAGAGTCGCTCGGCCTCTTTGAGCGCCACGGACCGCGCCTCGTATCGAGAGATGTCCTGCGCGACGACCCCAGCTGCGGCCTGGTCCCGCGCCAGCTGTTTGGCCCACCGCTCTTCTGCGGCTTGGAGCTCGACGCGGCGCCGACCGATCTCCACGCGCTCTGCTTCGGCGGCGGCTGCGGCAAGCCACAATCGCGCTTCAGTTCGAAAATCACCGGCGGCTTTCGCATGCCCGTCCCGGTCCGCTTGACGCGCGGCCTCCCAAGCGGTCTCCGCGTAGTGATGGAGATCAGGAGCAAGCTCCTTGGCGCGCTCCGCCGCCGGCGACGCGAACAGGCTGCCTGCGGTGGACGGTGCCTGTTGGGCTGCGCACGCCGTAAGCGCCGAACAAAGACCGACGATAGCCGCCCAGATTCGCATCAGGGTGACTCCTCCATCGATCGTGCCAACTCCGCGCGCTGTCGCATGAGTGCCTCGAGCACCCGGCGCTGTGCCTTGGCGCGCTCACGGACTGCGCTCAGTCGTCGCTCCGTGTGTACGAGTGCAGCCTGGGATTGCCTTCGGGCGAGCTGGCGATCCGCCAACACCATCGCGGCGTCGGCGATCGCTTGTGCGCGCGCGGCGGAAGGAGGGTCTTTGGTGGGACTGCTCGCGGCCTCGAGCGCGCGTCGAGCCTGCTCGAGAGCACCCTTGGCGTACCTTGCGTCCTCCCGCGCCTCGAGGTCGATCAGACGGCGCTGAAGCTGAGCGGTGCGCTCGCGAAGCGGAGAATCCATTGATGGAACGGGCGCGCGTTCGTCGCCGAGCGCGCCGGGGGAGACGGCAAAACTCGCGCCGGCGGCCAAAAAGCCTAGGAAAACCGCGCGAAGGGCTCGGCTACTGATACGTGAAGCGAAGCACGTAGTCGCAGATGCGGTAGACGTCGCCTTCTTCGATGCGCTTGGATTCGACACGTTGACCCGCGAATTCGATTCCATTCGTGCTGCCCAAGTCTTTCATGAAGTAGACGCCATCATGAAACACCACGGCTGCATGTCGACGCGAAATATTGCCATCGCGAATCGCGAGGTCCGCGCTCTTGGCGCCCCGCCCGATGATGAACTCATCTTTTTCGACGGGGAAATCTTGCCCGTTGAACTCGCACACGAGCACGCGGCGCGAAACCGCATCCGAGTGTCGGTGACCCGGCAAGGGTGGTGGCGCAGTGGGACGTCGGGACGGCGTCGGTGCGAGCAGGGGTGCCCGACGCGCTTGCGGGACGGACCTTGGTTGAGCCGCGCCCGCGCCACGGTCTGCCGCAGCAGCGGCCGAAGCGACCGCTTGTTGCGCGCCCAGTCGCGCCACTACTTGATCGCGGGAGCGAGCGTACTCGCGCATCGCTTCGTTGATCAGGTAGTCGACCGAACATTCGAGCTCGTCGCTCAGTCGATCGTAGATCTCATAGAGATAGTCCCGACATTGAAACGCGCGAACGGTCTTTCTGTCACCTTGATCAGCCATCTCGTCGGTTACTCGTTGTCACCCTGTTCACGCGCTTGCAATGCGTCGATTGCCGCCTTGGCGACGTCCCCGACCCGTTTCGCTGGAGGGTTGAGCTCAGACCAGCCTTCTCCCACCACTGCCGTCGCGTCCGTCATCAATCGCTTCATGGCGGGGAGATCCGGCTCCCCACCTCTGCGTTCAAGATAGCGCAACGCGACGACTCGATTCCACCAATGTTGCGAATCGAGCAGCTCGAGGACCGTCGATGTAGGCGGAGGTGTCATCTGGCTCATCCGAGTTGCGTACCCCTCCAGCTCCTCCGGCTCGTACTGAACCCCGGAAACCGCTGGTAATTGTTGAGCAAATTTCTCGATGGTGGACGGTCCGCCCACGGAGAGGACCAGCTCGCCCGCCCGCCACCGAAGGCGTTTGTCCAATTTTGCCGAGGCGGTGCAGGAGGTCGCGGTGCAGCCCGGACGCTGGACCAGCGGCCAAAGACGGGGGAGCGCGCTCCGGCTCCGGATGTCGCCGACACGGTCAAATGCATAGTCACGGACCTCGAGCGAGTTGCTCGGGTCGAGCGCGATCGAGAGCAATCGGTTCAAATGCGCTCGCTTCACGTGCCCCTCGAGGGCTCGTAGAGCGGTTGCGCGCCGGGCGTTGAGGCGCTCTGCCCAGGCCTCGGTGTCGGTGGATCCGGGCTTGGTATCCGCGATACGCAAAAGGCGAGTCGATACGACCTGCTGATCGGCGAGGTGCTTCATCGCCGCAAGCGCCCCATTGTTGATGTAGTTTTCTCGGTTGTAGATAGCGACCGCCGCCATCCGCGCCTCATCGACCGGCTCCCCGGCGGCTTCGAGCGACTTCCTGATCTCGACGCTCAGCCACTGTACGAAGCGCGGTCTCTCCATTTCCTTTTCGATTTGGACGAGCCGATCCGCAGCACGCTTCTTGGTCTGCGGATCCCCATCTTCGCCGATGATCTCGGCTATCTTGATCATCGCCTGCGGGGCTATCTTCTCATGCAGGGCATCGACGAGCATGCCCGCCGCTTCGGCGCCAAGACTGCGGGTCACCTGTTCGGCGCTATAGTCACCGGCGAGGCTTCTCCGCTCGAAATCGCGGGAATACCAACCTACGACCGATCGCGTGAGCGCGGCGCGCGACTCCTCGGGCGCATAGGGAATGACCAGGTACGCTGCGTCTTTCGCGCGCACCTGTGCTTGAAGTGCGCCGTTGTCGCTAGACGGAGACTCCTCGGCAAGAAGCGCCTCGAGGCGTGGGACCATGGCTGCGACGATCGTCTCACTTGCCTGCGGGTCTTCGCGGCGAAGCTCATCAAAAGCCTCTCTGAGCAGATTGAGGCTGCTCACGTCGCTCCGATCCATTTCGACGATCGCCAACGCGGCTTCGGTTCGAAGGTCGTCCGAGTAGTGATCGCTCCCGACGACCGCCATCAGCCGGGTAGGGCCTTTGACAGTCCCCTTCCACGCCTCGATGTTGTCGCTGTCCGCCTTGCAGCCGGCCCACATCGTGGCGGCCGCAGCGCAAATCAGCACGATCTTGCTCATCCAACCCATTTGGCTCGCGAACCAATCCCCCGGGGGGCAGGCAACCCGTGAGGATAATAGAGGATTCAGCCAGGCAATCAAGAGGGCGTAAGAGGCGTGATTTCTTGACGAATCGAGCCGGCGGCGCATAGCCTGGGAATGTAGGAGGCCTCTTACTTGGGCGTACATGAAACCACCTCTTCGGGCGACCTCGTGGCGCCCGAAGGCAGGCGGCAGGACGTGCTCGCGATCCTGACCCTGACCGGAACCGTTTTGCTCACGCTCGCGCTGGTGTCGTATGACGCGCGAAACGGAGCCGCGAATCTAGTCGGGCCGGTGGGCCACAAGCTGGCACGTACGGTGATGTTGGCTTTTGGCTTGGTGACTTGGTTCCTGCCCCTCGAGGGCGCTTTGCTTACGTATCGATTGTTTCGACGTCGTGCCGCGATGCTGGGGTTGGCCACGCTGGCTTCGACGTTGGTTCTCGTGGTGATCGGTGCGGCCCTCGCGCATCTGCTCATCGAGCCGCAGGCGATGTGGGGGGCATCGCCTGGGGGGGCGGTCGGCGAGCTGTTGGGGGAGGTGCTTCGATCGTTGCTCGGCTTCGCTGGGACGGTGATCATCGGGTTCGCGGTGCTCGGGATCGCGGTGGTGCTTCGGACACCGTGGACCCTCGAGGAAGTGGGACAGGCCTTCGTGCGCGCGGGCCTCGCGATCTGGCAAAAGGCCACGGGCATCGTCGTAGCAATGCGTGAAGCGTGGGCCGAGGCCCGCGCGCTCCACGAAGAGGAGATTCGCGCGAGTCAGCCGAGGATCATGGGGACGATCTTCGAGGACGAGGACGAGCTCGAGCGCGTGGACGACAAGCCGGCTGCCGCAGCAAAGCCTGAACCGAAGTCGAAGCTCGACGAGACCAGTCCGACGATAGTTGCCCCGAAGGAGACCAAACAGCAGCCACTTTCGATTTCGACTCGACCAAAGCGATCGAAGCACGAGTTCCAGCTGCCGCCGATCAACCTGCTCGACAAACCGGACGCGTCGATCATACGGGTCGACGCGGCTGCGCTTCGCGACAACGCCGAGCTCCTCACCGAGAAGCTCGCCGCGTATGGCGTCCAGGGTCGGGTCGATGAAATCCATCCAGGCCCGGTCGTGACCATGTACGAGTTCGAGCCGCGAAGCGGGACGAAGGTCTCGAAGATCGCGGGCCTTGCCGACGACCTCGCGATGGCCCTGGCTGCGCAAAAAGTGCGGATTGTGGCTCCGATCGCGGGCAAGGCGCGCGTCGGGTTCGAGCTTCCGAACGACGACCGCAACATGGTTTATTTGCGCGAGATCCTCGAAGACCGACGGTGGATGCAACATAGCGGAGCGCTTCCGATCGCACTCGGCAAGGACATCAGCGGCCAACCGGTCTACACCGACCTCGCGAGAATGCCGCACTTGCTCGTCGCAGGCGCCACCGGGTCTGGTAAGAGCGTCGCGCTGACCGTCATGCTGGCATCGATCCTCGCGAAGAAGACCCCTGAAGAAGTTCGGATGCTGATGATCGACCCGAAGGTGGTCGAGCTTCAGGTCTTCGACGGGATTCCGCACATGCTTCTGCCAGTGGTCACCGACATGAAGAAGGCAGCCCTCGCCTTGCGTTGGGCGGTCGACGAAATGGAACGCCGCTACCAGATGTTCGCCGACGCGGGCACCCGCAACATCGACACCTACAATCGACGGGCGGATCGCGTGATTCGCGGAGACCTTTCGGTCGAAAAGTTCATGCCGAAGCGCAAGGGCAAGGTCAGTGCCCAGGACGCGTCGGGCCGGGAAGTGCTCCTCGACCCGGTCGACGGGGAGGCCCCCGATGCCGAGAGCTTCGAGCCAGAAAAGCTGCCATACGTGGTGCTCGTCGTCGACGAGTTCGCCGACTTGATGATGGTGGCGGCCAAAGACGTCGAAGCGTGCATCGCGCGACTAGCCCAGAAGGCGCGCGCGGCCGGGATTCACGTGATCCTGGCGACCCAGCGCCCCAGCGTCGATGTCATCACCGGCATGATCAAGGCAAACTTCCCAGCGCGCGTGGCGTTCAAAGTCTCGCAACGCCAAGACTCGATGACGATCCTGGGCCGCTCGGGCGCCGAGCACCTCCTCGGTATGGGCGACATGCTGATGATCCCTCCCGGTTCGAGCGACCTCGAGCGCGTGCACGCCGCATTCATCGGCGAGGACGAAGTCCGAAGGGTGTGCGATTTCCTTCGCGAGCAGGGAGATCCCGAATACCAAAACGAGATCCTCAAGCCGCGAGACGAAGAAGGCATCGAGGGGGGAAGTGATGACCCGCTCTACGACCAGGCCGTCGCGGTCGTGGCGAACGCCGGCTACTGCTCGATCAGCCATGTCCAACGACAGTTGAGCGTCGGCTACAACAAGGCCGCCAAGTTGGTGGAACGCATGGAGCAAGACGGTGTCGTCGGACCCCCGAGCTCGAAGGCGGGCGGGCGCAGAGAAGTACTGGTCAGCCCGCACTAGCAGCGTCAGTGTCGGCGTCAGTGCCAGCGTCAGTAGCAGTGCCAGTGTCAGCGAAGCCCCGCGGACTACGTGAAGCGTCGGCTTTACCGGGTACCCGCGTGACCCGGGGTGGTGGCGCCTTTCGCTTGATTGGCGCACATTTCGCGGCATGCGGCCTTCGGATGACGAGCTTCTCGCCCTCGATCGCCGGCATCTGTGGAGGCCTTATACCTCGAGCGAGGATCACGAGAGTCGGCCTCTTTTCATCGTCGATCGTGCCGAAGGCCCTTGGCTGATCGGGCCCGGCGGCCGGCGGATCCTCGATGCGAGCGGGTCCTGGTGGTGCAACAACCTCGGCCACGGGCATCCTCGGCTTCGTCGGGCCTTGAGCCGCCAAGCGGAGCAGCTCATGCACGTGACGTTTGGCGGGGCGACACACGAGCCTGCCGTTCGGCTGGCATCTGAGCTCGTCGCGGTCGCACCGCGAGGGCTGACGCGTGTCTTCTTCAGTGACAACGGATCGACGTCGGTCGAAGTGGCGCTGAAGATCGCGTTTCAGTACTGGCAGCAAAACGGCCGCACCGAACGGGACCTCTTCCTGACGCTTCCCGGGGGCTATCATGGTGACACCCTCGGAGCGATGAGCGTGGGCGCGGTCGACGAGTTCAGCGCCGTTTTTCGACCGCTCTTGTTCGAGGCCGCTCGGCCCGACGAGCCCGTAGAGCACGATTGGGAGCCGGTCTTCGACACCCTCCTCGCACGGCTTCGAAAAGAAGGGGATCGCATCGCGGGCGTAGTCGTCGAGCCGATCGTGCAAGGCGCCGCCGGCATGCGGGTGTATTCGCCTACGCTACTGACCACCCTTCGCGAGGAGGCCAACCGGGCAGACACGTTTCTGATCGCCGATGAGGTGTTCACGGGTTTCGGACGCACCGGACCCATGTGGGCGTCCGACCATGCGGGGATCGCCCCGGACTTACTTTGCACGGCCAAAGGGCTTTCGGGCGGGGTGCTGCCCTTTGCCGCAACGTTGGCGACCGAACGGATCTACGAAGGCTTTCGTGGTGGAAAAGAGCGCGCGCTCATGCATGGGCACACTTTCTTTGGCAATCCCCTGGGCGCCGCAGTCGCCCGCGAGGTGCTCGCGATCTATCGGGAGGAGCGAATCCTCCAACAGGCCGAGCCAAAGGCAGCCAAGCTCGCCGAGGCGATCGACGACATGGCCGCGCTCCCGGGCGTGCATCATCCAAGGGCGCTCGGCATGTGCGCAGCGTTCGATGTCGGCGAGACCGGCTACATGGGCAAAATCGGCTGGGAGATCTCGGATGCCGCGCTCGAGCTCGGCGCGCATCTACGGCCGCTTGGCAATACGATCTACGTCGTCCCCCCGCTCAACATCGGTGACGACGACCTCGATGAGCTTTTGCACATCGTGCGCAAAGCCACCGAGCGCGTATTGGGGAAAGATTGGTGACCGACGCCCTAGAGGACAGCGTCGATTCCGCCAACCGAACCCGAGCGTACGCGTGGGCGGCCCTCGGCGGGGTGGTTTACTTCCTTGGATGGGCAGGCTTTGGGTATTGGCCGCTGGCGCTCTTCTCTCTCGTGCCCTTGTGGGCCGCGCTAGAGCTCTCGACAGGACGACCGTGGCAAGACGCGCTCGGCGTGAGCTGGGTGTACGGGATCGTGATGGTCGCGGGTGGCTACCACTGGCTGGTGCCGTTTTTCGAGGTGTTCTCGGGTTACGGGTCGTTTGCGAGCGTCGGCTTTTGGCTGGCATTCTCGACGTTCATTGGGGCTCAATACGGGTTCTATGGCGTGGTCTACGCGTGGCTGCGACGTCGCGGTTGGTCGGTGGCGCTGGCAGCCGTCCCAACTCTCATCGCCGCAGAGTGGCTCTACCCGAAGCTGTTTCCGGTCTACCTCGCAAACAGCTTCAATCAACTGCCCGTGTTCGTACAGATCGCCGATCTCGGCGGCCCGCTTCTGGTCACTGCGGTCGCCGCCATGGTCAACCTGACGGTCTTCGAGACCTGGCGCTGGTGGCGAGGCGTCCGTGGTGCTCCGCGTGGCGTGTGGGCGGTCACGATCCTCTCAGTCGGTCTCACGGTCGGCTATGGGATGGTTCGGATCCCGCAGGTCGAAGCCGCCATGGCCTCCGCTCCGCCGTTTCGGTTGGGGGTGGTCCAGGTCAACATGGGCATCTTCGAAAAACGAGGCGAAGCCGCCGAGGGACATAGGCGCCACCTCGAGCAGAGCCGCGAGCTCGAACGCGAGGGTGAGCTCGATCTCATTGTATGGCCGGAGTCTGCGTACGTCCGAAGCCTCCCGCGCGAGCTCCCGATGTCGGGCGGCCCGATCCGAAAAGAGCTTCGCGCCCCGATCCTCTTTGGCGGCGTGTCACGAGAATACGCCGACGGTAGCCCCAAACTCTTCAATACGGCATTCATGATGGAGGCTGATGGCGTCATTCGTTCGACCTACGACAAGACCTATCTCCTGATGTTCGGCGAGTACCTGCCGTTCGGGGAAACGTTCCCGGTACTCTACGAGCTGTCTCCCAACAGCGGTCGGTTCACGCCTGGAAGCCACGTGAACGCGCTGGAGCTCGGGGAGTGGCGGATCTCCACGCCGGTTTGCTACGAGGATGTGCTCCCCGCGTTCATCCGCGCGATGGTCCGCGAGGCAAACCCGCACGTGTTGATCAACCTCACCAACGACTCGTGGTTCGGAGATTCGCAGGAGCCATGGATCCATCTCGTGTTGGCTCAGTTTCGGGCGATCGAGCACCGCCGGTACTTGGTGCGGTCGACCAACAGCGGGATCAGCGCCGTCATCGATCCGGTAGGCCGAATCGTGGCGCGAACCGGAGTGCTCGCGAGGGAAAATCTTCGCTACGAGGTCCGCATGATGCAAGGTCAAACGCTCTACACCCGATTCGGAGACTGGCCGGGTTGGTTGAGTCTCGGCGCCATCGCGTGGATGCTCATATTCCGTCGAGGGTCGGAGAAATGAGAAGCCGGTAGCTCCCGTCATCTGCAGAGATTGTCTCGGCGACTTGGATCGGGCGTGCCGCGCCGCCGGCTTCTTCGAAGACGTACGCGCGGATCTGAGCCCCCCCCGCGACAGCTCCGCTTGCGGCTCGAAGCGTTCCACGCACCACGATCGGAGGTGGGAGCGTGTAGTCGCGCATCATGTCGCCGCGCGCTTGGCTCATCACGAGCTCCGGTTCGACCAACCACGGAAAGCCAGTGACATCAGTCACTTTGATCAGCATGTCGTACCGTCCGGCGTCCACGGTCAGCCGAAACATGCCCTCCTGATTCGACGCGGTCAGTCGCGAGCGCTGGAGCTCACCAAGCTCGCCGCGCGCCCGAGCGACAATCGCCACGCCGCCCGCGGGGTCTCCGGCGAAGGTCGTGCAGGACCCGGACAAGGCGATCTGTGAGGGGAGCACCAGGTCTTCCAGCTCGACGTCCTCCACCACGAGCACCTCTGCGGCAAGGGGAGCCCAGGCGTTTTCAGCGTCCTCGGGAGGCGTCACGATCACGGTATAGAGCCCGGGCAAGAGCTCGAGGCTGAAGCTGCCGTCACCGCTGGTCTTTGTCGCTGCGCTAAACGTGGGCACGAGACCGAGAGCGCTTTGCTCGAAGATCTCGCTGGATGAGAATCGAACGCTTGCACCCTGAACCCCTCGGCCTTCTCCGTCCCGCACGGCGCCGCTGGACTGCACGGGAGCGACACTCGGGACGAGGATGCGCCGTTGCGCAGGATCGTTGATGAATGCGAGGTCGATATCGACGGATACAGAAGGGAAAGAAGCTCCGCCGACGCTCGAGGTGACGCGAAGCACGTAAGGCGCAGCCTGATCGCTGACGCGAATGGCGAAGTCCCCGGACTGAGTCGTCTCCCCGATCGAAGAAATGACACGGCCGGACTCCTTCTCGACCGCGTGAACCTGAAGCCCTACGGCCGGGGTCTCGTTTTGGCCGTCGAAGCTGAGGACCGTGCCTGTCAGCGTGCAGCCAGAGAGTTGGTTCATCGCACACTCGACGTCGAGCGCGTCCGGAAAGCGCACGTCGAATCGGAACGCGCCGTCGATGACGTCGTCGAGCTCGACCGAGGTATACATGGGCGGAAGCGAGCGGATCGCCGCAGCGCTCTGATCAGCGGTCTGAATCAGGTCGTTGCTGGGCACGACCGCCACGTCGTAGCTCTGACCGACCACGAGCACCGCGCTATAGTCGACGTCGTTCGGGTCGTTACCGGCGCTCGCCTCGCGAACGGTGTCCACCTCTACCGGCACTGCCGAAAGCGCAGAGACCGATTCGCCCATCCGCCGGGTGAACCGCAGAGTTGCGGGGACCGGGGCGCCTTGCCAGCGCACGACCCCAACGACCTGCCGGATGGGAGGAAGCGTGTAGTCCCGCTCGCTCGCCCTCGAAAACGTCTCCGGGATGAAGGTCCAACCGGCCGGAGTCTCGCCCTTGGTGTCGGCAGACCCCCGGAGGACCTGGACGGCGACGGTGACTTCGCTCGAAGAATCATCGATGCAGATACCCTGGTCGCAGACGCCCTGCACACAGTCACCTTCGCCGGCGCAGCCGTTTGCCAGGGTCATGACCTCGTTTGACCCGAAGCTGCATCCGACGAGCGCCCCACAGAAAAGAGCGAGCGAGGCCTCGAGGGCGATGCGAAGTGCCGGCTTTGCGGAGCTCATCGACACCCCTGCGTGATCTCCGGGTTGTCGTCGTCGGTGACTTCAACCCACCAGGTCACTTGATCGATGTCGCCCAGATCGACGGGTCGTCGCGGCTCGACGAAGCTCGCGAACTGGCCCACGACCACAAGCTCGATCTTGTGGCAGATCCCCGGAGCGAGCGCTTCGTAAGAGACGGCAAACTCACGGTCACGCTCGAGAAACCCGCTTGGGTCGATGTCGCCGGACAGGATGGGGATCTCCGAGGCTGGCGGCGGGGGAGAGTCGAGAAAGATGCGGTACTGGAGCGTCTGATCGAAGTTCGGGTCTCGGATGATGGTCTGAAGCAGGATTTCGGCCGCTTGCCCTGGTGGCAGCGGGTCATCGAGATTGACCTGGCCGATCTCGTTCAGCGGGAACTCGGCCTCGGGCTGGCTGATGATCGACGGGGGGAAGTTCTCGGTCGGCTCGAACTGGATGCGATCGGTCGCAATGCACCCCGAGCTCGAAGCGGAAAGGCCCACCGACGCACATGAAGCAAAGAGAAGCATCCACGGAAATTTAGAAGCAAGGGCCATGCCGGGGCTCCCGCGCCGGAAATACGCAGTTTTCACGGATTATTCCACGAAAACCAGGGGGTTCCTATGACACAAATGTCAGCCCTCGGCAGCCCCCCCGGGATCTGGAGCATCGGGCTCACGTTCGAGATAACGGAAGACGGTGCGCGGGTCGACCCCGAGATCTCGGGCTGTACGGGTACGGTTGCCACCGTTTCGCTCGAGGACGTCGAGGATGTATTGCCGGGTGAAGTCCTCGCGTGCCTGGGTCAGTGGAACGACCGCGCGTCGCTGGTCGCCCCCGAGGTCGAGGTCATCGACGCCGATGAGCGTCTTGTCGGCAAGGACGATCGCCTTCTTGAGCCGGTTCTCGAGCTGTCGAACGTTTCCGGGCCAATCATAACCGCGCATCGCTTCGAGCGCCTTGGGCGTGAAACCCTTGACCGTGGCGCCGAACTCGGCGGCGTACTTCTTGAGCAGAAACTTTGCCAGGATCACGATGTCGTCGCCCCGTTCTCGAAGTGGCGGAAGGTGAAGGTTGACCACGTTCAATCGGTAGTAGAGATCCTCGCGGAACGTGCCCTCTTTGATGCAAGCCTCGAGCTCGCGGTTGGTCGCGGCGATGACGCGGATATCGACCGACTGCGTTTTCGTGTCCCCGACCTTGACCACCTCGCGCTCCTGAAGTGCGCGGAGGAGCTTCACTTGAAGCGCGAGCGGCATCTCGCCGATCTCGTCGAGAAACAGAGTGCCGCCGTCCGCGGCTTGGAAGCTGCCCTCTCGAGTTGCCACGGCTCCCGTAAACGCGCCACGAACGTGACCGAAAAGCTCCGACTCCATCAGGTTCTCGGGAATCGCCCCACAATTGACGACGATGAATGGCTTTTCCGACCGGTTCGAGCGGCGATGAAGCTCACGTGCGATCAGTTCTTTTCCAGTGCCCGTCTCGCCGGTGATCAAGACGTTGATGTCCGCGACGGCGACCTTCTCGACACGTCGAAATACCTGGAGAAGGCTCGGACAACTGCCGATGATGTCGCCGAAGCGCTGCGCATCGAGCTCCTCTGCCATCCGATCGCGGTCGGTGGTCAGCTGATCGAGCAGGATTGCGTTTTGTAGGATCAGCGAGGCCTGCGCTGCGAAGACGGTCAAGATCTCGAGGCTCGACTGCTCGAACAGGTTCACGACGTTGTCGTTCCCGACATAGATCAAGCCAAGAAGCTGGCCCTGCGCAATGAGCGGGGCGACCATCACCGAGCTCAACTCGAGGTTCAGCACGCTTTCGCTCGAGCGGAACATCGTGTCGTTCACCGCATCGCTGACGATCAATGGCTGCCTCGAATCGATGCACCGACGAAGGATGCTGTCGGAGAGCTGGGTAACCGCGTCTGGAATCGTCTCCTGATCGACGTTCCGCGCTGCAGCGATCTGGGGGTCGCCGTTCCGAAGGAGAATCACGAAGCCCTTGTTGGCATGAACGACATCGATCACCGCGTCGAGGAGCGCTTCAATTTGGTCGGGAACCGCGCGTATCTCGAGAAGCCGACGGTTGAAATCGCTGAGCTTCATCATCCCCGCGAGCTCCGAGGTCTGCGACCCTTCGTCGTCACCCCGCTCGCGTGAGGAGCCTTCGTCATAGAGCGAGAAAACCAGCTCGACGTCCCCAAGCGTGAGCTTGTCGTTGTGAAAAATCTTCGACTTTTTCTTCTTCTTCCCGTTGACGAGAATGACGCTCTCGGGGTCTACGGCACTCAGCGAAAAGTCCCTGCCGTCGAATACCACCTGAGCGTGATGCTCCTCGAGAGAGTCCGCATCGACGGAGATGTCGTTCGCGCCAGCGCGCCCGATCGACGTCACACGCTTGTAGATCGCAAACACGCGGGGTCGTCCTCGAGGGACGATCCACTTGAGGCTCGGCATACGTGGGCCACTGTAACAGACGACGCCCGGAGCGTCAGTGCCAGCGCCAGTGTCAGTATCAGTCTCAGTGCCCGCGTCAGTGCCAGCGTCAGTGCCAGTGCCAGTGGATCCTGACGAGGCTCAGGTGCGTCGGTCGGCGAGCGCTGAAACGTATTTCGCAGCGAAGGCCCGAGGACGAAAGCCGACAGATGGCGGTGGATCGGCCCGTCAGGAGCAGCCCATGGAGTTGCCGCAGTTTAGGCACTTGTAACAAGCCCCGTTTCGCACCGTGATGTGCCCGCACTTGTCGCACATCGGGGCGTCGCCCATCATTTCGCCGAGTTGTTGGTCGAGAGGACTGGGTTGGGCGGCGGCCTTATCGTCGAACCCGAACGTGACCTGCTCGGCAGGCTCGATCTCCGGAGGAGGCTCGCTTGGTGAGGAGCCCTCGAGGCGCTGCACCGCCGCAACGTCGGTTGGGTTCTGGAGCTCTTCTTGCTCTTCTTTCGGGGGCACCTGAGCGAAGTCGTACTGCTTCAGGTACTCGACCCCGAGCACGCGGAAAACATAGTCGATGATCGACGTAGAGAACTTGATGTTCGGATGACCCTCGACGATCCCTTGCGGCTCAAACCGCGTGAACGTGAACTGCCTGACGTATGCATCGAGCGGAACGCCGTGCTGTAAACCCATCGACACACTGATCGCGAAGCAGTTCATCAACGAACGGAACGCCGCTCCCTCCTTGTGCATGTCGATGAAAATCTCACCAAGAGAGCCGTCTTCGTACTCGCCCGTCCGCAAGAACACTTTGTGACCACCGATTCGCGCTTCCTGCGTGAAGCCACGACGCTTTTGCGGGAGCCGATGTCTGCGGGTCGGCGGGGGCGTCAGCCATTCGCGCACCGGGCCTTCGAGGGCCTGAGCCACATCGTTCGATTCTTCTTGGTCATTCGTGTTGTCTGAGGTGTTGAGCGGCTGCGATGACTTCGACCCATCGCGGTAAAGCGCAATGGCCTTGAGCCCGAGTTTCCAGCCTTCTTTATAGATCTGCTCGACGTCCTCGACCGTCGAGTCTGCCGGAAGGTTGACCGTCTTCGAGATCGCACCGGAGAGAAACGGCTGCGCTGCTGCCATCATGTGGACGTGGGCCATCGGCTCGATGAACCGCTCGCCGATCTTGCCGCAACGGTTGGCACAATCGAACACCGGTAGGTGCTCGGCTCGAAGATGCGGTGCGCCCTCGACGGTCATGCGGCCGATGACCACGTCGT
Source organism: Myxococcales bacterium (assembly GCA_029863605.1). Taxonomy (GTDB): domain Bacteria; phylum Myxococcota_A; class Polyangia; order Polyangiales; family Houyiibacteriaceae; genus SG8-38. The sequence goes on along the minus strand of JAOTVB010000003.1, from coordinate 171,962 downwards.
TGATCTCGCCGATCTGTTTGTCGGAAACCCCCCAGTATCGAAGCAGGTGAAAGCCTGGCTTGTTGTAGACGTCGGACGGGATTTCGAGCCGGTCGTAGGCCTCGGTTCCGATCACCCAAGGCGCCAGTGCCGATCCAACGTCGAACACGCCGCGAAGTGCGCTCTCTGCCTTCTCAAGCTCACGCTCGGTGACGCCTTTGTCGAGAAGCGCCTTGCGACCGAAGTGCGGCGCGCCGGTAAAAGTGTTGGTACCGGTTACGTACGACACGATGTCTGCCACCTGTGCGGCGGTGTATCCGAGCCGCGCGAGCGCGTTCGGGACGCTCTGATTGACGATCTTGAAGTAGCCACCGCCGGCAAGCTTCTTGAATTTGACGAGTGCGAAGTCCGGCTCGATGCCGGTCGTGTCGCAATCCATCAAGAGCCCGATCGTTCCGGTCGGTGCGAGCACGGTCGTCTGCGAGTTCCGATAGCCGTACATCTCCCCGAGTCTGCACGCGAGATCCCAGTCCTCGTGGGCGGCATGGATGAGCTCCGGTGGGCATGCGGTCGGTTCTCCATTGGTCATGCCTGGCCCGCCTACTTCGTTGACGCGATAAGCCGCCTCCCGATGCTTTCCCATCACCCGCAGCATCGGCTGCCGGTTCCGCTGGAACCCCGCAAAGGGCCCTTTTGTCGCTGCGAGCTCAGCCGATGTCGCGTAGGCATGACCGCAGAGAATCGAAGTCAGCGCCGCACAGATCGTCCGCCCTTCGTCGCTGTCGTATGGGATGCCGAGTTGCATCAAGAGCGTGCCGAGGTTTGCGTAGCCGAGCCCAAGCGGCCTGTAGTCGTGGCTGTTCTTGGCGATGGGCTGAGTTGGATAGCTCGCGTAGTCGACCAAGATGTCCATCGCGATGATCAACACACGAATTGCCTGGCGGTAACCTTCGATGTCGAACTCGCCTTCTTGATCGAGGAACTTCGAAAGATTGATCGACGCGAGGTTGCAGGCTGAATTGTCGAGGAACATGTATTCCGAGCACGGATTCGAAGCGTTGATCCGGTCGGTATTTGGACAGGTGTGCCAGTCGTTGATCGTGGTGTCGTACTGAACGCCGGGGTCGGCGCAGCCCCATGCGGCCTGGGCGATCTTCCGCCAGAGGTCTCGCGCCCGGTACGTGTCGCAAACCTCTCCCGTGGTCCTGAAAGTGGTTTTCCACTCACCGTCGGTCTCGAGCGCCTTCATGAACTCGTCGGTGACGCGAAGCGAGTTGTTCGAGTTCTGACCGGAGATGGTGTGATAAGCCTCGCCGTTGAAATCGGCCTCGTACCCGGCTTCAATCAGCGCTCGCGCCTTCTTTTCCTCACGGACTTTCCACTCGATGAAGTCGACGATCTCGGGGTGGTCCATGTCGAGGCAGACCATCTTGGCTGCCCGGCGGGTCGTCCCTCCGGACTTGGTCGCACCCGCCGCACGGTCGAGCACCTCGAGGAAGCTCATCAGACCGCTCGACGTGCCGCCACCGGAGAGCTTCTCTTGCTTGCCGCGAATCTTGGAGAAGTTAGTGCCGGTGCCGGAGCCGTACTTGAAGAGGCGGGCTTCGTTCTTGATGAGGTCGTAGATCGCCATGAGATCGTCGTCGACCGCCTGGATGAAACACGCGGAGCACTGTGGATGCTCATACGCCGTGTCGGTTTGGAGGATGACGTCCTGCTCGGGGTGCCACGCGTAGTTTCCACCGGACCCCTCGATACCGTAACGCTGGTAGAGGCCGCAGTTGAACCAAACCGGTGAGTTGAACGCGGCCTTTTGGTGGATCAATAGATGCGAGAGCTCGGCTTCGAATGTCTCGGCGGCCTCTTCATCGGCAAAGTACCCCCCAAGCACCTCGCCGGCTTCTCGTATGGAGTGGGCGACCCTATACACCAGCTCGCGAACGCTCTTTTCGCCGCGTTTCTTGTCGCCGTGGATCCCGGCCTTCCGGAAATACTTCGAAACCGCGATGTCGGTCGCGAGCTGACTCCAGCCTTCGGGGACCTGTGCACCTTTGAGCTCGAAGACGACCGAACCATCCGAGTTGGTGATCTGGCTGTCGCGCAAAACATACTCGACGGTTTCGAGCGGGTTTTCGTCAGGCTTAGTGAGCTGCCGTTCGACCGATAAGCCGCCTGCCTTCTGCGACACCTCCGCCCTTCGGGCGCCTTCGATCTGTAAATTGCTCGTCATTCCCCTAGTTTCTAGTGCCACAGCATACCTCCAACCAGACGCACTTCACCACTGAACGCTGTCCACCCACCGTCCCCAGGTGATCCACGCCCTATCCACAATGATCCCACAAGGGATTGCGCTGGCAGCCTCCTTGCCACCACAACCGCTAGGGGACGAGCCTGCGGAGTAGCCCCCCCGACAGGACACAGTCAAGCACAAATGTTCGACCGTTTGCTTTTTCTTCGTTTCATTCATGATTTCGCGCAGTTGTGAAGGGTGATCGCCGGCGATTCTCCGAGGCTCAGGCCCCGCTGGACAGAGGCTGATCGGCAGCCGCATTAGGTTACACTCTATGTATGGTCATAACCTACAAGGTACAAGATATGGGGGTGCCCTCGCAAAAAAGACGCGATATTTGGTGGTATCGACACCCGAGTGTCAAGGCCGCGGCGATCGTGCGACGTCCCGCGTCTCCTCTCGATTCAGGGTCGCTCGAGCCTAGAAGATCGTTTCACAAGTATTCGAAATGCCGATCGTTCTCCCTGCCGCCCGTGCTGAGGCGGCGAGTTGGGGTAAGACCGGGCGATGAAGGTCCACCTCGTCGACGGAACCTACGAGCTCTTTCGTGCGTGGTTCGGAGCACCCGAAGCGACCTCACCGAGCGGAATGGAGGTCGGGGCGACCCGCGGCTTCCTCCGGTCGATGGCGGCCCTCCTTCGAGACTCGGAGGTGACGCACGTGGGTTGCGCGTTTGACCACACGGTCGAGTCGTTTCGCAATGACCTGTTCGACGGCTACAAAACCGGCGAGGACCTGGACCCGGCCTTGTATGGGCAATTCTCCCTTGCGGAGCGTGCGAGCCAGGCGCTCGGGATCGTCACTTGGCCGATGGTCGAGTTCGAAGCAGACGATGCGCTGGCGACGGCGGCGGCGAGGTTCGGCGACGCCCCCGGCGTCGAACAAGTCGTGATCTGCTCGCCCGACAAGGACCTGTGCCAATGCGTTCGGGGTAGCCGTGTCGTTACCCTCGATCGTCGGCGGAAGATCTTGCTCGACGAGCGCGGGGTTGAAGAGAAGTTCGGCCTGCTCCCCGACTCGATCCCCGACTATCTCGCGCTGGTGGGCGACAGCGCGGACGGCATCCCCGGCATCCCCCGTTGGGGGGCCAAGAGCACGGCAGCCGTGCTCGCCAAGTTCGGTCACCTCGAGGACATTCCGATCGATCACGAGGCGTGGGGGGTCAAGGTTCGGGGCGCGGCAGTGCTCTCGAAGAATCTGAACGCGATGCGCGACGAAGCGCGCCTCTATCGAGAGCTCGCGACTTTGAGACTCGACGTGCCGATCGGAGAATCGCTAGACGACATGAAGTGGCGCGGTCCCGACCGCCCCGCCCTCGAAGCACTCTGCGAAGAGGTCGGCGAGACAAGGCTGCTGACACGGTTCGAGCGACTGTGACCCCCACGCGAGCGCCTAGGAGAAGCGGATGTCGGGATGGAGTGCCTTCAAGTAGCGTCGCGCGCGCTCGACGTATCCTGCGGCGCTCTTTTCCAGCCCCTCGCGCTTGCTTGGGTCGAGCTGCCGGACGATCTTCCCAGGCGAGCCCAAGACTACGGAATAATCGGGAATTTCTTGGCCCTGGGTCACGAGCGCATTCGCGCCAATCGTACAGTACTTGCCGATTGTGGCGTTGTTCAGGACGACCGCGTTGATGCCGATCAAGCTGTAATCCCCCACCTGGCAACCGTGCACGACCGCGTGGTGCCCCACCGTCACACCGCGGCCCAAGGTCAGCGGAATGCCAGGGTCGGTGTGCAACAAGGCGCCATCCTGTACATTACTCTCTTGGCCGATGATGATCTCGTCGGAGTCACCGCGCACGACCGCGTTGAACCATACGCTCGATTTGTTCTTGAGCACGACCGAGCCGATGATGTCGGCCGAGTCCGCCACGAAGACCTCGCCCTCGATGCGTACTCTCTTTTGGTCGAGCTCATAGATCATCAGAGCGCGCTGCCCTTGAAGAGGACGGGAGAGTAAATGTTGAAACCGATGGCTACCGCCCAGGTTTCAGCGTTGACCTCCGAGGCCGAGCTGGTGAACCCGTAAAGCGTAGGAAACCTGAAGCTCGCAAGAACATCGATCATCGTGCTTCCGGCCTCGAGTGCATAACCACCACCAACGCCCAACGGGAAAAAGTAAAAAGGTCCGTCGATCAGCCCCGAAGTCGCGGTGCGAATGACCTGGCTCAAATCGAAGAAGTGCATACCCGAGTCGAGCTTCACGAACGCTTGATCGGTCACGTTGGCGACAAGACCAAACGGAATGGTGAGCGACCAAAGCGACGGACCGTTCGGGTTGTTGTCGACGCTGAAATCGATCCCGGTGTCGAACGCGTAATGCTCTTTCGCGACGAAACGCATCGGGACTCCCATCAGAAAGCCAACCTCGGTGCGGGTCGGAATTCGAACCACCGCGTCGATCGCGATCTGAGAAACACCATTGTTGAGCGGTTGGAAGCGTGCGTAGAAAGGCATGTCCCCAAACTTCACGTCGGGCGCCAAGATCATCGAGATGAGCCCCGCGCCACCAAACCCATAGTCCGGAAAGAGGCTGGCCGGAGGATAGCTACCCATGCGATAGCGGGAGAAACCGACCTCGAAGTCGGTCGCGATCGTGAGCGCGGCACCTAGGTTCAGGGTGGAGATGGTCCCGGTGGGCCCGAACGGTTCGAACATCCCTTGCACCTCCTGCCTGCGCCCGGTTACCGCGTCGAAGGTGCCCCGCATCATGCCCCGGGGCATCGTGAGGCTGCGATTGGCGTATCGAATGTCGTAGCTCCCCGACGCGTTGTCGCGTTGGGCACCGACGGGCGGCGCTTCGTCCTCCTCGATCCAATCAGGATTGTCCGCGGCCCGTTGCTCGTATTCGGTCGGCGGCGCGTCGGCCCAATCTGGATTCGGCTCGGTGCGCTTCGACTCCGCTGGCTCCGGGGCGAGCTCTGGTGCCGGCGAGGGCTCCGAAGCTGGGACCGGTTGTGCCTTGGGCGACTTGGGTTCGAGGGGCTTCCCCCAGCCGGACTGGGCCAGCGCGCCCGACACCGTCATCAGGCCAAACGAGACGGCAACGTAGAAAGCGACAATTGTTCGATTCACCACGTGCTCGCATAAACCAAGCGAGCTTTCCTGCCAAGCGCGTACTTTCATCCACAAGAGTCCACATTGCACGGTACGCGCCCACGCCTATACTCGCGCCCCTCTGGCGATGTAGCTCAGGTGGTTAGAGCGGGCGTTTCATACGCGCTAGGTCGGTGGTTCGAGTCCACCCATCGCCACCAGACCCGGGGCTCGAGGGTTGGGTCGTCCCCGAGAAGCGCTTGTTAGACACTTGACTGAACGAGTGTACTGCGTAGCGTGAATAGATGCCCGGGGCCTCGCGCCGAAGACTCGCCCTCCGTGCCGGCTTTCAAGCATCAGCGCTGTCGCTGATCTTGTCCGGCGCTGGCTGGTTTGCATTGCGTTCGGCGGGTATCGACGTGCGCCTCCCAGTCTTCGTCTGGATCACCGCGGGCGCGACGCTGACCGCCGGAATGCTGACGCGCTTCTACGTGCAATTCGCGGTCAGCCGTCGCATCGCCCGCGTCGTTCGAGTCTTGGATGTGTACGCGCGGGAACGGAGCCTGCAGCGACTGCCTGACTTGGGAGGGGACGAGATTGGCGAAATCGGACGGGCCGTCAACGCGCTTCTGGCCAACCTCACCTCGCTCGAGGTTCAAATGATCGAGCAGGACCAAGAGCTGCGCAGCACGCGCGAAGAGCTGGCTCTCAAGAGGGCCCTCGGCGAAAAAACCGCCGAGCTCGAGCAGCGACTTCGCGAGCGTGCGCTCCTCTTCGACATCGTTCGCGCCAGCGCTTCAGAGCGAGAGCTCGATTCCGTCTTGGCCGAGATCGCCACCCGGCTCGGCGAAGCGCTGAAGCTCCGGGAGTGTATGTTGTTTCTCGTCGATGCAAAGACCCAGCGGCTCACGCTGCGAGCGGCACATGGCTTCGAAAAGCCAGGCGAGCTCCTCGAACGGATCGTGCTCTTTGACGAGCAGCCTCTTGGGAAGGCTGCGAAGACAGGCGAGATCGTCGTAGTCGACGACTTGGAAGCGCTCTCGGAAAGCTCGTTGTGGGAGCCGATCGAGCAGCGCGGGTCGATGGCAATCCTGCCGGTCATTCACCGCGGCACCACGACCGGCGTTCTCGCGGTCACACGGTCCGAGACGAGCGCGTTCTCCGAGCTCGAGACCGGTCTTCTCGCTGCGATTTCCGACCAATTGGGCCTCGCGATTCGCCACACCCAGCTCTTTGACGAGCTCCGGCGGGGGTCGCAGCACGACGACCTCACGGGGCTCGGGAACCGACGACTGCTTCGGATTCGCCTCGAAGACGAGCTTCACCGCGCCCAGCGTTTTGGCGAGGCCGTCAGCGTTCTTGCGATCGATATCGACTACTTCAAGGCGCTCAACGACCGACATGGTCACCCGACGGGCGATGCGGCTCTTCGAAAGCTGGCGGGGCTGATGACGCGAAACCTGCGGCGCATCGACACGATCGCGCGCATCGGCGGCGAGGAGTTCGTCGTCTTGTTGCCACGCACCAATGCCGCCATCGCGACCAAAGTTGGCGAGAAGCTTCGCTCGATGGTCGAGAGCACTGCATTCCCAGGCGGCGAGGAACAGCCGGAGGGCGCGCTCACGGTGAGCGTCGGGGTTGCTTCGCTTCATTCGGATGAGACGGGCGCCGACCTCTTGGCACGTGCAGACAACGCCCTCTACGAGGCCAAGGATCGTGGGCGCAACTGCGTCGTTACAGCGTCTCAGCCGACGGCCGGCTCCGCGCGCTCTCTGACCAGATCTCGGATCTGATGAAGCTCGAAGGGTTTCTCGAGGCAGACCATATGTGTCTGCTTCAGGAACTCTCGCGCCTGAGGGGTGAAAGCTCCGCCGGTCATGAATACGAAACGTGAGGCGATCTCGGGGCGGCGCTCGGAGACCCTTCCAAATACCTCCATCCCACTCACTTCCGGCATCATCAGGTCGCAAAAAACGACGTCGCAGGGCTCGGCGGAGCAAAGAGCATCGATCGCTTCTTTGCCGCTCGAAAACACCCGGACGTCGTGATGGCGGAGCGCGCGTCGTATCGATCGCCCCACGAGCGGCTCATCGTCGACGACGACGACCCGGGCACGAGCCCCAGCATGTACCAAGGGCGGCGCTTGAGGAACGAGCGGAATGTAGGAGCGTTTCGATGGCGGGAGCTTGACCCTGAACGTCGTCCCACGGTCGACCTGGCTGTCTGCGTCGATCGAGCCACCCGCGCTTTGAATGATGTTGCGGCAGATCGAGAGGCCAAGGCCGGTGCCCTCCGCAACCCCCTTGGTGGTGAAGAATGGATCGAAAATGTGGCCCCGGGTCTCCGGGGCAATCCCGGTTCCGTTGTCGATCACCTCGATGACGGCCCATCCATCCGAGTTGGTATACGTCCGCACGACGATCACGTTGGTCTTGACGGACCGTTCCGGCATCGCTTGAGAAGCGTTGATCAGCAGGTTCAAAAACACTTGGCCGAGACGCGACTCGTTGACCTCGACCAGTGGCGTTGGCTCGAAATCGCGCTTCAGGGTCGCGCGGTGACGGATCTGATTCCAGCACATGTTGATCGACGACTCTAGCACTCCCCGCACGTCGACGTTGCCGCGTTGCTCGTCGTCGACGCGCGAAAACGTTTTGAGATCTCGTACGACGTTCTGCATGCGAACCGCGCCGTGAATCGCCTCGTCGACCTGCTGCTTGGCTCGGTCGAGCCAGGCGCCGTCGCTCGGGACTTCGAGCTCCTCCCGGGTCAAATGGAGGTTCGACAGGACGTACATCAGCGGGTTGTTGAGCTCGTGGGCGACGCCAGCCGCCAAGGTACCGACCGAGGCCATGCGGTCGGCAAACACCAGCCGCGACTGCATATCCTTGCGTTCGAGGGCACGTCGGGCACTGTCGCGGATTGCGCGCTCGGCGATCAGCAGACGGGTACCGAGGATTTCAGCGTCGATTGGTTTCGAAAGGTAGTCCGAGGCTCCCGCGTCGAGCACGGTGTTCAGGTCCTCGGCTCGATTGCGGCCCGTGATCACGAGGATCACCACGTCCTCGCCACCCTCGCGCGCGCGGACGGCGCGGCACAGGTCTAACCCCGACATCCCAGGGAGGGTCCAGTCGACAAGCATGAGCTCGAACGGGGTTGCCCGATGCGCGGCCAGACCCTCTTCGGCCGTCTCCACCGCCACGACATCGTAATTTCGCTCACGCAATAGCTCGCACAAGAGGCTCCGCATGGAGCTCGAGTCTTCGACGACCAGCGTTCGGAAATGCCCACTCACTAGCCCTAAAGTCTAATGCAACTCGCCAGAAGGTTCATGGTTTCGCGGGCGATTTGACTCCGACTGGTTCGTGGCTATGGTACCGGCGGATAACGCAGCGCGTCATCCAAAGAGGAAAAAAAATCATGACTCACACCGATCAACTCGTGCTGAGCGGCAGACGCCTCAAGCGGCAAAGCCTGCTCTTTATTGAACAAACCCGGCATTCTGGGGGGGTATTCGTCTCAGAAGCCCGTGCGGCAAGCGTTGCTTTCGGCGATGAGATCACTGCTGCGACCCAGAAGCTGGCCGCCACGACCGGACGCTCCGCGGGCACTCTGCAGCGTGCTTTCCGGAAGGAGGCCGTCAACTGGCGCAACCTGGCGATCAAGACCCGAGATGCGTACCTGCTGGCCCTGAGGACACAGGTGAGCGGCGTCGAAGACCGTGCGACCGTTGCTAGGGAAGCACTTCGACCGGCCGCTCTTCAGACGAGCGTCCTCCGTGCGACCCACGATCTGCTGGGCGGCGCACAGGGCCTCGTCGATCAACGACTCCAACAAGCGACCCAGGTCAGGAAGCGGGCCTCCCGGGCCACGACCCCGGCCAAGAGAAGGCCGACGCGCAAGACCGGGCACGTCCCGATTCGCAACTACGACCGGCTGACCGCGAAAGATGTCGTCGAACGTATTCAGCGACTCTCCGGGAGGCAGGCGACAGCATTGCTCGACTACGAGCAGGCAGGGAAGAACCGAGCAACGGTCATTCGGGCCGCGAAGCAACGACTTGCCGCGAACTAGTCTGTACACCGTCATGGGCGGAGCTACACTCCGCCCGTGACCGAAACGAAGCAAGTCCTGGTCGCAGACGACGAGGACAACCTGCGCCGGGTGCTGAAGGCGCAGCTTCAGCACGACGGATACGAGGTCCATACCGTCGCGGACGGCGAATCGGTCCTTCGTGCACTCGATGAGCACCACATCGACGTTCTGATCACCGACTTACGGATGCCGAAGCTCGATGGGATGCGTGTGCTCGAGGCAGTCAGCTCGCGATTCCCGCGGTTGCCGGTCATCATGATCACCGCTCACGGCACGGTGGATACGGCGGTCGAGGCCCTGAAGCTAGGTGCATTCGACTACGTCACGAAGCCCTTCGATCAAACCGAATTTCGAAACGTCGTTCACAAGGCCGCGCGGACTCGAGAGCTCTCGCAGGCACACGTGAGTGGCGACCCGAACGAGCGTGGGCGGTATCGCATCATCGGCCAATCGCCGCCGATGAGGGAGGTCTACGACGTCATCGAGAAGGTGGCAGACACGCCGAGCACCGTCCTGATCACCGGTGAGAGCGGTACGGGAAAGGAGCTCATCGCGCGCGCACTTCATGAGAACAGCGCCCGCAAAGACAAGCCCTTCGTCAGCGTCAACTGTGCGGCCATCCCGCCCGACCTGTTGGAAAGCGAGCTCTTTGGCTACGAGAAGGGTGCATTCACGGGGGCCGTCACCAGTAAGCCTGGACGCTTCGAGCTCGCCAACGGCGGCACCCTTTTCCTCGACGAGATCGCCGAGATCCCGGTCAGCATGCAGGTGAAGCTTCTGCGAGCGATCCAGGAGCAGGAGTTCGAGCGCGTCGGTGGCATCAAGACGATCACCGTCGATTCCCGCCTCATCGCGGCAACCAACCGTGATTTGAAGGAGCAGATCGCCGAAGGGAGATTTCGAGAAGACCTCTACTATCGACTCAACGTCGTCCACGTGCACCTGCCTCCCCTTCGCGCAAGGCCGAGCGACATCCCGCTGCTCCTCGATCACTTCGTGCGGCAGTTCAACAGAAAGCTCGATCGATCGGTGACGGGCTTTGACGACGACGCGCTCCGGAGTCTTCTTCGCCACGACTGGCCAGGAAACATCAGGGAGCTCGAAAACGTCGTCGAGCGTTGCATGATCTTTGCTGAGGACGGCGAGGTGGGCGCCCAGTATCTGACCCAAGAAGTGCGCGACGCGGACGGCGACGCCATGATGCCCTCGGGGACGGGGCTCGACGTCGCACCGGGCGAGACCGGGTTGAAGGAAGCCGTACGGGAGGCGACGCTCAAGCTCGAGCGCGAGTTCATCTCTAGGGCTCTCGAACGCACCGGCGGCAACGTCACCCACACTGCTCGGTTGCTCAAGATCTCCCGAAAGAGCCTTCAAAACAAGATGAAGGAGCTCGGGTTGCGCAACTCGTGAGTGCGTCAGTCGTCCTTCACTTCTTCGCGAATCGAGGCAAGCATGGATTCGAGGTGCTCGCGTGTCACTGGTTTTTGCATCACGGGGTTTGACACGGAGGCGGCGAACTTTCGAAGCCGGGGCGTGAAGGCGCCACCGCTCATGAACACGACGCGGTCGACCAACTTGGGATGCCTCTGCCGAATGGTGTCGTAGAACGACTTTCCGTCGACCTCAGGCATCATCAGGTCACAGATGATCGCGTCGAAGCTCGAGTCCTCTGCGAGAAGAGCCAACGCCTCCACCCCTCCGAGGACCGTCACGGGCTCGTATCGCCGCCGAAGCCGGCGCCGAAGCGCCGAGAGCACCATGGCGTCGTCGTCGATGATCAAGATTCGCGGACGGGTAGCTGGCGCCTCGGAGATCGGCCGGCTCTCGCGCTTTCGTTCTACGGGCTGAAGTCCGGTGTCGGCCGGAATGATGAGCTCGAAGCGCGTGCCCTGATCCGGCAGGCGATGAGCTTCTAGCCGCCCGCCGTGCTCCTCGGCAACCCGCTTGCAGAGCGAGAGTCCGAGACCCATTCCTCCGTCGTGCGCCTTGGTGGTGAATCCAGGAGTGAAGATCCGTGCCTGATCTCCGTCGTCGATCCCCACACCCGTGTCGCTGACGCCGATGATCACGTGGTCGTTCTCCAGGCGCGTCGAGACCACGATCCGGTGCTTCTCATAAGCGCCGCCGTCGATCGCCTCCACGGCATTGGTGAGCATGTTGACCAGCGCCTGCGCGACTCGGCCGGGATAGGCGGCGACCATGGGGATCGGCTCGGATCGCTTCACGAGCCGGGCACGGTAGCGAATCTGGTTGAACACCATCGAGCAGGCGTCATCCACGACACGCGTCAGGTCGACGAGCTCGGCCTGCTCGTCATCGGCCCTGGAGAACGTCCCCAAGCTACGGGCGATGTCCTGAATGCGGTGCATGCCCTTGTTGCAGTCGGTCAACATCTCAGCAGCGTCGTCGATGACTTCCTCGAGATTGGCCTCTTTGATCAATTGCTCGAAGGCCTTCGGGCTGATCTCTCCATCGTGGGCCAAGTCGACTCGGAGCTTGCGCACGAACCGCCGGATGGCCTGGTGTGATTCGCGAAGGCTCTCGAGGTTGGCGAGAACGAAGGTCAGAGGGTTGTTCACCTCGTGGGCGAGACCTGCGGCCAGTCGTCCGATCGCGCGAAGGCGATCCTCGGGCACCCGAGGTCCAACGAGAGGCGGCACGCTCGGTCTGAGCGTTGGCTGGAGTTGGACGATCGTCGCCTCCTGTCCATCCCACATCGATGCGATCGCGGTGCCGGTCACCGAGGACGCGGCACCGCTGGCGAGCTCCACCTCGTAGACGGCCGGCTTTCCTTTTTCGGGCATCTTTGCCTCGAAGATCGGATGGACGGCGGCGGTGCTCTCGACGCCTAGCAACCCGCGTGCCGCGGGGTTTGCAAAGACGACAGCCCCGGAGCCATCGACGACGACGATCCCGTCGGTGGCGCGCGCCAAGAGCAGGCGGCTTTGCGTTTCGGAGCCATGTGCGTCGCGAAGCTGCACGAGCGCGCGTCGGAGCTCGTACTCGCGGTTGATCGAGCGTTGAAGCCCGACGACGTAAGCGATCGGTAGCGCCATCTCTCGGGACGGCTCGGTCGGTAGCCGGCAGGCCTCCGCCTCAAGCAACAGGACGCAGACCCCGCTGGCCGCCGCCGGAGGCTCAGGACCAAGCCCGGTATCCCAGCAAATGATGTGGGGCGCGTGGCTATCGAGATGGGTCACGGTGTCGTCCACATTGACCGCCACGCGGCAGACCACTGTTTCGGGCCACGCGTGAAGGCTTTCCCGCACCAGCATGATCCGTTCTGGATCACCCGAGGCGATGAGGACCCGAATGCGCCTCCTGCTGGAAACCGAAGAGATTTCTGCCTTGCCCGCTAGCACGCAACCCTTAGGGGCTGAATCACCCTTGACGCCCCTCATAAACCATAGCACTGTAATAGAGCGTTGGTAACGTATTTTTAGCGGGTGAAATCGAATGCTGGGCGACCGGGACGAGAAGCAAGCTGAGGTCCGGGAAGTCCTCCTCGTGGAGGATAACCTCATCGACGCCCAGCTCGTCCGAAGACTCTTGCGCAGGATCACCGACGCCTATTATCGGATCACGCACGTGCGAACTCTGAACGATGCCGTGCTTTCTGCCGAGGAGCTCGCGCCGGACGTGATTCTCGCCGACCTCAACCTGCCGGACTCGCGCGGTACCCAAACCGTGGCCAGCCTACAAACTTCCTATCCCGACATCCCGCTGGTCATCGTCAGCGCCTGGGAAGACGAGGCGATATCCCTTCGTTCGGTGAAGGCGGGCGCCCAGGACTATCTCGTCAAGGGTCACATCGACGGAGCAAATCTTCATCGAGTCATTCGGTATGCGGTCGAGCGTAAACGCACCGAGCTTGAGCTCGTGCGGCTTGCGCAGTACGACCAGCTGACGTCCCTGCCAAACCGGACCCTGCTTCGCGAGCGGGTCGATCGGGCGTTGAGGCGAGCCACGAGGAGCGGCACCGGGGTGGCGACTTTGATTCTCGACATGGACCGCTTCAAAGAAATCAACGACATGCTCGGACACGAGATCGGCGACAAGCTTCTCGTCGAAGCCGCGAGGCGCATCCGGGCCAGCGTGCGTGAGCAAGATACAGTCGCTCGTCTCGGCGGCGACGAATTTGCAGTGATCCTCGAAGGGGTCAGCGAAGCGAAGGAGGTCTTGCCGGTGGTCGAGCGGATCATCGAAAGTCTCCAAGAGGTCAGAAGCATCGATGGCAACGAGGTTACCAGCTCGAGCAGCATAGGAATTGCGATGTACCCGGACAACGGAAACGATCTGTCCGAGCTCTTGCGGGCTGCAGACCTCGCGATGTACCGGGCCAAATCGTCCGGGCGTGGACGATATCAGTTCTTTGCGAGCGCCATGCAAGAAGAGGCGCAATCGCGGCATGCGCTCGCATGGGCCCTGCGTCGCGCCGTCGACAAGCACGAATTCCACCTGGTGTATCAGCCACAGCTCTGCCTCCGAACGGGACGCGTCATCGGCGTCGAAGCATTGATCCGCTGGATGCACCCCACCCGGGGCCTCTTGACGCCCTATCACTTCATTTCGGGTCTCGAGGAGTTTGGGTTGATCCAACAAGCGGGGGAGTGGGTCCTGATGACCGCTTGTGAGCAGCTGCAGCGTTGGCACAAGATGGATGTCGAGCCGATGCGGGTCGGGGTGAATGTATCGGCCCAGCAGTTTGAAGACCCGATGTTCATCGACAAGGTTCGCAACGCGCTCAGCGAAACGAAGCTCCCTCCCGAGTTCCTCGAGCTCGAGGTCACGGAGAGCTCACTGATGTCCGACGCGGCCATGGCAAGTAGCCTTCTTCGCGAGATCCGAGACGTGGGTGTTCGTATCGCGATCGACGACTTCGGCACCGGTTACTCGTCACTGATGTATCTCCACGAATTTCCGCTCAATGCCCTCAAGATCGACAAGAACTTCGTGCAGAGCGTCGGGTCGCACGGGCGGGGTGGCCCGATCTCCAACATGATCATCGGCCTCGCGCAGAATCTCGGCTTGGAGGTCATCGCCGAGGGCGTGGAAACCGAGGAACAGCTCGAATACATGCGTCACCATGGCTGCGACATCGCACAGGGCTATCTCTACTCCCGCCCCGAATCGACCGAGACGCTGACACCATGGCTGGGGGCCAATCAACGCGTCTCCGAGACCAAAGTTCGCTCGATGCCGGTGAAGAAGCAGGGCGGCGGGACGGGCTCCTGAGCCCACGCTGCGGTGTGCTAGCGTAGCCTATGGCGGCCGCGACGATTCTCGTCGTCGACGACGAACAGAACATCCTGACCACGGTATCTCGTGCGCTGGGGCTCGAAGGCTACGCGGTGGAAGTCGCAGGAAGCGCCGAGATCGCGCTCGAAAAACTGGCCAAGGAGACCTTCGATGCGATTTTGCTCGATGTCCAACTACCTGGCATGGACGGGCTCGCCCTTCTGGCAGAGCTCGGCAAGCGCGGCATCCCAACGCCGGTGATCATGATGAGCGGACACGCCACCATCGAAACCGCGATGGAGGCGATCAGACGTGGCGCGGACGATTTCATCGAGAAGCCGATTGGAAGCGACCGCCTCCTTCTGTCGCTCAAGCGAAGTCTCGAGATCCACGAGCTGCAGCGCGAGAATCGCGAGCTTCGGCGACGCTACGACTTCGGAGCCTCACTCCTCGGGCAAAGCCCGGCCATGTCGAAGCTCAGAGAACGGATAGAGCTCGCCGGCAACTCCAATGCTTCCGTCCTGATTTTCGGGGAGCGCGGGACCGGTAAAGAGCTGGTTGCGTCAGCCATTCACGCGGCTTCCTCGCGCGCAAACCGGGCCCTCGAGAAGCTCAATTGCGCGGCAGTTCCGGAGGGGCTGATCGAAAGTGAGCTGTTCGGCCACGAGGCTGGGGCGTTCACCGGGGCCACCAAGCAGCGTCGTGGGAAGTTCGAGCGGGCAAGCGGAGGCACCCTCTTCTTGGACGAGGTGGGAGACATGCCGGCTCAAATGCAGGCGAAGCTCCTTCGGGTCCTGCAAGAAGGCGAGATCGAGCGTGTGGGAGGTAGCGCGCCGATCGAGGTCGACGTGCGTGTCGTGGCAGCGACCAACAAGTCTCTTCAAGCGGAAATCGAAGCCGGGCGGTTTCGGCCGGACCTGTTCGATCGGCTCAACGTTCTGCCTCTACAGATCCCGGCGCTCAGGGAACGCATCGCGGACGTACCGCTGCTGACCAAGCACTTCCTCGCCCTCGCGTGTGAAGTGCACGATAGGCCTGAAAAGGTGATCGCACCGGAAGCCATACGGGTGCTCGAGGGCTATCCGTATCCAGGCAACGTTCGTGAGCTCCGCAATCTCGTCGAGCGCCTCGTTATCCTGACCCCGGACTACATGATCAGCGAAGCCCACGCGCGGGCCGTGCTTCCGAGCGGGACTGGAGAGCCAGGCGGCTCCTATTTTCGGCCGGAAACGGCGCTCCGGGAGATGGTGGAGGCCGCCGAGCGGGATCTGATCGAGCGAGCGCTCGAGTTTCGGGACGGGCACGTGACCAAAACCGCCGCCGATCTAGGCCTCGAGCGGAGCCACCTCTACAAGAAGATGCGTGCGCTCGGGATCCGCAGGTCCGGCAGCGAGTGATTGCGTTCTGGGTGCTCTGCACATACAGATCGAGGCCCCGTCCGGGGCTGAGGCAACCTTGCTGGACAAACTTCTACCCATCGATCCCGAAGTGGCCGCGCGTATCGACTCGCTCGACCTCTCGTTCAACAAGTTCGGATTCGACCCTTACGGCATCTCCAAGAAGGACCTGGTTCGATTCATGTCGGTATTCTCCTGGTTCTACCGACACTACTTCAAGGTCGATGTCTACGGATTGGAGAACCTGCCACCCCGCGGAAGAGGGATTCTGGTCGGCAATCATTCGGGCGGTGTTGCAATCGATGGTGCGATGGTGATGGGCTCGATGCTCCTCGATGCGGAGCCCCCACGCCTCCCGCATTCGATGATCGACAGATTCATCCATCAGTTCGCTGGTGCCTCTCAGTTCATGAGCCGGACCGGCCAGTTCACCGGAAACCCGGACCAAGCCATTCGATTGCTCCGCGACGACCGACTCCTGCTCGTGTTTCCCGAGGGTGCTCGCGGAACGGCGAAGCTCGCAAAGGATGCCGACACCCTCGTGACCTTTGGCACGGGGTTCATGCGACTGGCGCTCGAGACCAAGAGCCCGATCATTCCTTTCGGTTTCGTCGGTGGAGGTGAGGCGCTCCCAACGGTGGCCAACTTGAAGGCCCTAGGTCGGTTGCTCGGGGTCCCCTACGTACCCGTCACGAAGTGGGGCTTGCTGGTGCCGAAGCCGACCCGCTTTCAGCTTCTCTACGGAAAGCCGATGGTCTTCGAAGGCTCAGGACATGAACGCGACGACGTCTGTGGAGCGATGGTCGAGGAAGTCAAAGAAAAGATTCGCGACTTGATCCGACAGGGGCGTCAGCTGAGGGAGAAGAAGATCACCGAAGCGGATCTCGTCTTGTAATGAAGGTCTTGGTCACAGGGGTTGCGGGGACTTTGGGGCGGCTGGTCGCAATGCGACTCGTCGAGCGTGGGCATGACGTCATCGGCATCGATCGGCGTCCCTGGCCGAACGCTCCGGAGTCGATCGAGATGTACGAGCACGACATTCGCAAGCGAACGGCCGAGGACGTATTTCGAACACGCCGCCCCCAAGCCGCCATCCACATGGCAACGGTCACCCACCTCGTTCACAAGAGCCCGGACAGAATGCGGGTGAACCTCTACGGAACGCGTGCGTTCATTCAGCACTGCCACAAATATGGCGTGAAGCAGGCGATCTTCGTTGGCCGGCATACGTACTACGGCGCCGCTGCCGATTCACCGCTTTATCACACCGAGGACGAGCCTCCGATGTCGGCGCATACGTTCCCGGAGCTCGCCGATCTAGTAGCCGCCGACCTGTATGCGTCGTCCGCGCTGTGGCGCTACCCCGAGATTGCCACGTGCGTGCTCCGGATCGTGTACACCCTCGGCCCAAGCAAACACGGGACGCTTGGGTCCTACCTCAAGGGCTCGACTGTCCCGGTCGTGATGGGCTTTGACCCGCTGATTCACTTCATCCACGAAGAGGACGCGGCGGAGGCCATCGTCACTGCCCTCAGCCGCAAGCTTCACGGGGTTTACAACGTTTCGGGTCCGTCACCGGTCCCGATTTCCGCCATCGTACGCGCAGTTGGCGGGCGCCCATTTCCAGTTCCGGCGACCCTGGTCCGCTTGGGGCTCCGCCGACTGGCGCTTCCCAACTTGCCGCCGGCCGCAATCGATCATTTGAAGTATCCGATCGTCGTCGACAGCGACGCATTCAAGCGGGCGACCGACTACCAGCATCGCTACGACGAACGCGAAACCATCGATGCGTTTCGTGCCGCACGGTAGAGCCTATTCTAGAGATGCCGCGCGAGGATCCGGAGCATGCGTTAGTCGCAAAAAAAAGGGGAGACAGCCCCCAATCACGGGTCAGTGGGGACTGCCTCCTCTTTGGGGCTGATCGTGCGGCAGGAGGGATCTACACCCAACTGGGGTGATGCTGTCAACGATGAATCGGCTGATGTTGCGTCGTTGTTGCAGATCGAAATCCGTCCGCTCAAAAATTGTGAAGCACATCACGAAAGTCGCGCGTCGGTGCAACGCATGTGGGAATGTCGGTGTGGCGTATACCGACACGCACAACCTCCCCGGGTGCCCCCTTTGGCTTCACGCGACATCCAACGGCGATCGCTCAGTCGGCCTTGCGCTTTTTTTGACCCGTGATCGACCTCGACAGAAGGTAGGGCCATGTCGGTGTCGCCGGAGCGGAGCGAGCTACGCGGGCGGATTTTGGACGGCCGCTACCGCGTTGGGAACGCGATCGGGATTGGAGGGACGGGAATCGTCTTCGAAGCCGAACGCCTGGCCACGCTCGAACGGGTCGTCGTCAAAATGCTGCGTCCGGCATACGCGGGAAATCCAGACCTGAATGCGCGCGTCCGTCGAGAGGTCGAAGTCGCGCGTCGAGTGTTTCATCCTGGCATCGTCCCGGTGATCGACCACGGATTCCTCGACGATGAGTCGCCGTACGTGGTGTTGAAGTACATGCGGTCGGAAAGCCTCGCGACCTATCTCCGACGCTTGGGCCCTCTCAACGCCCGGCAAGTCTCGGTGGTCATGGCGCGTCTGGCGTCGATTCTGCATAGCGTGCACCGACACGGCTACGTTCACCGCGATATCAAACCCGAGCACATCTTGATGAATCGCGGCGCATACGGCGAGCTCGACGTGCACCTGCTCGACTTCGGGGTTTGCGCCGCCGAAACCGCGCCTGCCGATGAACGGTCCCGGGAGCGAGGACGCGTGTATGGCACTCCGAGTTATGCATCGCCCGAGCAGGCCAGCGGGAACCCCTACGTCGATGCGCGCGCCGACCTATTCGGGGTGGGGATCACGATGTTCGAGGCGCTCACCGGTCGGCTCCCGTTCACCGGAACCGACGTCAACGCCGTTCTTCGCCGCATCATCCGCGAGGATGCTCCGCGCGCCTCATTGCTGTCACCGAACGTGTGTCCCGAGATGGACGGTGTTCTGTCGAGGCTGCTGAGCCGTAATCCTGCCGCGAGACACCCATCCGCGCGTGCCCTGATGCGAGCCCTCGAGCCCTGGCTTCAGGAGCGCGTGCGCACCGAACGAGCGCTGGCCGAGACCTTGCACGTCGAAGCCGAAACCTCGAGCATCCGTCCGACGGCTCAGCACGAAATGGTCGCCGCTTAGTCGGCCGTCAGCTTGTCGACCAAGCCTTCGACGTCGGCAGGGGTGGCCATCGCGTGATAGCCCTTGTCGACGTAGAGGACCGTCCCCGTGATTCCACTTGCAAGCGAGCTGCAGAGGAAGGCTGCGGCGTTACCTACCTCGTCGCCGCGGAGCGCATCCCGAAGTGGCGCATTGAGCTCGTAGTACTTGATCATCTTGTGAATGAAGCCGATCGCCGTCGCCGCACGAGAGGCGTAGGGACCCGCCGAAATCACGTTGACCCGGTGACCCCAACGGCGTCCGACCTCGAACGCCAGCATGCGGGCGTCGCTCTCGAGCGCCGCTTTTGCCGACGCCATGCCGCCTCCGTACTCGGCGACAACGCCCTGACTCGCCAGGTACGAAAGCGCCAAGAAGGAACCCTCGTCGCGCATGAGCGGCTGAAGCCGCTGCACTAACGACACGAACGAGTACGCACTGGCCCCGACCGCTGCGAGATACCCTTTGCGGCTCGTTTCGAGGAGTGGCTTGGTAACTTCGGGCCCATTCGCGAGACTGTGCACCACGATGTCGAGACACGGCTCTCCGAAGTCGTCGCGTAACCGCTGGGCCAGACCGTCGATGCTGAAGTCGCCGCGATCGCGGTAGCGCTTCTCGGCTCGTAGCTCTGCGGGCACCTCTTCGAGGGAATCGTACTCGGCATCGAGAGGGTAGATCGCCTCGAACTCGAGCATTCCGCCTCCGGAAAGCCTGCGCGATTTGTCGAGCTTCCCTCGCCGAAGAAGCGTTTCGAAGATGCCCAAAGCTGGCGGCCACGTGCCGACGCACACCGAAGCACCAGCGCTCGCAAGCGCTTTCGCAATCGCAAACCCAAACCCGGCGTCATCGGCGACTCCCGCGACGAAAGCCCGCTTCCCGGACAGATCGATCGTTAACATGCGCCGAACCTTATCCCCAGTGGCGCCATGCCGCTACACTCCGCGCCATGCCAAGGCGGGAACAAGGCGTCGAATATGATCGAGTCGGCGAGAAGTACTTTCGAGAGCGTGGTTTACGCCGCTATGCAGGGGTGTGGTCGCTCTGGGCGCTCGGTGTTGGCGCCGTCATCTCGGGCGACTTTTTCGGCTGGAACTTCGGGCTCGCAGCCGGGGGCTTTGGGGGGCTGCTGATCGCCACGGTGATCATCACCGTCATGTATGCGGGCCTTTGTTTCAGCATCGCGGAAATGACCGCCGCACTACCTCACACCGGAGGCGCGTACTCCTTTGCGCGATCGGCGATGGGTCCTTGGGGGGCATACATCACGGGCCTCGCCGAAAACATGGAATACATCCTCACGCCAGCCGTCATCGTGGTCGGCATCGGGGGCTATCTCGGTGCGATCTTCGGCACGACGCCCGCGGCCGAGCCGCTGTGGTGGCTGGTCAGTTACGCCCTCTTCGTCGGGCTCAACATCAAGGGGGTGGAGATCACCTTTCGGTTCACCGTGTTGATCACGATCCTCGCACTCGGCGTGCTCTTGGTGTTCTGGGTTTCCGCCCTCCCGCACTTCGACTTGGATTGGGCGCTCAACATCGAGCCCGAGCCGGGCGGCACTCGCTGGCTGCCACGCGGCCCCGTCGGGATTCTGTCCGCATTGCCCTTCGCGATCTGGTTTTTTCTCGCGATCGAACAACTCCCGCTGGCCGCCGAGGAAGCGGAGGCCCCCGGTCGTGACCTCCCGCGGGGCCTTCTGCTCGGGCTTCTGACGTTAATCGTGGCCGCCTTCCTGACGCTGTTTCTGAACGCGGGCATCGCCCCCGGCTCCTCGGTGCTCGGTTCGTCTGCCGAGCCTCTGTTTGAGGGGTTCAAGACCATCTTCGGCGCGGGCCTCGGCGCCAAGCTGCTCGCGCTGGTGGCGGTGACGGGCTTGGTCGCCAGCTTTCACACCATCATTTTTGCTTACGGACGGCAGATCTACTCGCTCTCGAGGGCTGGCTATTTCCCCCGCTGGTTGTCTCGCACACACCGCACCCGCCAGACCCCGCATGCCGCCCTCTTGGTGGGCGCCGCCCTCGGCTACGCAGTGGCGTACGGCATTCACGCGCTCGGACCCGAGCATCCCGTCGGAGCGGTGCTGTTGAACATGGCCGTGTTCGGCGCGGTGATCGCGTACGCGCTCCAGATGCTGTCGTACATACTTCTCCGCCTGCGGTTACCCGACATCGCACGACCCTACCGGAGTCCCTTGGGGATCCCGGGCGCAGCGGTCGCCCTGATCGTGTCCGTCGTGACTCTCGTGGCCCTCTTCGTCACGGACCCGATCTACCAAAAGGTCGTGGTCGGCGCTGCGGTGTGGTACGGGCTTGGGCTCTTGTGGTTTGCGCTCTACGCGCGACACAACCTGGTCCTCTCCCCGGAAGAATCATTCGCGCGATCGGCTCATGCCCGGCAAGACGACCCGTGACCGACGTGCAAGGCTCAGGTTGATGCGGATCCTTCTCGTGAGGCATGGGGCAGCTGTCGAAACGACCTCGGCGCCGACCGACCATCTACGGTGGTTGACCGACGCGGGCCGGAGATCGATGACCGGGGTCGGAAAAGCGCTCGCCAGGTTGGACCTCCGGTACAGCTGCATCTATACGAGCCCGCTGGTTCGTGCGGTCCAGACGGCGGAGATCCTCGCCATTACCCAAGCGGAGTTCACGGGCCCGATCGAAGTGTATACCCCTCTATCGAGCGACGAAGGAACGACGGCGCAAGCGCTCGAGCCGCTCGAGCATGCGGCCGACGACGACCTCATCGTGATGGTCACCCATATGCCAAAGATCGAAATTCTGGCCGGGCATCTGTGCCAGATGCAGAGGTTTGGTTCGTTCAGAACCGGATCGGCATGCTTGATTCGGATCGAGCATGGGAAGGGCTCGTTTCAGTGGATGCTCGATCCCGAGACACTCGAGCTTCGGCGCGCATGACGGCACTATCGCCTGGGCGCTTTAGGCGGGCAGTCGGTCCCGCCCCACCGCCCCCGCACTATCGCCTATATGGTACAGACCTGGTTGCGACCGCGGCTCTTGGCCTCGTAGAGCGCCTTGTCACCTTGGGCAAAGAGCGCTTCAGCCGTGGTTGCATCGTCTGGGAAGGTCGCGACGCCAAGCGATGCCGTAACCTTCAGTGGTCCGAGCTCGGTGGCCACCTCGGTGTTCTGCAGCTCCTCGCGAACACGCTCGGCTAGAAGCCGCGCACCGCGCGCATCCGTCTCCTCGCAAAGGACACAAAACTCTTCTCCCCCGAAACGCGCGACCAGGTCGGTTTCACGTTTGACGCGCTTGAGAACGCGGCCGAGCTCCCGCAGCACCCGGTCGCCGCTGGCGTGACCATAAGTGTCATTTACAGCCTTAAAATGATCCAGATCTGTCACAATTAGTGACAATTTGCGCCGGAATCGCTGAGCCGCGAGAATCCTCTGCTCCATCTCGGCGAGAAACGCGCGTTTGTTGAGGCAACCGGTGAGACCGTCGGTCGTCGCCTTTTCCTCGAGGAGGCGAACGGCGCGAGCGTTGGCAATCGCAACGGCGAGCTGGTTGGCAAGGGCCTGTAGAGTCTCACGCGCGGATGCGCGAAACGCTTGCGCTGATTTGGCGGCCACGATCAGCGTTCCGATCGGTTCCTCGCGGACGACGAGCGGCAACACGAGCAAGGACTCCATCCCCTTGAGCTTGGCTTTCTTGGTGAAGAGAGTCTGTTGTTTAGCGTCGAACTCGCCCCGATAGGGAAGGTAGTGCTTGTTCTTCACCACCATCGCGGTGAGCGAGGCGTTGTCGCGAAAACGAAGTCCCTGAAAATCCAGTGCGCGCTCGCCGATCGCACGACGCACGATGTGGCGCCGTCCTTCGGTCTGATACTCGGTGATCGCCGCAAAGTCGTGCGGTGCGATCTCCGATGCGGTAGAAAGCCCCACCTCCATCACCTCGTCTTGGTTGAGAGCGGTGCTCAGGGCTGTCGAGCCCCGGTAGAGGATCTCCTGCTGGCGCTTGGAGCTCTCGAGCTGAACGAAGACGCGCTCGTTTTCGACGCACCGAAGGATGTGCGACGTACTGCTTCGCAAGAGCTCCTCTTCTTCATGGGTAAAGGGCCGATCCTCGAGTCGGTCGGCACACAACACGGCCCGAAAGTGACCGTTGTCGAGGACCGGCACCGCGAGAAACGACCGAACCACCGCGGGCCCGCGATAGTAACAGAGCCCACGATAGCCGGCGCGAATCTGCTGGAGGTTCGTGGTCAGCCTGCGCCGGACCGCAGCGCCGACGGCCCCTGACCCAGGGGAGAACGGCCCATCGGCGATATCCTCGCTGGAGGTGACCAGCTCGACGATGTGAAGCCGCTGGCCGTCCGCACCTGGCATCAGGAGGACGCACGTGTGCAGACCGAGCGTGCGGTGGAGGAGCTCGATGGTGTGATAGAGGGCTTGATGCACCTCTTGGACGCTGGTCTGGTAGAGGCGCTCTTCGTCGCGAAGGCCATCGGAAGCGGGCGCGACCAGTCGAAAGAGGCGTGTCTCGTCGCGCACCCTGTCCTGCTGCGCCTGTAGCGCAAGCTCGGACTTTCGACGGACGCGGGTGATTTCCGCGCGGGTGAAGACGAGATTCAAGATCCCGAACGACAGAACGAAGAACGCATGCGCCGCGAGGATGGAGGGGTCGGTGACGTGCTCAGCGAGAAACGAAATACCGAAGTCGAGGGCGGCGGCGAAGGCAACGATGCTCGCTCCCGCCCAACCGGTTGCAAAAGATGCTCCTAACGCTACGGCTACGTAGGTCAGTGGGTAGAGCTCGCTTGCGACGCCCCCGCGAAACTGGACGAGCGCGTGAACGCCCACGAGCAGCAGCGCACCGAGCTCGAACGAGGACCGCGGCCCCGCGCCGTGCTGAACGGCGACCCTTGCTCTGAGCCCGAACACGGTCGTCCAGGTAAGAGCCCAGACGAGATGTTCCCACCCGAGTGACCGATCGCCCGGGAGGAAGAAACCAGCGATCAGGGCCGTACCCAGCAGAAAGGCCAGGGCAACTCCCCACATCGACCGCGCCGTTCGCCTGACGCGGAGCGCTGCCTGGACGAGGGCGGTCATACCCAAGAGGTGGTACGCCGCACCCACCCGTTCAGCAAAAAATCCGCCCGATGTATGGTCGGCGCCCACCTATCGGGGCGGGAACTGAAACACGAACTCTTCGGGACGCACCATCCCGAGCTCGTCGCGGGCGATCCGTTCGACGTAGTTGGTGTCGGAGCGAAGCGAGTCGATCTCGGTCTTCAAGTGGGCGATTTCCTGCACGAGCTCTTCATTCGACTGACGGAGGTCCGCAAGCTCAGTACGAAGCAACCTATAGCGGGGCAAGCCTTGCTCATCGAGAACCAACGTCGGCACGGTCATGATCGCCATGACCATCAGCAGGAAAGGAAGGAGCGCCACCGTGGGTTTCATCACCCCGAGCCTGCCTCGGGGCCGTCGGTGGGGCCAATTTCTGGCTGATGATCGCGGGCTTGACAGGGCGAGCCGGGATTCTACTTTGTCAAGGCGTGGCGGTGGCATTGGACGAAAGACACCGGCGGATCCTGTTCGCGGTGGTGACTGAATACATCGCATCGGGAAAGCCCGTGAGCTCGCGACAGATCGCGAAGCGCTACACCGTGAACTTGTCACCAGCGACGATTCGAAACGTGCTGGCTGACCTCGAGGAGAGCGATTTGCTCCATCAACCTCATACGAGCGCCGGCCGCGTGCCTACCGACGCTGGGTTTCGTTTCTTCGTCGATGCGATGGTGACGGCAGGAGAGATCTCGGACGCGCACCGGACCGCTCTGATCGACCGGCTACGAACTCTCGAGCCTGGGGCCGACGCGGTCCGTGCAACCGGACAGCTTCTGAGCGACCTCACCGGGACCGCGACGATCATTGCTCGGCCCTCGGTTGCCGACGCGCGTCTCGACCAGTTGAGGTTCATCCGATTGGCCGGCGACCGCACGTTGGCGGTGTTGGTCATGCGCTCGGGCTCGGTCGAAAACCGCGTCGTCGTGACGGAGCTCGCAGTCGACGACCACACCCTCGAGCGTGTGAACAACTATCTCGCCGAGCTCGTCGGTGGTCGAACCCTCCGTGCGGTGCGTGACGTGCTCGCCGTTCGCTTGGCCACCGAGCAGGGGCAATACGAGCAGCTCCGCCGGCAGGCGCAACAGATGGTCGAGGCCACAGTCGAGGGTCAGTCAGAAAGCGCAAGTGTCGTCATCGAGGGGCAGGGAGCCCTCTTCGACCGACCGGAGTTTGGAGACGCCGAGAAGATCCGCAGCTATCTCAACGCCTTCGAGGAGAAGCAGAAGCTTCTCGAGCTTTTGGAGCGTACCCTGGTAACCGACGGCGTACAGGTATTCATAGGGCATGAGGCTGCCCTCACAGAGGTTCAGGACATCAGCGTCATTTCGAGCCCCTATCGACGCGATGGCTCGAGTATAGGCTCGTTTGGAATCGTCGGTCCCACTAGAATGGACTACAGGCAATACGTACCCTTGGTGGGTTTCGCGGCCGATGTGCTCAGCGATCTCCTCGACGGGCGGCTGCCAGGCACATCCAAAGACTCTTAGGGGAAAGTCGAACAGATCATGAGCGAGCACGCGGGGGAGAAGTCCGACGAAGAGGAGAGCGCGGTGAGGGAAGATGAAGATACCATCTACCCGGAGGAAGAAACCGGCGAACAGAGCGAGACGGCTTCGGACACTGGGGCAAGCGACGATGCCCAGGAGGACAACGAGGTCGAGGAAGAGCAGTCGGCGGTCGAGAGTGCTCGCGCCGAACGAAATCGCATGCGAGACCAGCTCCTGCGGATCGCCGCCGATTTCGACAACTTCCGCAAGCGCTCCCGCAAAGAGATCGAAGAGGTCCGCAGGCGCACGATCGAAGACACGGTGCGCGAGGTGCTTCCGATCATCGACAACCTCGAACGCGCGTCGAACGCCACGGCCGGGGCCACCGATGTCACGGCCGTCGCCGAGGGCGTCCAGATGGTTCTCCGAGGCTTCGAAGAGGTTGCGGACCGGCTCGGGCTCAAGCGCGTGAAAGCTATTGGGCAGATGTTCGATCCCACCCTCCACGATGCCATGCAGCAAGAGACGACCAGCGAGCACCCGCCCGGCACGATCGTCGCCGAGGTCGTGCCCGGATACGAGCTCGGAGATCGGCTCCTCCGGCCTGCGATGGTCGTCGTGGCTGTGCCGCCGACCAGTACAGGTGATCAGGGTGAAGGCGGCGATGGCGCTCCCAAAGTGGACGGCGACGACCCGAGTTCGGAGTAATCGGGATTCCAAATGCCACTAGATGCGACAATCGCCGCCAGCGCGGTATAAAGAGGTTTAAGGCGAGATGGGGAAGATCATCGGGATCGATCTGGGCACGACCAATTCGTGCGTGGCATTTGTCGACAATGGCGAGCCGCGGGTGATCCCCAACCCTGAAGGCAGCCGTACGACCCCTTCGGTCGTTTCGTTCGCCAAGGATGGTGAGCGCCGCGTCGGAAGCGTCGCCAAGCGCCAAGGCGTGACGCATCCCGAAAGCACGGTCTTCGCGATCAAGCGGCTGATGGGCTTGACCTTCGACTCGGAGCAAGCCCAGAAGCACGCTCGCTTGGCGCCCTACCGCGTCGTCGAAAGCGACCGGGGCGACGCCTGGATTCAAATCGAGGACAAGCGCTACTCGCCACCGGAAATCTCGGCGATGGTGCTCGAGAAGATGCGTGAGGTTGCTGAGTCGTTCCTCGGAGAGGACATCACTGAGGCCATCGTCACGGTCCCCGCCTACTTCAATGACGCGCAGCGATCCGCCACGATCGCCGCCGGCAAGATCGCCGGACTCGAGGTGCGCCGGATCATCAACGAGCCGACAGCCGCCGCATTGGCGTACGGGTTCGAGGAAAAAGAAGGAAAGCGTGTTGCCGTTTACGACTTGGGTGGTGGCACGTTCGATATTTCGATCCTGGAGATCGCAAACGGCGTCTTCAGCGTGAAATCGACCGCTGGCGACACGCACCTCGGCGGCGAAGACCTCGACAACGCGTTGGTCGAAGAGCTCGCGAGTCGATTTCTAGAGAGCAGTGGCATCGATTTGCGGGACGACCGGGTGGCTCTACAGCGTTTGAAGGAACAAGCGGAGAAAGCGAAGCACGAGCTGTCATCCTCGCTCGAAACCGACATCAACCTACCTTTCATCGCATCGGACGAGACCGGACCCAAGCATCTCGAAACCAAGCTCAAGC
This sequence comes from Myxococcales bacterium, assembly GCA_029863605.1. Lineage (GTDB taxonomy): Bacteria > Myxococcota_A > Polyangia > Polyangiales > Houyiibacteriaceae > SG8-38. Next base: position 144,493 of record JAOTVB010000003.1, on the reverse strand, counting down.
GAAGTGAGCTCGAAATACTCGTCTCTGAGATCATCGACCGAACGCTCGGACCGTGCGGGCAAGCCCTGACCGACGCGGGTATCAAGCGGGAAGAGATCGACGAAATCCTCTTGGTGGGTGGTCAGACGCGGATGCCGATGGTCCAGTCCAAAGTGTCGGACTTTTTCGGGAAAGCTCCTTACAAGGGCGTCAATCCGGACGAAGTCGTCGCCATGGGCGCTGCGTTGCAGGGGGCGGCACTCGCGGGAGAGGTGGAAGAAATGCTTCTCCTCGACGTGACCCCGCTCAGCCTGGGTGTCGAAACCGGTGGTGGTGTCTTTCACAAGCTGATCCCACGGAATACCACCGTTCCGACTCGCGCCCGCGAGATCTTCACGACGAGCGTCGACAATCAGAGCTTCGTCCCGATTCACGTGCTTCAAGGTGAGCGTGAAATGTCCGAAGACAACAAGTCGTTGGCCAAGTTCGAGCTCGCGCCGATCGTCCCCGCGCCTCGTGGCGTGCCAGAGATCGAAGTGACCTTCGACATCGACGCCGACGGGGTGGTCAACGTTTCGGCGAAGGACCTCGGGACTAGTCGAGAACAAGGCATTCGGGTGGTCGCCTCGAGCGGTCTCACCGAAGAAGACATCACGCGGATCATCGAAGAAGCAGACGTCTACAAGACCACAGACGAAAAGCGACGCGAGCTTGCGGAGCTGCGAAACGCTGCGGAGGCCCTTCTGTACACGAGTGAGCGCGCAGTCGCCGAGTGTCGCGAGCTGGTCCCCGAAGACGTGGTCGCGCAGGTCGAAGCAGACATCGAGACGCTCCATCAATGCATAGAAGACGGTGACGCGATCGCAATCAGAGACTCTCTCGAGACTTTAGAGCTCAGCGCCTACAAGATCGCCGAAGCCATGTACGGAAGTGTCGACCTCGAAGCACCGGCCGAAGGCGAAGCTCAGTCCGACTCGTAACATGGCTCGGGTGACGAACGCCCAGTGGCTTGCTCGCATGCGTTGGGGTGCGCTCGCGATTCAAGCTGCGTCGATCTTGGTCGCGGAGAGACTGCTCGGGCTCGAGCTGCCAACGGCATGGATGTGGGGCTTGCTCGCCGTGGGCGCGGTTTCGAACCTTTGGCTCTCGTTGGGGTCGGTCGAGGTTCTTGGCGGGTTCTTGGTGCTGGACGTAGCTCTATTGACGGGGATGCTCGTTCTCTCAGGTGGTCCGAGCAACCCGTTCAGCATCATTTACGTCGTCTATATTGCGATGTCGGCGGTGATGCTGTCCGGGCGATGGACGTGGACGATCGCGGCGTTGTCGATGGTGTCGTTTGGGGCACTGTTCTATTTTCACATCCCGACCGACGAGCTCGGGCACCACGGTGATGGGGAAAATTTCCAGACGCATCTTTACGGGATGTTCGTGGCGTTCATGCTCGCTACGGTGTTGATTGCCTATTTCGTGAGCAGGCTGTCGGACGCCCTCAAACAGCGGGAACGAGCGCTCGCCGAGGCGCAAGAACGCACGCATCGTTGGGGGAGGCTCGCTTCGATCGCCACGCTGGCGGCGGGCGCAGCACACGAGCTTGGAACGCCCTTAGGCACGATCGCGATCGCGGCCAAGGAGATCAAGCGCCGGGCCGAGGGCGTGCCTGGCGCGGAGGCACTGATCGAGGACGCCAACCTGATTCGCGAGGAGCTCGAGCGCTGCCGGGCGGTTCTCGATCGGATGGCGCTGACGGGCGGTGAATATGTTGGTGAGGCCTTTCAAGATGTCGACGTCGAGGAGCTGTTTTCGGAGGTACGCGGTCGTCTCGAAGCAGAGCAGGCGAGACGCTGGGAGACGCATACGACGCTAGACACTTTGTCTGCACCGAGAGAAGCCGTCCTGCAAATGATCGAAAACATCACTCGCAACGGTTTTGACGCGTGCCAAGGCGGCCGAGTCTCGCTCGATGTCGAAGGGCACGATGGTGAAGTCGAGCTCCGCTTCGTCGATGAAGGCAGCGGGATGGACGCGGAGGAAATCAAGCGCGCTGCCGATCCTTTCTTCACCACCAAAGGCACCGACGATCGCATGGGGCTTGGGTTGTTCCTGGCGCGCACGCTCGTAGACTCGTTGGGTGGTCGGCTCACCATCGAATCGGTAGTCGACCGCGGGACGACCATCCGGGTGGTCCTTCCGCGAACGAAATGACCGTCGAAGATACCGCTCCAAGGCCCTCGATCCTGTTGGTCGACGACGACGACCGATTTCGGTCACGAATGGCGCAGGCCTTCGAAGAGCGCGGCTATGAGGTTCAAGAAGCCGAAACCTACGATACGGCTGTGACGATCGTGAGGGACGAGAGTACGGAGCTCGCCGTGGTCGATCTTCGAATGCCCGGAAAGTCGGGGTTGGAGTTGGTGCGAGAGCTCCATCGAATCGACCCCTCGACGCGCGTCGTCGTGTTGACTGGCTACGGAAGCATTGCGACGGCGCTCGAAGCGGTGCGCCTCGGTGCGACACACTACTTGACCAAGCCGGCGGATGTCGACGAGCTCATCGCGGCTTTCGATCGCGACGGGCGCGACGGCACCGCGCAAGAAACCGTGGCCGCAGAGACGCCTTCCCTCGCGCGGGTGGAGTGGGAGCACATCCAACGGGTCTTGACGGACTGCGGCGGAAACATCACGAAAGCCGCCGAAAAATTGGGGATCCATCGGCGTTCCCTTCAGCGGAAGCTCTCGAAGTTTCCCTCGCGCAAATAGTTCGCTGCGACGATTTGCCACGTACAACCTGGAGCGCGTCGGCCCTAGCCTCCGGGTGTGAAGCTCTGGTGGTTGGTCGCCGCGTTCGTGTTCCCGTTATCGAGTGCTTCGGAAGCATCTGCGTGCGGTACGTGTTCCGTGGGTGACCCGACGCTCACCATCGTCGGCTTCGAACAACCGAAAGCACAACGGGTCCGCACGTCAGCCACCGCGCGTCATCGAAACGACCGAATCGGCGAAGAGAATGTCGACCGGCTCCAGCTCTCGGAGCAACGACTCGAGCTGGCTGGGGCGTATTCCCCGACCGACCGGTGGACGTTGTCGCTGATGATGCCGGTCGTGCACCGATACGTCTCGGCGGTAAACCTGGCCCAGGCGGACATCTGGGCGCCAGGCGACTTGGAGTTTCGAGCGCGGGCGGTGGTGTACCGCGATCGCAAGTTTGCGCCGCAGCACTTGGTCGGCTTGATCGGAGGGCTCGAGTTCCCGACCAGCTCGGTCGAGAGAGACGCCGAGGGTATCCCGTTGCCGTTAGAATTTCAGGCGGGCACGGGCTCCTGGGATCCGATCGTCGGCGCGTCATACACGATGTTCTCGGATCCTTGGTCGGTCTACCTGTCGTCGGTCGGGCTCTTCCCGACACGGGGGACGGCGAACACGAAGGCTGGGATCAGCTTCCGGCAAACCGCGCTCGGTCAGCTTCAACCATGGAAGTTCCTCGCTTTCCAAGTCGGCGTCGAGCTCAGGATCGATCAACCGGGCTATATCGCCGGCGTTCGCGACCCGAATACCGGCGGGCACATCACGTACGGCACGCTTGGGATCGTGGCCCTGCCGCATGACAAGATCTTGCTTCACATCACCGCCGCAGTCCCTTTGATTCAACGCTTGGACGGTGCGCATGAAGAAGGTGTTGGAATCACCGGAGGGCTCATCTATGAGATCTGAGATCTGCATCGGAGCCATCGCCCTCACCCTCGTCTTGCCGAACTGCACGATGGTGACCGACGGGATCGAAGTGGATGTCGCTTACCGAGCGCCGGCGACACCCCAGGCCGTGCGGACCGACATGGGCTACCACGTCAAGCTCGACCGAGCCTTGATCGCCGTGGGCCGAGTGGAGTTGCTCGAGTGTGACAATTTTGCCCGGCGACTGTGGGGACTTTTCGTACCCGGGCGGGCGAGGGCCCACGAAGAATCCACTCCCACGAGCCTCGGGGTGCCCATGATCATCGACTTGATGGAGAGCTCAGGCACCCCGCTGTTCGCGGGCACGCTCCGTCCGCCTCCCGGTCGCTACTGCGGGATTCGGGTGGTCAGCGCCCCGGCCGACGCCGATGCCATCGGTTCCACACCCGAAAGAACCGAGATGCTAAAGAATAGCGTCCTGCTCGAGGGCGTCGTCGAGGACTCCGAGACCGGCGGTGAGGTGCCGCTCCGGGCGCTGATTGCCGAGCTCATCCGTTGGGATCTGCAGTTCGATGAGCCTTTGGTGTTCGACAGCCCGAGGAGTGTAAGCATTTCGCTGCAGATCGATCACCTAGGGTGGTTCGATGGCATCGATTTTGCGCAGTTTGCAGTGCTAGACGAAGGAGCTGCGATGCAACAAAGACTGACCGAAAACATACGATCTTCACTGGTTGCAGAGCGCCTTTGAACGCATCGGGAGCAAAGAAGATGAAATATCGATCAATTGTGCTCGCCGCACTGGGTGTCGGCGTTTGGGGCTGCGGCGATAGCGACCAACCGGTGTCGATCGAGTTTGCAGCGAAAGTGGGAGACCAAGACTTCGTTTGCGGCCAGCAGTACGACAACCTCGGCGCCGACGACACTTCCTTGACGTTGAGCGACTTCAGGTTCTACGTGTCGGGCCTCGAGCTCCAAGACAGCGATGGCAGCTGGGTCGCGGTGACGCTCGATCAGACCAACTTCCAGGTCGATGACGTAGCGCTTCTCGATTTCGAAGACGGTTGCAACAACGAGAGCGGGAATGCGCAGACCAACACCCGCATCACCGGCACGGTGCCGCAAGGAACCTACGACGGCCTTCGTTTTGGTATGGGTGTGCCTTTCGAGCGGAACCACGAGAACCCGGCGACCGCGCCCGCCCCGTTGAACTTATCGACCCTGCAATGGGACTGGCAGGGGGGTTACAAGTTCCTGCGAATCGATTCGGGGAGCTTCAGCATGGAGGACTGGCGCTTGCACCTCGGAAGCACGGGCTGCAACGGTGACCCGGTTGCGGGTGGCACGACCGAGTGCACGACCCCCAACGTCGTGATCGTGGACAATCTCGGCCCCTTCGACCCCGATAACGGTACGATCGTCGCCAACTTCGCGGCGCTGGTGGAGGGCGCCCTACTTGACGTCAACCAGCCGATGACCCCAGTTGGTTGCATGGCAGGGCCCGGGGATATGGACTGCGCGCCGCTCTTCGGGAATCTCGGACTCGCGTTTGGTGGCGATCCAGCGCCCGGTGCCCAATCCTTCTTTACGGCTCGATGAAAGCAATTCTGAGAGGTCTGGGACTCGCTCTGTTCGTGGCGGGATGCGGCAGCGATGCGAGCAATACCGGTACGCCGTGGGTCTGGGACTTGCCAGGGACGATACCCCTGCCCCGGGTTCCCGAAGACAACCCGATGACGGTGGAGAAGGTCGAGCTCGGGAGGTTCTTGTTTTACGATAAGCGGCTTTCGGGCAATCAGACCCAAAGCTGCGCGAGCTGCCACCGCCAGGAGCTCGCCTTCACCGATGGGCTCGCCCTAGCGGAGGGCTCGACGGGGCAGCTGACCCCACGAAGCTCCATGTCGCTCGCCAACGCGGGGTACCAGGCCTCGCTGACCTGGGCGAACGAAGTCTTGGTCCGACTCGAACGACAAGCCCTGGTCCCCATGTTTGGTGAAGAACCGGTCGAGCTCGGGCTCGCGAACCTCGAAGACGAGCTCCTTCGACGGATGCGAGATGACGAGCGTTACCCGGAGATGTTCGCGGCTGCGTTCCCCGAAGAAGAAGATCCGATCACCGTCGACAGCATCACCAAAGCGCTTGCTTCGTTTCAGCGCCAGCTGACGAGCTTCGGATCGAAAGTCGACCGCTGGGTCGAAGGCGATCGAACCGCGCTCAACGAATCGGAGCAGCGTGGTCTCGCCCTGTTCTTCGGAGGAGCCAATGCCGCCGGGGTCGAAGACGCATTCGAGTGCTTCCACTGCCATGGCGGCTTCCTCTACTCGCAGTCCTCGGACGACGCGTTTCAGGTCTTCGATCAGAAGTTCTTCATGAATAACGGGCTCTACAACCTCGATGAAGATGGGAGCTACCCGCCCGGCAACGAGGGCATCTTCGACATGAGCGGCGACCCGGCCGACAAGGGCAAATTCAAGCCGCCAAGCCTTCGAAACGTCGGGGTGACGGGGCCCTACATGCACGACGGCTCGCTTGCGACTCTCGACGACGTGATCGACCACTATGCACGCGGCGGGACGCGGACCGAGAGCGGCCCCAACGCAGGTGACGGCTTCGACAACCCCAACAAGAGCTCGTTCTTAAATGGTTTCGAGATCACCGAGCAGGAACGGGAAGACCTGAAGGCGTTCCTGAACGCCTTGACCGACGATGACTTCCTGAACAAGCCCGCCTTCAGCGACCCATTTCCCGAGTAGCTACGTCAGAAGCCGTGGCTCGCGTTGTAGCGAGATACCGAACCGATCCTTCACGCGCGCGCGAACTTCGTCTGCAAAGCTGAGAAGCTCGGTCGTGGTGCCCCCACCATGGTGTATTAACGCAAGGGCGTGCTTGCTCGATAGGCCCACCGCGCCGCGACGCGTGCCCTTGGCGATGCCCGACTTCTCGATGAGCCACCCGGCGGCGAGCTTCACCTCGCCGCTTGCCGTGGGGTAACGGGGGACCGAGGCGATGTTGGGCGCCAGCCCCTCGGCCACGGCCAGCGCCGCCACACGGTCGGCCTCGGCGCTCGTGACGACTGGGTTCAGAAAGAACGACCCGGCGCTCCTGCGATTCGGGTCGTCGGGATCGACCACCATCGACTTTCTGCGTCGGAGATCTAGGACCTTGCTTCGAATTTCGCCGAGGGAGGCGCTCCGGGGAACGTTCTTTTCGAGCTCGGCATAGCGAACGGTGCCTGCGCCATCGGTACGAAGCGCAAAGTGCACACCAAAAACGACATAATGTCCGGGCTCCCGCTTGAACATGCTGTCGCGATAGCCGAATTCACAGGCTTCGGGGGCGAGATCTCCGAGCGCGAGGCTCTCCCGGTCGACCACCAAGACACGCGCGATCACTTCGGAAACCTCTTGGCCGTACGCGCCCACGTTCTGAATCGGCGTGGCGCCGGTCGAGCCGGGAATCCCCGTGAGGCACTCGAGGCCTGCCCAACCGCGCGTCACTGCTCCGTCGACGACGACCTCCCAGGGAACGCCCGCACCGACTTCGACCCTCCCACCGTCTTTGAAGTCGATGTCGCCGATCGCCATGTGGATCACCAGCCCCGGGTAGCCTTCGTCGGGTACGATCAGATTCGAGCCGCCGCCGAGAACGACAGCCTCGTGACCCTCTTCGCGAGCCCAGCGAAGCGCTGCAAGGAGGGTTTCCGTGTCCGCGACACGAGCAAAGAACCGCGCCGGCCCCCCGAGCTCGAGGGTGGTGAGCGGAGCCAGGGGAACGTCTCGCTGAATCTCGAGGTCGGTCATCTACGCGTCGGTAATCCTCTCGACGCCACCCATGTACGGCCGCAGGGCGGGTGGCACCGAGACGCTTCCATCGACCTGCTGATTCTGTTCGAGAATCGCGACGAGCGTGCGGCCGATCGCGAGGCCGGAGCCGTTCAGCGTGTGCAGGAGCCGAGGCTTGCCTTTTTTGTCGGGACGGAAGCGCGCCCTCATGCGGCGAGCCTGGAAGTCACCGAACCAGGAGCAACTGGAAATCTCGCGGTAGGTATCTTGAGCAGGGAGCCACACTTCGAGGTCGTAGGATTTCTGCGCAGCAAAGCCCATGTCGCCGGCGCAGAGTTGGACGGCTCGGTAGTGAAGGTCGAGCTTTTGCAGAATCGACTCGGCATGCTCCGTCAGAGTTTCGAGCTCGCGCTCTCCGTGGTCCGGGTGGCAGAAGCGAACGAGCTCGACCTTGTCGAACTGGTGCACGCGGATCATGCCCCGCGTGTCTTTACCGTAACTGCCAGCTTCGCTTCGAAAGCATGCCGTGTAGCCAGTATAGGTGACCGGCAGGTCAGCTTCGGCGAGAATTTCCTCGGCGTGCAGATTCGTGATCGGCACCTCGGCGGTCGGCACGAGATAGAGATCGTGCCCCTGCGCTTCGGCCTGAGCCTCCCATTGTTCGTCTTTCGCGATCCGAAAGGAATCCTTGGCGAATTTTGGCAGTTGGCCCGTCCCGAGCATCGCGCTGTCTTTGACGAGAACCGGCGGCCAGACCTCTTGGTAGCCGTGCTCGGTCGTATGCACGTCGAGCATGAACTGCATCAACGCGCGCTCGAGCCGCGCCCCGGCCCCCATCAAAACGACGAACCGCGAGCCACTGAGCTTTGCGGCGCGCTCGAAGTCGAGGATACCGAGCCCGACGCCAACCTCGACGTGATCGCGCACCTCGAAGTCAAACGAGGGCTTCTTGCCCCATACGCGCACCTCGACGTTGTCGTTCTCGCTCAGGCCGTCAGGGGTGTCAGGGTGTGGGAGATTCGGGAGGTTCAGAAGAATATCCTCGAGCTCTCCGGCGACCTCGGTTTGGCGAAACTCTCCAGCTTTGATCTCGTCGCCGAGCACCCGAAGCTCGTCGCGCTTCGCCTGAAACTCCTTGGACTTCTTGTCGGCCACCTTCGCCATTGCTTCGCTGGCGTCGTTTCGCCTTCGACGAAGTGCTTCGACGTTCGTGATGACCTCCCGGCGCTCCTCAGCAAGCGAGCCGAGGCGGTCGAGAAGCGCAGCATCGTCAAACCCGCGGCGCGTCAAGGCCGCTTTCACATCGGCTAGGTTCTCGCTCACGTAGCGCAGATCGAGCATGGAAGCGTCTGTACAATACAGCGCTCCGGAGCACCAGTCGCGCGCTTCTTGGCGACGGTACGAAAAGCTCTTAGATTCGAATTAGTGAGCACCCTCCCAAGCCTGAGCTCCTGCGGCGTAATCGGCGACGTCCATTGCGAATCGGAAACGCTCGAGCGAGTGCTCGATGTGCTCGAATCGATGAACGTCGAGCCGGTGTTGTGCGTGGGTGACCTCGTCGACGGCTACGGCGATGTCGACGCAACCCTCAAGCTACTCGAATCGCGACTAGTACAATGCGTCGCAGGAAACCACGAGCGGTGGTTCCTGACCGGCGAGCAGCGAACGCTCGACCACGCCACCCTGAAGATCAACGACGAATCGAGAGCATTCATCGAGACCCTTCCGAAGATGCGTCACTACCAAACCCCACAGGGAAAAGCCCTCCTCTGCCACGGCGTGGGTGAAGCCGACGAAGCCTGGCTTCTGCCCGATACCAAAGGCTACGCGCTCCAAGACATTCCAACGTTGCGAGAGCTGATGCTCGACGACGAAGTGCAGTTCATGATCGGCGGACACACGCACGAACGAATGGTGCGAGTATTCCCCGGCCTCATCGTCATCAACGCAGGCACGATCTACCGGAACGACGAGCAGACATTCACGGTGATCGACTTCGACCAAATGCGCGTGGGGTACTATTCAGCCGCCGCCGACAGCACGGGAAAGCTTCTCGAAGAGCTACCGCTCCCCGAAGCCCCCCCCGTCGAATATCCCTGACACTGGCACTGGCGCTGACAGTGACACTGTTTTCGAGGAGTAGGTGAGCTGGGGTGCGGTGCGGGATGGGCAGCACAGCGATGGGGAGGAGCCCGCGTCAAGATCCCGGGCGACCGGGGCCCCATCGCGAGCACGGCCGTCCCGTGCCGCGGCCCTGCTCACCGGTTGACGCAGAGCCTACCTGGCTTGACGCCAAAGCTCGGCTAGCGACGGGCGCGAGCCGGTGAGCAGAAACCCGACACGGAACAGCCTCGCGCCGATGCGAATTGCGACCCAGGTCGACAGAATCAACACCAGCATCGAGCCGATCACCTCCCACCAGGCGATTCCCGCCGAATCTACGGCAAGTCGAAGGATGACGGTGAGTGGGGAGGTGAATGGGATCCAGGTCATCAGCTGACCGAGGAATCCGTGGGGCTCGTCGAGCAAGATCACCATCACCATCAACGGCAGCACGGCGAGCATGGCCCAGCCGAGGGTGAGCTTTTGGCTCTCGGCAGCGTTGGCGCCAAGCGCCGCGGTAGCGAGCATCAGGCTGCCCATGAAGAGGTAGCCGAGCACGAAAAGCACGGGTGCTACCCCAATGGCCTGCCACGGGATCGCGACCACCGAGGCAAGCGCGGCCGAAGCGCTCAGCGCCACGAAGATCACCATGGATGACCAAACCGCGAATTGGACGAGACCTGCCGCACCGAGACCGAAGAGCTTGCCGGCGAGGATTTCCTCGGGCGTGACCGACGCGAGAAGCACTTCGACGATCTTGCTCTCTTTGTCGGTCGACACGGTTTGAACCAGGTACCCCGATGCGCTGAGAAGCGCCGTGAGCAACAATACCCCCAAAAAGAGGGGGACCGTGGTGCGCACGAGAAGGTCGATGGTCTCGTCGATGCTGACCACGTCATCGCCGCCGGGCGTGAGGCGCGTCCGCACGAAATTGGCTGGCGCGAGCACACGCTCCTGCACGTCCTCGTCGAGGCGGTCGACCATGAGCGAACGTCGAAGTAGCGATCGCAGCACCGGCTCGACGGTCGTGCCTCGCATGCTCAGGAGCGGCGTCTTGTCGGATTGGACCGCCCGCACTTCTCCTGTCTTCAAATAGTCCGGCTCGACCACGTAGAGCGCACGGATGCGACCGGCTTCGAGATCGTCTTTGGCCGCATCCAGCGACGCGTAAAGCTCGACTTCGATGGCGTTGACTTTCCAGACCCGCGCGCCCCCATCGTCCTCGAACACCGATTGATCGACGACGTTCGCCTCGTCGATGAGTCCAAATGAAGAGCTTTCGGCGGCACGCTGGGTCAGAAAATAAGTTTGTGCGCCGAGAACCGTACCGGAGATGAGCGCGAGAAAAAGCGGTAGGCCAAACGTCGTGATGAGATACGACCACCGTTTGACCACCGACAAAAGCTCGAACTTCGCAACGGCGATGACCCGATCCGGGCGCATCACTCCGCTCCTCCGCTCACCAGGTTTACGAAGATGTCGTCCATTCGTGCGACCAACGGCTCGTAGCGATCGATCAGAACACCGCTGCGAATGAGCTCGTTCAAGTAGCCGGCCGCGGTCTCGGCGTGGGGAAGGGACACGCGCCAGCTGCCGTTTGCATCGCGGATCGCGTCGACCCCGAGCTCGACGAGGTCCATCGAAGTCCAGACGACCACTTCGTGGGGCGAATAGCGGCGACGGATCTCCTCGAGGTCGCCATACACCACCACGCGTCCACGGTGGATGAGGGCCACGCGATCGCAAAGCGCCTCGACCTGATGCATGAGATGAGTCGAGAGGAGGGTGGTCAACCCGCTAGCCCGACGTTCTTCGATGAGGTCTTTCACGAGGGCCACGTTGACGGGGTCCAATCCGGAAAACGGCTCATCCAACACGCAAAGCTCCGGGTCGCTCATCAGGCATGCCGCGATCTGAACCTTCTGTGTCATCCCTTTCGATAGGCTTTCAACCCGCTGCTCGGCGACGTGCGAAAGACCCACACGCCCTAGCCAATGCGCCGCCGCCTCTCGCGCGTTTGCCGATTTGAGACCCTTGAGCCGCCCAAGATAGCTGAGCAGCTCCCGCACCTTCGCCCTGCGATAGACCCCGCGCTCCTCGGGAAGATACGCTGTCCGGTCGAGCGTGGTGCGGTCGAGCGGCGCAGCAAAGAGAGAGACCTCACCTTCGTCTGCGCGGAGGATGTCGAGGCCGATCCGAATGAGCGTGGTCTTGCCCGCTCCGTTGGGCCCCATGAGCCCAAACACTTCGCCCTGCGACACCTCGAGCGTCACGCCATCGAGCGCGACCTGCCCCCCAAACCGCTTGGACACTCCGCGAAAAGCGAGAATTGCCACGAGAGGCAGTCTATCCGGTGAAGCAGCGAGGGACCAGATCACCGTCACGGTGACGATCGCGGGCACAGGCATGTGGCACCGTCGCTGGCACTGGCACCTATGCTACCGAACATTCGCGCATTGCAGGATCTTGTGGGTGAGGGTGGAGACACCCACCTGTTGCAACGACTGCGGCGTGAACAGCTGCCCGTTCTTCGATGCGGTGCACTTTGCTGCTGACGCCACGAAGACATCGATCCGCAAATGGCGGTGCGTCAGGACGTGGTCGACTTGCCCTATGGGCGCGATCCGAAGACGCGCTTGGAGCCCCGCTTGGCGAAGCGCCGCGCGGGGATCTCCATGGGCCATCGGCACTCCCCAAAGCCCCCCGAACAAGGGTTGGTCGCCTTTGATCAGCCAGACCATGCGGTCGGCGCCTCGGCCTCTCGTGGCCACCACGGCTGCGAGCTCCACCTGCTTCGGTGCCTTGCGGGCGGGCTTGATCGGTAATGAGGCGACCTCGTCGTGGGCCAGGGCTCGGCAGTCGGTAGACAGAGGACACGCCTGGCATCGAGGGCTCGTGGGCGTGCAGACCGTCGCGCCGAGCTCCATCAGCGCCTGGTTGAGATCCCCCGGGCGCTCACCGAGGACCAGGCGCGCGGCCTCGTTCCAAAGGCGTTTCGTCGTTTCGTTGGCCCCGAGTGGGGTGTCGATTCGAAACAAGCGAGAGAGCACGCGGCTCACGTTTCCGTCGACGACCGGCTCTTCCTTGTCGAATGCAATGCTCCCGATCGCTCCGGCCGTGTAACGACCGATGCCGGGCAGCCCGCGTCTCGCTTCGGCGTCTTCGGGGACCGCGCTGCCATACTCGGCGACGACCTCTCGAACCCCCCGATGCAATAGTCGCGCACGCCGATAGTACCCGAGCCCGCTCCAATGCGAGAGAACAGCGTCCTCGTCGGCCTCGGCAAGGGCTTTGAGCGTCGGAAAGCTCGACAAGAAACGCTCGTAGTATGGGATGACGGTCTCGACGCGGGTTTGCTGAAGCATCACCTCAGACACCCAGATCGCGTACGGGTCCCGCGTGCGGCGCCATGGAAGATCGCGGCCTTCGCGATCGAACCAGGTGAGGAGCTTCTCCCGAACCGACGCCATCAAAGGAACTCGGTGAACAAGCGCTCGGGTTGTTCGAGAGTTTCGATGATGTCGTACGCAAACGCGGCGCCGACGTGGCCATCTACGATACGATGATCGAACGAAAGCGAAAGCAGCATGATCTTCCCGATTACGATCTCGCCGTCGCGTACTACCGGTCGCTCTTTGATCCGGTGCACGCCCAAAATACCGACCTCGGGATGGTTGAGGATCGGCGTCGCCATCAGTCCGCTGTGCTTTCCAAGCGAGGTGATCGTGAAAGTCGAGTTCCGAAGGTCTTCGGGACCGAGGGTGCCATCCTTGGCGGCCTGCGAAAGGCGCTCGATCTCGGTCGCCAGCTCGAAAAGCCGGAGGCGGTCGGCTTGGTGCACGACCGGCACCATCAGGCCGGCGTCCGTCGCGGTAGCCACCCCGATGTTGTAGTATTTCTTGTAGACCAACTCGTTGGTCGTCTCGTCGACGGCACTGTTGAGCACCGGGTGTCGGTGAAGCGCTTCGGTGACGGCCTTGACGATGAAGGGCAGATAGGTGAGCCGAACCCCGCGCCGCGCCGCTTCAGGAAGCAACCGCTCTCGCATCTCCACCAGTCGTGAGGCATCGCACTCCTCGACGAAAGTGAAATGTGCGGCGGTCGACTTCGCGTGGGCCATGCGTTCTGCAATCTTCCGGCGCATCCCGACGATTGGGGTGCGCTCCTCGAGCAAGTCGTATGGCCGGTCTTCGGCCATCTGATCGCGAAGCGCCGCCCGCACGTCATCGCGAGTCACCCGGCCCTGGTCCCCGGTCGGGCGCACGCGCCGGAGGTCGATCCCCGTTTCCTTTGCGAGTCGACGGGTGGCAGGGGTCGCGAGAGGCTTGGCCTCAAAGTACGCGATGCCGCCGATCGAGGCCTCGGAGGTTCTCACCGAACGGCGATTTGCGGCGGCGGCAGGTCGAACGGAGCTGTGCCGCCGACCATTCCCTTTGCCGTGCCCGTCGTCACTGCCAGCACCCGGGCCAGGCGAGGGCTCGACCTCGCCCCGTTGAAAGAGACGAGCACCGGGAAGCGAGTCTTGGATGTCACCCACTGCGCTCGCCGGGGGTCGCGACGAACGCTGCGACCGAGCGACATTCGTCGCGGCCGCCGGTTCGAGCGTCAGAATCACCTGACCCACCCGCGCAATCGAGCCGACCTCGAACCTGAGCTCCTCGACGCGACCGTCGCAGGGCGCACCGATCGTGACGGTTGCCTTGTCGGTCATGATTTCGACCATCGGGTCGTCTTCTTTGACGCCGTCTCCTGCCCGCACGAACCACTCGACGATCTCACCCTCGGTGACGCCCTCGCCGATGTCTGGAAGCTTGAAGTCGAGCCTTGCCATGGTCTTCAGTACCGCGCCGTTTCGATCAGCGCAGGGATGATGCGGTGCGCGAGCGGCAAGTACTCGTGCTCGTGGGTTTGCGGGAAGGGCGTATCCCAACCTGTCACGCGGCGGGGCGGAGCCTCGAGATGAAGGAAAGCTCGCTCGGTCACGAGCGCCACGAGCTCGCCGCCGAACCCACAGGTCTGAGGTGCTTCGTGAACGACCACCAAACGCCCCGTCTTCTTGACACTCGACACGATCGTCTCGACATCGAGGGGCCAAAGCGTGCGAAGGTCGATCACCTCCGTGTCGATCCCTTGCTTTGCCGCCTCTTCTGCCGCCGAAAATGCTTCATAAAGCATCGCTCCCCACGCCACGCAGGTCACCTGCTCGCCGGCTCGAACGATCTTGGCCTCGCTAAGCGGAACGCCATAGGTCTCTTCGGGCACTTCCATCTTGACCGCGCGATAGACGCGTTTGGGCTCGAAGAAGATGACCGGGTCGTCGTCTCGGATCGCCTCGATCAGGAGCCCCTTGGCGTCGTAGGGATTCGACGGGCACACCACTTTGAGGCCCGCGGTGTGGATGAAAAGCGCTTCAGGTGACTGCGAGTGATACTGCCCGCCGCGGATGCCGCCGCCGTACGGCGTTCGGACGACCAGCGGCACCTGGTACTCCCCAGCGGTTCGGTAGCGATATTTCGCCGCCTCGCTCACGAGCTGATCGAAGCCCGGATAGATGAAGTCTGCGAATTGAATTTCCGAAACCGGTCGCATCCCATGAAGGGCCATCCCGATCGCCGTTCCGATGATGCCGCTCTCCGAAAGAGGCGTGTCGATGACCCGGTCTGCGCCGAACTCCTCTTGGAGGCCTTGGGTCACACGAAACACCCCGCCAAGCCGACCGACATCCTCGCCCATGACGAGGACATCGTCGTTCTCCCGCATGGCTCCGCGAAGCCCGCTATTGATCGCCTGCACTAGGTTCATCTCAGGCATGGCTAGTCGTGATCCTCCTCGGCCGCACGCGGGCCTGCAAGGCAGCGCGACTCTTGCTCGGCGAGGTGAAGCGGCTGGTCTTTGTAGACGTCGGTGAACATCTCACGAAGGTCGGGGGCGGGCTTCTCCTCGGCCCGACGCACGCACTCCTTGAACTCGGCTTTGCACGCGGCGCGCCAATCGGTGTCGAGATCGTCGTCCCAAACGTCACGCTGCTCAAGGTGCTTGCGCAGACGAACGAGCGGGTCGGCGCGCCGCCAAGACTCGACTTCCTCTTTGCTGCGATAGATCCGCGGGTCGTCCGAGGTCGAGTGCCCGCCGAGCCTGTAGGTGATCAGCTCGATGAAGGTCGGACCGCCTCCGTCACAAGCGCGTTGCAGAGCCTCTCGAACCGCTCGCCAGACCGCGAGCACGTCATTGCCGTCGACTCGAAGCGCAGGCATCCGGTAGGCGGCGGCCTTTTCGGCGAGGGTTCGGCTGGCCGTTTGTCGATCGGTCGGCAAGCTGATCGCGTAACCGTTGTTGCGGCACAGGAACAATGTCGGCGTCTGGTACACGGCGGCGAAATTCATCGCCGCGTGAAAGTCGTTCGAGCTCGTCGCCCCGTCTCCAAAGAACACACCGACACACTCGTCGAGGCCTCGCTTCTTCGCGGCCCACGCCAGCCCAACCGCATGCGGGAGCTGAGTCCCGATCGGCGCGCTCACCGAAAGATAACGGTGCTCCCGACTAAACGTGTGATCGGGCATCTGCCTGCCGACGATGGGATCGTCGGCGTTACCGAACATGTGATCGACGTAGCGCTGAAGTGGGTAACCCCGCCACAGGAGGGCACCAACTTCGCGGTAGCAGGGGACGATCCAATCTTGATCTCGCAAGGCCGCGGCCGAACCGATGATGGCCGCCTCTTCACCGAGCGACCCGACGTGAAACGCGATCCTTCCCTGTCGCTGGAGCCGCTGCAATCGATCGTCGATGACCCGCGTTCGTGTCATCGCCTTGTAGAGGGAGACTACCCGGTCGATCGACAGTCCCGGGTCGAGGCCTGGGTCGAGGCTTCCGTCCTCGCGAATGATGTGCATGTACCCCCTTATGTGACTACGGAAAGCCTTTTCCTATTGCCGTAACGATCCATCGCGGGAGCTCCGTTCGATCGTTCCCCTCGAACGAGCGCATCCCGAAGAAAGGCCTCCGCTGCGCGATAGCTCGATCGCACGAGCGGCCCGGACGCGACGAACCGGAATCCCATCTGAAGACCGGCCGCCTCATATTCTTCGAACTCTTCGGGTTCTACATATCGCTCGACGTCGGCGTGCCTCGCTGTCGGACGCAGGTACTGCCCCACGGTGAGAACATCGACTTCGGCGTCGCGCAGGAGTTGCATCGCTTCGAGCATCTCTTCATGCGTCTCGCCAAGCCCCACCATCAGCGACGACTTGGTGATCGCCGAGCCCATCTCTTTGGCGGCGCTCAGAACGTCGATTGAGCGATCCCATGAGCATCGCGCGTCCCGAATCGCCCGCTGCAAGCGCGGCACCACCTCGACGTTGTGCGCGAAGACGTCGGGCTTACCTTCTCGAACGACCGTGCGGACGTCATCGTGGCGACCGAGAAAGTCCCCAACCAAAGTCTCGACGCGGAGATCGGGGCTGTGATGCTGGATGCGTCGGACCGTTTGGGCTACATGCGCGGCGCCCCCATCCGCAAGGTCATCCCGGTCGACCATCGTCACCACCACGTAAGCGAGCCCCATCTCGGCCAGAGACAGAGCGGTGTTCTCGGGCTCCTGTGAGTCGACAATGCCGCCGGGCTTGCCGGTGTTCACCGAGCAGAACCGACAACCCCGGGTGCAGGTCTGTCCGAGGATCATGATCGTGGCGGTGCCCTTGCCCCAACACTCGAAGATATTCGGACACCGGGCCTCTTCACAGACTGTATGGAGGCCGCGAGCCCGAAACTTGGCCTTCAGGCTCTGAAATTCCTCGTGTTCTGGCCCCGCTGGGAGCCGCACGCGAAGCCAATCTGGTTTGCGAGCTTGGAGATTCATCTTCCGTCGCTGAGTCCTAACCCAAGCTGTAGGTGGGCGCGCTCGAAGTGTCAATTGCGCCTAACACTACGAATTGTGATGGTTTCTGCGGTCCGCCGCAATGTTTGGGCGGACCGACGGTGCGGGCGCAGGATTTTCGCGGATCTGCCTTTACCTCGGTCTCCGCAGCCCCATAATTGCCGGCCGGGGACCGCCAACCCCGTTCAGGAGCGACTCGATGGATGACGAGAGACGACCAAGACGAGCCGGCCCTCTAGAGCGACCAGGCGCTCTCGGTGGAAAACGTGACGTCAACCGACGTAAACGGGTGCAAGATCTGGCCGCCGCCGGGCTCGAGCTGTTTTTGAAGAACGGTATCGAGGGAGTCACCATAGACGAGGTTGCCCGCGAGGCCGGGATGGCCAAGGGCAACTTCTACCGGTACTTCCGAGACAAGGCAGACCTCGTCGAAGCGGTCATCGAGCCGGTCGCCGATGCGGCACGGACCGCGCTGCGCGAATGCGACAACAAGCTCCGCGGCGCGAACGGACGCGAAGAAACCGTCGACAGCTATCGTCATCTCGGAACGAAGCTCGTCGCAACCCTCGCCATGTTTCCGGAAGCCACGTGTGTCTATCTTCAAGAGCGCAGAGCGCCGGCCACGCCTGCGCGGCAGGCGATCTCGGAGCTCGCAAAAGAGCTCGACGACCGCGCGATTGCGCTGAGCGAAGTGGCCGTGGAGCGCGGCTTGCTCACGGTGGATGACCCGCGGGTCAGTGCTCTTGCGGTCAGCGGTGCAGTCGAGTCATTGGCGCTCGCAGCCTTGAGAAAACAGTTTCCGATGGATCCCCTAGAGACAGCGAATGCACTGATCGGCCTCGTCCTCGACGGAATTCGCAAATAGCGCCCGAATTTACGGCTAAACACTTGTTGGGCGGGGAACTACCGCTCCGGCTGCTTCTTCTTCACAATTGGGCGGGTATGGCCGGGAAGGCAGAGGGGGGGCGGCAGCGCTGGGGCGTCATCGGCGGCAGCGTAGGTGCACTGTGCGCTTCCGGTGGGCTACCGGGCGTCGCGTCTGCTGCAAGCGGCGGCGAACAGACTGGAGGGGCGGGCGAGCTCGGTACGGTCGTGCTGCTGGTTCTGGTCATCGGCGTTGCTTACGTGCTCGCCCACAGTGTCGTCGAACGACTGCAACATCGATTTCTCGTCGTGAGCGGCGTGGAATACATACTTCTCGGAGTGATGCTAGGCCCGATCTTCCCTGCGATCGGCGCGTTCGATGACCTGACGGGCCTGTTGCCGATCATCGCCCTTGCTGCCGGCTGGGTGGGCCTCCTGCGAGGGACCGACTTCGAGTTTGCAAGCTTGCAGAAGCTCGACCCTGCGACTTGGCGAGTCGTGTTCTTGCACCATCTTCTGCCGGGGCTCGCCGTTGGTTTTGGCGCGTACTACTTGTTCGAGAGCGGGCTATTGCTCGAGACCACGAGGCGAGAGTCCGCTCTGAGCGCCGCAGCCCTCGCATGCTTCGCCGCCGCCGACTCCTCGGAGCCCTTCGACCTCCTGGCGCGCCGTTACGAAATCAGCGGCCGTTTGGCTCCACTCTTACGCAATGGAACGAGGCTCGGGGACATCGCCGTGATCCTGGCATTCGGCCTGATTTTTTGTGTCTTTCATGAGAAAGCGCCAGAAGCGACCGCCTATTCGGCCTCGACGTGGGCGTGGGTCACGGTCGGCTTGGGTGCCGCACTCGGACTGCTTTTCTCCCTCTTCCTGGTCGGCGACGAGTCCGA
This sequence comes from Myxococcales bacterium, assembly GCA_029863605.1. Taxonomy (GTDB): domain Bacteria; phylum Myxococcota_A; class Polyangia; order Polyangiales; family Houyiibacteriaceae; genus SG8-38. Next base: position 125,337 of record JAOTVB010000003.1, on the reverse strand, counting down.
CAACTCCCGATTCCTGGCGCTCCTCGGAATCATCGCATTCGCGTCAGGCGGGGCGTACGTCCTCGAGCTGTCGCCGCTGGCCGTGAACCTCTGGATGGGTTTCGTGCTGGTGAATGTCGCGCGCGGTGGGCAGCTCTTGCACTCCACCCTCGAAACCACCGAACGGCCGATGGCGATCGTGCTCTTGATCTTCGCGGGTGCGTTGTGGACGCCATCTCCGTTGATCCCAACCTTGATTGCGGTCGCGGCTTTTGTCGCAGCGCGTACGGGCGCCAAGTGGCTCGCCAGCGGGGTCGCGGGCTGGGGTACGAGCCTGCGCAAGGATCTCTTCCGCGGCCTTCTCGCGCACGGCGATGTGACGCTTGCGATGGCCGTGTCGTTTCGTCTCGTGTACAAGGGGCCTGCCGTCGTCGACATCGCCTACTCGGTCGTTCTCTGCTCGATCATACTGAACGACCTACTGGCACCCCGTCTGCTGAGAGGTCTGCTGGTCGATGAGGGCGATCTGCAACGCGAGCTGAAGGACCCGAACACGTCCCTTGGAGCAACTTCGGGATGAACATCGTCGTCATAGGCCTTGGCGAAGTCGGGCGCCATTTGCTCAGCGTCCTCGACAAGGAGGGGCATGACATCGTTGCCGTCGATTCGAGTCGCAAGGCGGTTCGGTACGCCGAGGAGCACTACGATGTCGCCTCGATCGTGGGCTACGGCGCTAGCGAAACGCTATTGAAAGCTGCGGGGGTGGTCCGTGCGGACCTGGTCGTGGCGGTCACCGACCACGATGAGATGAACTTGATCGCTGCGCTCGCGGCGAAGCAGTTGGGCGCCAAGCATGTGGTCGCGCGGGTACAAGGCACGGCATGGTCCGGATGGACCGAAGGGATCCGCTACGGGCTCCTCGGGGTCGACGTGGTGATCAATCCGCGCGTGCTTGTCGCCCAGGAGCTCAGCCGCATCGCGAGGTCCTACGGCGCGTCTGATGTCGTCGACCTCGCACAAGAACGGGTCGAGCTCGTGCAAATCGACCTCGGCGATTCGCGCGTGCTCAACAAGCCTTTGTCTGCGGTGGAGCTCCCGGCGCATACGCTGGTGAGCGCGGTCGTCCGCGATGGCAATCTGTTCGTGCCAGGTGGGGCGGACGTCTTGGTAAAGGGCGATCGCGTGTACCTGATCGGCCGGCCCGAGGGCGTGCTCGCGGCCGAGCGCCTGTTCAGCAAAGAGCGCGAGGCCAGACGCGTTTGCATCGTGGGAGGCGGCGTCGTCGGCAAGGCGCTGGCCCGAGAGCTGCTTCAGCAGGAAGCCACCGTCATGATGATCGAGAGCGATCTCGCCACCGCAGAGGAGATTAGCGGCGAGTTCCAGAACGTGCAGGTCGTGCACGGCGATGGCACCGATGGTGCGCTCCTCGAGGAAGAAGAGGTCGGAACGTACGACCTCTTTGCCGCCGTCACCCGCGCCGACGAAATCAACCTCATGGCGGCGCTGCTCGCACAGCGCGCGGGATGCAAGCGGACGGCAACGATCGTCCAACGCGCCGATTACACGTCGATCTATCGACAACTCGGGATCGATATCGTCCTATCGCCGCGAACGGTCGCTTCGGATCAGATTTTGAGGTTCTCACGGAGCGGTGGCATCCATAGTTTGACGGTCCTCGCAGACGGTCAGGCCGAAGTGGTCGAGCTGACGGCGAGCCCGAGATGCCGGGCCGTCAACAAGCCCCTGCATCGCATGAACCTGCCGCGTGGCTCTCTGCTGGCCGCGATCGTCCATGGCGACGACGTGATCATCCCACGTGGCAAAGACATCGTGCACCCTGGCGACCGCGTGATCCTGATGACCACGAAAGATGCCCGGGCAACAGTGGAACGACTGTTTCGACCGAGGGGCGAGTGAGCACCCAAGCGAGAGACTTTCGAGGTGTTATTCGCCCGGTCGGCGCTGTAGTGCTCGGAATCGGTGCCATGATCGCGGTTTGCGCAGCGGTTGCGTTGGTGTGGGACCGGCTTTCGCCGGATCTCACGCGGCCGCAGGGCGGAGCCCTTGCGCTCGGCATTTCGGCGGCGATCGTATGTGCCATCGGTGCGACGGCTTTTTTCTACGGACGGCAGTTCGTCTCCGAACGCATCTCCAGACGCGAAGCCCTTCTTGCGGTTAGCTTGATCTGGGTCTCGGCGGGTGTGTGCGGGGCGATTCCGTTCGTATTGGGCGCTGGCATGTCTCCGGTCGATTCGTTCTTCGAATCGGTGAGCGGATTGACGACGACAGGCGCGACGGTGATCACCGACATCGAGGCAAGGCTCTCTCGGCCGTTGCTCCTTTGGCGGTCGCTGATTCAATGGCTTGGCGGCATGGGCATCGTCGTCTTGTTCGTGGCGGTTTTCCCGAACCTCGGCGCAGGCGGCAAGCATCTCTTTCGGGGCGAGGTGCCGGGAACTACCGCCGAGGGCCTCCGGCCGCGTATCGCCGAGACCTCGTTCGCCCTCTGGAAGCTCTACGCAGCACTAACCTTGCTCGAGGTCATTCTGTTGAAGCTTCTCGGGCTCGACTTGTTCGATGCGGTTTGCCACGCGTTCACGACCATGTCGACGGGTGGTTTTTCGACGCTCGACAGCTCGGTCGGCGGCTTCAATCGACCCTCGGTGGAATACGTGATTGCGTCCTTCATGCTGATCGGCAGCGTGAACTACGGGCTCTACTACGGGCTCATTCGAACCGGAAACTGGCGCGGACTGGTACGGAATATCGAGTTTCGGTCCTACGTGAGGATCGTAGTCGTCGCCGTGACCGTATTGACGATCCTCAACTTGGATGTCCACGACGATGTGTTGACGTCGTTTCGCTACTCCTTCTTCATGGTCGCCACGACGATTTCGTCCACGGGCTATGGCACCGATGATTACACGGTCTATAGCTCCACGGCGCTTGCGATCATCATCTTTTTGATGTTCGTCGGTGGGTGCTCTGGTTCGACGGCAGGAGGCATCAAGATCGAGCGCGCGGTCCTGATGGGCAAGCAGGCCGTCGCGCAGGTGCAGAAGAGCTTTCGGCCCGCTTCGGTTCAGCTGGTCCGTATGGGGAAAGCCTCGATCAGCAGCCAGGTGCTTGCCGATGTTGCCTCTTTTTTCCTGATCTACATGGGATGTCTCGCCGTTGGCATTCTCTTCGTCACGCTCGTCGAGGGCGTCCCCATGCCGACCGCGTTTGGAGCGATGCTCACCTGCCTTTCCAACATGGGCCCTGCTCCTTTCCATCAGGGGCCGGACAACTTCGCTGCGTACTCCGCGGGTAGCAAGCTTTTCTTCGTTCTGGCGATGCTACTCGGACGACTCGAGTTCTTCACCTTGTTCGCGTTGATTTTACCGGGTTTCTGGAGGCGCTGACGATGGGCACCTACAGCATGCCGCCGCCGGGCGAAGAATCCCACGCACGCCGGCAGATTACCGTCATCGTGCTGTTGTTGTTCGGAATGGTGGCGCTCTATCAATTCGAGCAGCTTGCGGATCGTCCCTTCGACCCGACCGCCATGCTCGCGCTGGGGTTCGTCGTCCTTGCGAGCTACACCATCGGCGGCCTCGTGGGCCAGATTCGGCTGCCCCACATCACGGGGTATCTGATCGCCGGTTTGCTGTTCGGCCCATCTCTCGCCAAGTCGGTATCCGGGCTCGCGCTTCCTCCACCGTTCGACAAAGGCATCCTGAACGACGAGGTCATCGAGCAGCTGAGCTTGTTCGACACTCTGGCCGTCGCTTTGATCGCGATCACCGCGGGTGGAGAGCTCAAGCTGGACGGCCTCAAAAAGGGGCTTCGCGCGATCACCGGGATCCTGGCCGCACAGCTGATTTCTGTCTTCGTGTTGGTCACGGCGTTTGTCTGGCTGATCTCGGGTGCCGTGCCGGTCGTCGCTCTGCCTGGCCTGGAGGGGCTCCCTGTGACGGCAGCACTCGCGGTCGGCGCGATGGTGGCCTCGGTGTCTTTGGCCACCTCTCCGGCGGCGACCATCGCCGTGATCATGGAATCGAGGGCCAAGGGTGCGATGACCCAGAACGTCCTCTCCGTCGTCGTGCTCAAGGACGTCGTCGTGGTCGTCGCGTTTGCCGTTGCCGTAGTGATCGTCGGTCAGCAGCTCGGCGTCACGGCCATTGAAGGCGGCATCGGTGCATACCTGCTCCAGCACATCCTAGTTTCGATCCTGTTTGGCGCGGTGGTCGTCGGCGGCTTGATGGCTCTCTACATCCGGTTCGTCAATCAAGAGCTTTTGATTTTCGTGGTCGGCGTCGTCTACCTCGTGGCATACATCGCGGGGGCCCTCGGATGGGATCCGGTCTTGGTATTCCTCGCGGCCGGCTTTGGCGTTTCCAACTTTTCGAAGACGGGGCATCGACTGATCGAAACGGTCGAACGGCTGTCGCTGCCCGTCTACGTCGTCTTCTTTACGCTCGCCGGGGCCAAGCTCCATCTGGAAGAGCTGCGGGAGGTGGCTTTGTTCGCGGTCGCGCTCGTCGCGGTGCGTGGCTTGGGTATCTACTCAGGCACCAAGGCCGGTGCTTGGATCGGCAAGGCCGATGAAGCGACTCGGCAGTTCGGTTGGATGGGCTTCGTATCCCAGGCGGGGGTCTCGATCCTGTTGGCGGCGATCATCGGAAGCACCTTCGGTGAGCTTGGCACTTCCCTTGAGACCCTGATCATCGGAGGGGTGGCGATCAACGAGCTGGTCGGCCCCGTGATGTTCAAGATGGGGCTCGGTCTGGCGGGCGAAACGATCACCGGTCGCTCTTCGATCGCGCCCACCCGACACCTTTCGGTCAGGCCACCTTCGATTCGACCGGAGAGCGAGGAAACCGGCGCTCGGAAGCGGCTCGAGCCCTGGCCGCAACACATCGGTGAAAAGGATCTGTGGGGTCCGCCCCTGGAGACGCAAAGCGTCGAGCTCAACGCGCGCATGCAGGATCTCGCTGGCGACTTGCAGAGCATCGTCCGAGAGGTATCGACGGGTCCCCTTCGCGACTTCCAAACCGATTCCGCCCAGTATCTGCGTGACCTTCGCCGTGAGTTTCTGCGGCATCATCGGCGATTGACGGTGCAGGCTCGAGCCGAGAACGATGCCGACCGAGAGGAGCTGGTGACCATGTTGCGATCGGCGCAAGCCGACCTGGCGGCCCATTGGCGCGGGATCGTGCTGGGTCGGTCGGTCACGCTGGCGAAGCAAACCTGGACGCCGGAGACCATGATTCAAGACCTGGACGGTGTAGTGGACGCTCTCCCCGAGATCGTCGTCGCCCCCTACGAGTCACGGTCGTACGAGACACACAAGGATGATTCTCCTTGGAAACGGCTTCGGCGACCGATGTTGCAGCTCAGGCGTGGCTGGCGGAAAGCACTGGGGCAAGGCCCGCCGACGCGCGACGTCAAATTTCGTGCGCTCGGTCGCTTCCATCTCTCTTACGACGCCCCTGCACGTCTCGAGGCTTTAGCGGCGCTCTTCGTAGAGGCCGACCGACATCTTGCGGCCCGCACGAGGAGTCTCTTCGACGGGGTGATGGCAGGTTACGACGGAATCGTACACGTCGGGTCCGATCCAGACGTGGACCTGGAGAAACAGCTGGTGCGCTTGCGTCACGACGTGGAAGAAGAGCTTGCCCTCGCCCTCGACGAAGTGGTGCGCATCACAAGCGACGGCACGCACCGAGCCGCGAGTGCCCTGGCGGGCGGCTTCGTCAAAATGAAAGAAGACCTGCCGACGTTTGGCACGCTCGATCTGCCGAATAGTGAGCGCCGTACCAGTCGCCGCTTTGCGACCCGGATGCGCGCGATGGAAACGCTGACGAAAGATGTCGCGAACCTTCGTAAGGCAAGCTCAGGGGAATACTCGTCGCTGGCGATGGAGCTCGAGCTTCTAGGTCTCGAGGCGCGTATCAAGGACACCGTGGCGGAGTACGTGTCACGCCTCACCAACACGGTGGGGCGCCGGGCAATCTCGCAGGTGGAGCGGGTGAGTGAGACCCTAGAGGCTACGCTCCAGCAGCTGAATCAGGAGCTCGAAAAAGACTTTTCGGGCGAAGAGCTCGCGGCCGCGCTGAAGCAGACGACCGAGGCAACCAGCAAGGTCACTGGCGAAGCGGTGCGCATCACGACCGAGCTCTACCAAGACCTGAGCGACGATTCCAAAATCGCTTTTTTGCTCGACACATTGGTCGATGCTTGCCGCGGCCTCACGCCTCGTTACCGGGTCACGGTCGGACAGCGCCAGACCGGTGAATGGCGGCTGCCGACGGCTCTGCCCGAGGTCGACGTGCCGTTCCGCGAGGTAGTGCTCACCTATATTGACAGTCAGGTAGCGCCAAAGCTGCTCGCAAGTCGCCGCGAGCTCGCCGAAAAGGCGCAGCCGCTCGCGAACCTCCTTCAGGAGCTCGAGCGCGCGGTAGCCTTCAACGTCGAGCTCGCTACCGCCGAGCTCGAAATCGTCCATGACGAGGCGGTCCCCGAGGAGATGCACACTCTTCTTCGCGACATGGTCTATGGGCAGCTCGAGCGCAGCTACAACTCGCTCGAAGAGATGCTCGCCGAAGCAAAGGGTTGGCCTTCTCTGATCGAGACCGAGATGCGTGACGCATCGCTCGGCACGCTTGAGACCCTCCGAAGCGAATTGGCAGAGGGCACATTCAGCAAGTCGCGACTGGAGGCGATGCGCCGGGCAGCAAGCGGCCTCCGTATGATCGAGCAAGCTGAGCGTGTTCCTCGGATCGAACGGCTCAAGCGCCAGGTCCGGGGCGGCCTACGGGCCGTGTTCGGCGAGGACCGGCTCGAGCGTTGGGGTGAGAGCCTCGGACTCATCGCCGCGATACCCACCAAAGGTCTGTCTGCCGGCGCGTTTGCAGCGCCTGAAGTCTCGATCGACTTGCCCCTCGTGTACCGACGCCTGTTCGCGGCGGACACGATGGAGGCCGGCGATGTGTTGACCGGTCGCGAGGAGGAAATCCGCCGCGCCGAGGCTGTCCTTTCTAGCGAGATCAAGGGGCGATTGCGGTCCGTCGCGCTCGTTGGCGTCGACGGGGTGGGCAAGGCCGCGGTATCGAGCGCGATCGTCCGGAGCCGACGCTGGAAGAACGTGAAGCGCGTGGTCTTCACCGCGCCGGTGACGGTCGAGGACGTCGACGCGATCTTCCAAGACAAGCCCGAGGGTCAGCTGGTCGTCGTGGACGGGCTTCATTGGATGTTGTCGATGGCGCCCGGCGGCTTCGATCCCCTGCGGCGTTTTGTCTCGGGGATCATCGAAGAAGGGGGACGCCGCCGCTGGTTGGCGCATGGTGCGGTGCTGTTCTGGAATTTTGCGTCTACGGTCGCGCCGCTCAGAGATGCGTTTCCCGAAGTGATCAAGCTCAAGCCGCTAAACGAGCACGAGCTGCAAGCGGCTGTCATGGCGCGGCACCGTTTGAGCGGCTACGAGCATTCGTTCGACCGGGGTGACGGCTCGCCGATCGAGGGCATGTTCGCACGAGGTGCGAGCCGAATTCGACGGCCCTACGACCAGTACTTTCACGAGCTCCACGAGGCCACCGGGGGATTGGTGCGCGACGCGCTCCGATTGTGGTTGGCTTCGATCCGTGGGATCGAGGACGATGTCGTGCACGTCGGGCCTATCCCGGCGTCGCCGTACGCTCGTGTGAAGCGCCTGCCGGACGACATACTGGTGAACCTCTATCAAATTGCACGCGAAGGTTGGATGGATGACGCCGGCCAAGCACGCCTCTTTCGCCTCGACCGAAACACGGCGCAGGCACAGCTCAGCCGATTGGCTCATCTCGGCCTGCTCGACGAACGAGAAGGTTCGTTCGTGATCGCGGTCCACCTGCGCGGTGCGCTCGGGAGGGTATTTGCCGAGAGAGGGTGGGTGCTGTGATGGCCTTTCTTCGTTGCACCATGCCGCTTGGCGCCCTCATCGCGCTGCTGTTGGTCTCGCCCGGCATTGCACAAGAACCGTCGCCGCAGGAGGCAGGCTCGAATCGGCCGCGGATTGACGAGCGACTCGACACCGATCTCGAGTCCGAGGAGACCGAACCTTCCACAAACGAGACCGAAGAAGAATCGCCACACGAGCGTCGGCCGCTTCTGATTCTGTTCTTGTCGCTTGTCGGAGTGGGCCTCGCGCTCTTCGTTGCCGAGCGAACGCGTGCATGGATAACGGTCAACGTGCCCATACGTCGCGCCATGGGTGCACTCATCATGCTCCTGCGCCTTACCGGGCTTGGGCTCGTGCTTGCGATCGCTCTCCAGCTATTGCCCGCTGGCCGCGATTGGTTTCTCTATGGGCTCGTGATCCTCGCGATCGTCACTGGGTGGTCGGTTCGCGATCTCTTCGCGGATGTCGTCGCAGGCATTGTTCTCGCGAGCGAGCGCCGCGTAAAAAAGGGCATGTGGGTGTCTGGGAACGGCTTTCAAGGCACCGTCGAAGGTCGTTCGCTACGAGCGACTTGGTTACGCGACGGACAAGGCCATCGACTGACCGTTCCGAACCGGGCCATGGTCGGGGCGCCGATGGTCTACGATTCCGGCGCCGAGGCAGAGCACGAGGTCGTCGTGAGGCTCGAGGGGTATCACGATGCGTCGCAGGTTCGATTGGCGCTCAACGACGCCATCCTGAGCTCTCCTTGGGTGCTCGCGGGCGCCACGCCAGTCGTTCTGAGGGATCCGGCCGACCCGGTCGTTTGGCGGGTGCGCAGCAAGCTACTCGAGCCTCGTTTCTCGGTGCATTTCGAGGGTGAGCTACTCGAACGCGTCGAGGACCTTCTAAGGTACGAGCCAGTCACGGACGAGCGGGAAACCTTGCCGACCGATCCCGAAGACACGACCAGCCAGTAGTCAGTCGATCCAGTCTTTGAGCTCGCCGGTGATGATGCGAGGCGCGCGCTTGAGCTCGGCGATGGTCCGCGCGCCGCAAAGCAGCATGATCGAGCGAAGCTCCCGTTCGACGCCGGAGAGAAACGCGCGTGCGCCTTCAGTTCCGCCCTGGAGAAACGCTTGATACACGTTGCGAGCGATTCCTGCGCAACCCGCCCCGAGCGCGATAGCACGGGCGACGTCCATGCCGGACCGAATACCCCCGGTCGCGATGGTCGTCATGCCTGCACCGACACAGTAGTGAACCGAAGCTGCGGTTGGAATGCCCCAATCCCAGAGGGCCTCCCCGATTGCCTTGCCCTGGCCTTCGGCGCGAAGGGTTTCCACGCCCACCCAAGACGTGCCCCCGGCCCCAGACGTGTCGACGTGCCTAATTCCGATCGCGTGAAGCTGCTCTGCGACCTGGCGGCTCACCCCACTGCCTGTTTCCTTGGCGATGAGCGGCCGATCGAGCTCTTCCCAAAGTCGCCGAAAAGTGTCGAGCCCGCCGCGAAAGTCACGATCGCCTTCGGGCTGCACGAGCTCCATGGCTGGGTTCATGTGAAGGCAGAGCGCATCCGCACCTACTTCGGCGAGCATCTCGGAGATCGCTTCGGTAGAAAGATCGCGCGCCTGCACGACGCCGACGTTGCCGAATAGCAGCACGTTTGGGGCCTGTTCTCGAACCTTATAAGTCCAGGCGGTGTCGGGCCTCTTTTGCATGGCCCGTTGGCTACCCAAGCCGAATGCGTATCCTCGTTCATCAGCAATCGACGCAAGCGCTTGATTGATCTCGGCAGCTCGGTCGTGGCCGCCGGTCATCGCGGCGATCAGAAGAGGTGCGCGAAGCTCCTTGCCTAGAAGGCGAACCCGTGTATCGACGGAATCGAAGTCCGCCTCCGGGAGGGATTGGTGCACTAGGCGAACGCACTCGAGCAGGGTAGTCCGCTGCCGAAAAGAAACCTCGTCGGATGCACACAGATCGAGGTGATCGGCCTTTCGCTGTTTGATGTCGGAGCTCATTTGGATTGCTTGCTCGGCAGGGTTACGCCGTGTACGAAGCTCGGGATAGGGACACTCCGACCGTGGCGCAAGGGCAATTGGATCTCGAATCGTGGATGAACGACGTTCGGCAGAGGGTCGACACCATTCTCCGTGGCTTTTTTGAGCAGAAGCAAGAGGAGTCTGCCGCACTTTCGCCTCGCGCGATCGACCTCGTTACGGAGGTGCGCGACCTCACGATGCGGGGTGGGAAGCGGCTTCGACCGATCGTCACCGCGGTGGCTTATCGGGCGGCGAGCGGCGACCCGGATCCCAGCCCTACACTTCAGGTCGGAGCGTCGCTCGAGCTCCTTCAAAGCTACTTGCTGATTCACGACGACTGGATGGATGAGGACGACGAGCGACGCGGAGGCCCTGCGGTGCATTTCGCCTTTGCCAAGAAGCACGGCAACGCCCACCTCGGTGCAAGCCTGGGTGTGCTGGCCGGTGACTTGGCATCTACGTTTAGTTGGGAGCTCTTTCTGAAAAGCACGCTCCCGAAAGGGCGCCGCGACGAAGCGCTCGCGCTGTTCGTCGACATTCAAAAAGAGGTTTTTGCGGGACAGCAACTCGACCTGATGGCCGACCAAGACGTCGAGCGCATGCACCGCCTCAAGACCGGAAGCTACACGACTCGAGGCCCAGCGGAGTTGGGTGGTTTGATTGCTGACGCACCAAGAAGCAAGATGGAGTCACTACGAAGCTGGGCCGTGCCAGTCGGCGTCGCGTTTCAGCTTCGTGACGATCTCCTGAGCACCTTCGGCACCGCCCAAGAGACCGGCAAGCCCGGCGACGACTTGCGTCATGGCAAGCACAATGCGGTCGTCGCAGCGTTCCACAAGCTTTCACCAAGCATGCCCGACCGAGCTGCGCTCGCGCGAGTCTGGGGACATCCCGATGCTTCGGACGCCGACGTCGAGGAAGCCACTCGCGCGTTGGACGGCGCCAAGGCGCGCGTCGAGGAGCGCCTAATCTGCTTGGCCGACGAAGCGCGGAGCGCCTTGGCGGCAAGTCCTTTCGACGATGAGGGCAAGCAAATGCTCGCTAACGTGACCAGGCTGCTGACAGAACGAGGTAGCTGAATGGGCTTTGGGCGGGGAAAGGTCATCCTCCTCGGGGAGCACGCGGTGGTGCACGGATACCCTGCGATAGCGGTCGGCATCGACCGAGGCGTCGTGGCCGAAGCGTCCTCAGCCGATGAAGACCTGTTGATACTGTCCCCCTGGGACATGGAGGTGCGGCCCGATCCGACCGGCGAACCGCTCGAACGCGCATTTGCAGTGGCGCTGTCGGGACATTCGGAACGGCCGCCGATCGAGGTCCGTGCAGAAGTCCGTCTTCCCGGGGGTGCGGGTCTCGGCTGCTCGGCAGCGATCGGGGTTGCCGTCTTACAAGCGATCGACGAGGCGCTCGGGTTGGAGAGGTCGCGGGAGGAGCTCGCCGACGCAGCGCATGGCTGGGAGAAGATCTTCCACGGAAACCCCTCGGGGATAGACAATACGATGTCGGCGGTCGGAGGCGTGGCGCTCTTTCGTAAAGGTGAGCCGCTTCAGCCACTTCGCTCGAACAAGCCCCTGCACTTGGTGGTCGGCTACAGCGGGCAAAGCTCGAGCACCAAAGAGATGGTCTCGTCGGTGGCCCGCCAGCTGGAATCCGACCCGGTCCGTGTCACGAAGGCGTTCGAGGCGATCGACGTGCTCGTCCGAAACGCGAAGCTGGCGATCGAAGCTGGCGATCACGTCGCGCTCGGTCAGCTATTGGACCTCAACCACACCATCTTGAGCTCGCTCATGCTGTGCACCACCAAGCTCGATGAGATGTGCCAGGCCGCCCGGGAGGCAGGGGCGCTCGGCGCTAAGATGACCGGGGGGGGTGGTGGTGGATGCATGATTGCGCTGGTCCCGAAACGCGACGAGGCACTACGGATCCGCGAGATCCTCGGTGAAAGCGCGTTCGTGACGGAGGTGAGCGGGTGAAGCCGCCTCTCGCAGAAGTAACTGCGCGTGCATGTGCGAACATCGCGCTGGCGAAGTATTGGGGCAAGGCAGACGTCAAGAAGAACATTCCGGCGGTCCCGAGCATTTCGCTCACGCTCGACCAACTCGTCACCGAAACTCGCGTTCGTTTCGATAGCAAGCTCGCCGAAGACCTGGTCAGGCTCGACGGGAGGCACGCCACTGCCGACGAGAAAGAGCGCGTCGTGAAGATGCTGAACACCATTCGTCGACAAGCGGGGATCAGAGCGCGTGCACACGTCGCAAGCCACAATCATTTTCCCACCGCGGCTGGGCTCGCGTCGAGCGCTTCGGGTTTCGCGGCATTGGCCGCCTCGGCTTCGGCTGCCGCCGGGTTGCGATCGAGTCCTCGCAAGCTGAGTGCATTGGCCCGTGCATCGAGCGCGTCGGCAGCGCGATCGATTTTCGGCGGCTTTGCAGAGCTTCCTGCAGGAGTGCGAGGGCAGAGTGACCTGTACGCGCGTCCGATCGCTGCACCGGATCATTGGAACGTTCGCCTAGTGATCGGGGTGACCGAGCGTGGGCCGAAGAAAGTGGGGTCGACAGAGGGCATGGAGCGCTCGAGAAAGACCTCACCCTACTACGAGGCCTGGGTGACCGATGCTCCGAAGTGGGCGCGGCAGATCAAGCGCGCGATCAAAGAGCGCGACCTCGACACGCTCGGCACCGCCATGGAGCGAAGCACCCTCGCGTTTCATTGCTGCGCCATGACCTCGGATCCAGCGATTCTCTACTGGGCGCCCGCGACCTTGGCCGCCATGGCGACGGTGCGTGGACTTCGGGAGCGCGGGGTGTCTGCCTGGGCCACGATGGATGCGGGCCCGCATGTAAAGGCGCTCTGCGGGGTCGGTGATGCAATGCGTGTCCGACAAGCGCTCGACCGAACGCCGGGAGTCACCCGGACGTGGGTTGCCAAACCGGGGCCGGCCGTCGAGGTCGAGGTTCGCTCGTGAGCGCTAGCGGCGCTACCGCACCTGGCAAAGCCCTGCTGTGTGGAGAGTACGCCGTGCTCGAAGGCGCGCGAGCGGTGGTCGCCGCGGTCGACCGTCGGGTCAAAGCCTCGTGGACGGCCGAGCCTAATGCTCTGCCCCCGGAGGTCGAGGCGACCCTTGGATTGGCACGCGAGCGCCTCGGGCCATTGCCACGCTCGATGGTCCTCGACGTCAGCGACCTTCAGACCGAGGGCGTCAAGCTAGGGCTGGGCTCCTCCGCCGCGGCGGCCGTGGCCGCTGCAGGGGCTGCATTCGATCACCACGGTCATGACCTCGCCGATGACGCCGTGTTGGACCAGGTCTTCGATTGCGCCTTCCTGGGGCATGCATCGGTGGCCCCTAAGGGAAGCGGAGTCGACGTTGCAGCGGCAACCTTTGGGGGATTTCTCGGTTTCGCGCGCGACGAGAGCGGGATCTCCCACGCCCGTCTGGAGAGGCCAACCGGTCTCGTCCTACGGCTCGTGTGGACTGGGCAGCCAGCTCGGACGAGCGACCTGTTGGACCACGTCGATCGCTTTCAGCAAGGCGACCCACACGGCTACCGGACCTCGATGGGCCATTTGGCGACTGTCGCCGAGCAGTTCGTGCAGGCATTCGAAGCGGGCTCGGCGCAAGCGGTCGTCGAAGAGGCGGCGGCCTATGCCGACGCCATGGAAGCGCTAGGAAATGCAGCCGGGGCGCCGATCGTCGAGGAAAGACTGCACAGGGCTCAGAAGCTCGCGAAGCGATTTTCTGGGAGCGCGAAGCCCTGCGGCGCTGGCGGTGGCGATGTCGCGGTGGCGTTCTTCGTCGACCAGGGATCTGCCGATCGATTCGAAAGAGCTTGCAGAAACTCGGGCCTTCATCCTATCGAAGTGTCATGGGGCACGCAGGGGGTGAGTCCTTGCGTGCCTTGACCCCGCTCGCCGAGGGAGGTGACCCGTGTTGATCCAGCTCTACATCTTCTCGCTCGTGTTGAGCGCCATCTTACTGGTGGCATCGTTGCTCGTGGGGGATAATTCACCCGACGGCGCTGGAGACCAGGAGGCCGGCCTCGACCAGAGCGATCCAAGCGAGATAGGCCAACTCGACGGAGTCCAACCCTCTCCGAAGCAGTTCTTACTCGCCAGCTTCAAGTCGATTCGCTTCTGGACCTTTTTCGCCGCGTTCTTCGGCATGACCGGGCTCGTGCTCGACGGCTTGGACGTCATGATCCCAACGGTGGCACTGCTCGTCGCCATCGGTACCGGTATCATCGTCGGGGCTGGCGCCAACGCTGCGGTGCGGATCCTCTCCGCATGAGCTGGTCGACTACCCAGGGTAGGCGCGGACTTTTTCTTCCAGGCGCTCGATCACGGGGGTCGCTAGATTCTCACCCATCAACCGCGACATCTGTTGGATGAGAGTTGGGCTCGTGACGTTGACCTCGATCAATTTGCCACCGATCACGTCGAGCCCTACGAAAAACAATCGATCGGCCAACAAGCGCTCTCGCATCGTGTCGATGATCGTCTTGTCCGCCTTGCTGAGCTGCGCAGGCATCGCCGATCCTCCGACGTGAATGTTGCTCCGAAGCTCGCCTGTGCTGGGCATCCGAGCCACGACGCCGAGAAGATCGCCGTCGATGAGCAAGATCCGTTTGTCTCCTTCGTCGTAGATCTCCGGGATCAAGGCCTGCACGATCGCATTTCGAGCTCCTTTGTGCGTGACCGACTCGATGAGCCCGTTGAGATTGCTGTCACCATTGGCCAGGAGAAACACGCCTTCACCCCCATGGCCGTCGATCGGCTTGATCACGGCCTTGCCACCTATGTCGCTCAGGAATCGCAAGATCTCGTCCCGATGGCTGGTCATGATCGTGGGCGGTACGATTTCCGGGAAGTGATGGGCATAGAGCTTTTCGTTCGCCTCGCGGAGCCCCCGGGGATTGTTGACGACGAGCGTGCTTCCATCGAGGTGATCGAGGACGAGAGTCAGCCACAAGTACTCGTCGGTGAACGGCGGGTCCGCTCGAATGAACACCGCATCGACATCGACCAGGTCGACGTCTTCGGGCTCCGCAAGTTGGATGGGCTCGGCTGGGTCCGGTTGCATGGTCGCCTTGCGAACCCGAGCCAGGACCTTCTTGCCTCGAAGCCCGACATCTCGAGGCAGGCAATGATCGACGTGATGCCCCCGCGCCTGCGCCTCGAGCATCAAGGCAAAGCTAGTGTCCTCGTCGACGATGACCGTCGATACCGGGTCCATCACGAATACCAAGCGCATGAGATTCCCCGGTAGCACCGGGGATGGTTTGGAGGCAAGGTGTGGCGCCATAATGAGATGGTTTTCGATCGCTTTGTGGGGTGTTTCGGCGCTCTTGATGGTTGGTGCGACCACGGGTGCGTCGGTCGAGCACGCGGCGTTGTTCCGCGACTACGCGGTCGCCGCCGACCACCCCGAAGCTTCCAAGGCGGGTGCGGAGATCCTGGCTGCCGGAGGCAACGCCGCCGACGCCGCGGCTGCCACGATGCTTGCGCTGGGCGTTGTCAATCCCGCGAGCAGCGGGCTAGGCGGTGGAGGCTTCGCGCTTTACTACTCAGCTAAAGACGACGAGCTGACCTTCCTCGACTTCCGAGAGAGGGCGCCCGCCGCTGCGACACCCGATATGTTCGCCAATGCCGACGGCGAAACACCACCCGGGCCTGCAGCCGCCCCTTCTCAGCTCGGCGGCCTCGCGGCCGGGGTTCCAGGCGAGCCCGCAGGAATCGCCACCTTGGTCGATCGCTTTGGATCGATGTCGCTGAGCGACGTGATCGCACCGGCGCTTCGGCTCGCCGAAGAGGGGTTCGTGGTGAGCTCGGCGCTTGCCTCGATGGGTGCCTCCTTCGAAGCCCAACTCGACCAGGACCCAGTGATGTCCAAGTGGAACCTGGCGCCGGGGGCGATGCTGCGGCGGCCGAGCCTGGCTCACGTGCTCCGGCTCTTTGCGATGGCGGGCGTAAAGGAACTCTACAGTGGCCCTCTCGGCCGGGAGATGGCCGCAGTCGTGAAACAGCGCGGCGGCATCATGACCTTTCAAGACCTGCGCGACTACCGCGTCGTGACCCGTGAGCCACTCAACGCGGACCTGTTCGGGTATCGTTGGGTCACCGCGCCGCCGCCGAGCGCTGGTGGCTTCACGATGCTCCAAAGCCTGACCATCCTCGAGCGCGTTTCTGGCGGGACCCCAGTCTACGGCGCTCCTCTGCTTCACACGATGGCCGAATCCTGGAAGGGCCCGTTCATCGACCGAGAGCGTTACTTCGGTGATCCAGCCCAGATCATCCAGCCGCTCGATCGGATGATGAGCCCTAACCGAATTGAAAAGCGGGCCGCCTTGGCGGCCGGAGAGAACGCGAACCCGACCGAGGCGTACGATCTGCCACTCGTGTGGACGAGCCCTCCTCGCGCATCCCCTGACAACTCCGGGACCTCGCACTTGTGTGTCGTTGACCGAGAAGGGAATGTCGCGGCGGTCACCACGACGGTGAACCTTCCCTTCGGCGCGCGGTTCACCGCAGCGGGCATCGTGATGAACGACGAGATGGACGACTTTGCGCGTGGTGTCGGCGAGCCCAACGCGTTTGGGCTGATCGGCGGCGCGCCGAACCTGCCCGGCCCACGAAAGAGGCCCGTTTCGACGATGTCCCCGACGATCGTCTTCAAAGATGGAAAACCCGTGCTCTGCGTGGGGGCCTCCGGCGGGAGTCGCATCGTCACGGCAACCCAGCAGGTGGCCATGAACGTTCTTCTATTCGGCATGGACGCCGGCCGTGCCGTCGACGCACCGCGGATTCACCATCAGGGTTTCCCTGATAAGCTCCGGGTAGAAACCAAGGCGCCACTCGACGAGGCCCTTCAAAAATCCCTACGAGCGAGGGGTCACGCGATCGAGTCGATCCGAAACATCGCAAACGTGCAAGCCATCCACATCGTCAACAGGCCCGAGCGACGACTTCACGCCGTGAGCGATCCCCGCAAGAACGGGAGCCCTGCCGGTCGTTGACCGGCGTTCGCCGCTCACTCGGTGATGCGGACGACGACGACGGTGATGTTGTCTTCGCCACCCTTGTCGTTGGCCTCGGAGATCAGCGTTTTCGCAGCGGATTCGACATCGGTGTCCGCATCACGAACGATCTCGAGAATCCTTTCGTCGCTCACCATGCCGCTTAGGCCATCGGAGCAGAGCACGTATGTATCCCCCGGCTCGACCCGCTCGAAGTAAAGGTCGACCGCAACACCGTCCTGCATCCCGAGGGCGCGCGTGATCACGTTGGTTGGGAGGCGGCCTTTTTCCGAGTCGGTCAAATTGGGCATAACGAGCAGATAGTCGTTGAGAAGCGAGTGGTCACGCGTGAGCTGGGCGATGTCCCCGCCGCGAATCCTATAAGCGCGACTATCGCCCACGTGAGCGATGTGCATTTTGCGATCCTGTCTGGCGAGTAGGGCTCCGACGACTGTGGTACCCATGCCCTGCACCGCCTGATTACGAATCGAGGCCTGAAAGATCCGTTGGTTGGCGACCTTCACCGCCGAAACCAAGCGATTCTGCTCGGCCGTAAGTCGTGAATCGAGCTCTAGAGGCCAGTCCGAGGGCTCACCGTCACGCGCTTCGGTTACGTCGAAGAACGTCGAGATCTCGGCGGTCGCCATTCGGCTCGCGATATCGCCTGCGCGGTGGCCACCCATCCCGTCGGCCACTACGAAGAGTCGGTGCTTCGACAGGATGCAAAAGCTGTCCTCATTGTGTTCTCTCTGACGCCCGACATCCGAGATCCCTGCTGCGACAAAGTTCATAGAGGTTCACACACCTATCGAATCGCCCCGGCTCTCTTTGGCCTTCGACGCGAACGTGAGCAACCCGAAACGGGGCGAACGATCGATTGAAGCAGCTCCCAGCAGCAAATCAGGGGTTAACGAACCGGGGCAGCGTCGGCCAGCCCCACTCGGGATTGTCGAGGTACATGTAGCGCGCGTAGTGGGTGGTGACGCGCCGCACATAGTTGCGGGTCTCGTTGAATGGAATTCGCTCGACAAAGCGATCGAGCTCCATGCGTCGGCTATCGCGAAGCCAACGGTTTACACGTTTCTTGCCAGCGTTGTAGGCAGCGATGCTCAGCGGATAGACATCGCCGAAGTCAGCGGCGAGCGCGGCCATTTCGGCGACGCCCAGCGGAATGTTGTGTTCGGGCGATTCGAGCATGCGCCTCGTGATTGGTTGGCCTGCGATCCGCGTTGCGACCTCAGGCATCACCTGCATCAACCCGACCGCCCCAGCGTGACTCACGACTTCGGGGCGATAGCCGCTTTCCTGTCGCATCGTCGCGTAGATCAGAGCTCTTGGAAGCTCGCCCCGATGCTCATCGACGATCGAAATCCACGGCATCGGGTACGCGGCGTTCCACCACCACCGCTGGTCTTTCGGATCGGTATGCAAATAGACCATCCGACGACGAGCGACACGAAGCCCCTCACGATATGCGCCGACGTCGTGATACATCGCTGCAAGGAGGGGTATCCGCTGGGCGCGCGGATAGTCCGAAACGAGCTCGTTTTCGTGCTCGATGAGCCAAGCTACTCCGTCGCTGTCGAGCCCGAGCTCGCGGTATGCTTCGAAGGTCGAAGGGAGTGGGAACGGCTGCTCGACGTCGATCGGTGCGTCGGTGGCGCTCGCCTTCTCGAAGGGCCCGGGGGGCTTCACTTTGAGCCGCGCGAGCCGGGCTGCCGCCAAGACCGCGTACCAATGGAGCGGCTCGACGTCGATCGCCTCACGATACGCCTCGACCGCCCTGGGCCCACGTCGGTAAGAACGACCAAGCCAATAGAGCCCGCGTGCCTCATCCATCGAGGTGGTCGCGAGCTTCGTATATTGCGAAAGATATCGAACGGCCCGTGAGTATCTCTTCTTTTCGAAAGCGCGAAACCCGAGCTCCCAGAGGGCGGCGCGCCGCCACCTCCCTCGGAGTTGATACTTCCCTTTGAGCAAGCGCTCCATGTGTTGCTCGCCGCTCGCGCGACCCATCCGTATCTCGAGCCAAGCCGCCAGAAACCTTGCTTCAGGCGCGCGGCTGCTTTTTGGATGGCGCCGCGCGAACCGCCGGTATGCACCGACGGCGCGAGCGTCGTAATCGGCGCGCGAAAGAGCACGGGCGGCGTGGAAAGCGTCTTCGACCTCGTGCGTGCCTCCAAGCGCCGCGGACTTTCGAAGCACCCGAGCCGCGTCCGCGTAACGGGATCGCATCCGAAAGAGGGCCATGCCGTACGCGTGGTGCCAACGTTCATCGAGATCATCGTCATCGTCTACCTCGATCGCCTCTAACTCTGCGACCGCTTTCGAAAACCGGCGCGCTTCCATCAAGGACTCGGCCCGCTCTACACGATCGCTTGCCGTCGGCGCACCAAGCTCTTCGAGCTTCTGCGCAGCATCCTGCTGATGCGGCTGCACGGCCGCGATCCACCCGCGCCGGGCCGCCTGGCGAGCAGCGTCGAGGCGGTCGAGCCGGAGGTAAACGTCTGAAAGCATGATGAGGAGCGCGACGCGGTCCTCTCCGTTTCGATTGCGCTGCGTCAAGCGCTCGAGCTCTTGGGCGGCGGTATCGAGCTCGCCCAGCCGAACGGCGCAGTCAGCGGCGATCACGCGATCGTGGCGGGTCACCGCGGTGTTGCCCGATGCCAGACCCAGCAAGATCGGCCGGGCTTCGGCGCAGCGGCCGCATCGCGAGGCAGCGATCGCCCACCGCCGAAGCGAGTCTGTCCGCATCGAAGTTGGAAGGGAGGCGGGGGTCTGGGCAAGCTTGTCCATCGCATCGCAGGGGCGACCGACATCCAAGAGGAGGCGACCCTGGAGATAACGAACGGAGTCGGCATCCCGATCGGACTGCGGGAGCTGATCGATCTCGCGAAGCGCGGCCCGAGCCTCGCCCGCCCGCACCAACGAGGCGACGCGATCGAGACCGCCCGCGGCAAGCGCCACAGCGCAAACCAGCCATGCGAACCCAGCCCCCAGCCAAAGAACCCGCAATGCCAGGAGAATCTACCACTCATTGGCAAAGACGCAGAGCGATTGGCAGTTAGGCAAATCGTCCCGTATGCTCGGGCGGCCGAGAATGAGCCGTTTGTTTGTCTTATCGCTCCTGGCGCTCGCGGGGTTCGTCGTAGGGGGCTGCCAACCCGGCATTGGGGACAGTTGCGGAAGTTCCACGGATTGCTCGGCCACTGGCGAGCGTCAGTGCGATCGCGCGCAACCCGGTGGCTATTGCACGGTCGTGGGCTGCAATGCCGATACCTGTCCCGGGCGATCCATATGCGTCGAATGGCGTTTCATCCCGAGCCGAACGGCGGAAACCTGGTGCATGAAGCCGTGCTCGCGCGATGGCGATTGCCGCACGGCCTACCTGTGCGCATCGCCGAGCCAGATCACTCGGGAAGGCACGCGCTCGGAAGTGGAGCTGCCCGAAGAAGAGCGTATCGCACGTACCATCGACCTCGAAGACGAGAAGGCGTCGGCGATGATCTGCGCGGCGCTCGTGGACGTGCCCGCCTTGGCCGTGCGGGACGCCGGCGTAGAACCCGACACCGACGCACAATAAGCGTAGTATGGTCCGCGTATGTCCCCGGGCCTGGTACGGTACCTGGCGGGCCGCCTTCTGCGCGCGCTCCTGACCGTCGTCGGACTGGTGACGATCGTCTTCCTATTGGTTCGTTTGATACCCGGTGATCCGGTCGAAGCGATCCTCGGAGATCAGGCCGGGCCCGAAGAAAAGGCCGAGCTTCGTCGCACGCTCAACCTCGATCGGCCCATCGCCGAGCAATACTTGTCGTTCTTCGGCGAGATGCTCGACGGCACCATGGGGACTTCGTTTCGAAAGCCCGATCGGTCGGTGTGGTCGTTGGTACGCGAAGTGTTTCCTTACACGATCATCCTCGCGCTTGCGGCATTGTTGGTGGCCTGGTTCGTCGCCATTCCCTTGGGGACGATCGCTGCCGCACAAGCCGGCAGAGCCTGGGACAAGGTCGCCTCCACGGTGGCGGTCGCCGGGCTCGCGATTCCGAATATCTGGCTCGGGCCTCTCCTGATCTTGGCGTTTGGAGTGAAGCTTCGGTGGCTACCCTTGCCGGGGGATGATCTCGCCGGGCCGGAGGCTCTCATCCTGCCAGCACTTACCGTGGGCACGGCGCTCGCAGCAGTGCTCACGCGCCAAACCCGGGCGGCGATGATCGAAGTGCTCCAGCAGCAGTACATCACGGCGGCGCGAGCGCGTGGGGTGCCGTCCTTCGCACTCTTGCTTCGGCACGCTCTTCGAAACGCGCTTTTGCCGGTGATGACGATCGGCGCGGCTCAACTGGGTGCGCTTCTCTCTGGAACCGTAGTCACCGAGAAGATCTTCGAGCGCCCTGGCCTGGGCACCTTGTTCCTAGAGTCGTTCTTTTCTCGCGACATTCCCGTCGTGCAGGGATGCGTGCTGGTCATCGCAGTGATCTACGTAGGCGTAAACCTCATCGTCGACTTGGCCTACGGCCTGGTCGATCCTCGGGTGAGGTTGTCATGAGTCGGTTGCGTCACCGGCTCAGAAAGACCCCGTTCGGCCTCATGATCGTGGTCGCGTTCTTCGTACTCGGGCTGATCGGACCTTGGATCGCGCCCTATGACCCCCTTACTATCGATCTCGCCCACGAGTATGAATCGCCGTCTTGGACCCATCTCTTGGGGACTGGCGATAACGGCATCGACATCTTGAGCGCGCTGTTGTACGGAGCACGACTGGCCGCCATCGTGGGGACCGTCGTGGTGGGCATCTCGGTCGTCGTCGGCACAATACTTGGCGCTTGGGCGGGCTACTTCGGTCGCCTGACCGACCACGTGATCACCGGCATCGCGGATCTGGTTCAGGCGTTTCCGGCGATCGTACTCAACATTGCGGTTCTCGCGTTGGTCGCGAGGCCGGGGCTGATACACCTGATCGTTGCCCTGGTGGTGAACGGATGGGTACTCTACGCGCGCCTGGCACGCGCCGAGACACTGAGCCTCCGAGAGCGCGAATTCGTCGAAGCGGCGAGGGCGCTAGGCGTTCCAACGAACCAAGTGTTACGGCGACACGTGATTCCCAACCTCCTCGGGCCGCTCGTGATTCAAGCGACGACGGGCCTCGGGGTGGTCATTCTCGCCGAGTCGACGCTCTCTTTCCTCGGGTTAGGCCCTGGAAAGGCGGTCTCCTGGGGAGCGCTGCTCGACCAGGGCACGAGCGTTCTCTTGCGATTTCCTCACGTTGCGCTCTTCTCCGGGGGAGCGATCGCGCTGACCGTTCTCGGATTCAACCTCACCGGCGACTGGTTGCGGGATCGAATCGACCCGCGTCTACGATAACCATGCCCGAGCTTCCTGACATCGAGCTCTACCTGCACGCGCTCCGCCCGCGGGTGGTCGGCCAGGTTCTGAACGAGTTTCGGCTGGCTTCCCCGTTCTTGTTGCGGAGTGTCGACCCGCCGGTCGAGGACGTCGTTGGTAAGCGAGTCATCGATCTTCGGCGGCTCGGAAAGCGGCTCGTCTTCGTGCTCGAAGAAGACCTCTTCATAGTGCTGCACTTGATGATCGCGGGAAGGCTCCGCTGGAAGGGCGCTCGGGCGAAGATCCCTAGGCGGTTGGGGCTCGCCGCGTTCGATTTCGACGGAGGGACTCTTCTCTTGACCGAAGCCAGCAAGAAAAAGCGCGCGGCTTTGTATTTCTGTCGAGGGGAGGACGCTTTGGATGCGCACGACCCCGGAGGCATCGAGCCGCTCGAGATCGACTTCAAGGCCTTCCGCGACGCGCTGACGGAGCACAACCATACCGTCAAGCGCGGCCTCACCGACCCGCGAATCTTCAGCGGGATTGGAAACGCATACTCGGATGAGATCCTGCATCGGGCCAAGCTCTCTCCCTTGATTTGGACGCAGCGCTTGAGTGAAAAGCAGTTGCGTCAGCTCTACGACGCAACACGCGAGGTCCTTCGACAATGGGTGATCCGCCTCCAACAACAAAACGGAGGGGGGTTCCCGGAAAAGGTAACCGCATTCCGACCGGAGATGGCCGCGCATGGAAAATACGGCGAGCCGTGCCCGGTCTGCGGCGACCCCATTCAACGAATCGTATTCGCCGACCGGGAGACCAATTACTGCGCGACCTGCCAAACCGGCGGCAAGCTGCTCGCCGACCGCTCGCTTTCGCGGCTTCTCAAAGGCGACTGGCCGCGATCCCTCGAAGAGCTCGAATCAGTTCGGTCCGGGAAATGACGGGTTGCACTTTTGACGTTAGCTTTCCCTGACGATGCGTTTCGACGTCCGACGCGAGGATCGTAGGAACCTTGCCGTAGGCTTCATCGGCCTGCTCGCGATCATGGCTGCGCACTCCGTCATGGAGACCGCGCGGGATGTCCTGTTTCTAGCGAGCTTGCCCGCGACTCAGCTGCCATGGGCGTATCTGGCGATCGCGCTCCTGGCGATCTTGGAGCTCAAGATCCACGAGCGCGTGTTGGGCCGGATTCGGGATCGGCGGACATTGCTGGCAGTGAGCTTGTTGGCAGGCTCCCTGGTGACGCTGGGGTTTTGGGCGCTGCTCGAGGAGCTCGGCCCTTGGGCGCCGTTCGGGTTCTACGTTTGGACTGGGTTGCTGGTCACGGTCGTGCTCATCGAGTTCTGGCTGTTGCTGGACGACGCGGTGACGGTCACCCAAGCGAAGCGCATCTTTCCGGCGATCGCCGCGGGTGGCGTGACCGGCGCGATGTTGGGTTCTCTCGTCGCCGAGACCTTGCTTCGGGTCACCGACCCTCCGGGGCTGGTCGTCGCTGCGGCGATTGTCCTCGCATCTGCGGCAAGCACACCGTTCCTCTGGAAAGTCCGAACGAGCGGCGGAACGGATCCGCCTTTCGGTGATCGAGAACGATCGGTAGGCTGGCTTCTCCGGGACAGTTACCTTTCGAGGCTTTTGCTGCTGGTGATGATAGGGACGATCACCCTGACGGTGGTCGACTACGTGTTCAAGAGCACGGTCGCGAGCAACATCCCGCCGGAGGGGCTCGGCCAGTTCTTCGCAAGGTTCTACCTCGGTCTCAATTCGGTCGCTTTGATCGTCCAACTCGTGGGAGCAGGATGGCTACTGCGTGGATTCGGCGCACATCGAAGCTCGGCGTTGCTGCCAGTCCTGATCATGGGAGGAGCGATGGGGCTCGCTCTTGGGCCCGTCCTGTTGTTTGCCGTTGCGCTCAAGGCCTTCGATGGAAGCCTTCGTCACACGCTCTATCGGAGCTCGGTCGAGGTCCTGTATTTGCCGCTCGACAGCCGACGACGCGAAAGAGCCAAAGGGATCATCGAAGTCTTTGGGCATCGCGTCGGACAAGCGGTCGCCTCGGTGCTGATCATGGCCGCGGTGGGATTAGGGCTCACGAACCGGGACTTCGGCTTCGCGCTTCTCTTTGTGGTCGCGGCATGGCTGGCGACGATTATGTCGACCCGCCGTCAGTACGTCGAGCAGTTCCGATCCCGCCTACGAAGTGGTGTCATCGATACCCGGCTCGAGCTCGAAGAGCTCGACTTGCATTCACTCGAGGCCCTTCTGAATGCTCTGAACAGCGAGCAGGACGAAGAAGTTCTTGCAGCGATCGACATCTTCAGCACGCACGGACGAGAGGACCTCATCCCGGTGCTGGTTCTCTATCACCCGTCGAAGGAGGTGAGAATTCGTGCCTTCGAGTCCTTTGCCGAGGCGTCCGACAAGCGCTTCGTCCCGGTCGCGCGCCGAATGCTGAGTGATGAAGACCCGGATATCCAGGCGGCCGCATTGCGCGCGTTGACCGCGGTGGATCCCGACCGAGCGTTGCTTGAGGAAAAGCTCGACCTCGATGCTTCGATCGTAAGGGCGACCGCGCTCGTCGGATTGCTCTCGATCGAACCAGAGACGCGCGCGAGCCGGTTGGACGAGTGGATCAGGGAAGGCAACACGAAAATGCAGCACTCGTTGGCCCGAGCGATTCGGAACGAGCGCGGCGACGTCTTCCACAACGCCTTGATTCGGCTCATCGAGAGCGACGACGCCGAGGTCAAGCTCGAGACCCTCCACGCGATGGAGGGCAACCCTGACCTGCGATACCTGCCTTTCCTGTTGCCATTGCTCGGCAGCTCCGACTTCCGAGAAGCGACCCGACGCGCGATGGTCGCCATCGGGCCGAAAGCCCTCGACTATGTCGACGAGGCACTCGGGCATCCATCGACTCCTCGCAAAGTGCGGCGAAGGATTCCCCACACGATCATCCGCTTCGAGCCACAGCGAGCCGCATCGATCCTGCTCCGCCATTTGGAGCTCGAAAACGAGGGCGCAGTGCGATTCAAGATCTTGCAGGCCCTCGCGCGTTTGCAATCGACTCACCCTTCGACGGTGCTCGATATCGACTTGCTCAGAGACCAACTCAGAGGGCACCTGCTGCGCGTGGTGACGGTACTTCAGTGGCGTGCCTCGATCGAGAACGTCAGTGCTCTAGAGCTTCCGGACAGCGAGCTTCTCCAAGTAGCCCTCCGCGACAAAGAGCGCGCGACGCTAGAACGCTCCTTTTGGTTGATGGGCCTTCAGTATCCCGAGGAAAACTTCACGTTGGTCTGGCGAGGGCTGAGAAGCGACAACCTCCGGCTCCATGCCGCAAGCGTCGAGGTGCTCGAAGCCGCGCTCTCTGGACCATTTCGAGAGGCGGTGCTCGCGTTGGTCGATGAGGGGGAGGCTCCCACGAGACGAGCCAGCCTCGCAGCCGCTGCTCTCGGCGAATCGATCGGGCCGATGTCGTACGACGAGGCGGTAAACGCCATGATCGAAGACCAAAGCGAAGTCATTCGAGGGATCGCGATCCATCATGCTGCCGAACTCGAGAAACGCACGGCGAAAGAATCCTTGATAATACCGGAGGAGATACCTGGCATTGCCTGAAGAAGCGCTCGAACAGCCTACAGAGATGGATCGTTTTCAACGATTCCTCTTTTTGCGCACAATTCCGGGTTTCGCAGAGGTGCCACCTGAGATTGCCCAAGTCGTTGCAGCCAACACGCGGCAGCGAGCTTTTGCGAAGGGTTCGTACGTCTGCCGAGAAGGTGCTCCTGCGTTGGAGGTCCAATACGTCGTGTCAGGCAAATGCGAAATCATCCGCAACGGCAAGGCCATTCGCCGTTTCGGTCCTCGAAGCGTAGTCGGGGGTGTCAGTGCACTCGCCGAAGAAGAAAAGGGCTATGATTGCTTAGCCCTCGAACACATGGTGACCCTCGCCATGACCATCGAAGATGCACAAGAGATCTTCGAGGAACACTTCGCACTGCTCAAGCGCGTGATACGAGGAACGAGCCAAGAAGTGCTGATAGCACGACGACAGCTCGGTGAGAACGCCGGCTTTGGCCCGGTTGGCGAGCCTTTCCCTTGTCCCGATCGACCTTTTGATTTGGTGGAGCGAATGGCGTTTCTACGGAAGACCTTTTCTTTCGCGAAAAGTGAGATCGATGCCATCGCCGATCTCGCACGTGAGGTACAGGAGGTTCATCTGCCCAAAGGAGAGGTGCTTTGGAACGTTGGTGATCGAAGCACGTATTTTCTATTGCCCCTTCGCGGCGTCATCGACTGCCACGCAACCGACCCGGAACAACACTTCCGTTTGGGGCCAGGGGGTTCGGTGGGCTCAATCGACGCCATGGCCGACAAACGACGCTGGTTCCGAGCCGAGGTTGTCGAAGATCTCGTCGCCTTCCGGATCGACGTCGAAATCCTTCTCGGGGTCCTCGAAGACCATTTCAGCATGGCGATGTCGCTCCTGCGGGGGCTTGCTACTGGGATTCTCCAGCTCTGGGGGGACACACCCCAGGATTCCAAACCCCTGTAATCACTCGACTCCTCGTCTCTCTTGTAACTGATCTTTTGTTCAGTATACTGAGTGGTCCCATGACTTCTGGGACTGTCGAAGCAGAGGTGATCGAGCTCGAGGCGACTCTCGTCCCTTCGTCCTCCCGCTCAGCCGGTCTACCCCTGTCTGAGCTCTTGCCCCGGGCGCGGTTGGTCGAGGTTTCGGGGCAGCATGCGTGTGCACGGACGACCACTGCAGTGTCGTGCGTGATCCATGTGCAGGCACACAACGAGCTCGTAGCTTGGGTGCAACCAAAAGACGGTGCGCTCTTTCCTCCTGACCTCGCTTCGGCCGGCGTAGACCTCGACACTTTCATCGCGATTCACGTGCCCCGTGATCGAGGTCCGTTTGCGTTGGTACGCGCAGCCGAATGGCTTGCCAGATCGGGCGCCTTTGGATTGACGGTGGTCGACCTCACCGATGCGCTGCCGCCAGGATCTTCGGTCAACTGGCAAGGTCGTCTTCAGGGTGTGTTGCGGCAGTACGACGGGCGGATCCTCTTACTCACCTCGAACGCATACGAAGAACCATCATCGGGTCCTTTGGTGGGTTTGCGGGTCGAGCCACGACGCGGCCCCCTGCATGCGGATCGTTTCGAAGTTCATTCCCGCATTCTCAAAGACAAAGTCGGCCTCGCCACCGAGCTCGCATTGACGAAACCGATTGCACCGACAGGGCTGCGAGATTTCCGATGAGACGAATGACCTGCGTTCTTTTGCCGATGTTTCCGATGCAGATCCTGCTTCGGCAAAAGCCTCATTGGAATTCTCCTGGGCAGAATGCTCCTGTCGCCGTCGTCGACGACGAGGGACCCCATGGCCGTATCACTCACCTCAATGGCTTCGCGCGCAAATGTCGACTTCGCATCGGCATGCGCCAAACCGTAGCGCGTGACCTGGTTCCCAATCTGCACACCGCCGTCGTGTCACCCGACGAGGCTTCGGCGATCACACAAGAGCTGATCGCCTCTCTTCAAACATTCTCGCCCAAAGTCGAAGCGATCGACCAAACCGGCGCATTTCACGTCGATCCACAGGGCCTTCGTCGACTTTATGGTAGCTATCGCAACTGGGCTACCTGTATCCATCGTTACTTACGGGCCCGGCATTGGCACAGCTCGGTGACCGTCGGCTTTCATCGCTATCGAACGCTTGCGGTCGCCATGTTGCATGATGGGGTCACGATCCTCGAAAGTCCCGATCAAGAGCGAGAACAATCCGACAAAACCCCACTTGGCGAGTTCGATTTGCCTGGAGACGCCTGCGAGAGCTTGGCCGCTTTGGGCATCGAAACTCTAGGCGATTTTTTGGGGTTGCCTGCAGGTGAGCTTCACAGCCGTTTTGGTGCGGAGGCAAGCGCGCTTCATGACCTCTTTGCCGAAGGCTTGCAGCTTCCAATTCAGGCTTCTGCCTTCGATGAGCCATCGCGAATCTCGTTCCAAGTCGATCCGCCCGATGACGATCAACATCGGTTGTTATTCGCGATCAAAGGGGCTCTTCATTCGCTTCTTCATCAGGTTCGAGCGCGCGGTGAGGCCGTCGAGTCCCTCGAGCTCTCGCTTCATTTAGAGCGTGCCCCCCTTCACCAAGAGCACATCGAGCCTGCTTCGCCAACGTTGGATTTGATGACGTTGCTCGAGCTCATTCGGCTTCGCCTAGGCGGAGCGAAGCTCGGGGGTGCGGTCGAAGAGGTGGAGATCCTCACGAACACCGTCCGTGCACGCGCCGAGCAAGCTTGTCTGCCTGGGCATCGGTCTGCGCGCGACATGGGGGCCGCACACCGGGCGCTTGCGAGGATTCGCGCGGCCTATGGCGAGCAATCGGTCACCAAAGCATCCTTAAGCGAAGCGCACTTGCCCGAGGCGTCGTTTCGTTGGGAGCCGGTTCAACGTGCCGAAGGGTCCACGAACACGTCCTCCGAAAAGCCAGCGATGATTCGCCGTGTCTTTGCCCGACCCAAACCACTGCCTCCTCGCAAGCCCAAGGAGCCCGAAGCGGGACCGTTACTGTCGCAAAACCAAGCCATCGAGCATTTGTATGGCCCTTACCGCGTGAGCGGCGGTTGGTGGAAGCGTTTGGTCGAGCGCGACTACTACTACGCCGAAACCAACTACGGAGACTTGCTTTGGCTCTTCTACGATCGACCTCGCAAACGTTGGTTCCTCCACGGAGTGCTCGATTGAGCCTGTCATGGGCATGTACGTTCCGTTGTGGGTCAAGACGAACCACAGCTTTTTGGAAGGCGCGTCTTTCCCCGAAGAGCTGGTCGAGCGCGCACATGCGCTCGGGCTTCCCGCCATCGCCATCACCGATCGAGACGGTGTCTATGGGCTGGTTCGTGCGCACATGCGCGCCAAAGACCTCGGCGTACGCATCATTACAGGCGCGCAGCTAACCCTCGGCATCGACAGACACGCGCATCACGTCGTTGCTCTTGCCAAGACACGACGCGGTTATGCCGATTTGTGTAGAGCGTTGTCTCGCGGACATGCTCGGTGCGAAAAGGGGCAATCTCTCGTTCACATCTCCGATATCGAAGAAGCGCGCGATTTGCTCTTTCTTTGCACGACACCCGAATCATTGCGTGCGTTGCACCCGAGCCAGCAACATTCCTCTTTGTTTGCCCTTTGTGCCCGTCACCTCCAAGACCACGAAAGGCCATTGGAGCGAGCCCTTCGTGACGTTGCTCGAGAGCTCGATACGCGAGTGCTTGGCGCCAACGAGGTGCTCTATCACGAGAAGGCTCGACGCCCTCTCCAAGACGTTTTGGCCTGCATTCGCGGGGGGAAAGTGCTGTCGGAAGCAGGGCACACGATCCGCGGAAACGCCGAGTACGACCTCAAAACAGGCGAGCAGATGACCCGCGTCTTTGGCGATGACCCCGATTGCTTGCGACTTACCCTCGACATTGCCGAGCAATGCAACTTCAGCCTCGATGACATTCGTTATCGATATCCCGAAGAGAGCCTTCCGAGCGGTCAAACCGAGCAGAGTTGGCTTCGTGAGCTCACTTTTCAAGGCGCGCGCAACCGATACGGAGGCGACGTTCCTTCCGATGTTGGCGCGCAGATCGAACGCGAGCTCACGATCATCCGACGTCTCGATTACGGTGGCTACTTTCTCACGATGCATGAGATCGTGCAGTACTGCCGCGAGAGCAACATCCTGTGCCAGGGGCGCGGAAGCGCGGCCAACAGTGCCGTGTGCTTCTGTCTCGGGATCACCGCAATCGACCCGGTTCGAATGGACCTTTTGTTCGAACGGTTTTTGAGCGTCGAACGCGCAGAGCCTCCCGACATCGACCTCGACATCGAGCACGACCGCCGAGAAGAAGTCATTCAACACGTGTACGAAAAGTATGGGCGTCATCGTGCGGCCATGGTGGCCAATGTCATTCGATATCGGATCCGTTCGGCGGTGCGTGACGTAGGCAAGGTGCTCGGGCTCGCGCGGACCGATCTCGAAACCGCAACACGCCTGCTCCGCCATCGCGACGATGTCCTCAATCCCGAGCTTCTCCGCGAAGCAGGGCTCGAAAAGGACGCGCGAGCGACTGGCCTTCTTTGTTCTTTGGCATCCCAGATCCTCGATTTTCCGAGGCATTTATCGATTCATCCTGGCGGGTTTCTACTCGGACATCGGCCGGTCGACGAGATCGTTCCGATCGAGCCCGCAACGATGGAGGCGCGCACGGTGATTCAATGGGACAAGTACGACGTCGAGAACCTCGCCCTGTTCAAGGTCGACCTTCTAGGCCTCGGTGCACTGACCTGCATTCACCATGCCTTTGACCTTCTGCATGCAAACAAGGGCGAATCGCTCGAGATAGCCACCGTGCCTGCCGAAGATCGGGCGACCTACGACATGGTTTCCGCCGGCGATACCGTCGGTGTGTTCCAAATAGAAAGTCGTGCGCAGATGGCGATGCTTCCGCGACTTCGGCCGAGTACCTTCTATGACTTGGTCGTCGAGGTCGCGATCGTTCGCCCGGGGCCGATTCAGGGCGATATGGTTCACCCTTACCTCCGGCGCCGAAAAGGCGAGGAAGAAATCCTCTACCCTCATCCGAAGCTCGAACGAATCCTGAAGAAGACACTTGGCGTGCCGATCTTTCAAGAGCAGGTGATGAAGCTCGCCGTCGAAGCAGCCGGGTATACGCCAGGTGAGGCCGATCAGCTTCGCCGTGACATGGCTGCCTGGCGCAGGTCTGGTCGAATCGAAAAGCACCGAACCCGAATGATCCCTCGCATGATTGCCGAAGGCATCCCCGAAGAATTTGCCGAGCGCGTATTCTCGCAGATTCGGGGCTTCGGTGAGTACGGCTTTCCCGAAAGTCACGCTGCATCGTTTGCACTACTGGCGTACGTGACGGCATGGCTCAAGTGCCACCACCACGAAGCCTTCACCTGCGCCATCCTAAATGCCCAACCCATGGGATTTTATACCCCTGCCACGCTCGTCGAAGACGCCAAACGTCACGGAGTCCAAGTCCTTCCCATCGACATCAACAAAAGTAACTGGGACTGCACCCTGGAGATGATCGCTGACACTGGCACTGTTACTGCAGTGCGGATGGGGCTTCGGTATGTGAAGGGGCTCGGGGTGGTGGAGCGGGAGCGCATCGAAGACACGAACGCGCCTTACCCGAATCTCGCGACGTTCGTGCGTGAGACGGGGCTCAACAAGAAGGCTTTGCATGCGCTTGCGGAGTCGGGTGCATTCGAATGTTTTGGCCTCAATCGGCGTGATGCGATTTGGCAAGTCCGAAGCCTCTCTCGTTTCACTCGAGATTCACTGCCTCTCGAGCCAGCATCGAGCCAGATCTCGTTTGCGTCACTCATGAACGAAGATCAGGTCCTCTGGGACTATCGAGCGAGTCACCACAGCACACGCGGGCATCCCATGCGGGGCCTCCGCGACATTCTACGATCGCGCGGTTTTCCGAAGGCCGAAAACATTCGTGCCTGCGCTCACGGTGAAAACCTGAGCTATGTCGGCATGGTGATCTGCCGTCAACGCCCCGGAACCGCCTCGGGGGTCACATTCTTCACCCTCGAAGACGAGACGGGCTTCGTCAACGTCGTAGTGTGGAAGAGGGTCTTCGATCGCTACGCAGCTCTCGCAAAAACCGCTTCGCTCCTCGGAGTCACGGGCCAAATTCAGAAAGCCGACGGTGTCATTCATCTCATCGCGAAGGCGCTATGGGCCCCGGACGTTGCCGTTGCCGCCCAGACCCATCGATCTCGCGACTTCCACTAGTGTACGGATCTCCGCACACTAGTGCCTTAAGCGCTGAGGGCGACTTTTGCTAGTTGTATTACCCACCAGGCTTCGATCGCTAGCTGCACGGTAAAGAACGTCACACGGACGGTGACCGCAAGGTTGCTGGTTGATATGAGGTGAGTGACCGACTGCGCGACCCGAGCCGCTAGCACCCATAACGCCAAGGAATCCGTGATGTCCGAGTGCCCAGTGGCGATGGCCACGAGAATGATCGCACCGAAAATTGGCAGGTTCTCGACGCAATTCGCGTGCACACGACACAGCCGAACCGAGGCCTCCGACACGTCAGAGCCGTCGGGTTTGAAGCTGTAGCTCTCACGCTTCCCCATCAGCGAAATCCACGTTCGCACGCTGATGATCGTGATGACCAAAAGCAACGTCCACGCGACGTAACCGATCAGAGCAAGAGCTGAAGCGGACATCATGGCCTCATAGGAGTGTTACTCGAGCAGCATCTCCGGCTCGTCGCGTCGCGGATGCAGATCCTCTCGCGTAATGGTCCGGGCACAAGCATTCCATCGCAAAATCGCATCTTCGACGCCCGGGGGTTTCAGGGCATCCGCTCGCTCGTAGTGCAAGATCGCTTCGTGGAGACCCTCATAGGCAAAGGTCCGCGCAATGCCGCCCTGTGCGAGGTGGGCGCGTCCTTGACGTTCGGCAACCACCCCGGCGTAATACTCACGCTCATATTCGCTGGGAAGCTTCTTCACATGGTCGGTCGCGCGCCGCGCCGCGTGGGAGCCACCCCCCCCGCTGAACTGATCAGTGAGCGATAAGATCAACGTGATGCGCGCGCGCGGATTATCCTCGTCTACGGCGAGTATATCGAGACAGATGCTCTCGGCTTGCTCGGGGTCGTTTAGCAAACGGTAGTGTTCGGCGCGCTCTACCGCGTGTTCAATGCCATCTTTGGAAATTTTTTTCAGGGCGAAGCGTTCTGTCATCTTCTCCTCCGCTATGTCCCCAAGTGCTCCTCCTAGCGGGACTCCTTGCTAGAGCTGCCAGAGTACAAACGCTGTGAAGACGCTGCCAAGGATGGCACCGCCATAACAAAATAGAACGATGAGTGATTCCAGATGCTTGAGCTGGAGACCATCGTAAAGCGTATATCGGAAGCGATGGCCCCAGTGAAGCAGAGAAAGGGAAATCAAGGCGAATAGAAACAGGCGTGCCAGCGGATGATGCACGAGAGCGCGTGCGGCTTCGTAGCTAGGGGTTTCGATCCACCCTAGCGGCATCGCCAAAGCGACCAGGAATAGGAGGGCTGGGACACAGAGCGCCGAGAGCGCGCCGCCAGCACCAAAAAAGGCCCACCAAAGCGGTTCATTGGATACTTTCATAGCTTCAGAAGCGCCTCCTCAGGCCGTGAGAATGAACCAAGCCAATGCCGCCGAAAAAACGGCCCAACCCGCGTAATTTAACCCAGCGATGGCAACGGGCGGAATGCGTACCTCGCCAACGCGGATCACCAGTGCCTTCGGTGCCAGATTGAACCACGTGATGCTGTGGAAGACGATCATCAAGAACGCGATCGTATTCAAACCGAGCGCGAGAGGCGTTTGAAGCCAGGCAAGGAAGGCATCATATGCTTCCGGTCCGAGCGTCAGCGTCCGAAGCAGAAACAGGAGCTCGATTGCGTAGAATGCCACGAACACACTGGTTAGTTCGCGCGTGATGAAGTGTATGTGAGCCCGCTTACGGACCCACCAGAAGATCGGCATGCGAGTGCGATAAAGCTTAGGATGATACTTTCTGTAGCGTGTCGGGTCTGACATGGCATGCCTGCCTTGGTCCGAGTTGACTCATTTCCCCCAGGGCATGAGCTTCGATCTCCACCAGTCGTTGGTACTGGCGACTTTGTAGCGCTGAATTGCTCCTGCCGGATCAACCGCTTTGGGGCATACCGCGGAACACTCGCCCACGAGCGTGCACTGCCAGATGCCATCGTCTTGTGAGAGGACTTCCATCCGCTGAGCGCTACCCTCGTCCCGGCTGTCGAGGTTATACCGCTGTGCCAAGGCGATCGCAGCAGGGCCAATGAAATCTGGCTCTAGACCGGATACGGGGCATGCCGAATAACACAGCAAGCAATTGATACACATGCTGTATTGTTTGAAGTCAGCAAGCTGCGTCGGCGTCTGCAAGTACTCGCCTTCCGCCACTGGTTTCTCTTTGTCGGTAATGATCCAAGGCTTGACGCGGCCTAGTTTTTCCATGAAATCGCTCATCAGAATGACGAGGTCGCGGACGACTGGGAAGTTGGCTAACGGTTCGATGCGGACGGGGCCGGGCCGATACGTTTCGAGGAAGGCGGCGCACGTGAGGACCGGTGTGCCATTGATCATCATCCCACAACTTCCACACACGCCCATTCGGCAAGACCAGCGAAACGTAAGCGTCCCATCGATCTCGTCCTTGATGTAATTCAGCGCATCGAGAACGACCCAATCCTTCCGGAGTGGGACCTCATACGTCTGAAATGTCGGCTCACGCTCTTGTTCGGGCCGGTAACGGAACACTTCGAGGGCGATAGTCTCTTGCGTCATTGGTTACCCGTGTTGTTCATGACTACCGTCCGTAAACCCGCTCGCCGGGTGGCCAGCGCGTAATAGCCACGTCTTTATAGTCGATTCGGGGAGGTCCGTCCGAATGGTAGGCCAGGGAGTGTTTGAGAAACTTCGAGTCATCGCGTTCGGGATGATCGGTCCGCTGATGCGACCCCCGGCTTTCCGTTCGGGCGAGCGCGCTATGGACAATCGCCTCAGCCACGTCGAGCATGAAGTCGAGCTCGAGGGCCGCTGTGAGCTCCGTGTTGAACGTGAGGCTGCGGTCATCCAGCTGAATGTCAGAGAATCGACCGCGTAGCGTCGCAAGCTTGTCGCAGGTTGCCCGTAAGCTCGCGGCGTCACGGTAGATGCCTGCGCCGGCTTCCATCGTGTCACGCATTTCCTGGCGTAGGGCGGCGACGCGCTCGGAACCGTCGGTCTTCCCGATGAAGTCGCGGGCGATGCGTGCCTGCTCATCGACACCCTGTTTCTCGAGAGCGACCACGTCGAGGCTGCGATTCTCTCTCGCAAGCTGCGCGGCCGCTCTTCCCGCAAGCGCACCGAATACCAGCAATTCAGTTAGCGAATTGGAACCTAATCGGTTGGCCCCATTGATCGAGACGCAGGCGCATTCGCCGGCGGCAAACAGGCCCGGCAACGAGGTGGCCCCCTGTATGTCCGTGTCGATGCCGCCCATCATGTAATGCAACACCGGCCGGACCGGAATGGGTTCGTGAACAGGATCGATCCCAACGTACTTTCGGGCCAGCTCGCGCACGAAGGGGATCTTCGCGTCTATTTTTTTCTCGCCCAAATGACGCACGTCGAGATGGACCACGTCGCCCTCGGGGCCCGGGATCGTACGTCCCTGCTCCCTCTCCTTCATGAAGGCTTGGCTTAGTCGGTCCCGAGGTCCGAGCTCCATGCTCTTCTTGACGGGATGCCGTGGATCGGTGATCTCGACAGGGGTCCCGAGGTCGTAGTCCTGTAGGTAGCGATAGCCGTCCTTGTTCACGAGGATGCCACCTTCGCCGCGAGCGGCCTCGGTGATCAGTATTCCAGTGCCAGGCAGCCCGGTCGGGTGGTATTGCACAAACTCCATGTCCTTCAGCGCCACGCCGGCCCGGTAGGCCATCGCCATGCCGTCGCCCGTCTTGATGGCCCCATTCGTCGTGAATGGAAAGACGCGTCCGGCTCCCCCAGTGCAAAGGATGACTGCCCGGGCGGCAAGCACCACGACGCGTCCGGTCTGCAACTCGATGGCAGTCACGCCTTGGCAACGTCCGTCTTCAATCAGCAGGCGTGTTGCAAACCACTCGTCGTATGGAGTGACATTGTCGTACTTCAGCGACGTCTGAAAGAGGGTGTGGAGCATATGGAATCCGGTCTTGTCGGCAGCAAACCAGGTCCGTTCGATTTTCATGCCACCGAAGGGCCGGACGGCTACTTTGCCGCTCGGCTCCCGGCTCCACGGACACCCCCAGTGTTCAAGTTGCGTCATCTCCAGAGGAGCCGACCTCACGAAGAGCTCGACGGCGTCTTGGTCGACGAGCCAATCCCCTCCGGCGATGGTATCGAGAGCATGATTGTCTAGGCTATCGCTCTGCTGGAGCACAGCGGCGGCTCCACCTTCGGCGGCGACGGTGTGGCTGCGCATGGGATAGACTTTGCTTACCAACGCGACATCGAGCGAGGGATCGACTTCCGCAACCGCAATGGCAGCGCGCAATCCTGCGCCACCGCCCCCTATAATCAAGACATCATGTTCCGGCATGGCGCCCGAGGTACCAGGTATTGTCGATTGTGTTCAACTGTCTGGTCGGCATGAGTTCGGCGGACTATACCGAAAGAGCCAAGCCAAACAAAGTGTTCCCGCTCCGACCACCGGGGTAAAGTGAAATTATGAAGACTCTCGTCCTGACGCGAATGGATGTTGAGCACATAGTGACCATGGAGCTCGCGGTGGCCGCGGTAGAGCGCGCGTTCGCCGCATTCGGACGCGGTGAAGCCTCGATGCCGCCGAAGGTCTACCTGCCGATCGAAGACCATCACGGTGACTTCCGCGCGATGCCGTCCAGGCTCGGCAACTCAGCCGGGATCAAATGGGTCAACGTCCATGCGAAAAATCGCCGGGACTATGGCCTGCCGACGGTCATGGGGGTGTTCGTGTTGAACGACCCTGCAAACGCGTTTCCGCTCGCGATCATGGACGGCACCCTGCTCACCGCCTTCCGTACGGGGGCCGCCGGTGCCGTCGCGTCGAAATATCTCGCGCCGAGTGGGCCGGCCACGATCAGCTTCATCGGTGCGGGGGCGCAAGCTAGGACGCTCTACGGTGCACATCGCGTGGTCTACCCGTCGTTTGAGCCGCTCGTCCATGACCGAAACGAAAGCGCTGCCCGTAAGCTTGCCGACGAAGTCGACGGGCGGGTCGTGAGCTTGGAGGAAGCTGCAGGCGCGGCCATCGTTTGCACGGCGACTCCCTCGCGGGCTCCGTTCGTCAGGCCTGAGTGGATACGGCCGGGGGCGCACATCAACGCGATGGGGGCCGATGCCCCGGGCAAACAAGAGCTCGTTTTCGAAGTCTTGAAGCGGTCCGCCGTCTACATCGACGACATTCACCAGGCGACTGGAAGTGGCGAGATCAACGTGCCCTTGAGCAAAGGAGAATTCACGGTCGAAGAGATAGCCGGCACACTGGGTGAAGTCGTCGCAGGCGAGCTTCCGAGGCCGTCTCCCGAAACAACGACGGTGTTCGACTCGACCGGCCTCGCCATTCAAGATGTCGCGCTCGCGCGCGCGATCTACGATGTCGCCAAAGAGAGCAGGATGGGGCTCGAGATCGATCTTATGGGCCTCGAATCGCAAGCACTAAGAGTACACGATGGGTCATCGCAGTAGGAGAGGTCGATCTCGGGACCGGCGCGGCTATCACCACGGGAACTTGCGCGAAGCGCTGATCGACGCGGCGCTCGACCTCATCTCCGAAAAAGGACCTGGTGGATTCACCTTTGCCGACGCGGCGCGTGGTGCGGGGGTGAGCCCTGCTGCGCCCTACCGACACTTCCGCGACCGCGATGCTCTCATGGCCGACGTGTCCAAGCGGGGCTTCGAGCTCCTCGCGGAGGACCTGGCACGAGCTGCGGAGACAGTAGACGCGAACCCGATTCGGCGCCTCGAGCGGATCGGCCAGGCATACATCGAGTTCGCGCGCAAAGAGCCGGCGCTATTTTCAGCCATGTTCGAGTCGGGCCAGTCCTATGAAGCCCCCGAGGTCAGAGCGGCTGAGGAGCGGGCTTTCGCCGTGCTGCTCGAGGCGAGCCAAGCCCTCACCGACACCATCGCGGGTGACGAGCGCCCACCCGCTACCATGATCGCGCTTCACGTGTTGTCGCTAGCGCACGGGATCGCGGCACTTTACACGCGAGGCGACACGTCTCGCCGAAAGATCCCAATGGCCCCCTCCGAGCTATTGGAGGCGGCTGTGTTGGTTTACCTTGCCGGTCTCGGAATCTCCCCTTGACGGCTAGTCGATCTTGCCGCATATGTAAATGTAAAGAACATTTACATTGAGCAAGGAGCTTCGTAAATGACGCAAATGGTGGCAAAACTGGATGATTTGGGCACTCCGATCTGGATCGCGCTTCTGGTTCTTGGCTTTGTCATCTTCTGGCCCGTCGGCCTCGCCTTGCTGGCGTTTCTGGTGATGAGCGGCCGCCTCGGCTCCGGTCAGGGCCCGCCCTGGAGCTGCGCCAAACGGCGACGTCACTCTCCGCGCGGGGCCTCCTTTCACCGCTACTACGCCGCGACTGGCAACGCCGCTTTCGACGAATATCGCGAGCAAACCTTGGAGCGCCTCGAGGAAGAGGAGCGCGAGTTCCAAGAGTTCTTGAGAAAGCTTCGCATGGCCAAGGATCGCACCGAGTTCGATCGGTTCATGGCAACCCGGCGCGCCAAGCTCGACGAAGGGCCAGGCGGCGAAGAGCCCTCGACTGAAAACGATTCAATCGTACCCGACTCGGCATAGAACGAACCGATCGGCTACTCTGTGCCGCGTGGCGCGCATCGCTTGGCCTATGCTCCTGATGGTCTTGGCATGGCTCCTTTTGGGTGTCGGCGAAGCCAGCGTACCTGCGTTCTTGGGGGAGCCTGACGGCCCGCGGATCGACGCGCTCCGATCCGAGAGGATTCTGTCGACGAAGAAGGGCAAAGGCGGCCGGAGCCTCGCCTTCAAGATCACGCTCGCGGACGGCACGGAGGGCTACTTCAAACCGAAACAAAGCTTCTCAGCGGCGCACTGGTACTCCGAGGTCGCTGCTTATTATCTGGATCGAGAGCTCGGGCTCGGTCGCGTTCCCCCGACGACTGGGAGACGGTTCGCTTGGGCAGAGCTCAGGAAAGCCGCCGGCAACGACAAGCGGGTCCAAGAGCTCGAGATCGAGAAGGACGAAACGATCGGGGGTGCCTTCGTCTGGTGGATTCCCGACCCATTGGTGAGATTGAAGCTGGGCCGAAAATGGGAGCGGTGGATCCGAATCCAAAAGTCGCTCCCGATCACCCCCTACCAGCGACCCGTGGACTACAGGGCCGATGTCAATGGACGGCCCGGCGTTCGCGAGGCCACCGATCCCGGCCGACCGCTTGCGAGCGCGCCGGACACGGAGGAGCGCGCCGCCGAGCTCTCCGACATGATCGTCTTCGACTATCTCACTCAGAATGTCGATCGTTGGGGAGGGAATTTCACGAACGTTCGGACCCGTGGGAAAGGGGGCCCCCTAATCTATCTCGACAATGGTGCAGGCTTTTGGCTTGGCGAGCAGCGTCTCGGTTTGATGGAGGCACGGCTGAAAGCCCTACAGCGTTTTCGCCGGTCGACGGTCGACGCCGTCCGGGAGCTCGATCTCGAGCGCTTCGCAAAGCGCCTCGCTGCCGATCCGCTGGCACCCGTCTTGAACGATCGGCAGCTCGACGGCCTGAAGCGGCGCCAACGAGCGCTCCTCGCTCACGTCGATAGGATGATCGATCGATACGGTGAGCAGGAAGCCCTCGCATGGTAAGTTCGGTAAGTGAAGGAACGGCTTCGAATTCCTGCCGAATGGGAGCGACACGACTGCTGCTGGCTGGCGTTTCCGTACCTGGCGGCGGAGTGGCCCTCCAACCTCCAAGCGGCGCAGCGCACGATCGCCGACCTTTGCCGCACGATCGCAGACGAAGGAAACGAACGGGTTCGATTGCTCGTACGAGACCAAAATGTCGAAGCGGTGGCTCGAAACCTAATCGGAGCCTCGAACGACATCGACTACGTCGCTGCAGACTATGGTGACTGCTGGGTTCGTGACACTCTTCCGCTTCTCGGGCACACCCCGAGCGGGGCGCTGGGCGCTGTCGGTTTTCGGTTCAATGGTTGGGGCCGAAAGTTCGATGACTCCTTCGATGTAGAGATTGGACGATGGTTGACCGACCACCTCGGCGCGACCCTTCTCGAGCACGACCTCGTCCTCGAGGGAGGTGCGCTCGAGTTTGACGGACAAGGAACGTTCATCACCACCAAGTCCTGCGCCCTCAACGACAATCGAAACCCAGGTCTTGCCACCGCTGACGTCGAGAACGCGCTTCGTTCGCTCCTCCTGTTCGAACGGCTGATCTGGCTCGAACGCGGTTTGAATCACGATCACACCGATGGGCACGTCGATATGATCGCGCGCTTCGTCAACGCCGACACGGTGATTTGCACCCACGCCGGCACGAATGATCCCAACGTGGAGGTGACCCGTCCGATCGAAGCAGAGCTTCGGCAAGCCGGTTTGACCGTGCGAACGGTGCCTTCACCTGGCGCGGTGTTCGCACCTGACGGCGCTCCCCTCCCCGCGAACTATTGTAACTTCTACATCGCCAACGAAGCGGTGATAGTGCCCTTCTTCGGCGTGCCCGAGGACAGTGAAGCGCGAGACGAGATCGCGACCGCGTTTCCGAGCCGGACCGTTGTCGGCCTTTCGGCGCGGGACCTGCTATGGGGTGGCGGGGCATTTCACTGCGCCACCCAACCCCAACCTACGCCACGATGACCGACACACGACTCGAGATCGCAGTCGTCCAATGCGAGCTTCAAGGATCGAGGGACGTTAATGTTTCGCGGGTCGAGGCGCTGGTCCGGGAAGCTGCCGGCCGGGGCGCCCGCATCGTGCTCACGCCGGAGCTCTTCGAGGCCCGATACTTTCCGCAAGCAAAGGACGCGAACGCCTTTGACCTCGCCGCACCGGCCGAAGGGCACCCGACAATCCAACGTATGCAGCGACTTGCCAAAGAGCTCGCCGTCGTCCTTCCCGTGTCGTTCTTCGAGAAAGCGGACGACGGTTACTACAATAGCCTGGCGGTTGTCGACGCCGATGGAGCCGAGCTTGGGGTCTACCGAAAGAGCCACATTCCCCACGGCCCGGGCTACGAAGAGAAATTCTACTTTCGTCCAGGAAATACGGGTTTTCGGGTCTGGGACACGAGGCATG
Organism: Myxococcales bacterium; assembly: GCA_029863605.1. Lineage (GTDB taxonomy): Bacteria > Myxococcota_A > Polyangia > Polyangiales > Houyiibacteriaceae > SG8-38. The sequence continues at coordinate 84,177 of JAOTVB010000003.1, read as the reverse complement.
GCCGACTCGGGATCGGCGTCTGCTGGGACCAGTGGTTCCCCGAAACGGCGCGCGCGATGGCGCTGCTGGGCGCCGAGGTCCTTCTTTATCCAACCGCGATCGGTACCGAGCCCACAACCCCCGACGAAGACAGTAAAGACCCATGGCGCCGCGTGATGCTCGGCCATGCAGTGGCCAACGCGATGCCTTTGGCGGCCGCAAACCGGATCGGTACCGAGGCTGGGCTCACCTTTTACGGGAGCTCATTCATCTGCGATCACAGGGGCGAGGTGATCGCAGAGCTCGACCGTCACGAGGAGGGAATTGCCGTGGCGACCTTCGACCGCGACGCGCTCCGCGAGTATCGTGCGAACTGGGACTTCTTTCGTGATCGCCGTCCGGACTTATACGGCGTGCTGAGCAGCAATGAACCCGTGGAGTGATCGGCTTTACGCGATCGTCGATACCGAGGTTTCGAGCGATCCCGAGGAGCTGGCCAGACGAGCTCTGAGCGTTGGCTGCGCAGCGTTGCAGCTGAGAGCCAAGACGCTCGACGACCAGCGCTTGCTCGCCCTGGCAGAGCAGCTCAACGCCGCCTGCAAGCAGGCAAACGTGCCTTTCGTGGTGAACGACCGGCCCGACATCGCAGCGTTGGTCGGAGCCGACGGACTACACCTCGGTCAAGATGACATGCGAATCGCAGAGGCACGCGAGATCGTAGGCGCAATCGACATTGGAGTATCGACTCACAACCTCCGGCAGGCGCTCGAGGCCGAACGGGAGGGCGCCGACCGGATCGCCTTTGGGCCCGTTTTCGAGACCTCCACAAAAGAGAACCCAGACCCAGTGGTTGGCCTGAAGAAGCTCGAGGAAGTGTGTCGCTCCGTGCCCCGCCCGGTGGTGGCGATCGGTGGCATCACCCCAGAAAACGGGGCTCGAGTGCTCGACCACGGCGCCGCCCAGCTCGCCGTCATCTCCGCGCTTCCGCGGTTCTTGGTGAAGAGCTAGAAGAGGACCGTCCCCTTTTACTATTGGTGCTCTTCGAAGTATTGAATCGCGGTCTCGATCGCCGCACCGAGCGCCTGATTGATGAGCGCGGAGGTTGCATCTTCGCCACTTCGAAGCGCTTCGTAGTAGCGTTGCCTCTCCGTTGCGTGAATTACGACCGGCGGGAAGCCTGCACGCATCAGAATGAGGTTCATCACCAAGCGCGCCACCTTGCCGCTGTGTCGCGGAAACGGATAGATCTGCAGCAACTGATGATGCACCTTGCTTGCCGTGCGCACCGGATGCATCGTCTTCTTGGTTTCCGGATCCGAGAGCCACTGCACGAGCTGGCGCATCCGATAGCTGATCTTGTCGGGTTGGGCGATCTCGTGGAAGTACAGCCGGTGAAGCGGCATGTCCTTTCGGTACTTGGGCGGCCCTTTTCCTTCGAGCTCCTCGGGGGCGAGCTGCGCGAACAACTTCTTGATCACGTCGAGGTTGATGGTGAACCGTCGACGGTTAGCCATATCGCGGATCATCTCGATCGCTCCCATATGGTTTCGAATCTCGTCGTACACGGGGATTAGGGATGCATCGATGACCGCCTCGTCGTAGATGGCCGACCTGAGCTCATCCATCGAGTAGACGACGCCCTCGAGCGCGCTATCGTGATAGATCCACGCAATATCGAAGCGGTCCTGGTACTCTTGGCGCACCGCCTCGCTTGCCGAGTCCATCAGCCCCTGAAGCTGGCTGACCCGCTCTTCCAAACTCGGACCCTGAAGCGTTTGGACCAAGGATTTTTCTCCACCCGGGGCAGGCCGCATTCATCGGCCTCGCGCGGCCGGCGAAACTACCAGCGTGGTCTAGAGACGTCAACCGTGCGCAATTCCGGCTAGTTTAGGGCGCCGGAAATCGCGTTCCGGAGGTCGGATCGGCCCGGGACCCCGCTGCGGGCCCACTTCACGATGCCGTCTCGGCCAACCACGACGACCGTCGGGAGCGTGCGGACCGCATATCTCTTCTGGGCTGTCCCGGCACGGTCGTGAAGTGTCGGAAAGTCGTTCCCAAACGAGAGATGAGCCGCTTGTACCCGCTGTCTGTCGATCGGTTCGACGTTGATCGCGTAGAACGATACGTCCTCCGCTTCGAACTCCTCCTGGAGGTCATTCAGGATCGGCGACGTACGACGACACGCGTTGCACCAACTGGCCCAAAAATCGAGAACCACGACCCGGCCCTCGAGGGCCGACAACCTAACCTCGAGCGGACCATCGCCTGGGCCACCGGCGGCAACCGGAAGCGTCACGTCGGGCGCGGCTTCTCCAACCAGGGGAAGCTGGCGCGCACGCGTGGCGAAGCTGTAGACGACGAAGAACACAGACACGCCGGCAAGCCATTGGAGCCACTTCCGCCAACCTGGTCTTTGGGCGCCGGTCATGAAGAGCCGATGAGGGGGAGCCTGATCCTAAAGCGCGCGCCTCCCTCGGGCGCATCATCGAGGCTGACCTCACCGCCGTGCTCGAGTACGACCTTTTTCACGATGGCCAGGCCGAGGCCGGTGCCCTCGACCTTCGTGGTGTAGTAAGGGTCGAAGACCCGGTCCCAATTCTCCCGAGCGATGCCGGGGCCATTGTCTAGCACCTCGATGAACGCCGAATTTTCGACCGAGTACGCACGAAGCAGCACCTGCCCACCGCCGGTCGGCTTGGCGCGGTAAACGGCCTGAATCGCATTGCGCAAGATGTTGTCGAATCCACGCCGCAGCATCATGGGATCCATACGCACATGCATGGGTCTCGTTGCACAGCTCACGCGAACCTCGACCGGCGCCGGGCCGTCCACACCGATATCTTCGAGAATTGCCGGGACAGAGTCTTGAATTGATTGGATCAACTCACAAAGGTCGGCTGGCGAGAGATCGGCTCGAGGGAGCTTGGCAAACGCGCTGAACTCACCGACGAGCCTGCGCAGAGTGGCGACCTCCTCCTCGATGATCGCTCGCGCATGTTCGAGCTTTTCACGATATCCCTCGTCCTCGCCGGTATACGTCTCGTCCATCTCCTGCGCGGCGAGCTGGATGGGTGTGAGTGGGTTCTTGATTTCATGCGCGAGTCGTCGAGCGAAGTCCTGCCAAGCGCCAATTTTTTGGAGGTACTCGATTCTGGTTCTCGAGTCGCGTAGATCACGAACCATGTCGTTGAAGGCCTGCGTGAGCTCGGTCACTTCGTCGGTGGCGCCAGTCGGTAGGCTCACGGTGAGGTCTCCGGCGCCGACCCGACGGGTTGCTTCGGCGAGCACCGTCACGCGACGGGTCACGCGACGAGAAGCGATGGCCCCGATCAAGAACGCAACGACGATCACGAGGAACACCAGCACACCGAAAACCCAAACGTACACATCTGAAACCGAAGCGCTTTCTCGCTGTAGCCGCGAGTAGACGTCAGCGACCTCGCCTGCTTCCTGAAGCCGCTGGAAATACATCTCGGGAACGACGACCTCGACCTCTACGCGAAGCTTCTTTCCGCGCGCAGTGGCGTCCCGACTCCGGATCGTTGCACGCAACGCGTCACCGTTGGGTTCTGGCTCGCGGCTCGCAGCGGCGTAGAGGCGATCTCCCTCGACGACGCGCACGCTCTTCACGTCTGGGTAGCGATCAAGCAGCTCGACGAGAAGCGCTTCCAGCGCGCGCCGGCTGTCCTTTTCGCTCACCTCCGCCTCGACGGCCCATCCGATCGCGTCGGCGACCTGTTCAGAGCTTTCCCGGAGGGCGACCAGCTGACCGCGGCGAGCCTCCACGCCGTGGACGAGCTCTTGCCCAAACCGCTCGTTCACCCCAACTCGGTACACCTCTCGAAGGGCGCCCTGGGCAAAGAAAATGCTGCCCCCGAGCGTCAAGAAGACTGTGAGCCCAATCGCGAACAGGATTTTGCGTTCGATTCGGCTCATTTGGGAACCCGCGCGTCCTTGCCCCGGAAACGAACCGTTCGCTCCGCCTGACAGATTCGACGCCGAACGATGCTCACCGTGATCGGCCCGATTGGATCGTCGCTGCCCGTCGGACGGATCAGCTCCCGGCATTGCTTCTCCGAAATCGGATTGAACTCGGCTTCGATGGAGAAGAAAATCTCTTTTCCTTTGTAGGATTCGTAGCGTCTGGGTTCACCGACGAACAGCCCTTGCACCACGAGGCATCGATCGAGCGCCTTCTCGAGCGAAGACAAGCGTTCCGTCTGACTCGCAATGCGAACGAGGTATCCGTCCTCCCAAAGGTCGTGCGTCACGTCGCAACCGAACTGGCGACGGACGATGGTTCGTCCCGATCCGCGCGGGTGCGCGGTGACCGTCACCACCAGCCTTTTCCGAAGCGCGCTTTGCAGCTCCTTTCGGACCCGTTCGTCAGCGAGGTCCTTGGCCGAAAAGCTCACCTTCGGGGCGCCACGTAACCACTGCACTTGCACGTCGCGCAGCGGCAAATCGCGCTGTGCGCTCGCACTTGCGCCTATCAACCACAGCCATGCAGCGAGCCAGTACTTCACAGCCGTATGAACCCCAGCAGCGTCGAGAAGCCGACTTGAAAGACGCCTATTCGAGTGTCGAAGCGGAACCCGAAGTCGAAGGTGAGGTCCATCGGATACCTGGAGAAACCCGAGTAGCCATCCGTGCCGAGCCGTGAATCACGAATGTTGGCCAGTGAATAGAGCCCGATGAGCATGTAGAGGTCGATCTCACGAAGGCCGCGATCTCGCACGCGCTCATAAACAGGCACGTCGTATCCGACGTCTAGGCGCCATGCGAGCTCTCCGAGGTAGTTGTTTTCGATCGAGGTTCCGAGAAGGTTTGGCGCCTGTCGGCGGTCGAGCTGCATCTCGAGAAAACGCGATGGAACGAGGTCGGTGAGGTCCGACACGTGGAAGAGATAGAAGAAGGGGGTGTTTCCGAAGGCAACTCCGCCGAACGCGCCGAACCGAATCGTGTGATTCCAAGGAAGCCGCCACCATCTTCGGATCCATACTTCGAGCTGTAGAAAGTCGTAGTCGCTCCCGAGAAACCGGGTGCTTGCAGTGACGACGCCCCGCAGAAGCACACCCTGTTTCGTGATGCCCGGGTCGTCGCGTCTATCCAAGATCAAGGCGAACCGGAGTGAAGATACAAAGCTGTGTCCGTCTTCGATGGCGAATTCGATTGGACTGATCTCGTTTCCTCGTGTCTCGCTTGCCGCCTCGGGACGTTCGAGGACGCTGACGATGTCGCCGATCCAATCGAGCTGGTAACGAAGCGTCGACGTGATGTCTTTCTCGGTACCAAGCATGAACCCGCCACGTCGGTACCGGACTACGGCGCTATCGACGAGGGAGGTGCCGGGACAAGTTGGGTTGCCGCATGGCACGCTCACCAAGGGCTGGTTTCCGTAGAACTCTCGACCATTGAGAAAGAACGTGCCGAAGCGAAGGCCCCACTGGTCTTTGATCATCTTCGGATATCGGAGATCGATCCGACCACCTTGGTTGAACCCGCTCACCAACGCGGTCCCCGACAATCGAATACCAAGGCCTGCCATATTGGTTTCGGTGAGCTTGAAGCCAAACCAGGGCAGTAAATTGCGGGAGTCGGTCGTGTTGGTCACCCCTTCGGTGAGCCCCGCAACCAGCTGCTCGATGATGACCGTGTTGCGCTCCTGGACGTGGACGATCAGAACGGCGTAGCCAGGCTTTTCGCCGCGCTCGAGTCGAATGTCGACCCAATCGAACCACCCGGTGCCCATGAGCCGCCACTCGGTCGCGACCAAGTCCGGCGACTCAGGATCGAGAAACTGCCCAGGCTCGAGAGGGATGAACTTCCGAACCGCTCGTGATTTGGTTCGCGTATTGCCGATGACCTCGATGCGCTCGAGGATGTACCGAACCTGCGACGAGATTTGGTCCGCCGGACGACGCTCGCTGGCCACGCCGTACGGGTCCCGGAACTCGTCATCGGTGTCTTTCGCACCTTCGTCCTGGAGGGGCGGCGCGGGAACGACCTCACCAGGCGTATAAGGCTCTGGCGCCCCCTCCTGCGCGCTCGCCATCCCGGGCGAAGCGATTGACGAAGCGAACAGCGCCGCTGCGATCAGGCTTCGACGCAAGCGTCTCGATCGCAAGCGCGGGCCCACGGCGCCGACACTACTCCAGCGGCGGGAGAGCTGCGAGCACCCAAAGACAGCCGAGCACCACTACTAAGACAGCGCCCACCCAGCCGAGCGTCCGCCAGAACCCAATCGATCGTCCGTCGTCTTTCGACTTCACGGGGGTAGTTGTAGCAGATTCTCTAGGAAAAGAGGGAGAATACTCGAGCGTGCTCCAAAGCTCGGGCGGCTCGTCCAAATCCTCGGTTTCCGGACGCCGAATGATGCGGATGGTCGCATCTTCGTCCCGTTCAACACGTGGGCGGAGGCCCGACACCGGCGTGCCGTCGGGGCGGTCGGCCCCTGCGCGCGCGAGCTCTGTGGGACTGGTCAAGTGTGCCGGAGTCTTGTCCTGAAGAGACGGTGGCAGCGTTTCACGCGGAGGCGGAACCGCGTCGACCCGGAACGTGCCCTCGGTCCATTCGAGCGCTTGAACGAAGTCCGCCGCCGTGCCGCCGTCGATGCTCACGTCTTCGAGCTGCCCCTTTTCGTAGTAGCCGATCGCCAGCCGACCGCGATGCTCGAGGAGAAGTCGACCCGTCAACCCTGCGCCCTCGCAATAGCGCATCAGCTCGGACGGCGGGTGCACCGCGATCGAGCCCCGTCGGGTGGTGTCGGTGCCGCGGGAAACCGGAAGGTGCGGAAGCTTCGGGTAGACGGCGAACTCGCCGTCCCGGAGTGCAAGTAGGGTTTCGAGAGCCCGCTCCTCGTCGCCGTTCAATTCCGGCTCGGCAATCTGCCCGTGAACCAAGCGGATCGCACCCGAGCCCGACGTGCTGTGAAACGCCAGCACGCCGGTCGTGCCGATCTGTTCGAGACCACCAAGCAGGTCTGCGACGCCTTCGGCAGGGATCTCTCCTTGGAACACCGCTTCTGCGACCATGGCTTATGCAGGTGATTCTAGGCGCGGATATTGTCAAGTCGCCAGTCGCTGAGGACGATCAGCCGGCGCCCAAGCAACCGGAAAACTCAAGGGAAAATTCCGCGTTCTTCATACGACGTCGCCAAGCTCTCGAGGGCCAGGGCGTACGCGGCGATACGAGGATCGACTTTCTTCTCGGCCGCGTAAAACATCGTCCGCTGATAGGCACGTCGGATCATGTGCAACAAGCGACGCTGTACTTCTTCGAGATCCCAGTGCTCGCTGTTTCGGTTCTGGACCCATTCGTAGTAACTGACGGTCACGCCGCCAGAGTTCGCGAGCACGTCGGGAATGATCGGAATCCCTCGGTCCTTGAGCACCGCTTCGCCAGCAGGATTGATCGGACCATTCGCGCCTTCGGCGATGAGACGGACTCGAAGGGCCGTGGCCTCTTTTTCGCCGACTTGGTTTTCGAGCGCCGCCGGAATGAAGAGGTCGGCCGGGGTTTCGAAGAACTCGTCTCGTGTGATCCTCTCCCCGCGCGGATAGCCTTCGATCGATCCATTGGCTTGGACGTAGTCTTGCAATTTGTGCGCGTTTAGCCCTTCTTCGTTGTGGAGATAGCCGGTGTGGTCTCCGGTCGCGATCGTCGATACGCCGAGCTTCGAGAGCAACAAGGCCGCATTCGACCCCACGTTGCCAAAACCCTGAACGATCGCGGTCGCACCCTCGAGGTCGAACCGCCGTTCCCGCGCCCATTCCTTGATGCAGTGAACGACGCCCTGACCCGTGGCCTTCTCACGTCCCTCCGAACCGCCGGCGTTGATCGTCTTTCCCGTGACGACAGCACGCTGATCGTTCTTTTCGTAGGTGGGGCCCGTGTTCATGTACGTATCCATCATCCACACCATCGTCTTGGCATTCGTGCCTACGTCGGGTGCGGGGATGTCGTAAGCCGGTCCGATATTGGTGCCTAGGGCGTGCGTGAATCGACGAGTGATCCGTCGAAGCTCGTCTTCCGAGTGATCGCGAGGATTGAACTTGATGCCGCCCTTCCCGCCCCCGAAGGGAACGCCGAGGAGAGCGCACTTCCACGTCATCTGCATCGCGAGAGCTTTGAGCTCGTCGAGATTGACGGCTTCGTGATATCGCATGCCGCCCTTGTACGGGCCCATCACGTTGTTGTGCTGAATGCGGTAGCCCTTGAACACGCGATTGCGCCCATCATCCATGCGAACCGGAAAGTGCACGATCAGCTCGTTCTTCGGTTCTGCGAGGATCTCGCGAACGTGGTCTGGCAAGCCCATGATCCCGGACGCCTGGTCGAGGTAGCCCTGTACGACTTGGAAGAAACCGAATTCTTCGAGCGCGGCCGACATCCCACCGATGCTACACCGTGTACTTGGTAGTCACCAAATGCGCGCAGAAAGTGCGCTCGGCAGTTTCCTCGCGAAAGAAATACGCGATGCGATGAAAAGCGCTTTCAACTCGCAGAACGAGCTTGTTCCGACGAATTTCGCACGGTTACGGTCGCTGCGACCGGATGTCCACGTCCGGCCCGACCTTTGCTTACCAACAGCGAGGAGGCAGCGATGGACGGACCGACGAGTGATCTATGCCGCGAGTTGGAGGCGCGCGGAGTATCGCGCCGCGAGTTCCTGGGCTTCTGCTCCGCGATGGCCGTGATGATCGGTTTGCCGAAGAGCGCGGCTGCCGCGATCGCAGACGCACTCGAGAACAAACCCAAGCCGACATTGGTCTGGCTGGAGTTCCAGGACTGTGCTGGCAACACCGAGTCGTTTCTGCGCTCGAGCAAACCAAGCGCTGCCGAGGTCGTGCTCGACCTCCTTTCGATCGATTACCACGAGACGATCATGGCGGCGGCCGGACATCGAGCCGAAGAAGCGCTCGAGTCGGTGGTGAAGAACAAGCAGGGCCAATACATCGCGGTCGTCGAGGGCTCGATCCCAACCGGAGCAAACGGTGCGTACTGCACGATCGGCGGCAAGTCCGCCCTGCAGATCGCGAACGAAGTGTGCAGCAATGCTGCCGCAGTCATTGCGGTCGGCACTTGCGCGACTTTCGGTGGGCTCCCTGCGGCGTCACCGAATCCAACGGGCGCGTTGGGTGTCGCTGACGCAGTTCCCGGGATCAAGACGCAGATCAATCTCTCGGCTTGTCCAGTGAACGCCGAGAACCTCACGGCTACCGTCGTGTATTTCCTTACCTATGGACGCTGGCCGGCAACCGACGCACTGAACCGACCGCTCTTCGCATACGGAAAGTCCATTCACGACAACTGCGAGAGACGAGCGCACTACGACTCCGGCCAGTATGTGGAGCAGTGGGGCGACGAGGCTCACCGCCAGGGGCACTGCCTCTACAAGATGGGCTGCAAGGGGCCGGTGTCTTTCCAGAACTGCCCGAATGTCGGCTGGAACGACAACACCAGCTGGCCGATCGCCTGCGGCCACGGATGCATCGGCTGCGCCGAGCCTGATTTCTGGGACAAGATGACGCCCTTCTACGCCCACCTTCCGGGTTTCCCGGGCTTTGGAAAGGCTTCGAACATCGACAAGGTCGGCTTCTGGGGAACCGTCGGCGTCGCGGCTGCGTTTGGAACGCACACCCTGATTCACCTCGGCAAGAAGCTGGTCGGTTCTGGAGGCGAAGACAAGCCCGCAGACCCTACCAAAGGCTCGGAAGGAGGTGACGCATGACTCATATCGTCGTCGATCCGGTCACGCGCATCGAAGGTCACCTACGCATCGAGGCAGAGGTCGATGGAGGTCAGGTATCGAACGCCTGGTCGTCCTCCACGATGTTCCGAGGGATCGAGATCATCTTACAGGGCCGCGACCCACGCGATGCGTGGGCCTTTACTCAACGGATCTGCGGAGTCTGCACGACGGTGCACGCGATCGCTTCGATTCGCGCCGTCGAAAATGCCATCGGCGCGAAACCGCCACCGAACGCCCGCATCTTGAGGAACCTGATCATCGCGTCGCAGTGCATTCAGGATCACGTCATCCATTTCTATCATCTGCATGCGCTCGATTGGGTCGACATCGTGTCCGCACTGAAGGCCGACCCGGCAGGGACGTCCACGCTCGCTCAATCGATCTCGAACTGGCCCAAGTCAAGCACGACGTACTTCAAGGGGATCCAAGACCGCATCAAGGGGCTCGTGGACCGCGGGCAGCTCGGCCCGTTTGGCAACGCCTATTGGGGTCATCCCGCATACAAGCTTCCGCCGGAGGCCAATCTCATGGCGGTCGCACACTACCTCGAGGCCCTCGATTGGCAGCGCGAGTTCATCAAGATGCATGCGATTCTGGGCGGGAAAAACCCACATCTGCAGAGCTTTTTGGTGGGAGGCATGGCGACGCCGGTCGATCCGAATGCTCAGGCCGCCCTCAACGTGCATTCGATCGCCGCCTTCAAGGACATGATCGCCGGCGCGAAGCAGTTCGTGAGCCAAGTCTACATCCCGGACCTGTTGGCCGTCGCTTCGTTCTACAAAGACTGGGCTGGGTACGGCGCCGGCGTCGGGAACTACATGGTCTACGGCGAGTACCCACTGAACGACGAGTCGAACTCTCCGCTCTTCATTCCATCCGGCATCATCCGCAACCGGGATATTTCGAAGGTGGAAGCGTTTGATGCATCAAAGATCACGGAGCACATCAAACACTCCTGGTACGACTACGCGGCCGGGGATGACCAGGCGCTCCACCCATCGGAGGGCGAGACCAGCCCGAACTACACCGGGCCGGAGCCACCCTACGAGCGTCTCAACACTTCGGAGAAGTACTCGTGGCTGAAATCCCCGCGCTACGACGGCGTGCCGATGGAGGTGGGGCCGCTCTCTCGCATGCTCGTCTCCTACGTTCAGGGACATGAGCAGGTGACCGCCCTGGTCAACGCGGTGCTCAAGAAGCTCGAAGTCGGGCCCGCGGCCCTGTTCTCGACCCTCGGTAGAGTTGCCGCGCGCGGTATCGAAACCCAGGTTCTCGTCGATAAGATCGGCGACTGGGTCGACGAGCTCGCGGCCAACATGGGCAGTGGCGAGCTTCGCATCCACGACAACAGCAAATGGGAGCCGAGCTCTTGGCCGAAAGAGTCCACGGGTGCTGGCTTCCACGAGGCGCCGCGCGGTGCGCTCGGTCACTGGGTGCACATCAAAGACGCCAAAATCAATCGCTATCAGTGCGTCGTCCCGAGCACCTGGAACGCTGGGCCACGCGACGCCGGCGATACCCCTGGGCCTTACGAGGCAGCCCTGGTCGGAACACCCGTTGCGGATCCCGAGCAACCGATCGAGATCCTCCGTACCGTTCATTCGTTCGATCCCTGCATGGCCTGCGGTGTGCACGTGGTCGACACGGGAGGGCGCGAGGTCACTCGCGTGAAGGCGAGATGACCCCGCCGACGACAACCGCCGGAGGTGCACGGCCAGAGGTCAGCTATCGAGCCAAAGACGAGACCGGAGGGCTCGAGCGTGTCTACGTGTGGGATGCGGTCGTGCGCCTGACGCACTGGATCATCATGCTCGCGATCCTGATCCAGGCGGTCACAGGTATCTACATCGGAAGGCCCTTCTTCATCCCCGCCGGCGCAGAAGACCAACAGTTCGTGATGGGGACGATGAAGGTCGTCCACTCCTACACCGCGATCGTGTTCACGCTAGCCGTGCTGGTCCGTGTCGGCTGGATGTTCGTCGGCTCGTACTACGCGCGATGGCACCAATTCGTGCCGGCAAGCGCGCGCCGCCGCCGCGACGTGTGGAGCATGCTCAAGTTCTACACTTTCCTCAGTCGGGAGCCCCCTTTGAACGTTGGGCATAACCCCCTTGCCGGGCTCACCTATCTCCTCGTGTTCGCGCTCTACTTCACGATGATCGTGACCGGGCTTGCCCTGTACTCCGTCGGGGCGGGCGTGTCGTACATGAAAATGTGGGACTTCCTGCTTCCGATCCTCGGCGGCGCGCAGACTGCACGGTGGATTCATCACATCGCGATGTGGCTGCTCCTCGGCTTCTTCGCCCACCACATCTGGAGCGCGATTCTGGTCTCGCGGTCCGAGGGACACGGCCTCATCGATTCGATGTTCAGCGGTTACAAGTTCCTTCCGCGGTCATGGCGCAAGCGTGATGAGTGAGCGGACGCCGGTGTTGGTCCTCGGACTTGGCAACGTGGTTTGCCAAGACGATGGAGCGGGCATCGCGGCGATCCACAAGCTGCTCCGGGAGTACGATCTTCCGGAGGGTGTGTTGGCGCTCGACGGAGGCACGCTCGGGCTGTCGCTCTTGCCACTCGTCGACAGCGCCGAGCAGGTGATCATGGTCGACGCGATCCGCGCTGAGGGGCCACCTGGAACGCTCGTCAGGATCGAGGGCGACGAAGTAGCCCCCGCTGTCTACGAGCGCTTGTCCCCGCATCAAATTGGGGTCGCGGACCTGCTCGCAGGAGCAAGCCTGCTCGACCGCTACCCGGACCGAGTGGTGTTGATCGGCGTAGTCCCACAAAGCATCGACCTCGGCCTTGGCCGTACCGAAGCGGTCGAAGCCAGCATTCCCGAGCTCGTCGAGCGAGTCGTGGAGGAGCTCCGCACGCTCGGTTATCCGCCGATTCGACGATTGGATCGCCATGAGAACAGCACGAGGAGCGTTGATCATGTCGCTCGCACTCTCGGCGTGTAACGGCGTTGATGGGCGCCTCCCGACCGATTATCGGAACCTCCCGGTGCCTGCCGGTCTCCTCGCTTCGGACGAGGCGCGCGTGCGTGGGCGTGCGATCTTCAGCGAGAAGTGTGCCCTGTGCCACGGCGTGCGTGCCGATGGAAACGGCGTGCGGCAGGAAGGGCTCTCGGCGCGACCCGTCAACTTTCAAAGCCAGGAGTGGCGTGCAAGTGCGACGCCGCGCGGCGTCTACGCGGTCGTGAGCGAAGGCAAACGCGGGACCTCGATGCCCGCGTGGCCCACCTTGACGGACCAAGAAAAGTGGGAGGTGGTCACCTATGTTCTGAGCGTCTCAGGAAACGGGCCATGAGCGAGGGATGTCGAATCGAGGTGCGCGGCACGGTGCAAGGGGTTGGGTTTCGACCTTGGGTATACCGGTTGGCGCGCCGCGCAGGCCTGGCTGGTCGGGTGTGGAACCATTCGGAAGGAGTGACGATCGAAGCATTTGGAGGTGCAGGGTCGCTAGAGTCGTTTGTTCAATGGTTACGGGATGATACGCCTGCCTCTGCCCGGATCCGAGAGCTGCGCCTTTCGAAGATCCCGCCGGAGCTGGCCGAGGACTTCGTGATCGAGCCAAGCGAGGGGGTCGGCGCCCGGGCTCTTTCGATTCCGCCGGATCTCGCAACTTGCAACAAGTGTGAAGAGGAGGTGCTCGACCCGAACGATCGTCGATACCGATATCCCTTCACGAACTGCACCGAGTGCGGTCCGCGTTTCACGATCACGACGGACATTCCCTATGATCGCTCTGCGACGACGATGCATGACTTTGCTCTGTGCCCATCGTGCGAGCGCGAGTTTCACGATGTCATGGATCGTCGGTTCCATGCGCAGCCCAATGCGTGCCCCGAATGCGGACCAAAGCTCTCTTTGTGCGAGCCGGATGGCACCGAGACGATCTGCGACGACCCGCTGGCGACTGCAGTCGGCTTGCTTCGCGGCGGAGCGATCGTCGCGATCAAAGGGTTGGGGGGGTTTCATCTCGCATGCGACGCGTCCGATGCGCCTGTGGTTCGAAAGCTTCGCGCGCGAAAGCATCGAGACGAAAAACCGTTCGCCGTCATGGCGCGTGACCTCGCGGTGGCCAGGTCGCTTGCGAACTTGACGACAGAAGAGGAATTGCTGCTTTCGTCGCAGGAGAGGCCGATCGTCCTGGTCGAGCGCCGTCCCGATGCTCCACTCGCCGCGGAGGTGGCCCCGGAATCCCCTGTTTTAGGGCTTTTCTTGCCGTATACACCCCTCCACCACCTGCTCCTTCGCGAAGTCGATCGCCCACTGGTCATGACCTCGGCCAACATCGCAGGCGAGCCGATTTGCAAGGACAACGCGGAGGCGATCGCACGACTCGGAGGCATTGCGGATGTCCTTTTGGTCCACGACCGCGACATCGCGATGCGTTGCGATGATTCGGTCGCTCGGGTGATCGCCGGAAAAGCGACGGTCATGCGTCGTTCGCGCGGGTTCGTTCCAAGGCCGTTCCAGTTGAAAGAATCCGTCGACCGCCCGGTCCTTGCCTGTGGTGCACACCTCAAGAACACCTTCTGCATCGCCGTAGAGGACACGGCGTACTTCGGGCCCCACATCGGAGACCTCGAAACGCTCGCAGCCATGGAGTTTTTCGAAGAGGCGGTCGATCGCATGCAAACGATTCTTTCGGTGGAGCCGGAAGTGGTCACGCACGACCTGCATCCTGGCTACCTGTCGACGCGCTACGCGAAAGCGCGAGGCGGAGCGGAGACGATCGGCGTGCAGCACCACCACGCCCACGTGGTGAGCGCGATGGCCGAGCATGGTCTGCGGGGACCGGTGCTCGGAATCGCTTACGACGGCACGGGCTACGGAAACGACGGCACTGCGTGGGGCGGGGAGCTCTTGCTCTGTTTCACAGGGCATTTTCGGCGTTTGGCGACGTTTCGGCCGATCAAGCTCCCGGGCGGAAACCTCGCCATGCGCGAGGTGTGGCGCGTGGCCCTCAGCCTGCTGCATGACGCGTTCTCCGGAGACGCACCGATCGATGAATTTCCGCTCTTTCAAAGGATTCCCGACGAATCGATTCGCGTAGTCACTCAGATGATCGATCGCCATCTCAACGCGCCGCAAGCGCATGGCGTCGGGCGCTACTTCGACGCGGTTGGGGCTTTGGTGCTGAACCGCCCAGACTCGACGTTCGAAGGACAGGTGGCGGTCGCTTTGAACGTGATCGCGGATGTGACCGAGCGTGCCTCGTATCCGTTCGAGATCGACCGCACCGGGGCGGTCGAGATCATCGACCTCCGACCGATGGTTCGCGCGGTCGTCGAAGATGTAATGCGCGGCGTTGCGGCGAGCACGATCTCGGCGAAGTTCCACAACACGCTGATCGGAGCAACGGGCGCCGTGGTGCGTGGCTTGGCCGAGGTGATCGGACAGCCACCTGTGGTGCTTACCGGAGGAGTGTTTCAAAACCCGATCCTGACCCAGGGTGTTCTGGCCGAATTACAAAATGAATTCGAATGCTTCACGCATTCTCGAGTGCCGCCGGGAGACGGTGGGCTCGCCCTCGGACAGGTATTGATCGCGAACGCAATCGTAGCGGAAGGCTCAACCCCATGTGCTTAGGTGTTCCAGGGCAGGTCGTCGCCGTCGATCGTGATCGCAACACCGCGACAGTCGATTTTTGGGGCGTGAAGAAGGAGGTGCGCCTCGAGGTCTGTGACGTGCCGGTAGCACCGGGCGACTACATTCTGAACCACGTCGGGTTTGCGATCCGTCGCATTCCTCCCGACGAGGCGATCGAAACTCTCGCGCTCTACGACGAGCTCTTGCGGCTCGCGGATGACCAAGACCTGATAACCCAGGACATACGGTCCGAGATCGACGCCGCACCCTACGCTGCGCCCTCAGCAAGGGAGGCCTACGATGCTTCCGAATGACGCGCTTGCGCAGCTAAAATTTCGCGATCCAGTTCGGGCGCGGGCCCTGAGAGACGCCCTCGAGCGCTTGGTGTCTCGCGCCGATCATGCTCCGGTTTCGGTGATGCACGTCTGCGGCAGCCACGAGCAGGCGATCGCGAAGTTCGGCTTGAGGGCTGCTTTTCCGGCTGATTTGCGGGTTATAATGGGCCCAGGCTGTCCGGTTTGTGTGACGGATGTGCCAGAAGTGGACGAAGCGGTAGCCCTCGCCAAGCAGGGCGTACGCATCGCGTCCTACGGCGACATGCTTCGCGTGCCGGGAACCTCGCAATCGCTCGCCGACGCCAAGGCCGACGGCGCCCATGTCGACGTGGTCTACAGCGTCACGCAAGCGGTCGACCTCGCCCGTGACACCGACGAGGAGCTGGTCTTCTTTGCGTCGGGCTTCGAGACGACCGCAGTCGCAACCGCGGCTGTCCTCGTGGACGATCCGCCCGACAATTTTTCCGTCCTCTCCGCACACAAGTACATCCCCCCGGTCATGGAGATCGTGGCGGAGATGCCCGAGACCAAGATCGAGGGCTTTCTCGCAGCGGGCCATGCAGCCACGATCACCGGCTCGGCGGTTTTCGAAAAATTCGTCGAACGTCACCGTTTGCCGGTCGTGGTGGCGGGCTTCGAACCCTTGGACGTTCTTGCGGGCCTCGTTCGACTGCTCGAGCTGATCAACGCAGGGGAGGCCAAGGTCGAAAACGCCTATCCCCGATGCGTCACACGGGAAGGCAACGCGCACGCTCAGGAGCTTCTTTGGCGCGTTTTTCGGCCTACGGGAGGCCGTTGGCGAGGCATCGCGCACGTGCCCAACGGAAACCTCCGATTGCGGGACGAGTTCGCCCGCTACGACACGAGAAAGCGGTTCACGATCGACGCGTCTGCGTTGTGGAGCTACGCACCGCCGAAGCTCGTTCAGCAATGCCAGTGCGGAGACATCATGGCCGGGATCGCCTCACCCTCCGACTGCTCCTTGTTCGGCAAAGAGTGCACGCCCGACACGCCGGTCGGTGCGTGCATGGTCAGCGCTGAAGGCACCTGCAGGATCTGGCATCAGTACGGCGGCCACCCCGATCTCAGCTCGATGAAGCGAGGTGTCGCATGACTCGAAACGCCCGCCTCATCGACGAGCGCATCACGCTCAAGTACGGCACCGGCGGTGGCGCGATGCGCGCGCTGATCGAGCAGATCTTCGCCAAGGGCCTCGGCGACCTAGGAGAAGGAAACGTCGGCTTGGCGGCGATGGACGACGGTGCGGCGATCCGACTGGGCGATCGCTACCTGGTGATCACGACCGACTCTCACGTGGTCCAGCCGATCGTCTTTCCGGGAGGCGACATCGGAACGCTCGCTGTCGCCGGAACCGTCAATGATCTCGCGATGATGGGAGCTACTGAGCCGCTTGCGCTCACCTGCGCCGCGATCGTCGAAGATGGGTTTTCCCGCGAGACGTTGAAGGGCATCTGGAAGTCGATCCGCACGTGCTGCGAAGAAGCGGGAACGACTATCGTCACCGGCGACACGAAAGTGATGGGGCACGGCGAGCTCGACGGCCTGGTGTTGAACACGACCGGCGTGGGCATCACCGACCGAATCGTGACCGATGCCGGGCTCGAGCCTGGGGACCAAATCCTGGTGACAGGAACGATGGGAGATCACGGTCTGGCGATCATGGCGACGCGAAACGAGCTGGCCTTGGAAACCGAGCTCGTTTCGGACGTCGCTCCGATCAATACCATGGTCCGACGTGCGCTCGAGGTCGGAGGCGACGGGATCGTCGCGCTGAAAGATCCCACGCGCGGTGGCTTGTCGAGCGCCCTGCACGAGATGGCCGAGAAGAGCGGGGTTGGGATCGTGATCGATGAGCCGTCGATCCCGTTGCGCGACGAGGTTCGTGCGGTCGGGGAACTGCTTGGCATCGACCCGCTGGTTTCGGCGAACGAAGGAAAGGCAGTATTTGGCGTTCGGCCTGAAAGCGCGGCCGGCGTTCTCGACGCGATCCGCTCGCACCCGCTCGGACGAATGGCTGCAATCGTCGGACAATGCGTGGCTGAGCGACCCGGGTTCGTCGTGCTCGATACGGGGTTTGGGAGCCGTTTGCTCTCGGAGGCCGAAGGCGAGCTCTTACCTAGGATCTGCTGACATGACCGAGATGAAACACATCCGAGTCGAACGACGTGGCCCCGTGGGCATCCTGACGATCGCTCGCCGCGAGCGACTGAACTCTCTCGATGTCGAGACGGCTCAAGACTTCAGGAAGGCCGGCCTCCGACTCGCGCGAGACAAAGAGGTTCGTTCGGTTTTGATCTGTGGCGAAGGCGGCGTATTTTGTAGCGGCGCCGACCTCAAGTACATCCGCGACGGAGGCGACGACACCGACCTCGGTTACCTGCAGCCGAGCACTTGCCAA
The DNA here is from genome assembly GCA_029863605.1 of Myxococcales bacterium. Classification (GTDB taxonomy): domain Bacteria; phylum Myxococcota_A; class Polyangia; order Polyangiales; family Houyiibacteriaceae; genus SG8-38. The sequence goes on along the minus strand of JAOTVB010000003.1, from coordinate 66,093 downwards.
CCGACGGAGGGTTACGGCGAGATCTTCAAACAGATCCTCGAATACATCCACAGCACCATTTCGGAGATTCGGCGCGCGCCAAAGCCGTTCATCGCCGCGGTCGATGGCCCTGCGGCCGCCGGGGGCTTCGGGATCGCCATGAGTTGCGACCTCGTCGTCGCATCGGAGCGCGCGTGGTTCGAATGGGCCTACTTCAAGACGGGCCTGACCGGTGCGGAGAGCTCCACCTTCTTTTTGCCGCGGTTGTTGGGGCTACGAAAGGCGCTCGAGCTCGTCCTGCTGAACCCGCGTCTATCGGCTCGAGACGCCTTGGAATGGGGGCTGATCAACCGGGTTTTTCCGGATGATTCCTTCGGCGAGAAAGCTCTCGAAATCGCTACTCAGCTTGCCGAAGCCCCGACGTCCGCGGTCGCCGCTGCCAAGAACCTCCTCAACCAGGCGGCCGGGATGGACCGGCTCGACGTCCACCTCGACGCGGAGCTGACCGAGCTCGCGCGCATTGCTGATGGGCCGAACTTTGCCGAGGGCATCGCGGCGTTTTTCGAGAAGCGTGCTCCACGTTTCGAAAGCGAGGGATGACATGCACGAGTACTCCATCGTCGGTTCCCTCATCGACCGCGTGCAGCAAGAAGCAGTGCTTCACGGGAGCACGCGCGTGCATCGTCTCCACGTGAAGATCGGCGAGCTCGCCGGTGTCGAGCTCGATCTACTGAAGACGGCGTTCGACACTTTTCGTGAGCGGACAATCTGTGAAGGCGCGGAGCTCGCAATCGACTCAGTCGCCGCGGTCTGGGCCTGTCCGAGTTGTGACCGTGTCATCGCGAGAGGTGCCGTGTTGCGGTGCGATACCTGTGGACGTCCCGCACGGATGATTCACGGCGACGAGATCATCCTCGAACGAATCGAAATGGAGGCCCCCGATGTGTGAGACCTGTGGATGCGGCGACCCCGAGATCGTCCCGGTCGAGGTGCAGGAGCGGATCCTCTCCGACAACGATGCGCAGGCAGCCCATAATCGTCGTCATTTCGAAGGGTTAGCGGTGCTTGCCATCAACTTGATGGGCTCCCCAGGAGCCGGAAAGACGGCAGTTCTCGAGGCCACCGCCCGAGCAGCCGGAGGGAGGCTTCGTCTCGGAGCGGTGAGCGGCGACCTCGCAACCGATCGCGACGCCGACCGGTTGAACGCCGCAGGGATTCGGTCGACCACGATCACCACTGGCTCGGCTTGTCACCTCGACGCGCGGCTGGTGCATCACACCTTGCATCACGCTCCATGCTCGGATTGCGATGTGTTCTTCATCGAGAATGTGGGGAACCTGGTTTGCCCCGCGATCTACGATCTCGGCCAAGCTGCAAACGTCGTCGCGCTCTCGGTCACCGAAGGCGAAGACAAACCGCTGAAGTACCCTGTCATGTTTCAAAAGGCAGACCTGGTACTGTTGACCAAGGTCGATTTGATCCCCCACTTGGACTTCGACGTCCACGCGGTCGAAGACGCCCTTTCGAGAGTCATGCCCGACGCAAAGCTCCTGAAGGTTTCTGCAAAGACGGGCGAGGGGATCGACGCATGGCTCGAGTGGCTCGAGGCCCAGCGGCCCGCGCAACGCTCGGGGTCCACATCGCTTGAGCATCACGCGCACAGTCATGAGCACAGCCATGAGCACCACTAGCCTTTTTGCCACACTCACGATGGCCGCTATCACCGTGGGATCATTGCATTCTCTGGCGCCGGACCACTGGGTCCCCATCGCGGCCGTCGCGCGCGCGCGAAGCTGGTCGCGCAGCCACACGGCACGGGTGGCCCTCCTTTGCGGCCTCGGCCACGTCACGATCTCGGTGCTCCTCGGCCTCCTGGCATTGATGTTTGGGGCCCACTTGTTCGAGTCACTCGGAGAGAAGATGGAGTCGGTGGCAGGGCTTCTTTTGATCGGCTTCGGAGTGGCGTACGCAGTCTGGGGCTTTCGGCACTCGCTCGCTCACCGCCTGCACGGTCATCACCATCATCACTACGATCACGTCCACGATGCATCGCGTGCGTCGACTTGGTCGTTGTTCTTGATCTACTGCGCAGACCCCTGCGTCGCGGTCATTCCGATCTTGTTTGCAGCTGCTCCTCTGTCTGGCATCGAAACCGCGTCGATCGTGGTTGCGTACGAAGCGGCGACGATTGGAACGATGGTCGCCCTGGTAGCGGTGGCCCATTCAGGCGCCCGTCTCTTCAAAGGCAAATGGCTCGAGCGTTACGGTGATAGCACGGCGGGTGCCCTCATCGTCGCCACCGGCGTCATGGTCGCAATCCTCGGCTGGTGATTAATCCCCGAAAAAAGGGGACTGTCCCCTTTTTTCGAGCAAATCTGGGGCGCCTGGGTCTATAACCAGACGCTATGCCGAAATTCAAGCCAGCCGCGCGGCGAGGATTCCTCACCGCTCTCCTCGTAGTGAGCCTCTCCGGATGCACCCAGGTCAATGCCGGAAACCTGGGCGTGGTGACCAAATGGGGGGAAATCCAAACCGACCCTCTCCCAGAGGGCATCTACTTCCGGACACCGGTCAAAACCCAGATCATCAACATCTCCGCGCGCGTTCACAAGATCCTCGCGAGCTCGACCGCGTCGTCGAAAGACCTCCAGGTCGTCTCGACCCAGATCGCCCTCAACTACCGCCTCGACCCCCTCCAGATCGTCGAGATCTTCCGAAACATCGGAACGCGGGTGGTCGTCGAAGGCACGATCATCGATCCCGCTCTGCAGGAGTCGGTCAAGAAGGCCACCGCGCAGTACACGGCCGAGCAACTGATCACCAAGCGCCAGGAGGTCAAAGAGGCGATCGCGCTGAACATCACGGCTACCCTCGAAAAGAGCAAGATCGTGGTGACCGAGCTGTCGATTACGGACTTCCAATTCGCCCCCGAATACCAGGCGGCGGTGGAGGCGAAGCAGGTCGCCGAACAGCGCGCGTTGACCGCGAGGAACGACCTGGCACGGATCAAAGTCGAGGCCGAGCAAGTGGAGGCGAAAGCCGAGGGCGACGCGCTGGCCATGCTGGCGAGGGCCGGGGCCGAAGCGAAAGCGCAAGAGCTCCTGAAGCGGACGATCACGCCGGACATCGTCTACCTGAGGGCGGTCGAGAAGTGGGACGGAACCCAGCCCCTGGTCGTCGGGGAAGGCGGCGCGATCATCGATCTAGGTCAGATCAAGCGGGCTGCCGGGCGCTAAGGAGGCGCGGGGTCGGCTTTCAGCCGGAATCAGCCACCGAACCCAGCGATGAACGTCCCGTAAGCCCACGTCGCGGGGGCGGTGAACACCAGCGCATCGACGCGGTCGAGGAGGCCGCCGTGGCCAGGAAGGATGCCCCCACTGTCTTTGACGCCACTGCTGCGCTTGAGCACTGACTCGAAAAGATCGCCACCCTGGCCAGCAACGCCCCCGATCACGCCGAGGGCGATCGCGTCGACTGCGGGCAAGTCCGGCACGAAGAAGCTGATCACCAGCGCGCAAAGAACCGAGCCAGCGAGGCCAGCCGCCGCGCCTTCGAGGGTCTTCTTGGGTGAGATTCGTGGCGCGAGCTTGGTCTTCCCGAACTTGCGACCGAAGAAATACGCCGAGGTGTCGCTTCCCCAGGCAAGGGCGAATGCGAGCAGGACCCACGCGCCCGTTGGCGGGAAGTCACGCACCAAGTCCACGGTTGCGAGCGTCCCACCGATGTACACGGGCGTCGCGAGCAACCAGCCGATGTGCACGCTCGCGTTGTGAAGCGGGTCCTCTCGCAACATGCCGAGCACCATCGTTGCGAGAATCAATAGGAGAACGACGCCATACACCTGATCGACCGAGTCGAGGAAGATCACCGAAGACGCGAACGCGACGGAAGACATCGAACCCCAAAGACAAGAGCCGCGCGACGACGGAACCTTCATCGCCATCATCTCGTAACCGCCCACTGCGATCGCGGCCAAGATGAACACGTGCCAAACCCAACGCCACCACGGGAAGTCGACGGGATCCCAAAACATCATGAACAAGATCATCGGGATCAGCGGAATGACCGTGGCGACACGAAGGGCGGTGCCCGATAGCCTCCTGCGCACCGGGAGGTCCTCTTCGACAGTTTCGGTCAAAGTGCGCGCTCCAAGCTGCCCCTCGCTAAAGGGGCTTTAGCCGCCTCGCAGTCGTCGGGGACTAGGCCGAATCGCCGCTCGCGATTCTGGTAGGCGCTCAGGGCATCATACAGCGAATTAGCCCCAAAATCGGGCCAGAGCTCGTCCGTGAAGTGAAGCTCCGCGTAGGCCGCACCCCAGGGCAAAAAGTTGCTCATCCGCTGCTCGCCCCCCGTGCGAATCAGTAAGTCGACGGGACCAACGTTCATCGATGCCAACTCATTTTCGAGCGTGGCGCTGTCGATCGCAGTCGGTTCGAGCGTTCCGCTTGCAACTCGCTCGGCAAGCGTGCGCATGGCGTCGACCATTTCTTCACGGCCTCCGTACGAGAGCGCAAGCGTCAGCGTCATCCCATCGTATTGCGCGGTGTCCGCCATCAACTTCTGCAATCGTTCGCGCGCGCGTGTCGGCAATTTGTGAAGACGTCCGATCGCAGACAAACGGATCTCGTTGTCGGTCAGCTCATCGCGTTCGGATACCAAGTGCTCGCACAGTAGATCGACGAGCGCATCGACTTCGTCCTGCGGGCGATCCCAGTTTTGCTCGCTGAACGCGTATAAGGTCAAGGCCGGAATGCCGAGTCGCCTCGCTGCCCGCATGACATCGCGTACGGCATCCGCACCGCGCGCATGCCCAAAAGTCCGCGGCTGTCCCCGCGCTTGTGCCCAACGCCCGTTGCCGTCCATGATGATCGCGACATGCTGCGGGAGTCGGCTGACGTCGACCAAGCCCATGGCGAGCGAGTATCATGCGCCCCACTGCCCAGCAAGAAGGGCGGTCGTCCCGCGGAGAGTACTCGCGCTATTGACATGTATAGCGCCCAAAAATGACAAAATTGGCATGAAGAATCCAACTAAAATGCCTAATACGCGCAATCGGTCGTTCGTTTTGATTGAAAACCGAAGCGTAGTGGTTATCTTGTCTCGCCATGGCTGACCGCGATTTCTATAAGATCCTGGGGGTTTCGCGGAGTGCAAGCGCAGAGGAGCTCAAGAAGGCCTACCGCCAGCTTGCCAAAGAGCTGCACCCCGATCGCAACCCCGACGACAAAAAGGCCGAGGAGCGCTTCAAAGACGTTTCCGGAGCTTACGACGTTCTATCGGATGCGAATAAGCGGAAGCTCTACGACGAGTTTGGAGAGGTTGGCCTTCGCGAGGGTTTCGACCCCGAGGCCTATCACGCGGCGACTCAGGGGGTGGGCGGTTTCGGCGGCGGAGGTTTCGGCGAAGCGGGTGGCTTCGACTTCAGCGAGATCTTTGGCGGCGGAGTCCGGGGCGGCCGGGCCCCAAGAGGCGGTCCGTTCCGGGTGAACCTCGAGGACCTTTTCGGCGGGGCTTCGGGTGGAGCCTATGTCCGGGCGCCACGGCCCGGCCCAGATCTCGCCTCCGAGGTCACGATCGACTTTCGGGACGCTGTGCTTGGGTGCACGAAGGAGCTGAGTCTCCGGTCCTCCGACGGCGGAGATCGAACGCTCAAGGTGCGAATCCCAGCGGGGGTCAAGAGCGATGGCAAGATTCGGCTGCGGGGGCAGGGCGGCCACGGGATCGACGGCGGCCCGGCAGGTGATCTCGTCCTGAGGGTGAAGGTTCGAAAGCACCCGTTCTTCTCGATGCGAGGGAGGCAACTCCACGTTCGAGTCCCCGTCACGCCGCTCGAGGCCTATTCGGGCGCCAAAGTGAACGTGCCGACTCCCAGCGGAAGCGTGACACTCGCGATCCCGCCGGGCTCTCAAAACGGGGCGAAGCTGAGGATTCGAGGGAAGGGGATCGAGGCCAAAGGGAAGCCGCGTGGCGACCTGATCGCCCATCTTGAGATCAGGCTTCCAGCGGGGCGATCGGGCGAGGTCGAGAAGGCGCTCGAGACCGTGGAGGAGGCTTTCGCTACCGATCCCCGAGCAGATTTGAAGCTTTGAGGTTCGGGGCGGCCCCGGATTGTTGCACGTGCAACGTTGCACGTGGAACGCCGCCGAGGACCCGGTTTGACCCTCCGTTGTCCGTGGGCTTAGATCCGGCGTGACGCGGTTCCGGGAACAGATCGGGGGGGCCCTCCGGGAGCTCGAGGAGGCCGGCCTCCTTCGACGCCCATTTCGCATCGAAGGTCCGCAGGGCCCTGAGGTCCGAATCGACGGTCGAGCCGTCCTCTGCTTTTGCTCGAACAACTATCTCGGTCTGGCGAACCATCCAGACCTTCTGGCTGCCGCCGACGAACACGAGGGATACGGCGCCGGCGCCTCCCGGCTCATCACGGGAACGATGCGCGCCCATCAAGAGGCGGAACGTGCACTCGCCGATTTCGTCTCCGCGCCCGCGGCCGCCCTCTTCGCCAATGGGTACGCGGCCAACGTGGGAACGATTCAGGCCCTGGTCCGAGAAGGCGATGCGATCTTCAGCGACGCCCTCAATCACGCGAGCCTAATCGACGGCTGCCGCCTCTCGCGAGCCAGGGTCCATGTCTATCGGCACCGCGACGCCGAGCATCTCGAATCGTTGTTACACGCCCACCGCACCCGGGCCGAGCGAGCCTTGATCGTGACCGACTCGCTCTTCTCGATGGACGGCGTCGCGGCACCTCTTCGCGATCTCGCTCGGCTGGCAGGGTCGTATGACGCTGGCCTTCTCGTCGACGAAGCGCACGCGCTCGGGGTCTTCGGCCCACAAGGCAGTGGTCTCAGCGCCGCGGCCGAGATCGTACCCGACGTGCTCATCGGTACACTCGGAAAAGCTTTTGGCGGCGCCGGGGCTTTCGTCGCTGCCACCGAAGCGGTCGTCTCGCTCGTGCAGAACCGCGCAAGAAGTTACGTCTACTCGACGGCTCCTCCACCATCGCTTGCACGCGCTGGGCTCGCGGCACTTTCCCTCGTTCGGCGCGGCTCCGAAGCGCGCACCACCCTCCTCCAGCACGCTTCCCGACTGCGCATCGGCCTTCGCGATCTCGGGTACGATCTTCCACGCGGGGAGAGCCAAATACTTCCGGTGATGATAGGCGACAACGATCGTACGATGCGCTTGTCTGCGAGACTTCTCGAGCAAGGGATTTTCGTGCAGGGAATCAGACCACCGACAGTTCCTCGGGGAACAGCGCGCCTTCGACTGACACCGATGGCAACACATCGCCCGGAGCACATCGACCAAGCGATCAAGGTTTTCGCGAGCTTGGCTTCAAACGACTAGGAGGCGAACGTAATGCAGGGCACTTTCATCACAGCAACCGGCACAGGCGTTGGCAAGACGTGGCTCGCATGCGCGCTTGCAACCGCGTGTGTCCAACGCGGAAAGCGAGTGGCCGCGATGAAGCCGATCGAGACCGGTTGTGATCCGGAGCCTCGCGATGCGATCGCTCTCGGGCAAGCTTGCGGCAACGATTCGCTTGCAGACGCCCCAGGCTTCTATCGCGCCAAGGATGCCCTTTCGCCGTACGCCATCGAGAGGCGCGGCGGCCCCAAGGTCGGTTCGTTGCGCGCACTCGCAAAACGAATTCGCGAGCTCGGCAAAGAGGCGGACTATTCGATCGTCGAAGGGATCGGCGGCGTGTTGGTTCCGCTCGATCGGGAGCATACGATCGCGGACCTCGGCGCGCTGCTCGATCTACAGACAGTCGTCGTCGCACGCAATGACCTCGGTGTCCTTTCCTATACGCTCACGGCGATGGAGGCATTGCGCCGACGAAAGATCTCCGTGCGAGCGATCGTTCTCAATCACGTCGAACGAAGCAGCAGGGAAGACATGAGTCGCCTCTCGAATCGAGAAGTCCTCGCCGACTACTTTCCGCGCATCCCCGTGCTACGCGTACCTCGCGTGCAGAGCGAAAACGACCTGGTCGATGCAGCCGTCGAGTTATATAACACCTTGAAAATATGAGCTTTCTAAGCGTATCATATATAATACAGCCATTAGAACTTTCCTGATACCACGACGCCGGTCGGCGTGATTGTCCATGCGGTTTCGCGGTTCTCCTTGTTGCGCTTGTAACTCACCGCAAACCAAGTCGCGCTACCTGCAAGCGCAGCAATGCCCAGACCGCCGTACACCCAGGTCCACGCTGTCGCCGAGTGTTCGGTGACGCACGTTCCACCTCTTTCTTCTTTGCACGAGCCATCGCGCGCGAGTCCGACCGCCATTGCGGCAACTCCCGCTCCGCCTATCGCCGCGAGCGCCGAACCACCTGCAATCGTCGATGTCGGAAGCTTTGCGCCGGATCGCTCGGCGAGCGGATCCGATCCTTCGTATCGTGCTGTTGCGTCGACGAGCGCGCGTTCGGTGGCCTCGCGCTCCTCGATCGAAGCACGAAGGGCGTTGACTCGCTCGCGCACCTCGGCTTCGCGCTCCGGTTCCTCGCTCGCTGCGAGATACTGCTCGAACGCCTCGAGCGCTTCGTCTTCTCTTTGTAGCCGGTCGGCCGCGACCCCGATATTGTATTGAAGCTCCGAACGTTGGCTCAGGCGATACGCGTGCCGAAAATATACGAGCGCGCGCTCGTAGTCCGCACCGTCGAATGCAACGCGCCCCTTCTCGAAGTACTCGCGCGCTGCTGTGTCGTCCTCGGGTTCTTGCGCGCTCGTCGAGGCGCCGGCCACCGACGCAGACAGGACGAGCACCACCGCACTACAGGCTCGAAAAAGCTCCCTCATACGCATCAAGGTAGAGGGCAAAGACCCCGACCGGCAACCCCGCCGGCAGACTTGGTTTTTCGAGTGGTGGTGGAGCTGAGGGGGATCGAACCCCTGACCTCCGCATTGCGAACGCGGCGCTCTCCCAACTGAGCTACAACCCCGAGGCCGGGCGTTCGTATAGCCGCGCCGATTCCTGACGCAACTGGAAGCCCCGGGTGAACCTTGCGCGGAGCAAAACCACGGCTAGGCTCCGCCGCCTATGGCTCGCGTCATCAACTTCAGCTCAGGCCCGGCAACGCTCCCGTTGTCGGTCCTCGAATACGCCCAACAGGAATTCCTCGACCACGAGGGGACGGGCATGTCTCTCCTCGAGCACAGCCACCGGGGCGCGGCGTACGCCAAAGTGCACGAAGAAGCAAAGGCGCTTTTGCGCGAGCTGCTGGACATCCCGGAAACCCACGAAGTGCTCTTCATGCAAGGCGGTGCAACGGCCCAGTTCGCCTTGGCACCGATGAACCTCCGCGCCCCTGGTCAGTCGGCCGACTACATCATGACGGGAACGTGGAGCACGAAGGCGCTGGCTGAAGCGAAGATCACGGGAGAGGCGCGCGAGGCGGGCACAGGAGAGGTCGACGGTAAGTACATCCGTGTGCCTGCGCAGGCCGAGCTCGAGCTCGATCCCAACGCGGCTTATGTGCACATGACGAGCAACAACACGATCATGGGCACGCAGTTTCACCGGTTTCCCGACACGGGCGACGTGCCGCTCGTCGCAGACATGTCGAGTGACATTCTGTGGCGGCCAATCGATGTTTCGAAGTTCGGGCTCGTCTATGCTGGAGCCCAGAAGAATCTCGGGCCCGCCGGGATCACGGTCCTCATCTTCCGAAAGGAGCTCGCGGAGCGGAGTCCGAGCACGATCCCCAAGATCTTCCGATACAAGACGATCCTCGAGGGAGATTCGCTCCAGAACACCATCCCGACCTTTGCGGTTTACATGGTTCGGAACGTGCTTCGATGGGTCAAGGCCCAGGGCGGCGCCCGAGCGATGGAAAAGCGCAACAGGGAGAAGGCAAAGATGATCTATGGCATGGTCGACGGGGACCCGGACTTCTTCCGCTGTCCGGTCGAGGTCGACTCGCGGTCGGTGATGAACCCCGTGTTCCGATTGCCCTCCGAAGACCTCGAAAAGAGGCTCATCGCGGATGCTGCCGAGGCAGGGATGGTCGGCATCAAGGGGCACCGCTCGGTAGGCGGCATTCGGACGTCGATATACAACGCGATGGAGCCCGAAAGCGTGCAAAAGTTCGTCGATTTTGCCCGAGCGTTTGCCAAGAGCCACCGCTAGGAAAGGGACCGTCCCCTTCTATTGGGCGTAGGTCCCGTAGAGATAGCGGCGAATCGCGTCGGACTCGAACATTTGCGTGCCGGTATTGGGGTCGAGCAGGTAGGGCACCCGCATCTTGCCGGAGACGGCAACGAAGCCCTCGCGATCGGGGCTTCGCCGCGGAACGTTCCTAACTCGATGCGGAAGCTCGAGCTCACAGAGGGCCTCGCGCGCGATGCGGCAAAACGGCGAGCCCTCGTACGAATAGAGCTCGAGGAGCTCCTCCGGCTCGCGTGAAGGCACGGCCTGGCGACCTTTGAACGGGCGGAAGCTGGATGCGAGCATCGACGTCGACACCGCAAAGCCGCGCTGCCGGAGGAACCAAGGCGCCTGCCCGTTGCCATACTCGGAAAACAAATAGTCGACGATATCGGCAGACTCGTACATCGCAACCCCGGTATTGGGATCGACCAAGTAGGGGAACTGATAACGGCCCCCTTCCCGCTTCACCTTTTCGCGAAACCGCCGGCCGCCTTTCGGGCACGGATAGATGATCGGGTCGAGACTCAAAGCCGAGAGCGCTTCACGAGCGATGCGGCAATACGGACAAACCTCGAACTCGTAGAGCTCGAGCGGCTGCGTCGGGCTCTTCGTGCGTTCGTAGTGAACGTTGCCGAAGTTGGGACGGGCGGCGCTGGCTGCCGTCGAAGTGGTCACATCCCAAAAGCGTCCCAAATCCATGAACCTTGATGTACGGCGACTTTCCCCTTTTTCAAGCGGTGATAGCCTTTGCCCATGGCGCGGGAGCTCGAGCTCATCACGGAATTGACGCCGAAAGGCGACCAGCCGGCGGCCATAGCCGACCTCCTCCACGGGCTCGAGCGGGGAGATCAGCACCAGGTCCTCCTCGGGATCACGGGGAGCGGCAAGACTTTTACCGTGGCGAACGTCATCGCGACGACGAGGCGCCCAACCCTGATCATCGCCCCAAACAAGACTCTGGCCGCACAGCTCTACAGCGAGATGCGGGAGCTCTTTCCGCAAAACGCGGTCGAGTATTTCGTCAGCTACTACGACTACTACCAGCCCGAGGCGTACATCCCGTCATCCGACACGTACATCGAGAAGGACGCGATCATCAACGACAAGGTCGACCGCATGCGCCACAGCGCGACGCGTTCACTCCTCGCCCGTCGCGACGTGATCATCGTTGCCAGCGTGTCGTGCATCTACGGCATCGGATCTTCCGAGTGGTACCAAGAAATGCTCATCAACCTGGAGGTCGGTCAGGAGTATCGCCGTGATCGGCTGCTCCGTCGTCTCGTCGACATCCAGTATCAGCGCAACGACATCGATTTTCATCGTGGGACGTTTCGGGTCCGAGGTGACGTCGTCGAGATCTTTCCAGCGCACTCGGAGAACCTCGCGGTCCGCATCGAGTACTGGGGCGACCAAATCGAGCGCATCGTCGAGATCGACCCGACCAGAGGCAAGGTTCTCGAGGAGCTCGACCAGTATGGAGTCTATCCTGGCAGCCACTACGTCACCCCCGACGAGCACCGAAAACGCGCGATCGAGTCGATCCGGGAGGAGCTACTCGAATGGCTTCCCAAGCTCGAATCCGAGGGAAAACTCCTCGAAAGACAGCGTCTCGAGCAGCGGACGATCTACGACCTCGAGATGCTCGAGCAGATGGGATTCTGCCACGGCATCGAGAACTACAGCCGGCACCTCTCCGGGCGAAAAGAAGGCGAACCACCCCCCACCTTGCTCGACTATTTCCCCGACGACTTCCTGGTCATCCTCGACGAATCGCACATCACCGTCCCGCAGCTCGGAGCGATGTTCCGAGGTGACCGGTCGCGCAAGGAGACGTTGGTAGAGCACGGCTTTCGTTTGCCTAGCGCACTCGACAATCGACCGCTGCGGTTCAGCGAATGGGAGGAGCGCGTCGGCCAAGTGATCCACGTCAGCGCTACTCCTGGAAGCTGGGAGATCGAACGTGTGGGGGGCGTGATCGTCGAACAGGTGATCCGCCCAACAGGCCTTCTCGACCCCGCCGTGCACGTGCGACCCAGCAAACATCAAGTCGATGATTTGTTGAGCGAGATTCGCGCGCGCGTTGCACGTAACGAGCGCGTATTGATCACCACTCTGACCAAGCGAATGGCCGAGGACCTCACCGAATACTACGGCGAGCTGGGGGTCTCGGTTCGCTATCTTCACAGCGACATAGACACGCTTGAACGTGTTGATATTCTTAGGGATTTGCGGAGAGGTGAGTTCGATGTCCTCGTCGGGATCAATCTCTTGCGGGAGGGGCTCGACCTCCCCGAGGTGTCGCTCGTCGGGATTTTGGACGCGGACAAGGAGGGCTTCCTGCGGTCACCCCGCTCGCTCATCCAAACGATCGGACGCGCGGCGCGCAACGCAGGTGGCGAGGTGATCATGTACGCGGACCGCATCACCGATGCGATGCAACATGCGATCGACGAAACCGCGCGCCGTCGCGCCCGGCAGACCGAATACAATGAAGAGCACGGCATCACCCCTCAAACCGTAGAGAAAGCGGTCCTCGAGATGGACCCCTCGACAGGCGCCGGCGACTACGTGGTCATCCCCATTCTGAGAGCAGGCGAGGAGCCCTCGGACCCCGCCGACATTCCGGCGCGCATCGAAGAGCTGAAAAGCGAGATGCTGCTCGCTGCGGAGGAGCTCGAGTTCGAAAAGGCCGCCGAGCTTCGCAACCGGATCGACCAACTGCGAGCAACACTCGACCCGGACAAATCCAAACGAAACAAGGGTGATCGTCGGGCCCAACGTCCGCGAAGGTGAGGTCGGCCTAACCGCCTGAAAGGACGACGAAAAATTTCCCTCGAGGCGTTTCCTTGAGTGGCAAAACCCAGCCGGCTAGGCTGCTCAAGTCATGCGCTTTGGATGGCTTAGCCTATGGGTCGTTGCAGCTTGGCTAGCAAGCTCCGGGGTGAGCGCGGCTCAAGCACGCCTCCTCGAGCTCAGCTTCACCCCCACCGAGCGTGCGCAGATCGCAATCTGGATCGAGCGCGACGACGGCACGTTCATGGGCACCGTCCGGCTCACCTCGTCCGTGGCCCTCCGGGGCGTCGGCAATCGTCCCGGCGCATTGCAGATGAACAGCGGCTTTCGGTGGCCTTACGGGCGCCGCGAAGGAATTCTTCCCGTTTGGGGTTGGCGCCGCGCGACGGCCCCAGGTGCAGAGGTCTTTCCGCTCGTGATCTTCCAGGATCGAATATCCGAAGGTTTTGCGACCCGGAATACGGTCGACGCATCTCCTGACAGCTACTTTTGTCTGTCGTTCGACCAGACGACGACGACTCGAGAGGCCCTCGACGCGGTCACCTGCGCAAGCGTTTTCAACAGCGACAAGGGTCGCTTCATGAGCGGGCAAGACGTGAGCAACGGGTACGGAGAGCCATTCGTCCTACCGTCTGGAAGCGAAACGATGCGCGCCCTCGGGATGGGCTCGCTCTATCCGCCGCGCCGCGACGTCGTCGGGCTCGGCGAGTTCGATCATCCCGACGTGGCGCGATTCATCGACGAGGCGGAGCGCGTCATGCCCGAAATCGACGCCGTGACGATGGCCACACCCGCTGCGGACCAGCCGATCGCGATCCAGTATCTCGTGCCGGGCGAATGGGAAGATGGCGAGTATACGGCTTTCGTCGAGGTGAACGTCGAGGGCGACTACAACGACGTGTTCAACGACGTCACCTATCCCGCGCCCATGTCGGACGGCTTTGATTTCTGGGCGCAGACCTATGGTTACCCCTATCGTGGGCAACCCTCGGTCGTCTACAGCATTCCGTTCACACTAGGAGTGCCGATCGCCACCCACACCGCGGTCGACCCGATCGGTTACGGCAGCCTTCACGGCGAAGACGGCGCGATGATCACCATGGACGATTCGATCACCGACGACCCGGAAGGTGCGCCTGGAAGCGGCGCTGATCGGCTCCGCAAAGATGTCGCAGGGACTCGCGCAACCCTCAGCGTGCTCACGACCAACATCTGCGGCCAGCCCGATCCGCCGCCACAGTGCAGCCAGCCTTGCACCGACTCCGAACAATGCGACTTCGGCTTCATCTGTGGTCCGGAAGATCGATGCGTGGGCGCTTGCGACCTAGACGGTGCCCCAGCTGCAATCGTCGATCTCGCGATCGAGAATCACCCCAATCCCAAGTGGTCCCACCGCGTAGGCCGCCTCGCGTTCACCGTGCCTCCGAGCCTATTGCCATTGCGCCAGTACGAAATTCTAACGACCGATGGGATCGCGGTCGACGAGGCAAGAGCTGTGGCGCTCAGTGAGGACGACCGACCGGTGGTCGGCGACCGGCTGCAAATCCCGGTGGATGGCGATTGCAAAGGCGGCACATGGACGGAGACCCTGTGCGCTCCTTACGTATCGAACTCCGCAGGAGAGTGCGAAAACGGCCTCGATCGCGATGGCGATGGGGATTGCCTCGACGCGGGTGATCTCCTCGAGGTCGACATCGCCTTCGACCAACACGAGGCCGAGTACGAGGTCGAAATATCTGCCGTCGACATCTGCCAAGGACGGAGCGCAGCAGCGCGTGCAACCTTGACCACGACCCGCATCGACTTCACTACCGTCCCCCCGTGCTTTGTCGCGACCGCCGCCTATGGGTCGCCCCTTGCCGACGAGATTTGGGCGCTTCGGCGCTTTCGTGATCGTTATCTGATGACTAACCGAGCCGGCCGGGCTTTCGTCGACGTGTATTACGTCGTCGGTCCGTATGCCGCCGATTTCATTGCTGAGCACCCATGGCTGCGAACAACCACCCGCATATTCCTCACTCCACTCGTCGCCCTCGCGCGTCATCTCACCGACGACGGTATCGACGAAAACCCAGGTTTCTAGCGCTCAAGCTTGGCGTTCTTGTTGCGGTCTTTTCGGCTCTTGCGGTCGGGGGCTGCGCGACCGTCAAGCCGTATGAGCGCGAATACCTGTCCCGGCCGAGTATGGACTTCCAGCGTGAAGCCACCGAAGCGAAGTTTTATTCGCACGTGCTCGACGCCCGAGAGGGCGCCACCGGGGGCCTCGGCAACGCCGGCGGCGGTTGCGGGTGCAACTGACGGCTCTTCGACGGTGCCCGGGTTGGGCGTTCGTTCGGGTGCTACTGGTGGCCGGGATCGCTCTCCTCGGACTGCCTCCTGGTGGCTCCCACGCCGACGAGGTGACCGGTACTTGGACCGGTGACGTGCAACTTCGTGGAAACTACTACTGGGATCGAAGCACGCGGGTGGTGGCGCCCGAGATCATCGCGCAGCTCGAAGCGCCGCAGGGAAGCCGCCTCCGCGTCGACTACCTCGTCGACTCGATCACGAGCGCAAGCATCGCGGCCGGCGCCCTCGAGGACACCCGCTTCAACGAAATCCGCCACGATGTTTCGATCAAGGGTGGACACGAATTCTCTGATCGCGAAAACCCGGTCGACCTGTGGGGGGGCACGCGGTTCAGCAAGGAGCCGGACTACTTTTCGTTCAGCGCCTTCTTTCAGCCGTCGATTTGGCTTGCCGACAGGGCCACGCGGCTGCTCGGACGGGTGACGTACTTACACGACGAAATCGGCCAGAATTTCCGGGGAGGCACGCAGATGAGGCCCGGCGAGGACGGTACTCGCGGCAGCGATTTCGGTGAAAGACTCGATGCGGTATCGATGGCGGTCGGGTGGGAGCAAGCTCTGACGCCCACGCTGATCTTCGAGGTTGCCTACGACTTCACGGTGCAGTCGGGGTTTCTAGCGAATCCGTATCGTTCGGTGCTCGGCGGACAGCGCCCGGAAGAACACCCGGACCTCCGCCTACGCAATCTCCTCTACTCGCGCGTCGCTTGGTACATCCCGCGTTCGCGCACTTCGCTCCAGGCGATCTATCGATCCTACTTCGATGACTGGTCGATCTCGGCGATCAACCCAGAGGTGCGCATTTACCAGGAGATGTCTCCATACTTCCAAACCCGCCTTCGTTACCGCTACTACAAACAGACGTCGGCGTTCTTCTACAAGAACGACCCCAACGCGTACACGTTCGAGGATCGCTACGTCACCAACGACCCAAAGATGAGCGCGTTTCAAGTCAACGAGGTCGGCATCCAGTTCTTGGTCCTCGGATCTTTCCTCGAAGGCCGCGCCCACCGCTCGATCGCGGGCGCCCAGTTCGATATCAGCTTCAACTATCGCTGGAACACCAACGCCTTCGGAAATCAGGTCATCTCCCAAGCCGGCCTGCGGATCCCCTTCTGACGACGTTGCGGTCACCGTCGAGTTCTCGCGAACTTTCAGGGGCTTCGGATGGCAGAACGCGCACCCGTTTTCGGGTCGGTAAAGGATAGATAGCTGGCGTGGAGAAAGTGGCGGTCGAGGCCAGGGAGGGTCGGGCCACCATAGAGCGTATCGCCTACGAGCGGATGGCCGATCGACGCTAGATGTACACGCACTTGATGGCGGCGGGCATCGTTGGCGCGCACCTCGACACACGAGCCAGCTTCGTCCGGCTCGCTCCGCAAGATCTCCGTATATGCAGGCTGAGCGTCTAGCCGTTTGATTTCACGGGGGTCACGGCAGACACGAACCTTTCTCCGGTCGCGGGGGTCGTTGGCGATAGGAGCGTCGATGATCTGTGGCGCGACGACGATTCCGGCACAGCGAGCGACGTATCGCTTTTCGATCTCGCCCGCCTGCAGTTGCTCACGAAGCGCCTCGAAAGTCGATTGGTCACGAGCGGCAAGCATCAACCCGGATGTGTCGTTGTCGAGGCGATGCAGGATTCCGGGTTCGCGCTTGCGGTAACCGACACCGCGCATCTCGGGGTAACGAGCGACGAGAGCTCCGGCCAACGTACCGAGCTCGCCTTCTCGAAGGGGATGACTCGGAACGCCGGAGGGTTTTTCGACTACCACGTATCCCCCACGTTCGACGACCACATCGATGTCGAGAGCCGGATCCGGAGTCGCGTGAAAGTCGGCTGGGCCCGGAAGCGATTCGAGGGTCACGCGATCCCCGGTTGCTACCAAAGCGCTCTTCTTCGCGCGCCTCCCATTCAACCGGACCTCTCCCAGTGCGAAAAGCGCCTTCACTCGACCTCGGCTCAGACCGGGGGCGCGCCGCGCCAGCACGACATCGAGCCGCGCACCGTCATCTTCCGCTTCGACCTCGAGCTCGAATGCTGGCACCCTCTTCCCCTCCCACATTCGGCTGGGTTCTTCCACGCCGTTTGCGCCGTTCCGCGGCGCGTCTACACTGCGAAACCCGTGACTCAGCGCGATTACTACGTGATTCTCGAAGTCAGCCAGACCGCGTCCGGCGACGAGATCAAACAAGCCTATCGCGCGCTCGCGATGCGATACCACCCGGACCGCAATCCAGACGACCCCGCCGCCGAGGACGCATTCAAAGAAGCGAGCGAGGCCTATGCCGTGCTGAGCGACCCCGACAAGCGCCATCGCTACGACCGTCATGGTCACGCCGCCTTCGCGACCGATGGTCCGGGGTTCGACACAAGCGACTTCGGCGCCGTCAGCGAGATCCTCGAGGGGCTGTTCGGCGAGGTCTTCAGCGGGGCTCGACGCAAGCGTAGAGGCGGTCGCGACCTCAAATACGACCTCGAGATTTCGTTTGTCGAGGCCGCGCTGGGCGTCGAGAAGAACATCGACGTCAACCGACCTGCTCCGTGCGCGACGTGTGGCGGGAGTGGCGCGCAGGCCGGAACCCCCATTCACAAGTGCAACATCTGCCAAGGACGCGGCCAAGTGAAATATCAACGCGGACTCTTCGCAGCAGCGCGTCCGTGTCACGGGTGCCGCGGCACCGGCACGAACATCCCTACGCCGTGCAAAGCATGCAAAGGGACCGGGACCAAGCTTCGAGCCGAAACAATGAGCGTGAAGGTCCCAGCAGGTGTTCAAGATGGTGCCGTGCGAACCGTCCGGGGCGCGGGGGAGGCCGTCGCGGGAGCCAACGGGGATCTCCACATACACATCCATGTACACGACCATGCACTTTTCAAGCGTCAAGAGGCCGACATCTTGGTGTCCGTCCCGATCTCGTTTCCCCAAGCGGTGCTCGGGGCAAGCATCGATGTCCCGACGCTCGAGGGAACGGTGGTGATGAAGGTGCCACCAGGAACCCAGTCGGGGAAGGTCTTCCGCTTGCGTGGCAAAGGAATCTCCGTGTATGGGGGGTATGGTAAGGGCGATCAGCTCGTGACGGTCGTGGTAGAGGTCCCGCGCGAGGTGAGTCGCCGCCAACGCAGGCTCATCACCGAGCTCGCAGACGAATTCGGCGTTGAAAGCCTTCCGGAGCAGGCGAGCTTTCTCAAGAAGCTTCGCGGGCTTTTCGAGAGCTGAGGCCCTCGAGACCCACGCTCGTCGCTCATCCAAACGACCGCCTTGCGCGCCGTAGCGGGCTTGCCAAGGTACGCCCATGCGAACCGCAGCGCTGCTGATCTTGAGTGGGGTGCTCGTTTTCGGGTGCTCCAAGAACGAAAAGACCAACACCCCGAATCCAGGCGAGGAAACCGAACCGCCGAGCAAAGAAGAGGAGGCCAAACTGACTGACAACAAGCCAAGCCAAGCGCCCGATCAATACGTGGCCGAGCTCGACACCACGAAGGGCCCAATCTTGATTGAAGTCCACCGCGACTGGTCCCCACACGGCGCCGACCGCTTCTACGAGCTCGTTCAAAATGGCTACTACGACGACGTCGCGTTTTTCCGTGTCATCGGCGGATTCATGGCGCAGGTAGGCATCAGTGGTGACCCGGCCCTCAATGCCGAGTGGCGCGAGAAGCGGATCCCCGACGATCCGGTGAAGGGCAGCAACACCCGGGGGACGGTATCGTTCGCTACGTCGGGCCCCAACTCCCGAACTACCCAGTTCTTCATCAACTTCGTCGATAACTCGCGGCTCGATGGGATGGGCTTCTCCCCGTTTGGGAAGGTGAAAGACATGAGCACGGTCGACGCGCTCCACGCCGGTTATGGCGAAGGTGCGCCACGGGGCCGTGGCCCGTCGCAGGCGCTTCTTCAGTCCCAGGGCAACGCCTACTTGAAGGACAACTTCCCGAACCTCGATTACATCAAGAGCGCTAAAATCATCGAGTGACGCATCCGTCGTCGACCTGGAAGTCGACCCGGTCGTTTTCGAGCAAAATGAACTCGGGATGCGTGGTGGTCAGGAAGACCTGCCCGCCCGCATGGCTCAGCACTTCGAAGAACCGCCGGTTGCGGCTCCGGTCGAGCTCGCTCGACACATCGTCGAGCAGCAGGATCGGCACCCGACCGGTGCGCTCGGTCAACAGATCGAGCTCGGCGGTCTTCAGGGCCAACACGATCGTCCGATGCTGACCCTGAGAGCCGTGATGACGCGCGCCGACGTCGTGAAGTCGAAGCTCTAGGTCATCACCATGGGGACCGTCAGCCGTGAAGCCTCGAGCGCAATCCTTCTCGAACGAGCTCTCGAGCGCCTGGGTGATCGCCTCCTCGGTAGGCTCGACCCGCGGCAGGTACCGAACCCCGAGGGGAGTATCACCTCCGAAAACCTCGGCGAACGCGCGGGTGACCCTCGGCTCCAAGTCGTCGATCAATCGAGCTCTGGCCTTCCCCACGACGGCCCCTGCCTTGCTCAGGATGGCATCGTAAGCGCGTACCGAACGCCGTTCGGCAGATGGCTCCTTCAAGAGTCGGTTGCGGCTCCGGAGGGCCTTCTCGTAGGTTGCCAGGGTCGACCCATAGATAGGGTCGATTTGCTCGAGCATCCGGTCGAGAAAAGCGCGACGCCGGTCGGGACCTCCTACGGCAAGCATGAGGTCGCCGGGATGAAAAAGCACCATCTGGACCGTTTGATGCCAAATGCTGCTCGAGCGTGGTCGCTTTTGATCGAGCTGGAGGCGGCGGCGCTCGGATCTCCCGAGCTCCACACGAAGCTTGTGAGGTGCAGCGCCGCCTGAGATGGTGGCGTCGAGCAGGGCGGTATCGGAATCGAGCCCGATCAGGTCGTCGCGCTTGGCACCTCGAAAACTCTTGAGCGCCCCGAGGTAATGAATCGCCTCGAGAAGATTCGACTTCCCGGCGCCGTTGTCTCCGTGGATGACGTTGAAATGAGGACCGGGTTCGAACGCCAGCGGCGCGAGGTTTCGAAACCCACGAGCACGCAACACCACGACTCGGGTTGGCGTTTCGACCGTGCGCGAATCACCAGACAACGGCCCGGCCCTAAATGCGCATAGGCATGATGACGCCGATGAACTCTGATCCGTTTCCGACCGGCTTGAGCACCCCGGGGTCACGCTCCCCACTGAGCTCCAAGGCGATCTCGTCGTAGGGAAGCGCACCGAGGGCATCGAGGAGATACCTTGCGTTGAACCCGATCCGTAGATCATCGCCCGCGTAATCCACGTCTACCTCTTCGCTGCCCTCGCCCACGTCGGGATTTTGGCTCTGCAACCGCAGGGTGCCAGGCTCGATTATCAGCTGCACGCCGCCACTCTTGTCGTTGGCGACGAGGCTGATCCGGCGGAGCGCTTCGACCAAGGGGCCCCGGGCAGCGATCACCGTTCGGCTCTGCTTGCTTGGGATCACCTTCTCATACGGTGGGAAATGCTCGTCTGCCAGCTTCACGCTCAGGGAGAGGTCGTCGCGTTGAAAGAACGCATTACCCCCTGCGGTTGCAATCTCGATGGTCGTCTCCGCATCGCCCTTACCCTTTGTGGCTTTGACGTCTTCGAGAAGACGCTTGAGCTCGGATATGCCTCTGTGGGGCACGAGCATGCTGAAACTCTTCATCTTGCCTTTGGGGCCTTTTCCAGGAACCTTGCGCTCGGCTTTCGATAGCCGGTGACCATCGGTCGTCACCATACGGACGACCTTTCCATCGCACTCGAACAAAGTTCCCGCTAAATGCGGACGGGTGTCATCGTGAGACATCGAGTATTGCGTGAGCGCGATCAGATCCGCCAGGACGGAAGCGTCGAGCTCGACCAAGTCGGCGTCGCCAGCATTGGGCAGAGGAGGGAAATCTTCGCCGGGCATCGCAGGAATTCGGTAACGCACCTTTCCACAGCTCAGCTCTACCGCATGACTGTCACTCAGCTTCCAGCTCACTTCGCCGTCAGGAAGATTCTTGACGATGTCAAATAGGGTGCGAGCCGACACGGCTATGGTGCCACCCTCTTTGATCTTCGCAGAAACGACCGCGGTGACTCCAAGATAGAGATCCGTGGCAGAAAGCCGAAGGGTGTCGTTCCCTTCTGCCGACAGCAACACGTTCGACAGGATGTGCATCGAGCTTTTGCGATCCGCGACTCCGTGTGTGCGTGCGAGACCACGGAGGAACTGTTGCTTCTCGATCGTAAGCTCCATGTTGGGTTACTCCATGACTCCAATGAAAGGCGTTGTCTGTTTATCCACTGCTTAGGATCCTTAATTTAAAGATCTCGTCGTCGTCTTAACAGCTGTGAATTGTGAATGAAGCAATGTAACCAAGCGGAAGAACTAAGGTTTGAGCGAACTTTGGTGACGTGGTTGATCGTGCGCTAAGTGGGGATTGATCGAACCCCGCATCATCCACAGGTGCGTTCCCCAGCTTGATCGCACTTCGCGCACAGGGGCGGGTATACACCAAAAGTGTGCGAAAGGCCCGGCCTGCTAGGCGCAGGAGAACCGCGCAGGAGAGCCCTGAGAAAGCGGGTTCAGCACCTTCGGCTCTCAGATGCCTAGCTTGCGTTCGATGGCGCCCACGGCGCTCAAGACACGCTCGTCTTGCTCTTCGATCAAGCCGCTGATCTTGCGTACGGCGCTGATTACCGTGGTGTGGTCCTTTCCCCCGAAGCGCTCGCCGAGCTCAGGATAGCTGGTGCCGAGACGCTGACGGCAAATGTACATCGACACCATCCGGGGAAAGCTGATGGCGCGATGCCGGCGACGGGACTTCAAGTCGGTCAAACGGACACCGAAGTACCCGCATGCGATCCGTTGAATGTCCTCGACGGTAGTCGCCATGTCTTGGTTCGGAGTCACCTGACGCATCGTTTCCTTGGCGAGCTCGAGCCCCATGGGCTGACCCAAGAGCTCCGCCTTCACGGCGACCCGGAGGAGTGTTCCTTCGAGCTCACGCACGTTGCTGCGAACCATCTGTGCCAAAAAAAGCGCCACCTCGCTCACGAGCGCGATCCCTTCGGTCTCCGCCTTCTTTTGCAGGATCGCAATTCGAGTGTCGAGCTCGGGAACCTGCACGTCGGCGACCATCCCGGACTGAAAGCGACTGACCAGGCGTTCCTGCATCTCCGAGATCTGTTGGGGGTAGACGTCGGAGGTGACGACGATCTGCTTGTCCGAGTGATAGAGGGCGTTGAAGGTATGAAAGAACTCTTCTTGAGTTTGCTCACGCCCTGCGAGGAACTGGATGTCATCCATCAACAAGACGTCGCACTGCGAGCGATAACGGTCTCGAAACGCGCTGATCTCGTGATTCTGTAGTGACCAGATGAACTCGTTGGTAAAGCGCTCAGCCGAAACGTAGCGGATGCGGGCGCGGGGATTGCGTTGGAGGATGGTATGACCGATCGCGTTGACCAAATGGGTCTTGCCGAGCCCAACCCCGCCGTAGATGAAAAGCGGGTTGTAGCGAGAACCGGGATCGGAGCCGACCGCGACGCTTGCGGCGTGTGCAAGCTGATTTGCGGGCCCCACCACGAAATTCTTGAAGCGATACTTTGGATTGAGGTCTGAAAAGACCGACGGCTCACGAGGAGTCGCCCTCGGCGGAGGGCGTTTTGTCGACTCTCGCGCAGCTTGTGCTTTTTCACGCAGGGTTTCGTCCAGCTCCCAGCGGACCTTCTTCGGTACGTTCGAGTCGCCTGCCTCACGATCGAGCGTGTCGAAAATGAGATCGAGGTAGTGCGCCGATATCCAATCTGCGAAGAACTGGTTCGGGATGCGTAGAACGATGGAATCCGGCTCGACCCCGCCAAACTGAACGGGTTGGAGCCAGGTTTCGAAGTTCTCCGAGGAGAGATGCGACTTCAGACTGCCAAGTGTCCGTTCCCACAATTGTTCCATCGTCTCCCTACCCCGAAAACCGCGCACATCAGCGTCTTCGTCCCCAAGTCGTCCACACGTTGCTCAGGGCGAGTTACCGTTCACCTTTTACCATCCGCCGATTCGGTTGGCGCTCCTCCAGTGAAGGGCCGCGAAACTAGCAGCCTGTTTCGAGTGCGTCTACGGTGATCCCACAACAAACTTCTAAACACTTGGGATCGCGAAAGATTCAAATGCCGTTTTTTTGACAGCAACACGCACTGCGTTACGAGCCGTTGCTTTGCTGTTGACAAGCTGTTGCAATCACTTCGAATTACGACTTGTTATCGTTCGCGCAACATCGACGTGCAACTCGCTCGTCGATCATCCACAGCGTATTGATTTTTTTGCGCGTAACGATCGCGCGTGATCGATGGTGTGCGCGCGAGGGCTCCACAGTTTGTCCACCGGGTTCCCACCGAGTGAGGTGGTCGGCTTTGGCGCCTGCACGGCACTTCCAGGCAGGAACAATGGTCCACGTCGTAGCGTTCATGCGTCAGTCCCGGGGCGCCAGGCAGACAATTTGGATGAGTGATCTAACGCTGCTAGCTTCGCCCGGGACGCGAACCATGTGGAAAATACGAGCTTTTTGGGCGGCCGCGACCGTCGGTCTTGTGACCACGTTATGCTCGCCTGCCGCCGTGCTTGCCCAGACCGTGGCACCGAGCGGCGTCGCGGAACCGGCGAACCCTCAGCTGCCACCAGAAGACAATTTCGAGACGCCGTACACCTTAGGCATGGGTGCAGGCGCCCGCGCGGGAGCCACCGGGACTTCGGCGCTCGCGTATAACGCATCGAACATGGCCGCGGTGTCCGCTTACCATATCGAAGCGTTCTCGCAGATCATTCCCGGCGGGGGCAACACCTACTGGACGATTGGAAGCGCGGTCACCGACTCCACGACCGCCAAGAAGCTCGCCCTTGGCACCGGTTTTCGAGGGATCTTCAGTGGCAGCGAGCGTCGGTACAAGGGCTGGGATTGGCGTACGGCCGTCGGCATTCAAGTGATCGAACAGCTCGGCGTCGGCCTTGGGGTCCGATGGGGCCGGATGCGCGCCGAGTCCTTCGACGGGCAGCCGCTAGCGCCAACGTTCAACGGCGTCACGTTGGACGCGTCGATGACCATCACCCCGATACCTTGGCTCAAAGTCGCCGGCCTCGGATACAACCTGATCAAGACCCGCTCGTCGCTCGCGCCACAAATGGCCGGCGGCAGCGTGAGCCTTGCGCCCATCGAGAGCGTCAGTTTTGGCGGCGACATTTTGGTGGATCTCTCGACTTTCGAAAGAAACGAGCTCGTGGCAGGTGCGGGGGTCCAGTTCATCGCCGGGGAAGTAGCCCCCCTCCGGGCCGGCTATCGGCGCGACAGCGGGCGCAATCTCAATCAGATCACAGCCAGTGCGGGTTTCAACAAGGGCAAGTTCGCCATCGAAGGTGCTCTCCGGCAGACCCTCGGCTCGCAAAAGGAGAGCTACATCCTGATCATGACCCGCTTCGTGGTGCAATAGCGCTACTTCGCGCGGGTGAGCCCCAGATGCACCAATCCCGGGAGGTGCCGGCCGACGAAAGCGCCCACCTTGCCGTGGCCGGTGAACGTGTGCTCTCGCTTTCGAGCGGCAATGGCGTCGATCATCGCCTTGGCGGCACGATCGGCGGGCCACATGAGCTTTTGCGGTCGTGTGTCCTCGCGGCTCGCATCGAACACACCTCGATTGTCGACCTGCGCGATCTCGCTTTCGATGAAGCCCGGGTGGATCGTCGTGCAGCTCACCCCTGTGCCGTGCAGCTCGACGGCCAGGGTCTGACCGATCGCGCGGACGGCGTATTTCGATGCGGAGTAGGCGCCCACGCCAGGCGTCGCGAGCATGCTGGCCACGCTTCCGACGAGCACCAAACGGCCTGAGTGCTCCATGAGGTGCGGGATCGAGTATCGGGCGGTCATCGCGAGGCCGATGACGTTGACATCGAGCTGCCGCCGCCAGTCCTCGGCCGACAACTTCGCAATCTTGCCCGCCACGGAAAAGCCCGCATTGGCAACCGTGACATCGAGGCGCCCGAGCGTTTCGACCACTTGTCGCACGGCGCGCTCTATCGAGGCCTCGTCAGTAACGTCGCAAGGCACGGCTAGTGCCTTTCCACCGTTGCCGACGATCTCGGTAACGACGAGCTCGAGTCGCTCTCGGCGACGCCCCGACACTGCCACGGTGGCGCCCTCTTCAGCGAATGCAAGGGCGAGGGCTCGTCCGATACCGCTTCCTCCCCCGGTGATCCACACGACTTGGTTTTCGAATCGTTTCGCCATGCCCTGCGCCTAGCAGCTTCGGCGCGGATCGCCATGGGGGCGACGTCAGTCGGCGGTCGTGTCCGCGGTGTCCTCGACTTTCGCAGCTCCGGGATCGGTGACCCAGCGTTTGAAGGGTGCAACCAAATCCGAAGCCCGAGCCGCGAGATCGATGTCGAGTCGATAGAGGCACGGCACCACCAATAGGGTGAGCACCGTCGAAAAGGTCAGGCCCCATACGATCACCTGCGCCATGGGTGCGAGGTGCGCCAAGCTTTCGCTCGCCAGCGACAGGGGGAGAAGGCCGG
Organism: Myxococcales bacterium; assembly: GCA_029863605.1. Taxonomy (GTDB): domain Bacteria; phylum Myxococcota_A; class Polyangia; order Polyangiales; family Houyiibacteriaceae; genus SG8-38. Next base: position 40,280 of record JAOTVB010000003.1, on the reverse strand, counting down.
CGATCGTCGTCACACTGGTCAAGAAAATCGGTCGCAACCGCAACCGCCCCGCTTCGACAATCGCTTCGTCCAGCGCCATCCCGCGTTGGCGCCGTTTGTTGATGAAGTCGACCAGCACCAATGAATCGTTCACGACGATTCCGGTCAGGCCGACGACGCCCACGAGGGCGATCAGGCCTACCGGCTTTGCCGTCAACAAGAACCCAGCGCTAACACCGATGAACGACAGTGGGATCGCAGCCATCACGACTGCAGGCTGAGAAAAGCTCTGAAACTGCGTGGCCAGGATCGTGTAGATGAGAAGCATGGCGATGACGAACGCCTGGAACAGCGACTCGACCGATTCCTGAGTCTCTTCCCACTGGCCGCCATACTCGAAGCGGATGTCGGGGTTTGCGGCTTCGAGAGGCGCAAGCTTCTTCTTCAAGACCGAGTTGACCTCACCGCTGTTCGTGACCTCTTCATCGATGTTTGAGAGCACCGAAACCATGCGCTTCTGTTGATAGCGCTGGATCTCTCCCGCGCCGCGCCCATGGGTCACATCGGCGATCTCCCGAAGCGCCACCTCGTCGCCCGTAGGAGTAATGAGCCGAAGTGACGCAATCCGCTCGGGGTCGCTCTGCACCTCCTCCGCTAGCTGAACCACGATGTCGATCTCGTCGTCTCCATCGCGAAGTGTTGCCGCCGGTGTTGCGCCGAACGCGCTCCGAAGCCACGCCGAGACCGCTTCCGGGGTAAGCCCATTCAACGCAGCGCGCTCTTCGTCGACTTTGATTTGCAGCTCTTGCTTGCCGAGCTCGTAGTCGTGGTTCGCGTTCCTCGTGCCCGGGGTTCTCCTGACCTCCGCAAGGACTTGCTCCGCGAGCTCGACGAGACGCTCCTGGTCGTTTCCCCGCACCCGGACGGCGACCGGCGCCCCGCGCGGTGGTCCGGGGCGTACCTCGACGACTTCGAGTCGCGCGGGTCCGACGACGTCGTCGTAGAGGCCGCTGACCTGGCTAAAGAGGTCGCGACCTCCATGAAGGCTGCTTCGTTGGGTTGCGGGAACGACGAAGACCGTGACCATCCCCATGTGGTCGCCAGTGTCGATCCCCATGTCGGTCCGCGCCATCCCTCGGACCGCGAGCGTCGCTTCGATGTCGGCGTTTTCGAGTGCCCGGATCCGATCTTCGAGCTTGGCGAGGAGCTGCTCGGTTTCCTCTTTCGAGGCATCGGTGGGCATCCGGACGCGCACATCGAACATGTCCACATCCCCTTCGTTGAACAAAATGACGTCCTTGGTCGCCAAGGCTCCGACGATGAGCACTCCACACAAGGCATAACAGCCGAACACGACGGTTGCGCGATGCTGGAGCGACCAGCGCAAAACCCGTTCGTAACCCACCGTGATCCGACGCTTGGCTCTTTGGAAGCGGGTTTCCGGGGGTGCTGACTTTCCCCCCTGCGTCCCGAGTTTGCCGAAATCCGCCATGTGACTCGGCAGAATGAACATCGCCTCGATCAGCGACGCGGCCAGCGCGGCCACGACTACTTTCGGGATGATCGCGAAGAACTGACCGAGGACGCCCTCCATCAAGAGAAGGGGCAGAAACGCGGCCCAGCTGGTGAGCGTCGAAGACACGACCGGCCAGAAAACCTCCTCGGTGCCGACGACGGCGGCACGGCGACGAGGCATCCCCTCCTCCATGTGCCGGTAGATGTTCTCGATGATGATGATCGCGTCGTCGACGACGACACCCAAGCAGAGGATCAATGCGACGAGCGACATCATGTTGATGGTGATGCCCATCATGTCCATCGCGACGATCGCTCCGGCCAACGCAACCGGGAGACCCACCGCGGCCATCATCGCGTTTCGTGCGCCTATTGCCACCCAGAGCAGGAGCAAGACCAACAACAAGCCGGCGGCCGCATTCGCGTACAGGGTGTCTAGCGAGCGTTCAACCTCGTGTGCGGCATCGCCGAACGTGTCGATAGTCACGCCCTGGGGCAGCGTCTTCCGAAAATCGTCCACCAGCGCATGCACGCTTTCGCTGATGCGAATGCTGTCGGACTGCTCGTCTTTTCGGACCGTGAGCACGATGGCCGGCTCGCCGTTGACGCGCCCGCTGTACTTCCCCGGCGCAAGAGTGTCCTGAACTTCTGCTACGTCGCCGACACGAACGGAGCCTCCCATGGGGTCGGGACGGATGACCACTTTCGCAAGCTCGACCGCATTGTCGACGCGGGTCATGCCGCGGACGAGGCGGGTGTCCCCACCGCCTTTGGTCGTCCCTGCAGGGACGTTTGCCGCCCGAAGTCGTAGGGCTTGGGTCACCGAAGTGAGCGACAGCTGGTGGGCTACGAGCCGATCTGGATCGACGTCCACGCGTAGTTCGCGGTCACGAATGCCGTTCCGCCAAATCCCAGAGACCCCGTCGATCCGCTCGATCCGTTCGGCCAAGTCCTTGCCAACCTGGCGGAGCACCGCCTCGGTGACCTCGCCGCGTACGGCCACGGCAATCGTCGGGAAGTCGACCTTGAACTCCCGGACGATCGGGCGTTCGGCGTCGACAGGGAGGTCGTCGATTCGATTGACCTCGTTCGAGATCTCCATCATCGCGCTCGTCATGTCTTCGACGGCCGCCTTGAACTTGAAGCTCACGTACGAGACACCTTCTTTCGAGGTCGCCCAGATCTCCTCGACGTCGTCGACGCTCGCCACCGCGTTCTCCACCGGAATCGCGACCAACTGCTCGATCTCTTCGGGCGATGCCCCCACGTAGACCGTCGTTACGTTCCCCCAGCCAGTGGGCATCGTCGGCAGCGACTCTCGGTGCATGTCGCTCAACACGAGGGCGCCAACCAAGACCATGGAGATCGCGACCAAGTTGACGAGCACCGGCTGCCTGACTGCGAAGCTCGGGATGCTCATGGCTCCACGGCTTGCTCGGCGGTCGATGCGGTCGCGGCTTCGACCGGCACCACGAGCACTTTCGAGGCGTCGACCACGCGCGCGACGCCTTTGATAACGACAGTATCCCCGACGTTTAGACCTTCTTTGATTTCGGCAAAGCCGCCCCGCACCGAGCCGATCAATACCGTCTGCCGATGGGCGATCCCATCTTCGATGACGTACACGTGCTGGCGCCCGAAACGCTCGAACACCCCTTCGAGTGGCACGCGCAGGACTAGCTTCGGATCTCCGGTTTCGACGGTGAACCTGGCGACCAGCCCCGGGCGAAGTCGAGTAATTGGATCATCGATTTCGATCTCGACCGGCAGCCGCCTCGTCCGCGGGTTGATCACCTCGCCGACGCGCACCACCCGGCCCGTGAAGGTTTCTCCTGGACGCGCGAACACCGACACTTCGACTTTGGAGCCGACCGCCACGTCGAGGGCCTCGCGGGGATCGAGCAGCACGCGGGCCTTGAGAAGACTCGTGTCGGCCAGGGTCAAGAGCGGGCTTCCGGGAGCCACCCATTCGCCGACTTCGATCGCACGCTCGACGATCGTTCCACCGAACGGAGCGCGCACCACGGCCTCGGTCAGGCCTCGCCGAGCGAGCCTAGCTTCGGCTCTGGCCGCGTCGCGGGCGGCCGACGCCATGCGCACCGCGTCGCGGGCGTCATCGAGCCTTTGTTCGGGTAAGCCTCCCGTTTGCACGAGTCGTTCGGTTCGGTCGCGCTCTCGCTCTGTTTGATCGAGCCTCGCATCGCTTTGCGCCACGGCAGCCTGCGCGGCTTGGACTGCCGACGCCGGGCGACCGACGTCGAGCCGAAGCAGCACCTCGCCCGCCTCCACGCGATCGCCGGCTTCGACGTGAACCGCCACGACCCGGCCGGAAGTCTCCGATCGGATGTCTGATTGTCGGTTGGCCAGGATCTCGGCGGTTGAGGTCGATGTCGGGGTCATCGCCTCGGGTTCGAGGGTCTTGGCGTGAACTGGCGGCGGCGGAGGCTCGAGCGCGGCGGGTGCCTCGGTCGCGCAGCCTGCGCCGAGCCCCAGCCCAAGGGCGAAAAGGCAGCCAGAAAGCATCATCCGCGACACCCCGTAACCCTGTGTGTGGATCCACGCCTCGGCAAGACGAAAAATCGGCAGCTGCGCTAACGAAGCTCCGCATACGCGTTGCTCAGGCAAACGTCGGCGGGTCGCTCGTCGGTCATCACACTCAAGAACACGCGGTCCTCTGCTTTCCAGCCTCGGATGACCAGGGTGTCGCCTGGGTACACCGGTGCGCTGAATTGCCCTTGAAGCGCCGCGAATCGTTCCGGGTCACCGTCGCATACCTCGTTCAGGACCACGCGCCCCGCGTACCCAAGCGTACAGAGGCCGTGCAGAATCGGGCGATCGAACCCTGTTTTGGCCGCAAACTCGGGATCGACGTGCAGTGGATTGTGATCGCCGCTCAGCCGATAGAGCAGCGCTTGGGTCGGCGGGACCGTCTCGCGCACCTCGAAGTCCGGTTCGCGTTCGGGCGGGGGGATCCGTTTGCTCCGCGGAGGTCGGTCGCCGCCGAATTTTCCATCGTTGCGGAGCACGAGCGTGACCACCCCTCGTGCCACGGTGTCGCCTTTCTCGTCATTCACCTCGATATCGAACACCGACATGGCGACCCGCTTCAAGTCGTAGAGGCCGGCGACGCGACCGGTCACTTCCAAGCAAGCGTTGGGTTTCAGGGCTTTCAAGACCTCGAGTCGCTGGCTGTGATGCACGATGCCCAGCCGGTCGCAGCCGATTTTGTCCACCAATTCATCAAAGGCCGCAAAGGTCGGAATCGAGGCAAAGGTCGGGAGGACTCTTGGGCCACGTCCTTCGTACAAGAAATCCAGATTCGTGTCGGCGGTTGCCCCGACCCCGAGCGCATAGAGGACGGTATCCCGCCACGTATGGCAGAACTCGATCGAATCGGTTTGATAACCGACCGTTGTGGGATCGATGGCCATTGCGATGGGCACGAGTAGAGCGCCTGACGAGAGCAGTGGCAAGCCTACGCTCGTTGGCTTGTTAACCGTGCTGCACCTCGGTAGAGTGTGTCGTGGTGAGCGAAGCGAAGAGAGTCGCAGTGGTCTTTTCGGGCGGGCCTGCGCCGGGAGCCAACGCCGTGATCGCGGCCGCCGCCACCTCGTTTCTCGAGGCGGGGGTCGAGGTGCTCGGCATCTTTCACGGTTACACCAATCTCCAAGAGTACGACGCTGCGGCACAGCCGATGATCGAGGGCGAGCATTATCGCCGCCTCACGCCGAGAGACATCCGTGGCCTTCGGAATACGCGGGGCGTGATCATCGGCACGGCCCGCGTGAACCCAGGGGCGGGCATCGAGGCCCCTGCCGACCTTTTGGACCCCGAAAAGACCGAGCGACTTGCTCGTATCCATCACGCGCTCGCGGATTTGGAGGTCGATGCGCTGATTTCGATCGGTGGCGACGACACGCTCAAGACCGCGAACTTCCTCTATGAGTATCAGCGGCATCACGTCGCAGTCGATGAGCGGATTCGCATCGTGCACTTGCCGAAGACGATCGACAACGACTACCGGGGCATCGACTTCACATTCGGCTTCTTCACTGCCGTCGACGTGATGGCCAAAGAGCTCCTGAACCTTCGCGCCGATTGCATCGCAACCAGCAGCTATTTCATCGTGGAGACGATGGGCCGCAAGGCCGGTTGGCTTTCTTATGGAGTCGCGATCGCGGGCGAGGCGAACATGGTGCTGTCGACGGAGGACGTGGAAGGAGACCTGGCTATCGAAGAAAAGGCCACCGATCCACACACCGGCGCCGAAGTCATCTCCCACCGACTCTCGATCACCGCGCTCGTCGATCGGATCGTCGACCTGATGTTGGCGCGGGAAAAGCGCGAACAGCACTACGGCTCGATTGTGCTGGCCGAGGGGCTCGCCGAGCTGTTGCCCGAGAACTCATTGGTGGGCCTCCCGCGGGACGAGCACGGCCACATTCGGCTGAGCGCGTTCGATCTCGCCAAGATGGTATCGGATCGAGTGCAGATTCGATACGAAGAGCGCACGGGGCGACGCAAGAAGGTGCGCCACATTCAGCTCGGCTACGAGTCGCGTTGCTCACCGCCGCACGCCTTCGATGTCATGCTCGCTAGCCAACTCGGAATCGGAGCTTTTCGCGCGTTGGTCGAGGAGGATCTCGACGGTTACATGGTCAGCGTCAGCGGCCAGCTCGACCTCCAATACGTCGAGTTCTCCAAGCTCATCGACCCAAAGACGCTTCAAACCGAGGTGCGCTTCATCGAGACGGGCAGCGATTTTCATCGCCTCGCTCGCTTCCTCGAAACCCGTACGGAGCTGCGCACCGAGTGGAGCCCCGGAAGACGGCTCGAACCCGCAACCGAAAAGCCCCCGTCGCTCTGAAGCTCAGAAGCTCGGGCCTTCGTTCATTTGACGAACGCGCTTGCGACGGCGCCGAGCGGCTTCGGCGGCCTTCTTCCGCTTCTTGATCGAGGGCTTCATGTAGTGACGGCGGCGTTTGAGCTCACGGAGGATTCCCTCGGTCGCCATCTTCCGCTTGAGGTGCTTGACCGCACGCTCGAGCCCACGATCACCGACGTGAACTTCGATTGGTTTGACTTGTACGGTCTCGACCATGGATGCGTTTGCTCCTCCGTAAGAGCGCGAGAGGCTTACACAGTGTACACGTGGGCGCAAGGAGTCCCAGATTTGCCGTGAGTAACTCTCCTAACGTACTGCGATCGCAGGTCTTATTCGGCTGTAGCTCGGGGTGCTTCCGCACCGATTTCCCCGGCCTTTTCGAAGACGAGCTTGCCATCGCCCGTACCGACGCGAATCACGTCGCCCGCCGCGAAGCGTCCTGCGAGGATGTCCTCGGCCAATCCGTTTTCGAGGTAGCGTTGGATCGCGCGCTTCAGCGGCCGTGCGCCGTAGGCCGGGTCGTAGCCGACGTTGGCGAGGAAATCCTTGGCCTCGTCTGAGATCGCGAGCGTGAGCTCGCGATCGACGAGCCGCTTCTCGAAGTTGCGAAGCTGGACGTCGACGATCGCCCGAAGCTGGGCCCGGTCGAGTCGGTGGAAGATAATCGTCTCGTCGAGCCGGTTCAGAAACTCCGGGCGGAACGAGTCGCGTAGATCTTCCATGACCGCTTTACGCATCGCCTCGTCGTCGTCGAGCGCCATGATGTGATGGGAGCCGACGTTCGAGGTCAGAATGACGACTACGTTCTTGAAGTCGACCGTCCGGCCATGGCCGTCGGTGAGGCGCCCGTCATCGAGCACCTGCAGCAGGACATTCCACACGTCTGGGTGGGCTTTTTCGACTTCATCGAAAAGCACGACCGAGTAGGGGCGGCGTCGCACGGGCTCGGTGAGCTGGCCGCCTTCCTCGTAACCGACATAGCCTGGCGGTGCACCGATCAAGCGAGCCACCGCGTGCTTTTCCATGTATTCGCTCATGTCGAGTCGAATCATCGCTTTGTCGTCGTCGAACAAGAACTCGGCGAGGGCGCGCGCGAGCTCGGTCTTGCCGACACCGGTCGGACCCAAGAAGAGGAACGACCCAATCGGTCGATTGGGCTCGCTCAATCCTGCCCGCGAGCGGCGCACCGCGTTTGACACGGCAACGACCGCTTCGTCTTGGCCGATCACGCGATCGCGAAGCCGGTCCTCCATGTGCAGGAGCTTCTCTTTTTCGCCTTCGAGCATCTTGCTGACCGGGATTCCGGTCCACTTCGACACCACTTCGGCGATGTCTTCGTCGGTGACCTCTTCCTTCAGGAACGAAGTGTTGGTCTGCACTTCGGCGAGCTTTTGCTGAGCTTGGGTCACCGCCGCTTCGGCTGCCGGGACTTCGCCGTATTGAAGGCGGGCCGCCGTCTCGAAATCCGCGGTGCGCTCAGCCCTTTCGAGGTCGAGTCGGAGGCTTTCAACGAGTTCCTTCTTTTCGCGAATCTCGGTGATCAGGTCCTTTTCGCGCAGCCACTGCGCGCGCATGATGTCGCGCTGCTCCTGAAGCTCCGAGAGCTCCATTTCGAGCTCGTCGAGGCGCTTCTTGCTCGCGTCGTCCTTCTCCTTCTTGAGCGCCTGTCGCTCGATCTCGAGCTGCATCACCTTGCGCTCGAGGGTGTCGATCGGGGCCGGGAGCGAGTCGATCTCCATCTTCAGTCGTGACGCAGCCTCGTCGACCAAGTCGATCGCCTTGTCAGGCAAGAAACGGTCGGTGATGTACCGATGGCTGAGCGTCGCTGCGGCGACGATTGCCGAGTCTTGAATCCGAATGCCATGGTGAATCTCGTAGCGCTCTTTCAGCCCTCGCAAGATCCCGATTGTATCGGGCACCGATGGCTCACCGGCAAATACGGGCTGGAAGCGCCGTGCAAGCGCGGCGTCCTTTTCGATGCGTTTTCGATACTCGTCGAGCGTAGTTGCGCCGATGCACCGTAGCTCCCCACGCGCGAGGGCCGGCTTGAGCATGTTGCTGGCGTCCATCGAGCCCTCGGCGGCACCTGCGCCGACCAGCGTATGAAGCTCGTCGATGAAGAGGATGATCCCGCCTTTGGCGGCCTCGATCTCGTTCAGCACCGCCTTGAGGCGCTCCTCGAACTCGCCGCGGTACTTCGAGCCTGCGACGATCGCCGCGAGGTCGAGCGCCAAGAGGCGTTTTTCTTTCAGACCTTCGGGGACGTCGCCTTGCGCGATGCGGTGCGCGATCCCTTCGGCGATCGCCGTCTTGCCGACTCCTGGCTCGCCGATCAACACGGGGTTGTTCTTGGTACGGCGCGAAAGCACCTGCATCACGCGGCGGATCTCTTCGTCGCGTCCGATCACCGGATCGGTCTTACCTTGGCGCGCTGCTTCGGTCAGGTCGCGCGTATACTTCTCGAGCGCTTGAAACTTCCCTTCTGGATCCGGGTCGGTCACTCGCTGCGTTCCGCGAACCTCTTGGAGCGCCTCGAGGAGTTTCTTGCGATCCACCCGCTGTGCTTCGAGCGCCTGCTTGAGTTGCGCGTCGCCATATGCAGCGAGGAGCACGTGCTCCGCAGAAGTGTATTCGTCTTTGAGCTCTTCGGTCTCTTTCCACGCCGCCGTCAACAGATTGCGCAGCCGTCGGGAGATCCCGGGCTCGGACCCTCCGGCCACTTTGGGCATCTTGTCGAGGATTGCGCCCTCCGCCCGGATCAAACCTTGCAGGTCCGCACCGGCCTTCTCGAGAATCGCGGGTGCCAGCCCGTCGGCCTGCGCAAGCAACTCGAGCATTAGATGCTCCGGGTAGACCTCGGGATTCCCACGGTCGGTCGCGTTCTGCTGCGCCGCGACCAAAGCCTCGCGTGTTTTGGTGGTAAGTCGATCCAATCGCATTGCTTTTCCTGCGTTCGCGGCAAGTTAAGCATGTCACGCGACGCGTCAATGGGTGGACAACCCACAAAAACGAAGCAATAACAGCTATGTGCGAGCCTTTACCATCGCCGCCACCGTCCTGCTTGCGCTGACTTCGTGCAAGGCCGAGTCCGCATCCTCGGGCTTCGAATCTCCGAACGCAACCATCGAGACGTTGTTTCGCGCGTACGATGTCCGGGACGTCCCGCAAGCAGAGATCCGCCGGCGGCTTCAGGCTCGCGAACGCTTCAAGCTCGTCGACGAGAACCTCTTCCGAAGCTGCTTTTCCAACTGGCAGGGCGAGCACGACCAGGGGCTTGGTGGCTTCGTCTTCGGGCAGCTGGTTGCCGCCAAGGACGAGCTCATGATCGACATCGAAGGAAACACGGCTTACGTGCGCTCATCGTCTACAGCGCCCGATTACACGCCTATCGTCTTGATCGAACAACCTGCGGGCTGGAAGATCGACCTACGAAAAAGCGTCCCGCCGGCCATTCGTCAACGCCTCTACGAAGTCTACCGCCACGCCCGCCGCGTCGAGCGCCAAGCACGTTGAAAAACGGTCAGACCCCATTTCATTGGACGCGAAACGGGGCGATGTCGATGGGTTCACCTGAAGGGGCGTGCTTGAGGGCGTCTTGCATCAGCAGGAGCTCCGCCGCGTGGGGGTTCAACGAGAGCCCCGCTCCCACGCTTCGCCGGGCCCCGTGCAGATCACCAACGCCCGCAAAATAGAGTGCATCGTTGTAGTGGCGCCACAGGAGCTGAACCTCGGTCTGCGCGTCATGCGGCTCACCGATGCGCGCGTCGATGTCATCCCAGAGCTTTCCGTGCCTTTGCATCGCTTGCCCTTCGTCAGTCTCGGTGATGTCGGCGGTGAGGACCCGGTGATAGAGCTGTTCGGGCACCAACATGTCGAACATCTCGGTGGCAACCCGGATGTCCATCTCGATGAACACGGGTCGCAGCGCGGCAAGACTCTGAAGGTCGGCTGCGTTGAGCTGGCCGTCGAGGACATAGTTCCTCAGCAACAGTTTGAGCTCGGGCTCGTCGGAGACGAGCCGATCGACCAGTTTCGGGTAGCTCGACATTGGGAGCGGCACCATCGTGACGTCGGGTCGGTTCAGCTCTTCGGCCTCTCCGCCCCAGAAGCGAAAGATCGTATTTGGATTGTGGGCCAACACCACCGCGCGTGCGGGAAGTGAGCGGCGCAGGCCGTCGTCGAAGACATCCGTATCAACGAAGTTCGCAAGCGAAGCCTCCTCGTACGAACGGGCAAATTGAAATAGCGACGCCAATGCGACGATCGCACCGAGCGCCGGCACCAGCCTTGGTCGACCCGGAGCTGCCTCCGCGACCGCCGAGAGGACGACGCCAAGGGCGAACCCGGCGAACACACCCACCGAGGCGTAAGCCATCATGAAGTACGCCAATGCATCGGGATTGCCATGCACAAAACCGAGTAAGGCTCGACCCATCATGTAAACGAGCCAGACGGTGAGCCAAAAGAGACCGAATTTCCGCGCAGCGCGGACGCGGAGCATGAAGTAGGCACCGAGCAGCGCGAGAAGCAGCGTTCCCAAGTGCAGGTCTTGACCCATGGCGACGATCACGTCGGTGAGGTGCTCGCGAAAGGGTGCGATCCGCTCCGGTCCCAGGCTCTTTTGGAACGCTTGCGCGCTGACGACCCATACGAAGCGAGACGGCGTAGTCGGGTCACCCAAGTTGAGAAACGGTTCCGAGATTGCGCGGAGCGGCAAGAAGAGGTACGTCAGCAAGCCGGCACCGAGGAACCCGGTCGACCAAGCGAAAGGGCGCCATCCCCAGACCGTCCAAACGCCGATCAACAGCCACATGGCGGGTACTAGGGCCAAGAGCACGAGGTAATGATGGTTGGCGAGGGCCAACCCGATGGCGAGCGCCGCATGATAGAGGGGTCGAACGTCGCCGTCCCGGCCCGAAGTCGCGACGCATAGCAGGCGCTCGATTGCAATGCACAGGAGTGCCGCTTGCAGGGCGTACACCTCGGGACGCACCGCCTGAAACCACCACGCCTGGCTACCCGCCACCCACCAAGTGCCTGCCAACGAGAGCGGCACGATCAACGGCTCGCGAATGACGCCGCTCACGCGGAAGGTTCGTTCTAACGCAGAAAAAAGAGCCACGGCTGCGACTGCACCGAGAAGGGCGCACACCAACGCCACGCGGAACGAGAGCGCGCCGATCGGCAACAAGTTTGCCAACCCGAGGACGAGCGATGCCAGCGGATGACCAGGGGGGTGAGAGATTCCGAAGTCGGCTGCGGCAGCCACGAACTCTCCGGTGTCGAGCCAATGAGCGTACCCCGACGCGGTGTACACGTACACGACGAGTGGTAGCCCCCCGGCGAGCAGCCTCTTCATGACGTTGCGGCTCAAGACTTTGCGATGATCGAACGACATCGGTTCCGTGGTCAAATCTGCGTCGAGCTGGCGGCCAACTGTGCGATAGTAAGCGCGCATGCCCAAGCGTCCGACGAAGTACTGGCTCATGAAAAGCGAGCCCGATGTTTATTCGATCGATCACCTCGAGCGTGACGGCACCGAAAGCTGGGATGGGGTCCGCAACTACCAGGCGCGCAACTTCATGCGCGAAATGGCCGTTGGGGACCTAGCGATCTTCTATCACTCGAGCGCCAAACCGCCGGGCGCGGCAGGGGTTTGTGAGATCTCTCGAGAGGCCTACCCGGATGGCAGCCAGTTCGACGAGAATAGCAAGTACTACGATCCTAAGTCGAAGAAGGAAGACCCGCGATGGTCGATGGTCGATGTTTCGTTCGTCGAGAAGTTCGAGGAGGCCGTGTCGCTACAGGCGCTCAAAGACGACCCGACGCTCGAAGGGATGCGGGTGACGCAGAAGGGGTCGCGGCTCTCAGTCCAGCCTGTCGAGAAAGCACACTTCAAACGCGTGCTGAAAATGGCCAATGCGAGGACCAAACTTCACTAACACCATGCCGTGCGCCGCACTTCGAGACACCGGTCGCTCAGATCCAAATGTCTTTGGCTGTCGCCGTCGTGTGGGTCAGGGTGAGTTCGACGTGGTGGCGTTTCATTGCGCCTTGTTTGATTCGGTGGCGGGGGACCTCTGCGGCGTTGATGTACAGCGTGCCGCCCTTTGTGATTTGCCCTGGGCGGTTCTTTCCGGATTTGGTCCTTCGATGCATGTGGCCCGCGACCGTAGCGAGGACCGCGCGGCCTTGATCCTTGGCGTGCCGAACCGCCTCTTCGAGATCTGGGTCGCCCCAATCCTCTTCCTGCTTACGAAAATCGCAACCCCAGATCGAGTCGGCACGGTCACCGAGCCCGGATGGGCCGTTGTGCGCCAAGAACACGATCGGAGCATCGTCACATTGATCGATCAGCGCTCTCAAACGCGCGCTCGACGCGTCCATCGAATCGACCCCATACTTCTTGGCGAGGTAGCGCAGACACGCGACCCTTCGACCGCCGATCGAATGAGGGCGACAAACGACCAGATTGAACGCGATGCCGGAAAGCTCGACCTTTTGTCGGCTGTACGCCACGAGCTTCACGTCGCCGAGCGCGCGGTCCAGATTATTGCAGCGCCAGTCTTGGCCCTGGCAAAACACGTTTCGAAGACGATGGGCGCGCGGGGTGATCTCGGCGCCCAGTTGAAGCGCGTGCAAGCCGTCGTGGTTGCCCGGAATGCACAACGCTGGGGTCCGTAACTTTCCGAGCGACCGCGCTACCCCGAGCCCTCGGACCTGCGTGTATGCGGCCAAGTCGCCCACGAAAAGGAGCATGTCGTAGTTACTTCGGTTGAAGAAAGCGACGTCCTCGGCGTCCCAGAACAGATGAACATCACCGATCACACCGATCGTCGCCGCTTGCGTAGACGCACCGTTCATGGGACGAAACTTAGCCGACACAGCCCATCACGCGAGGGAGAAGGGACCGTTCAATGACCACTCCGACCGTACAACGTCGCGAACCCGCCTTCGTGTTGGTTCTCAGCATCCTGACCCTCGGCCTCTATTTGCCGTTCTGGTACCACGGCATCTATGAAGACCTCCAGGCTCTGGACGGCAAGACGCCCACGGGCAGAGGCTATTGGCTGGATTTCTTTTTCGTCATCATCACCCTCGCGATCTACGGAATCTGGGTCGACTATCAAATCTCTCTTCAGATCGCGAACTTTGAAGAGCGCAACGGGTTGGGTCCGGTTCAAGACACGTCGATGATCGCGGTCATTCTCGATGTGGCGGCATATTTCACGGTCTTCTTCACCAACTTCGTCACCAGCGCGATTCAGCAAGACCAGTTGAATCGCGTCGTCGAAAAACTCGCCGCCCGCGTTCCGAACGATGCGGGTCTTCTCGTCTGATGACGATCGCGTCCCACACCCAGCTCGCCATTTTCGTCGGCGGGGAGTCCCGTCGCATGGGCGAGGCAAAGGGGCTTCTCACGGTGCCGGGCGGCTCACAGACGATCCTCGAGCAACTCGTCGACCGTGGTCGCGACGCAGGTCTCGTTCCGTTGCTCGTGGGTAATGCGAGCCCGTACTCCGGTCTGGTCACGGAGCTTCCGCGCGTCGACGATGAGCCCCCCGGATCCGGTCCGCTCGGTGGGTTACGAGCGGCTCTCGCGTTTGCACGTGAGGCGGGCCAACGATACGTCATCGCTGTGGCGTGCGACATGCCCCATGTGATGACCGAGGCTCTTCTGCTTCTCCGCGATCACCCGACCGAAGCGGTGGTGTTGGCCCCTCGTCGCGGACCAGAGGCTCCGTGGGAACCGATGCTCGCGCGATACGACGCCGAGCGTTTGGTTCCGGTCCTCGATGACGTCATTGGGGACGGTCGCCGATCGTTCCAGGAGCTCTTTTCCGAAGTCGAAGTCTGGCCGATCGAGCTCACGCCGGCGATTGTGCGCTCGCTCGACGACTGGGATACGCCCGAAGACGTGGTCCGGTAGGATCACCCTGCTAAGCTCGGCGCGATGACCGACGTCTTCCAGGCGCTTTCCGACACTCTGCTGGCGCTGACGCAGATTCCGAGCCCGATCGGCGAGGAGGCGGATCTTTGCAATCACGTCGAGGAACGCCTGGCGCGGAGTTTGGGGGCCGACGCCATCACTCGCTTCCACGACAGTCTCATCGTGCGAGCGGTGCGCCGCGAGAGTGCGCCTCGCATCGCGCTCGTCGGGCATTTGGATACCGTTCGAACCGAGCACAACGGGCCTGTCCGAATCGAAGGCAACAAGCTCTACGGGGCAGGTGCGGCCGACATGAAGTCGGGGCTCGCGATCATGATCGAGGTGGTCGAGCGCCTCGATCGCGAATCTCTCCCCTGCGATCTCACGCTGATCTTTTACGAGCGCGAGGAAGGTCCTTTCGAGGACAACAGACTCGGGCCGATTCTCGAGACTCATCCCGAGCTACGCGAGCTGAGCTTGGCGATCTGTCTCGAGCCGAGTGACAATCAGCTGCAGCTCGGCGCGATGGGGTCTGTTCATGCAACCCTCACCTTTCGCGGACGCACGGCCCATAGCGCGCGACCCTGGCAAGGTGACAACGCCCTCTACAAGGCGGCCGCCTTCTTGAGCGAGCTCGAAAAGCGCAAGCCGAACGATGTCGAGATCGATGGCTACACTTTCCGCGAGGTGATGACGCCCACCGTGATTTCAGGCGGAGGCGCGCGTAACGTGGTCCCAGGCCAAGTCGACGTCAATGTCAACTATCGCTTCGCCCCAGGGAGAACTCCCGAAGAGGCGCTCAACGACGTGCGCGGTCTGGTCGACGACGGGTGCGAGGTGCGGGCCACCGACCTGTCTCCTGCGGGTCGCCCTCACGCCACGAATCCTTTGGTTCAGCACCTGATGACCTGCGGCGTGACCGAAGTGCGAAGCAAGCAAGCCTGGACCGACGTGGCTCGCTTCGACGGTATCGGCGTTCCCGGTGTGAACCTGGGCCCTGGCACTGCAGCTCAAGCGCATCAACCCAACGAGTACACCGAGCTCGACAAGCTCGTCGAAGGCTACGCGGTCTTCGAGCGCTTCCTCACCACGCTCCCTAGGCGATAGCCTGGGGTGGGCTGAGCGCTACTCTTTTTTGCACTCGCCGAAGGCCTTGAACCCTCGCGCCGGGGAGTTGATTCGGCAGGCGACCTCTTGGGTGGCGTTCGGGCCGACGGTCAGCGACACGCGGGGTGAGGGGTCTACGTCGGTCCACACCTCACATTTGAGCGTGATATCGCATCTGTTGGTCACGATCACGATGTGTTTGTAACCGAGCGCTCCGTACCGCGCCTCACCACGAACGTCGTAGCAGTTTTTCATGGAGTCTTCGTCTGCGCTCAGGGGAGCCTCGGGCACCGCCATGGCGAGCACGAACAGGGCGACGAACAAAGATCTGACGGTGGCTTTCATGATGACTAACATTGTCAGGAGATGAAGACGCTCGGCAAGTTCTCGCTATTCATCGTGTTCGTCCTCGTGTTGGGATGTGGCAAGAAGAAGGCAGGCGATCGCGCGGAAACGGCGGGGTGGGACCCATCGACCGGCCGAGGACCCGACCGAGTCGAAGCAAAGGAAAAAGAACCCGAAGAGGAGGGCTCACTCGAGAGTCGCTGCTTTGGGGGCGATGTGGAAGCCTGCGACGAGCTCGGCCACTAGGTAGGCGATAGTGTGGGGTCCCCCTATTCGAGGGTTTTGATCTTTAGCTCGAGGAGCTGCTCGGGCTCTACACGCGACGGAGCGCGGGTCATCAAGTCGTTGGCGCGCTGAGTCTTTGGAAACGCGATGACGTCCCGAATGGACTCGGTCTCGGCGGCGAGCATGGCGATCCGATCCATTCCGAACGCGATGCCGCCATGCGGCGGAGCTCCGTAGTTCAAGGCATCGAGGAGGAACCCAAACTGCTCGCGCGCCTCCTCGTCGCCGAGGCCGATCACTTCGAAAACCTTTTTCTGGACTTCCGGGTCGTGCAAACGAATCGAGCCCCCGGCAATCTCGAAGCCATTGAGCACGAGGTCGTACCGGTAGCAGAGCACTTTCCCAGGGTCGCGTTCGAGGAGCTCGATGCATTCGTCGTGCGGCCGCGTGAACACGTGGTGAGCCGCATCCCAGCGCTTCTTTTCTTCGTTGCGCTCGAAAAGGGGTGGGTCGACTACCCAGAGGAAGTTCCACTCGCCACCGCTTCCCGTCTCGGGGATCAGGCCGAGCTTGCGCGCCACGTGAAGCCGGAGGTTGGCCATCACCGTGTGCACCTTGGGCGTCGGTCCAAACTGGAAGAGGATCAGGTCTCCGTCCTTTGCGGCTACCGCTTCGTTGACGGCCTTGCGGAACTCTGGCGTGACCATCTTGGCGAGCGGGCTTTGCAGCCAGTTGCCTCCGGCGTCGACCTTGGCCCGTGCCAGGCCCTTCGCACCCATTTGCCCGACGAACTTCTCGAGGGCGTCGAGGTCCTTTCGGGAGAAGCCGTGGCCTGCCGGGACGACCAACGCCTTCACGATCTCGGTGGGCAGGTCTCGCCGATACACCCCGTCCGCGAACTTCTTCGCGATGGGCTCGAGCATGCCAATGCCGCCACCGCCATGCTCGACCGTGAGGTCGGTGAGATCGACATGCTCCATCGAAAACCGCATGTCGGGCTTGTCGTTGCCGAAGCGCTCCATCGATTGGTCAAACGGCAGACGCGGAAAGCTTCGTTCCGGATAGAGTGTTTCGAGGTCGACACCGAGCACCTCTTTCCAGAGCCGGAAAATGAGCCCTTCGATGACTCTAAACAGGTCGTCCTGGTTGATAAACGACATTTCGACGTCGATCTGCGTGAACTCGGGCTGGCGATCGATCCGAAGGTCCTCGTCGCGGAAACAGCGCACGAGTTGGTAGTACTTGTCGTAACCCGCCACCATCAGCAGCTGCTTGTAGAGCTGCGGGCTTTCAGCAAGTGCGTAAAAGTGGCCGCCATAGAGTCGTGACGGCACCAAGAAGTTGCGCGCGCCGCCTGGCGTGTACCGGACCATGAACGGCGTTTCGACCTCGAGAAACCCTTGGCCTTGAAAATAGTTTCTCGTTTCGTGGTTGAGATGGCTCCGCATCATCAGATTCTTTTGAAGCGGCGCACGCCGAAGATCGAGGTAACGGAACTCCAAGCGCTTGTCTTCGTGCGTGGAGATATCGTCTTCGATCTCGAACGGTGGCGTATCCGCCTTGTTGAAGACCGTCGCCTCCGCCGCGATCACTTCAATGGCCCCGGTTGCCAAGCGAGGGTTTCGAAGGCTCGTCCCGTCATCCTTGGTGCCTCGGTCGCGGATCGTGCCGCGGATGCCGAGGACCCACTCCGAGCGCGCACGGTCGGCCGTTTCGAAGGCTTCCTTCGCAGTGGTTTCCGGGTCGAAGATCACTTGGGTCAGTCCGTCGCGGTCGCGCAGGTCGATGAAGATGCAACCCCCGTGGTCGCGCCGATTTTGGACCCAGCCAAAGAGGACGCACTCCTCTCCAATGTGGTCTTCGCGCAGCTCGCCGCAGGAATGTGTTCGCTTCAACTCGTCGATAAAACGGGCCACTTCCGGCCTCCTTGTCGCCTCAGTTCCGGGCGGTGCGGGAAGGTAGCGGGCCCGGTCGTCAGGTCAAGCCAGGGCGGTTTCCTTCGAATGTACAGGCAGTTGCGCTCGGGCTCGTCGCCGTAGACAATGCCTTGCGGGGACACGCAACCAGCGAGGCGAGGTGATATGGCTGCCGACGACATCGAGTGCCACGTATGCGGCGCACTCAACCCGAAAGGAACCGAGCGGTGTCATTCGTGCGGAGCGCGCCTCTCGGAGCTTCTGGCCGAGCTCACCGAAGAAGAAGCGCACGCGAGAAGACACCAGCCCGATGAGTTCGAGCTCCGCTGGGTCGCGATCTCGTTCGGCCTCTTCTTGGTGATGGCGGCGTTGGCCCTCGGGCTCTTGCCGCTGCTGATACCGCCCTATGACCCGCAGGGGTTCGCGGGTATCGTAATTACCATCGTACTTTGGTTCACCGGCGCGGCGGCGCTCAACTACGTATCACCTGGCAAGAACTTCCTCGAGCCTCCCGTTGGGGGCCTTCTCGCGGCGATCCCGACGATGGCGTATCTGTCGAGCATCGCCGACGTCTATCAACTCTCGCTCGGCGCGTACATCTTAGGCGCCCTGATGGCGACGATGATGGCCTTGATGGGTGCTTTCGTGGGCAACCTCTTCAGGAACAGCGATGCCGCGATCCCGAAAAAGAAAAAGAAGAGAACACGGCGCCCGAAGGCTGCGTGAGGTGTAAGGCTTCGATCGCTACAATCGGAGTCTGAGCCCAAAGCCAGGGATCAACGCAAAGCCTCCCCGATCGAGCGAGACCCCCGCCTGGTCGATGAACCAGTGTTCGTAGGCCGCGGTAAGCTCGATCAAGGCGTGAAATCGGCGCACCCCGAGGGCCATCCCGATGACTGGTCCGATTCGCACCCCGGCGCCGCTCGCCCGCGCAGCGCTTCCCGAAATCCGAAAGTCTCCGAGAACGTACTCACCACTGCCCCGTGCGCCTATCCAAAACTCGTAAATGCCGCCGATGTCCACCCCAAAAGTGAAGGGCACTTCGAGGCCGACTCGTCCGCCGCTCCCCGAGCCATCGCGGTCGGTGATCCAGCCACCGTAAGGTGCGATCCCGACGACCAGGCTCGATCGTGTCGAACCATCTTGCAGTAGGGTTTCGTGGCGCGCGTCGGCTCGCACCATCGTGCCTGCGACCATCAACCCGAGGTCCCAGGTCCTGCTCAACCCGTAGCGTGCATATGCCAGCGGCACGACCCCCCCTGCATCGGCAGCTTCACGGTAACCCGGCTCGCCCGGATCCGTCACGACGGGATCTTTCAGGTCCCCAAGTGGCACGCGGGCTGCGCCACCGATACCGATGTCGGTTCGGTTCTTCGGTGTCGTCGAGCCGCCGACCATCGCAGGCACCGCTGTTGCACAGCTGCTCATGGCCGCCAGCAACACGAGCACGATGGCGAGCTCAGTCCACCTCACCCTAGCGTTCGTAGCTTAACTTTCGCGGGTCGGGGATCTTTTGCGTCGGGCGGCGCGTCGCGTTGCCCAGAAGCGTCGATGAAGTCGGCCATCAGGTCATAATCGGCGGCGTCGGTGACGAGGACGCGACGGATCTCCCCAGGCCGGGCCGTGCCGTTTGCGAGATACACGCTTCCATCGACCTCGGGGGCCTGTCCCCACCAGCGCCCTTGCAAGAGCAAATCGCTTTCATCGCTCACCCCTTCAACCAGGACGTCGAGCTTCGTGCCGATGCGAATCTCCAGCCGACTGCGACTGATCGGCCGCTGAATTCGCATCAGCTCAGCTCGACGCGCTTCGGCGATCGAGGCATCCGGTCCGTCTGGCATGTCTCCGCTCGGGGTGCCCTCTTCGTGGGAATAGAGGAACACACCGACGTGGTCGAACTCGGCCCACTCGACGAACTGGCAAAGCTCTTGGAAGTCTGCGTCGGTCTCGCCTGGGTGACCGACGATGAACGTCGTACGAAAAACGAGATCGGGAATCGCCGCACGAAGGCGCTCGACGACACGGATCATCCTGTCCCCGCCGTGGCCCCGGCGCATTCTTTGGAGCATGCGGTCCGAGGCGTGCTGAAGCGGCATGTCGATGTACGGAACCACCTTGTCATTCCGCGAGATCACTTCGATCAGCGAGTCCGTCAGGTTTTCGGGATAGAGGTAGTGCGCCCGAATCCAGCGGATGCCATCGACCCCGCCAAGCGCCTCGAGGAGCCCTGCGAGTGTTACGCGTTCCGACAAATCACGTCCGTAGGCGATCGTGTCCTGGCTGATCAGGTTCAACTCGACGACTCCGGCGGCTGCCAGTCGCTCGGCCTCGCGGACCAAGTCGCCGATTGCCCGCGAGCGCTGTTTCCCGCGAAACGAAGGAATCGCGCAGAAGCTACACGACCGATTGCAACCCTCGGCGATCTTGACATAGGCGCGGTGGGAGGCTTCGGTGAGGATCCGCGGGTCGTCGGCGCGCATCGTGTACTCGGCGGGGTTGCCGACCAGCATCCGTTCCTCTCGACCCTTGAGAACCGTGCGCAGTTTCAACATGTCGCTCGAGCCGAGGAAGTGATCGACCTCCGGCAGCTCGAGCCCCAGCTCCTCCGGATACCGCTGCGAAAGGCATCCAGCCACGACGAGCTTCTCACACGTGCCCCGTTCTTTGTGGACCCCCATCTCGAGGATTGTCTCCACCGACTCCTTTTTGGCTGGCCCGATGAAGCCACACGTATTGACGACGATCACCTCGGCATCTGTCGGATCGTCGACAAGTCGGAACCCAGCCTCGTCACTCACCCCGAGCATGACCTCGGTGTCGACCCGGTTCTTGGCGCACCCAAGCGACACGAAATGAATGGTGCGTGCCTCCCCCATCCCCCTGATTAACGGGAAATTCCACCTCCCGCTACCCGCGGTCCCGCCGGCAGGCCAGCGGTCTCGCCTCGATTTGCCTCCCTGTCGGAATGCCGCTAAAAGGGCCGCCTTCGCGCGAGCTCGGAAAAACCTCCAGATTTCGCGCCGGGAGCCTAACAGATGTCTCGATACACAGGACCTCGGGTCAAGCGCATGCGCGCCCTCGGCATCGATCTGCCGGGGCTGTCGCGGAAGAGTATGTGGAACCGCCCCTATCCGCCCGGTGTCCACGGGCCGAAGTCCGCGCGCCGCCGCAAAATGAGCGACTTCAAGAAGCAGCTTCTGGAAAAGCAAAAGCTGCGATTCAACTACGGCCTCAACGAAGGCCAATTCATGCGGCTTTACCGCGAAGCGGTCCACAGCAAGGACCCTTCGGGTGACAAGCTCCTCGAGCTCCTCGAGCGTCGCCTCGACAACTTCGTTTTCCGAGCGGGCTTTGCGCCGACCATCCCCGCAGCTCGCCAGCTCGTTTGTCATGGCCACTTTCTCGTAAACGGCAAACGGCTCGACATTCCTTCGTATCGCGTTCGCGAAGGCGACGTCGTCAGTCTTCGGGAGCGAAGCCAGAACCTGGCGGCCGTCGATGCGTCTCTCGAAGACGTGCGGATCGTTCGGCCCGACTGGATCGAGTTCGACGAAGGCAAGAAGACAGCCACCGCAAAGGCGCTTCCCAAGCCCGATTCGGTGCCCTTCCCCCTCGAGATCGACCTCGTCATCGAGTACTATTCCAAGCGCCTCTAGAAGACGGGGAATGGTCCTCTTTTCCCATGGCTTCCGTAGACGTCGTCATTCCAGCATTGAACGAGGAGCGCGCGCTCCCGAAAGTGCTCGAGGAGATACCGCGCGCACGGGTCCGGCGCATCGTCGTAACCGATAACGGATCGACCGATCGCACCGCCGAGGTTGCCCGCAACGCAGGAGCCGAGGTGGTGCACGAGCCCGAGCGAGGCTACGGCGCGGCTTGCCTTCGGGCACTCGAGTACCTCGCTACGGACCCGCCAGAGATCGTCGTGTTCTTGGACGGCGACTACAGCGACCACCCCTCTGAGCTTCCATCTTTGGTCGATCCCATCCTCCGCGGCGAAGCCGAGCTCACGATCGGCTCCCGCACGACGGGGCGACGGGAGGCCGGGGCGCTCAGCGTTCAGCAGCGAGTTGGTAACATCGTTGCGTGTCGCGGGCTTCGGCTGCTCTACGGCGTGCAGTACACCGACTTGGGGCCCTTCCGCGCGGTTCGTTGGCGCACGCTCGAGTCGATCGGGATGCAAGACCGTAATTTCGGGTGGACCGTCGAGATGCAGATCAAAGCGGCCAAGCAAGGGATCTCGTACCTCGAGGTCCCCGTTTCATATCGCTCGCGCATCGGCGCATCGAAGATCAGTGGCACAGTGAAGGGCTCTTTCAGCGCGGGCGCAAAGATCCTCTGGCTGCTAGGCCGCTATGCATGGAGCTAGCCCAGCTGGCCGTATTCGTGCGACCTCCAGTCGCGGGCGTCACGAAGACCCGCCTGGCCGAGTTGCTTGGCGACCGGGGTGCCGCCGAGCTCTACGAGGCCTTTGTCGACGACACCCTGCGCCTGTGCAAGCGGATCCGATCCCTGGGCCGTGTCGACGTGGCTCTTTGGTGCGCCGGGGCGCCAGCCGATCGCGTCGCGGAATGGGCAATACGCATGGGAACGCCGGTCCGCAACCAGCCTGAGGGCGACCTCGGCGTTCGCCTCGACGCCGCATTCGAAGAGGGGCTGGCCCGCTACGAACGGGTGGTCATCATCGGGAGCGACGCACCCACCCTGCCCGCAGGTCTCATCGTCGACGCCTTCGATTCGCTGACGGACGCATCCATGGTGCTCGGTCCCGCCAGCGACGGCGGCTACTATGCCATTGGCGCTTCTCACCGGGTTCGACCGAGTTTCGAGGGCGTTCGCTGGTCTACTTCGTCCACGCTCGACGATACCAAGAAGGCGAATGCCGGCATTCGGGTGACGATCACCTCCCCTTGGTACGATGTCGACGAGCCGGGTGACCTCCAACTCTTGCGCGCACACCTCTCTGTTGCCCCTTCCGCCGCGCCTGCCACGGCGGAGCACCTTTCGCGGCTCGTTGCGCTCAAAGATAGGGCGTGAATAGTCTCGCGGTGCCGTCCCGCAGCTTCAAGAACGGGTTCCTTGCCTCGAGCTCTTCGGCGGTGAGCAATCGGGCACCTTTGAGTCGGTCATGGACGTGGTCTTCGAGGCTAGCGGCGAAAGACTCGTCGTAGCATTCGATGTTGAACTCGAAGTTGAGCCTGAGACTCCGTGGGTCCCAGTTGGTAGAGCCGATCGAAGACCAATAGCGATCGACGACGAAGAGCTTCGAGTGATCGAACGGGGGCGGCGTCAGCCAAAGTCGAAGCCCCTCCCTCAACACCTGGGGGTAGTGCCCCCACATCGCCCAGCGGACTACGGGTAGGTTTCCTGTCTCGGGAACGATCACATCGACTTCGACTCCCCGCTTCGCGGCGAGGTGGAGAGCTTTGAGCAAGACCCGATCGGGCAAGAAATACGGCGTCATCACACGAATCGATCGGCGAGCTGCTCCGACAGCGGCCAGGAAGACCCAGTGCAGGGCGTCGATATTGGCATCGGGGCCGTCGGCGATTCCACGGGCCAAGGTTTCTCCGGAGGGTTCCAGCTTGGGAAACCAGAGCTCGCCCTCGAGCTCTTCGCCGGTAGCGAACGCCCAATCCTCCGCGAACACCTCCTGGAGGTGGCTAACGACCGGGCCTTCGACCCGAAAATGTAGGTCTTTGGTCGCGTACCCCGGGTGCGATGAAAGAACGCAACCCTGCCGGATGTTCATCCCACCCGTGAAACCGATCCGGCCGTCCACCACCATGATCTTCCGGTGGTTTCGCAAGTTGAAATGCGTGATGCTCCGCGGGAGGAGTGCGGGTAGGAACCTAGCAACCCGAACCCCCCGCTTGCGAAGCACCCGATGAATGCGGGGCCGCGCATATCGCGCTCCGACGTCGTCGATCAGTACGCGAACCTCAACCCCCCGGTTGCGCGCATCCGCCAGCGCATCGACGAGCTCTGCGCCCACTCCCGTGGCCTCGAAAATGTAGCTCACGAATGAGATCGAGTGTCGCGCACTTTGAATCGCCAGCAACATCCCTGGATACGCTTCATCCCCATCGACCAGTCGTTCTACGGAGTTGCCCACGACCAACGGGCGCGACGTCACGTTGGTCACCACGCGGGCGAGCTCGATCAGGCTTGCGCGCTCGTTCCCGAGCTCTCGGTCGAGGTCTGCAGGCGAGCGCGGTGCCTCGTCGAGCGGCACACCGTAATGGGTCACGCTCGATCTGAGCTCTTGGGCCCGGCGCTGAATGCGATTGATTCCGAGAAAGAGATAGAGGATCGCGCCCACGACCGGCACGAGCCAGATCAAGCCGACCCAGGCCGTCGCGGCGCGAGTGTCGATCTTATTGAGGATCACGTGGCCGGAGGCGAGAAACGCGACGAAGACGCCCAACGCGATGCTCACTTCAGGCGCAAAAGCGAGGACTTGCTCCCAGTCGACCCTCATCGAAGCTCGGTCGTGAGATTACGTCCTAACGATCTGGCGGTCGACTTCGCAGCGCGTTACATTGATAAAGCGGGGATGGCGGTTCAGTCTTTGGCTGACAGATTTGGTGTTCGCCTTTCGGAGGGCACGACGGTTTTTAGCCAGGGGGACCCCGGCGGGTCGATGTACGTGATCCGCGTGGGAAAGGTCCGCGTCATCAAGGAGTCGCACGGCCGGCAACGCGTGGTAACCACCCTCGGCCCGGGGGATTTCTTCGGTGAAATGTCCGTCGTCACGGGAAGACCACGGTCGGCTACCGTCGAGGTGGTCGAGGAGGCAGAGCTCCTCAAAGTTCCGACAGAGAAACTCCAAGAGATGATCCTCAGCGCCGGCGAAGTCGCGATTCGCCTGGTCCGACATCTCGCCGAACGACTCGAGCGAGCAAATCGATTCATCGATGTTCTACTCGAAGACGACGTGAGCGCGCGCGTCATTCTCGAGATTCAAGACGTGCTTCAACACGCCGGTGGTTCGTCCGCGCCTGACATCACCGACGAGGAGCTGGCTCTCAAGCTGGGCGTGCAAGCGCACGAAGTTCGCTTGGCTTTGCGCCGACTCACCCGCGTCGGCGTGGTCGAAGTTTCTGGTGGTTTCGTGCTCGTGAAGGACCAAGAACGCCTTTCCGAGTTTCTCGAGTTCATCCGCAACTCCGGGGGCGCCTGATGCACCTGCGCGTTCTCGGTTGTCATGGTGGAGAGACTCCCAAACACCGCACTTCGAGCTTCCTCGTCGGCGACACTCTGGCCGTCGATGCCGGCGCGGTGACCGGCTCATTGTCGCTCGACGAGCAAGAGCGCATCGAATCGATCCTCATCAGTCATCCACACATGGACCACATTCGAGATCTCGCCACGCTTGCCGACAACCGTTGTCAAAAGGGTAGCGCGACGCTCGAGATCGTCGGCGTTCCCGCAACCGTGCAGGCTCTCAAAAAGCACTTCTTCAACGATATCATTTGGCCGGATTTCACGAGAATTCAATCCAAGGATGGGCCGGCTGTGCGCTTCGTGGAGATCGAACCCGGTCGACCGACCGAGATCAACGGCTTCGAGGTGACCCCCGTAATGGTCAATCACACCGTGGACACGTCCGCGTTCATCATTCATCAAAACGCGACCAGCATCGTGTACAGCGGAGATACCGGGCCGACCGAGGAGCTCTGGCGACACGTCAATGAGATCGATGATCTGCAGGCGCTCTTGATGGAAGTTTCGTTCCCGAACGCAGAAGCGGAGCTTGCGCGGCGGTCGCGGCATCACACTCCACAAACACTCGAGGTCGAGCTCGAGAAGTTGACGCACCGCGACGAGCTGCCGGTCCTCCTCTATCACATCAAACCGGTGTTCGAGGCCCAAGTGCTGCGTGAGCTCGGCAAGATTCGCGGTCGGAACCTGCAGATTCTCCAGCTCGGCGACGAATTCTTGCTCTAAGCCCCGTTCCGGACTTGGCGCGATCGAGCGTTGCGGCTATCTTTGAAGGGTGAGTGGCGTTGCCCGAAAAAGGGACTCCCTTTTCGCAATGCGACTTGCCACCGGTGGCGGTTGGGCGGAGTCCCCGCAATGGTGCGAACTCCTAAAGGAGACTCGCTATCGTGAACCGGCCCTCGATATCCGTGGGTCTAACCACCAGAGAAGGCTCTACGCGGTCTGGGCGTGGTGCCCAGAGACCCAAGAGCGCCGGCATCGCCGGGGGAGGAATGTGCATATGGACATCAGTAGTAGAACCGAACTCTCACCGGAGGTGTGGACGAGTTAGCCCACCGACGTAACTCCCCCACACCGGTGGGAGTTCAATGGTAAGAGGGCCGGCGCTCAAGGGCGCTGGCCCTTCTCTATTTAAGACCGTGACTCGGCCGAAAGGGTGTCCTGGTAGTGGATCACGCCGCCGCGTAGGAGGAACCGGAGGATCAAGTAGAGCAAAAGCCCCACCGGGCCGACCAAGAGCGTCGCGAGCAGACACGGGATCACGAGCAGGTGCGGGATATTCAAACGCTGTGCGTCGCGCGACTCCCAGGCGCCGACGAAGAGATCGAAGATCAAATAGTGAATCCAGCCAGCGACGACGAGGTGGGGCGCCGTAAACGCGCTCATCACACCGTAAAGTGTCGTCATGTCTACGTTTTCTGGAGACGGACCGTAGCCGAAGAGCATGTAGGCGTAGATGGGGGTCAGGAGCAACACCACCACCGGCCCGTGCACCAAGAGCTGTGTCCAACGCCACCGCGGCGCGGCCACCAGGAGCAACCAGAACGGAAGAACCGCATAATTGGCGGCCTTAAAGAGGATCTCGAGGGGCATGGGCGGTCCTCTTTAGCGCATCGCGGGTCTGGGGTTAAGCGGGGCTTTCCTCGCGGCTTGCGAGGGTGTGAAAAATAGTTAATTGAATTTGGGTCAATTAGCGAGACAAGCCCGTGTCTCGGCCCCATACGCTTATCAGCGAGAGGTAGATTTATGCGTAGAATGGATCGGTTCGTGCTCACCTGCGCGGTGGCACTGGTTGCGAGTGCGTGCGGTGAAAGCTCAACCGACGGCGGCATCCAACCGAGCGATTGCAACTTCGACAGCACGTTCGCTGCGATCCAAACGACGATTTTCGAAGGCGAAGGCTGTGCGACCAACGCATGTCACGGCGCGAGCTTCGCATCGAGTGGCGGTCTCGATCTTCGAGCAGGCGCCTCTTACGGGTCGCTCGTGCGCGTGTCTAGCAGCGTCAACTCTGAAATCGAGCGCGTCTTCCCTGGCGACCAAGAGCGCAGCCTTCTCTACCGAAAGCTTCACGAGACGACGCAAGAGCTTGCGAACGCGGGTCTCGGTCAGGCGATGCCGTCTGGTCTCCCCCAACTGTCCGATGACAAGATCGAAGCGGTGTCGTTGTGGATGCGAGCGGGCGCTCCAGAGGACGGGATCGTCGAAGGCACGCTCAACCTCCTCGGTTGTGAAGGGAACTTCGAGGCCGACCCGAACAAGATCGATCCTTTGCCCGCACCCGCACCCGGTGAAGGTGTCCAGTTCTACGCCGGTGGTTGGGCGCTCGGAGCAGAGGCGGAAGACGAAGTTTGCTACGCGACCTACTACGACTTCAGCGACTTGGTTCCAGCTCAATATCAAGTCGACTGCGACGAGTTTGGCGAGGGGCGCAAGTGCTTCGCTTTTGGCCGCAACGAGCTCGCGCAGGACGGGCAGTCTCACCACAGCATCATCACGGTGTACACCCCGGACTCCGATCCCAACGGCGGCGACTGGGGTCCTTGGACATGCCTCGGTGGCGCGACCGATGGCCAATCCTGCGACCCGACTGAGCGAGACGCATGCGGAGCGCGAGCGGCGTGCGCCACGCCGGCTCGGACGTCAGTCGCCTGCGTTGGGTACCCGTACGCGCCAAGCGACTTTTCGGATTTTGGCGCGGGCGCGATCGGAGGGGTGTCCGGGACACGGGTCGGGCTTTCAGGTGCGCAGGAGTCGACCTTCATCGATGAACCTCAAGAGGGAGTCTATTCGCGGCTTCCGTTGCAGGGCTTCGTCGCTTGGAACAGTCACGGCTTCAACCTGACCACGAAGGACACGAGCATCGAGCAATGGGTCAATCTGAGCTTCGTCCCGGAACAAAGCCGCATATGGCTCCGCCGGCAGATCTTCGAGGCTCAAGAGATCTTCGCCATGTCGACCGTGGCGCCGTTTACGAAGCGCGAGGTCTGCATGACCTTCACCCTCCCGCAGTACAGCCGGGTGATGTCCCTCAGCTCGCACATGCATCAGAAAGGCGAGCTCTTCCGAATCTGGCTCCCGCCCAACCAGCCATGCGCAGGCTCTGAGGGATGCGCGGTACCGCAAGGCCCGTCCGACTATGAGAGCCGACTCTATGACGACCCGGTCTACACCTATTATGACCCGCCGCTCGAGTACGACGGGGAAACGGATCCGGAACGCACCTTCAGGGCCTGCGCTGTCTACGACAACGGCGCCGACAATCCCGCCGAGGTCAAACGCGAGTCCACCAAGCCGGACACACCCACCTGCGCCGCCCCGGTCGCGCATTGCGGCTGCGACGAGAAGGATCGCGCATGCTTTGGCGGCCCGAACCAAGGCATGTCGTGCGATGGCGACGATTCGGTCTGCGGGGACGGCGGCCTTTGTGACGCCTGCCCCGTGTGGGGAGGGATCACGACCGTCGACGAGATGTTCATCCCGTTGGGGTCCTACTTCGTCCAGGCTCCAGCGCCCTAACTCAATCACCCACACTTTGGCCCTCCACTTACCCGTTCAACGTCTAGGAGCCCCACATGAAGCCCGTTCGAGTCTTGTTCGTCGCGATCAGCACATTGGCCGTCGCGGGGTGCGGCAGCAACGACGGCGGCGAAGCCGCGAAATGCGATGCCGAGAGCACGTTTGCTCAAATCCAAGAGCAGATCTTCGAGGCAAGAGGCTGCACCGCCTCGAGCTGCCATGGGGACTCGCCCCAGTCTGGTCTGGATCTCCGCGCGGACGTTGCCTACCAGAACCTCATCAATGTCGATGGCGTCGCGGGAGACTTCAAGCTGGTCTTTCCGGCCGAGGAAGACCAGAGTCTCCTCTACCTCAAAGTGAGAGCCAAAGTGGACGGAAGCAGTCTCGCCGCGCAGGGTATCGGCGGTGGTGCGATGCCGGTCGGTGGTGACGTGTTGAGCGACGACGACCTCGGGTTGTTGCGCGCGTGGATTCGAGGCGGCGCTCCCGAGACCGGGATCGTCGCGGGCTCCGAGGAGTTTGCCTCCTGTGCGCTTGCGGGCGAGGTCGTCCCGAACAAGATCCAGGCGCTCCCCGCGCCCGCCGCGGACGAGGGCGTGCAGTTCTACTCCGGCGCCTGGCCAGTGCCCTCCGAAGGTGAGGGCGAAGTCTGCTTCGTCAGCTATTACGACTACTCCGATCAGGTGCCCGATGAGCTCAAGGTTCCCTGCGGCGACGCCCAGGGTGGGCCCGACCGCGATTGCTTCGCGTACAACGAAATCCTTCTCGCGCAAGACCCGCAATCCCATCACAGCATTGTCGAGTTCTTCGTGCCCATCGAGGGCAAGGAGGCCCAGTGGGATCCGACGAACGATGCGTGGAAGAACTGGGTTTGCAACGGCGGCGAAAGCGATGGCGTGTCGTGCACGCCGGGGTCGGACGAATGCGGGGATCGCAGTCAGTGTGTGACCGCCCCGACCACGTCCGTCGCGTGCATCGGCTACAGGAACGGCCCGAACGACCTCGGCACGGTGGCGGGCCTTTTTGGTACGGCCGACGTTCGACAGAACATTGCCACGGCGCAGGAAGCCACGTTCAGGGAGCGATACCCAACCAACGTCTATGCCCTGATTCCGGTCCAGGGCTTCATCGTGTGGGACAGTCACGCGTTCAACCCCACCAAGCTCGACACGACGATTGAACAGTGGATGAACGTCGAGTTCGCGACCCCAGAGGAACAGGTATACGAGCGTCGGCAAATCTTCGATGCGCGCGACATCTTTGGGATGGGGACGATCGAGGCGTTCAGCTCGAAGGAAGTGTGCACGAGCTACACGATCCCGCAGCACGGGCGGTTGATGACGTTGAGCTCGCATACCCACCGCTACGGCAAGCAATTCCGCGTCTGGTATCCACCGAACGACGCGTGCGAACCTGGGCCCGACTGCCGTCCCGAGGATCGCGACCCGGACTACATCAGTCGCGATTACGCCGACCCCCTCTACCAGCGCTTCTTCGAGCCAAATCTGCCTGTCTACGACAGCCCGGACCTGCGCGAGCGCACCTTCAAGTACTGCTCGCTCTGGGACAATGGCGAGACCAATCCCGAGGAAGTTCGTCGCGAGTCGACGAAGCCCAATGCGGAGACCTGCGATTTCGTCGCGGCCATTCGTGGCTTCGCGCAAGGGGCCGGATTCGAGGTTTTCGCTTGCGGCTGCGAGCCCGAAGAGCGCTCGTGCTTTGGGGGACCCAACCAAGGAATGCCGTGCGACGGCAACGATTCGCTGTGCGGCGACGGCGGCATCTGCGACGCCTGTCCGACCGGAGGCGGGGTCACCACCGAGGAAGAAATGTTCATCCTCCTCGGGGCCTACTTCGTTCAGGAACCGTGAGGGCCCGAATCTGGGTGAACACGAACTGGCCTAGGGCCGCGGAGTGAGTTACATGGCCCGCGATGGCTCGCTACGACGCCTACAACTCCGAGTGTTTAGTCTTTTCTTTCAAGGACGGGCTTTTGGCTCGGATCGCCCACGACCTCAAGATGCAGGTCGAACGGTTCTCGATCGAGGTCGACGAAGAGTCGCGAAAGATCCAGGCGACGTTCGATCCGAGCAGCCTCCAAGTGGTTTGTGCGCAGATCGACGGGGAAGACGATCCGTCAGCTCTGAGCGATGGCGACAAAAAGAAGATCCACGACAACATCACGAAGGACGTCTTACGATCGCGCAAACATCCGGAGATCCGGTTCGAGTCGACGGAAGTCGTCTCGCAGGGCGAGGGTTATTCGATCGAAGGCCAGTTACAGCTGCATGGGCGTTCCCGCGCGATCCAGGTCGACGTTCGTCCCGAGGGGGGCCGCTGGGTAACCCAGGTCACGATCCATCAGCCGGACTTCGGCATCAAGCCGTACACCGCCGCTCTTGGCGCGCTGAAGATCAAGCCCGATGTGCGGGTCCAAGTCAGCGTTCCCCGCGAAAGCTAACTCGCATCCCGCCTGTTTGTACGAGAACTGATATGTTTGGTCGGCTGATGATTGCGGCGGGCGTTTGGCTCGTCGTGGGGTGCGGGAGCAGCGCCGGTAGCGATCCGGGCCCGCTCGTCGACAACACGCAATGGCGACAGACCGTCAAGGGCGAGGAATTTTTCGGCGCGCCGCCGATCGATGCGACATGTCCTCCACCTGAGGGTGAGTGCCCGGACTTCGAGACCGAGGAGTGTGTCGACGTCCCTGCCACTTGCCGGGTATCGTTCGTCGCCGAGTGCCTCGACGCGTTCACGGTGTTGTCGGTGTATACCGAAGTTTGCGACTGGATCACCTTCGAGCAGGCTTCGCTGCGGGCGATCCGTACCGGCGACGAGATCGAGATCCGGACCTTTCATTTTCAGCTGACCGCCCCGTTCGATGGTGAAGCGCGGCTCAGTCTTACCCTCGGCGACCAGATGATCTTCGACGAGCGCCTATTGATCCCTCAGCCGAGCGGTCCGACCAACGGCACGTGGATCGCGACCAAAGATTTCGAGGCCGGAACCCCGATGCTCTTTCACGTGAATAACCACGGCAACAACGAGTATCTGCTCATCGAAGTCAACGTCTTATAGCCAAATGGTCAAACGTTGAAGCGAAAGTGCACGATGTCGCCATCCTGCACGACGTAGTCTTTCCCCTCGACCGCCAGCTTGCCTGCTGCCTTGACTGCCTGCTCTGAGCCGAGCTCGAACAGGTCTTCACACTTCATGACCTCTGCGCGAATGAATCCGCGCTCGAAGTCGGTGTGGATCTTGCCGGCAGCTTGGGGCGCCTTGGTGCCTCGGTCGATGGTCCAGGCATGAACCTCCGGCTCCGCAGCGGTGAAAAACGTGACGAGATCCAGCGCGCCATACCCGGTGCGGATGACTTTGTGAAGGCCTGGCTCGTCGAGCCCTAGCGAATCAACGAATTCCGCGCGCTCCTCTTGGGGGAGCTGCATGATCTCGGACTCGATCGCTGCGCTGATCACCACGACGGGAATCCCGCGCTCTTCACCGAGCTTGCGAACCTGCGCGACTAGAGGGTCATCGTCGACGTTCGCGAGTTGCTCGTCCTTGACGTTGGCTACAAAAAAACCCGGCTTGTCGGTGAGCAGAAACATGTCCCGAAGGATCTGCTCTTCGTCCTCGTCCGAAGTCTGGATGCCGGCTGCGGGCTTTCCCTCGTTGAGCCGGGCTTCGAGCCTCGTACAAAACTCGACCGCCTTCTTTTCGAACGCGTCTTGGCCCTTGGCGGCGCGCTCGGCCTTGTCGAGCCTCCGCTCCACCGTCTCGAGATCTTTCAAGATCAGCTCGGTTTCGATCGTCTCGATGTCCGCGATCGGATCGACCCTGTTGTCTACGTGCACGATATTCTCGTCCTCGAAGCACCGGACCACGTGCGCGACCGCGTCCGCCTCTCGAATGTTGCTCAAGAAGGCATTGCCCTTGCCTTCGCCTTTCGAGGCGCCCTTCACCAACCCCGCAATGTCCACGAATTCCACCGTCGCCGGCACGACCTTCTTGGGCGCGTAGAGCTCGACCAACTTGTCGAAGCGAGAATCCGGCACCGGCACGACCCCGACGTTCGGGTCGATCGTACAAAACGCGTAGTTGGCCGCCTCGGCTTCTTTCTCAGAAAGCGCGTTGAAAAGCGTGGATTTCCCGACATTGGGAAGGCCGACGATGCCAACCGACAAAGCCATGGCCCGTGCTTAGCGCGTGCCTGCGTCGACGGCCACTCAGTCGATGGCAAAGCGGGAGGCCATGAAGAGAACGGCGGCGAGAATCGCGGTGAACGGGACCGTGATGAACCAGCTCGCGATGATGCCGCTCACGACTCTCGTATTGATGGCACCAATGCCCCGCGCGAAACCGACCCCGATCACGGCGCCTACGAGGGTATGTGTGGTGCTCACCGGGAGGCCTAGCTTGCTTGCAAGCACGATCGTGGTTGCCGCCCCGAATTCGGCCGCAAAGCCACGAGAAGGCGTAAGCT
The DNA here is from genome assembly GCA_029863605.1 of Myxococcales bacterium. GTDB lineage: Bacteria > Myxococcota_A > Polyangia > Polyangiales > Houyiibacteriaceae > SG8-38. The sequence continues at coordinate 7,152 of JAOTVB010000003.1, read as the reverse complement.
CGGTGATCTTACTCCCAACGGTCGCCATGATCTTGTAGCCGTACGTCGCCAGCCCGACGACAATCCCCACCGCGCCGATCAAGAGAACCCGGTGCGGGACAGCCACCTTTGCTGCGACTTCCCCTGAAGCCGCCCCGAAAACCGCGGCCATCGGGCCTACGGCGTTGGCCACGTCGTTGCTACCATGGGCGAACGCTACGAAGCAGGCGGTAAGCACCTGTAAAACGAGGAAGACCCGCTCCGCGTGGTACGTGTGCGCGTCCTTGCTCTCCGAGGCTGCCTTCGCGAATCGGCGGAGGAGTGGGGTAGCGATGATGCTGGCGGTCAACCCCGCAAGCAGCGCAATGCCGAGCGCGGGACCGAGGCTCAGGTCGAGCTTCAGCGGCTTTAGTCCCTTGAAAAGCACGCTCAAGGCCAAGATCGTGAAGATCGGAAACACCATGATCGGGCCCCAACCACGAAGCGCGAGCAGCGGTCGATCGACATTGAGAATCCGGCGCTTGATGAAAACGAAGCCCAGGTAACCAAGCAATCCCCCCATCACCGGCGAGACCACCCAACTTGCTACGATCTTCGCCATCACCCCCCAATTGACGGCGTCGAACCCACCTGCGATCAGTCCGAAGCCGACGACGGAGCCGACGATGCTGTGTGTCGTCGAGACAGGCCATCCCGAATAGGTGGCGATGTTGAGCCAAAGGGCCGCTGCTAGAAGACAGCACGTCATCCCAACCGCGATCACCATCGGATCGCTCCCGAACGCAGCGACGTCGACGATGCCCTTGCGGATGGTGTCCGTAACCGTCCCTCCCACCAACATGGCGCCGCCAAACTCGAACACCGCGGCGACGATGATCGCCCCCCTGAGCGTGAGCGCGCCGGAGCCCACCGAGGTTCCCATGGCGTTCGCGACGTCATTGGCCCCGATGTTCCAGGCCATGTAGAGCCCGGCGATTGCCGCGAGGGCAAGGACGATCGTCATCGGTTCCATGCGAAAGCGGCCCTAGCCGGCGACGAAGAGCCGGAACTGATCCCCAACGTTCTCTGCATGATTCGCCATGTCGCCAATCTTGTTCAGCACTTTGCTCCACATGAATACGGCGACCGGCGGCAGATCTGCTTCCTCTTTGAAGAGAACCTTTGCGCACTGGTCTTGGATCTTGTCCGCCTCGTGCTCGGCTCGTCCGAGAATTGCGGCTTGCTCGAGCACCCGCTCTGCAGGAGGTCCTGAAAACCCTGATTCGACCAAGTCGTCGATCAGGTCGATGAGCTTCGCGGCCTCTTTGACCGTCCCTAAGACACGCTCGACGAAAAGGTCCAGCACGGTCTTCATGTCGTTCGGTACGGTGAGGGGACGGATCGTCAGCAGCACCCCCACGTCCTCCGCACAATCTGCGATCGCGTCGATCTGGCTAATGAGCTTCAGGACATCGCGCCGGTCGACGGGCATGAGGAGGCGAACGGGCATCTTCGATCGTGCGGCGTTCTTTGCGTCATCGGCCTTTCCTTCGAGCGCGCTGATCTCCTTTGCGACCCGCTCGACCCCTTGCTGATCTCCCTTTTCGAGTAGCGCGATCAGCTCCGGAATTCGTTCGCTCGTCTTGATGACCTCGTTCATCAGCTCGCCGACTTTGGGCAGGGGATTGCGCGCGAGCAGGTTGGCAAGTGGTATTCTCATGGCACCTCGGAGGGAAGCCTTTCACCCCTCGAAGTCAGGCTCAAACACTAAGTAGGGAGGTCCCGATCCCTTGAATTTTGCCCAAAATCCGCGTTGAGGTCGCCGGCCCGCTGTGTAGACTCGGGGTTGCTCGGTTGAAACGCGTCGGTCACAAGGGCGTCAGAGCAGCTGAACACGCTTCTCGGACAAGAACATGGGCTCGCGAATCTTAGTAGTCGAGGACGAAGCCGACTTGGCCGATCTCGTTGCCTTCAACCTTCGCGGCGAAGGCCACGAGGTCACCATAGCGCCCGACGGCAGCACCGCGCTTGCGGAGATCCAGCGCGGCCCACCGGACCTCGTCGTGCTCGATGTCATGCTGCCCGATATTTCGGGCATCGAGGTCTGCCGACGACTGCGCCGAAAGCGCGACACGGTGCGCCTACCGGTGATCATGCTCACCGCGAAAACAGACGAGGTGGATCGTGTGGTCGGGTTCGAGGTTGGCGCAGATGACTACGTGACGAAGCCTTTCAGCCCGAGGGAGCTCGTTCTGAGAGTGGAGGCGATCTTACGACGGACAATTCCGAGTGCCGACGTGGAAGGCCCACAGGTGATCACGCTAGGCGCATTGCTGATCGACGTACCGGCCCATCGAGTGGAGGTGCTCGGCGAAGAGGTCCTGCTCACGGCGCTCGAATTCCGGCTGCTCCTCGACCTCGCTACTCGTGCAGGGAGAGTCCAGTCGAGAGACGCGCTCCTCGAACGCGTTTGGGGGTACGCGCCCAACGTGGAGACGCGAACGGTCGATACGCACGTGAAAAGGCTGCGGGAAAAGCTCGGGGCTGGCGCTGATCAGATCGAGACGGTCCGCGGAGTCGGCTACCGCGCGCTGAAGTCCTAGTTGGTACCGCGGCGCCGTCGCGCGTATCCTCCGACCGTGATTCGACGTTACACCGTGTTTGGCGCCGTTGTCGCGCTCATCGTGGTCGGGCTCTACGCCTATTGGCAGGCGACGGCTCCGGGTACGCGCCCGTGGGTGATCGTCGCGACAGGGGTCGTGTTCGGAGCGGTGGCCGGCTGGCTCGTATCACGTCGAGACATGCGTGACATCCAACGGCTTCAGGGCGTTCTCGATGCGATGGTCGACGGCGATTTCGGTGCTCGCGTTCGCATGCGACGCCCCGGGCCGCTTGGCCATCTCGGCAGGTCGCTCGACGCCTTGGCGGAGCGGCTTTCGTTGGGGGAAAAGAAGAAGCACTCGAGGAAAGAACGCCTCGGGACGATTCTCGACGCGATGTCCGAGGCGGTGCTCGTGACGGATTCGGCGGGGCGGATCACCCTCTGCAACGAAGTCTTGGAGCGTTGGGTGGGTCTCGATGTCGAGGGGAGGACAGCCGTCGAGGCGATCCGACACCCCGATTTTCACGTCGCGATCGAGGCCGCTCAGCGGGGGACTTCCAGCGTGCTCGAAATAGATCTCGACGGCCTTGATGGCAGGAAGACGCTCTCTCTTCGCGCTTCGGTGGCGCCCTTGAAGAATCACCGTGGAGTCGTCAGCGTGCTGAGTGACGTGACAGCCGAACGGGTGGCCGATCGCGTACGCCGCGACTTCGTGGCCAATGCGGGCCACGAGCTCCGCACACCCCTGACCGCGATCCGAGGGTTTGCCGAGACGCTTCGACAGAGTGCGCTCGACGACCCCAAAGCTGCTCGCGAATTCCTCGATATCATTTTGCGACACACCGAACGCTTGCAGGCTCTCGTGGACGATCTGGCCGACTTGAGCCGCTTCGAGGGGGAGGACCTGAAGCTCGAGCTTGGTCCGGTAGCGCCCGAAGCGCTTCTGGGCGAAGTGATGCGCGGGCTCGAGGCCCAAGCTCGTGCCAAAGACCTGCGCATGGTGTGCTCCGGCTTCGAAAAAGCGCCCAGGGTCCTTGCCGAGGAGCGGGCGCTCGAGCAGGTCCTCGTCAATCTCGTCGACAATGCGATCAAGTACACCCCGCATGGCGGGGAGATGCACATTTCAATCGTGGAAGAGGCGAACGGGGCGGTCATCGAAGTCGCCAATACGGGCCCCGGCATCCCAGCGAAGCATCTTCCGCGGATCTTCGAGCGATTCTATCGGGCGGACGCCGGCCGCTCGCGCGAGCTTGGCGGGACGGGGCTTGGGCTCTCGATCGTGAAGCACTTAGTCGCGAAGCTAGGGGGCGAGATCACGGTTGATAGCCGGGAAGGCTGGACCCGATTCCGCCTTGGCTTGCGTCTGCCGGATAGCCCCAAGAGCGACACTCAGGTGTCACAGGGCTGACACATTTGACGCGTACCAATCTGTCCAATGATACAGGCTCATCTCAATCGCTACGCGTTGGTTGCGCTGACCTTCCTCGTGTGGGCGTCTCCAGCCTTCGCCCAAGAAGAGGCCACCGCTCCGGTAGAGGATGGCCCCGAAGAGCAGCAAGAGGCCCTCGAGGGCGAGCCCTCAGGAGGAACCGAAGTCATCGAGGTCCCACCGCCCGAGCCTACTGCGTCTGAATCCGACCCGTCGCAAGAGACGGATCAAGAAGCAGAGGTCGAGTCGAGAGTCCCGGGCGAACAGCTTCGCCCCGAGGGCGAAGACGAGATGATGGCCGGCCACCCCGTCGATCGTGGGGACATCTCGTTCAAGCCCGGCAAGGGTGTCGAGATCAATAGCGCGGACGATGACTTTCAGCTGCGGATCCGAGTGCGTGTCCAGTTTCTCTACACCCTCGCGGACGGAGACGTCGGACCGCTCGCATTGGATGAAGACGACGAGCTCCGCCAAGATTTCAGGATCCGCCGCGCACGCTTCATCTTCCAGGGACACGCCTTTGGTAAGAACAACAAGTACAAGCTCGAGGTCGACCCGCTGAGAAGCGACAACGTCGTGCTCGACTACTACCTCGATTTCACCCAAAACAAGAACGTTTCGGTTCGAGTGGGGCAGTACAAGATCTCGTCGAACCGTCAGCGGGTGATCTCTTCAGGCAACCTGCAGATGGTCGACCGCTCGCGCGTCAACGCGGAGTTCACACTCGACCGGGACATGAGCATCGACATTCGCTCGAACGATTTCCTCGAGAAGAACAAGATGCGATATGTGATCGGCATCTCGTCAGGCAACGGCCTCAACAGATTCGAGTTCAGCGACTTCGGCATGGTTTACTTGATTCGCATCGAGTATCTGCCACTCGGGATTTTTCAGGACTACACCGAGGTCGACTTCGAGCGAACGGGGCCACGCATCAGCATTGCAGCGGGGTACGCTTTCTTTCAGAACGCCGACAGGGATCGGGGCATGATCGGGGCTCCGTTTCCCGATGAAGGCACGGCCAACTACAACTTTGCGTACGCCGACGTGATGTTCAAGGCTCGCGGCTTCTCGGCACTCACCGAGTTTGCGCTTCGATCGGGCACCCGCAATGTTGGTCCCAACACCATCGACCCGGACGGGAATCCCATCCCAATCGTCGCGCCGAGAAACGGGCTCGGCTGGATGCTTCAGGCGGGCTATCTGATACCGAACACGCGTTTCGAGTTCTCAGGACGGGGGTCGATCATCCGGAAGATCACCTCTGACACCAGCCTTCCGAACGGCTATGGGGCTACCTTCGCGCTGAGCTACTATTTCTTCCGACATCCGATGAAGATTCAGGCCGATGTCTCTCAGATCTGGGACGAGGAGAATTTCACGGAAGGATCTACCGTCCTACGGATCCAGCTTCAGGCGTCGCTCTAGCGTGCGCATCCTTGGAGTCGTTTGTTTCTGCCTTTCCGCCTGCGTACTCGCTCGTCCTCCCGAGCCGGCGAGTGACGTCATCTTGGTGAGTCGGGCGCCTCGCTGTAAAGAGATCGGCGTGATCCAGGGTGAAGGTGGGGGAGCAGACTCGGCAATTGCTGAGGCAAAGAAACGAGCGGCTGAAAAAGGCGCGACCCACGTGCTCCTCGGAGAGCCGGAGCTCGACATCGACAACGGGCTCACGACCCTGGTCGAGGCCACCCTGTTCGACTGCCCTCCGCCTGGCTCGGAGTTCCCTCCGGTCGGCTATCCCTGAGCCTCTGAGTCACCGTGGCCGTGACGCACGTCGACACCTTCGACGAGGAAGATCACCATCTCCGCGATATTCGTCGCGTGATCGGCGATGCGCTCCACGTACTTAGCGCAATTGCAAATGCGTATTCCATCGGCAATGTGCGAAGGGTCTTTCATGTAGTCGAGGCACATCGTGAGGACCTCGCTGTAGATCTCGTCCACTGCATCGTCTTGGGCGAAAACGCGCCGGGCCTTCTTCGGGTCTTCTTCGACGAGAGCGTTCAGTGCATCTCGCAGCATTGCGCCTGCCCGCTGAGCCATCTCCGGCAACCTAGCGCCCGGCGGGCTCAGTCGATCCGCCGGAGTCATCTCGATCGCGCGTTCCGCGATGTTGACGGCTTCGTCGCCGATTCGCTCCAAGTCGGTCGACGCCTTCACAGCAGCCACGGCAAACCGAAGGTCACGACCCACCGGCTGGCGCAAGGCGAGGATCCGAACCGCCAGGTCGTCGACGGCGCGCTCGTCCTCATTCATCTCGCGGTCGGCCTCCAAGACTTCATTGGCGAGCGCCTCGTCGCGGTCTTCAAACGCACTGACCGCGGTGCTGATCATTTGCTCGCATCGACCGCCCATCGCCAAGAGGCGATCTTTCAGAGTCCGGAGTTCCGCTTCAAATTCTTGATGGGTGTGCGTTCGCATCGGTCGACTAGGGCGAGATATCATCCAAACCTACCTGAAATATACTCCTCGGTGCGCTTTCTCGCAGGCCGTGTGAACATCCGGTCGGTCGCGCCGTATTCGATGAGCTCTCCCATGTAGAAAAACGCCGTATAGTCGCTGACGCGCGCGGCCTGCTGCATGGAATGGGTCACGATGACGATCGTGTACTGCTCGCGAAGCTCGCGGATGAGCTCTTCGATTTTCGCGGTCGCGATCGGGTCGAGCGCAGAGGCAGGCTCGTCCATCAAGATCACCTCGGGCCACACCGCCAGGCACCGGGCGATGCACAATCGCTGCTGCTGGCCGCCGGAGAGCCCCAATGCTGATGCTTGCAGGCGGTCCTTGACCTCGTCCCATAACGCGGCTCCCTTGAGGGACTCCTCCACGCGCTCGGCGATCAAGTCCTTGTCTTTCTCGCCGCCGATCTGCAGTCCGAATGCGACATTGTCGAAGACCGATTTCGGAAAAGGGTTCGACTTCTGGAAGACCATGCCGACCCTCCGTCGGACCTCGACCGGGTCGACCCCGGAGCCGTAGATGTCTTCGCCGTCGAGGAGGATACGCCCTTCGACGCGGCAGCCGTAGATCGTATCGTTCATCCGGTTGAGTGCCCTCAAGTACGTGCTCTTGCCGCACCCCGAGGGGCCAATCAACGAAGTGACACTACGGTCGAGGATGTCGAGGTCGACGTTCTTGATCGCATGGTTGTCCGCATAAAAAA
>JAOTVB010000027.1 GCA_029863605.1 Myxococcales bacterium | reverse complement strand
AAGTCTGCGGCTGTGGGGGGAGTTGCGTCGCAGTTGATGGTGTATTCCACCACCTGAATGTCGAACGCAGCCGGGGCCGTAGACCCGCCGCCAGTCGGTATGACGACGTTCAGTTCGGTGTTGCCTGCAGGACCACCCTCGCCGCTCGTACAGCCGGCCAGGGTTCCGATACATGCAAGCACGACCCATGGGGTAAATCGTGTCTTAGTCATTCGTTACGCTCCTTGAGTTGGGTAGGTCACTGCGGCAAGCGCCGCGTTCCATGAACGGGTTCACGCAACAGGGGCTATCTCAGCACGATTCGCAAAGTCAACACCTTCAAGAAGTCTTTCAAACGCAAGTGCGGCTTCGCGCCCGCGATGTGTTAGGTGGTGCACAATTGTGCTAGAAGACCCACACTGAGAGCTGGCTTACAAGTCCGGTCGGGCGGCGCGAGCTTAGCCTGCAAATCCCTGGGACATGCGGCAGCTTCGCATGTCGGTGAGCGCGGCGATCCGGGTTCCGGTTTTGCGTGAGGAGGTCACAGACGGCGTCCCCACGGGCACATCGAATCGAAGTCGAAGCGCATGACATCGGTTTGCAACTGTCGCCGGCTGTACCTAGACGTCCGAAAACTGCCGATCGCGTGCCGAAACCGGACCTCCGACCCAGAACGGCGCGAAAAACTTACTGAATCACGACCGTCCCTGAGCCGACGCCCGGCTGCGCCCTTAGATCGACGCAGGTGTCGTCGACCCGCACGATTTCGCCGTTTTCGAGGAGGGTTCGTTCGTAGGGCGCGTTGATTCCGCACGGCTCATTCACGTCGGGGTCGTCAGAGCATGGGCGGATGTCGAACACGACCGCGCGCTCGTCGCAGTCGAACCCACACAAGGTGAGCCTCATGTAGTATCGGCCGCGAACGTTCGCATCGCTGAAGAGGAGCAGCGAGACGCTCTCGTTGCCAGAGGTTTCCACTTCATCGGTGTAAATGTAATCGGCTTCAGACCATGCATTGGCGAGCTCGACCATCACGCGCCGCGTCGCACCATTGACCGTGACTTCCGCGTCGATCGGATCTCCCGGCTCTACCTGGGCCTGCCCGGCCGTCGATTGTTGCGCGGTGGTGGTGGTGAGCAAGAATATGGGGGGGTTAAGGACCGACAGATCGGGCTGCTCCGGAGGGAAACGGGGCTGGATGCACCCAATTGTCCCCCCGTCAAAGCCGACGTTGATCACGTTATCTGGGGAACGTTGGGAGTCGCCTCCTCCACATCCAGCTTGCATCGTGACCAGAGCGAGGAAGAGAAGACCGTGTCGCACATCATTAAGAATCATTGCAAAGACCTCCGGGCGGGGGAGCCTGGCACAGTAGCCTAGCTGCGATGATTTTCAAACCGAGAGTGGCGACGCGGGCGCCGAATCGATGGGTGAAGAGCCGTCTCCGGTTTCCGACTGGCATCCATCCGCGATCCAGCGCAATATTGACGCACCCGCTGAACTCAGTAGCCCGAATGCACAGCCGGGCGCAGGAGTGCTTATGCGTTTTCAAGTCTCTTTTGTGGTCGCCTTCATCGTTGCGTTTTCAGGCGTGCTCTCGCCAGGGGCTGAGGCACAGCCCGACTACACGTTGTTCGAGTCCGGCCCGGTGCGTCCCATCGCCATGTCGCCCGATGGCAATCGGCTCTTCGTGGTGAACACCCCGGATGGTTATTTGGAGATATTCGATGTTTCGAGCGGATTGGCTGTAAAGGAAGCGTCAGTGCCGGTGGGCCTCGAGCCAGTCGCGGTTGCGGCGCGCAACAACGATGAAGTCTGGGTCGTCAATCACGTTTCCGACAGCATCAGCATCGTCGACTTGGCCTCGGTGCCACCGCGCGTCGTTCGAACCTTGTTGGTGGGTGATGAGCCGCGCGGCATCGTGTTTGCCGGGCCCGGGGGCGACCGTGCCTTCATTGCCACTGCTCATCGCGGCCAGAATACGCCCTGGCCTGACGGGGACTACGACGTGCCGGGAATCGGCCGCGCGGACGTGTGGGTGTTCGACGCAAACAATCTCGGGACCTCGCTGACAGGCACTCCGCTCGCAGTCGTGCAGCTGTTCGGCGACAGGCCCCGGGCTTTGGCCGCTTCCCCCGACGGCTCGACGGTGTATGCGGCGGTCTTTCGTTCGGGGAACCGCACCGTTCCGATCAGCGAAGGGCTGGTCTGCAATGGCTCGGGGCCTTGCAACGTTCAGGGGACGACCTACCCCGCAGGGCGTCCGTTCCCCGAGACGAACTTCCAGGGGATCACCAGTCGGGAGTCGGGCATCATCGTTGGATTTAACGATGTCAGCGGAAACTGGGAAGACGAGCTGGGCAACAACTGGAACCCTGCGGTGCGCTTTTCGCTCCCCGACCTCGACGTCTTTGAGATCGACGCCAATGCTCCGACGCCGGTCGAAACCGATTCGTTTTCGGGTGTGGGCACCGTCCTTTTCAACATGATCGTGAACCCGGTGAACGGAAACCTCTATGTGACCAACACGGAGGCCAACAACCGCGTTCGGTTCGAGGGGTTCGGCGATTGGGTCAACGACCTTGGCCCTAAGCCCTCCGGCGATCCGCCGTCCGTCCGCGGCAACCTGCACCAAGCGCGCATTACAGTGATCGATAGTGGGGGTAACGTGTTGCCGCGCCATCTCAACAAACACATTCCATATGAAGTCAGCCCGGTTCCTGCCGGCGTGAAAGAGAAAAGTGTTGGGACGCCCCTTCAAATGGCGGTCAGCAGCGACGGCGCAACCCTTTACGTGGCGGGCTTTGGATCGAACGCGGTCGCGATTTACGACACTTCGCAACTCGAGGCCGACACTTTCGTGCCCGACGCGGCAAACCTGGTTCCAATCCCACGCCCGAGCGGACTTGTGTTGGACGAAGCGCGCGGGCTTGTCTGGGTGATAAGCCGAGGGACCAGCAGTCTGTACAGGATCGACATCAGTACGAAGGCGGTGACCTACGCGGCGGGCCTTCACAACCCCGAGCAACTAGCGTTGAAAAGTGGGCGGAAGTTCCTTTACGACACGCAGCTGACCTCCAGCAATGGCGAGGCATCGTGCAGCAGTTGTCACATATTCGGCGACATGGACGACCTTTCCTGGGACCTCGGCGATCCAGACGGAGTTCCGTTTGCCAATCCAAACCCCACGCCGCCGGCCGACGAGTTTCCTTTCATCGCGCTGTTGCCCCCGCTCCAGCCGTTTGACCCGCTCAAAGGACCGATGACGACGCAGAGCCTACGTGGGATGGTAAACGCAGGGCCGATGCACTGGCGCGGCGACCGCACCGGCGGGGCTACCGGTGGCGACCCCCTCGACTCGAACGCGGCGTTCTTGGCGTTCAACGTCGCATTCCCCGGATTGATCGGACGCGACGAGGGCGAACTGGACCCGACCGAGATGCAGCAGTTCGCCGATTTCGCCTTGGCGCTTACCTATCCGCCGAACCCGATCCGTCCCTTGGACAATTCTCTAAGTCCGCCGGCTGCTGCCGGCGAATCCCTCTACAACGGTCCGATTTCGGACACGGTGGCCAATTGCAATGGTTGCCATGCGCTCGACCGCGCGCAGGGCTTCTTCGGTACCTCTGGCGGGTCGACTTTCGAAGCTGAGGCGATGGAATTCAAAGTTCCGCACCTTCGAAACGCCTACCAGAAGGTCGGCATGTTTGGCGAGGCGCCAACCGACTTCTTCCCCAATGCCGACGGTTCGTTCATGGGGGACCAGGTCCGCGCGACGGGCTTCCTGCACGATGGGAGCGTCTCGACCGCGTTCAACTTCGTCGGTGCTGGGGTCTTCAGCCTGAACGACAATCAACAGAGCGACCTCGAGGCCTTCATCATCGAGTTCGACAGCGATCTTGCCCCCATTGTGGGCCAGCAAGCGACGTTGACGTCCAATAGTGGTACTGACATCCTCGACCGCATCGACCTTCTCATCGCCCGTGCGGACGCCACTTACTACACGAGCCCCACATTCGGCGACGTAAAAGAGTGCGACCTGATCGTGAAAGGCGTGCTGAATGGCCAGTACCGCGGGTGGCTGTACGAAGGCAGCGACACGTTCACCAGCGACGACAGCGGAGACCCTCCCTGGTCCAAGAGCGCCTTGCTTGCCGTGGCCGACGTGCCAGGGCAGTCGTTGACGTTCACCTGTGTCCCCCCTGGGTCCGGTACGCGCATGGGCATCAATCGCGATCGTGATGCTTTCTTGGATGCCAACGATGCCGCCCCGGACAGAGTGCCCGTGTCGTCATGCTCACTAAGTCGCGTCGGCGGGGCCTCGGATCGCGGGAATCTGGCCGCCTTTGTCCTCTTGGCTACGGTTGGTCTCGCGGTGCTCAGGCGCCGGAGGCGAACGTAACCAAGCGCATCGGATGACGCGCTGGCTTGCGGTTGGGTGACGACGCCTCACTGAGTGTGTGCACACCAAAGGTTGAGTCTAACGACTGATAGCTGCTCCACTTGTGCGCCACCTCACATACTCGCACCCACATTTGTCTACGAACTTTTCGAACCGGGTCCGAAAGCTGCTGACAAGGTCGCCGAAAACGGTCTATTGTCATCGTTCCCCGTTATGCCCGTTGTCGCGCCTGAATATCACCAGGCGTTTCTTGGAAAAGATGCTCGGTTCGACGGACGCTTCGTCGCAGGCGTCAACACGACCAGTATCTATTGTAAGCCGAGCTGCTGCACGAAAAAGCCCGCTGCCGAGAACGTCGTTTTTTTCGATACGCCTGCTGAAGCAGAGGCGGCGGGTTTTCGTGCGTGTCGAAAGTGTCGACCCGACGCGATGCCCGGCACACCCGCGTGGAACGGCACGTCGGCGACGGTGTCGCGTGCGCTTCGATTGATCGAAGATGGCGTGCTCGACCGCACGAACATCGATGCCCTTTGCGAACGACTGGGAGTCGGTGCGCGGCAACTGCGACGTTTGTTCCGCAAGCACCTCGGCACATCGCCGATTCAAGTGGCTCGGATGCGACGCGCCGACTTTGCACGTCGGTTGATCGAAACCACGAGCCTTTCGATGACCCACATCGCCGAAGCAGCTGGGTTTGGAAGCATTCGCCGGTTCAACGCGGTGATGAACGAGGTGTACGGGTGCCCCCCGACCGCCCTTCGAAAGGGGTCTGTGCACGGTGCAGTGGGCCTAGAGCTCGAGATCACGGTGCGCCGCCCGTTCGCGTGGGACGCGCTGCTCAGTTCGCTCGAAGCGTCGGCGACTCCCGGCGTCGAGAAGGTGGCTGAGGGGCGGTACCATCGCACCGCTCGATTCAAACGAGCCGTTGGCGAGGTCTGCGTCTCCTTCGACGAGGCGGGTTCGGTGCTCCGCGTGCGGGTGAGCCATTCGCTGAGCTCGTATCTGCTCGACGTGGTGTCGGGGGTGCGCCGCCTCTTCGACGTCGAAGCCGATGTTGCGGTCATCAAGGAGCACTTGGCAGGCGACCCACTGCTCGCACCGTGTCTGCGGACGGCGCCGGGGCTTCGGGTGCTAGGTGCTTTCGATCATTTCGAGACCGCTGTCATGACGCTGCTCGGTCAGCACGTAGGCGCCGAGGAGCTTGCCGAGCTCGGCAAGCGGATCACCGAAAAGTACGGCCAAGCGATCGACACGTCGCTGGACGGGCTGACGCATGTCTTTCCGACTCCGTACGCGTTGAGCACCGCGCACCTCGAAGCGGTGGGCGTTCCGAAGCGACGTAGCAAGTCGATTCAAGCGCTGGCGAAGGCCGTCCATGAAGGCGTGCTTCGGCTCGATGGCTCGCCTTCGTTGGATGAGGCCCTTTGTGGGCTTCGCGCGATTCCCGGAGTTGGCACGACCACGGCGGACTACATCGCCATGCGCGTCTACCGCGAGCCCGATGCATTTCCCGCAAACGACCGGCGGCTCCGCACCGTAGCGTCTTTGAACGGCGGTGCGCTTGCTGCCCACGAGCTGGAGGCGCTCGCCGAACGGTGGAGGCCTTGGCGAGCCTATGCCGCGATGTGCCTCTGGGAGACGGCGCGCTGCAACGGCACCGCGAGCTCCACGTACTTTCAGGGGAATCGTGACACGATCACACCCCCGGCCCCTGAACAGGTCGCGTAACCCGCGTCCGATGGCGCGTGCGGGGCGAAGGGGCCATACCGTCGTTCCATGAATCGCCACATCCTCCTCTCCGGGCAGCCGAACTTTCGGGATCTCGGCGGGTATCCAAGCAAAGATGGACGGCGAGTGAAATGGGGCGCGGTGTATCGGTCGGGCGAGCTCAGTCAGCTGTCCGCGAGCGACATCGACACGCTCGGTGAGCTCGGCATCAAGACCGTCGTCGACCTTCGATCGCCGCAAGAGGTCTCCGCGCGTGGTGAAAGCCGGACGCCGCCCGGAGCGCGAGTCGTGCCTTTGCCGATCGCGTCGAGCGAAGTGTTCTCCAAGTTGATTCCGATGTTCCTCGAGGGCGACTTCTCACGGTTGCCGCCCGACTTGTTGGAGCGGGTCAATCGCGCGTTGGTTCGGAACTTCGGCGCGCAGTACGGCGGCCTGCTGCGTACGCTGATCGACCGAGCGAACCGGCCGCTCGTGTTCCACTGCACGCAAGGGAAGGACCGCGCCGGCTTCGGGGCGGCGATGGTTCTCTCGGCCCTTGGCGTACCGTGGGAGACGGTGGTGGAAGACTACCTCTTGTCGAACCACTTCCGACGAGAGGAAAACGACAAGCTCCTCGCGATGATCCGCGACTTTGCGAGCAGCAAGAACGGCGAGGAAGTCGAGCTTTCGAACATCGAGGGGCTGTTGTACGTCAAAGCCGCGAGCCTCGAAGCGGCCCACACGGAGATCCGAGCGCTTCACGGAGATGTGGAGTCGTTCTTGATCGACGGGTTGGGGTGCCGACTCGAGGAGCTCGAGAGGCTACGGGACGAGCTGTTGGAGTAGAAGGTGAACAAAACGATGAAAGCTTGGTTTCCTTGGATCTTGGCGATTGCTTGCTTCTGTGTGGCTGGGTCGTTCGTGCAAAAGGTCGGCGCCGACGAAAAGACCGTGATTCGCTATGCGACTCTGGCGCCTGCGCAGTCTGCCTTTGGCAAGATCCTCAAAGCCTGGGGGAGGTCTCTCAAGAAAGAAACCGAAGGGCGGGTGGAGTTCCGTGTCTACTCGGGTGGCAGTCAGGGCGATGAGCGCGACGTCATCCGCAAGATGCGGGCAGGGCAGATCGATTCGGCGGGAATGACCACCGTGGGGCTCGGGATCGTCGTGCCGCAGATCCGGGTGCTCGCGGCGCCTGGGGTGATCGAGAACTACGAAGAGCTCGGACGCGTGCGCGAGAAGATGAACACGCGGTTCGACGAGATGTTCATGGAGGCGGGGTTCGTGTTGTTGGCCTGGTCCGACGCGGGCAAGGGGCGGATCATGTCGACCGTCCCCATCCGCCGGCCCGAAGACTTGAAGGCGCATCGACCGTGGGCCTGGAAGGATGACCCGATCTTCAACGAGTTCTTGAAGGTCGTCGGCGCAAATCCCGTTCGGCTCGGCATCGGCGAAGTCTACCCCGGACTTCAGACCAACATGGTCGACGTCGTCCCCGCCTCGGCGATCGGGGCTGTGGCGCTCCAGTGGTTTACGAAGCTCAAGTACATGTCGAAAGACAGCTTCGGCATCATCGTAGGCGCGTCGATCGTCAAAAAAGAGAAGTTCGACGAGCTGTCCGCCGGGGATCAAGAGATTCTCCGGAGCACGGCCAAGCGAGCCGCCCTCGCGCTCGACAAACTCGTCCGCAAGGACGACGCCGAGGCCTACCAGGCGATGGTGCGCCGCGGGGTCGAGGTCATTGACACCGGCCCCTACCGCGCCGAGTGGGAAAAGGCCGCCAAGGAAACCCGCCAGCGCCTCATCGGCCGAATCTACAGCAAGAGCCTCTTGGCCGAGGTCGAGGCCGCAGCCAGCAGCGCCAATTAAAGGGGACAGTCCCCTTTGTGACCGGTGTCAGTCGTCGTCGTCGCAGTCGAGGTCGCCGGGGGCCATCATCGTGTATGCCGCTCCGTCGTCGATCGCCATGTCGCCGCTCTGGTCGTGCGGAACCGTGACGACGCATTCGCCGTCGGTTTCGTTTCCGGCTTCGTCCGAAGCGCGCCAGGCGAGCCTGTAGACTCGGCCGTTCCCGCCGCCTTGGCGCTCGGCTCGTAACTTCACACCGTCGCAACCAAACACGATGTCGGGCTCGGTGTTGCCATCACCCATGTCGTTGACCGGCTCGTCGCTCGACGCCGTCAGGAAGGTGACCTCGACGTTCTCTTCGCAGGCATCGCTGATGTCGGCGCAGTCGTCCGCCGAGATCGTCTTGAATTTGTGATTGGGGGGCCAGAGCTCGGGTTCGTGGGTTTCGGCCGTGGGTGGCTCGGTATCCACCACGGTCAGCTTGGCTTCACACTCGAAGACTGCCGGCTCTCCGCCTTCGACCGAGGCCCGGGCGGTAACGACCACGTCATGCTCACCAACGGCGAAGGGCCCGTCGCCGTTGAGAGTCAGCTCGATTTCGTCGCACGCGCTTTCCGAGACGTCGCCCGCTGGCTCGAGGTAAATGGTGTCCGGATTCCCTCCGCCATCTTCGCATTCGACGGTGAAGTCATCGGGGCACACCCAGTCTTCCGGTTCGAGCTCCCCGGCATCGTCCACGCAAGACGCGACGAGTGCCTTGGGGGATCCTTCGACACCGTCGCTATTACAGGAGGCGGTGAGGGCGAGCGCGAAAGCACCCGCGATTAGAAGCATTGATCGAGGCATAGTTGCGGTTTTGCCACGACGCGGATCGCCCTGCCAAGGCCTAGGACGGCTGAAAATACGAGGAAATACAAATGCAAAGGTTTCCTGAACGCCAGTGTGCGATCGACTACACAGCGCTCCTGTACAAACGCAAACGTGCCGGGTGCTCGAGGCACGCCGGCACATTTGCTCCGTATTAATCCCTGGGAAAGGGGACTGTCCCCCTTTACTGGCCGATCGAGGAGAGGTCGGGGAGCTCGTCTAGGTTCGGGACGAGGGCGATTTCGATGCGGCGGTTTTGTGCGCGACCTTCTTTGGTGTCGTTGGACGCGACCGGTTGGGTGTCCGCGTAGGCAGCTCCCGAGATCCGACCGGCTGGGACGCCGTACTCGGTCAGGAGCTTGGTCACATCGATGGCGCGTGCGCCCGAGAGCTCCCAGTTCGAGGGAAAGCGTGCGGTCCTGATCGGAACGTTGTCGGTATGGCCGCCGACCTGGAAGCTACGACCCTTCAGGCTTGCGAGCACGGGGCCGACCTCGGCGAGGATCTTGACGCCGTCTTTCTTGAGCTTGGCTTGGCCGCTCGGAAAGAGAACGGCTTCGGGGAGCTCGATGACCATCTTGTTGCGGACGATGCGCACCTTGAGCTTGCCGGCGTCGATCATCGACTTGAGCTGCCTCAACATCGAGTTGTACTCGGCGAGACGCTTCTGTGCGCGGGCCTCACGTGCGGCGGCTTCGGCGAGCGCGGCTTCCATCGCGTTGATCTGGCCCTTCTGGGCTTTCATGTCGGAGGTGTAGCCGGCGACCAGCTTGTTGAGGTTCTCGCGGTCCTTCTTGCACTGTTCGAACGATGCCCCCGTCTCTTGGCTCATCGCCTCGAGCTCTGCGATTCGGGCGTCCTTCGCCCGCAGCTCATCCTTCTTACAGCCCGCCGTCAGCATCAGGCCGACGGACAGCATCAGTACCCAGCTTGCTTTATACATATGCCCCTCCATAAACGAGTTTCACTACTTGGGAGCGGGACCTTATCAAGCACTTGGGGCAAGGCAAGCGGTTGTTTACTCTTTACGCGCCAGGGCTCCGGCTCCCACCCCGGTCGCAGTTTTTTCGCCCCCATGGCCGACGAAGGTCAGTCCTTCGAGATCTCGCCTCGACGCAGCTTGCGGTAGAGCTCCAGCGAGTCTTTCAGGATTTGGAGCGCGGCTTCGCGGTCTTGCATGCCTTCGACGATGACCTCTTTGTGCTCGAGCGCCTTGTAGTCTTCGAAGAATCGCTGAATCTCGAGGAGCTTGTGCTTGGGCAGGTCGCCGAGATCCCGTCGGGCTTCGTACTCGGGGTCGTGAGCGCTGATCGCGATGATCTTGTCGTCGATCCCTTTGTCGTCACGCATCCGCATCACGCCGATGGCGCGGGCGTGCATGATCGTCAAGGGCACCACCGGCTCTTGGCCGATGACGAGGACATCGAGTGGGTCGCCGTCGTCACAATAGCTTCGGGGGACAAACCCGTAGTTCGCGGGGTAGTGGACGGCGCTAAAAAGAACGCGGTCGAGCTTGAGTAGGCCGCTCTCTTTGTCGAGCTCGTATTTGTTCTTGCTCCCCGTCGGGACTTCGATGACGACGGGGAAGACGGTGTCGAGCTGATCTTCGTCGATGTAAACGTCGTGCCAAGGGTGCATGGGTATTGGGCGTCGTCAGCCGCTCCCCCCGTCGAAAGGGTTTGGTTTCCGCATCCGATATGCCAGCAACAACGGGATGACGCCGTAGGGGCCGTTGAACGCCCAGAACACGAGCGGATTTCCCGGGGGAGGGCCGATCCAATACTCTGCGATGAAGAACTCGATGACCCCATGCATCATCGCGCCCACATAGAGGAAGGCCGGGATGCGGATCCAGTTCTTCCCTTTGATGAAGGCGTAGACCAGCAGCAGGTAAAATGGCCCGTACACCATCCCCGAGATGCCGGTGTTGATGCGGACGTAGTCGTGATTGGCGAGGAAGAAGTGGTCCTGGGCGATCTCCCCGTACCATCGGTTGGCGCGTGACCAAAAGGCGTCACCTTCGAGGAGCCCGAGCGCATGCCAGGAATCCGAGAAGAACGACGAGAACGCGAAGAACGAGAAACAGGCGACGAAAAACCAATCGCCAGGCCGCATTCTCAGGGGACTACCGGTGCTCGATTTACTCATACCATCTCCGTGAAAGCCGCTTCTTATATCATCGGTGATGCAGGGCTTGCTAGGGCGATGTTTACCACTCCAGAATCGGCCAATGCCGTTTCTTGGCGGCTCGGCGAAGCCGCGGGTCTGGCGCGATGACACGTGGCTTTCCCACGGCGTTCAACATGGGGAAGTCGGTCAGCGAGTCGCTGTAGAAGAAGCAGTCGGCGAGGTCGATTCCGCGCTCGCCAGCCCACGCTCGGGCTCGTTTGACCTTGCCCGGCCCATAACAGAGCGGCGACACGAACGTGCCATCGAGCTTGCCATCCGCGTCGGTGGGGAAATCGTTCGCGAGGAAATCATCGAGACCCCAGGTGTCGCGCGCCACCCGAGCGGCAAACACCGATGCGCTGGTCAACAACACGAGGCGATGCTGCTGCTTACGGTGCTCGTCGAGCGCCCGGCTCGCCCCAGGTCGTAGATGATGCGCGACCTCACGAAGGAACCAGCGCTTGGTTTCGTACGCGAGGTCTTCGTAATGCCGCCCCCGATAGTGGGCAACGGCCTCGTTGAACGCGGTCTCGATGTCGATCAGCGATAAGTGATAGAGGACGTTCCACACGGCGACCCGCGCGAACTGCTTTGGGGAGATGTTGCCGCTGAGCAGCTCGTGCTTGGCCCAGAGCGTGCCGCTGTTCACTCCGAGCAGGGTGCGGTCGAGGTCGAAAAACGCGGCGATCTTCTGGTCCAAGGTTGAGCATCTATCGTGCTTTGCACTCCGGTTCCACCGGTTTTGCGAGATTGCGATTTCGGCGGTTGCGCAAGGCGACCCGATGGCCGAGATTACCGGCCGGAGAAAGCTCTCGATGATTTTGGACCGTTTCAAAGTGACCGATCGGGTGGCCGTCATCACCGGCGCCGGTCGGGGGATTGGCCGGGGGATCGCGATCGCACTGGCCGAAGCGGGAGCGGATGTCGTGCTGGCAGCGCGTCGTGAAAACACGCTCCAAGAAGTGGCGAGCATCGTCGAAAACGCAGGCCGCCGGGCGTTGGTGGTGCCGACCGATGCGCTGGTGCCCGAGCAGCTCGACCGACTCGTCGAGCGGGCGCTCGGGGAGCTCGGTGGGGTCGACTTCTTGGTGAACAATGTCGGAGGGACGCTTCCGGGGCCGGCGCTTCAGTGTACCGATGACGAATTCAACAAATCGTTCAACTTCAACGTGACGACCGCGCTTCATCTCTCGCGGAGGCTTGCGCCCTCGATGGCGGAGCGAGGGCACGGCGCAATCGTGAACATCTCATCCGGGCTTTCTCATTTGGTCGACCACGGGTTCGTGGCGTACGGGACGGCCAAGGCGGCGATGTCCCACATGACGAGGCTGCTCGCGCACGAGTGGGCGCCGCACGTTCGCGTCAACGCGATCGCGGTGGGCGCGACCGAAACCGACGCGCTTGCGATGGTGACGGCCGACGAGGCGCTTGCGAAGCAGATGGTCGACCTCACGCCGATGGGTCGGCTCGGTACCGTCGAGGACATCGGCGCTGCCGCGCTCTATCTCTTGTCGCCGGCGGGGAGCTGGGTGACCGGGAAGGTGCTGGAGGTCGACGGCGGGACGGTCGCTTCGAACTGGCCGTTCGCGATGCCAAGCGGACTTCGCGGGCCAATCGACGTATGAGCAGAAAGAGGTCCTCATGAAGTCTGCGTGGATCCAGTCATTTACCGACGATTCGACCAAGGTCGAGCTCCGGAATCTCGACCTGCCCACCCCGGGCGCAGGCCAGATCCTGGTGCGCATGCGGATGGCGCCGGTGAACCCGTCGGACTTCAATTACATCGAAGGGACGTACCAACGGGGCTTCGCTCGACTGATCTGGAATCATGGGGCCGATCGACCCGCCGACCGACACGGCAACCCCCCTTTCCCATGGCCGCCGTACTCGCTCGGTGTCGAGGGGGTGGGCGTCGTCGAAAAGGCGGGGCCGGGTTTTCTCGGAAAACGGTTGGTCGACAAGCGCGTCGCGGTGGTCAGCGGGCCCCCGAACGGGACCTGGCAAGAGCACACCCTCATCGATGCGCAGCGTGCGTTTGCGGTTCCTCACGCGCTCACAGACGAGCAAGCGTGCTCGTTTTTCGTGAATCCACTGACGGCCTTGGCGATGGTTCGCCACGTCTTACGAGTTCCCGAAGGTGCGACGCTCTTGCAGACGGCGGCGGGCTCTGCGCTCGCCGGGATGGTTCGCAACCTCGCGCGGGATGATCGTTTTCACGTGATCGACGTGGTGCGAAGTCGTGCAGGTGCCGAACGCCTTCGGCAAAGCGGCTCCAAATATGTCGTGGCGCTCGAGGGCGAAGATCTCGTCGGGGCGGTGCATCGTGTCGCGCCCGGCGGCGTGTCATTCGTGTTGGATTGTGTCGGCGGAGCGACCGGCTCCGATGCGCTCCGATGCCTGAAGCCCGGAGGACGCATGGTTTGCTACGGAACGTTGAGCGGACAGCCCTTGTCGTTACCACCGCGTGACTTGATGATGCCGATGACCCGGATCGAGGGGTTCTACTTGCCGGCGTTCCTGGCCAACCGTTCCTTGTTGCGACGCCTCGGGCTGGTTCGGAAAACCGCGAAATTGATCAAGCAGGGCGTCCTCGATACGCCGGTCGAGCAAACCTATCGCCTCGATGCGATTCATCAGGCACTCGATCATGCACGCCGGCCGGGGCGGACGGGCAAAGTCCTCCTCGATATGACCCCGTAAAGCGACTTCGTCGCCACGGGGCTTTGCCCCATCTATGTCGCCCCCTTTGCTAGGGCTTTTTCTTCTTGTCGGAGCCGGAGTCGGGCGTGCGGGAGCTCACCAAGCCGAGCCGCCCTTCCTGCAGCATCTCCTCGAGCGCGTGTTGGATCTCGTGTGCGAACACCACTGAGGCCGCGTCGAGGGCAACCGGCTTCAGCGCGTTCAGCAGATCACTCGACCCTTCAAGGAAGCGCTCGTGCATGTGCTCGTGAAAGTAGAGGCTCAGCTCTTTGGCTGCCTTAGACAGATGTTTGGACAAGATGGTCGTCGCCTCTTGCGCGGTTTCGATGTCGATCCCGTGGCGCTCCAACGTCAGAGCCATATTCAAGAGCGCTGGGCTCCGGACCAGATACTGGTTCAGCTCGCGTTCGAGCAGGCCCGTTTTGAGCAGCGCCGCGAGTAGGCCGGGTGGACGGTCCTCGAGACGGGCCTGGATCTGGGCCTCACTCAAGAGCTCCGGAACATCCTCGCTCCAAGGCGTACGAAGCTCCGCCTCGAAGCCGAACCAATCCTCCATCGAGGTCCGGCCCGCGTCGAGCTGGTCGAGCAGGTTCCGAATCGCCCGAATCTGGAGGCCTCGGTCCTGGAGTCGCGCAATGAGCTCCAACCGCTCGACATGGGCCTTGCCGTAGTAAGCCTTGCGACCGCGTCGAGCGGGCGCGGGGAGCGCGCACTTGCTTTGGTAAAAACGTATCGTACGGCTCGGGACGCCGGTGAGGGCGGCGAGCTCGTCGATCGTGTAAGTGGCCTCGTCTTGCTCAGACATCGCGCAATGCAGGTCACGCCAGGACCCCCCGAGGCCCCCGATTATGCGTGAGCTTTCTTCCAACCGCGAGCCACCTGGCTTGAAAGGAAGCCAGGCAGAATGGCCGCGGCCACGAAAGCCGCCCACGCTCCAAGCGTGATAAACAAGAACTCCATTCTGCACCTCCTATCGAATCATCCATAACTCTGACAGTCAAAGCTGTCAAGGTTTAGACGCCAATATTTGCGCGAAATATCATTGATTTCAGCAGCTTAACCAACTAGCCAGAAACGGACATCGATACTGGTATCAGGAAAGTAACACGTGCGCAGTCCCAAGCGGGCGCCGGCGCTGGCCCAGGCGCGGACACACCGAAAAGCCGTCGCTGGCGTCGTCCACGGGCTTCGCTGGTATCCTGCCTCGCGGCGACGACGTCGCTGCCGCTGACACCGGCACTGACGCTGCACCGGCATAGCAATTGCGAGTATTCTCAGTCGGAAATGAAGCCTCTCATCATCATTTGCACCGATTTCTCTGCGTCCTCGGAGAAGGCGTTGCGGCGCGGCGCGGAGATCGCCGCCCGCGACAACGCGCGGGTGTTCCTCGTCCACGTCTGCGGCCCGCGAAAGGGTCCCGCACCCGGGGCCCCCGAGTGGGACAGCAAGCTTTGGTATGAGGACTCCATGAGCGAGCTCAAACGAGCACGTCACGAGCACTTCCGCGGACTGTCGGATACTGAGGTCCAGTACGACGCGATTCCGAGCGCGCATCCCGCCAGCGCGATTTGTAAGGTCGCCAAAGAAACCGGGGCCAGCCTGATCGTGCTCGGCTCCCACGGCCGGACGGGAGTCCTCCGTCAACTGCTCGGCAGCGTAGCCGAAACGACCGTTCGCCACGCACCGTGCAGCGTCTTCGTCGTTCGGGACGACCCCCGAATCGACTGAGCTCGGCCCTAGGCGAGCTTGTTCTTGATGTTGAGCAGGCGCTGCTTGATCTCGCTACCCAACGCTTTCAGCTCCTCGCCCACCTCGTCGGCCTTCGCGTCGAAACGCTGCTCGAAGTCCTCGAGGCGCGGCTGGATCTCGTTCCACGCATCCTTCGCATCCATGCTGGCGAGATGCAGCTTCACCTTAATCTCGTCCGCCATGCGCCTCAAATCGTCTCGGGTATCTTCGAGGTCTTGCTTCAATGTCTTGTCTGCTTCTTGCGCGCTCATGGTGTTCTCCTTGAGAGGCTAGAGGTTGTACCAGTGGTGCATCGAGTGTGCCAAGCCTCGCCGCCCCTGCCCGGGCTTTTTCTGCAGGGCATCAGGCGCAGCTTCTTCGCCGGGAGCCGACGATGCGCAGGATTCGCGTCGAGACCCCGGGATTGCCGAAATCGTACCGGCCGAGCCCGGCCGCCCCGTCCTGGGGTGCCCAGTCAGAGTGTGGCGGACGTGGCCGAACGTGGTACAGCTCCGCGCATGGACCCGAACGCGCCGATCGCCGAATACATGACTCCCCTCCCGCACACGGTGGGCAGTGAGCAAACCATCACGTTCGCTCAAGAAATGATGCAGAAGTATGATATTCGCCACTTGCCCGTGCTGCACGGTGGGGAGCTCTACGGCATCGTCAGCGATCGGGACCTCGGGATGATCGCCGGCCTCAACGAGGTGAACCCGGACTCGACGACGGTCGAAGAGGCGATGACGCAAGAAGCGTACACCGTCTCCCAAGAAACGCCGCTCATCGATGTGCTCAAGCAGATGCTCGAACACAAATACGGGTCGGCAGTCGTGGTCGAAGGCACGAAGATCATCGGGATCTTCACGACCCATGACTCACTGAAGCTGCTCGTCGAGAGCTTTTAGCGCCTCTCGACCTAGTCCGGAAGGCCGGTTCCGGTGTCGTCGATCACCGTCGTCAAGAGCGGTGGGTCGTCGGTCATGATGCCGTCGGCGGAGTCCGCGATGAGCCCGCGCATTTCGTCTTCGTCATTGATCGTCCACACATGGACTTTGAGGCCAAGCTGATGTGCGATCGAGATGAAGGTCGGATGGATCACCGTAAAGGCGTCGAAACTCGGTGGCACCTGAAGAAACTCGGCGGGCGGGACGTAACCCGGCGCTGCCTCTTCGAGACCGATGGTGTTCTGAACGTATTCCGCGACCTCGTTCAAGGAGAAGCTGGTGTCGAGCTCGGGAGCCGCGGCCCGGAGCTCGGTCAGTACGTCGTCGTCGAAGGACGCGCCGTTGATCTGGCGGATTACCCCTCGCGCGCGGGTGATCGCCACGAAGTCGTCGACGATGGAAGGCACGGCCTGTTTAATTTCGATGACGTACGGCACGTCCGGGAAGGCAACTAGGACTTCTTCCAACGTCGGGACGAGCAGCCCCATCCCGCGATACGGATAGGTCATTCCGTCATCGGGCGTGAAGTCGTAGCCCGCGTCGTAGGTTTTGAGCTCTGCGAGCGTCATTTCTTTGATCGCGCCCGTGCCGTCGGTAGTACGGTCGATCGTATCGTCGTGCATCACCACGATTACGCCGTCGCTCGTGGCGTGAAGGTCGAGCTCGAGAACGTCCGCGCCGTCTGCGAGCGCCTGTGTATATGCAACCAGTGTGTGCTCGGGTCGAATGCGCAGTCCGCCTCGGTGGGCGATGTTGAGCACGACGCCGTCACAGCGGAGAATTTCTTCAGGTGTGGTGCAGTTGATGGCGGTGCCGCCTGTGCCACCCATCCCGCCGACTGCGCCGGTGCCCGCCGTGCCCCCCGCGCCTGCAGTACCTTCGCTCTCGCTGCCGCAGCCCATGGCGGCGATGGCGATCGGGATGACCATTAAGAAAAGCTTGTTCATGGCTGTTGCCTCTTAGCGGCGCCGTTTAGCAGCAGTTCGGCAGCGCGTCTCCCCGAGCTTGTAGACCGAAGGGGCGCCTGGCACCCTTCCGGACGTGGCGCCTCGTACCCAACACACGTTTTGTCGCATCTGCGAGCCCACCTGCGGCCTCACCGCGACCGTGGAGGGCGACCGAATAATTTCCCTCGAGCCCGATAAAGACCATGTCGTCAGCAAAGGTTACGCCTGCGTCAAAGGGCTCCGCTACCACGAAGTGCATCATTCGCCGGACCGGCTGCGGTTTCCGCTGAAGCGGGTAGGGGATCGGTTCGTGGCGATAAGCTGGGAGCAGGCGCTCGACGAGATCGGCACCAAGGTACGACAGCTCGTCCACGACCACGGCGGTGATGCGATTTCTGCGTACCTTGGAAATCCGATCAGCTTCAGCCTGATGCCACCGATTCTAACGGCGGCGTTCCTGACGGGTCTCGGGTCGAAGAACCTTTTTCAGACAGGATCACAAGACTGCAACAACAAGTTTGCGGCGGCCGAGCGCTTGTACGGGTTTCCCTTCATCCAGCCGTTCCCGGATGTCGATCGAACGCAGTGCTTGATCATGCTTGGCTCGAACCCAGCCGTCTCGAGGTCGAGCTTCATGCAGCTCCCCGATCCAATTCGGAGGCTCCGGGCGATCGAGCAACGCGGAGGGCGCGTCTACTTCGTGAACCCGCGGCGCACCGAAACCGCGAAACAGTTGGGGACGCAGGTTTTCATTCGGCCGGACACCGACATCTACTTCTTGTTGAGCTTCCTACACGAGGTCGTGAAGCGAGACGCGATCGATCACGAGCGGGTGCGTGGGGCCATGAAAGGCCTCGATGCTCTTCGGAAAATCAGCGCGCCCTGGTCCCCGGAGCGGACTTCGGCGATCACGGGCATTTCGGCCGATACGCTCCGGTCGATGGTCGATGCCTATCTCCAGTCGGATGGCGCCGCGCTGTTCTTGTCGACCGGGGTCAACCAGGGGAGCCACGGGACGCTCGCGTTTTGGATTCAAGAGGCGATCAACGCGATCACCGGCAACCTCGACCGGATCGGCGGGACGCTCGTCGGTCATGGCTACATCAAGGACTTTCCGAAGCACGCACGAAAGGGCGGCCATACGCTTCGCAAGGACTTGTCGCGCATCGGGCAGCTTCCCTCGGTTGCCGACACGTTTCCGGCGGGAATCATGGCAGACGAGATCCTGACGCCGGGCGAGGGGCAGATCCGCGCGCTGTTTGTCGTGTCGGGGAATCCATTGTTGACCGTACCCAACAGCAACGGGCGCCTCGAGCAAGCCTTGAAATCACTCGAGCTCGTCGTGAGCATCGACATTTTTCGGAACGAGACGGCCAATCTGGCCCACTACATTCTACCGGGCACGAGCGCGATGCAGCGGGCGGACTTGCCGTTCGTGTTCCAATCGTTGATGGGTGCGCAGCCGGTGCCGTACGCGCAGTTCACCGACGCGGTGGTGCCCGTCGAAGACGAACAGCGCGATGAGACGATGATTTTGCTGCAGCTCGCGCGCGCCTGCGGTGCGAACCTCTTTGGCTCGCGATTGGCGCATGGTTTTTTCAGCACTTGGATGGGGCTTGGAAGGGTGCCGCTCGTCGGCAAACACCTCGAGCTCACGCCGGAGCGGTTCTTGGGCCTGATGGCACGAGCGTTTCGTCTCGGTTCTCTTCGGAGCCTTCGCAAGGAGCCCCACGGACGGCTGCTCGAGGCCCACAAGGGCAACGACTTCCTCGGTAAGCGCGTCGTGAATGACGATGGGCTCGTCGACCTGGCGCCGACCGAGTTTGTGGCTGCCGCCGAGAAGCTCGAGTCGTCTTTCGATCGCGAGTTGGTGCAGCGCGACAAGCTCAAGCTGATCAGCAAACGCGAGCAACACAGCCACAACAGCTGGCTTCACAACCACCCCCGATTCGTCGAAGGCCGGCGCTCGACCAATTACCTGTACATGCACCCGCAAGATGGCGAAAAGGTCGGGGTGCAGTCTGGGGAGATGGTGGAGGTTCGCAGCAGCGTCGCTTCGGTCCGCCTTCCTGTGGAGCTCACCGACGAAATGATGATCGGCGCGGTCGCGCTCCCGCATGGCTGGGGTCACCAAGACGCGGATGGCTTGAGCGTCGCGAGCCAGACGACGGGGGCGAACGTCAATCTGCTGGCCGCCGATGGTCCCGAGCAGTTGGAGTACTTTTCGGGAATGGCGCAGCTGAACGGGATCTTGGTGGACGTCGTGCCGGTGGCGGAGGAGTGACAAGCTGCGTCAATCGGTGAGCCGGGCCGCGCCGCCAGCGATGGGGGCTTCGTCGGCCATGACCGGTGTTGCGTTGCCGAGAGTTTGGTCCGGTTAGAATCGTCTTTTACGCCGAGGCTACCGCTGGCTCCGCCCCCATAGGCGGCGGCGCGGCCCGGCTCACCTACTCCTCGAGCGGAGCGGCAGTGCCAGTGCCGGCGACAGCGATCGCTTCAGCGCTCGAATTGCCTGGAGCACCTTATGTGTCTAGTTTGCGTTTTCCGAAAGAAGGCGCGGTTATCGGCTCGAGTGGGCTGCGCGTCGGGACCTATGAACACATCGAACAAACGTATGACTTTGGTGCTCGCGGCGTTTGGCGGGGCGCTCATTTTCGCCGTCGTTCTCATTTCGACCCAGCGCGACAAATCGGCATCTTGGGAGGCGGCGGTCGAGGGCTTTCTGGCGATTGCGACGCCTTGCTGTACCCGGGCGTCGCTCTGGGACTCTTTGGATACGGTGACTTCGGACGGTCAGCGCGCCCGCCCGGCCTCCGTCGCGGAAGCCGCACAATGGCTCAACGAGTGGCCGTACCGCAGTCGAGAAGATCACGATGGAGCCCGCGAGGAGATCCCCGTTGCCCTACAGAGCAGCGAGGTCCGATGCACCGGCCCGGCGACCGAAGGCGAAATTTCTCGGTACGGTACCGACGAAGAGACCTTGGAGAGGATACGGCAGAGACGCGAATGTGTGTACGCCAAGTGGAAGGTCTGGTCTGAAGAAACGGCAGACGGAACCCCAAACGAGCGTCACACCGTTTGGGTCGACGAGGACGGTTTCTTTCACGGGCGCGTCGACTACTGGCAGTAGCACGTCCAGTCTCAGCGTCAGCGTCAGCGCCAGTGCGCGTGTTGGTGCTCCGTTAGCTCCCGAGTTGCGCAGAACACCTTCTCTGTTCACTCTCCGCAGCGAACCGTCATGACAAGAACGAGAACCCTCTTCACCATCGTCATCATCGGAGGGGCTTTGTTGCTGCCTGGCGGCATGTCTTTGCCGCAAGCCAGCGCCGACGGGCCGATCGTGATCCGTTTCGCCTCATTGGCCCCGTCCGGCTCTGCCTTTATGAAGGTCGCCAACGCGTGGAAGCGGACGGTCAAGAAGGAGACCGAGAACCGCGTGGAGCTTCGGTTCTACTCTGGCGGCAGCCAGGGCGATGAGCGAGACTTCGTCCGCAAGATCCGTGCGGGGCAAATGGATGGTGCGGGTGTGTCGACCACCGGGCTCGGGATAGTGGCTCGCCCGGTGTTGGTGCTCACCGCGCCCGGCTTGATCACCGAATACGAACAGCTGGTGCGCGCGCGGGTAGAGCTCAACGATCGCTTCAGCAAGATGTTCGAAGACGCGGGGTTCGTGCTCTTGAACTGGGGTGAAGCGGGCAAGAACCGGCTCTTCTCGACGAAGGAGTTCGCCAAGCCGGCAGACCTCAAGACGGGCCGCCCCTGGGCGTGGAAAGATGACCCTGTATTCGCCGAGCTCATCAGCGTGATTGGAGCCAACCCCGTTCGCATGGGTCTTCCCGAGGTCTACGGCGGCCTGCAGACGCGAATGATCGATACGGTTCCCGCTTCAGCCCTCGCGGCGGTGGCGCTCCAGTGGTACACGCGCCTCAAGTACATGGCGAAAGAAAACTTCAACATCATGATCGGCGGAGGAATCATCAAGCAGGAGAAGTTCGACGAGCTCTCCGAGCAAGATCAGAAAGCCTTGCTCAGCGCGAGCGCTCGTGCAGCGAAGGCCAACGATTTGGTGGTGCGGCGAGACGACGCCAATGCCTATGACGCTCTGGTCAAACGCGGCATGGTCGAGGTCGACACTTCGGGCCACAAGACCGAGTGGGATGCCGTTGCGAAGACGGCGCGCGAGAATCTCGCAGGGCGCGTTTATAGCAAGAGCTTGCTCGATGCGGTCGAGAAGGTCGCCGCGGGCAAGGCGCGCAGCGAGTGATCGTTCTTCCGTAGCGCCAGCGCTTACGAGCTTGGGGGTAGGAGGGTTTGCCCGGATGGGGTGTCGATCAGGGCCTGCCACCAGCGCTTGACGTGCTGGAACTCGTCGATGGGGAGCTCGCAGATCTGCTCGTAACCGAGGCCGACGCCGACGGCGAAGTCGGCGAGTGTCAGGGTGTCGCCTATGATGAAGTGGGAGCCGTGGAGTGTGCCGTCGAGCACGGCGGCGTACTTCCGGAAGTATTTGAGACCTTCGTCGATGACCGCCTGATCGGGATTGTCGCGTCGGAAGATCTTTTGACCGATGATCCGGCCGATCGCGTCGCCGAAGTGATATGCATCCCAAAACATCCAGCGAAGGATGTCGTAGCGCTTGGCCGACTTCGGCCAGAGATCGTTGTCCGACTTTCCCGCGAGATAGCAGAGGATCGCGTTCGACTCCCAGAGGGTCGTGTCCCCGTCGACGAGAGTCGGGACTTTGCCGTTGGGGTTCAGGGCGAGGTACTCGGGTGTGCGCTGCTCACCCCCTCGAAGATCGACGGTGTGTGTGTCTAGCTCGATGCAGAGCTCTTGGGCGACCGCATGGACTTTGCGTGCGTTAGGCGAAAACAGATTCGTGTAGAGCTTCATGGACACCTCCTCGGGCTTCTTGGCTCATATACGGATTCTCCTTGGAGGTTACCTCACAACCGAATGTAAAACTTCTGTCATTTGAGGCCCCGATTGGTGCCCTTCGCCCGGAAGTCGCTTAAACAGGAAACGGGGACTTCCCGAAAGTTCTGATGTTCAAGCGATCGCTAGGCAAGGCGTTCCTTCGGGTCGCCGGGTGGAAAATGGAAGGCGAGCGGCCCAGGGAGGCGCGGTACGTGATCATCGCGGCGCCGCACACGTCGAACTGGGACATGCCATTCATGCTGGCGATGGCGTTCGTGTACGACATTCCAGTGCGCTGGATGGGCAAGCATACCCTCTTCGAGGGACCGTTTGGCGCGTTCTTTCGGCTCATGGGTGGCATGCCGATCGTGCGTCACCGAGCTGGCGGCGTGGTCGAGCAAATGGTCGAGCACTTCGAGAACGAGCCGTCACTGGTTTTGATGGTCCCGGCCGAGGGCACGCGGTCTCATGTCGATTACTGGAAATCGGGCTTCTATCACATCGCTCGAGGCGCCGACGTGCCGGTGTGCCTTTCCTATCTGGATTTCGGCAAGAAGGTCGGCGGCATCGGCCCGATGATCCGGCTCTCCGGCGACATCCGAGCCGACATGGACAAGATCCGCGCGTTCTACGAAGGCAAGGAAGGGTTTTGCCCCGAGAACGTCGGCGAGATCCGCTTGCGTGAAGAAGACGTTGAACAATACGTCGAGGATGGAGCCGAGGCGCCCGACGTGGTCGACCGGCTGGCCGGCAATCTGTAACGCCAGCGCGCCCGAGACGTCCTTTACATCCGTGGGTGGATCATGAAACGATTCCGCCTTCGCGTCGCCGCGCGTCGTTACTTTCGCACGTGAAAGGCAGTCCGAATGAGCACTGAGAAGACCACCTGGCTCAAGGTTCTCGAGCCCGACGAGCTCCCCGATGGCCGTGTCAAAGCGGTCACGTGCAAACACATCACACTCTGCATGACCCATTTCGAAGGTCAGTTTGCCGCCCTCGACAACAAGTGCCCGCACCAGGGTGGGCCTCTCGGGGAAGGGTCGATCGAGGAGGGTTGGTTGCGTTGCCCATGGCACGGTTGGGACTTTCACCCGCTCACGGGCAAGCCCCCGGGCGGCTTCGACGACGGCGTCGACACGTTCCCAGTAGAGGTGCGCGAGGATGGAATCTACGTCGCATTCCCCGAAGAGCAGGCGCACGTGCGTACATCGAGCGATGTGATGGTGGAGACGCTGATCAACTGGGACGTGAAATGGGTTTGGGGGATGGTCGGGCATTCGAACCTGGGCTTCGCGGAGGCCATCCGCCGCCAAACTGCGAGCGGCGCCCTTGGGTACTTCGGGATTCGCCACGAGGGCGCTGCGGCGTTTGCCGCGTCTGCGTATGGGAAGCTCACCGGTCGACCGGCTGCGTGTTTTTCGATCGCGGGACCGGGGGCGACCAACATGCTGACCGGGCTCTGGGACGCGCACGTCGATCGCGCTCCGGTGCTTGCGTTGACCGGGCAGGTGCCGACCCATCTCATCGGACGGGGCGCCTTCCAAGAGGTCGACCTCGCGGCCGCCTTTGGCGGGGTGGCTACGTACACCGCTGTCGCGGCAAAGAGCTCGAACTTTCCGGAGATCGCAAGCCTCGCCTGCAAGCACGCCATCCTGGAGCGCGGGGTTTCCCACATGGTCTTTCCAGACGACGTGCAGCTCGTCGAGGCCCCCGACACCA
>JAOTVB010000018.1 GCA_029863605.1 Myxococcales bacterium | reverse complement strand
ACGGGGCCTCGCCTGTGTACGACGCAAGCGACGCAGTTACGGGGCCCAGCGATCGCCTTCGCGGGTGATTCGCCCTTCCCGTTCGAGCTTGATCAAGTGCGCCTCGAGCGATCGTACTGCCAAAGGCCAAAGCGCCTCGGGCGTGTCGTCGTAGGCCCGGGCGACCAAGTCGTTCGGGCACGCAGCCTCACCATGGGCTTCGAGTGCTCCTAGGACTTTGCCCTCCCGCATGAGGCGGTGCGCGACGTAGAAGCTCAAGATCGCCTGCGGGTCTGGGATGAGGTCTCCGTGCGCCGGAAGCAGCGCCACCGGCTCGAGTGAAGCCATGCGTCGAAGCGATTGCAGGTAGAGGATCATGTCTCCGTCGGTGGGCTCGACGATGATCGTCCCCACGGAAGCCACCATGTCGCCGGCGATCATGATCCCGCTCGCTTCGTCAACGAAGCACAAATGCCCGGGCGCATGGCCGGGCGTGTGGATGGCGGTGAGCGCAGTCTTGGTCGGACCCCCGAGCTCGATGCGTTCGCCGTCTTCGAGCAATCGATCGAGCTCTACGATGCCGTTCAAGCGTTGGGCGGTCATCGCGTGCCCCCACAGGGGGAGATCGAGTCGCTCACAAAGAGCGATCGCGCCGCCAACGTGGTCCGGGTGATGGTGTGTCGCGAGGATCGCAATCGGCTCGACCCCTCGCTCACGCGCACTCTCGACCCAGTCGACCATCGCGTCTTGCTCATCTTGGTAGGGCGTGGCCGGCTCGACGAGGACCGCTTGCCCGGTGCCTACGAGAAACGTGTTTGTGTGGGTCGCGGGAGGCAGGGTCGGTGTGCGCACCGCGAGGACGTCGATCGTCGGCGCGGCCGACTTCACGCGCCCGGCGCAGTCCACGTGCGACGACCCACCCATCAGCCCTCGCTGGCTTGGGCCGGCTCGAGCTCGTCGTCGGGCACAATCGCGTGAATCATCGAGACTGGACCCCGTGGATAGAAACGGTCTCGGGGCTTGGGAAGCAGGCATTGGACATGGCCTTCAGGTCGAACACCCGGGTCGCCGAGTTGATGCATGCACTCGCGCACGATGGCCTGCAGCGTCTCGAAGACACCCCAGCCTTCACGAGCAGAGGCTTCGATCTCCGAAACCCCTTCAGGAACTCCAAGCGTTTCGCGAAGCTCGCCGAAGTCCATGATGCCCAGCAGGTCGCGCTTGTTGTACTGGACGACGAGAGGCACGCGATCGGGGTCGACCCCGTAAAGACGAAGGTTGTAGTCGAGGTTACGGATGCTGAAGTTGTTACCCTCGGTCGCGGCGACTTGGCTGTCGACTACGAGGACGACCCCATCGACGTGACGTAAGACGAGCTGCCGGGTGGAGTCCTGGGCGATCTGACCCGGCACGGACAGAATGTGAAGCCGCATGCTGTACCCTCGAAACGTCCCGAGCTCGATCGGTAACAGATCGAGAAAGAGAGTTCGCTCGGCATCGGTGTGCACCGACACGAGCTTGCCGCGGTACTCGGGGCGGGTGCGTTCGTAGAGCGTTTCGATGTTGGTGGTCTTGCCGCCTAGACCCGCGCCGTAATAGACGACCTTGAGCGTCACTTCACGCTGCGCGTGGTGGATCAGAGGCATGATTTAGGAGTTACCCGCGTCGCCCGATGCCGTCAAGAAGCCGGCGAGCGACTGCCAAAGGTCAGCCGGCATCCTCGCGAACCGCTTCGAAGCGCTCCCAGCGGCGAACCGCAGCCCGCGCGATCGCATGTCGGGGTGCCGTCAAGCTCGGATCGCTTCGCACGATCCGTTCGGCGAGATCGCCCGCCCGTCGAAGCAACTCTCCGTCCTTGGTGAGATTCGCGAACTGCAACCCGCTAGTCCCGGATTGCCGATACCCGAAGAGGTGGCCGGGACCCCGAAGCTCGAGGTCGGTTTCGGCCAGGCGAAAACCGTCATCGCTTTCGCAGAGAGCTTGGAGACGCGCCTCCGCCTCGGGTGAGAGCGGCTCAGTGTAGCTGAGGAGACAGCCGCTGTGTTGTCCCGCACGGCCGACTCGCCCGCGCAGCTGGTGGAGTTGTGCAAGCCCGAACCGATCGGCCTGCTCGACCAGGATGATGTTCGCAGCAGGGACGTCGACCCCGACTTCCAGGACCGTGGTGCCCACCAAGACCTTCAAGGTGCCGTCGGCGAAATCACGCATGAGCGCTCGGCGTTCGTCGCCCGAGAGCCGCCCGTGGATCTGGCCCACGACGTCCGTGCCGAAATGTTCCTTCATTTCAGCGTACGCATGGTCGACACCGATGAGCTCATCGGAAGAGGAGATCGCGGGACACACGACATACGCCCTTCCATCAGCGTCGAGGGCGCGCTCGAGTTGGCGAAAAACCTTCTGTCGGTTCTTGCGCGGGAGCATTTGCGTGGTGACGGGGAGACGCCCGGGAGGCTTCGCGTCGATCGTCGTGAGGTCAAGGCCCGCATAGAGCACGAGGGCCAGGCTTCGAGGAATCGGGGTTGCCGTCATCACCAGAAGGTGCGGTCGGTCAGAGGAGCCACGGGTGCCGAGGCGAAGACGTTGAGCCACCCCAAAGCGGTGCTGTTCGTCCACCACCACAAGGCCGAGGTTGGCGAAACGGATTTCACCGCTCAGGAGCGCGTGTGTCCCGACGACGACGTCAACGGCGCCGGTCGCCATTCGATCCAGCATCGCGCGACGCCGGTCGCTCGAAAGCGCACCCGTGAACACTCCGAGGCGAAGCGCGAGCTTTTCAGCGGTTGGTTGCAGCGTGGCAGCGTGTTGGTCTGCAAGAAGCTCTGTCGGGGCGAGAAGCGCGGCTTGGCCCCCGCCCGCCACCACCTGGGCGCAGGCCACGAGCGCAACGGCGGTCTTGCCGCAACCGACGTCGCCCTGGAGCAAACGCCGCATGGGTTCGTCTCGATTCAAGCTCGAGCTCAAGGCGGCCACGGCAGTGCGTTGCGCCGCCGTGAGCTCGAAAGGAAACGCCGCACATGCTGCGGAGACCGCCGGCTCGGGTGCAAAGGGCTGTGCGGTGCCGCCCCGCTCTCGGGCCCGTCGAAGGCGAAGCGCGAGCTCCCACAGGACGAGCTCTTCAAGCGCGAGTCGATGTTGCGCCGGATGCCCTCCCCCGGAGTCTCCGGCGAGCAACGCGGGAGTCGGCACGTGAATCGATGCGAGCGCTTCGCCGACCGCGCCGACGCCCACCTCGGCGCGAAGCTCCTTAGGGATCAGATCTGGAACTTCGTGCGCGGCCCGGTCGACGGCGGCGCGGACGGCCCGCCGTAGCGTCTTGCGGCGGACTCCCGGGATCTCTGGGTACCGAGGCTCGATCGCGCCTTCTGCCCCTTCCGAGAGGACCTCGGGATGAGCGATGGTAGCGACCCCCCGGTACTCGTTTACACGGCCTGCAACCCGCACCGAGGAGCCGACCTCGAAGCGCTGGGAGAGCCCAGGCACCGCGCGAAACCAGACGACCTTGAGCTCTCTGTAACCCGAGCCTTCCGGCGCTTTGTCGGGTTCGAGCCGAGCTTCGAAGCCCATGTGACGACCACGCGGAAACCTCCGCGTAACCCGTACCGTTCCCTCTGCGACAGCATACTGGCCCACTTGGAGCTCGTGGATCGGAGTCGGGTGACGTTGGTCATCGTACGTCTTGGGCATCAACCAAAGCAGATCGCCGACGGTTTGGTAGCCACGCTCACGCAGGGCGGCCCCCGTACGCGGTCCGATGCCCGGGAGTGTTTCGATCGCGTGCTCGAGGAGAGAAGGCACGTCGGGGCCGCCCTTCCGCGAGACCCCGTCAGCTCCAGCGGACGTCGCTGACCTCGTAGTTGCGAACGCCCCCAGGTGTCTCTACCTGCACTTCGTCACCCACCTCTTTACCGACGATGGCTCGCGCCACTGGAGAGGTGATCGAGATCTTGCCTTGCTTCAGGTCGGACTCCTCGGGTCCCACCAACCGGTAGGTCACAACCTTACCGTTATCCACGTCTTCGAGCTCGACGAATGCCCCGAACTTCACTCGGTTTCCGCTGAGAGTCGCCGGGTCGATTACCTCCGCGCGCGCCAGCTTGTCCTCGATCTCGGCGATCCGGGCTTCGCACATGCCCTGCTTGTCCTTGGCTGCGTGGTACTCCGCGTTTTCCTTGAGATCGCCATGGTCGCGGGCGATCCCAATCTCCTGAGAGATCTTGGGCCGCTCCGCCTTGAGGGCATTGAGCTCCGCCGTGAGCGCGGCGTGCCCCTCGGGTGTCATGGGGACTCTCTCCATCCCATCCTCGTAAACTGAGCACTCAAATAAGGCAAGGCGATAGTCATCGGGCGTCGAGCGGCGCCGGTCGCACGCTGGCAAGCTTGGTCGTGCGAGCGTGATACTCCTGCAACGAGCAAACCGAAAGCGGCCGAAGTCTTCGTGCTTCGATTGCGTCGACCGCCGCCACAGCTGCGGCAATGGTTGTAAAATACGGCACGTCGCTCATGACGGTTTGCCGCCGCATCGAGCGGCTGTCCCGAATCGCTCGTGCGCCTTCGGTGGTGTTGAAAACGAGACAGATGTCTCCGTTCTGAAGGTGGTCGACGATGTGGGGGCGCCCCTCTCCGACTTTGTGCACGAGCTCTGCCGCCACGCCGGAACGCTCCAACCGGTCGCGCGTGCCTGCGGTGGCGATGATTTCGAAACCGAGCTCCGCAAGGCGGCGCGCGAGGTCGGCGGCGGCGGGCTTGTCGTCATCCTTGACGCTGATGAATACCTTCCCGCCGGTCGGAAGCTCCAAGTAAGCCGAGAGCAACGCTTTGTAAAAAGCCTCGGGAAAATTGTCGGCGATCCCCATCACCTCGCCGGTCGATCGCATCTCGGGCGTCAGTATCGTATCGACGCCCGGAAACTTGCTGAATGGAAAGACCGACTCTTTCACTGCAATGTAGTGGGTCATGATCTCGCGCGTGTAATCGAGCTCGCGCAGCGTCGCCCCTGCCATGACCTTCGCTGCGATCTTCGCGAGCGGGACCCCTATTGCCTTGCTGATGAATGGGATCGTTCGAGATGCTCGCGGGTTCACCTCGATTACGTGGACCGCGCTGCCACGAACAGCGAATTGAACGTTCATCAGCCCGACGACCCCGAGCTCGAGGGCCAACGCCCTGGTAGACGAACGAAGCGTCGCGAGCACCTCCGGTGGCAACGCGTGCGCCGGAAGCGCCATCGACGAGTCGCCGGAGTGAATCCCAGCCTCTTCGATGTGCTGCAAAAGGCCTCCGATGACGACGTCCTCACCGTCCGACACACAATCTACGTCGACTTCGATGGCGTCCTTTAAGAACTCATCGACGAGGATCGTCTGTGTCTCGGCGTCCGAAACC
This sequence comes from Myxococcales bacterium, assembly GCA_029863605.1. Lineage (GTDB taxonomy): Bacteria > Myxococcota_A > Polyangia > Polyangiales > Houyiibacteriaceae > SG8-38. The sequence continues at coordinate 78,916 of JAOTVB010000018.1, read as the reverse complement.
GCCTCGAGCGCGACGGTCATGTAGCGGGCGAGCTCTTCGCGCGAGTGGACGATCTCCATCGCGCGTCCCCCGAGAACGTAACTCGGGCGAACCACCACGGGGAAACCGATCCTGTCGGCGACCGCAAAGGCATCTTTGGTCCCCATGGCGATCCCGCCTCGCGGCCGCTTCAAGCGCAGCTTGGTGAGCAGCTGGTCGAACCGCTCTCGGTCCTCGGCCCGGTCGATCGCGTCGGCGGAGGTGCCGAGGATGGGAACTCCCGCCCGCGCGAGGGGAACCGCCAGCTTGAGTGGCGTCTGACCGCCAAACTGTACGATCACCCCGTCGGGCTTTTCGATATCGACGATGTGCATCACGTCTTCGTAGGTCAGCGGCTCGAAGTAGAGGCGGTCAGACGTGTCGTAGTCGGTCGAAACCGTCTCAGGGTTGCAGTTGACCATGATGGTCTCGAATCCGACTTCCTTGAGCGCGAACGACGCGTGCACGCAACAGTAGTCGAACTCGATGCCCTGGCCGATTCGGTTGGGGCCTCCGCCGAGGATCATTACTTTCTTCTTGTCGGAGCTGACCTTCGCCTCGCTGTCGAGCCCCCAAGTCGAATACATGTATGGAGTGAGCGATGGGAACTCGGCGGCGCAGGTATCGACTCGCGAGAAAACCGGCTCGACCCCGTAGCCGGCACGCGTTTGGCGAACCTCGCCGGGAGTCTCCCCACGCAGGGCGGCAATCTGTCGGTCGCTGAAGCCGAGCTCCTTGGCGTGCGAGAGGATGTCTGCCGAAAGCGGGACGCCGCCGGTGTCCGCGAGAACCCCCTCGAAGGCGATGATCTGACGCATCTGCTCGAGGAACCACTTGTCGATCTCGGTCGCTTGGTGGATGTCGTCAACCGTGAGTCCGACGCGCAACCCATCGGCGATGTACCAGAGCCGGTCGGCCAACGGCGTGCGGATGACTTCCTGAATCGCTTCTCGTAGCTCGGCCTCCGTGGCATCCGGAAGGTCTTGCAACATGGGTTTTGCGGTGTTCACCGCCTCCCCAGACTCGCGCAGCCGTCTGATCTGGACCGCCAAGTCCCGATATTCGACCTTGCTCAGAAGTGAGGTCAGTCCATCACGCCCGATTTCGAGGGATCGGGTCGCTTTCTGCAGGGACTCCTTGAAGGTGCGGCCTATCGCCATCGCCTCTCCGACGGACTTCATTTGGGTCGTCAAACGTGGGTCGGCGCCGGGGAACTTCTCGAAGGCGAAGCGTGGCACTTTGGTGACGACGTAGTCGATGGTGGGCTCGAAGGCCGAGCTCGTCCCGGTGATGTCGTTGCGCAGCTCGTCCAAGCGGTAACCGACGGCGAGCTTCGCAGCGATCTTCGCGATCGGGTAACCAGTGGCCTTGGAGGCCAGCGCGCTCGAGCGGGAAACTCGAGGGTTCATCTCGATGACGATGACTCGGCCATTCTTCGGGTTGATTGAGAACTGAATGTTCGAGCCGCCTGTATCGACGCCGATCTCCGTGATGATGTCGCGCGCCGCATTTCGAAGGCGTTGGTATTCACGATCGGTGAGGGTCATCGCGGGCGCTACCGTAATCGAGTCGCCGGTATGGACCCCCATCGGGTCGAAGTTCTCGATGGTGCAAATGACGGCGAAGTTGTCCGCGTGGTCGCGAATGACCTCTAGCTCGTATTCCTTCCAGCCCAAAAGGCTCTCTTCGATGAGGCACTCGTGGATCGGGCTGCACTGGAACGCCCAGCGAATCGCACTCTCGAACTCGGCGCGGTTGTAAGCCACGCCACCCCCGGAGCCCCCGAGCGTCAGGGAGGGTCTCAGGATGACGGGAAAGCCGATGCGGTCGGCGACGTCGTTGGCGTCCTCGATGGTGCGCGCGACCTCCGCTCGGGCGCTCTCGAGCCCGATCTTGTCCATTGCAGCCTTGAAGAGATCCCTCTCCTCGGCCTTGCGAATCGCGTCGACCCTCGCGCCTATCAACTCTACACCGTGCTTTTCGAGGATGCCTCGGCTCGCGAGCTCGAGAGTGAGGTTGAGCGCCGTCTGGCCGCCCAGGGTGGGAAGGACCGCATCCGGCTTCTCGCGTTCGATGATCGCCTCAAGCACCTCGGGCGTCAGCGGCTCGACGTAGGTGCGGTCGGCGAACTCCGGATCGGTCATGATCGTCGCCGGATTCGAGTTCACCAGGATGACCCGGTAACCCTCTTCTTTGAGGGCCTTGGCTCCCTGGGTCCCAGAGTAATCGAACTCGCATGCCTGCCCGATCACGATCGGCCCCGACCCTATGAGAAGGATGCTCTTGATATCGTCGCGTCGGGGCATGGTCGGTTCGGCGAGGGCGTTCGCGCGGGCTTACCAGAGCCCTTTGCAGGTCGCAAACCCAGGCCGAGGGCTTCCTATAAGCGCGCCGAAAGACCAGCGATCAACTCCTCACCCCGTTCCCCCTGAGGATGTAGCCGGACGCGACGCGCCTCGTCGGAAACGATCTCCAGCTCTACCCAGAGCGAAGCGCGGCTTGCCACCGATGGGAACTTGCGGCCCCACTCGACGAACAGCACACAGCCCTCTTCGAGAAGCTCGTCGATCCCGAGCTCTTCGAGCTCCGCTCCCTCGTTAAGCCGATAGAAGTCAGCGTGCGCAATGGGGAATCGCCCTTCGTACTGATGCACCAACGCAAACGTCGGACTCGTGACGGCGGTGGTGGCTGGCACCCCGAGCGCGTGGATCGCTCCGCGTGCAAACGTCGTCTTGCCGGCACCGAGCCCACCCTCGAGACCGATCAGATCTCCGGGCGCAAACGCATCCGCGAGCGCACTTGCAAGCGCCAGCGTCTCCCCTTCGCCGTTGAGCAGCAGCTCGAGCACGCGGAAGCCCTGTCACGGACCCTGGCGCAGCGCCAGTGGCAGAAGCACTGCTCTCGGAAGCCAAACGAGCGCGCCGCCCGAATCACGCCGTCGCCAGGGCCGCGGCAAACGCGCCCGCGGCCGCCATCGACGCAACCGTTCGCACGTGGTTCCACCGGGTCCAGCCGATGGCGAACTCGTCCCACGCGCGGGCGGCATCGACCGCGTCTGCCTTGACCTTGGCCAGTGCATTGTTGAGCGGCACATTGCCCGCGGCTGTGACGATGAAGGTTCCAAACAAGTACACGGCACCCCCCACTACGCAGTAGATCGCACCCGGCTCGTTCCAGTGCCATATCGCTTGCGCGGCGAGCGCGACGCAAGCGATTGGCGTGCCCACGAACGGGACGAGAAACGACCAGTGGAGGACGTCGATATTGATCCGCTGCATGGCGCGAATGCCGTCTTCGGGCGGAATGCGTCCCAACGCTGGCATGATGAATGACGAGAACGCGAAGAACACGCCTCCCATCAGGGCCGAAGCGAGGGCAGTCGCGAAGAGCAACCAGGAGCTCATGGCACACCTCGGCCGGACAGAGCGACGGATTGGCGCACGTACTCGGGAGCTTGCACTGCCTGCGAGAGAAAACGTGCGACGCACTTGCGCGAAATTTTGAACTGCTGCACCTGTCCCTTTACCGACGCGATCGGCATCCCGTCGGCGTCGTCGTCGGTCAAATGTACGGGCTGAACGAGCACCCAGTCGAGGTCACTTTGGCGCACCTCGCGCTCTTGTGCTTCGGTGTCGGCGATCTGCGGTTTGAGCAGCAGGCTGAAGAACAACCGATCCATGAGGCGCAGATTGTTCCGCGTGTCGCCAACGCCAAACGAGCTCTGCACCACCAACCGGCGTACCCCGTGTTTGCGCATCGCGGTAATGACGTTCCGCGTGCCGGCCGAGCGCACGTCGAGCGGTGTGCGCGCGGCGCCGAACAGTCGAACCCTCAGCGGGTTTTCGCGGATTCCGAGAGTCACGATGACCGCGTCGTGGCCGCGGACCGCGCGATCGATGTCCTCGGGGTCGGTCGCGTCGCCATTGATCGTCGTGATGCGGTCCGAGATCGTGGCCAGCTGGTCCGCGTGGCGGGAGAACGCGGTGACCCGATGGCCCGCGCTGAGAAGCTCCTCGATCGCGGCTCGGCCCGTGCCTCCTGTCGCTCCAACTACCAGAATTTTCTTTGCCTCTTGCATGTTTGCCTCCAGGTTTGGTTGTGGGGATGCGTCTACTCTATGGCCGTTGGATCAGAGTTTCGATGGCATATGCTCCGTGATATGTGCTCGAAACTCCAAGAAGCCTGGACAGTTGATGCTCATCGAGGCATTCTCGTATTCATGGCAACCGTATCTACATCGCCCCCGCGCATCGATCCCGTCGGCGAGGCCCTGCACTACCTCCGCATGAGCGGCGCTTTCTATTGCCGCTCGGAGTTCACGGCGCCGTTTGGATTGGACATGCCACCGTTTCCCGACACGTTGATGTTCCACATCATGATCACCGGTCGGTGCTGGCTCGAGGTGCCGGGCGAGGAGCCGCAGTGTCTTCAGCCGGGGGATCTCGGGTTGGTACCACACGGTCGTGGCCACCGGTTGACGAGCGATCCCGGGGCCGAGGGCGTGCAGTTGTTCGACCTGCCGCGGGAACAGATCTCGGAGCGGTATGAGCTGCTGCGCCACGGCGGCGGCGGCGCGCCCACCACGATGCTGTGCGGTGCGGTGACATTCGATCATCCGGCCGCCGCACAGCTGGTGCGGCTGCTGCCCAACTTGGTTCACGTCGATGCGTGGAGCGCATCGGAGGCGCAGTGGCTGCAGAGCACGCTGCGGTTCATCGCCTCCGAAGCGCAGCAACTGAGACCCGGCGGCGAGACCATCATTACACGGTTGTGCGACGTGCTGGTGATCCAGGCGATTCGATCCTGGATGAGCAATGCACCGGGGGCACGCACCGGTTGGCTCGGGGCGCTCCAAGACGAACAAATCGGCCGCGCGATCGCGCTCGTTCATCGCGACGCGGAGCACAGCTGGACCGTTGCGGCCCTGGCGGCGCAAGCTGGCATGTCGCGGTCGGCATTTGCCGCTCGATTCGCCGCGCTGGTCGGCGAACCCCCGATGCGGTACGTGACCCGATGGCGGATGCACGTCGCGCTCAGCTGGCTCCGCGAAAGCGACGCAACCCTGGTCGACGTGGCGATACGCCTGGGGTACCAATCCGAGGCCGCCTTCAGCCGCGCGTTCAAGCGGTTCACGGGCATGTCGCCGGGCGCAGCACGGCGCGCGACGCCGGCAGCGGCGTAAAACCCCGAGCTACTCAAGGGCTAGGGTGCTGACGCACGGCGCGGAGGTTCGTCTCCAGTCGCGTCAGTTCATCGGCCTTCGCTTTAAGCGCCGCGGCCTCCTGGGCTGCCTCGGCCACCTTGCTGACGTCCCGGGTCGAGATCGCGTTCTTCAGCTCGATGAGGATTGCGCGCCCGCGCCCGAGCGCTTCGAGACTCACCTGGTGGTACTTCTCGCAGGACGAGGGAGGCGTGATGCTCTTCATCTCTTGCTCCATGCTCTCGGTGCGGACGATGAGCTCGTCGAAGCCTTCGGTCGAACCGCTGATGCCCGCCTTGATGAGAGCCATGGCGAATCGGCCTTTGCCACTCACGAAGGATAGCTCAGAAACCCAAACGATCACGGTGTGGTTCAAAGGCCCTTCTTACTGAGCTACACTCGGCGGCATGCCCAAACTCAAGCTGACCTATTTTGACATTCATGGCGGCCGCGGCGAGCCCGCGCGGCTTGCCATGCACATCGGCGGCGTTGACTTCGAAGACCACCGCATCAGTTTTCAGCAATTCGGCAATGCGCGTTCGAGCTTTCCCTTCAATCGAGTCCCGGCGCTTGACATCGACGGTATCGAGTTGAGTCAATGCAACACCATCAGTCGCTATGTCGGCAAGCTCGCCGGTCTGTACCCGAGCGACCCGCTTCAAGCTGCGTTTTGCGACGAGGCGATGGACGCCGTCGAGGACATCGTCTCCAAAGTTGTCGCCACGTTCCCGATCCAAGACGAAGCCGAAAAGAAGGCCGCACGCCAAGCACTGGCCGACGGACCGATCACGGTTTACCTCCAGCAGCTGCAGGCGCTTCTCGAATCGCGCGGCGGTGAGTATTTCGCGGACGGGCGGCTCACGGTCGCCGACCTCAAGGTGATGGTGTGGGTCCGCAGCCTTCGCTCGGGGATTCTCGACCACATACCCCAGGACCTTGCCGACAACGTGGCCCCGCTGCTCGTCGAACATCTCGCACGAATCGAGAGTAACCCGAAGATCCGCGAATACTATGCCCGCTTTACCTGAGCAGGTCGCGAGGGTGCTTTTGGCCATGGCCCTCGATGACGCCCTCAAACGGAATGAGCAGGGCGTTTGCTCAGACTTTGATCTGTATGCCCAGCGCCTCGCGTAGCCTGAAATAGCTCTCGGAAATGCTGTAGAGCACGATCTCCTTGACCTTGTCACGCGGTGGAAGATCGGCGGTCGACTCGGAAGCGATTTGCTGCGTCATCCGGACCGCCGTGTCGACGTCGTCGCACAGAAGCAGGCCAGCCCTCAGCGAGCTGATCTCCGTCGCCTGCATCCAACGCTTGATGTCGGCCTTGCCCCCTGCTTCCACGAACTTTCGAACGACCTTCTTGAGGACATCCAGGTGAGCCTGATCCATGTGGCGCGCCAGCTGCTTGGCCGTCGCGTCCACAGTCGGATCGGCCTCGCCCATGCCGACGACACGCATCGCCGCCAAAAGGAGCGTACGTAGCTCAGTGTGCGACTTGTACATCGTGCGAATGAAGTGCTCACCTCGATAGTATGAGAGGTGTCGGCCGCACACGAAGGCGAGGTCGACCGGACGGTACCCGGAGAGAAGCGTGTACCCAGTGATGATCGCCGGCGGGTTGCTTCGCGCCTCGTCTCGAAGCGCGCCGGAGAGCTCCTTTTGAATGAAGAGCCGAACCGGGATCGAGATGTTCAAGACGTCCTGCGCGAGCTTGAACTGCCGCGCGAGTGCCAGGCTTGGGTTGGCGAGATCTTCGGGCTTGCGCTTGTGCAGGTTGAGCTTCTTGTCGGTCCACGCCATCGACGCGCGCACCGCTGGGGCGATGACCTCCATGATCTTGGAGATGTAGATGTCCTGGTCCGGGTGCATGAGGTCTTTGACCCACGCCTCGTTGCTGACCCGCGCCCGCGGCTGGATCTCTCGGTCCTGCCTGTACTGCTGGAAGAACTTCTGCTGCTCCTCGTCCGCTTTGGCAAAATAGGTCAGCGTTCGCGCGATACACCACGCCTTGTCGTATGCGCGCGCATCGAAGTAGAGCTTGTAGAGCGCTCGATACGACTCGAGTCGATTCGGGTCGTGCGCGAGCAACCATTGGTGTTCGGCGATGGCCTCCGTGGTCTTGTCCGGCATCGTCGCGTAGAGCTCGGCGAGAATCTGGTGCGCGGTGGCGTCGTCCGGCTTGAGCGCCGCCGCCATCCTGAAGGACTCGGCCGCGGCGTCGAAGTTGCGCTGGCGGTCCCTGTAGATGATCCCGAGGGTATGCCAGAGGTTGTGCTCGAGGTCGGTGTTGCCTTGGTTGATGATGCGGTGAAGCATCTTGCGGTAGGCGCGCTCGAGAGCCTTCCAGTCCTTGCGGCCGTTCAGAAGCCTGTTGACTGCCTCGAAGGGCTTGAGCTGCGTGCTGTCGAGATCGAGGGCTTCGTTGAAGCGCTCGAGCGCTGCGTCCTCGTCCTCGAGCTTGTCGCGGAGGATGACGCCAACGGTGTACGCGTACTTCGCCTTCGCCTCATCACGCGTCTCTAGAGAGCTGACACGCTCGATGGTATCGATCGCCTCGGACCAACGCTGGGCCGCCTGGTATGTGCCGAGCAGCTTGTGAAGCACCACGTGATTGTCGGGCTCGAGGTCGAGCGACTCGGTGAAGGCCTCGGCTGCAGCGTCCGGTGAGCCGAGCTCGTCCTGCCAAAGGTCACCTAGCTCCACGAGCAGCTTGGCACGGGCGGCGGGTTCGTCGGTGACGTCCAGAATACGCTTCTTGTACTCGACCACCGCCTCCCAATCGCTCTCGCGAGCCTGAAGGGCCACCATCGCCTCGAGCGCAGGTACGTAGTGCGTGTCCTCTTCGAGCGCCTTGTCGAACATGTTGCGCGCCTTCTTGTCCTCGCCTTGCTCGCGCTTGACGACACCCAGCCGGTAGAAGATCTCGGTGATCTCGTCCCTGCCGAGGGAGTCGCGGTGTTGGACTAGGAGGACCTGGTGGTACTTGAACGCGTCTTCCCACCGCTCCGCACGGAAGTAGCTTCCGGCGAGACCCTTGATAGTCGTGGTGCCATCGGCGTCGAGGGCGTGCGCGCGTTCGTACGCCGCCACCGCGGCGTCGGCCCGACCGAGATTCGTTGCCGTCTCCCCCAATAGGGAAGCCAGACGGTGCTGCTCGTCTCGCTCGCGCTTGCCCGACCGCTTGACGAGCACCTCGAGAAGCGGGAACGCGTCCTCGTCTCTGCCCTGGGCCACGTAAAAATCGACCAAGGGAAGAAGCGCGTCCTCGTTGTCGGGGTCGAAGGCATGCGCCGACTCGAAGGCCTCTACGGCCCCAGCTTCGTCGTCGAGACGCTCGGCGCGAATACCACCCAGGTCTACCAATCGCGCGGCTTTGACACGCTCATTGTCGGTCTGCTCGACCTCGAGGCCGAGCGTCTTCGTCGCGGCTATCCAGTCGCCCGAGTCGATGTGAATGCGCCGCATGGCTTCGAGTGACGGCAGGTGCCCCGGATCCAAATCGATGGCGCCCTGGAAGTGCTCGAGCGCCGACGCGCGGTCCCCGAGCTCCTGGTCGAGGATGCGGCCCATTCGGTGCTTGAGAGAGACTTGCTCGTCGACCTCGTCCACGACGCGAACCAACTGGCCCATCATGTCGAGCGCCGCCGAATGGTCGCCCTTGCGCTCATAGAGCTTCGTGAGCGCCTGTAGGCTGAGGATGTCTTGGTCGTCGAGGTTCAGGGCGTTGAGGTAGCTGTCGATCGCGTGCTCGGCGTCGCCCTTGTGCGCGGCGTAGACCTGCCCGAGCTCGCGGAAGATCTGGATCCGTCGTTCTGGGTCGACCGTCGCACTGGCATGGCGGTCATAAGTCCGCACCAGGTCATCCCACCGCTGCGTCATCCGATAGAGATCTTCGAGCTTGCAGAGGGCTTCGTCGTGCAGCGGATCGATATCGAGGACTTGTTCGAGGCGCTCGACGGCGTTCTCGGGCTTGCGGAACTCCTCTTCCCACATGCGAGCGAGGCGAACGAGGATGTCGATGCGCTCCCGTTCGGTCGCGACCACTTCGTACTGGCGTTCGAGAATGCCGACGAGATCCTGATAGCGCTCGGTTTGCTGATAGAGTCGCTCGAGCCCGCGAAGCGCCGTCAGATTCGAAGGCGCCAGTTCGGACGCCTTCTCGAAGTTCTCGGTGGCTGCCTTTTGGTCGTTGAAGCGTTCCTCGTAGGCCTCGGCGACCTGCAAGAGGGCCGCCACGACGCTATCGACGTCTTCGACGGCCTCGGCCTTACGCTCGAGGATGTTGAGCAGCTTGTTGGAGCGCCCATCCTCACGGTAGATCCGCTCTAGCGCCTCGAGAGCGCCCACGTGCCTCTCCTTGAGGTGAAGCGAGCGCCGGTAGTAGTCCTCGGCCTCTTGGCGCATTCCAAAGCGATCCTCGGCCAGATCACCCATGCGCACGTAGGTATTAGCCTTGACGTCGTCGTCGTTGGTGAGCTCGACTAGCTTGGCGAGGACCTGCGCGAGATTGTCCCACTGCTGGGTGGTCTCGTAGAGGTCGCCGAGTTGCCACCAAGCCTTGGCGTTGCTCGGGTCGAGCGCTCGAATCTGCTCGTAGTACGGGATCGCGTACTCGGGATGCCCGAGGTCCTGGCCGTACCACTTGGCGCAGCAGAGGCAGATGGCGATTTGGGTGGATGCGTCCTCCACCTGCTGAAGAACCTGGTTGGCAGAGCTGAGGAGCTCGTTCCACTTGTCGTTCGAGGCCGTGACTCGTTCGAGGTCGAGGATGGTGTCGCGCTTGCTGTAGTCTTCGGTCCAAGCGATGTAGAGCGTGTGGTATGCCTGCTCGCCGTCTTCGAGTTTTTCCTCGTAAACACGCGCAGTTGCTCGCAAAAGCTCGATGCGCTCGCCGCGGTCTTCCGTCGCCTCGATCCGCGTGACGTAGAGGTCGATCAGCTCATCCCAGCGCTCGGCTTCCTTGTGAAGCGCCTGCAACTCGGAAAACGCGTACTCGTGCATCGGGTCGACATCGAGGATGCGCCCAAAGGCGCCCGCAGCACGGTCCTTATCGCCGACCTCGGTCTCCCAAAGCTCGGTGACGGCCAGGAGCTGCCGCACCTGCTCGTGCGGGTCTGTGAGCGCCTGAGCGCGCTGCTCCATCACGCCAATGGCTTCTTCCCAATCCCCCTCTTCACGATGGATGAGCTCGAGAGAGTCGAGCGCCTCGAAAAAGGTGGGATCGACGGTGAGCACGTTGCGGTACGCCTCGATCGCATCCCCCGGCTGCTGGAGCTCGGCACTGTAGATGTGGCCGAGCTGCATGTAGACGTTGACGAGATCCGAATCCTCGAGGGTCGCCGCACCGACATCGATGATGCGGTGTAGGGTGTCCGCCCGTTCGCGAGGCTGCCCGCTCGCGCGTAGAATCTCCGCAATGCTGAAGAGCGCGTAGGTGTTGCCCGGATCCACGTCGAGGACCCGCTCCCAGTTCTCGATCGCGTTTCGCTCCCGCTCGAGCTTTTCGTACCAAACCCTCGCCAGATCGGAGTACACCTGAATGCGGAAGGAATCGTCTTCGGCGATGGCCGCCTCGCGCTCGAGGACGTCGACCAGATCTCTCCAGTTGCCCTGCGAGGCGAAAATGTCGCCGAGAGCGTTGAGCGCCTCGGCATCCTCTCCCCGAAGGTCGAGCACCCGCTGCCAGAGTCCGATCGCCCGCTCCGGATCCCGAAGGCGATTCGACGAGAGTCGAGCCATCCGCGCGAATACGTCAGCCTGCTGCGAATCGCCAAGCGCGATGCTCAGCTCCTTTTCGAAGGCGGCAAAGAGCTCGGGCCAGCGCTCGAGCTCCGCATAGATCCCTTGAAGGGCCTGAATCGTCTCGGCGTGTTCGGAGTCGTAGTCGTTGAGCAGTTTGGTGAAGACCTCGATCGCTTGTTCGGTACAACCCAGCTTGGTCTCCAACTCGCGACCCAATCGGTAGTGAAGCTCGATCAGCTCGGAGGTGTTGTTGGACCCGTCGATTCGCTTGCGAAGCACCTCGGCTAGTGCCTGGTGCGCCTTGTGCTGCGAATAGATGCGGTCGAGGGCCTTGAGGGCGGCTTCGTCATGATCGTCAACGCCGAGCACGAATCGATAGGTCGCTTCGGCTCGCTGTACGTCGTCGAGTTGCTCTTCGTAGACCCGCGCAAGCCGGCGACCGAGCTCGGCCTTGCTGAGTGGGTCACCCGTGTGCTGGATGCCGTTGGCGTAGGTGTTGGCCAACTGGCTCCACCCGTCGACGATCGCCGATAGGCGCTCTGCCTCGCCGAGCGAATGATCGTGACTCGGATCCTCGAGCAGCGCTTTTTGCATCCACTGGAAGGCGCGACCGTGGTCGTCGGCCTTGTCCTCTGCAATTTCGGCAAGTCGATGCATCATCACGACGCGCTCGATCGGATCGCTCTGGTGCTCGACTTGAATCTCTTGGATGGATAGCAGGCGGTCCCAATTTCCCTGCATCCTGTACAGCGGCTCGAGCACCTCACCGATCTCCAGCGGGCGCACGCCACCTGCGAAGAGATCTTCGAGGGCCAAGACAGCTGCCGAGTATTCCGGCGCAGCAGCGATAATCTCGCGATACTGCTCGATGGCCGAATCGACGTTGCCAATCCGGTTCTGGTAAATCTGGCCTGCTCGGAACTGCAGATTGAGAACATCCTCAGGAGTCGTCGCGATGGCAGCCTCTTTCTTGAGGGTCGCCGCGAGGTCGTCCCAGCGCTCGGTCTGTTCGTAGAGCCGATCGAGGGCTTCGATGGCTGCGACGTCCCCAGCATCGATGTCGACGACGAGCTGATATCGGTCGATCGCGGCGTCCACGTCGTCGAGCTGAACCTCGTTGATCATCGCCGAGCGCATGGCGAGGTGAACGATGTCTTCGGGCGCTTCCTCCCGATGGCGCTCGACCTCGGCGTCATACCGAGAAGCCACCTCGCTCCAGCTGCCCGTTTGTTCCGCCAGCCTTTCGAGAGACGAAAGTGTCATGTCGTTTCGGACATCGAGCGGCAAAGCGCGTGCGAATGCCCCGAAAGCCGAGGGCGGATCCTCGAGCTGGATCTCGTAGATTTCCGCCAGTTGGTGGAGCATCTCGACCCGATCCACCGGATCCTCGGTGTGCCGAACCTGGACCTCGCGCGCTTCCACGAGCTTCTGGAACTCCCCACCCTCGCGGTACACCTGCTCGAGCACCTCGGCGGCTGCCAGCGGCTCGACCGCGTCCCTGGTCATCGTCGTCAACGACTCGAGCGTCGGTTGGTGGTCAGAGGACATGCTGAGGATGTCCCGATAGATCTCGATCGCCTGCGCGGGATCGTCGAGGTGCCGTCGCCAAAGCTCGCCAATGCGGAAGCGAACTTCTACCCGCTCCGCTCGTTCGACCATGAGGTCCGATTGGCGCTCCAGCACCTGAAGCAAGTCTCGCCACTGGGCGGTCTTCTCGAAAAGCCCGTCGAGACGGCCCAGTGCACGCAAGTCGTCGGGATCGATCGCGAGAACGCGCTGGTATGCTTCGATCGCCCTTTCAGAATCGTCGAGCTGATCCTCGTGGACGCTTCCGATTGCGGTGAAGAGCTCCTTGCGCACGTCGCTATCGGTGATGACCTCCGACTTGCGCTCGTACGTCGAGAGCAGGTCCTCCCACTTGCCGAGCCGCATCTGAAGCTCGATGAGCCGGTCGAGTGACTCGAGGTCCTCCGGATCGACCTCGAGCACCTGGCAATGGACGGCCATGGCGTCCGAAGGCTTGTCGAGAATGTCTTCGTAGATTGCCGCGGCTTTGATCAACTGTTCACGCTGGTCGCCGGGCGACGGAAGCATTCGGGCTTTGCGACGATAGATCGACGCAAGGTCCTCGTAGCGCTCCGTCTGCTGGAACAGACGCTCGAGAGCATCGGCGGAATGGTGATGCTCCTCGTCGATCTGCAGCACCTTCTGATAATGCTCTATCGCTCGATCTACCTGTCCGAGCTGGTCTTCTCGGATCTCCGCGGCCCGTAACAAGAACCTGACGGCAAGCTCCGGATCATCGAGGGTCGCGACCACTTGCTCGTAGACGCTCGCTAACGCGTCACCTCCACCGACGGCCGCGCTCAGGCGCTCGAGCTCCTCGCGTGTCTGTGGGTGGCCTGGATCTGCCCGAAACGCCCGCGCGAAGCTTTCGAAGGCTCCATGCAAGTCGCTAAGCGAGAACTCCTGGAGCTTGGCGATCTCGTGGAAGAGCTCAACGCGTCGCTCCGGCGCGGTCGCGTGGTGCGCTTGAATCTCGTACACGTCGACCAATCGCGCGGCCGCGCCCGCTTCCCTGTAAATCGGTTCGAGAATGTCCGCGACCGTGGCTTGGTGCTCAGTGGACTCTAGCAGTCGTTCCAGGGCACCTAGAGCGGCCGGATTGCTCGCGTCATTGGCGAGCACATCGCGGTAGATTTCGATGGCCGAAGTGGTCGAATCCATCCGCTGCTCACGTAGCTCGGCGAGTCGCAACAGGAGCTCGGTCTGCTCGTGAGGATCGTCGGTCATCGTCAGCTGCCGCTCGACGTTGTCAGCGAGGTCAGTCCACTTGCCCTGGCGAGCCAGAAGATCGTCCAGTGCGCCGAGCGCGCGTCGATTCGAAGGATCCAGCTCCAGGATCTCGTTTTGAAGCGCGATCGCCTGCTCCGCGTCTTCAAGCAGGTCGGCGTGGATCCTCGCCATCTCGGCGAGCACGCCGGTCTTGTCGTCGGGATCAGCCGTCGCCTCGACGCGCATCCGCAGCAGTCCGACGAGCTCATGCCAGCGCTGCCCTGCCCGATAGAGCCCCTCGAGTGCATCGAGAACCTCGAAGTCGCCTGGATCAGCCTCGAGCACCTTGTGGTACGCGGCCACCGAAGCGTCCATGTCCTGAAGCTGGGTGTTGTGGATTTGAGCGGTCTTGATCCACAGCGAGCGGCTGAGGGAAGCGTCGTCCACACTGGCAGCGAGATCGCCGGTAAGCTCTGCTAGCGACGGGAACCGCTGGTATTCGCTCGCAAGCATCTCGATGCGACTCAAGGTGTCGGAGTCCGAAGGCTGCTCTCGGAACGCCTCGCAAAGAGACGAGAAGCCTCGGTCGGCGTCTCCGATGTGCTGGAAATACGTGTCGGCCACCCGGGTGAGGAGCACGAGTCGCCGTTGGGGCTCGTTGCTGAAGCGATGCTGGACGCGGAGCGCGTTGACGTAGGCGCCCCAGTCGCCACCCAGCTCGTAGACGGGCTCGAGAACCCGCGAGGCCTCCGCCGCTACCTCATCGTGGCCGAGGAGCTCTTCGAGTCGTTCTTTTGCGCCATCGTGTTCCTCGATGAGCGACAGCACCTCACGATAGAGGTCCACCGCACGCGACCTGTCGTCGAGTCGCGTGTCGCAAACCCGACCCAGCCGGAACTTCAGAGCGGCAAGCTCCTCTTCTGATTCAGGGCCAGCTTCGACCCGACGCTCGAGAAGCTGCGCGAGCCCCTGCCATCGGGACTCCGACTCGTAGAGCTGCTCGAGATGCCGGCAGGCATCGGCTTGCTCGACCCCGTATTCGTCGATGATGCCCTCGAAACAGGCGATGGCCTCTTCGGTGTCATTCAGTGCATCCGCCCAGAGCTGCGCACGCCGATAGGCGATCTCGAGCCGCGCTTCGGGCTCTTGTTCGAGCTCGATGCGCCGCGCGTAGATCGCGAGAAGGTCGCGATACCGTTCGGTGCGGAAGTAGAGATCGCCCAGCGCGGTGATCGCGGGCAGGTTGTCACTTTCGAGATCGTATACCAGCCGGAACTGTTCGACGGCGTCGTCGATGCGTTCGAGCGCGGCCAAGGTCTGGCCGTAACTGAGCCGGATCGGCACTGTCTGATGCGGGTCCGACACCGCTCCGATCGCGGACTCG
Organism: Myxococcales bacterium; assembly: GCA_029863605.1. Lineage (GTDB taxonomy): Bacteria > Myxococcota_A > Polyangia > Polyangiales > Houyiibacteriaceae > SG8-38. The sequence goes on along the minus strand of JAOTVB010000018.1, from coordinate 63,797 downwards.
TAGCCCGACACGAGGCGGTCCCAGCCGTTCATCTCGCCGGCCAACCGCTCGACATGAACGCGAGCTTCCTCCATTGAAGGCGCCAACGCGAACGCCTCGAGATAGCGCTCGAATGCGGTCTCGGGCTGGCGAAGTCGCTCCTCGAAGACGAGACCGATCCGTCCGAGAAGCTCGACCTTCGATTCGGTCTCGGTCGCGTGTGCCAACCGAACCTCTAGGACCGAGACCAACTTCCGAGCATCATGCGCGTCCTCGTAGATCGGTGTCAGCGCCTCGGCGGCTTGGACGTTGCTCGGATCGGACGCGAGGATCTTCTCATAGACCCGCGCTGCGCGATCGCGTTTGTTTTTCTTGTCTTCCCAAAGGCGTGCCGCACGAAACAAGAGCGGTATCCGCTCCTCAGGAGGGGTTTCCTGCGCCTCAGCCTGTCGCTCGACGATGCGGATCAGCTCGTCCCACTTTTCGTTTTGCGCATAAAACGTTTCGAGCTCGTCCCACGCCCCAAGCGACACGTAACGACGCTTCAGCTGCTCTTGCGCTCGACGATCCGAAGGATCGAGCTCGAGGAGCTTCTTGAACGCACTGATTGCCCCTTCGTCGTTGCCTACCTTGTCGGCGTAAATCATCCCCAGCTTTTGAAGCTGCTGTTTCATCTGGACGACGTCGGTGTCGCTCTCGATCAACGTTTCCAGCACGAGGGCGAGTGGCTCCCACTGACGTGCGCGCTCATAAAGCTGTGCAAGATTGCTAAGCGCGTTCGGGTTTTGCGGGTCCGCCTCGAGCACCTTCTGCCAGAGCTCGATGCAAACTTCGGGCTTGCGCAGTCGCTGCGTCGCGAGATCGGCCATCTCGGCATATCGAATGAGCTGGTCGTCCTCGGGCAGCAGCTCCACTTCCCGCCGCATCGTGCTAATGAGCTTTTCCCAGTCGCGACGCTTCTCATACATCTGCTTGAGACGCCCAAGCGCATCGACGTCGTTGGGATCGAGCTCGAGAAGCCGCTCGAAACACTTGATCGCCTCGGCCTGGTTGCTCGAACGCTCGAGATAGAGAGTGCCGGCTTGTCGGAAGAGCTGCGCTTTTTCGTCCTTGTCGACGAGGAGCTCGGCCTTCTTGAGTATGGACCGGATCATGTCCGACCATCGCTTCTGTTGTTCGAACTTCGCGATCGCGTCGTCGAGCTTTTCGAGCTCCGCGACCTGATCCCCAGTCAGCTCTAGAACCTCATCCCCCGATTCGTGTTCTTCCGACATGTTGCCTCAGCCCCCCTACGGCGATTCGGTCCTCAACTCTGCAAGACGATCTTTTGCGGCTTTGACGTAGTTTTCTGGCGCTTCAGCCCCGGCCATCATCACGTACTTGTTCAGATAGCGCTTCGCCTCCTCGTCATTGTTTTGGAGAGCATAAGTCCAGCCAAGCGCGAAGAGCGCATCTGGCATCCCTGGCACAATGCCAAGCGCCGCCTGGAACTCCACGACCGCGTCGTCGAACTTGCGCTGCTGCTGGTACACGGTACCGAGCAGATGATGGATGTTCGCCTCCTCCTCGGTGCCGGGCATCGCGACCTTCAGCGCCTCCCGCAACACCTGGGCAGCATTGTCCGGGTAGCGCAGGTCAGCGTACAGCCGACCGAGAGCCGAGTACGACGGAAGGAATCGCGGTCCCGTCTTGATGGCGTCCGTGTACTGATAGAGGGCATTCTGCGGATCCTCGACCTCTTCGTAGACCCGTCCAAGCTTGAAGTGCGCCTTGAAGAGCGACGGGTCGAGCTCGAGCGCTTTCTTGAAAGACGCCGCGGCAGCCTTCCAGTCCTCGAGCTCAATGAGCACGGTGCCGAGCTTTTCGTGATAACCCGCCATGTCCGGTTGCGCGACGACAGCTCGTTCCAGCGCCTCTCGAGCTGCGGAGAAGCTCCGCTGTTCGATCTGGACGATGGCCAGGTTGAAGTAGGCCTGGTGGTTGGTTGGGTCTAGAGCTGCCGCCTTCTCGAGCATCTCCGCGGCTTCGCTATACCGCTTCAGCTGCGCCAACTCGACCCCAGCGTTCATCTCGTTCATCGACTCCACGCGGGCGCGCGAACAGTTGCCGCCCATCAGGATTAGACCGGCCAGAACCAAGCCGATTTTGTGACCTCGCATGCGTGCCTCCTACGCTTGGAAATTCACAAGCACTTCAATCCTACAGCATTTGTCGTGCAGCCAACAACTCTAAACTAAGCTATTTTTCAAGCGTTTCCGCCTTTTTGGCGAAGCCGCAGACAGCCCGCCAGCCCTGAACGTGGGAACAGGGCTGGAAATCCGGGATATTAGGGGGAAAACGCGCTTTTCGGCCGGCGACCCAAGGGTCACTGGCCCGCGGCGTCGAGAAGGAACGGATAGTTCACGACCACCACGCCGCCCCCGTCGGGTGCCGGGAAGGTCCACCTGCGAACCGCACGCACGATGCAGCTTTCGACTGCCTCGTTGCGGAGGCTCGAGCTCGCTACCATCGCAGACTGGACGGAGCCGGTCGGTGAGATCACGAACCGCGTCGTGACTCGTCCCTGAAGATCGGGACGCGCGTTGAGCTGCTGCTCGTAGCAGAACTTCACCTCGTTGATATGGCGTCGGACCACGCGTCGGATGACTTCCTTCGAGAGTGAGCCGCGCACCTCGGCGCCGCCACTGCGGACCTGAGGAACCCCTGCTGACCGCCCGCGGAACCCGCCCGCGCCGCGGCCGTAGCCACCCTCGCCTGCACCGCGACCGCCCCCTCGGCCTATCGTGCCGAAGTTGCCCATGCCGATGGTGCCTTGGCCTAGGCCGCCACCACCTCGCCCCGTGCCTCGCAGACCGAGGCCGCCGAACCCGAAGTTCTGACCGATGTCGTCGCCCGTCATGGCTCCAAGGGCGCTCATCGGATCGTTGCCGAGAGCGAAGTCGGCACCGTACGGCGAGGTCGGAGAGTTGAACGAGCCTTGCATGGCTGCCAGCGTCCCGATGATTCCAGCCGTCCGTGCTTCTTGCTCGGCTTGCTCGCGCGCCATCTGCGGATCGGGATTGTCCTCCGGCCCTTGGATGCCGTACTTATTGCGATTCTTCTCGGCCTTTTCGTCGCCCATCTGGCCCTGCTCGCCCTCGTGGGCCTTGCCTGTGCCGCCACCGGACGAATCCGCACCGTTGAGCCACTCGGGCTCTGGCTCTTCAAGCTCCTCAGGCTCCATCAAGAACTGGATCAGACGCGAATCGGTGCTGAGCAGATCTGAAGAAAGGCCACGGGGGCGCGGAGGCTGGAAGTAGAACATCGTCAACACGAGGCTCGCGAAGAGCGCTGCGCCAGCGACGTAGATCATTGGGCGGACGTCGATCTTGGCGTGACCCGCAACCTTCTTGCCGGCCTTTACGTCTTTGACGATGAAGGTGAAGTCGCGGTGCGTCATCCGAACCGCCCCGCCTTCGGGTACTGGAAACTCCATCGCGCCAGCCATCGCGCTGCTCGGGCGAAGCTCGCCCTGCCCGCGCATCAGGTCAAAGGAACGCGTCTGCTCACCAATCGTCGCCTCGCCCTTGGCGCCTTCTGGAATGATCGCGGTCACGCCTTCGCCCTGTGCGAGGCAAAGCGGCATACGGTCGACTCCGATCGCGTCGTGGCCGAGTATGAAGTCTACTTCTTCGCCATTGGGCTCGCCGACGTAGTAATCCCGCGCAGGCTTCAAATAATCGACGTTCAGGACGCTCTTGTCACCCCAGAGCACCGAGACCTCGATCGCGCGTTCGTTGGTTTCGATCTCGTGAGAAGGTACCGCGCCGGTCGTCGCGATCAGGCGGTACTCGTCCCCATCTTCACCAACGGTATTGGCAAAAGGCGTACGCGAGAGCCGCCTGGCCCCCACCTCGAACGGGTTGAACTTGGGGCCGGAGTCATCCTCGGCCTCTTCGACCACGGCTTTTTGTCGCGGCTCGGACTCCTCGTCGAGCATTGAGGTCATCGCATGCTCGTCGACGACCGGCGTCTGACGCTCGGCACCCACCGCCATGGCGACGGGCGGGCTCGACGCCATGGCCACCTTACCCGTGATGATGTCGACGTGGATCCGCTTGTGGCCGATCTGGATTATGTCGCCGGTCTGAAGCTTGCGCTTGTTGACCTTGTCGCCATTGACGAGAGTTCCCGAAGCGGAACCGAGGTCGATGATGTAGACCTCCCCTGGCGCCGCGACCTCGATGACCGCGTGCATGCGACTGACCTTGTCGTCCTCGAGACGAACGTCGCTCGTCTGAAGCCGACCGATCTTGATGATCTCTTGACTCAGCGTTTCAGTGCCGAGCAGCTCGTCCCCGTCATAAACGGAGAAAGCAACCGAAGTATTGTGACTCGAATCACTCACCCGAAACCCCCACTACAAATCTTCCACAGATTTCAGCATCTCGGGAATAAAATGCTCGCGAATCTGAATCAGCGACGCTCGGCGCCCGCGACGGCGAACGATCAATTGCTCGCCATCGGGTCGAATCAAATCGCCGGTGACGAGGTCATCCTCGAAGTCATAGGTCGTTTCCGGTGCCGGCCCCGACTGCGCTTGGACGGTCGGCGTCGAAACCAAAGAGGCCATCGCCAGCAACCCAATGAAAACAAGTGTTTGTAAAGCGAACCTCGAAGTCGTTTTGCTCATGTTTGCCACCTAACCCGCGACCTGCATGGCCTCGATGGAGATGTTGATGTTCTGCATGCGTCCGGGTCGACACTTCGGCGCGCCGCGCTTTTTGCTCGGCTTCTGCCCGCATCGATTGTTCACATCGGCCACGTTCGAACGAAACTCGGGTCGGTTGCCCGCCTTTTGCACGAAGTCGGTGAAGTATTGCTTCGCTTTCTTCAAATCAACCACTGAACCCGACATGTAGTCTTGGTAGAGCACCCCTAGATTGAAGTACGCCTCGGGACGGCGCGGGTCGAGTTTCTGCGCTCGTTCGTATTGGGCCTGGGCCTCCGGAAAGCGGTCCAAGCCTCGAAGGGCGCTGCCGAGCCCGATGATAGCCTCGTAGTTGTCCGGCTGGAGGGCGACCGCCCGTTCAAACGCCTTGCGTCCGTCCTCGTAGCCGCGAAACGAAATCGTCACCTCGCCGAAGTTCATTTGTGCTTCGAAGAGATCCGGATCGAGCGTGATAGCCTTCTGAAAGAACCGAAGCGCCGCGATGACATCGCCCTTGTAGACCTTGATCAAGCCCCACGTATTGTAGATCGGCGCATAGTCCGCATCGATCATCTGGGCCTGGCGGCAGACGACCTCGGCAAGGTCGAGCTCGGCGGCGTTGCCTTTGCGACCGCGATCGTAGTGAAGGAGTGCCATCTGGTTGAAGGCGGCCAGGTAATCTGACTCGATCGCGAGCGCGCGACGAAGGTTCTTGAGCGCCTCGTCGTCCTGCCCTTGTGCCCGTTGCACGATGGCAAGGTTGGTGTACCCCGACGTGCACTGCGGATCGTCTTTGATGGCCCTTTCAAACTCGGACTTGGCCTGGCTGGCTTTCCCGCCCTCCAAATCTTCGAGGGCGAGCGCCACTCGGGCCTTGCAGAACTTCGGGTCAACTTTGAGAGCCGTCTCGTAATGCTTCTTGGCTCCGCTATCACCACAACGCTCAAGAGCGAGCCCGGCCATGTAGTGAGCCTCGGCGAATCCACCGCCTTGCGCGGCGGCGGCTTTTTCGAAGTCCCTCGAAGAGGCGCCACACTTGGCCGGAGTCCAGCCCGCCTTCTCGTTCTGTTCGAAATCGTCGAGAGCGGATCCCCATCGGTTGTGTGCCTTCTTGCTGACGGCGCTACCGTCGGCGGTCGTGATCGCCTCGCCCCCTGCGGTGCGGGCGACATCAGCCTTCGGGACGGTCTCTTTCTTCACGCCTTCACCACCACCGCAGCCCACCACGAGCATAGCGATGACGACTGCCAATTTGCGATATCGCGTCACGGCTTCCCCCTTTCCGCGACGGCATCCTTGGACGTCAGCGACGTGTCTTTGATGGCGCCCAGATCCACCGCACCGGGCTCTCCGACCGTGTGCTTCACGTAATTGGGCTCGCCGCGGAGCTCAGCCGCGACGGGATATTGCTTCGGGTTGAGCGCGTTGAGCTCGCTCTCACAGGAGCGCGACCACTTGTTGAACCATCGCACCTGCGTGGCGGTCTTCAGGCAGAACTCGAACTTGTCGATCGCCTGCCGCTGAAGCGGCTCGGAGGCGTCGTCGAGAGCACCCACATAGATATCGAAGAGCCCTGGGTCCTTTTCGATTTCGCGTGGAATCGGAGCATCCCGGAACTCGTCGACGAAGCTCCGGTACATCTCACCGGTCCGCGACGCGGCCGCGATCTGCCACGGAGCCGACTGCATTTTGATGCCGTCGAGCGTGACCGTCATCTTAGCGACCTTGGCGTAATCGGCCTCGGCCGCGCGAAGCACCCCGAGCTTCTTCGTCACCCACCGTTTGAACTCGGTTTCCGACCACTTCTTCACCTTCGCAGCGCTCTTGCCGCCCGTGTACTTCGGGAAGGCGACCTTCGCGAACTCGGCGAACTTGTATTCGGACAGGTAAAACTGCGATTCGGCAGCGCTATCGAGCGCTTCTCGCATGAACGCAGCCTTGGTCTCCTTCGAAGTATCGTTGAGCCCTCGAATCCTCTTTGGCGCACCCGAGGTCCAACCCTTGACCGCAGTCGAGAAGTACTTCTTGGCCTCGTTCTTCCTGTTGAGCTGCCAGTACGCTCGGCCGATGGCGGTGTTCGCCTGGATGATCTGATGCGGCGTCCCCACTTTGCCATACTTCTTCAGATACTCCTGGTAGTGCGAGATCACCTGGGAAGGTCGGTTCTGTCGCTCGTAGATCGAGCCGATGGAGAACATGACTTGCGACGTCTGCCGCGGAAGCTTGCGCCGGTAGTTGCGGGCAAAGAGGTCCGCGTCTTCCATGGCTGCTTGATCGTCGCCTAGGCCGATGCGGAAGAAGGTAGCTTGCTCGAGACCCTCGATGGCGTTCGGACAGATGCCCGCCTTCTTGTCGTCGGCGTCGCACTTCGTGCCGTCCTCACCGGGAAACTTCCTCGCGAACTGCTCGTAGTACTTGGCGGCCTGCTCGTAGTACGCCAGCGCCTGGAAGTTCTGACCGATCAAATAGACGGCCTTCTTGGAGAGGGCACTCTGCGGGTAGCGCTCGATCATCACCGTTCGAACCTGAATCGCACGGCCGAGCAGGTGAGCCGCCTCGAAGTTGATCGCCGCGTTGTAGAGGACCTCGTCCATCTCGCCGCACTCCTGGTGACGCCGGAAAATGCGAACATACGTTGCAGCTGCTTTCTTGAATTGCTGCGTTTTTTCGTAAGTCTCGGCTTCCTTCCGACGCACCTGACACTGAAGCGTGCTGAGGCTGCCGCAGAGGTCGGGATGCTCCTCGGCGAGTTGCTCGGTACCGCAGAAGGACGCCGACATCGGGTCGATCGAAGCGCCGAGCTCCTGCACGCAAGCCACGCGCGGCTCCGCGAGCTGCGTGCCGAGGATGTTCAAGCAATCGAGGTAGAGGTTCGCGGCGTACTCTGAAAGCTCGCTGTCCTTGTGATTGAATGCGATGTCGCGGAACAGGACGGCAGCTTCCTCGAAACGGTTTGCCTCGTAGTAGATTCGAGCGCGGCGATACTTGATGGTCGCGAGGTCCTCGGCCTTGTCGACGTAGCAAACGTATCGGTTGAACGCTTCCAGCATGCCCTTTTGAAGCGGTGTGAACTGCTTCTTCTTGAACTTGGCCGCTTCGGCGGGCTCGGCGTTCTTCATCGACTTTTGATCTCGCTTGCTGACGAACTTCGTCTTGGTCTCGCGAGGAACGTACTGCTGCTGATATAAGTTGTTGTAACAGAGCACCGCTGCGTAGGCTGCGTCACTCGTAAACTCACCCTGCGAATTCAGCTCGACCACGGCGTCGAACGCCGGACCGCACTGCCCCCACTCCTCCATCTTCCAAAGAAGTTCGGCGTAGAAGTACGAAATCTTGTATTCCGTCGGCCAATCACGACGGTCGATGTTCTTGAACTCCATTTGTTCCATGTCCGGGAACTCTTTGAGAAGAGTCCGGTAGAGCACGGAAGCCTGCGACATCGTCTTCTTGCTCTTGGTTCCCGGAGCCGAGTCAGTCCCGACGGCTTCGCGGTGCCACGACGTGGCGAGCCAAAGAATCGTGGTCGCCGTCTCGGACTTGCACTGCTCGACCTTGGCAGCGGGCCTACTGCCCTCCTTGAAGGTCCGGTAAATGTCGACCAAGCGCTTGAGCTCGATGATCTGCTCCTGATTCGGCCGCGAGGAAATCACCGCGTTGGTGACTTTCGTCTGCCAGTCACAGAGCGAGTTGCTGCGAGGCGCGTCCGCCATCAGCTTGTGGTAGACCGTAATCGCCTGGGGCCACTGGCCGGTATCGAAGTAGAGCTCGGCCAGATTTTCGAGCATCTCGTGAGCCTCGGCGTCGCTCTTTGCGTATCGACGGAAGAAATCGAGCGCCTTGCCGGGCGACCCGTAGTGCGAATACGGAAGCACCAGCTCCTTTCGGGCCTGGCGCGCCAGGTTCTTGGCGTCGTTGGCATACTTGTTCTTGCGGGCGAACTCGAGAATGTCGACGAACCCCTGCAACGACTGACGATACCGCTCCCGGTTGTACTCGACCCACGCGATCTTATAGAGCGCGTAGCCATAGACCGAGTTGTTCTTCGGCGGAAACTCGATGACCTTACGGTAGAACTTCCCCGCCGCCTCCATGTCGCTGTCGTTGAAGTAGTACTCCGCAAACGAGAGATAGGCGTTCGGCACGAAGCGGCTCTTCGGGTAGTCTTTGATCAACCGCCGATAAACCGCCCGAGCCTTGTCGAACTGGTCTTGTTCTTGGAGCGCGAAGGCTAACGAGAACAGGACCTCATCCATCCGTTTGAAATTCGGATGGTCGCGGACGAGGGTCGCGTAGGTGCGAATGCTGTCATTGCGGGTCGCATCGAGCGCCGCCGTGGCCTTCTTTTGACCTTCCCGCGCCTCTTTGCAGCGCGCCTTATCCTTGTCGCGCGTGCAGGCCTCGTAGATCGGGTCGTCGAAGGACCTCACGGTCGCCGTTTGCGCGATCTGCATCTCGAACTGCGTCTCGGCGAGTCGAAGCAACACCGCGGGCCGCCTTGGATCGTCATCTGCGCTGTTTTTCACAAGCCGCTCGAGGATTTGGATCTCGCGCTTGAGCAACGCCTCCGTGCGGGCGCGGGTCTGCTCGCGTCCGAGTCGGGTGCTCATGTCGATTTGAAGCGACGGCCCCGTTGGACCCTGCTTCTTGGTCTGCTTGCGCTCGGCCTCGTGAAACCGAGAAACAGGAACGTTTCCGCCCTCCTTGGCACTCCCCTTCCGGGCACCGGCAGGACAGGCAGCAATCGCCTGCTCGGTGGTCTCCGGGATGCAAACGGCCTCGAGGCTCATCGGCGCTTGCTCTGCCGCGGCCTCGCCCCCCATCACGACGACGAACGACCCGAAGAGGAAGCTCGCGACGCATTTCGATTTGTTCAGCGCGTACATAGGTTAGTCACCTGTTGTCGATAGAACCCCAACTCATCTCGCCAGTACTCCCCATTGAACGGCCATAGTTGGTGTTCATCATCCACTTCGACGTCGCCGCCCTTCGATTGCTTGGCCAGCGACATCTGCTGTTGAAGATCTTGATCGATCTGCCCTCGCCGGAACGTGGCGATCTCGAGCTCCACCGTGTCGACCTGGTTGCTGAGGTCACTAAGCTCTCGAATCAGTCGCTTATAGCGCCCCCGTGCGAGGTCGCCGGCCTGATCGACCGCAAACGCCTTTGCAAGAGAAGTGTCTTCGAGAATCTTTTCGCCAACCGGCGAGCCCTGGAACTCTGCGCTCGACTTACTCAGAAGTCGTTCCTCTTTATCGAGAATCGAAACGTACTCGAGATGCTGAAGAACGGTACGGTCGCTCAGCGCCGTGGCCACGATGGGGCGCACGCGCGGCGAAAGTTCCGCCTTGCCAGCTCGAACCGCTTTCAAGAATTCGAAGAAGTCTGCGTTGTCCTGATGCTTGGAAAGCACCGCGTCGAGCTCGACTTTGACTGGGTCATACAGATTATGAAACTTGGCTACGGTCGCATCGGCGTTGTCGACCTGGCAGTTCACGAAGAACGTAACGGCCTTGAGCACGAGTGCTTCGGGATAAAACGAGTCCTCGAAATACGGCGAGAACAGGGTGTGAACGTTGCCCAGCGAGCGGGAGTATTCGTCCGCTAAGAAAAACGCCCATGACGATTCGAAGAGCGCGTCGAGCCAGTACTCGCTCGATTGCGACACCTTGTTCCAGGACTCGACGGACTGACCCAACAGCGTTCCATCTATGTCCTTTCCCTGGTTAGCCGCGGTGTAATAGACGCGAGCAAGCGAGATCCAGGCGAGGTTGGTCATCCGGTCTTCGTCGATGCCTTTGGTATCACCACTGTCGACAACGTCGAGAATGGCACGAAACGAAGCGATCGCAGGACGCGCCTGGCGCATGCGAATGAACGAAATCCCTTCGAAGAACTTCGCGTATGTGTACTGCTTGGAGCTCGGGTCGACTTCCTGGAAGAGGTCGATGGCCTGGCGGAAGTCCGCCTGCGCATAGAGATGACGTCCCATCAAGTAGAGGAGCTGGTTGTAGAGGACTGAGTCTTTCTCTTTGAACTCTCCGAGTGCGCCGATCCCGTACCGCCCGACGATCCCGATGATGCCCGACGACTCTGGGAGCTTCGAGGCGAGCTTGCCGAGCCACGCGAGTGTATCGCCGAAAAACAAATGACCGGGGCCCTGCTCGCTGACCTCGTCGAAGACGGTAAGCGCGGACTGGTAGTAGCCCGCCGCATAAAGCGCCTGTCCCAACATGAATTGGGCCTTCTGTCGATTGCCCCTTCCGTCCTTCGACTTTCCTGCGGCAACGCGCTGAAGACCCATCGCCGCCTCCTCGTAGTCCTTGGACTCGAATGCGCTCAACGCCGCTGCCAGCCTCTTCGACGGTTTACCGAGCTTCGCCGGTGCACCGCTCTGCCCCGTCTCCTCGAGACCGAAGCTCATGTCCTGCGCGTCGGCGGGCGTACCAACCCACAAGCTGACAACGAACGCGGACACCGCCCACAAGTGGATCCACTTCATAAAGTGCTCCTTGGTGTGGAAGCTTGGTTTTCCAAGTTCCCCCATGACCCCCAAAATTGGAACGAAACGAACCCCTTGTGTCTCGCCCGGGTACCATCATAGAAAGCAGCCGAAGGGGTCGTCAAGGTATAGCGCCATTGAGCTTTTGACGGGCTGACTGCAATTGGCACTGGAATCTTCCTCGCGGACCTGACAAATTCAAACAGAGGCGTCGGTTTCGCCGGCATCTCCCTTTTCTGACCCCTGACGGCGGGGGAAGTTTGGGTGCGATCTCTTATTGCCGTTATGATGTGGGTAAGCGGGGGCTTGTTGAGGGGGCGTGATGAGCGGAAAATGGCTTGAATTACTGGGGTTTGTGGCGGTCGCCGCCGTAGGGTTGGTCGGCACTGGTTGCGCCGAGAGCGCCGTGGGCGACCCATGTGTCCCGGAGCAGGTGCCCGAAGGCGGATTTCTCGCCTCCGAAACATATCTGGAGACCAGCTCGGTTCAGTGCGCAACTCGCGTCTGTCTTGTCCGAGAACTGGCTGGCGACCCAAACAATGTCGAACCGGAATGCCCAGGAGGAACCACCACCTGCGTTTCCCCGAGTGACGTCGAGCGAAGCGTCTACTGCTCGTGCCGATGCGGTGCGCCCGAAGGGAGCGGCCTCCCGACCTGCGGATGCCCCGGCGGCTTCCTCTGCGAAGAGATCTTGGAAACCGGAGGCGACGGCCTCCGCGGAAGCTACTGCGTCCGCGACCCGACCCTCGAAGTCCAGTAGAAGTGACCTCGCCCAGCGCGGCGAAGACCTAGTCGCGTCGTTGTTGAGCGAACGCGGCTTCACGATCGTCGGACGCAACGTGCGCGTCGGTCGATTGGAGCTCGACGTGATCGCGCGACGTGGATCATTGGTCGTCGTGTGTGAGGTGCGGTCGCGACGAAGCGCACGCCCGGTCTTTCCCGCCGAGACGATCCGCGGCGAAAAGCTCAACCGGGTACGGCGCGCCACCGCGTTGTGGCTGAGGCGGCAAAAGCTCGGCAGGGTGCAAGCAAGGATCGACGCCGCCGCGGTCGTGTTCGACGGCCCACGAGGGAAGCCGCGAATCGAGTACTACGAAAACGTATCGTTCCCGTACCGGTCGGTCTGACAGTGCCAGCGTCAGCGGCAGTCAAGTGTCAGTGTCAGGGCCCAGCGTCCGCGGCACTGTCTGCTGCACTGTCGTCGCTGTCGCCTTCCACGACCTTCTTCAGCCTCTCCAGCCCGTCCTCGTAGTCGGCGCCGACCCATCCATCCATCATCTTCGCAAAGTAGCCGCCGAGCAGGCCTGATGCGGTGCCGCCCAGGCCCCACGTCACCCGCGTGCCGTCTCCGCTTGGCGCGAAGGTCCAATCTGCCCTGGGTTGACCCATGTCGCCGAAGTCAAGATGCGTTTCGATTCGCTTGGGTCGTTCACTGAAGGTGATCGTCTGACTGCCATTGCCGGAGTCCTTGCTCGTCCAGGTAACCTTGGCACCGACGCCAGCCTCGGGGCCGCTGTAGCTGTTCTCGATGCTGGGGTCCTTGGCCATCCAGGGAGACCATGCGCTCCAGCTCTCGAGCGTGTTCACCTGATCGAAAACCACTTCCGGGGCGGCGTCGATCTCGATCGACCGCTCGACGCGGTATTCGTTCGGGAGAAATAGGCCGACCGCGAGAACGATGAGAACGGCCGCGACCAGCAAACCGATGATGACCTTCAGTGCGCGCATGCGAGCTCCTCGATCGCGGGGATACCGCGGTCAGACCGATTCATCAATAGCGCGCCCCCAGCCGAAGGGCTCTAGTCGACAGTGTCGCGGATCCGCTTTAGGAGGGCGCGAAGCTCCGTGATGTACTCCGACTCCACCCCTGCCGCTTCCATCTTGGCAAGGGTGTCCTCGAGCCGCGCGATCTCTTCGGATCGCTGGTCCCGCAACGACTCCACCATGTCCGCAAAGGATTGATACAGCTCTTGAAGCTCGTCGCCTTTACGAATACCCGTCGTGACCCGGAGCTTCCCTTCGCCGACCCCCTCGAACAGGCGGCGCATTCGGTACGCAGGACCGACGACGCGGTGCGTCACCAGGATTCCGGTGATTCCGAGGGCCAACGTGAGCAGAAGGACGCCGACGACGATGGCGTTTCGGATCTTGCGATCCTCCTGTTGAGCGAAGCGCTCCAAGTCCTCGGCGGTCTCGATGTCGAGGTCGGGTTGAGCTGCGATGTGCGCCGTCAGCGATTCGGTCTGCCCACGTGAAAACCGATAGGCAACGTAGCCTAGGCCGCTTGCGACCGACACCGTCACGAGCACGACCATGCTCGTGTACTTGAGCTGAAAACGCCGATCGAGGAGGTAGTTCCTCAGTTTTCGTTGTCTCTTACTGTCCATCGCGTTTCTCTCTTCCTACGCTCATCGGTCTTCGTCGGTCAAAGGCTTCCTTTCGCGTCGGCCGCCGCCAACGCCTGCGGAAGCCGGCGAAGTGCGCCGACGAACGCCCCGTGGATGGCCTGCTCTGCTGTCTCTGCGCTGTACCGGCCCGACGCGGTCGCGGCCCCGCGAAGCATCGCGCGCATGTCACGACCCGGATAGGTCAGCATGATGATCGACACCTCCGCCCTGACCCCGTTTCCTTTCGGCTTCAGGGTGACGATCGAGCTTTCGAGGTAGTAGCCGTGAAGCCTGCGTTGCGCGATCTCGCGCTTGGCGTCAGCCGGGCTCAAATCATCTGGAGCGAGCTCGACCCCCGCGAGCTCGGTCAGCTTCTCGGATAAGAAGATCCGGGCGTCGAAAAGCATCTGACGGGAAACACGCTCTGCTCGGGCACCAGGCATTCCCACCGCGACCAAATGCCTCGGCTCGCCGGGACCGCGCCGTCGCTGTCCGATCGCTTCGAGCTCAGCGACCGCTTCGGCGGCGGCCCGTCGAACCGACTTGTTACGATCCCGTGTCGTTTGTCTCAGGGTCGGCAGGGCCTCTTTCGCACCTAGTCGGCGTAACGACGAGATCGCCGAGACCCGCACCGCTGGGTGTCTGTCACGGGCGGCGCGCTCGAGCGCGGCCACCGATTTAGGGCTCGGGTCGAGCTGGCCGAGTGACAGTGCAGCCTGGGCGCGAACTCGGAAGGCATCCGAGTTGCGCAAGAGGCGGATGAGGTAGTCCGGTCGTCCGTCGGCGTGAACCGCGGTGGCGAACAGCAAGGCGATCACGACCACTGGTCGCCAACCACGCCGTACTACGAAGTGCCGCGTCAAAAGTCCCCGCCCTTCCCCAACGTTTCCAGTATCACCGCCCCCTCGACCGAGGGGCAACCGATTCCTCACGCTCAGCCGCGTTGACGGCGGAGGCCTGGCGTCTCTATATTGCGGCGGTCCCAACGACCACCGGGGGCTTACAGAGGTCGAATGGAGTCTATAGACAGCGTAGTCATCATCGTCGCAGCCGCGGCACTTGCGGCGCTCATTGCCGCGGGGATCGGCATTGGCCTTTGGCGCGGGCGAAAGCGGCCCGTCTTGCCACCCGAGCCTCCTCCGCCGCCACCGGAGGACGCCGACGGTGAGCCCGACCCGGCGACCGTTGCGCGAGCGAAGGATTCTACCCTACCTCTCGAGCTCGAAGACCTGCTCACCCGCCCGCCAGGGGCACCCGAACGCGGGGTTGCCCCACCGCCAGCCCCCCCAGCTGACCTCGGGGCCTTTCGAACCGGGTTGAAGTCGACGCGTGGGAATCTGATTTCACGCCTGGCCGGGGTTCTTCGCAAGGATCGCGAGCTCGACACCACGATCCTCGAAGAGGTCGAAGAAGTGCTGATCACGGCGGACGTCGGCGTGCACACCGCCGGCCGCGTGCTCGAAGGGCTGCGCGCCCAGATGAACGGCGGCCAACTCGCATCCGCGGACGACGCCTGGGCGGTGATTCGCGGGGAAACCAAGGACATCCTCGCATCGAGTGGTCGCGGCTTGGCGCTCGACTCGAAGCCGACGGTCATCTTGGTGGTGGGCGTCAATGGTGTTGGAAAGACCACGACGATCGGTAAGCTGGCGAGCCGTCTTCACCGCAAAGACAAAAGCGTCTTGCTGGCGGCTGGTGACACCTTTCGCGCTGCAGCCGTCACACAACTCGAAGTATGGGGTCGTCGCGTGGGCTGCGAAGTCGTCAAGGGGAAGGACCGTGCCGATCCTGGCTCGGTGATCTTCGATGCGATTCGAAAAGCCCAAGACGGCGGTGTAGACGTGGTGATAGCTGACACGGCGGGTCGATTGCACACGAAGGTGCCTCTGATGGATGAGCTCAGAAAGCTCGGTCGGACTGTCGAAAAGGCGCTTGGCCGCCCAGCTGACCACGTGCTGCTCGTGCTGGACGCCACGACTGGCCAAAACGCCATTCAACAAGCCCAACTCTTCAAGGACGCGCTTCCTTTGAGCGGCATCGTGCTGACCAAGCTCGATGGCACGGCGAAGGGAGGCGTAATTCTCGGGATCGTCGATCAGCATCAGGTCCCGATCGAGTTCATCGGGGTTGGAGAGCGGGTCGAAGATCTGAAACCGTTCGACGCTGAGGCCTTCGTTCAGGCGCTATTCGAGTCGCCCGAGGCTCTGGAGCCCGCCGAAGAGGCGCAAAACGCTGGCTAACCCGCCGGGACGACGTCGAAATCTGTCGAAAATAGCTACCGGATTTGGTGGTGCGATATTCGCCATGGTATAGTCTTGTCGTCCGAACGGAAACGGACACTTGTCATGTGATTTCAGCGAGTTGTCACCGGTGGGGGACCGGGACACTCCAGGGGAAGGCCGGCGGCCAATGCGAGAATTTGGGGGGATCACGCTACTGTTGGCGGCGCTTTGCGCAGCGCTGCCCACATCGGTGGGAGCCCAGATGGAGTTCTCCCTCGACGAAGTCGAGGACGAAGGACCAAACCGAGCGGCGCAGAAGAAGGTCGGCAAGGACGCCAAGGAAGAAGGCGACCTGATCGAGCAGCTGGCCGCCGAAAAGGAAGTCGAAGGCCCAGAAGAGCCCGTGCCGGCGCGCGAAGAGACCGTCGAAGAGATCTATGCCGTGCAGCAGATCTACGCACTCCGCCTCAAGCGATTCGAGATCGCCCCCTCGGCCGCATTCACGGTCAACGACAAGTACTTGCGGCACCCAGGGTTCGGCGTGGCCGCGAACTACTGGTTCACCAACGTGCTGGCGATCGGGGTCAACTTCATTTGGTATGACTGGGGTAATCCGCTCGAGCGCGGCACCACGCTGGTCGAACAGATTCAGCGCTCATTCCGGTTGGGCGTGCCGATCAACGAGTGGCAGTTTGGGCTCTGGGCCAACTTCACCTACGTGCCCTTCTACGGGAAGTTCTCCATGTTCAGGAAGTTCCTCTTCCAGTGGGACTCCTATCTTATCGGCGGCGTGGGTGTCATGCGCACCAAGCCGATTCCGGTGTTCGACCCGGAAATTCGCGAGTTCAACTGGGACATGCAGGTATCGTTCAACGTCGGCATCGGCCTACGAATCTTTTTGACGCGCTACCTGACGTTCTTCACCGAGTTCCGCGACTACATGTTCCTCGAAAAGTTCGAGAACGTGAATGTCGATCCGGCAAATCGCGACGACCCTTCGACTTGGCTCGCAGGGAGCTCGACCTTCTTCAACAACCTGACGGTGCAGTTCGGCTTCACCCTGTTCCTACCGATTAAGTTCGAATACCGGTTACCGAAATGATGAATCTCGCACGCAAAACGCTTTCGCGAATCGGCATTACGGTGGCGGTCGCTTCCTGCCTACTGGTCGGCGACGGCCTGTGGTCGGGAACCCACTCGGCTAGCGCACAGGAAGTTCACGTCACCGGTCCGCTGGCGGACAAGCCAGCCGTCATGAAGCTTCGACTTTGGCGTAAGAACAGGCTTCAGCTCGAGCCGTTTTTCGCGTTCACGGTCGGAGACGACTATTCGCGCGCGCTGATCTTCGGCGGGGAGGTCCGCTTCAGTTTCTTGGATTGGCTAGGCATCGGCGGCTGGGGTGGCGGGTCATTCGTCAATCTAAACACCGACCTCACCCGGCAAGTGCGGGACAAAGGGGTCACCACAAACCGCAACCGCTTGAGCCTCCCGAGCCGGGAGAACTTTCCTGATCAGGTTGGTCGGATGAATTGGATGGCCGGTGCGGACGTCCATTTCACGCCCTTTCGAGGCAAGCTCGCGATGTTCCAGAAGGTCTTCTTCGATGCAGACCTGGACTTCTTCGTCGGGGCGGCATTCGTGGGGATCACCGAGCGATCGGACACCAGCATCCAGGTCGCGCCAGATGGCACACAGCTCTGCGATCCACCGGCAATGGACACTGGGTGCCTCGGGAGCCAACTGGCGCGCTCCAAGCGAGTCGCGATCGCGCCGTCGTTCGGCGTGGCCTTTCAAGCCTACTTCAAGGAGTTCATGGGGATCGCTATCCGGTGGCGGGCCTTTCCCTTCAAATGGAACACGGGCGGTACCGACGAAGCGGGCCCAGACGGCGGCTTCCCCGACGGCCAAATCAACAGCTCCGATCGCCAGAGGCAGTTCAACCAGATGATCAACATCGGCTTCATCTTCGTCCTGCCCCCGAAGATTAAGACGACGGACTAGTCGCTGACACCCCGTCGAGACGAAGTCACTTTGCGGGGTGAGGCTGCCCCGCACCTTGTCACTGTCTCTTTCGGACCTCGCCCTTTTTCCCGAGCGAGTATCCCGTCGGCAGCTTCTTCAGCACCTCGTCCTTCGACTCGGTGATCCTCCAATCTCGCTCGACGAATCCGTCTAGGATCATCATCCTCACGCGGACACTCTCTTCAGCGAGGAGCGCTTCGTTCAGGGCCTCAATGGCTTCCTCGGCTTCAGGTTGCGCGAAGATCGCGCAGACGGCGTGGAAGCGCGCCGTCTCATTCATGTCCCTGAGAAACCGGGTCACCGCCCCAACGATTCGAGGGTCATTGCGCTCCTCGAGGCTCGCAATGACGTCGATCTTTTTTTGTGGATCGCGCTCGTACTCGGTGTCCATCTTCGAGAGGAGCTCGATGAGCGTCGCTGTGACCTCTTCCTCTGTTTGAAGCTCTCTGAGGATCTTGAGCGGCCACGCGAGGGTGTCGGCGGCCTCGAGGAAGTCGCGGACCGGACCTATCGCCGCATCACCGTTCTGCACAATCCCCTGAAAGGCGGCGTTCTTCTCCTCGCCGTCGGTGATGCTTGGGTCCACCCGAACCGTAAAGCGAGTCAGAAGCGCTCGGAGGGCCTCCTCGGAGCCGTCGGCGGCGAGGACCTGGATGGATTCCCAGCGCTCGTGCTGCTGAGCCCGCTTGTTGGCGACGCGGGCAACGTGCTTTGTGATCCCGCCACCACCGCCCTTGAAGACATCGAACAACCCCATGACGCGACAAGGCGTAGGCCGAACGGACGGCTGGCGCAACGAGATGCGTCCCTCGATCGCAGAAGCCCCGGGTCAGTGGATAACCACCGGCTTGAGACTCACCTGCCCGCCGATGGTCTCGACCTTGAAGCGCACCATCCGCGCCCCGTGCTTCTTGAGGAGATGCTCGGCGTTGCCCCGAATCCGTTCGATAAAGCGGTCCTCGGGAATGTTCGAGACGTCTTCCCCGACCGATTGCTTCGCAGCGATGTAGTCCTGGAAGAGCTGCGCGTAGTACTGACCTTCGGGTTGCGCGGCGAGCGCTTCCGCTTCGGGATCGTCGTCTTGTACCGGCCCGCTGACGGAGCTCGTCGCGGGGAGCTCCTGGCCAGTGGTGATCGCGTCCCAGCCGCCGCTGCTCGTCACGGCCCGGCCTTCTTCGTCTTCCTCTGCCACCCCCATGAATAGATTGATCAGCTGGTTCACGCGATACGACAGGCCACCGAGCTCGGCCGTCTCGATCTCGAGCCGGACGTCACCGCGCCCGTTGATGACTGCCAAGATGTCGTCCTCCATCCGTTCGATGGGCTCCATGATGTTGTTGGCCACGATGAACCCATAAATCGTCACCCCGATGAGCCCGAGCAAGGTCAGCCAGAGGATCATCGTGGCCACGCCTGCGAGCTCCGTGGTCTTGCCGTGATGGGCAAGGATCACGTAGCCCGCTTCTACACCAGACACGTCGGGCAAAGATGCGGTCACGCCGACGTAGTCGTCACCTCGCAACGTCGTCTTCCAAGGGGCCGTGCGTTTCCCCTGAAGTGCTGTCTTAGTGCCTTTGTCGAGGGGGACCGAGTATAGCGCCTCCTGCAGCGCATCGCGCACGCCGACGGAGGTCGAGGTGCTGTAGATTTTGTCGGAGGTGATGAAGAGCAGGTCGTGCCCTATCAGCTTACCCTCGCGCTGCGCAAATCCGTTCGAAAGATCGTAACCGACCAGCAGCGTTCCGACGATGCCGCCCTCGTCGTTTCGAACCGCAGCGAGGGCGACCTGGACGAGCTTGTCCTGATCGAGCCAGATTCCGTAGCGTGCGGCCCCGCTCGCGAGGACCTGCCGAACGACGGGAACGGCGTTGAGGAGCGACTGACCGACCATGCGATTCGGATCGGTGTCCCGCGCAATAACCCGACCGGTTTCGTCGATGACCGCCACGATGTGAGGGCGCCCGCGACGCCCACGGGCCGGATCTTGGAACCACTTGGAAACCGCCTGGGCCGCGGAGAATGCACGGCCGCGTCGCTTCTGTTCGCCGGAAGCCGTGAAGACATATCGAACCTGAGTGCTCGACGCGCGGTCCGAAACCCCTTCGACGAGTCTGGCTCCATCAGCCCGCCAGGACCGCTCGAACAACTCGGAATCCTCGTCGATCCGCCCTTCGAGAGCCCTCGAGAGCCCGGTTTGAAGCTGGGTTCGCACCACCAAGTACGACCCCAACCCGACGAGCAGCACCACGATGATGTTGCCCGCAATAAGCTTCAGGCGCATGCCGCGTCTCTCATCAGGATGAGCCCCCCAGGGCCAATTCCCCCGTTGATCAGGGGATTTGCACCGACCGAGCCCGGATTATCACCGCGTCGTCGAGGGCGTCAAGCGCGCGGCGCACCAAACTTCAAAGTGAAGCGATATTTGCGATCCAGCGCTCCGTGCTGACTGCCGAATTCCTAACGTGATTGGGGGTCGGGGAAGTGGCGCAGGTGCCAGAGGGCGGTATCCTTCGCTGACGGCGATGCCGAAGGCGTGGAGCATGGTTTGTGACTGCCCTGAGCTGGCGGTCGATGTGGCGCGCGACGCCGAACGAATCGGTTTATCGGTCGAGGCGATCGTGGCGGACAAGCCTGCGGAAACGGCGATCGTGACGGTATCTGCGGGCGAGCCTACAGCGCTCGCGCTCGAACGCGGGATCACGGCCGATCAAGGCGTCCAGCTCGCCGAGGCGATGAGGGCCCGCGAAGCGACGGTTCCCCTCGCGATCATGGGCCCGCAACCGCTCGGCCTCTTGCACGACCTCGGGCTGCCGGCGGTCCACGAGACCGGCCCAATGGTGGCGATTGCCGGGCTCCTCGAGCTTCCGACGGAGCACCCCTGGGCGGCGACGACCAAAGAGCTCCCCTCGGCGGACCGGATTCGGCTAGGCGATAGCGTCAGCCACCCCGCCGAAGGCCGGTTCGTCCGGATCGACGATGGGCTCATCGCGCACGTAAACCATGCGGGCGCCAGTTGTCCAATCGGTACCCCGCGAGACGTGGCGGCAGCGCTTCGAGCGTTGCGAGCCTCCCACGGAGCATCGCGACCGAAGGTGCCAGTGGTGCAAGGGGTCGAAGCCGACGCGGTGCTCGATACGATCTTGGGTCCCAAGCGCGCGCTTTCCGACCCCGCGAGTAAAGCAGCCCTCGGTCCCTACGACGTGCCCCTGCCTCTCGAAGAGCTGTGTGCGACGCCCTCGAGAGCCGCATCCGAAGCATCACGGATCGGGTTTCCGGCACGGGTCGCGCTTGCATCACCGGATCTCCGACTTTGGGATCACCCCGACCTCTCCGCCGAAGTGTTCTCAGCCGCACAGGCGCGAGAAGCGTATCGACAGATCCTGGCGCTAGCCAAGAGCCGCTCCAAAAACGCGCGGCTCCTCGGGGTCACCGTGAGCGAGTCGACGATGGCGCGGACCTTGTTACGCGTCCGGATGGAACCGCTACCGAGCGGTCCCGTGCTCGCTGAGATCGGCTTTGCGGACCCCCATGGTCGGGCTTCGGGAGACAACACACAAACTGTCTTGCCGGCCACGGCGCGGGCGCTCGAACGGGTCCTGCTCAGGCTCCGTGGCAGCTCTCTCTTGCTCGAGGGCAGTGCTCAGGAACGAAAGCAAGCGGTGAGCGCGATCGGCGACGTGCTGATGCGACTGGCCGCATTCGTGCACCAATGGCGGGATCAAATCGAAGCCGTGGAGGTCAACCCGCTCGCGATCCTCGTCGGAGGCGAGCTCGAAGTGCGTCAGGCGTGCGTCACCGTAGGCGACGCATTCAGCCGTTCCCTCCACGCCGGTTAGAAAGCGACAGCGTCAAGACCGGATCAACTCGGCCGACGAAGCCCCATCGGTGGCGGCCCGGCTCGGGTCACCGGTTGACGCAGAGTGAGCACACTGACGCTTTCACTGTTACCGGTCGGAGGATAGGTAGCGGCCGGTGGCGGAGTCCGGGGAGGCGGCGATGACGGCGGGAGGGCCCGAGGCGACGATGCGCCCGCCAGACGGGCCTGAGCCGGGGCCGAGGTCGAGGATGAAGTCGGCATTTCGGATCACGTCGAGTTGGTGTTCTACCGCGATCACGGTGTGCCCATCCTCCACGAGTTGCTGCAGAACGGAAACCAGTTGTTCGACATCGACGAAGTGCAGACCACGGGTAGGCTCATCGAAGATGTAGAGAGTCGGGTTTCGCGCGGGCTGGGCGAGGTCTCGGGCGAGCTTGACCCGCTGTGCTTCACCACCGCTCAGCGTGGTCGATCTGCGCCCAAGCTCGAGGTAACCGAGGCCCACCCGCAACAAGGCGTCGAGCCGGGACCGGATCGCGGGGACGGCTTCGAAGAGCGTGCGTGCCTCTTCGACAGACAAAGCCAGCACCTCGGCGATGTTGAGGCCGCGATAACGAATCTGAAGGGTTTCGTCGTTGTAGCGGCGACCGCTACAGAGCTCGCATTCGACTTCGGCGTCTGGCAGCAGCTGCATTTCGATCCGCTGCACGCCCTCGCCTTTACATGCTGCGCAGCGCCCTCCCTTGGTGTTGAAGCTGAAGCGACCGGCGCGATAGCCGCGCGCACGGGCTTCGGGAAGCCCTGCAAACAGGTCGCGGAGCGGCGAGAGGACCCCCAGATAGGTCGCCGGGTTCGAGCGCGCGCTTCTACCGATCGGCGTCGCGTCGACGTACGACACGCGCGCAAGGCTAAGCCCCCCTTCGAGCACTACGCCAGGCGGGACCTCTGCCAATAATCCCAACTTCTCCCGAACGGCCGGAAGCAACGCGTCGACCACGAGTGTGCTTTTTCCACTTCCGCTCACTCCCGTCACGCAACACAGGGTGCGAAGCGGGAACTCGGCGCGTAGCCCCCGGAGGTTGTGTAGCTCATCGACGCGAATGTCGATCGTCCCGGACGATGTCGCGCGGGGCCGCTCTGGGGTGGGAACCTGACGGCGTCCGGAAAGATAAGCGCCGGTGAGCGAGGCGTCGTCGGCCATCACTGCATCGACGTCGCCCTCGGCCACGACCTCACCTCCTCGCTCCCCCGCGCCAGGTCCCATTTCGACGAGGTGATCCGCGGCGCGAGTGGTCTGTCGGTCGTGCTCGACCACGACGAGGGTGTTCCCGTTGTCTCTGAGCTCGCGGATAGTCGAGAGAAGCCGTTCAGCGTCGGCCGAATGAAGACCCGCCGTCGGCTCGTCGAGCACGTACAGCACCCCGGAGAGACGAGCACCGAGCTGAGTGGCGAGATGCACCCGCTGGGCCTCTCCAGCCGACAGCGAGCTCGCGCCGCGATCGAGGCTTAAATAGTCGAGCCCGACCCGCTCGAGGAAGGAAACGCGGTCTATGATCGATTGCACCAGCGGCCGTGCCGCCGGTTCCAGCGAAGCAGGCCAGGTGAGCTCCTGCACCCACCTTCGAAGACGAAGGATGTCGAACGCGCTGGCACGATCGATCGTCAGCTCGCCAACGCGGACCGAGCGGGCGTTTGGATTGAGGCGGGACCCCTGACATGCAGTACACGTCTCCATGCGCGCAAACTGCCCGAGCTCGTCGTCGAGAAACTCGAGCACCCGCTCTTCGTCACCGCCTTCGGCTAGCTTTCGACGCGCGTACTCCCGAGCGCGTCGCTCGAGCCCCGGCAACACGCCCTCGAAGCCCGCACCCCCCTCTAGAGCGATACGTCTTTGCTTCTTCGGTAGCTCTTCGAGGGGAGCGTCGAGGTCGACGCCGGCTCTCGCCACCTTCTCGAGCATCGAACGGTGGTACGCGAGCCCGGCTTTGCCCCAGGCAGCGACTGCGCCGCCACGCATCGATCGCCTGGGATCTGGAATCGCCAGCTCTTCTTTGAACACCCGGGTTCGCCCCAAACCGTCGCAGCTCGGGCACGCACCAAGCGGCGTGTTGAACGAAAAGAGACGGGGGGTGACCTTTGGAATCGACGCGTGCCCCTCGAAGCACGCATAGCGCTCGGAGTATCGGCGCCGGTGGCCCCCGTGTTCCCGGACGACCGCAAACCCATCACTCATCTGGTAGGCGAGCTCGACCGCTTCGGCGAGGCGCGAGTCGATCGCGTCTCGAACCGACAGCCGGTCGATCACCACGTCCACCGCGGCGCCCTCGGGCAGCTTCGACAGGTCTTCGAGGTCGACCGCCGCATCGTCTACGCGCAGGCGGACAAAGCCTTTCGCCCGAAGGTTGTTCAATACTAGCTCCGGAGCGCCCTCCCCGGCACGGACGACCGGAGCCAAAACCGAAAACGGGGTTCCCTCCGGGAGGCGTAACGTCTCCTGCGCGACTTGGGTGCTCGAGTGCGCCATCAGTCGCTCGCCGCACTCCGGGCAATGGACCTCGCCGAGGGTCGCAAACAGAACCCGCAGGTAATCGGCGATCTCCGTCAGGGTGCCGACAGTGGAGCGGGGGCTGCGCGAGGGAGCCCGCTCCCGGACCGCGATCGCCGGGCAGAGCCCCTCGATCACGTCGACGTTCGGACGCGGAAGCTTTGTCAAGATTCGTCGCGCATGTCCGCTCAATGACTCGACATATCGGCGCTGCCCTTCGGCGTAAAGGGTGTCGAATACCAGGCTCGACTTGCCGCTTCCGCTGGGCCCAGTGACCACCGTGAGTCGGCCCCGCGGCAGGTTGACGTTCACGTTCTTGAGGTTGTGCTCGCGAGCGCCGCGGATGACGATGTCCGCGCTCATTCAGGGGTCCCACCCGTGAGGCGCTGCGCCGCGCGGATGGCGGCGATCATTCCACTCTCGGAAGCGGTCCCCGAGGCCGCCGCATCGTAGGCGACCCCGTGATCGACGCTCGTCCTGACGAACGGAAGCCCCCAGGTGACATTCACCGCTTGACCCCAATCGAGCAGCTTCGACGGGATCGTGGCTTGGTCGTGAAACATCGCGATGACGCCCTGGGCACGACCATCGGCTGCATAGCGGAACGCCGCCTCGGCCGGGGTTGGCCCACGGAGCTCCACCTCGCCCCCCGAGAACCGCGGTTCGTCGCGAAGGTCATCGAGCGCGGGGCCGATGATGGCCTCCTCTTCGGTCCCTAGGAGTCCACCCTCGCCCGCGTGTGGATTCAGCCCGGAGACCTCGATGCAAAGGGGCCGCTCATCGGGAAGCCACCGCATCAATGCATCGGTGAGATGATGTACGGTGCGCTTGATGTGCTCGACAGTGATCGTCGATGGCACGCGCTTGATCGGCCAGTGCGTGGCCACCAG
Source organism: Myxococcales bacterium (assembly GCA_029863605.1). Lineage (GTDB taxonomy): Bacteria > Myxococcota_A > Polyangia > Polyangiales > Houyiibacteriaceae > SG8-38. The sequence goes on along the minus strand of JAOTVB010000018.1, from coordinate 38,746 downwards.
CGCCACTTTGAGCCGCGGCCCAAGAAACATCATCGTCACCCGCTCGACGTGGACACCGGCTCGTCGGGCAAGGTGCTCGGTCTGACCGCGAAACGAAACCCCCGAAAGGTACACCGCTTCTTTGCTCACCGGCCCGGTCACCAGCGCCCGAGTGTGCCCGGCGATGGTTGCGTCGCATGCCGCGTCGAGGGCGTTGCATTGGACGGTGCCACCGTCGATCGTGGCGGCTCTCGCCTGCACCATCGCCAACGGCCAATCCGCAACGTGAACCAAACCGACTTCTCCTGGCGCTAGAGTCGCGGCATCGGCCGATTCGATGCGCTTCACCGACTCCACCCCCAGCGTTCGAAGCGCCTCCTCCATCCAGGCCGCATCGCCGTAGACCACGGCGCGGTCGGCGCCGATACACTGGGCCAGTGCCGCCGCCGTCACCACAGGGCCGACGCCTGCCGGATCTCCTGTCGAAATCGCGAGCGGTGGAAGCATCACGGTTCCTTCATTTTGTATCCGACCCCGCGAACGGTCTCGAGGTTGCTGACCGATAGACCGAGCTTCATGCGCAAACGCCGAACGTGGATGTCCACGGTTCGACTGCTTCCATAGTAGTCGACTCCCCACACGCGCTCGAGGAGCTGCCGCCTGGAAAAAACGCGTCCGCGGTTCTGGCAGAGAAAGCTGAGGAGGGCGAACTCTTGATGGGTGAGCTGACGTGGACGTCCATCGATGCTTACTTCGTGGGCCGCCAAGTCGATGTACAGCGGGCCCATCTTGATGCGCTCCTGCTGGGCGAACTCGCTGCGGCTCCAGTCGACTCGCCGAATCCGCATGTAGAGCTCGGCCGGGACGTAGGGCATGAGGACGAAATCGTCGAAGCCGTCGCCGACGTCGAGGCGAGAAAGGGCGTTCAGGGTGACACCGATGATGACAGGAACTTCTTGCAGTGGACTCGCACCCCGGACGCGGACCAAGGCGGCACGACCCGCGTCAGCCTCATCTCCGGCCTCGATCAGAACGGCCGCGGGCGGGTTCTTCGCCAGCTCCTCTTCATCGAGGCGGTCCCAGAGCGTCGCGGTTTGGACCTCGCAGCCGAGCTCATGAAGGCACGCAACAGCGCTTTCCTCGCGGTCTTCGATGCCCTCTCGACCTACGACGAGGATCCACATCGGGGATTCCTACACCTCGGCTGCTCGGGGCGCCAGCCGGAGCGCGACTTCGAGGCCGATCCCCGCTATTATGTCGCCGACGTTTGCACGGGAACAAGTGGCGACGAAGCACTGGAAAGTCTTGATCAGCCGACTCGGCACGTCGGACTCGTTGTACGAAGGTACGGTCGACGCGCCGACGTGGCCTACTGCACTTCAGGCGACTCGCAGTGCCATCGGCGAGGACGGCGGCGTGCCCGACGGAGCCAGCTGCAACGTCAGCCCGGACGGTGTCGTCACCATTCACGATTCCCGCGCGCAGCGTCGCTATCTGCTCGCGCCCGCGCAGACGCCGAAAGCGCCGCCTGGCACCAAGCGGCCGGCTCCGAGCCTGCCGAAAGTCGAGGCGACCGCCTCTGCGCAAGCTCGACGGGCCGCGTTGATCCATCCGACCCCGGCTCGTAATCCAGCTCCGCCGAGTGTCTCGCCCGGCGCCGGATTCGCGAACGTGCCGAGGCCAAGCGGCCCACCTCCCACTGCGATCGAAAATAAGCTCATCCTGCTGGCAACACGGGAGGAGCAGCCCACCGGGTCGAGCCCGCTTCATTTTCGCGAACGAATGTACGCCGTACCTCTTCCCATCGAGGCGGGGACGGCCGAGAAGCTGGCGACCAAGTTGCTCCGCGAAGCCCAAGATGAGCTTCGGGAACAGCGCGGCGCGAAGTTCGTTCGAATCGAGTTGTTCGATCACGTTTGGCGATCACGCCCTGACCGGCCGGCGGTGGTCCGCGTCGAATGGAAGGACTGGAACAAAGGCATCGACATCGAGTTCCCACTGCAGGACGATACGAGGGAGGAACCAAGGGTCAGCAGCGTGCCCCCTCCTGCGACCGAAGACCGTCTTTCGGTCGCCTTCGAAGCCTGCCAGGACCTACTCTTCTTGAAGAACCGCGCCGAGGCGTTGGAGTTCGGGGTGCACCTGCTCGAGGAGCTCGTTCCGTCAGAAGCGACAGCGGCGTTTCTTCTCGACATCAACACGGACGAGTTTCGGGTGGTCGCTGCGCGCGGAACGGGGGCGCGCGCGCGCCAAGGCAAAGGCTTCCCGTCCTCGGCCGGGCTACTTGGCGCCGCAAGCGGGCTCGCCGACCATGCGGTCTTGGTCCTCGCGCATGCGCAGAAGGACCCCCGCTTCCGCGAAGACGTGGACGGCATTCCCGGCCTCGACGTTCGGGCACTCCTGTACCGGCCGCTAATTCACAAAGGTCGACTGTTTGGTCTGCTTCAACTGGCAAACGGCGTTGGCCGCGGCATGTTCAGCGAGGCCGACTGTGAGGTGGTCGACTACGTGACACAGCAGCTCAGCGCATTCGTCGCAAGAGGCGCCGCGCCGAGAGCCGCTGGCTAGTCACGTGGGGATTCGGCCAGTAATGCCTCGACGCGCGCCTCGAGCGTGCCAGCGTCGCTCTTTCGAAATCCTTCGTGGACGTGGCGGATCTTGCCGTCGCGGCCGATGAAGTACGACGACGGCATGGTTGAAGGCTCGTACCGTGAGGCGACCTGAAGCTTCTTGTCGCGGACCTGACGGAAGGTCACGGGTGTGGCCTTGAGGAAGTTGTTCATCTTCTTGTCACTGTTGTCGATGTTGACTCCGACGATTACGAGCCCCTTGGACGCGTACTTCTTGTGAAGCGCCTCGAGCACCGGTATTTCCTGCTTGCAGGGACCACACCAGGACGCCCAAAAGTCGATCAGGACGACCTTGCCCTTGAGCTTTCCGAGGTCGACCTCCTTGCCGGTCCGATCCGGGAGGTTGATCGGCGGAGGTGTGTCACCGGGCGTGAGGGCGTGTGCGGTGGCAGTCACGCATACGATGACGAGCAAACCGAGACTGCACGCACTACTGGTCGAGCTCTTCATGTATATACTCGGCTAGCTGCTCCGGCGGGAATACGAACCGCCGGTCGTTCACATAGATCGAAGGGGTCGAATCGACGCCGATTTTCTTGCCCTCGGCGCGATCGGCTTCGATCTTGGTCTCGACCTCTTTCGACTTCAAATCCACCCGAAAGCGCTCGAGGTCGAGCCCGAGCTCCTTGGCGTAGTTCTCGAAGTTAGCCGTCTCTAGTTTGGCCTGGTTCTTGAAAATCAAGTCGTGCATCTCCCAAAACTTCCCCTGCCGATCAGCCGCGATCGCTGCCTTGGCGGCTTCCCTCGCCTTGGGATGCCCAGGGAGCGGATACTGCTTGAAGACGAGCTTCACCTTGCCGTTCGAGTCGTCGACGATCTTCTTCAGGTAGGGAGCGGCCAGGCGGCAGTGCGGGCACTGGAAATCACTGAACTCGTAGATCGTGACCGGCGCCATCGGAGAGCCCCGAAGCGGAGAACCCTTGTGGCTCAGCTTCACCTTGGTGTCGGCGTCGTACCGAACCCGATAGATCTCCCGAATCTCGTCGCGAGAGTAGCCCTCGTCGACGAGCCGTGCGACGTAGCGAGCTGCCGGTACGCATCGCTTACACTTGCGGTTCTCCGCGACACATCGAGCGACGCTGACGGGATCGCCGCAGGGTGACAGGAGCTCGTTCACCATGTCGACCCAGATGCTCCGCGAGAAGTCGTCGAGCGCGCTCACGTCGACTTGGGGCAGACTCTCGATCGGCCCTTTCGACTCCCCGGGCGCGGCCTCATCGACGGCCGACCCCTCGCTCTTGGAGTCGCTATCCGCCTCGGAGGAGCGCTCGCAGCCAAGGGCCGCGAGGGCCATGAAGACGCACAATGCCGACCAGCGCATGGGAGAGCCGAGCTTAGCAGAGTTTCTTTGCAACGCCGTGGCGAACCCAGGAGCCTCAGGACTCGCTGTAGGTGATGAGCTGAGCCCGAACGATATCCTCGTTGATTCCCGTTCGAATGTATTCCTTCAGGCAATCGGCAATCGTCACCATGAGGTCATCCATTCCCTTGTCTTCGATGAGCCTCGACAGGAGGGCCCGGGACTCGCGGCTGTCCTCGTCTCGCAGAAACTTTCGAACCTCGTCGATGGTAATTCCACCTTGGAAGTCAATGTAAGCGTTTTCCATGAGGTAACGCGCCAACTCGTTCACATGACCCTCCGTGTCGCCTGATTTCGTCATCTATTAGACACCCGAAAGCCCAAACGGCAAGTGATAAAGGCCTTCACCTAGGCATCGAGCCGCTTTTCTCGGCGGGCGGGTCATGTAATCGTCCGGACGGTGAAGGCCCGAACCCATCTCAACGCAGATCAGAGCCTGTGTGGCTCGCCTCTCGACTTCGGCGATGGGAGGGCTTCGGTGGCCCTCGACACTACGGACCGAATGGCGGTGGACGAGCAAGGGCTCGTCCACGGAGGTTTCGTGTTTGGCGTGGCCGACTACGCCGCCATGCTCGCCGTCAACGACCCAAACGTCGTGCTAGCGGGCGCGCAGAGCCGGTTTCTCAAACCAGTAAGACGTGGCGAGCGCGCGATCGCGCATGCTCGCACCGTGGCGACCGAGGGACGGAAGCACGAAGTCGCCGTGGAAGTCAGCGTCGGGTCCACCAGAGTTTTCGAAGGGATGTTTACGTGTTTCGTGCTCGCGCACCACGTGCTCGAGGGAACGGGGAGCGAGTGATGACACAGGACGGCGGCTCCATCATCGGAAAGACACTTGCGGCGCGCGGGGTGAAGCAGCTCTTCACCCTCTGCGGCGGACACATTTCCCCGATCCTAATCGGAGCCAAGGCAAGCGGGATCGACGTGGTCGACGTGCGAGACGAAGTCAGTGCCGTATTCGCCGCCGACGCCGTGGCACGCATGACGGGTATCCCTGGCGTTGCTGCCGTGACCGCTGGCCCCGGTGTCACGAACACCGTCACGGCAGTGAAGAACGCGCAACTCGCTCAGTCGCCGCTCTTGATCTTCGGTGGCGCCGCAGCCACCCTGCTCAAGGGGCGCGGGGCCCTGCAGGACATCGACCAGATCTCGCTGATGGAGTCGATCACAAAATGGGCGGTGTCTCTGAAGACGGTCAACAGCATAGGTCCGACCGTCGAGAAAGCCCTCGACCTCGCGCAGGACGGCGTGCCGGGGCCCGTCTTCATCGAGGTCCCGATCGATCTCCTCTACGCCGAGGACCTCGTGCGCGACATGTTCATGAAGGAAAGCGGCGTCAAGGACGCCAAGAACCTCGGATCGAAGGCGCTCGAGCTCTACATGCGCGGCCACCTGTACCGCCAGTTCCATCAACCCCACGTGAGCATCGTGCCGCCGATCCGAGAGTCTCTGCCGCCTAAGCCGAACCTCCGGGGCCCCCACGTCGACAAAGTAGCGTCGCTGCTCCGAGACGCCCAACGGCCAGCGCTCATCATCGGGAGTCAGGCGCTGGTCAACTGTCACGACCCCGAACCGCTAGCCGACGCCGTGCGGGCGCTCGGAATGCCGACGTGGCTGGGCGGAACCGCGCGCGGGTTGCTGGGGAGGCGCAGCGAGATTCAGTTTCGCCACAAGCGAGGCGCCGCGCTCAAAGAGGCGGACTTGGTCATCGTCGCCGGCTTTCCGTTCGACTTTCGACTCGGCTACGGCCGAAGCATCTCGAGCCGGGCGACACTCGTGGCCGCAAACCTCAGCACTACCGAGATGAGAAAGAACCGCCGTCCCGAAATCCCCGTTCACATGCACGCCGGTGAGTTCCTGCGATCGCTGGCCGGCAGCGTCGGCGACGGCCTCGGCCCCTGGACCGAGTGGTTCGAAACTCTGCGCGCCCGAGAGGCCCAGCGAGACGGGGAAATCCAAAGCCAGGCCAAGGCCCCCTCCGAGCTCGTCAATCCTCTCGAGCTGTTTCTCAAACTGGAAGAAAAAATGAACGATGACGCCGTTCTCGTCGTCGACGGTGGGGATTTCGTAGCGACCGCGGCGTACATCCTGAGGCCGCGTAAACCACTTTCCTGGCTCGACCCCGGCGTGTTCGGAACTTTGGGTGTCGGGGGCGGCTTTGCCATAGGAGCGTCGAAGGTGCGTCCGGGCAAGGAGGTTTGGTTGATCTATGGAGATGGCTCCTGCGCCTATAGCCTCGCCGAGATCGACACGTACGTGCGACACGGGCTTGCCCCCATTGCAGTCATCGGCACCGATGGGTCCTGGGCACAAATTGCTCGCGAGCAGGTGCCACTGCTCGGCGATGATGTCGGCACGGTCCTTCGGCGGACGGCTTACCACGATGCTGCCCAAGGATACGGCGCAGTGGGTTTGCTGCTCGACGACCCTTCGAAGATTGACGACACGCTCGACCGAGCGAAGGAGCTTGCAGCGTCCGGGAAGCCGGTCGTCATCAATGTGCACATCGGGAGCTCGGAGTTTCGTAAGGGCTCTATTTCCATGTAATGGCCTCCTGGGTCCAGAAGCGTCGGGCGCGACGACGCCTGCAAGAAGCCGTGGGCCTCTGGTACCATCCGCAGTACAAGGCTGCCGCGCTCGCCGAGAGCGCGCGTGTGCCTGGAATCGAGGTCGCCCGAGGAGAGAGAATTCTCGGCGTGCTCGCTAGCGAGGACCTGATTCGCCCCAAACAAGTGCGACCGGCGCCGCTGGCCAAGCTCACGAGCCTCGCCATGGTCCATTCCGACGGGTATCTCGATAGGACGGCAAGGCCGGAGTACCTGGGCCAGATTTTCGGCCTCGAGCCGGCGCTCGTCGATGTCGACCCCATCCTGATCGCGCAGCGGCGCCAGGTTGGTGGGACCGTCGATGCCGCGCGATGGGCCGCTCACGGGCAAGGCCGTGTGGCGTTCAACATCGGAGGTGGTTTTCATCATGCCGAGCCCGAGCAAGGCAGCGGCTTTTGCGTCTACAACGACATCGCCGTCGCCATCGCCTTGTTGCGCTCGGAGGGCTTCAATGAGGCGATCGCGATCATCGACCTCGACTACCATCAAGGGAACGGCAACATCGTCACCTTCGAGGAGGACGAGACCGTCTTCACTTACTCGATCCACGGCTCGGTATGGAGCCACGTCGAGGCAGCCGCCGACCAGCAGTTCTTGCTGCCGTCAAACACCGATGACGCCGCGTACCTCGCCAAGCTCGACGAGACGTTGCCAGCCGCGCTCGACGCCCATGCGCCTCGGCTATCGTTCTACATCGCTGGTAACGACGTGCTTCGAGAGGATCGCCTAGGCGAGTTCGCCATGACGCGAGAGGGAGTCCTCGAGCGAGATCGCCGGGTCATCGACCTGGCCCAGGCTCGGGGGTGCAATGTCGTGGTGACGCTCGGCGGCGGCTACAGCGAGGAAGCCTGGCTTTCGTCGAAAGACTTCATCCGGTGGCTTCTCACCGACGACACCCAGATCTCCGTGGAGCCCGAAGTGAACCTGTTCGAACAATACGAGGAAATCGCGCGCGAGCTAGACCCCTACGAGCTCCAGCGTCCGAGCGGCGACTGGCAGATCACCGAAGCCGACTTGCTCGGCGACCTCGAGGGACCGCGCTACAAGGCGACCCGGATCCTCGACTACTACTCGAAGCACGGCCTCGAGTTCGCGCTGGAGAAGTACGGTCTGATGAGCGAGGTGCGCGAACGGGGATTCGCGGAGCCGCGACTCACGGTCGACCCCACCGATCCCGAGCGGCAGCACATCACCCTTCACGCCAAGAAGAACGGCCAGGACTGGCTGCTGGTCGACCTCGTCATTCGTCGGATCCGCGTGGCGGCACCCGAGGGGCTCACCCCTCCTGATGATCTCGGGTTTCTCTCAATCGAGTGGATGATGCTCCAGAACCCAACGACCGAGTTCTCGCTTCGGCAGCCCAAGTGGCCCGGACAGGATCACCCCGGGCTCGGAGTTGGCGAAGAGCTCATGCACATGCTGTTTCAGGGGGCGAAGCGGCTCGAGCTCGATGGGGTGGTCAATCATCCATCGCGCTATCACATCGCGTTCATCGGCGGGGGGCAGTTCTTCTTTTTGGATCCTGAAGTGCAGGGGCGCTTCGAGGCCATCCGCGAAGCGCTTGCCGGTCTCGATCTCGCCGAAGCCGCTTGGATGATGGAGCGGAGTGAAGTCCGCTGGGCCGATGACGGCACCCCGGTCGCATGGGAAGCCGAGGACATCGTGGTCCCGACCAGCGATCGGCTTTTCGCCTACCTCGGCTCGCGCAACTACCAGGAACCTCGCGCCCGAGCCCAAGCCGCCGCCAAAGCGCGAGGCATCGTCCTCGAGCCTACTCGCAAGTCGTCGTAGCGGGCTCGCCCGCGAATCGCGCAGCGGTCCACTCGAGCATCAACGGCATATTCATGAGCGTGGAGTCGTTGTGCCCAAACCCCTCGAAAACGCGATAATCAACCCGGCTGCCGATGGCGCAAAGGTTGATGTTCAGGATGTCGGTGAGTACCTTGGGGACCACCTCGTCGTCTGTGCCTTGCAGGAGCAGGATCGGCACGTCCGTTCGAACACGCCCCGGAGAGCTCTCCTCCAACCGAGCCAACCACTCGGGTAGCTCGGTCGGGTTCGTTTTGAAGCCCGCGCCCTCTACTTCCCTCGCGACCTCGCTGAAAGTGCCGCCGCACGCTTCCTCATCGATCAGCCCGCGGATCGTGGCGAGGGCTTCATCGGTATAGATGTCTTCGATCGAGAGCTCGTCGTACGTGGCATCGAAGCCGACGGTCAACTGCCAAAAGAACCCGAACGCTCCGGGGACGACAGCGCCGAAGGAAAGGCTTCCCGGTAGCTCCGCGGCGGGCGCAGCCGAAATCACGCCTCGGATCGTCAGCTCGGGCGCCCAGTCGGGCGCAATCTCGCCGGAAAAGAGTGCGGCATGCCCGCCTTGCGACCGGCCCCAGATCACCACCCTGCTACCGGCACGAGCTTCGTCGATTTGCTGAGCGGCTTTCACGATGTCGAGTTGGCCACGTCCCTCGCTCGCCCCGAGGAGATAGGGATGAATGCCTGGTGTCCCAAGTCCTTCGTAGTCCGAAGCGACCCCAACGTACCCCGCGGCCACAAGCTCGGGGGCAATGTCGACGAAGTCTTGGAAACCGCTTCGATAGAAGCGCGACGGGGCGCAAGGATCCGCGATGCCCTTCGTTCCGTGTCCCCACGTGACGACGTCGTAGCCGGCCTCGGGCGCTGCCCCGGTGGGCGACGCGACCATTCCGGACACCGCGATCGGAGTGCCATCGACCGCCTGCGACACGTACAATACGCGCCACACATTCATCCCGTCCGCGAAGGGCTCCATCGACTCGGCCCGGATCAAGGTTCCTGGAGTCTCCGACGGGAGGGGATCCGGAGGTACGTAGAAAGCCGGATCGAAGTCCTCGCCAGCGGAGGTGCTGCAGCCTGCACCGCCTAGCGCAGTGACCAGAGACATGAGAATCAGTGAGCGTTCGCCAAACATCGCGCGCATCTTTTCCGATCCCCAACACCTGGTCAATCGGTCTTCCCGCAAAACAGCGCGGCGCCCTGCCGAAACAGGGCGCCGTGGTTAGAGGGCTCGTAAGCCGAGTTTTGTTCCCGTGCTCGTCACCGAAACACGGGTCGCGATCATTCTTCTGGGACCGATGTCACCATCGGCCTCGAGCGACGTTACCCGGAGACTCGGGCGGAACCACCCTCGACGCCTCCCTATTTCGTCTTGCTTCGGATGGGGTTTGCCGTGCGACCGACGTTACCGCCAGCCCGGTGAGCTCTTACCTCACCCTTTCACCCTTGCCGCGCGGCTTTACGACGACGCGGCGGTTTGCTTTCTGTGGCACTTTCCTCGGGGTCACCCCCACCAGGTGTTGCCTGGCATCCTGTCCTGTGAAGCTCGGACTTTCCTCCCGTGTGCGAAGCACACCAGCGATCGCTTGAACCTGTCTAACTTAGAGAACGTAAGGCCGCTCAGAGGTCCCTGCAACTACAGCGTCGCGCCGCCTGCGCCGCCGGCACCGCCCGTGCCGCCTACGCCTCCGGCGCCGCCAGCACCGCCCGCGCCGCCTCGGCCCCCGGCGCCGCCTACGCCCCCGGCACCGCCTACGCCACCGGCACCGCCTACGCCACCGGCACCGCCTACGCCACCGGCACCGCTTACGCCGCCGGCACCGCCAGCACCGCCCGTGCCACCTGTCCCGATGTTGCCGTCAGGCACATCCGCGTCGGGCAGCCCCGCATCGAACACGATGACGCGCTCGCAAACCTGGGTCTGGCACTCCGCACGGGCGAGGCTGCTGCACGGCACGATGCGCCCGTCTGTACATTTGAATTCCTGACAACAGGCGAGGATGTTGCTCGGGTCTGTGCACAGGGCCACCTTGCCACTCGGGCAGACGGTTTCTATTCCGCTGGCGCTCGAGCACCCGACCAGGAGCGCGGCGATCCCCACGAGCACGCGTGCGCACAAACTCATCCCCTCGCAATTCTAGGCCATCGGGGTGACAGGCTCAAATCCACCCCGAAACCCCTCAAAAATCGGTCGGGGGGGCGCGAAGCCCCGTGGGCGGCGCGAGGCGTCGCCTTTACGGGGCGGCAGGCGACGACTCGGGCAACGGACGGAGGACGACATCCACGATGATGTAGAGCAGCGCAACTAGGCAAGCGGCGGTCTCCCACAAGTACTGCTCGTCGTACCAACCGGCGAAAAACTGGATGATCAACCCGGCCATGACCATGGCGATCAGCGCTGCGGTATAGCGCAAGCGTTCAATCGCAAGTGGCGCCATCAAGACCACGAAGCTGTAGTAGTAGCAAGTCAGCTCGAAGAACCCGATGATGAGGATCGTGCTGCTCGCCAAGACAGCCCACCCCGCCATGCGCCGGCCGGCCAAGGCCAACAGCACGAACATGCCGAGCAGGATCAAGCGATGCAGCCAGCGCCGGTCATGCTTCGTGTCTTTGCGGAACTGCTTCCAATGGGCCCACGGGTCTTCGAGGCTTGCATCCTTGGTGTGACGCCCAACTGTGCTCGGCCGATACGAGAGAAGGGTCGGAAGCCCCATGTGATTGGTAAGCGGGGTTTCCGCGTGCTTGAAGGTGTTGCCCAGAAAACGGGTGTGCGCGTCTACCCCGTTGATCGCCACGCTCGCCGAGCACAGGACCAGCAACCCGGCCATGCCGCCCGCGATGAAACGCTTGTCCTCGGGGCGCAGCCACGGCCCCTCGAGCTTCTTCCGCCGGATGAAACGGTCGACGATGGCCGCGCCCGGTCCGCCCGCCAATGCCGCAGGGAACAACCGAAGCAGTGCGCTCCACGACAACGCGAAGCCCGAGAGCAAAGGGAATCCCTTTTTCAGAAGACAGACCGCAGCGACCGCCATGAAGAACCACGGCACCCGCGCGAAGCTTCCCCCCGTCCAAAAGTACGCCCACGGATAGCCGGTGCCCCACAAGGCAACAGCAAGGGCGCACGCCCGAAGACCGAAGGCCCATAGAATGAGCAGAAACGCGCCCGCATAAAGCCCCAAGTCGATCATCGCGTAGCGGAGGATCCGCTTCCGAAACTTCTTCATCGCGCCTTGATCGACGCGCACGCTCGGGGTCTCGGGGACCTGCTGTTTCCAGCGGACGTTCGTGAGAGCAGCCGCAACCATGTTGGAGATCGGGCTCGCGTTGTAGCCGTGGTCCATCAGCATGTCCCGCCACCACGACGTACCCATCACGGTTCGAAAGGATCGGGCATCCTGTTTGAATGCCTCCCAACGCTGCGGGGAAAAGTGCTCGGCGCAAGTCTTCGTGTAGACAATCGCGTCCTCTTCGGTGAGGTAGTGGAGCCGATTGTCGACGAGATCTCGGATCTTTCGCCTTTGGAGATCGGCGGATCCGCGGTCTTGGTAGTCCGCGGCGAGGACGCACTGGTAGAGCCGTTCGTATTCGTTCTCCTCGAAATACTTCGAGCCGATGTAGTAGTGGAACGTGTCCCAGTAGTGGACGATGCGCGAGCTGTGATAGGTGCCGAAGTTCACCCACGCGGCACCGCACGCGAGGATTATCCACACCAGTGCCCCGCGCTCCCACCAAAGCGATGCACCCTCGCCCTGCCTTGCGAGCCAAAGGCCACGCACACCCCATGCGGCGACGAGGCCGGCCAAGACCTGAAGACCCCAATCTGCGAACCACGGGGCATGCCTGGCGCTGTAGAACCGGTAGCTTGCGATCGCCAACATCGCGAGCGCCAACGACACAGCAACACCGAGCGCAGTCTTACTCCGCTCTACACGAAAGAGGGCGATGAAGAACAAGAGCCCGAGGAAGGCGAGGCCAAGGCGATAGCGATGGTCCCGCTTTTGCATGATCCCCTTCCACCACCCACTCGCGGTGGCCTTGACCTCGACCGGGGGAGGCCACGTTGCGGACTTTCGGCAGAAGACTTGGATCTCGCTGAGGCTGTAGTAGCCGTCACCGCCTTGCGCGCGCAGTCGAACGTAGCGGCCTTGGCCGGAGAGCCTTTGGGCACCGCGTCGGCGCATCCCTTGGCCTGAGACGGGGTCTGCGGTCCAGAGCCACACGAAGGTCTCGCCGTCCTCCGACAACTCGACGATATATTCGTCGTTGTTGTCGCCCTGGAGGTCGACCGCGGTGATTGGCACGGATTGCCCGAGATCGTAGACGACGTGGCTGCCGGGGTCGCTGAACGTCGATGTCAGCTCGCTCTGCCACGAGTCGCCCTCGGCGGTGATGATGCCGTTGGTGAGCCGAGGGCTAGACTGCACTCCCCGACTGGCGGATGGAGATTTGCGCGCCAGCAGATTGCCCGGTGGACACGGCCCATCCTGCGCGTCCGCGGGCGCGGTTGCCGTCAAGCAAAGCAAGAAGATGATGGCGGCTCGCACCACGACGGCGCGCACCGTAGGCAACGGAGCGCTCACTGACAAGTCGGCGTCGCTCATTCAAAGGAGGCGAGGTCGATCCGATAGATGCGGAACGGCGGAGTGAGCGGGTTGCCGAAGACGCGATCGGCGATATCGCTATAAATGCCGTAAAGGTCGCCCTCCGCGGGCCGCACGGTCGACGTCCCGGCCTGCTGCATCGAGGTGGCGATCGACGCGGTTTGCCACTGGTCGTTGCTCGTCAGCCGGAAAGTCTCGCCCGAGACCGGGCCGGCTATATACAGATCTCCACCCAGGAAACTCATACCATCGGTGGTCGTCGTGATCTCAGGTGTCGTCGTGACGCCTGAGATGTTTTCTGGGTTGGTGCGCTCGATGCGCACCAGCGGGGGCGTCGACGGCGATGGAAGGGTCTTCGATACAAGAACGTATCGATCGTTTTCGGTCACCGCAATTCCATTGCCGCCCAAGGCGCCGCCAGGGGGCGCGAGCAGCGGGTCATCGGCCCAGATTTCGATTGCTTCGCCGTCGACGTTCGCCCGATAAACACGCGGATTGTCCGAGTCGCTCACATAAGCGACACCTTCACTGTCGAGCGCGATGTCATTGCAGCTGGCATCCGGAGCGGCGTCGGCCAAAGCGAATTCGATCTCCAAGTCACCGGTCGACATGTCGAATGTCCAGACGCTCCGGCTCATCATTACTGTGTCATCGACGCACACCCATAGTCGTCGTGCGTCGGGATCGATCGTGAGGCCGAAGGTGCCCAGGCTCGAGGATGGGGGGGGCTCGAAGAAAAGCGATTCGGTGCCGTCGGCGTCGACGCGGGTGATGCTCCCTTGGGTCGCGCTTCCGACATAGAACGCGCGGCTCACGGGATCGTAGGCGCCGCTCTCGGGCACGAGGTCCTGATCGGACAAGATGTACTCCTCTTGAAGAGCCGAGCCTCCGCCGGCCCCACCAGCTCCACCTGCTCCACCGGCTCCGGCGCTGCCGCTTTCATCGCCGCATCCGCACACCGCTCCGACCAAAATGAACACCACTACATCACGCACAGCTCGCCCTCGTTGCTTGATTTGGCGGACGGTAGCAGAGCGACGGCCCGCAGATCCAGCCGTAAGATGGGACAAAAAAAGGGTGCCGCCAATTGGCGACACCCTCCCCCTTTGCCCTTGGAGTGGCTCGTTATGTCACATAATCCTTCAACCGATCGACGGCCCGGTAGTCCTGCAAGCGCGCAAGGCCTGCAGTCTCGACTTGGCGTACGCGCTCGCGAGTGAGGTTCATGATCTCGCCCACCTCTTCGAGGGTGATTCCCCCGCGGTCCGCCACATCGAGGGCGCAGGTTTCAGTCATCTCCCAGATTTCGAGGTCTGGGAAGTTGAGCTTGATCGAGCCCCGCACTGGGTGGACGTCGATGTAGAGGTGGTACTTGCACGACACGAACGGACATGGCCGTTCCATGTCTTTGCACTCCGACCGGCTCCTCGGCTTCCAATAGTCGGATTCCGGGTAGAGCTCGCGGCCCCGGTTGAGCTCTGCCTTGCTCAGGCGCCGAATCGAGATGGTCCGCGCACGCGCTCTCGACCGACGCTTGCGGCGCCCCCGACGTTCTTCCTGGCCCGGCTCCTGTAACGCGTCCGCCAGCGACTCCCGTTCTTCCCCCTCGGAGCTCGCATCTGCGTCCACGGCCTTCGTGCTTGCTGCGTCCTTCATTGGAATCTCCCCCTCAAACCTCTTCAGACGGCTGCTCGAGCCATGCGGGCGCGCATCGTCAAACGCCGCTCGATGACTTCAAGCTTCTGAACGAGCTCTTTGCCGAGCTCGCGCACTTCGTTGAGCGCGTCGCTGACCCCCGGATCTTCGGCGGCCTCGCGCTGCTGGTCGTGCACGGCGTTTTCGATCGCCTGGTACACGCGGTTGAGCTGCCGGCTCAACGCATCGATATCGCCTCGAACGAAGAGGAACTCCTTTTGGATTTCCTCCATCGTGAAGCCCTGATGCATCAACCGACGGATGTGATCGATTTGGCGAACCGCCGTCGCCGGGTACAAGCCTTGCGACCCTCGATGCTTGCCTTTGCGGCCGACCCGGACGCTCCGGGGCAACAACCCGAGCTGCACGTATTTGCGGAACGTCGCCTCCGTAAGGCGAGACCCACGCGCGGTGAAGGCGTCGACGACTTGTTGAACGCTCATCCCGTTGGCATGGGCGCGCTCGATGTCCTCGAGCTCCTGGTCGGACCAGCTCCGTTCTGGTTCCCGATGCGCGCTGCGTTGTCCTCTTGGTAGAGTCATTTGAATAACTTATAGCGAATGTATTCCATTGAAGATAATCACGTCAACGCAAAAAACATAAGATCTATAAATTGCGGAAATTATAAGGCTTTATTGGAAAGCCCACGCCAATAGGCACGGCTCACCCGGAGAATACCGATCGCTAGCTAGTAGCTGAGATCGCAGTTGCCATCGACAGGGGCCCGGCCGCTGACATCACCGCTGTCTCTGAACCTGGGGAAATTGACTGGTCCCCCCGAACCCAGTACCTCCTGCAAGCGCATGGATTCTCGGGCGTTTCGGCGGTTTCGGCGCAACAAGGGGGCCCTCGCTGGGCTCGTGCTCGTCGTGGCGGTGACGGTCCTGGGGATCCTGGGCCCCTGGCTAGCCCCCTACGACCCGGTCGAGCAGTTCACCGACGTCCTGCTCTTGAGCAACGGCCTTCCCGCAGGGCCGCGTCTGGCGCCAGGGCACTGGCTCGGCGGAGACCCGTTGGCGCGCGACGAGCTCAGCAGGCTTCTGAGCGGCGCCCGAGTCTCGATGCTGGTCGCCTACATCGCCACCGCCATTGCCGTCCTGATCGGGGTCGGTCTCGGGCTGATCTCCGGCTACGTAGGCGGACGGATCGACTCCGCTCTGATGCGATTCGTCGATGTCGTGTTGTCGATGCCGTTCCTTCTGCTCGCCATCGTCATGCAACGCGTTTGGGATGCTCCCGGCATTTGGACGATTTGCATCGTGCTCGGAGTGCTCTCGTGGACGACGCTGGCCCGCGTCACACGGGCCAAAACGATGGAAGCGCGAGAGCTCGACTACGTCGAAGCTGCACGCGCGCTCGGCCTACGCCACTCTCGCATTCTCGCCCGACACGTGCTTCCCAACGTCGCTGGGCCGATCATCGCGATCGCCACGATTCTCGTTGCACGAATGATCATTGCCGAGAGCGCACTGTCGTTCCTCGGACTGGGTGTTCGGCCGCCAACGGCGAGTTGGGGCTCGATGCTCAACGAAAGTCAGTCGCTGCTTCTCGGTGTGCCGCGACTGACACTTTATCCAGCCGTTCTCATCAGCATGGCCGTGTTCGGTTTCAACCTCTTTGGAGAAGGGCTCAGAGATGCGTTCGACCCCAAAGACTAGAACCCGCGGTAGCCGCTGGGTCGCGGGCATCGTCACGATCGCCGCGGCGGCGGTTCTCGGAGGCTGGGTGATCACTCATTTCCCCAGGGCACCGATCGGGCCGCGCTTCGTCGGCGCAGACCAAGAAACCCCACGCTCGGGGGGCACTCTCGTCTTCTCGGCCAGCAGCAACATCCACACCCTGGATCCGCACTTCGCGTACGACACCTTATCGACGGCCGCCTGCCGACTTCTGTACGACGGCCTTCTCGACTACGACTACGAGGGCAAGATGGTCCCGAGCCTCGCTGCCTCACTGCCCGAAGTCTCGGACGACGGCCGCGTGTTTCGCTTTACCTTGCGTGACGGCATCAAATTCCACAACGGCAGAGAAGTGATGGCCGAGGACATCTCTTGGTCGATGCACCGACTGCTCAGCGAGCGTATCGGCTCACCCGGCTATCCGTTCTTCAAATCGATCGAAGGGGCACCTGACTATCACGTAGGCAAGACCGATGTGATTGAAGGGATCGTCGTCCTAGGCCCCAAGACTATCGAGTTTCGTTTGGATGAAGCCGATCAAACTTTCTTGAACGCCATTGCGATGCCCTTCGCGTACCCGATCGCTCGCGAGCACGTCGAAGCACTCGAGAAGGCCGAAGGGCGCACGGCCGTTGGCCGAAATCCGATCGGCACCGGGCCATTTGCCCTCGGACGCTGGGAGCGGGGCGTCCAAGTCGAATTCGAGCGTTTCGAGGACTACTGGGACCCGAGAGCCCGCCCCGATCAGATGGTGTTTCTCGAGAACATCTCCTCCGACGTGGCGAGTGCACGTTTTCGCAATGGCGGGATCGACATCATCTACCGGCCGAGCAAAGTCAACCGACTGTTCCTGCGGGAGTCGAAGGCATGGGCACCATATCGAGCCGAAGCTCCGAGTCCGTCGGTCTTTGCGCTCGGCCTCAACTGCGAGCTCCCTCCTTTCGACAACATCCACGTACGGAGAGCAGTCGCGTTCGCCATCGACCGCTCGAAGCTCGAACGCCTCGACCCAGGCAAGGTGATCGCTGCCACGCAAGTCTTGCCGCCGATGCTCCCCCCCTACGACCCCGATCTCCCGCAGGGCCAGGTGTTCGACCTCGCGCGCGCCAAGGAAGAGATGCGTCTCGCAGGTTACCCGAACGGACTGCCCGAGCCCGTGACCCTCTGGGTGCGAGGCGAAGGCGAGGTCCAGCTTGCCCAGTTCTTCCAACAGGATCTCAAGGCGATCGGGATCGACATCGAGCTCAAGCTGGTGACCTTTGCGACGTATTTGAAGGAGACTGGACGGCCGCGCGTCGCGCAGGCGGCGTTCACAGGCTGGCACCAAGACTTCCCGGATCCCTCGAACTTCATGGACATCTTGTTCCACAGCAGGTCGATCCATCCGGAGAACTCCGAGAACCGGTCCTTCTATCGCAACCCCGAGCTCGACGCGATCCTCGACAAAGCACGCCCCGAGGTCGACCGAACGGTGCGGCTCGAGCTCTATGCGCAGGCCAACGCGATCCTCGCCGCCGAGGCACCGTGGGCGTTTCTCTACTATCCCATCGAGATGTTCGTGTGGCAGCCCTACGTGAAGAACTTCCGCCCCCACCCGGTGTGGCTCAATGAGTACCGCAACATCTGGCTCGACCTTCCTAGAAGGCGCGTCAGCCAGAGCGTCTACTCGCCGAAGGTGTCTCGATGATTCGATTCATTGCTCAGCGCGCGCTCTGGGGTTTCGTCGTCGTCGTCTCGGTGGTCACCCTGGTCTTCTTCTTGATCTTCGTGGCCGGCGACCCAGCGGTCACCGTGCTCGGTCCACAGGCGCGCGCCGAGCAGATCGCCGACTTCAACGCCAAAAAGGGCCTCGACCGCCCGATGGTCGAGCAGTTCTTCAGCTACCTCGGGATCCTGCCGTGTGTCCGAAAAGACTCACCAAAGTACGAGCGCGAGGACGGCTCGCGAGGGTTTTGCGGTGTTCTTCAGGGCGACCTGGGTGAGTCCTATTCGCATCACGAGTCCGTCGCCGCCGTGATCGGGTTTCGGCTGCCGCGAACACTGCTCCTCGCATCGATGGCGGTGTTGTTCGAGCTAATCATCGGCCTCACCGCGGGCGTCATCGCCGCCCTGCGGCGAAACCGTTGGTCCGATACCCTGATCATGTTTGGCACCTTCGTGGGCATCAGTTTGCCGACGTATGTGACTGGACCGATCGCACTGCTGGTGTTCTCGTTCTTGCTCGGGTGGTTTCCGTTCGGTGGGTACGGGATCGATCCCCTAGACCACGTCTACCATGCGTTGCTCCCCGCCCTCATCTTGGCGATCGCGGGCGCCGCGACTTACGCACGCGTCATGCGCGGTGAGCTGATCGAGACCCTCCGGCACGACCACGTCCGCACGGCGAAGGCTAAGGGCATGCCGCCGAGTCAGGTCGTCCTCCGGCACGCGATCAGAAACGCGTTGCTTCCAGTCGTCACCCTGGTGGGCCTTAGTCTTCCGTTCCTCGTCGGCGGCGCCATCATCACCGAAAAGATTTTCGCGTGGCCGGGGCTCGGGCTGCTGACCATCGAATCGATCGAATCACTCGACGCCCCCGTCATCATGGCCGTCGTCCTGATGTTCGGCGTGGCCGTGCAGGCTGGAAATTTGCTCGCCGACATCGCGGTGGCGGCGCTCGATCCGCGGATTCGCTTGAACGATTGACCTCAAAACTTCGGCTTCGGCCGAACCGGGAACACCTTGCGAGCCCCGTCCTGCCGGGGCGCCAAAACCTGGAGTGCTCCGATTTGGATCTTCTTTCGGCGCGCGTTGGGAAGCTTGATGATGCAGACACCGTCGCCGGAGAGCCCTTCGATCTCGCACACACCGAACTTTGGGTGATCCAACCACTCTCCTCTGACAGGCGTGGTTTCGCGGCCCTCACCGGGCTCGACCTTCGACGCCTCCGCGGCCATTGCCCAGGTGATCGGTCGATCCTCGACGTCCCGCGCGGCCGCTGCAGGTGTTCCTTCGCCCTTCAACCAAAGATGAAGCCCGGTCGCCTCGTCATGGCTTCGAGAAAGCGCGAGGTCATCGAAGCAATCGATCCGAAACTCGAGGGCAAACACGACACCATCGACGACGTGCCCGCCATAAGTGACGTCACGGTTGTTCTCACGGCACGAAATGGTCGCGTGCAAGTGCCAAAACGGCTCTTCGTCGCGTTCCGAGAGGTTGCCCTGCATCGCCAGGAGCTCGCACCGCTCGAAGCGGTGGGGTTCCCCGTACTTTTGGTCGACCTGGCTGTACTCGGTCAGGTCGATCCACTCGAAAGCGCCGAGTGCGTTCAGCCAAGCTGTTTGAAGGTGGTGCTCATCCACCAGCTCGTGGAGCGCTTCTTGCAACCGGCGGCCACGAAAGACGCGTCCCACGATGGTGCGTGAGGCGTTGGTCTGAGCCGAAAATATCGTCATCCTTCCGATGCCGCACGGGCCAGTCGGTCATCCTTCGCATCCACCGCGTCGACGAACAACTTGAAGTACTCTCCTCCGCTCTTGAGGGCGAAGAACAGGCTCAGGTACAGCAATACGAGTCCCGCGCCCGCAAAGTCGAACTCGGTCTGGTAGAAGCCGAAGTTGATCACGTACCGCTGGTGGACGATCAACATCAGGATCGCGACCATCTGCAACGCGGTCTTGTCTTTGCCGGCCCGCATCGCCTCCATCACAAGCCCTTCACTCATCGCGATCGTTCGAAGCGCCGTAATAGCCAGCTCGCGTCCGACCATGATGATGACTGCAACGACACCGAGAAACGGTAGGCGGCCGAGGTACGCCAAGAAGACGAGAGTCGCCATCACCAGCAGCTTGTCCGCTAGCGGGTCGAGGAACTTCCCAAGGACGCTGATCTGTCCCCACCGCCTTGCGAGGTAACCATCGATCAAGTCGGTGAGCGCGGTCCCGATGTAGGCCATGGCCGCCCAGAAGTTCGCCCTCGGGGTTCCATCCGCCAGCAGCCACAGGACCACGGGGATCAGCGCGATCCGAAGCATGGTGAGCAGGTTCGGTAGGTTGATCGCGTCCTCCCGAATCGAGGGCCGTCTCGCTGCTCCTTGGGTCGGCTGGTTCATGTGAGCGAGGTGTAACCCACCTTCCGCCTCGAGTCTCGAGTTACCCTGGCGTTGCCGGAATAGAAATTTCCACCCAGGCCGAACCGCTTGTCGGATGGTTGCAATGGTTTCGCCGCATCGACACACTGCGAGCACGCTGGAGTCGCATGCTGGAACTCACACGCAGTGTAGCGGAGCGCGCGCGATCGGTGGCAGGTGTTACGGCCCAGAACCTGGCCTTTCAGGACGTGGTCGCCCTGGCCTTCCATGCGTATGTTTTTCTTAGGGTTTTGATTGCGCCGCACAGCCCCGACGCGATCACCGCCCGACGGATTACCTTGGCCCTCTTGGTGGCGACCACCTGCACCATGATCCTCAGCCGTGGAGAAGTGATCCGTAGCCAGCGCGCACGTGCACTCACTTACCGCCTCGGTCTCTTCTTGCCGATGGTGTTCTCGTATTTTGAGATGCGGGTTCTGCTGCCGGCCCTCCAACCGGAGTTAATGGATTACCGTCTCTACGCGATCGACCTCTGGCTGTTGGGGAGCACCCCCTCGGTTTGGATGGAGGCGTGGAACACCAGACCCGTCGTGGAGTGGCTCTCGTTCTACTACTACGGGTACTTCCTCGTGTTGATCGTGATGCTGATCCCTGCACTCTTTCTCGACAAGGGTCGACGCCTCCACGAGCTGATGATCGGGGCGCTCGTCATCGTCGCAGCCGGACACTGTCTTTATACGATCGTTCCTGGCGCGGGGCCCTTCGCCACCCTCTCCTTCGACGAGCCGCTCCACGGCGGCTTTTGGTGGAACCAAGTGCGTGTCACGGTCGCGACCGCCGGCGCGCAGCTCGACATCTTCCCATCGCTCCACACGGCGTTCCCCGCGTATTTCACACTCTACGCGTACGGTCATCGCCGCGAGCGTCCGTTCAGCTGGGCCTGGCCCATCCTTGCATTCGTGGCGCTCAATATCATCGCAGCAACCATGTTCCTTCGATGGCACTGGTTCATCGACGTAGCAGCCGGGCTTTTGCTCGCATTCGCGGCGCGCCGCCTCTCGGTGGTTGTCGCCGAACGGGAAAGCCACCGGAAACGCCGCTATGACATGCGTCAACCCGTCTGGGAGGAGCTCTAGACGGTGGCCGCCGTCACCGTTCTTTCGGGAGGGGTCTGATGTCCCGGAGGAGGGTTTCGGGGACGGCGATTTCGGGCGGCTGCTCGAGTTGCTGGGCCTTTCGGCGAAGCCACCAGATGAATCCGCCGATCATGATCAGTGGCAAGAAGGTCAGTAGGATCGTCGTATCGACGAAGGCTTGGCGATTTTCTTCGAGGGGCGAAGCACAAGAAGGACAGGCCCGCGCGAGATCCGCAACTGAGCCGACCGCAACCGCGCCCATCGATAGAAACCAGCGGCTCACAAGTACACCAGCCAATAGAGTACCGGCCAAACCCCGACAACGAAGTACCAAAAAATCTGTGCCGGCCAGAACGTGAAGCGGCTCAGGTCGCCGTGCGCGAGCTTGTTGTACGTGTAGAGCAGGATTGCAAAGCCAGCGACCACGTGAAGCGCGTGCGTCCCGACGATGAGATAGAAAAACCCACCGAGCTGGCCCGAGGTCAGGGTGAGCCCTTCGCGCACGAGCGCGACCCATTCGGCGCCTTGGAACAGCACGAAGAACCCTCCAAGGAGGATCGACGCGAGCAACAAACCCTTGGCCCGAGCTGCGCCTTCGCGAAACGCTCGATTGGCGAAGTAGAGACAAACGCCGCTTGCAAGGAGGGCGGCGGTGTTGAACGCAGTCTCCTCGACGGGGAGACGCGGTTGACCCGGTGGCGGCCAGCCGCCGATTGCGTTGCTCTTGCCGATCACGAAGGCGCTGATGAGGCCAGAGAAGAACATGACCTCGGTCGCGACGAAGATCAGCATCCCCATCACACCGTTAGGGAGGAGCGGCTCACGCTTGACCGGGACCTGGTAGGGGCGACCTAGTGCGTCATCCGGCATGTGATGTTCCTCCTTTCTTTAGTTGTGTTCTCCGCCGTGGCTGTCGGACTCCTGCGATTTCAGCGCCCGATCGACCTCCGCTTCGGCCGCGACGTTTTCCCAGTTCTGACCTTTGTGCTTCATCACATCTGGGGAAGTTCCCGCGAAAAACAAGACCATGAGCGTCAGAAAGGTGGCCAACAGATACGAAATGTACCGCTTCTCGATGTTGAGGTGCATGAAGTTCGCCGCGACGAGATAGGCTTTGTAAATCGCGATCCCGAAGGCCGTCAAGAGGGTGATCATCCACCCTTTGACGAACGCGGCCCCGACCCCAGCTGCTGCCTCTTCGATGTGGGGCGCCAGGACTGGCCCGAGGATGCTGACCGTCAGCAAGACGAGCAGGATGCCCCATATCCGCACGTAGTGGGATTGGCCGTGTTCTGCGTGTTCCTCGTGTTCAGCCATGATTCGTAGTCCCTCAAGCCCTCATTTGGCGATGTACAGAAGCGGAAAGAGAAAGATCCAGACGATATCGACGAAGTGCCAGTAGATTCCGATCAGCTCGACGCGATGGAGCTCGAGCCCTTTGCGCGCGTCGTTCGCGATGATCAGCATGATCACGCAACCTGCGATGACGTGCATCGCGTGGAGGCCGGCCGCGGTGTAATAGAACTGCCAAAACCCGTTGGCCGTTATGGTGTAGCCGTGTTGGATCTCGATGGTCCACTCGACGGCCTTGACGCAAATGAAGATCAGCCCGCCGAAGCAAGTGCCCACGAGCCACTTGGCCGCCTTCTTTCCGTCACCATGCTCGGCCGCATGGTGCGCGAGCACGGCCGACAACGATGAGGTGAGCAGCACGAAGGTGTTGATGCCCCCGAACCAGGGGTTGGTGTGCGAGGCGTACTCCGCCCACTCGGGGTGCCCCAGCCGGTGCATGACGTAAGATGCAAGCAAGCCGCCGAAGATCACGATCTCCGATCCGACTACCCACCAGACGGCAAGCTTGCCGGTGGGAATGCCCGTAGCGCTTCTCGTAGTTGCAATGGGTCTCGTGCTCATCGGTGCCTCGTCATTCGGCCGGAGCCGTATCCGGTGGAGCGTTCTGCGGCCAGTAGTCTTCCTCGCGGCCCGGGACGCTGTACTCGTAGGGGCCCCGGTAACAGTTCGGAAGCCCTTCGGGCCAGTTGCCATGCGGTGGGGGCGACTCGGCCGTCCACTCGAGGGTGTTCGCTTTCCAGGGGTTCTTGCCCGCCGGCTTCCCCTTGATGAGGCTCATCACGAAGTTGACCAAGAAGACGACCTGGAACGCGAGCATGACGATCAGCGCCATCGTCGCGAAAACCCGCATGTCCTGGAGCCCCGCCAAGTCGGGGAAGTTTTGGAAGTTGTAGATGCGTCGATGCTGCCCTGCCGCGCCGAGGATGAACAACGGAATGAAGATGCAGTTGAAGGCGATGATCGTGCCCCAGAAGTGAATCTTCCCGAGCGCCTCGTTCATCATTTTCCCGAACATCTTCGGGAACCAATATGTGATTCCGGCGTAGAAACCGATGATCGCGATCGGGAAGAATGTGTAGTGGAAGTGAGCGAGCACGAAGTAGGTGTCGTGGAAGTAGATGTCCGCGCCGCTCGCTCCGAGGAAGATACCCGTCACGCCACCGATCAAGAACTCGGCGATGAAAGCCAACGCCCAAAGCATCGGTGTGGTGAGCTGAATCGAGCCGCCGTAGAGGGTCGCGATGTACAAGAACAGCATCTCGGCGATCGGGATCGAAATGATCAACGTCGTGACAGTGAACACGTTCGCCATCCGCGGGTCGATACCGGCCACGAACTGATGGTGCGCCCACACGAAGAAACTGATGATGCCGGTCGCAAAGACTGTGAAGAGAATCAGCTTGTAGTTGAAGAGCTTCTTGCGGGCGAATGTGCATATCACATCGGCGACGATGCCCATGGCGGGTAACAACACGACGTACACCTCGGGATGCCCAAAGAACCAAAAGAGATGTTGCCACAGAATCGGGTCGCCGCCGCGGTTTGGGTCGAAGAACCCGGTGCCGATCACCTGGTCCATGAAGAGCATGACTGCGCCTGCGATCAGCGGCCCCACCGACGCCATGAAAAGGATGCTCGCGATCACGATCATCCAGAGCACCATCGGGATGTCGTACATCTTCATGCCTGGCGCTCGGGAGTTCATGAGCGTCGTGATGAAGTTGATGCCGCCCAACAAGAACGCCACGAACTCGAGCGCAACGGCGACGATCCAAAACGTCGCTCCGAGAGGCGTGAGGTTGTATTGGGCGTTCGCCGAGAGGGGCGGATACGCGGTCCAAGCACCGCCAAAGCCGCCGCCCGGGACGAAGAACGAGGCGATCAGCACGACCGCGCTGATGAAGAAGATCTGATACGAGAGTCGGTTGATGCGGGGGAACACCATGTCGTCGGCGCCGATCATCAAGGGGATCAGGAAGTTGCCAAAGGCCGCGATCAGCATCGGCATCGCGACCCAGAAGATCATGATTGTGCCGTGGTTCGTAACCAGCGCATTGTACTCGCCTTGCGAAACCAAGCCGTAGCCCGGCACGCTCTCCCCTGGGAACGCGAGCTGCATGCGGAAGGCATACGACATGTAACCACCGATCAACGCCATCACGATGCCGGTGAACATGTACTGCATCGCGATCATCTTGTGATCGGTGGAGAAGACGTACTTGCTCCAAAAGCTCTGCTCGTGATGCGCTTCGTGTCCGTGCGCCTCGTGAGTATCTACAGTTACCGAGCCTGCTTCAGCCATATCTATACCATTCAGCGGGTCGTCGCCGACGCGAGCTGCCCCTTGTTTTGCGACATCCACGCCGCGTGTTCCTCAGGTGTCTCGATAATGATGCGCGCGCCCATGATCCCGTGACCGACTCCGCACATTTCGGCGCACTGAACGTCATACGTCCCGGTGATGGTGGGCTTGAACCAGCCTTTCATCACGCGTCCAGGAATCGCGTCCTGCTTGAGGCGGAAGACGGGAACCGAGAAGTCGTGGAGGACGTCCTTCGAAACGAGCTCGTAATGGTAAACCATTCCTTCCTGGACGTGCAGCTCGTTGAAGGTATTGATGTCGTCCTCGGTGTCGAGCACGCCGTCTGGGCCCGGATGGATGAAGTTCCATGCCCACTGCTGCGAAACGATGCGAACGGTGGCGTCAGCTTCAGGAAGTCGCTGTTTGATGTTGTACCAAACCATGATCGCCATGAAGACGATGACCACGTCGCAGACGATGATCGCGGCGTGCGGCCACGAGATCCACCGCTTGAGGTCTTTTTCCTCCCCCGTGACGTATTTTGCTCGCTGCCCATCTTTGCGGCGAAAGCGAAAGATCAGAAAGAAGAACGCGATATAGGCGAGGAGCCCCCAGAAGCCGACGAAGACGGCGACGAGCGCGATCAGCGAATCGATGTCACTCGCAAAGGACGACCCGACCGGAACGAGAGAACCGATGAAGAAGTCCCCGATCGGTGCGAAGATGCTCTTGATGAACTCGTATATTCCCTGAAGCATGCGGGTCCTCCCAACTCAGCTCAGAATGAAAGCGAAGACAACGGCGATGAAAAGCGCGGCTCCTGCCATCGTCCATGTAAACCAAAACGAAGCCTCTTCATCGGGTTTGCGCTTTTTGTCAGCCATCTAAGTTCAACCTTCATTTCTGGTTCGGCAGCGTGCCAATGTAGGCGATGACGTCTTTCATGGCCTGTTCAGTAGGCAATGTCATCGAAAAGGGGCGCATCTTGGCCCCGGTCACGTCGTCGGGGTGCGTTCCGCGACGCCCCGCCTTGAAGTTTTGAAGCTGTGTCAGCAGATACCAGTCGTCGGCATAATTAAGGGGCGGACCGTATTCGTCGATGTTTCCGCCCGCGTCGGCTCCATGGCATTGCACGCAAGTAGCGAAGTAGATCTTCCCCGTCGCAGGATTGCCGCCTTCGAGCGTCAGCTCGGGCTTGTAGAGGGGTAAGCTTGCGACGTAGGCGGAGACGAGGTCGACTTTCTCGTCGGTATCCATCGCCCTGGCCATCGGCCACATCCGCTTGCCGCCGGCGTCCTCGGGATGCCAGCCCCGTTGGCTACGTTTGAACTTCCGAAGCTGCGCCTTTACGTACCAGCGCTCGAGGCCAGCGATCGAAGGAGCGCCGATTTCAGCGTTCCCCTCACCGTTCACCCCGTGGCATTGCGCGCATCCGTCGTAGAGCTCCGCACGGTACTCGAGGCTCTCTTTGTCGGTGCGGGCCTCGCAAGCGATCAGGGAAAGCGAAACCAAGCTCAGAACGAAACCGAAGCGTAGATTCATCATCATCCGCCTCCCAACGATTTCACATAAGCAACCAACGCAGCGACTTCCTGCTCAGGAAAGTTGTACGGCGGCATCGTCTTTTGGTAGCCCTCGACGACCTGATCCCAGGAGTTGAGAATCGAGTTGGTGAGGTATTCCTCGTCGGCGGTGACCGTCTCGCCGCTCACCAAAAGCCTCTCCTTGCCAAAGAGGCCCTTCCAGTTTGGACACGGTTGCTGCTTGACCCCGTCCACGGAATGGCACGCCATGCAGCCCTTGGTGTTGCTGAGCTTCTGACCCCAGCACGCCATCGGCTCCGCCGCACCCTCACACTCGGGCGGCATGGTGACCTCGCCGGGTGCAATGGTGACCGCGCCTTGAAACGACCAGCCGCTTACCGCCGAAAGGTCCTCCGAGGGCGCCGCAGAGATCGGCGAAAGGTCGGAGCGTTGCTTGGTCACCAGCTCACTCATCGCCTGGTCGATCGGCATCGTGCCAGCGTCGAGGCTGGCTTCTTGATTCTGTTTCACGATGGCGTACTCGTCATCGGGCCAGCTCCGATCGGCCGCATCGGGCTGGCCACAACCTGCCCCACACACGACGAGAGTCGCGACGGTGCTCAGAATTCTCTGCTTCGTACTCATCCTTGAATGCTCAATGTGTCTGATAGTGGTGAAGGCTCTTTTGAAGCCGTGGGTCGCCCACGGGGATCAGGGGAACGCGGCCGAGCTGCCAAAAAACATAGGCGAAGAACACGCCACCGACGAAAAGCAAAGCCCCGATGTCCGCCAGCTGAATCCGGAAGGCGCCGGCTTGCGGAAGGACGAACCAGTAAATGTCCACGGCGTGGATGAAGATGACCCAGAGGCACATCGCCTGAAGCCAACGGAGGTTGAGCTTCTGGACGCGTGAAATCAGCAGCAAGAAAGGCGCCACGAAGTGCCCGAAAATCAGTAGATAGGAGACGAACATCCAGCCGCCCCCCCAGCGCTTGTGGAACCAAGTGGCCTCCTCCGGGATGCCCGCATACCAAATCAACATCCATTGCGAGAACGAGACGTAGGTCCAAAAGCAGATGAACCCAAACAACAGTTTGGCGAGGTCGTGGAAATGTACGGGATTGATGGCCTCACCGACGAGGCCGCGCTTGTAGAGGCTGAGGCCGATGAGAATGGTGGCTGCGAGGATCGCCACGGCCGATCCGGCGAAGATCACGACTCCGAAAATCGTCGAGAACCACGAAGGCTCAAGAGACATCAACCAGTCGAAGGCAGCAAACGTGAGAGTGCCCGCAAACACGATAAGTAGCGGCGCCGCCAGGCTCTGCATGCGGAGTGTGTGCTTGGGGTCGTGGTCGTCGTCTTGGCGGCGCGACCAGCCAAAATACAGGAGGGCGATCACCGACCAAATCAAGAGGTAGATGATCGCGCGCATCGTCCAGCTGCGAGTATTCAAATAGCCCGTCTTCGCTTCGATGACCTCGTGATGGAGCTTCGTCTCTTGGGCCGTATGAGCATGTCCTTCGTCATGCCCGGCGTCGTCGCCTTCGTGGCCGGCTTCGTGCCCTTGTGCCTGCGCCACGCTCGCAGCGAGCCCGAGGACGCCATGCTCGTCTGAGGGCCCTTCGTGATGAGCGCCGTGTTCGCCCTCACCTTGCCATTCTTGGTAAATCGGAACCTTTCCGGTCGCCACGCCGAAAATGAGTGGCGCGGCTAGCAAGGCCACGACCGGCGCGCCGGACATGACCACCTCGACGATCCGTCTCGTCGACACCCCCCAATGAGCGGCCGTGAGGAACTGGATCAGTACCAGAAAGATCCCGCCGAGCATGAAGGTCACGACGGTGAAGAGCGCGAAGAGATAAGCATAGCCCAGTCGCTCGGGACCTGCGGTGAGGGCCGCCATCAAGCCGCCGACTCCCGCGAGCACCAAGGGCGCGACCCACGCGCGGGCCCAGAAACCATCGTTCCCGACGCGGTAGTCCGTGTTGCTATTCGCTTCAGTCACTGCGCTTGCTCCGTTTCGGTGGTGGCCGTGGCAGCCGCCTGGGGCGCCTGACTCAGCTGAAGCGCGCGGACGTACAGGACGATGGCCCAGCGGTCGTCGACCGGGATGTTGTGGGCGTAGCCCGGCATGTTGCGAACGCCATTCGTGATACTTGCGTAAATCTGGCCGTCGGGAACGTGGCGCAGGCGGTCATCATGAAAGGTGGGAGCGACCAGGCCCGCAGCTCCTAGTTGGTCCGCGCGCCGCGATACCATCCCCTTGCCGTTACCCGAGTACGAATGACAAGGAGAGCAGTAGATGTTGTAGCGGTCCCGGCCACGCTCGACGAAAGCCCTGCTGCCGCCGCGCGCCGCGATGAGCCGCGCTGGTACTTCCATGACGTACGCTTCGTCGGCCGTGCGCCCAGTGGCCCACGTGAACGTTGGTTCCATCTCCCTCGAAACGGTGCCCTCGACCTTTGGGCGCATCGAACGCTGGTCGGCAAAGAAGGGCTTCTTCTCTTGGGTATCGTAGCGCGGCTGTTCGTACATGTTGCGAATGCCGACGATCGGAGGCTCTTTGCTCTCCGTGCCGACGCAGCCTGTCGCCAACGTTTCCAGCACCACCAACATCAAGAGGAAGCGCTTCATGCAGCCTCCTCGATGAGCTCGAGATGCGTAGGGCCGGTCGACTCCAGAAGCGCCTTGGTTCGATCGAGATCGAAGCTCGGGTCGCCCGCCTCGATCGAGATGAAGAACTTGTCGTCGGTCGCAGCCTCGAACCGTTCCGATTCGAAAATCGGATGGTTGTGACGCGGGAGCTTGATGATGCCGAGCAACCCGAAGAGCGTTGCGAAGCCACAGAACAGAATGCCGAGCTCGAACATGATCGGCACCATCGACGGAAACGCCCCCGGCGGCTTGCCGCCCACGA
This sequence comes from Myxococcales bacterium, assembly GCA_029863605.1. Taxonomy (GTDB): domain Bacteria; phylum Myxococcota_A; class Polyangia; order Polyangiales; family Houyiibacteriaceae; genus SG8-38. The sequence continues at coordinate 9,081 of JAOTVB010000018.1, read as the reverse complement.
TGATCGGGTAGCCCCAGCCGATATCCAGAAAGTTGAAGTCCCACGCGTTCATGTACTTCATCATCAGGACCGCGGTGGCCACGCCTGCCATGCCGAAGAAGAATGAGATGAAGCCGATCTTGGTGGGCTTGAGGCCCATCGCTTCGTCCATCCCGTGCATGGCGTACGGGCTGTGGCAGTCCCATTTCTTGTAACCCGCATCTCGGACTTTCATCGCGGCCTTGGCGATGGCGTTGGGCGTGTCGTACTCGGCCAGATATAGCGCCGGCCGTTTCGTCGATGACTGATTGTGCGCTTGTTCGACCATAATGCGCCTCACTCCGCGGGCACCGGCGCGGTGGCCGCGCCCGGCTCATCTAGTGCTTCAACGGCGTGCAAATCGGGATGTGCTCCCTGCAGTGTCCCTTTGACCTCGGCGATGGCGATCATCGGCAGCCATCGGACGAAGAGCAGGAACAGCGTGAAGAACAGCCCGAAAGTGCCGAGATAGGTAAGGATGTCGATCAATGTCGGGTGGAACATGCCCCAGGCCGAGGGAAGGAAGTCTTGATAGGTCGATGTCACGATGATGACGAAGCGCTCGAACCACATGCCGATGTTGATGAGAATGCTCGCGATGAACATGATCGGAACGCTCGTGCGAGCCCGTTTGAACCAGAAGATCTGAGGCACTACGACGTTGCAGAACACCATCGTGTAGTACGCCCACCAGAGCGGCCCCCAGTTGCCGTCGCTGTCAAGAATGCCCCAGCCAAGCCGATTGTGCAGAAAGACCCACTGCTCATAAGGATTCGAAGAGTACCAAGCGATGAAGAGCTCCATCGCATACGCGTAGCCAACCAGGAGTGCCGTACCGAGCATGAACTTGTTCATCAAGTCCAGATGCTTCACCGTGACGACGTTCTGCATCTTGAAGACGCTCCGACAGATGAGCATCAGCGTCGTGACGAGGGCAAACCCGCTGAACACGGCGCCTGCGACGAAGTACGGCGGAAAGATCGTCGTGTGCCACCCCGGCACGACCGAGGTCGCGAAGTCGAACGAAACGACCGAGTGCACCGAAAGAACCAGGGGCGTCGAGATGCCAGCGAGAATCAGGTACGCGCGCTCGTAGTGTTGCCAGTGCCGATGCGCCCCGCGCCAACCCAACGCGAAGAAGCCGTAGGCTCGCTTGCGGAAGAGACTCTTGGAACGGTCTCGCAGCGTCGCGAAGTCCGGGATCAGGCCCATGTACCAGAAGATGACGCTGATCAAGAGGTAGGTGTTGACCGCAAAGACGTCCCACATGAGCGGGCTCTTGAAGTTCGGCCACATGTCCATCTGATTCGGAAGCGGAAACAAGTAATAGTCGAACCACGGACGCCCGGTGTGAATCGCGGGGAAGAGGGCCGCGCAAAGCACGGCAAAGACCGTCATCGCTTCGGCAAACCGGTTGATGCTCGTGCGCCACTTCTGGCGGAAGAGAAACAAGATCGCCGAAATCAGTGTCCCCGCGTGGCCGATGCCGATCCACCAGACGAAATTGGTGATGTCCCAGGCCCAATATACCGGCGCGTTGTTGCCCCAGACGCCGACGCCCTGCACGAAGAGATAAGTCAGAGCGCCGCCCATGGCGCCAAGACCGGTAAGCGACATCAAAAAGAGCAGCCACCAGCCACGGGGTGCTTTGTTTTCGGTGACCCGCGCGATCGTCTCAGTGACTTGGTGAGCGGTGGTGCCCTCCGGGAGCAGGTAGGTTTCACCGAGTTCTTTGATGGGCGCGTCGTAGCTCATGGTGTTCAGCTACCCTTTTTTCTCAGCTCGGGGTTCGGGTTGCGAATGCGGGCAAGGTAAGTCGTGCGGGGTCGCGTACCGATCTCGGCAAGCAACTTATACTGACGGTCGATTCCGGAGAGCTTGGCCACCCGACTGTTAGGGTCGTTTAGGTCACCAAAGGTGATCGCTGCGCTTGGGCAGGCTTGCTGACAAGCGGTTTTGATCTCCCCGTCTCTGACCTTGCGGTCCTCGCGATTCGCTACGATCTTCACCTCTTGGATACGCTGCACACAATAAGTGCACTTCTCCATCACGCCGCGCATCCGGACGGTGACATTGGGGTTGAACTGAAGCTTGCGCGACTCCGGGAAGTCTCCGTACCAAGCGAACTTGTCGTCGAGGTGACCGTGGTAGTCGAGATAGTTGAAGCGCCTCACCTTATACGGGCAGTTATTGGCGCAATATCGCGTACCAACGCAGCGGTTGTAGGACATGTCGTTCAAGCCCTCGGGGCTGTGAACCGTCGCGTTGACCGGACAGACGTTCTCACACGGCGCCTCTTCACATTGCTGGCAAGTGACCGGCTGAACCGCAACCTGCGGATCGCCTTCGTCCTCGCCGACGAAGTACCGATCGATGCGCAGCCAATGCATTTCTCGGCCTCGCTCGACTTCGATTTTGCCGACGACCGGAATCGTGTTTTCGGCCTGGCAAGCGACCACGCAGGCATTGCACCCCGTGCACGACGCAAGGTCGATGGTCATCCCCCATTTGTAGCCGTCGCTGTAGTCTTGTTGCTTCCATAGTGGCGGCGTGCTCACGGGATCGACCGAGCGATAGGAGGCGAAGTCGGGCTCTTTCTTGTACTCGTCGAGCGTCGCGTCGATCGCGATTGGACGACCTTCCATCCGGTCGTGCGTCTGAGTCTGTACGAGCTTGTATGTCTCGGTGAGCGGCTCGAGCTTGACGTCTCCGGTGAAATCCATCCCGTCGAGCATCCGCAACGGATTCACGTCGAAGCCTTTGCCATTGCCATAACGGCCCGCCGCGGTGCGACCCCATCCGAGCGTGAGGGTGATGCAGTTGTCCGCATGGCCGGGAATTGGCCAGACCGGCACTTCGATTCTCGCGTCGCCTTTGGAAAGCCGCACCATCTGGCCGTTTTTCAGCCCGAACGCGTCCCTGGTCGCTGGCGACATGATTGCAGCGTTGTCCCAGACGAGCTTGGTCATCGGCCTCGGAAGCTCGAGAGCCCATAGGTTGTTGGCATGCTGCCCGTCCCAGAGAGCGGGATCGGGCTCGAAGCTCACCTCGACGGTCCCCGCGCGCGGCTCCTCCCGCACCTTGTTTTTGAGAAGCGCGTTAATGACCGCGTCGGTCACGACCGACGGTTTGCCAGCTTGGGGCGTGAACAAGATGCCGGTGTGAAGCCCGCGTCGCCACAGGGCGTCTCCGTTGAGTTCCTTGGTGGACAGTCCCATCCCCAGGAGCGCCTTCGTGTCTTTTTGAATCCGAGCGCCGTGCGCTTCCCGGACGATCTCATGACCCCGCGTGGTCTCCTCGCCAGCCAGGGCCGCCAGGAACTCGATTTCACTGCGACCGCCGTAGAGTGGAGCGATCAAGGGCTGCTGAATCGATACGGCCCCATCGAGCGCCACTTGGTCTCCCCAAGCTTCTAGCTCGTGCGCCAAAGGAGCGTGCCAGGCGCAGAGCTCGGTCGTCTCGTTTCGGTGGGTCGAAAGATGCACCGAGGTCAATCCGTCTCGAGCGAGAAGGTCGGCGAACTTGACGTCCGCCGGAGCGTCGTACACGGGGTTCCCGCCGATGATGATCAGGGAGGAGACCTTTTCGGCATCTTTTGCAAGGTCGGCGATGCTCTTCGCACTCGCGGGGTCGTCCCGATCGGTATCCGGCCCGAAGGACGTCGTTCGCCCGAAGTTGCCAAGCGCCGCGTTGATCGCGTTCACGAGGGCATGGACGCGTGGTGGTTGCGCCGCGCCCGCAAGGACGATCGACTGGCCGCGGTGGTTTGCGAGGTCCGTAGCGACCGCCTCCAACCACTTCGTATCGAGGCCTGCGGCGGCAGCGCCTTCATCTTTGTTCTTCACAAGCGCGGCAGCGATGGGCTTCAGATCGTCCAGCCCTCTAGCGGCAAGCGCGATGACAAGCATACGTGCGTACCACTCGATGTCGGTCTGCGACGAGCGCATCCTGTGGTCGGCCATGCTGCCCGTGACCGTGAAGTTGGACTCGGCGACGTAGAGCCTATTGACCGGTGCATCAGGGGACGATAGCGCGCGGGTGGCGGCAAAACGTCGGGCGGCGGCGACGGCGCCTTGTTCGTTTCCGAGGAAGTCCGAACCCAATGACAACGTGACCGCCGACTTGAAATGGTCGTAGATTGGGACCGTCGCAGCACCGTCGAGCGCAATGCGCGCGCCTTCACGCGCGTTGTCATCGTTGACCGCGCTGTAGGTGTGGAAACGCGCCTTAGGGAATTTGGTGAGGACCTTCGCGCGCATGGCCCGGAACGACGGGCTGTTGCTGATCGGAGCGAGGATTCTGAGACCAGCACCCTTATCCGCCCCGTGAGTCTTAAGAAGCTCCTGGAGGAACGAACCAAACTCTTCTTCGGTGGCGTCCGCAAGCGCATTGCCCTGACGTCGCGCGGGCGACTTCGAGCGATCGGGATCGTAGAGGTCCCAGACATACGCTTGGGCACGGACGTCGGTCGCGCCCAGGCTGGCTCGCGAGAGCGTGTTACCCTCGACCTTGGTCGGGCGGCCATTGTGACTCGTCACGACGACGCCGAGCGCGTCGCGCCCCCGCGCAGTGACTGTCGCGAAATGATTCGCAATGCCTGGGATGAGGTTTTCCGGGGACTTGCTGTACGGATAGATGATGTCTTCAGGACGACGGAGACAGCCTTGAAGGCCGGCAGCCAGCGCTGCGATCGACGACCCCTTGAGGAGAGAGCGCCTCGTTACCAGCGATGCCGGCGCGACGAGGTCACGGACGAAGCCACCAGGCTGCTCTTCTTCGGCTAGCTTTTTGAGCGACTCGGGATCGGTGTTCTTGTCTTCCAAGCTCCGCCACATCGACGGGCCCTTGCCTTGGTTCAACTCGTATTGCTTGCGGCGGGTCATCGGTGGCACCCCGAACAGTGCATGGGGGGATTGAGCTGGGATGCGACTTCGGCGCGCTGCGCCAACCAGGTTTCGTCGGCCTGCCACCCCATATTGGTAACTTCACTCTTGGGTCGAATGTGGGGCTCTGGGTTGCGGTGACACTCGAGGCACCACTGCATCGCCAACGGTTCTACGATCCCGACGACCTCCATCTGGTCGATCCTGCCATGACACGATGCACAGCCAACGCCTCCCGCAAGATGGATACTGTGATCGAAGAACGCGTGATCCGGGACCTTGGTTACGCGAACCCAGGCGATCGATTCTCCCGTTTCCCAGCTGTCGCGGATTGCGGCGAGCTTTTCCGACTCGGTGCCCACGAGAGCGTGACATCCCATGCAGGTTTGCGTAGGCGGCACCATCGCCTCGTGCGAACGCTCGACTTGAGAGTGACAGTAACGGCAGTCCATACCGAGCTCGCCAGCGTGCAGACGGTGGCTGTAGTCCACGGGCTGCTCGGGGGTGTAGCCCACCTGGAGGTTGGAGGGAGTGAAGTACACCCAGAACAAGACGAATACGCCCGTTCCGACGGCACCAGCCACAAGCGCCAATGCGAGGGGCAAGTAATTCAGCTCGCGCGGGAAAATCTGCATGCTGCGTGTTCTCTCAGAGTCCTCTCGACGACCGCGCCGCCATTTAGGCGAAGCCCGAGGATTGGACAAGTCGGTTGGTCATTTTTCGACGAACAGCAGCCAGCCTGATACTCGCGCGAACTGGCCGCGCCCGACCCTTCCTCTCCCTCGGCGCGCGCTAGGGTCAGAGCCAGCGGGGGTCAAGCCAGCCGCGATCCGAACGCGGAGCCCTATATCACCGTAGTCCAGCCAAGCGTCAAGTATCGACGGCGGGTAGCTTGAGCCCCACCGCGAGGCCGTCCGGGGTCGGTACGCATAACGACAAGAAGTGAGCGGCCATTTCTTCGTGGAAGCGGCGCATTCCCTCCGCATCCTCGCGCGCCTCGAGAAGGTGGCCGAATAGATAGGCGTTGTCACCGATGAGGAGCCCCCCGTCGCGCAGATTCGCCGCGGCCCATCGACCGTACCGGTCGTACCGGGCTTTGTCTGCATCGATGAAGACGGCGCAAAACGGGCCGGAATCACGGAGCTTTGGAAGAATTTCGAGGGCGCTTCCCTCGATGATCGTCACCTGCTGCGAATACCCGGCATCGGCGATCACTTCGCGGGCCACCGACGCGTGACCCGGGTCGGACTCGAGGGTCCACAGATGGCCCTCCGGCGGAAGCGCGCGCACCATCCAAAGGGCCGAGTAGCCCGCCAGTGTTCCGATTTCGACGACCTTGCGGGCGCCGGCCAGTCGGAGAAGAAGCTCCAGCAGTCGGCCTTCGGCTGGGCCCAGCTGGATCTCAGGCATCCCGTGCGCGGCAGGCGCAGTGAACGCACGGTTAAGACCGGCGTCGGCGGGGTGGTGCGTCCGAGCGGCCCAGTCGAGTATTTGTGGGCTGGCATACCGGGTGCCGGCCCGAGAGGATGGATCGGCCATAAAAACTCCGAAACTCTGTGAGTTATCTTCCTCTGATATCGATATTTTCCGTTGGTACCGTTACAATCCAGATTGTGCAGAGACCCTCATCACCGCCTCCCGCACCGCCACCCAACACTCCGCTCGGCGCTTACACGTTGGTCGACCGCATTGCAGTCGGTGGCATGGCTGAAGTCTTTCGCGCATTGGAGCCTCGCGCCGTGGGTGAGCCTCGTGTCGTCGTCCTGAAGCGCATGCTGCCACACATCGCGGATGGTTCGCACGCCCACGCGATGTTCGCCGAAGAAGCGAGGCTTGCGAGTCGCGTCACCCACCCGAACGTGGTTCACGTCTTGGGTCACGGCGAAATCGAGGGCCAGCCGTACCTCACGCTCGAATACGTACCCGGCTGCGATCTCTGGCGACTCAACCGAAGTCTTACCCGGGACAGCAAGAGGCTCGAGCACGATCTGGTCGTGTACCTGGTCCGTCAGATTTTGAGCGGCCTCGACGCAGTGCACACGGCTACCGATCGTTGCGGCAGCGCGCTCGGCATCGTCCATCGCGACATCAGTCCTTCGAACGTCCTCATTTCCATTCACGGCGACGTCAAGATCGCGGATTTCGGGATTGCCCAGTCGGACTCCGACCCGTTTGCAGCGGATACGGCCGCTCGCGCCAACGGTAAGCTCGGTTACCTAGCGCCGGAGCAAGTCACCGGACGCGATGTCGATCGGCGAGCAGATCTCTTTTCGACTGGCGTAATCGCTGCCGAGCTTTTCATGCGCAGGCCGCTGTTTGCGGGGGGAAGTGAGCTTGCGGTGCTGCTTGCGATTCGAGACGCCGAAGTGCATCCGTTCGTGGAGTTTCTTCCTCAGCTACCCGAGGGGCTCGGTGAGGTGGTGCTGAGCGCGCTCGCTGCGAACGTCGATGAACGCCCGCCGACCGCCCGCGCTTTTTGGGCGGCGCTCGAGCCTTGGCAAAGCCGCCCTGAAGAGGTGCTCCGTGCTGAGCTTGCCGAGATGGTCGCTGAGATCGCAGAACAAACGCGAACGAGAAAGACCTCTGCCGACACCGTGCCCAAAGCAACGATGGCCCCGACACCGATGTTGCTCGCGGAGCAACATCCGAGCACCACGAACGTCACACCGCTCGAGTACAAGATCCGCAAGCCCAATGGTGCCACCGTCGGCCCGCTCCCTTATGCCAAAGTCGTCGAGGCAGTCGCGACGGGTCAGGTAACCGGCGACGACACCGTCAGCGTGGCCGGAGGAGACTTCCAACCGCTGTCCTCTCATCACGATCTCTATCGTCACGTGCCCGCATCGAGGATGACACCGACGACCACGCGGATCGCCTCCGCTGCGGCCGCCGATCGGAGCATGGAGTTCGAAAACGGTGGCTTCGTCACAGCTCTGGTGCGCACCTTGGTGACTCAGCGCACCGGCCTTTGGCTCTGTGAACAAGGAGGGGTCCGCAAGGAGGTCTACACGAAGCTCGGCGTGCCAGCGTTCGTCACCAGCAACCTCGCAGGAGAGCTCCTTGGCGAGTACCTCGTGACGAAACGCGTGATCAACCGTAGCGAGCTCGACATGGCGCTCGCCGTGATGCCGCGCTTCGAGGGCAAGCTCGGGGACACTCTGGTTGCCTTGGGGCTCGTCGAACCCCTCGAGCTCTTCCAGCACATCGCTGAGCAGGTTCGTGAGAAACTCCTCGATCTTTTCACGTGGGCATCCGGCACCGCGAACTTCTACGAGGGAGTCGACCCGCCGAGCAGCGGCTTTCCGCTTCGGCTCGACGCCTGGGAGATCCTCGATCGTGGGCTGCAGCGAAGAATCGCCGCTGGTTTCGAAAGCGATCTCATCCTGGAGAGGGGACAACACCGAGTGGTCCAAGCAGACCGCATCGACACCGCCGTGGCAACCGCGAACCTTCCCGACGATATCCAGACGACGCTCAAGCGTTGCAAGCAGCCTCACACGGTAGACGACTTGGTCGAATTCGTGAGCGCCCTGCCTGAAACGGAGGATCCGCAGCGCGGCTATCGCGTCGTGGCGATTCTCCTTGCTCTTGGCGCGATCCACTGGACGTAAACCTCGCGCTCCTTGACCCCTGAGGGGGTGGCTGCTAGCTCTGCGCCGGCTTTTCGCGCCGAATTCCTGAGGAGTAACCATGTCCAACGTACGGGTCCTCGTGTCTGACAAGCTCGCCGAGGCGGGCCTCGACGCTCTGCGCGAGGCGCCCGGTGTCGAGCTCGAGTTTCGACCGGGGATGAGTGAAGACGAGCTCTGCGATGTCATCGGCGACTACGATGGTCTGATCATTCGCTCGGGGACGCAGGTGACCCCACGGGTCGTCGATGCTGCGGACAAGCTGCGGGTGATCGGGCGCGCAGGGATCGGCGTCGATAATGTAGACATACCCGCGGCGAGCCGGCGCGGAATTGTCGTCATGAACACGCCGACCGGAAACTCGGTGACCACCGCAGAACACGCCCTTGCACTCTTGGCAGCGCTCGCACGAAAGATTCCGCAGGCTGTTGGTTCGATGCGTACCGGTAAGTGGGAGAAGAGCAAGTTCCAGGGCCGTGAAATCGCCTACAAGACCCTCGGTATCATCGGCCTCGGAAACATCGGGCGCATCGTGGCAGATCGGGCGCAAG
>JAOTVB010000002.1 GCA_029863605.1 Myxococcales bacterium | reverse complement strand
GAGGCCCATGTACAGAATCGCAAAGCGCCATGCGCGAAGGCGCTCCCACCGGACGCCGGTGGTCAGCCCGGGCCTCCAGCGTCGAGCACCGAGAGCCGCATGCGTGGTCCCGACCCCTGCAGTTGCTCGGCCCCGGTCATGAATCCAGACAGGCTGTGCCGAAACGGCGCGTCGATCGTCACGGCCACGAGCTCACCGGTCGGATCGTGCCCCTCCGGAGCCACGAAGTGCACGATCTCGTTTCGATCGGTGCGCCCGGCGAAACGCCCCGAGTCGCCTGGCGACGCCCCCTCAACCAGGACGCGTTGATCGGTTCCGACCAAAGACTCCAAATGCGCGCGCTGTTGGGTCTCGACGACCGCAAACAGCCTTGCGAGCCGCTCATCCTTCACAGGCTCTGGCACTTCATGGCTGAGCTGGAGCGCCGAGGTGTACGGACGCGGCGAATACTTGAAACCGAACGCGGAAACGAATCCGACCTCCCGCACGAGGTCGAGGGTGCGCTCGAAGTCGTCGTCCCTCTCCCCGGGGAAACCGACGATGAAGTCCGACGACAAGGTAAGCCCGGGCTTGGCCTCCCGTAGCGCGCGCGAGCGCTCGATGTAGTCGCGTGCCGTGTAGCGGCGGGCCATCCGTTTGAGAATTCGATCGGAACCGGACTGCACAGGCAGATGAACATGGGCCGGAAGCACCGGGAGCTCGGCATGCGCGGCGACGAGCTCCGGGGTGACGTGCCGAGGATGGGGCGACGTGTAGCGGAGCCTGAGCAGCTCGGGCACTTCGCGCGCGATCCGACGCAGCAGGGATGCGAACTCGGAGGTCGATGGAGCGAGTCTGGAGGTCGGCTTCATCTGCGCTCGGAGCCCGGGCTCGTGCCACGAGTTCACGGTCTGCCCGAGCAAGGTGATCTCCCGCACCCCCCCGGCGACCAAGTCGACGATCTCCCCCACGATCTCGTCCGCCGCGCGATAACGCTCGGAGCCGCGCGTATGAGGAACGATACAAAACGTGCATCGTTCGTCACAACCTTTCATGACCGTCACGTACGCGGTGACCTCTCGACGATCGTCATGGGGCGTGGCCCGAAGGAACTGCGGGTCGTCCATGTCGAACACGGTGCGCGTGATCGGCGGGGCACCCTGCTCCACCTCTCGTGCGAGGGCAGGCAGCTCGGCAATGTTGTCCGGCCCGAGCACGATGTCGACAAACGGTGCTTTTCTGAGGAATTGCTCCCCCTCTTGCTGTGCGACGCACCCGGCGACGGCCAGCACCATGCCCCGGCGGGCATCCTTGAAAGGCCGAAAAGTCCCCAGCAAGCTCATCAGCTTGTGCTCCGCCTTCTCGCGGACGCTGCACGTGTTGACGACCAGTAGATCGGCAAGCGCCGGCTCGCTGGCCTCACGATACCCGTGGGCGCGCAACACCTCCTCGATCCGGCGCGAATCGTGGACGTTCATCTGGCAGCCGAAGGTCTGGACGAAGTACTGCTTCATTTTTCGAGGGGCGGTAGCTGTAGCAGTCGAGGCGGGAAGCGCCAAACGGCCGAAATTACGCCGATCGCTGGCGGAACCGGGGGTCGTCGCGCTACAAGCCGTAGGTAGATGGCTCGCCAGCGATGCATCTGCTTGCTTCTCGTACTGGCGAGCGGCTGCAAGACGATTCCAGAAGATAGCTACGGCATCGACAAGATTCGTTTCAGCGGCATGGAGAACCTCGACCCCGAGGCGCTTCAGGCCTGCCTGGCCAGCCATCCGCGCGATCGGGTGACCATCGCGTTTGGGACCAGCGTCGATCGGGAGTGCGGGGTCCCGCCATTCGACGGGAAGCGGGCGTCGTTCGATCTCTGGAGGAAGCTTCGCAAGGGGTGGCCCACGCTCGATTCGGCGGTGTTCGAGCGCGACCTAGACCGGATCGAACGCTGGTACAAGGCACGCGGCTACTACGACGCTGCGGTCGTCAGCTCGGAGTTCGACCCACCTTCGGCTGCGACGTCGGACCGCATCGTCGTCGGCCCCGACGGGGACGCCTGGTGCGAGAGGGAGGGTGAGGACGAGGGATGCGAGCTCGAGATCGGAATCGAGATCGAGGAAGGGCTGCCGGTGCTGGTCCGTTCGATCGATGTCGTGGGCCACGAAGGGTGGAGTCCAGAAAATCGCAGCAAGATCGAGAGAGCCATTGCGCTCGAGATCGGCAAACCCTTCGACGAAGCACTCTACGAGCGAAGCAAGCGCGAGATTCGGCGTCAGCTCCGGGATGCCAGCTACGCGTGCGGCCGCGCCTGGGGGCGAGTCGAGATCGACCGAGATGCGCGCGAGGCTTCTGTCGGGTTCAGTGTCGAGACCGGTCCACCTTGTGCCATTGGGAACGTCGTCGTGACGGGCAACCAGGACCTGCCGGCCAAAACGATCCTTGCTGTCGCCGACTTGAAGCGGGGCGAGGCCTACAGCCTGCTGAAGCTCGCCGATGCGCAACGTGCGGTCTACGCCCTGGGCGCCTTGGCGACGGTGAACATCATCGACACGGCGAGAGTCGACGAAAATCAGGCCTGCACCGGCATCGTCGACATCAATATCGCCGTCGAGCCGGGGAGGCAGATTCGCTGGGGCATCGGGGCAGGCGTCCAGAGCGGCACCCTCTCGACCCTGACGCTCGAGCAGGACACCCGCATCTCCGATGTCCACTTGCTCGGCCGGTTCGAGCACCGCAATTTCATCGATGGCTTTCGCAACTTACGCATCGAGGACCGCCCGAAAATCGTCGCCACCGATCCGTTCTTCCGGTTCGGGCGGGGATTCATTCTCGGCAACGAGGTCAGAATCTCGTACCAACGGCCGGCCTTCATCGAGGCCCGAACCACGTCCACCATGCGGTTTCGCCACGACTGGGGCCCGGACCCCTACGAGCTCTTTCGGCGGCACGATCTTCAAGTGTCCGGTCAGCTCTCCCGCCCGTTTCTCGACGGGCGACTGCTCCTGACCGGCGGCCTGAACTACGATGCGTACCTCGTCGTCGACCAAGATCCTCGTTTCCCGAGAAGCTATCAGGTCGCGTTCTTCGACGAGCGCATCGTGGTAGACCTGCGCGACGACTCACGAAGTCCCCGAGCGGGGTTCTTCTTCCAAGTGGGAAGCCAGCAGTCGCCGGCGAAAATCAAACGCTCGTGGCAATACGTACGCGTCACGCCCGAGGTCCGCGGCTACATTCCACTCCCATTGTCCTCGACTCTGGCCTTCAAGTTCGGCATCGGCGCGATGTTTCTGTTCTCGAGAGACACACAGCGACTCGACCTGATCGGCCAACAGCTCGGACCCCAGAGCTACCGCCTACGTTCGGGTGGCCCCACCAGCCACCGCGGGTTTTTCCCCGGCTTCTTGGGCGACCCCGGCAGCGTCGACTCTCTGACCGAAGAGGGCAACGATGCGCGAAACGACGGAGGCCTTCGTCGATGGGAGGCGAGCGTCGAATGGCGCCTTCCCGTCACGCAGAACTTCGCGACGGCGTTCTTCATGGACTTCGGCGACGTCAATCGGGGCAAGTTCTACCGCTTCAATTACATCCGCGCTGCAGCTGGTTTCGGTTTCCGCTACCAAACCCCAGTGGGGCCGATTCGCCTCGATTTCGGTTTCCTCATTCCGAAATGGCAGGTCGTCGGTGAGCCGCCTCCACCGAACGCATTCAACATCTTTCGCTTCATTCGCGGCGGGGCTCCAGGGGCCATTCAGTTCACGATCGGTGAGGCGTTCTGATGCGCTGGATTTCCCGATTGGTGAGTTGGTTTCTCGGTTGGCCGGCACTCGCGGTGTTCTCCTTGATCGCCAGCGTTCTGTTCCACCTGGATACCCCTCTAGGCCATCGACTGGCTCGCGACATCCTCAACGACTTCGTCACGGGCGAGATGCAGGGTCGTCTGCAGGCGGGCTACATCACACAGCTCCGTCTTTGGAAGACGATCGTGAAGGACACCTTCGTGTTCGACCAGGATGGGAAGCCCATCATCTATGGCGAGCACATCGAGCTCGGCATCGACCCCATCGCCGGACTACGCGGCAAGCTACGCTTCTACTACGCAGACCTCACCAACGGTTGGGTGCGCCTCATCGACAACGGCGAAGGCTCTCCTACCTTCCTCGATGCCTTCGAACCGGCGGATCCGACGCCCTCGGAGGGGGAGCCCTTCCACGCCATCGTCGACGACATGGACCTTAGAAACATCGAGGTATTCGGCGAGATCCTCGGCCTCCAGGGCCTTCGCATCATCGACCTGCACGCACGCGGCCGAATGGAGTTCTACGAGATCACCGAGATCGAAATTTGGTCGGGCGACGGCCGAATCGTCAGCCCGTTCCCCTTCGAGGGGCAGATCAACAACGTCGTCGGGACGGTGTATACCGACATGCGGGGCACCCAAGTGCTCGCCGAAACCAGCCGGGGCACCGAGCACATGGTAGCGGAAGTCGTGTATCGCCCGCCGTCCGGCGGCACGTACGACGACCCATTCGACCTGGACCTCTACGTCCGGGTCGACCCGGTGAGCGCAGAGACCCTTCGAGACGTCGGCTTCGAGTGGGCCGAGTCTCTGAAAGGGAATGCGAACGGCTGGGTACGCCTATGGGGCTCGGAAGATAACTACCGCCTGCAGGCCGACGTGATGACCGCGGGCGGACGGACGCGCATCAAAGGAGAGCTCCCCGACGAGGGAGTCACGACGATCGAGATCGCATCGAACAGCTTACGGCTGGCCGAGATGATCAATGGCGCACCCAACGTCGACGCCAACGGAGTGCTCCAGCTCTCTGCCGATCCCAAACGCAAGGACATCATCGGAGTCGAAATAGAAACCAAAGGCTTTCGCTATGAAGACATCCAGATCCCCGCCTTCGTCGCCAAGGCTCGAGCGCGTCCCGACGGCGTCGATGTCCAATCGCTCGAAACGCAGTACGCCGGCGGCCAGCTCTCGTTGAGCGGGCACTTCGAATACAGCGGCGTTTCCGAGATCTACGCCCGTGGGGCGATTCCCGATGTCAGCGCGGATCCGAACTTCGTCGAGTGGGCACCTGGAATCAAAGGCGGCGCCAAGTTCGATCTCGAGATCCGTACCAGCATGGCAGGGGACTTCGATACACGAGGTTGGGTCCGATTCGACAATTTCAGGTACGGCGCGGTCCAGGCCCGAACGCTCCTACTCGAGGGACGCGTTTGGGGCGATCCGAAGAGACCGAAGATCGACGTCAAGCTCGAGGGGTCGGAGATCCGCGTCACTGGCTACCCAATCGGGCAGGGAGAGGCGCTCGTCACCGGGGGGCCAGACCAATACAGAGCCGGTGGCTCCTTCGCGGCTCCAGGCGAGCGACGTGCGGAGTTCCACGCGCGGATCGAGGCAGCCAACGGCATCTATCGGCTCGACGTCGACACGATCGAGTTGGCCGTCGCGGAGCTCTCATGGCGAGGATCGGTAAACAACCTGGTCCTCGATCCGGTCAACGGCATCACCTTCGACCGGGTGCTCATGGGCAAGGGGGACCAACGCCTGCAGGCGAGCGGCGAATGGCGATTCAACGGGCCGGACGACATCGAGGCTGATCTGCAGAACTTCGACCTCGCCGTTCTGAAGATCCTCTATCCAGAGAAAGCGCCCGATTTCACGGGCAGAGTCGACCTTCACTTCGAGTTTCGTGGGGACCTCGATCGTCAACCGACGATCGTCGCCGAGGGCACCCTCACCGATGCGAACCTCTGGGACATCTCTCCCGTCAATGCAGCTTATTTGATCAACTACGACCAAAGTCAGCTCGACGCAGACGCGCAGGTAGACCTGGGCGGCCGCGGCAACTTCACCCTCAGCACGACGGGGCTGGTCGACCCGAGAGCCGGAAGCATCCGTAACGCACTACGCGGAGGCGTCTACGAGACGACCCTGAGCACGGGCGCGATGGACCTCACCCTGCTCGAGCTCATCCTCGAAGACGACATGCCCGACATCACCGGATACGCGGATGCCAGCATCACCCTCTCCGGCTCGATCGACGCCCCCTCGTTCAAGGGACGGATCGGTGTTCCCGCATTGGCGATCCGGAGCTGGGGACCAGTCGAGTTTTCGTCGAAGTTTCGTTACGAGTACGGTGCTCTTCTGGCACAGCTGGGCTTCGCGGATGACCAAGGGTCGTTGTTCGACGGCGAAGGAAGCCTTCTCGTGGACCTCGTCAACCTCGTGCAGCATCCGAGCGAGACGATCGAAACTCTGGAGACATCGCCTTGGCGGTTGTCGATGCGCGTGCCCCCGCGGCGTTTGAGCGAGCTGCCGGACATCCTCGGCCGGCGCGTGTTGCCAGACGCGGAACGGCTGCAGCTCGCGGCGAGTCTGACCCTTGCTGGCGGCGCGTTTCAGACACGCGGTGACTTCTACGCGAGCTTCGACTGGCGTTCCGATGCCTCCGAAGGCCTCTGCGGCAGCGAAGCCCACCCCCGCGCGACCTTGCGGGCTGAGCTGGCGGACGACGTCACCGAGATCACGATGGATGGCGTGGTGGGCTCCTCGCAGGTCCTTCGGCTCGACGCCACCGCGGAGACACCCCTCGATGACTGGCTCAAGGCGGCCAAGGTGCCCGATCTACCGGTCACGCGCCTCAGCGCAGACCTCTACAACGCTCCCGTGGAGAACATCCCGTACGTGTGCCGTTACGCCGCCGGGCTGGTCAAGGCACGTTTGAGGGTTGCGAATTTGTTCGGCAACGACCCGACCCTGTCGCTTTCGCTCAACACTGACGAGCTTCGTGCGCGACGTATTCAGCCAGGGCGTCGGGGCGTGATGGTGAACACCATCGTCGAAACGCCGCCGGCCGAGGGCGAGATCAACGCGGAATACAAAAAGGGGATCGGTAAGCTCGATGCAACGATGAGTTGGTGGAACGCGGGCTCCACCAAGATCGCCGGGGAAATTCCGCTCCTGTGGGATCGAGAGCACATGGTGCCCGTCCTCGCGGAGCGCGGTAAGCTCAAGGGCCAGGCCGACTTCGATCGCATGCCCCTCCAGGCGGTGTTGGCCTGGATGGCTGGTCTCGTGAACGTTCAGGGGACGCTGCTCGGAAGCGTGAGCGCCCAGGGGACGATCGATGATCCGAACTTCGTAGGGAGCGTGGACCTTTCAGACGGCCGCATCGACCTACGAAACGTCGGTCAAACACTGGACAAAGTGGCCGGCAGAGCGATCTTCGACGAGGATGGAATCGCGATTGCCGGTTTGACGGCGACCGATGCCAAGGGCTCGGCGCAAGCAGACGGTCGCTTGGTGCTGAAGGGGCTGAGTGCACACAAGCTCGACATCGAAGTACGAACCAATTCGTTCCCCCTTCGGCAGGAGGGTTCGATCATGGCTCGCGTCGACGGAAACGCGCGATTGCTTGCCACCTTCGAAGACGACGGCCTCGACGGAGAGATTCGGCTGCGCAAGCTCGATCTCGATATCCCCGAAAGCTCGGCGACGCCCCAGGACCTGGCACCCCACCCCGAGGTGTTCTTCGCGGGCGAAGAATACACTCCACCGAGCCCAACTGTCCCCTACCGAATACACCTCGAGATCCGATCCGACGAAGCGATCGTAATCCGCAGCAGGGATCAGGGGTTTTACGTGGAAGCCAGCACGCGATTGGATACGACGATCGACGAGGAGTTCATCGTCAAGGGCAACGTGAACTTCAAGCGGGGTAACTTCCATGTCTTCGGCAAGCGCTTCGAGCTCCGTTCCGGCAGCATGGTCTTCGACGGCGACCCCGACATGGACGCGAAGGTCGACCTCGTCGCCCGACATCTTCTGCGCGGCAGCACGGATTCGGTCACGGTCACGGTGTCCGGGCGCCTCAGCAATCCGACGATCGAGTTCACCTCGACAGCCCCAACGACGAGCGAGGCTCAGGTGATTGCGCTCCTCGTCACGGGGACCACCCGGCAGGAAAGAGGTCTCGCCGCGACTACCGAAGGCGCCAATGCCGAAACGACGAGCTTTCTTTCCGGGGTCGCCGCCGGCTTGTTTTCCGCGTCACTGCAGTCTCAGTTCGGTGGGCTTGCGCCAACGTTCGGGGTGCAGGGAGGGTCGGGTGTCAGCGAGTTCGACTCCGACACCACCGTGCAGGTCGGGTTCAACGTGGACTCGATTCTGCCCGACAACGTGCCCATCCGCGGGCTCTACGTCGAAGGCCAGTTCGTGGCCCGCAGAAACGAGGGCGGCCCAAACTCGACCGGCCAAGCGCAACGCCCTGGATTTTTGATCGAGGCGCTTTGGCCGCTAAGCTTCGTGACGACGGGGACGTTTGCTCCCCCATCGAACTGGAGTATCGACGTTACGTGGGAGCCCTGAAGTCAGGATGAGCCGAAAACTCTTTGGAACCGACGGCATTCGTGGTCTTGCCAACCGAGGCGATATGTCTCCCGAGATCGCCTTTCGCATCGGCGCCGCAATAGCCTATCAGGCCCGCCAGCGGGTGAAGCACGTCCCCCGAATCGTTGTCGGCAAAGACACGAGGCTTTCGGGCTACCTCTTCGAGACGGCAGTTGCTTCGGGGATCTGCGCGCAAGGCGGCGAGGTCCTGCTCTCAGGCCCGCTCCCGACACCTGCGATCGCGCACCTCACGACCAGCATGCGCGCCGATGCCGGCGTCGTCATCAGCGCTTCGCACAACCCCTACCAGGACAACGGGATCAAGATCTTCGGCTCAGACGGCTTCAAGCTCGCCGACGAAGTCGAGCACGAGGTCGAGCAGCTCGTCTTCGGAACCGAGCTCGACAAGAACCGCCCCACCAAAACGAGGGTGGGTCGTGCCGAGCGCCTCGATGATGCGCCGGGACGCTACGTGGCTTTCGTCAAGGCTTCGTTTCCGAATGAGCTCACGCTCGAGGGCGTGCGAATCGTGGTCGATGCCGCTCACGGTGCTGCGTACCGCACGGCGCCGCTCGTGTTCTCCGAGCTCGGCGCTACGACTCATGCGATCGGGGTAAAGCCCGACGGAAAGAACATCAACCATCGCGTGGGAGCCTTACACCCCGAAACGTGCGCCAAAGAGGTGCGGCGGCGCCATGCAGACCTCGGCATCGCCCTCGACGGCGATGCAGATCGCGTCATCATGATCGATGAAAAAGGCAATCGGATCGACGGCGACGTGATCATGGCCCTATGCGCAACTCGCATGCTTCGCGCGAACCGCCTACGCAGACGGACACTCGTCGCCACTGTGATGAGCAACCTCGGCCTCGAACGCGCGCTCGAAGACGACAACGGGAAGCTGCTCCGTTGCAGCGTCGGTGATCGCTATGTCGTCGAGACCATGCGCAGGCGTGGTCTGAACTTCGGCGGCGAGCAGTCGGGACATCTGATCTTTCTCGATCATGCAACGACGGGCGATGGGCTCGTAGCGGCGATGCAGGTGCTCGCCATCGTACTTCGTGAAGGACGCCCTCTCTCGGAGCTCGCATCGCAAGTGATGGAAAGGGTCCCCCAGGTGCTGGTCAACGTCACGTTGCCGGGCCGACGCCCTCTCGAGGAGCTCCCCAAGACGACCCACGCCATCGCGCTCGCGAAGAAGGCGCTCGGCAAGAGCGGCCGTGTGCTCGTCCGCTGGAGCGGAACCGAGCCTAAGCTGCGAGTCATGATCGAGGGCCCCAAGGAGGACCGCATCCAGGCCATGGCCCAAGACATCGCATCCCAAGCAGAGCGCGAGCTCGAAGCGACCCCCGCGCCTTAGTCACGAGATTGTGGCTCTAGTTGCCGCCCTCCTCGAGCGCGACCGTGACCTCGTTCGGCGTAATCTCGATGGCCTCGACGCCGTCCGGAAGACCCCGAAGCTCGACGGGAACACGGAAGTTACCTTTTTGAGGCTCGAGCGCGCCCAGATTGACGACAGCGAGCACCGAAGCGGGGTTGAGCTGGTCGACGATGCTCTGCGGACCACGGATGCGAGCGGTAACCGCCCTGGGTCGCAGGGATTGAGGTATGGCACCTTCCGCGTCGACGCGAAGTGGTGACAGAACGCGTTCGGACATTTTGGCCTGTACGCGCAGCGTTACGAGGACGGACAGCGTCTCGAATGTGGTGTTCGCGGGCGCCCCAACCAGGGGGATGTCCCGTTGGATCACGCCGGCTCCGAGCGCGGATACATCGATCTCCATGGCTCTCACCGTCCTCATCGAGTTCACGACGTCGCGCGGGCCTTTCACACCAACCTTTGGCGGAAACACCTCGGCCTCCGCGCCCCACTCGAGGTCGTCGGAGAGCTCTCCATCGAAGAGCAATTCCACGGGAAGCTCGCGAGTCGCTTGCGGGACCCATTTGAACGCGAGCGACGGCGGCACCACACCCACTACGGTGACACCGGCGGGCAGATCAAAAGCCTCTTTCTCGAAGTAGTACCGTGGCTCTTCGACCGTCTTGAGCTCTACATCGGCCGGGGGCAAATTCTCCTGGCGGATTGCGTTTAGCCGGGCACGGCTACCCCTGAGTCGCACGCGAACCCGATCGGGAATGTCGGTCACCAGGATCATGTCCTCGGCATCCGGGGGCGGCTGAACCACTACGTCGATATAGACATTTCTTTCCATGTCCTCCGCCCCATGGACGAGGGAGAACATCAAGATGGCGACTCCGAGCGCGCCTGCCTTGAGGCCGAGGTTCTCGGTGAAAAAGAAGCGGACCGCTTGAAGCCCGTCAAGCCAAGCGCTCACGAGGTCTCCTCAGCCTTGCCGACCGAGAGCACAGCATCTTGACTCGGGGCGCGAGCGGGCTCCGGGGGTACGGCCGTGCTCCGTCGGTCGGACTTCCTGCGAGCGGGTTTTGGCGCGTAAAACAGGCCGTAAAGAGCATCTCGAAGGGAAGTCACATCGAGATTGCGGACGATATTGCCGTCGAAGCACAGCGAAATCGCGCCCCGCTCTTCACTCACGACGATGACGACGGCGTCGGTCTCCTCGGTGATGCCGAGCCCGGCCCGGTGGCGTGCGCCGAGCGTTCGGTCCCCGCCGGCGGTGCCAGCCATCGGCAAGAACACCCCAGCTTGCCAGACGCGTCCTTCGCGAATGACGACGGCGCCATCGTGCATCGGGTTTTCGAAGCTAGGCACGAAGATGCTGTGCAGCAGCTCTTTGCTCACTCGGGCATCGACCTCGGATCCGCGTTCGATGAACTCGTCGAGAGCGGCACTTCGCTCGAAAGCAACGAGGGCACCGATGCGTTTTTGGGCGAGCGTGCCAGCTGCCTTGATCACTTCCTCGATGGTTTGCGTTTCCTTGGCGGTGCGTTGCCCACGAAGCAGCGGCCGCCGACCCATTCGTGCCAGTGCGCGACGAATGTCGGACTGAAAGATGATCACGACGATCACGGCGAGATAAGCCAAGACCGAGTCCAAGATCGTGGTCACCGTCACCAATCCCACGCGTCGCGCGAAGAGGTAACCCACGAAGACGAGGCAAAGCCCGATGGCGACTTGCATGGCGCGCGTGCCGCGTAGGATCACCAAAGCCCAGTAGATCAGAACGGCAACCAAGCCGATGTCGAGGCAGTCGTGGAGCACGTCCCAGGCCCCACGCTGAAAGAAACCAACGAAGCCGTTGACGAGCTGACTCAACGCACCGGTGAGCACTTCGATCATGGTGCCCCCTCGGCGGGTTTGGTGAGCGCGTTCATCACGTCGATGAGCTGACGCATCACGCGGACATCGTGGGCTCGCACGGCGTCTACCCGAGCTGCGACGCAATGCGCGACGGCCGCCGCGGTCCCCCCGAGGCGGTCATCGGCCGAAGGTGCCCCGCCGCTCGGGTTGGGCGCAAGCTCGCTGATGAAGGATTTCCGAGAAGGCCCCACAAGTACACGGTATCCGCTCTTTGGAAAACGCCCAAGAGATCTTAGAAGCGCGACGGTCTGCCAAGTCGTCTTGGCGAAGCCGAGGCCCGGGTCCAGCCAGATCGAAGCTCGGGGAACGCCCGCCGCCTCGACCCGTCGAGCAGCCTCGAGAAGCTCCTCGAGCACCTCCGAAACGACGTCTTCGTAGCTGGTGTGAGGGGGTCGGACCTCACCGTGGCCGCGGTTGTGCATCACGACGTATTCGGCCCCGGCAGCGGCGGCCACCTCGGCCAGCGCCGGGTTTTGTGCGCAGCGCACGTCATTCACGATCGAGGCACCAGCCCCGAGGGCCGCTTCTGCGACCTCGGGCTTGACCGTGTCGATCGAGACCCGGGCTCGAAGCTCTCCGGCGAGCTGCTCGATCACGGGGACGACTCGGGCGATCTCCTCCGTGGCCGAAACGGTCGTAAAACCGGCGCCATACGTGTTCCCGGCGGGCCTCGACGACTCGCCACCCACATCGAGCACATCCGCTCCCTCTTCGAGGAGCCTTTTGCCGTGAGCAATCGCGGCCTGGGTGTCGAGGAACCTGCCACCGTCGCTGAATGAATCTGGCGTCACATTGATGACACCCCACAGCTCCGGCATCAGAACCTCCGTCATTACCCAGCGCTGGGGACCTCGCGCGGACGCGGCTGAAAAATCGCGCCCTTTCGCTTTTCTTCGCTTTCGCGGCGCTTCTCCGCGTAGGTGGGAACGCTCACGATGACCGGTGGCGGGAGCTCCTCCCCGGCCATGATCGCTTCGATTTCGTCGCGGCCCAGGGTCTCACGCTCGAGCAATGCCTCGGCGATGGCATCGAGCTTCTCGCGATGGCCCTCGAGGACAATCTTGGCACGGTCGTATTGCGCGTTGATGATGCGGCGCACCTCGTCGTCGATCTCCTTCGCGGTCTCCTCGGAGTAATCCTTGTGGTAGCTCTGACCGAGGAATCCGGTCTCCTCTTTCTCGACGTAAGACAGTGGGCCGAGGCGGGTGCTCATCCCCCACTCGGTCACCATCGAGCGGGCGAGCTGGGTGGCCTTTTTGAAGTCGTCGGCGGCGCCGGTCGTGAGCTGCCCGAAGACGACCTCTTCGGCGAGCCTTCCACCCAGGGCCATTGCGATCCGGTCCCGAATCCACTCGGCGCTATAGCTCTGACGGTCTTCCTCGGGAAGCGCCATGGTGAGACCTAGCGCAGGCCCACGCGGTATGATCGTAACCTTGTGGATCGGGTCGTGGTTCGGGAGCATCCAGGCGACCAGGGTGTGGCCTGCCTCGTGATACGCGGTCGTCTTGCGCTCGTGCTCGCTGATGACCATCGAGCGCCGCTCGGAGCCCATCATGACCTTGTCCTTGGCCATCTCAAAGTCGGCCATCGACACCAAATCCTTGTCTTGGCGTGCCGCCAGAAGCGCCGCCTCGTTGACTAGGTTCTCGAGGTCGGCCCCGGAGAAACCAGGGGTCCCGCGTGCAATGATGCCTAGCTGAACGTCGTCGCCCAGTGGAACCCGGCGGGTGTGAACCGCGAGGATGCCCTGACGGCCGTTGAGGTCGGGCCGCGGAACGATGATGCGTCGGTCGAAACGACCGGGACGCAAGATCGCCGGGTCGAGAACGTCGGGGCGATTGGTGGCGGCGATGATGATGACACCCTCGCTCGACTCGAACCCGTCCATCTCGACGAGAAGCTGGTTCAGCGTCTGCTCGCGCTCATCGTGTCCGCCGCCGAGACCCGAGCCACGGTGCCGGCCGACGGCATCGATCTCGTCGATGAAGATGATGCATGGAGCGTGCTTCTTGCCCTGCTCGAACAGATCACGAACGCGTGAGGCACCGACCCCGACGAACATCTCGACGAAGTCCGAACCAGAAATGCTGAAGAACGGCACCCCCGCTTCCCCGGCGATCGCGCGCGCCAGCAACGTCTTACCCGTGCCTGGGGCCCCCATCAGGAGTACGCCCTTGGGAATACGACCCCCCAGGCGTTGGAATTTCTTCGGGTCTTTTAGGAATGCGATGATCTCTTCGCAGTCGTCCTTGGCCTCGTCGATGCCGGCGACGTCGGTGAATGTAACTTTGTTTTGAGATTCGTTCAGCAAGCGGGCGCGCGACTTGCCAAAGCTCATCGCTTTGCCGCCCGACGCCTGCAGTTGGCGCATGAAGAACAACAGGATGCCGACGAGAAAGATCATCGGAAGCCAGGCCACGGCGAAGCTCTTCCAAAAGCTGTTTTCATCCTCGGGCAGGTACTCGACGCTCACCTTGCCATCGAGAAGCTTTTGGTTGGTCTCCTCCCCCATGATCCCGACGGTGACCTTTTCGGAGCGGGCCGCACGGTTGCCGCTGGCGGGCGCGCTCTCGTCGTCGGTCTTCAGCCAATAGGTGTATTCACCGAGCTTGTCTTGCGGTCGGATCTTGACCTTCTTGACGTTGCCGTCAGTCACTTGACTGATGAACTCGTTGAACGGCACGCTCCGCGGCTGTTCCTCGCGAGCGACGAAATTGAATATCACGATGCACATCAGGATCACGAGGACCCAGAAGAGCAGTGTTTTTTGGCTTTGTTTCATAGGCTTAAGCAGGACGCTTGGAACTTACTCCGGGCTAGCATGGGGCACTTGCCCCTTCACTCTTTGTGAGGCTCCGGACACGATTTGGCAACCGTGGGTCGATCCTCAGGTCAGAGGGGCGTGCTGCGCGTCCGTCGATGCTCACGATATTCCAACAAAAGCCCATCACCGTCGCGGCGAATGGACCAGCCAGATCCTAGCAGGACCTCACCGGGAGCCGTAAGAAGTCGCCCCACTTCCGTTAAGTGGCTCCGGGTAGGGGTTAATCCCGTTTCTCGAGCCAACCAGAGCCGAAGCCACCGCACCCGCAGCGGCGGCGCAAGGCGCGCCACTCGATCGGCCACGAACGATCGGTCTCCGGAGGCTGGGAGCTCGGGCACTTCGGCATCGAGCGCAGCGTTGAGCTCGGCGGCCTCGTCTGCGATCGCGCATAGATGCTCGACGACGCGGGCATCTTCCTCGAAAAGCGTTGGCATGACCTCGTGCCGGATCCGAACCCGTTCATACGCGCGTTGGTGGTTCGAGGGGTCTTCGATGAAGGGAAGGCTTCGTTCTTCGGCATAAGCGAGGACGTCGGCGCGGCGACAATCGAAAAGCGGGCGGATCACCCCGTCGGCTCTGCGTGCCTCGATCCCGCTGAGGCCTCGAAGGCCAGCACCCCGAAGCATCCGTGAGAGCACGGTTTCGGCCTGGTCGTCTTGGGTATGTCCAACGGCGATGCGCGTTGCTTTCATCTCACGCGCGATGTCGTGAAGCGCCTGGTAGCGAAGCTCCCGGGCGCGTGCTTGAATCGATGCCTCCTCTTTGGCCACTTGGATGCGAGCCGACCGAAACGGAATTCCCAAGGCCCCGGCGAAGTTACCGACCTGCGCCACCTCCGACCCGGACTCTGCTCGGAGGGCATGGTCGATCGACGCGGCACACAGCGTGACCCCCGAGTCGGCTCGGAGCCGATGGAGCACGTGCAGCAGCGCGGTCGAATCAGGCCCTCCGGAGCACGCGACCAGCACGTGGTCTCCCGCCTCGACGAGCGCGCGCTCGCGGAGGGTACGTCGCACCGTGGAGGTGAGCATCAACGGACGCTAGAACACACCCGACGCGAGGGAAAGCCGCATCTCCGTGCGGCCCTTCAAGCCGCCGAGACGGCCTCCGAGCTGGGCGGTTTCGGCATCGAGTATCGCACCTCGACTGAACGACACCCCTGGCATGGAGATACGAAGCCCCGAGCGAGACCGGCGAAGCAATCCCGGGCCAGCTTCGACGAGCTCGAGGGCCCGCTGGTCTTTGTCGCTCCGGACCTCGATCGTCGGCGGCTCGTAGGCCTCCTGTCGTTCTTTACGCACGCCCTTCACGGTCACGAGGATCGCAGGGATAACCCCTGCGAGCCCAACCACGAGCGCAGCTACGGAGCCCTTTTCACGACCGGGCTTGTCGAGGGCGAAGTATCCGGCGAGCGCGCCACCCGCAGCCCCGACGACGGGGAACACCGTCAGCGCCCATGGGTCGGTGAGACCCGCAGCCGCCGGAATGATGAGACCGAGCTCCGCGCCCACCAGCCCCAGGCCGATCGTAGCCTTAGGCGTCGCACGGATGGTATCGGACGGGAGCGCCTGGGCGTGGGCCACGCGCGAGGACGCCGACAGCGACAAGATCACTGCGAATGCGACTCCACAACCGATGCGCTGCCAGCTCAATTCCCCTCCGGCCCGACTCCCTAGGACCTTACACGTCCACCGAAAAGCCGGCAACTCCCGGAAGTTATGGGTGCTGCGGTTTGCCTTGAATTCACTGCGGTCGCACCGGAGAATCGGTCCATGCCGATCGGCGATCGCGAATTCGAAGCCCTGCTCGTACGGCAGGAAGGCCATGTCGTGACCCTCACGTTCAATCGGCCAGAAAAGAAGAACCCTCTGAGCCAAGCGCTGGTCAACGAGCTTTTGTGGGCGCTCGATGACGCTGAAGAAGCGGACGACGTGCGGGTCATCGTTCTCACCGGCGCCGGCAATGCATTCAGCGCGGGGGCAGACCTCAAGGGTATGAGCTCCGACCGAGGCAAGCTCGAGAAGAAGGGCGAGTTCGACGACCTGCTCCTGCGGTTCGATCGGCTCGACAAGCCGATCATCGCGCGAGTGCCCGGCTATGCGATGGGCGGCGCGATGGGCATCGTCGCCTGCTGTCACTTCGTGGTGGCCTGCGAAAGTGCGATCTTCGCGACGCCGGAGATCAAGCGCGGGCTCTTTCCCATGATGATCATGGCCGTTCTCCGACGGGTGATTCAGCCCCGCGACCTGCTCAATCTCATGCTCTTGGGCGAAAGGATCTCGGCAGCCAAGGCCAAAGAGATCGGACTGGTGACCGAGGTGGTGCCCGACGACCAACTCGACGCACGCGTTGCCGAGCTCGCCACCGAGCTCGCTAAGCGATCTCCACTGGCGATGCGGATGGGTCTCCATGCCTACAACCAGCAACGCAGGATGCCGGCCGAAAAGGCGCTGCCCTATCTCCGCGAGCAGCTTTATGCGCTGCTGAACACCGAGGACGCCAAAGAGGGCCTCGCCGCGTTCTTCCAGAAACGCGAGCCCGAGTGGAAGGGGCGCTAGGACAAGATGTCGGTGACGAGCAGCTCGACCGCGTGACCACCGACCCAATGGTCGGGTTGAAACTCCCCAACGATTCGAACGTTCTCCTGCCCTTTGATGCGTGAGAACATGCCGGGCGCAAACGCGCGCACCGAGTCTTCACCGATCCGCAATCGAAGCTTGGCATGGGAGCCGTCTTGGCCCACCGCCGTAGCCTCGACGACCCCCGCGTTGAGCAGGAATTTCGGCGCGGGATTGCCCTCTCCAAACGGACCGAGCCGAACGAGATCGTTGAGGGTGGGGACCCGATAGACGCCCCCGAGCTCCACATCGATCGAAGCCCCCTCGCCCGCTACCGCCGGCTCGAAACTCACTTCGGAAAACGAGGCGCGAAACGACTCCAGCTTTCCTTTGGCAACCGAGAGACCTGCCGCCGCGCGGTGTCCCCCCCATGCGGTGAGGTCCTCGGCACAGCGTGCGAGCGCGCCGTACGCATCGAATCCGCCGATCGTCCGCACACTGCCGTGACCGTGATCGCCATCGAACCCGACGACGACGGCCGGGACACCGAAGGCATCGACCAATCGTGCCGCCACGATACCGACGACACCACGGTGCCACTCATCGCTCGCGACGACGATGCTGGTCGTTGGCACTTCGCCGTACAATTCGCGAACCTGGTCGCATGCCTCCTCGGTCGCCCGATGAGCCAACGATTTTCGTTCGTCGTTCTTGCGTTCGACCTCTTCGACGAGGTTCCATGCGTCACGCAATGTCTTGGCTTGCAGAAATCGCAGGGTCAGCTCGGCCTCGCCCAGGCGGCCTGGCGCATTGAGCCGCGGCGCGAAGCGAAACGCGACATCTCGGGAGGTGAGCATGGCAGACTCGCGAAGCTTCGTCAGTTGGCGAAGCGCATGAAACGCCGGCCTCGCGCGCGATGACCCGAGTGCTTTGAGCCCCGCACGAACCAACCGCCTGTTGTCGCTAGTGAGAGGCGCAAGATCAGCGATGGTCCCGATGGCGACCAAGTCGAGCCAGGCGCGTAGGTCGAGCTTCGCTTTCAACTCGGTCCGAAGTGCAGCCCCGAGAGAGAAGGCAAGGCCGGCGCTGCAAAGACCCTTGTATGCGAAGCCGCATTGGGGCCGATGCGGATTGAGGAATGCGAAAGCGGGAAGCGTCTCTTCCGGCACGAGGTGGTGGTCGACGACGATCACGTCGACGCCGAGGGAGTTGGCCCGGCCGATCCGCTCGTGGTCGCTCGAACCGCAATCGCAGGTCACGATCAACGCCGGGCTCTCTGCCAGACATCGATCGAGCGCAGGGTCACTCAGCCCGTATCCACCGCGGAATCGATCCGCGATTAGGGTTTGGGCGTCGCCGCCCAGCGCTTGGATGACTTCAGTGAGAATCAGGGCCGAGGTCGTTCCATCGACATCGTAGTCACCGAACACGATGATGCGCTCGCCCTTGCGAATGGCACGGCACAGTCGGTCGGCTGCGATCGCGCGGTCCGCCATCGACTCTGGCGTGCTCAGCCCATGGAGCGTGGCATCGAGGAAGGTCTTAGCTTCATCGACATCTACGATGCCGCGATGGAGCAAGACCTGCGCGGCCGTCGCACCGAGGTCGCATGCGCTTGCAAGCGTTTCAGAGGCCAGCTCGTCCGCGGGCCGGACGTGGTACTCGGAGACTCGTTTCGGAAGTGGATTTGGGAGAGTGGAGTCCGTTGGCTCCACGTGGCTAACTCCCGGTCGAACGGCTGAACAGTCGTCGATCCATGAGCTCGGTGATCGGGGCCGCGATGAAGATCGACGAAAGTGTGCCGATCATGATACCGATCCCGAGAGCAAAAGCGATGTCCTGGATGACCCCGGTGCCGAGGAAGAAGAACGCAGCGACTGAAAGGAGCGTCGTGACCGAGGTGATGATGGTTCGTGAGAGCATCTGAGAGGTGCTGATGTTGATCAGCTCGCGGAGGCTCTTGTCACGCACGCGTACCATGTTCTCACGGATTCGATCGTACACGACGATTGTGTCGTTGATCGAATAACCCATGATCGTCAAAAGCGCTGCGACCGTGGTCAGGTTCACCTCTTTTTGAAGGAGCACGTAGACACCGAGTGTGATCAGCGCATCGTGGAACATCGCGATGACGCCTCCCGGTGCAAACCGCATGTCGAACCGGAACGCCACGTAGAGCATGATGAACGCGATCGCATAGAGGAGTGACTGGATCGCCGCGTCTCTAAGTTGCTCGCCGGCTTTTGGGCCCACCCACTCGACCCGAAGCGGTGTCTCGGGGGCGCGATCGGCAAACGCCTTTTGAAGCGAAGTGAGAAGCTCGTCTGCGACGCCGACTAGTTGGGCTTCGTACCGAGGATCACGGCTTCCAGCGAGGGAGCTCACGGAGCGTACGCGCGCGCCTCCGGCCTCGAGCGCCTCTTGAAGCTGTTGCTCGTTAACCTCAACGGACACGCGAAGCGTGATCTTGTCACCGCCTGGCGAAACCTTCATCTCGCGAATGACGTCTTCGCCGAGTATGGAGTTCACGGACTCGCGGATCTGGCCAACCTGCTCCTCTGGAAGCGACGAGACCTCGCGCACGCGAATGATGTACTCGTTGTCGGCCCCTTCGACGCTGATCACATCGGGTCGTGAGTACCCCGCCTCTCCCAGTGCAGCGCGGACTTCCCCTGGAGAAGTATCAGCGCTGAACTGAAGCTGAATTTCAGTGCCGCCAGCGAAGTCGATCCCGTAGTTGGGGCCGGGGTAGAAGAGCGAGACCAGGCTCAAAGTCGCAAGAAGCCCGAGGAAGGTCACCACGGGCGCGCGGTACTTCATGAAGTCGATGTAGGTGCCCGGCTTGACGAACTCCATCTCAACCCACCCGGAGTCTCTGGACACGTAAGCCGCGAACGATCCAATCGAAGACTACCTTGGAGCAGAACGTGCCGGTGAAAAGCGAAGTCGCGATGCCGATCAACAGCATCGTCGCGAAGCCTTTGATCGGCCCGGTGCCGAATTGCCAGAGCACCACGCCCGCGATGGCGGTCGTCAGCTGACTATCAAAGACGGAAGAATAAGCGCGCGCGAAGCCCTGCTCGACGGCGGAGCGCGGGGATTTGCCAAGCCTCAGCTCCTCACGAATGCGTTCGGTGATCAGCACGTTTGCATCGACTGCCATACCGACGGTGAGCGCGATCGCCGCCACTCCTGGCAAGGTGAGGGTTGCGCCAATCCCCGACATGATGCCGAGGAGCAGCAAGAGGTTGAGGACGACCATCGTGTCGGCCACCAAGCCGGCCACTTGGTAGTAGACGGCCATGAAGAGCAAGACGAGAAGGACTCCGATCAAGGCGGCGCGGGCGCCCTTGGTCACCGAGTCCTGACCGAGGGTAGGCCCGATGAGCTGTTCGTTGGCCGGGCGGAGCGGCGCGGGAAGAGCGCCTGCTTGAAGCACGACGACGAGGTCTTTGGCCTCTTGGAGGAGCTCGTTGCGGTCAAGATAAGCGCCGAGCGTAATGCGGCCGCGGGCACCGATCTGGCCCTGGATCACGGGCGCCGACTCGACGCGGTCGTCCAAGACGATCGCCATGCGCTTGCCGATGCTGGAGCCCGTGAGGTCCGCCATGCGCGAGGCGCCGCGTGTGTTCATCGTGAAGTCGACCTCGGGGCTGCCGCTCTGCGGGTCGAAGCCGACGGCAGCGTCGTCCAAGTCTTCACCGGTCACGTCGGCGACACGGTACATGTAGTAGGTGCGCCAACCCTCGCCTCCGCGATCGGGGTCTGGATCCTGCCGCCCGATCGCGAGCTCGTGGTCGTCCGGCACGGGAATGGTCGCGATGTGGTCCCGCAGAAGCTCGCGAGCGTCTTCGCCGAACGCCTCGAGGTAGGGTTGCGAGTCGGCGTCGAGGTAGATTCCGGGCGGCGGATTGGAAAGCAGCGCCCCCACGTCCGTGGCCTCGTCATCGACGATTTTGAACTGGAGTTGCGCGGTGCGGCTGATGATCGACTTGATGCGCTCGAAGGAGCTCTCCTGCGCGCCTGGCACCTCGATGATGATGTCGCCGTCGTTCGGTCGAGCGATCACGGTCGGCTCGAGAACGCCGAGACTGTCGATGCGATTGGTGATGGTGCGCTCGGACTGTCGAACGGCCGTCTCGCGCATGTTGCTGAGCTGCTCTTCGCGCATGTGAAGGTCGACGACGAGGCCGCCCACACCGCTGGCAACCCGCAAATCTCTGAAATAATCGCGCACCCAGGTCTTCGAGAGCTTGTCTGCGTCTGCCTGATTGGAGAACGTGACCCGAATCGCACGGACGGCACCGCCGTCTTTATCGACACGCTCGATTTTGCAGCGCTCTTGGATCTTCGACATCGTCTCTCTGTCGACGTCGTCGACGTCTTCCTCCGACACCGCGCCGATGAGCACTCCGCACTGGCGCTGCACCTGCTCGGCAATGCGGTCACGGCGGTCGCGAATGTATTCGTCGACCTCGACCTCGTACATCAACCGCAGACCGCCCTTGATGTCGAGCCCGGGGTTGATCTGATTGTCGAAGTATTCTTTGACGATGTCGGGCGTGGGCAGCCAGCGGTCGACGCTCGGCCACAGCGCCAGAAGGCCCAAGATTGTGGAGCCGACGACGATTGCCAAACGAAAGTACCAGCCTCGATCCATGATTCTCGCCCGTGCCTTCAGCTCTTCTCTGCTGGGGGCTGGTCCAACCCCGCGATGTGGCTCTTTAAGACCTTGATGCGCATGCGGTCAGCGATCTCGATCGTGACGTCGCGCTCGTCGACAGCCGTGACCTCACCGCGGATTCCGCCGTTGGTTCGCACGATGTCACCCTTCTTGAGCGCGCCCATCAAGGTGTCGTGCTCCTTGGCACGCTTCTGTTGCGGGCGGATCATCAAGAAGTAAAGGACCGCGAACATCAAGAGGATGAGGCCGAGGTCCATCGGACCACCACCGCAGCCCGGAATCGGAGACGGCGCGCCACCGCCGCCCGCGGGAGGAGCCGCCGGACCACCACTCACCTCCGGCTGAAGCAGTATATGGAATAACGAATACAGCAAGGTGCGACCTCGAAGTGCGTAGAGCCCGGATGCATGCCGCTATCCGGGCTCCTCAAGCGGGCGCTGGTCTACTCCATGCCCCGAAGCACGTCAACTCAGCGGAATTGCGGAAATATGCTACATACGCGCGACGCCCAGGCAAACGGGCGCGTCAGGAGCGCCAATGGTCGATAAAGTGGACAAGATCTGGTTCGACGGGAAGCTGATTCCGTGGGAACAGGCCAACGTCCACGTACTGACGCACACCCTTCACTACGGGTTGGGCGTCTTCGAGGGCATCCGCTGTTACCAGCTGGCTGACGGCCGAAGCGCGGTCTTTCGCCTCGAAGATCACATCCGGCGTCTGTTCGAGTCCGCCCACATCTGTACGCTCCCGATACCTTATACGGCAAGAGAGATCGTCGAAGCGTGCGTCGAGACGGTCCGGACTAACGGGCTCGACGAGTGCTACATCCGGCCGATCGCCTTCATGGGTGATGGCGCCATGGGGCTTGGTGCCGAGAACCCCACCCGCGTCGCCATCATCGCGTGGCGCTGGGGGGCGTACCTCGGCGACGAGGGGTTGACCAAAGGCATCCACGCAAAGGTCAGCTCGTTCAAGCGCGCGGGGATCGACTCCCTGATGGCCAAGGGCAAGATCACGGGCCACTACGTTAACTCGATCCTCGCCAAGCGCGAGGTCGTAGCCGCCGGGTACGACGAAGCGATCATGCTCGACCCACAGGGCTACGTTTCAGAGGCGTCGGGCGAGAACATCTTCATCGTCCGCGACGGCAAGGTGAGCACGCCCGCGCAAGGGGGCTCACTGCTGATCGGCATTACTCGAGACACGGTCATCACCCTGATGCGCAACATGGGCATCCAAGTTGAAGAGCGGCTCGTCTCCCGCGACGAGCTCTACATCGCCGACGAGATGTTCATGGTGGGTACCGCGGCCGAAGTCACCCCCGTTCGCGAGCTAGACCACCGCGCGATCGGCGCCGGCAGCCGTGGCCCCATTACGGAAAACGTTCAGAAGGCGTACTTCGACGCGGTCAAGGGCGTGAACGTCCCCGACGACCGTTGGCTCAGCATCGTGTAGAAAGGGGACTGTCCCCTTTTCAGTTGAGGCCAAGCATTTCGCGGGCCTCTTGTGGCGAGGCCACCGAGCGGCCGGCGTTCTGGGCGCACTTCGCGAGCGCCTCGATCAATTGGCCATTGCCGGTGGTCTTGTCCCCGTTTGGAAGATAGAAAGTGTCCTCCACGCCCGTACGAAGCATGCCCCCGAGGTCTGCCGCTTTCTGGTGCACAGGCCAAATCTCTTCGCGGCCGATCAACGTAGCCTGCCAGTGCGCGCCTTCGCGCTTGTAGCGGAGCAGTAGCTCGAGGAGGTCGGAATCGGCGGGCATGCCGGAAGCGACTCCCATGACGAAGTTGTAGTGCGGGTTGTCCGTCATCCCGGCTCGTACATAGAGGTCCACCGAGCGCGCAATGCCGACATCGAAGCACTCCATCTCCGGAATCGCACCAACCTCGTCCATCGCATCGATCATCTTTTGGACCTTCTCGACGGTGTTCGGGAAGAGCATCGGCGGCCAGGCCCAGCTGCCGTCCTTCTTGAGCTTGAGGTAGTTCAGGCTGCCCGCGTTACAGGCTGCGATCTCTGGCTTGATCCTGAGAAGGCACGCGACAGGACCGGAGACGTCATCGTCCATCACGCCTGTGGTCTGATTGATGATCGCACCCGGACACAATTCTCGGATCGCATCACTCGCTGCCAACGCGACCTCGGGGTCCCAGGAAGGCAGGTGTCCCAGGTTCGGCTCCTGGCGTCGGAAGTGAATGTGGAAGATCGAGGCTCCAGCGTCGTACGCCTCCTTGGCGGACGCCGCCATTTCGTCGGGCGTGACTGGAACAGGATGCTGCTTCGGATTGGTGAGCACCCCGTTCACCGCACACGTGAGAATGGCCTTTTCCATGGTGTTCAGTCTTCGATGACCTTCTTATGGATGATGATCCGGCGGCAGTGGGGGCACTGATGGAGAGCGTCGGCCCGCTGAAGCTCGATGCCGAGCTGCGGCGGAAGTGCCATCCGACACGCGCTGCAGGTACCGTCCTTGATGATGATGACCGCGTTCGGAATGCCGGTGCGGAGACGGTCGTATCGCTTGACCACGGTCTTCGGAATCTTCACGACCAGCTCGTCGCGGCCGTTCAACAACTTGCCCCGTTCTACCTCTAGCTCGGCAATGCGTGTCTTCGAGGACTCCTCCTCGGACTGGAGCACTCCTTTGGCTTCTTCGAAGTCTTTCTCGCGCTCTGCGAGCGATGCTTCTTTGGCTTCAATCGCCTGACCGATGCGCGCGAGTTCGTCTTCGCGCTCCTTGATCGCGCGGCGATTGGCCTCGATTTCGCGCTCGCCTGCATCCGCTTCGCGAGCGCTGGTGGCCTGCGCGGCCTTCTTGCGGGCTCGCTGCAGGCCCTCGGTGCGTTCCTTCAACTCGCCGCTCTGCTCAATCTTGAGTTGCCTCGCGACATTGAGCTGTTCGCGCTCTTGGGCGAGCATGCTCTCGAGCGTCTGCACCCCAGTGCGGAGCTCTTCGAGGTGTTCGGGGATTTGCTTGAGCTCGTTCTCGATGTCTCGAGCCGAATCGTCCATCTCTGCAAGTTTGGCCAGGGCTACCAGCTCTTCGCGCAAGGACTGCCTCCCGTCTATCCCGAAGCTGGCGGGCCTGTAGCGTGCCTCTCCCTAAGGCGCAAGCGCAAGCAGAATCAGCGCCAGCGTTAGCGCCCGTGCATTCACTCGCGTCGCCCGGTGACCCGGGCCGCGCCGACACCTACTCCTCGAAAACAACGTCACGTAGTAGGCCCACCTGGACTCGAACCAGGAACAACCCGGTTATGAGCCGGGGGCTCTAACCAATTGAGCTATGGGCCCTTGTCAGCGGTTCTAGCGTGAACGGGAACTGAACGCGAATGATCGATCGGAGGATGGCGCGGGATGGGCAGCACAGCGCTGGGGAAGAGCGTGCGTATAGATCCGTATGAGACGCTAACGCGACCGGGGCCCCAGCGCGAGCACGCCCGTCCCGCGCCATCCTCCGGTTAATTGTCCATGAACGACCGCAGCTGCTTCGAGCGGCTGGGGTGGCGGAGCTTTCGGAGGGCTTTGGCTTCGATTTGGCGGATGCGTTCTCGGGTGACCTCGAAGTCTTGCCCGACCTCCTCGAGGGTGTGGTCGCTCTTTTCGCCTATGCCAAAGCGCATCCGGAGGACTTTCTCTTCTCGGGGCGTGAGGGTCTTGAGGACGCGGCGCGTCTGGTCTTCGAGATTGCCACCGATGACCGCCTCGACGGGAGACACGGCGTTCTTGTCCTCGATGAAGTCGCCAAGATGGCTATCTTCCTCTTCGCCGATCGGGGTCTCGAGACTGATCGGCTCTTTGGCGATCTTGAGGACTTTGCGCACCTTCTCGAGCGGCATCTCCATCCGCTCGGCGATCTCTTCTGGATCCGGCTCGCGACCGAGCTCTTGCACCAGGTAGCGGGAGGTCCGGATGAGCTTGTTGATCGTCTCGATCATGTGGACCGGAATTCGAATCGTCCGGGCCTGGTCGGCAATTGCGCGAGTGATGGCCTGGCGGATCCACCAGGTCGCATAAGTCGAAAACTTGTATCCACGGCGGTACTCGAACTTGTCCACCGCCTTCATCAAACCGATGTTGCCTTCTTGAATCAAATCGAGGAACTGCAGGCCTCGGTTGGTGTACTTCTTGGCGATTGAAACCACGAGACGAAGGTTGGCCTCGACCAGCTCCGCCTTGGCGCGTTCGGTCTGACGCTCGCCTTCCGCGAGTGCCCTGTAAGTGTCTTGAAGGTGCGCGACCCCCTGACCCATGTCCTCTTCGACCTCCGCGATGGCCTTTTGCGCGTCGCGGATGTTCTCTTCGGAAAGCAGGATCTGTTCTTCGGAGCCGTATCGACGATGAACTCGCTTCTCGGTTGCCTTGCTCTCTTGCATGTCGCGAACCACCCGCTTCATGTCTTTGAACTTGAGGCCACCGACGCGCTGTTCGGCTTCGTTCATCTCTCGCTCGGCACGCTCGACGCGCCGGATGTAGTTCTTGATGCGAGCAACGACTCGGTCGATCTGCTTCTTGGTGAGGTTCAGCTCGCGAAGCAACGCTACCCGCTCATCGAGATGCTTGTCGATCTGAGCGGTGTATTGCTTCTTGCTCCGGTCAGAGACGCGGCGCTTGCTGTCGAGCTCGCCCCGCACCTTGGTCATCGATGACTCGATGCGCTTGACCTTGTCGAAGAGCTTGAGCGCGCGGGTTTTGGCCGCCTCGAAATCCACTTCCTCTTCTTTGTCGAGGTCGCGGACCACGTCTTTGACGCGAAGCTTGCCCTTTCGGAGGTTCTCGCCGATGTCGAGGATCTCCGAAACGCCGACCCGGGAGTTGAGAATCACCTCGAAAATCTTGCCCTCGCCGTCTTCGATACGTTTTGCGATCTCGACTTCGCCCTCACGCGTCAGGAGCGAGACCGAGCCCATCTTGCGGAGATACATCCGGACGGGGTCGTTCGACTTCTGCGCATAGTTGTCCTCGACCGGAGGCGGAATCGTGGAGGGTCGACGCGAGGCACCGCGGGTAGCGGCGACGGGTGCCTCACTGGTACGGCTCTGTCCTTCTGGCGCGCCATCGACGACGTCGATGTCTTCGCTCTTCAGCCACACCATCAAGTCGTCGATTTGGTCCGAGGTCACCATGTCGGGAGGCAACGCGTCGTTGAGCTCGTCGTAGGTGAGGTGCCCCTGCATGCGGCCGCGTTCGAGAAGCAGCTGCACCTCTTTTCGTTCGCGGCCCTTGATCTTCGGGATTATGCGAGAGGCCGGTTCAGAGTTGAACCTGGATTCGTTCGACGCTTCGTCGCGTGCTGAGCTCTTGCTCGCCATTTTCACCTCTGCTTCGCGTTTGTTTGTTTGAGTCTGTGTGCGCTTCGTGAAAGCTCGACAAACTCTTGAGTCAACCCCGCAGCGAGTGCATCATCGCCCACGCGTCGTGCCTCGACGATGCGCTGCTGTAAGAGGGGAAGCTCACGTTCTATATTTTGTTGTTTCAGAAGAGGAAGGCCGTCGCAAACGATTCGACGTGCTTCTTCCAGGCTATGACGTTGCACGGCGAGCTGTTCCTCTAGCCACGGCCGAAGCTGATTGCTTTGAAGCTCTTCGAGTAGGGCCGTCACTTCGAGCGATCCCTGGCTGTCCACCATCCGCAAGATAGAATCAAAGATGGCGCGAAGATCTTTGTTCGTCAAAAGGCTCGGTAACTTCTGCGCTTCTTCTTCTTGAATCAGAGTCGGCTGATCGATCAGCGCCGAGATTAACTTCGACTGTAACTCTGACACCCGGGGTGCAATATCCTGCTGCACCGCGTCACGAGCTGTGCGGCGACGCTCGTTGCCGCGACCCAAACCGCGACGTAGCTCACGCCGCACCAGTGCAAGATCGGTAATGCCAAACTTCCGTGCGACGCGTTCGACATAAAGACCGCGCTCGATCGGGCTTTCGACACCAGCAAGAATCGGACCAAGTTTCCCAATCGCCTCTGCCTTGGCGCGCGGATTTGGCTCGACGCGCCCGGCCGCGTCGTCGATGAGATACTCGATGATCGTCGGCGCGTTGGTCACGCGAGCCCTCAGCGCATCTGTGCCTTGCTCCCGCAAGAAGCTGTCGGGGTCCGAACTTTGGGGGAGCGTCACCGCGTGTGCAGATAGACCGGTCTTGGTCAAGACGCCGTAGGCTTCGCGCACGGCCTTACGACCGGCCTGATCCCCATCGAATAGCAAGAAGAGCTTCGTCGCAAAACGCTTGATGAGCCTGGCATGCGCCTCGGTGAAGGCTGTGCCCATCGGCGCCACCGCGTGGGCGAAGCCTGCTTGGTGGAGGGCCACCAAGTCGAAGTTCCCTTCACAAAGGATCGCTGCATCCTCACGGCGAATCTCGACGCGGCCCTCGTGCAAGCCATAGAGCACCTCGCCTTTGTGGTAGAGCGGATTCTCCGGGCTGTTGAGATACTTTGCGGGGGGATCCTTCTGTGCCTCCATGGAAGGTGCCCGCTCGAGCGCCCGACCGCTGAACGCGACGACTTTCCCGTGCACATCGGCAATTGGAAACATCAAGCGGTGACGAAAACGGTCGTAGTGCCCCCGACCGGAGCGCCGCGACACGATGAGACCGACAGCTTCGGCATCGGCGGGCGAGGAGCCTGCGCGCTCGAAAAAGCGCACCAAGGAGTCCCATCCGTGTGGGGCGTACCCCAAGCGAAAGTTCTGAACCGACTCGTCCGAGATGCCTCGCCTTGCAAGCTCCGCTCGCGCAATGCCGGCGTCCGGATGCTCGCGGAGCTGGTCGCAATAGAACTCGGTCGCGGCTTCCATCAACGACGCCAAGCGTTCAGACTCTTTTTTGTATCGCTGGTGTTCGGCCTCTCGTTGGGGGTCGTACACCGGAAGCTGGACCCCGGTTTGCTCCGCCAAGTCCCGCGCCACTTCGGGGAACGTTTTGCCCTCCACGTGCATCAAGAAGGAAAACACGTCGCCTGAAGCCTTGCACCCAAAACAGTGATAGAAGCCGCGGTTGGGATGCACGTAGAACGATGGAGTCTTTTCATTGTGGAACGGGCAGAGACCCTTGAGACTGTTCCCAGACTTCTTGAGGACCACATAGTTGCCGATGACGTCTGCGATGGGAGCGCGGTCGCGGATCTCAGCAATCTTGTCTTCGGAAATCAACGCACCGCCTCGCGCCTGCTCGCCGTACTCGGGAAAGTCGGAGGAGTGTAGGCTTCACCGGGTTCTTGGCAAGCGCTGGCTCCCGCTGTAGTTGTGGCGCGATGGGCCACGCGCAAGGGCCGGTGAGACGAATCCTATGGGTGTACGTGCTGGTGTCAGCCGCGGTGTTCGGTGTGACGCGACTCGAAGACGTGCCCGCAATCGGCCAGTACGCGCATCTGGTCGTAGCGGCGATTTTCTTGCTCACTTCGATTCGACTTGGACGGGAAGAGATCAGGCACTTCGGCTTGGCGCTCGGCGGTCTGCTCGAACCGCCGACCGACGGCCGCCCGCGGGGTCCCCTAGGCTTGTGGGACCTCGCACGAGCATTGCGTGCCGCCCTCCCCTCCGCAATCGTGGAGTTCGGGGTCGCCGCAGGAGTTGCCACTGTCGTTTTCCCTTTGTACGCGATCGGTTTCTACTGGTGGAACGAACCCGCCCAACCGTTCTCTCTTGCACTCCCGCCGGAGCTCGCAAGCCTCGGGCTTGCACAACTCGTCGTCGTTGCGCTTCCCGAGGAAGCGTTCTTTCGCGGTTACATCCAAACCGCGCTGAGCGACACGGAGCAGAAACGCATTCGGGTGCTCGCTGTGGAGCTCGCCCCCGCCGCATGGGTGGCCCAAGCGGCGCTCTTCGCCATCGTTCATCTGATCGTCGAGCCGCACCCGGCGCGACTGGCGGTCTTCTTTCCTGCGCTTCTTTTCGGCTGGCTTCGCGCGTGGCGGGGTGGAATCGGCGCCGCGATGGCACTGCACGCGGTGAGCAATCTTTATTCCGAGATTTTGTCGCGGAGTTGGCTATAACTCAGCCATGTTCGCGACACCGCCCGCCCCTACGATCCTTTCCGAAACCGTGCGGCGCGCGCTCTCCGAGGACATCGACCGAGGTGACATCACGACCGAGGCCTGCGTGTCTCCCACGGCGATCGGAACGGCCATCGTCCACGCCCGCGAGGCGATGGTGTGCTGCGGGCTCCCGATCCTCGAAGAAGTCTATGCTCAAGTCGACCTGTTGGTCGATGTGGAGGCGCACGTCACCGATGGAGACAAAGTCGACAAGGGCGCCGCGCTCGCCACTCTCTCGGGCCCGGCGTCCTCTATCTTGCTCGGCGAGCGGGTGGCGCTCAACTTCATGCAACGCCTCGCCGGTGTGGCGACGATGACCAGCCGCTTCGTTGACGCCTTGCCCGAGGGGTGCTCCACGCGGATCACCGACACTCGCAAGACCACGCCTGGCCTTCGCGCCTTCGAGCGGTACGCCGTGCGGTGTGGAGGCGGTTACAACCACCGCGAAGACCTCGGCGCCGCCGTTCTCATCAAGGACAACCACATCGCTGCGGCGGGCGGATGCGCAGAGGCGATTCAAAGGGCTCGCGCCCATGCACCACATACCTGCCGAATCGAATGTGAGGTCGACTCGTGGGCTCAGCTCGAAGAGGCGCTCGCCGCAGATGCCGATATCATCATGCTGGACAATTTCGACGACAGTCAGGTTCGTGACGCGCTCGCACTCATCGCGAGTCGAGCGATCGTCGAAGTGTCCGGCGGTATCACACTCGAGCGTGTTGCGACACTCGGCTCTTTGGGGGTCGATGTGATCAGCGTGGGAGCGCTGACCCATTCTCCTCCAGCGAGCGACATCGGCCTCGACTGGGGCTAGGAACGAGCGCATGGCTAACGACTTCGACCCGGACCGACTGCGACAGCTCTTATCGGGAGGGCGATGGGGACAGTCGCTCGACGTCCGCGCAACCACGAGCTCCACGATGGACGACGCGGCTGAGGCCGCCGCCGCAGGCGCACCCGACGGCTACGTGGTGCTCGCCAACGAACAGACGCACGGAAGGGGAGCCCGCGGACGGCAATGGGTCTCGCCCCCCGGTACCGACATCTATTTTTCGGTGGTCGCTCATCCCGTCGTGGAGCCAGCCTCTAGCGCAATGGTGACATTGGCTGCCGGGCTCGGGGTGCGCGACGCGGTGGCGGCCTGGGTACCCGGGCGGCCGGTCACCGTGAAGTGGCCCAACGACATTTGGATCGACCGTCGAAAGTGCGCCGGGGTCCTCGTCGAAAGCAGAACAGTCGGCACTTCGGTCGATTCGGTGATCATTGGCGTGGGTGTCAACGTCAACCGGATGGATTGGCCGGTCGAGCTCGCCCACATCGCCACATCTCTTCGCGCCGAACGTGCCGAAAACGATCCGCTCGACCGCGAGCAGGTTTTCGTCGACGTGCTCTCTCGGATGGAGCAATGGGTAGAGCGTTTCGTGGATGGCGGCCCACCGCTGATCGTCCGGGCGCTCGAGCCCCATCTTGCCCTGGTGGGAGAGCGCGTCAGATGGGAAGACGGCGCTGGCGTATTCGAAGGAATCGACCACGACGGATCCGCGCGGGTTAGGACCGACGGAACGACCACGTCATTACAGGCGGCTCGCCTGGAACCTGCCGATGACGACACCGATGCGCTTGCCTGAACGCGACCGGCGCACCAGAACTCGCAGGATGGGCATCGAAGAAGAACTGCAGTGGCTCGAGCACAGCGTTGGGATACGTGCGCTCGACGACCGCGCGGTCATCGCGGTCAGCGGTGATGACGCCCGAGATTGGCTCCAGGGACAAATCACCAACCAACTTGAAGGCGCCAAGCCCGGAGACTCCATTTACGGTTTCGTTCTCACGCTCAAAGGTAGAATCCTAGCCGACGTGTGGGTCCTCTTTCGCGAAGCTGAGGTGTGGTTGGACGTCCCGAAACTCCAAGTCGACGCCCTGCTCGAACGGCTCAATCGCTACATCATCATGGAGGACGTCGATCTCGAACGCCGAGATGACTTGCACATCATCACCGCGCAAGGTCCAAGAGCCGATGCGATCGATGGCGACGGTTGGCCCTCTGACAAGCTTGGGGTCGGAGGTCGACAATGGGTGGTTGTCAAGAATGACCTTTCCGGCGAGCTCACCCGAATCCTGTCGCAGGCCAACGCGCTCGGTGGAGGCGAGGTCAGCGATGAAGCGTGGAGTCGCGCACACGTCCTACGGGGGCGCCCCAGGTTCGGCATCGACTTCGGGGTGCATACCTACCCGCAGGAAAGCGGGCTCACCCCGATCGCGGTTTCCTTCGTGAAGGGTTGCTACATCGGACAAGAAACCGTCGTCATGCTCGAAAACCGAGGGAAGGCGCCGAAGGTGCTTTGGCGGTGGAAGATAGATGGCTCGGAGCCCCCGGCTGCTGGAACCACGATCATGTTGGGAGAATCGACGGTCGGTGAGCTGACTTCGGCCGTCCGTGATGGAGCCCACAGCGTCGGCCTCGGATACCTCAAACGCGGCCACGAACCTGCGGATTCGACCCGCTGCACCATCGGAGGGCGCGACGCGGTGCCCACCGGACCTGTCGCGGAAAGCCCAGGGGTCAGGAAAGCCGCCACGTGACCTTACGGAACCGCATAGTAGCGAGATCGCTGGCACGACCTTATAGTTGAAGCTAAAGGAGCGTCATGCTGAATCTGACACCGAAAGCCGCCGATAAGGTCAAAGAAATCCGAACGGCCGAGGGCCTCGAAGAGCAAGGCCTTCGCGTGCGGGTGATCGGGGGCGGCTGCGCCGGGTTCTCGTATGACCTGTTTTTTGAGGACGAAACGAGCGATTTGGACCAGACGTTCATGTCTCATGGCATCCCGATTTACGTGGATATGATGAGCGCTCAGTACGTCGAGGGCACCGAAATCGACTACGTCGAGGGCCTCCAGGGTGCAGGGTTTAAGTTCGTCAACCCACAGGCGAAGCAGACCTGTGGTTGCGGATCGAGCTTCGCGACCTAAATCCCCAACCATTTCGGACTGATGCGACTTTCTCTGGCATTGCGCCCGATGAGGTGTTGCATCTTTGTCCAGAGTAACCTATACCTAACTTAGACAACACCTAGACACGCGTCGCGTTTCGACAATTCACGTAACGTTACGTCACCACCTTCGTATATGTGAGAACCATGCAATCCTCCGCTTCACTCGATCGATACATCCAACAGGTACGGGCCATCCCCAAGCTGTCTCGGGAGGATGAGCACGTGCTTGCGCTCCGCGCGCTCGACGGGGATCAATCGGCTGCCGACAAGTTGGTCGAAGCAAACCTTCGGTACGTGATCGCCATCGCACTCCAATACCGTCGGTACGGTGTGAAGCTTGGTGACCTAATCGCTGAAGGAAGTGTCGGCCTCGTCACGGCCGT
Source organism: Myxococcales bacterium (assembly GCA_029863605.1). GTDB lineage: Bacteria > Myxococcota_A > Polyangia > Polyangiales > Houyiibacteriaceae > SG8-38. Next base: position 285,561 of record JAOTVB010000002.1, on the reverse strand, counting down.
GCGCAAATTCGATCCGCATCGCGGTACCCGATTCGTCACCTACGCCGGCTACTGGATTCGCGCTTTCGTTCTCGAAGCGGTCGTTCGGTCGAGCACGATGATCGGCGCAGGCTCCGGCCCGTTTCGCTCGAAGCTTTTTTTCCGTCTCCGCCGCGAAAGGGCACGCCTCTCGAACCTGATCGCCGATCCAGACGAGCTGATCGAGAAGCTGGCGTCCGAGTTCGAAACGACCCCTGAGAAGATGTCCGAGCTCCTGCGGCGACTCGACCAGCGCGAGATTTCGCTCGACGCGCCCGCCTATCACGATTCCGACTCCACACTTGTCGAGATTCTGCCGGGGGCCGAAGAGCGCCAGGACGTGATTCTCGAAAGGCAAAGGCGCCAGAGCGGGATCCGCACTCGCCTCGAGGGCGCCCTCGCCGTCCTGGACGACCGGGAACGGTTGATTGTCGAAAAGCGCATCCTGAGTGACGACTCGGCCTCGTTGGCATCGCTGGGGCGCGAGCTCGGCGTGAGCCGGGAGCGAGCTCGCCAATTGGAGGCGCGAGCCAAGAAGAAGCTGCGCGAGGAGCTCCGAGACCTTGCGCCGGCGGCCTGACACCCCGCAAAGCCAGTATGTAGGATATCAACCTACCTCTTTGCGGCCGGTGCGTTCCAGAGGGAGGCGGGGTAGCATGTAGGCCACGATGGGTCTGGAGGATGGGGACATTACGGCTCTGCGTCACGAATTGACGCAGGAGCTCGGCCAAGACGATCTCGTCGAAGAACCGGACAGCGCAAGGCCGCCTACCCCCCCAACTCTCGTCGACGGTGGAAGGTCGGACGCGCCGCCACGGACCCCGAGTGACCACATGCGTCGCGCACGGGAGTGGGTCGAGGAGTGCGAGCGAGAGCTTCGGGACCAGCCCGACGTTCGGCGGGCAGCGCGGCTCTATTTCGAAATGGCGCGAACGTGCGAAAGCCCCCTCAAGGACACGCGACGGGCCTTGCAATATTATCAGGCTGCGCTTGAGCGGGCGCCTGACTATGTCCCGGCGATTCGCGCCACACGTCGACTCCTGCTCGGCGCCAGGATGTTCCCTGATGCCCTTGCGTTGTTCGACGCGGAGGCACGGGTTACGCGTCAACCCCGCGACAAGGCGACCCTCTTCTTGCTAAAGGGGCGCCTGCTCGAAGACGTGCTTGGCAATCGCGAGGACGCCGAGGACGCTTATCAAACCGCCCGTGCCCTCGACCGCACGCACGCCGCCATCTTGCACGCCACCGAGCAGCGAGCGTTCGCCAACCAGAGTTGGGAAGACGTCGATCGGAATCTTGCTGAGCTCGCCAATGCAGCTGCGTCGGACGACAACCATCGCGCAGCGTTGCTCATTCGTCGTGCCCAGCTCCTCGAGAGTCGCCAGCAGCGGCCCGAGCAGGCCGCGGAGCTCTATGAGACCGCGCTTCAGCTCGACCCCAACGCAACCATCGCGGTTCAGGCGCTCAAACGTCTCTACTACGGCCAACGGCGATGGCGTGATTTGATCAGGACGCTCGAGGCGGAAGCAAAACTGGCGCTCGACCCTGCGAATCAGGCGTCTTCCCTGTATCGCGCGGCGCGTATTCATGCAGAGCGCCTCGGAAACCGTGACGAAGCGATTCGAACGTTGGAGCAAGCGCGTCGGTTGCGGCCGGACGACTCGCTCATTCTCGCGGAGCTAGCGCGTCACTACGAAGCCAGTCAGCGACTCCAAGCGCTCGTCGAGACGCTCGAAGTGCTCACCGAGGCTACGGATGACGACGCGGAGCGACTGACCTTCACGCAACGCATTGCCCGGCTCTACGAAGAAGAGCTGCGAGACGTCGACCAGGCGATCGCGTGGCACGAGCGAGCCGTGGAGCTTCACCCGACCTCCCTATCGAGCCTACAGGCGTTGAGCTTGCTGTATCGGGTTCGAGGTGCTTGGCCCAAGCTCATCGAAATGTGTCTTCGCGAAGCGCGGTACACGAGGGATGCTCAACGCAGGGCCGATGCCCATGCACGGGCGGCCGAGATCTTCGAGACCAGGCTGAACGGCATCGATGAGGCGGTCGAGCACTACCACCGCGCGCTGAATGCGATGCCTGACCATTCGACCGCCTTCAAGGCGCTCGCGCGGCTACTGTCGGACGTTCATCGTCCCAAAGAATTGGTTCAGCTATACGAGAATGCGCTCGATCGGGCGACGGGCACGCGCGCCGTGTCGTACCTGTTGAAGATTGCGCAGATCTACGAGGATGTTCTCGCGGAGCACGCGCTCGCCGCGCAAACCTACAAGCGCGTTTTGCAACAGGATTCGAGCCACCTCGCGGCCGTCCACGCCTGGCAGCGTTCCGCAGCGAGGGCGCAGCGTCCCCGTGAGCTCCTCGAAGCCCTCGACTACGAAATCAATCTGACGGTGGAACGCGACCGATTGGTCGGTCTGTTGCACCGTACCGGTGAAGTGCTGGACGAGCAGCTCGATGACCGCGACGAGGCTATCGCTCGCTATAGACGCGCGCTCGAGAAGGATCCAAGGCACATTCCGACGCTGTCGAACCTGGGGCGCCTCTACTATGCGGCAGGTCGCTGGAACGACCTACTCGACGTGTATGGGCAGGAGCTGCGATTGACCTCTGCGAAGAATCGACGCGTCGCCCTCCTCGAAAAGATGGCCGAGATTTCACGTGACCGACTGGGAAGTAACGAAGACGCACTGCGGTATCACCGCGAGGCGGTCAAGGTGGATCCCGGGCATGCCCCTTCACTGCAGGAGCTTGCGCGCCAGCTACGAGAGCGAGGCGCGTGGGAAGAGCTTGTCGACATCCTCGAGCTTCAGCTCCGCAACTCGAGCACATCGCGGGTCCGGGCGCGCTCGGCGTTTCTTCTCGGGCAGGCCTACGAAGAACATCTCGACAATCTCACCAAGGCCGTGACCTCCTACGAAGCCGCTGTATCGGCCGACTCGAGCTATCGACCGGCCGTGGACGCATTGGCTCGCGTTCGGGCCGAGGAACACGACTGGACGCGCCTCCTTTCGGACATCGATCGTGAGACCAAGCTGACGGAAGACCCAGGTCAACGCATCGCGCTCCACGCTCGCAAAGCACAGGTGCTCGAGCGCCAAGACAAGCATCGGCAGGCGATTCAGGCATGGGAGGAGGTCCTCTCGATCGACGATCGGCATCTCGGCGCGCTGCTCGCGCTCGAACAGCTCTATCGGCAAGTTGGAGCGTGGGAATCGCTCTGCAAAATACATTCGACGCAAGCCGAGGTTCTTCAGGAGCCGTCGGCTCGCGTGGCCGCGCTATACGAGCTGGCAAGGCTACTCGAGCATCAGGGGCTTGGTGAGCGTGAAGCCATCGTGGACGCCTATCGCCGGGTGCTCGACGCGGCGCCATGTGACTTGGGTGCGCTCTTGGAGCTCGAAAGGCTCGCCGTCGACTCCCAGAACCTGGAGCTTCTCGCCGAAGTCGATTCGTTCTTTGCCAAGTCTGCACAAGACCCGGCGGTGTTAGCGGTTCATCGCGCGCGCCTCGGCGAGCGCGCGGAAGGTTCGGCCGTTAGCGAGGCGATCGAGCAATTCCGCGCTGCAGCAACGGCGGACCCACACCACATCGGTGCTGCCCGGGGGCTGACCCGAGTCGCTCAGGAAACCGACGATCCCAACGCTCTGGTCGACGCGCTCCGGCGTGAAGCTGCGTCCGAACGAGACAGCAAGGCGGCTTCGGACTTATACGTCCAAAGCGCAGTCGTTCGCCTCGAACGAGCAGGCGACCACGATGGTGCACGCGGCGATTTCGAGCGTGCGCTAGAGCTGTGGCCCGACTCGGAGCGTGCGGCCGAGGGTTTGATCGATGTTCTCACCGTCGATGCGAACTGGGCGGCGTTGGTCGACCGTTTGTCGCAGGCCGCTTCGAGCGCCGGCTCGGTCGATCGGGCAAGCGCGCTCTGGCTCGAGGTCTCGCGGATTCAAAGCCGAGACCTCGGAGAAGTCGCAGGTGCGATCCGCACGCTGCAGAGGGTGCTCAAAGTCGAGCCACGCCACTTGGACGCGCTCGAACGATTGTCTCTTCTCTTTCGATCGAACGAGTCCTGGCACGAGGCTGCCGCTACGATGGAACAACTCCTGGCCGCAGCCCCTGAGAGCGACCAGCTCCAGCGGGTGCAACTCGAGCTAGCTCAACTCTATCGTGAGCGCCTCGGCATGCCCGAAAAAGCCTTCCGACACGTCGACTCGGTGCTGGCCTCCGATCCCGCTCACGCCCCTGCTCTACAGGAACTTTCGCTAGTGCACGAGCAGCTCGGACAAGTCCCCGAGGCGCTTCAAGTGACGCGCCATCTACTGGAGATCAACGAAGGCCAGGCCGATCATGCGCACACGCTGGTGCGCCTTGGCCAGTTGGAAAACGCGACTGGCAACGCGGCCCGAGCGCGCGAGGCGCTCGCGAGTGCGGTCGAGCTCGACGGTCCGCGCAGCAAAGCCGCGTTTCAACTCGAGCCGCTTTGTACCACGATCGACGACTGGAGGGCCTACGCGGATGCGCTTGGTCGTTACGAGGCGAGTGACGAGCCCGACCGCGTGACGACGGTGCTCGAGATTGCGCGCATCCTGTCCGACCATTGCGGGGACGAGGCGGCCGCGATCAGGGCACTCTCGTCGGCGCTCGAGGAGGGCGTCTCGAGCCCAGACCTACGACGAGAGCTTGCGGTGAGGCTTCGAAAGCGAGGCGACAGCACGGGGGCCGTCGGCCATCTGCAAGAGGTGTTGACCGTAGATCCGTTGCGCGAAGACATATGGCGGGAGCTTGCGCTCACATACGAGTCGCAAGGCCGCGTGCAGGAGGCTCGGATCGCGTCGTTGCCGCTGCGCTTATTCGGGGTCGACGATGAAGAGGATCGACAACGCATTGCGTCAGCTTCGGGAGCTCCAGCTCGCGCACGTCCGAAGTCGCTACGAGGGCAAGTCTTGGACCAGCTGGGCACGCCGCGCGCCGAAGACGAGGCGGCGGGCGCTTTGCTCGCCGCACTGAGCCCGGCGCTCGCCAAGCTCTATCCTCCCGAGCTCGAAAGCTACGGTCTCGCTACCCGTGATCGTCTTGCGACCGAGGCCAACCACCCGTTGCGCGAAATCGCCAACCGGATTGCGGCCACATTGGATGTTCGAGGTTTCGATCTGTTTCTCCACCGCGTCCGCAATCGCGGGATTACCGTCGAGTTTGGCGCCCAACCGGCACTTCTGGTGCCGGCCACCATCATGGAGAAGAGTCCGGGCAGCCAGACATTCCTGTTGGCGCAGCCTCTGACACAAATCGCCCGCGGCTACCACGCGATCGAGAAGCTCACCCCGCGGGAGCTGGACGTTCTTCTAGCTTCGGCTGCGCGCACCGTAAAACCAGACTTCGGGATAGGTCTGACGAGCGAGGAGTTTCTCGACGAGCAAACCCGCCGCCTACAGCGGGCGATCCCTAGACGCGATCGCAGGCACGTACGCGAAACGGCGCTCGCGTACGCGGAAGCCCGGCGCGTCAAGTTCGAGCGCTGGGTCAAGGCGGCGCGGCGAACGGCGACGAGAGTGGCTCTACTGCTTTGCGACGAGCTCGAGCCGCTCGTGCAAGACCTCCAAAGCCGGATTGCGCCCGAACGTGGGGCAGAGGGAACGGCGCTGCACGATCACCCTGCATATCGAGAGGCGTTGAGCTTTTGGGCGTCGGCTGCCGCGATGCACCTGCGGGAGCACATGGGGTTGATCACGCGACCATAGCGGGCGCCGCTACGTCTTGCCATGCGTGTGATCGTCGATGCGATAGACCACCCAGACGAACGAGGCGCTCAGCAGAATCAGCATCACTAGGCCTGAATAGAAGGCGGCACTAGAGAAGTAACCGGTCAAACCGTAGTCCCGCGTGAACTCTCGGTACGAGCCGACGAGCGACAGTCGCCCCCAAGCCAGCGGCCAAACACCGAGCGCAACGAAGAGTGCCGCGCCCGCAATGCGGCGAACCGCTACCTCGCGGTCGACGCGACACAAAGCAGCGCTGAGGCGGAATCCGAGCGCCGCTACGCCGGCCACAGCGACCAGTACCAAAATGCCCCATGCCCAAGGGGCGCGACCGGTATCGACTCCGTAGAAGAGAAACCAATCGCCATGAAACACGTAGAAGTAGAAAGCCGTCGGGATCAGAAGGAATCCCACGAAGAGCGCGTATGCCAAGAACGCCTCCATCCGCCACATCGGGTCGGCGCTATGACGGACTTCCTCGCGACCTGCATGGGCGGCGAGGGCCCCGGTCGCGAAAGCGATGAACAGCAAAAAAAGTAGCGGCAAAGTGCTTCCCAGCGAGAGGCTACGTCCCCGGTTCATGGACGGTCAACCAAACGAGCACCATATTGGGGCCATGCGTAGGACTGCTTGGGTTGGTACTGCGGCGTTCGTCGCGGGTTTCATGCCGGGACTGCAAGCGTCCGCCGATACGCTCTCGGACCTGATGGCGCCCTTCGCGGATGCCCTGCAAGGCGGGAGCTACACTGGGGCCTTAGGGCTGATCTTCGTAGCAGGACTGGCGACCTCGCTGACTCCGTGCGTGTACCCGATGATCGCGATCACGGTCAGCGTCTTCGGGGCTAGGCAGGCGGACAGCCGCCCGAGAGCCGCGGTGTTGTCTACATCCTTCGTGCTGGGTATCGCAGCGCTGTTCACTCCCCTCGGCATCATCTCCGCTCTGACTGGAGGCGCGTTCGGGAGCGCGCTCGCAAGTCCTTGGGTGGTCGGTGCGCTAGCCGCGCTCTTCGCCTCGATGGCGTTCAGCATGTTCGGTCTTTTCGATGTGGCGCTGCCGGCGGGGCTGCAAAACCGTCTTGCGCAAGCGGGCGGCTTCGGGGTCCGCGGAGCGTTCGTGCTCGGGTTCGTCAACGGGTTGATCGCTGCGCCTTGCACAGGTCCTGTCCTGGCGGTGCTTTTGACGTGGGTCGCCACGACCGGTCACGTGGGGTTTGGCGCCCTCGCACTCTTCACATACGCCATCGGTATTGGCGTTCTCTTTTGGTTCGTTGGCACCTTCGCGATCACCCTTCCAAAGTCAGGCCGGTGGGTGGAATGGACCAAGAGTATTTTCGGGATCGCGATGCTCGCGCTTGCGCTTTACTACGTGCGCAGCATTCTCCCATACCCGCGCCCGGCGGTGCGCGACGGCACGTGGCTTGCGATTGCGCTCGGCTTAGTCGCAGGGGGCATCGCTGCGGGAGCCATTCACTTGTCGTTCCAAGGCGGCCCTTGGGGGACCCGGATACGGAAAGGCCTCGGGGTTGCCGCCTGCGTCGCCGGTCTGCTGGGGATCGTTGGATGGGCCGAAGCACTGCCCGCGGGTAGTCACATCGCATGGGTGGAGGACTACGGGACGGGCAAGGAAACTGCGCTCTCCGAGCAACGCCCGATGCTGGTCGATTTCGGTGCCGATTGGTGCGGCGCGTGTCTCGAGATCGAACAAGATCTGCTGAGCGACCCGCGAGTCGTCGCCGAAGCGCAGAGATTCGTGGCGGTTCGGGTCGACCTGAGCGCCGACAAAGCGACCGATGAAAAATGGGCATTGCTCAAGTCGTACGAGCAACCCGGGCTTCCGTTCGTGGTGCTACACAACAGCGACGGCTCCGAGGCTTCGCGGATCACCGGCCTGGTAGAAAGCGAGGAGTTCCTCGAAATGATGGGCGCCGTGCGCTGACCGAGCGCCAGCCCGCCGTGATGAAGTCGCTTTGCGGGGGTTCCGTGGAGTTCCGCGCAGCCTGTAGTATAAGGGCGGCTGAAGTCCCGCATTGGAGCGATCATGAAGAAGACGATGACACTGTCGAGACGCGAATTGCTCCACCTGATTCGAGGGGGGGCGCACCTCGCGTTGATCGCCTCTGCACCTGGTCTGCTCTCGAGCTGCTCGAAAAAAGAGCTCCACTGCAAGGACACGAGCGGACTGAGCACGGCAGCCGAGCAACTGCGAACCGCCCTCGAGTATCAAGACCGCTCGCCGCACGGCGAGGCCAAGAGCTGTGCGAATTGTCAGTTCTACAGAGCTACTAGCAAGAACGAGTGTGGAGCCTGCACCTTGGTCCAAGGTCCGATCAATCCCGCCGGGTACTGCAACTCCTGGGCGCCGAGAGAAAGCTGAGCTGCCCGAGCCATGGCCCTCTTCGAAGTACGCGGCGTACGGAAAGCCTTCGCTCGCAACGTGGTGCTCGACGAACTGGATTTCGACATCTTCGAAAGAGAGGTGGTCACCATCATCGGCGAATCTGGGTCCGGCAAGAGCATCTTGTTGAAGGCCTTGATGGGGCTCATCGAGGTGGATGCGGGCACGATTCGGTTCGACGACGAGGTCGTGACTGGCGCATCGGAAAAGGAATGGATGCGGATCCGGCGGCGTATCGGCATGCTGTTCCAGGAATCTGCGTTGTTCGATTCTCTCAATGTCTACGAAAACGTGGCGTATGCGCTCAGAGAGCAGACCGACATGACGGAGGGGGAGATCGGGAAGTGCGTGGACGAGACTTTGACCCTGGTGGGGCTTCCAGGGATCGAAGCGATGTGGCCCGCAGACCTCTCCGGGGGCATGCGCAAACGGGTGGCGTTGGCGCGCGCGGTCGCAGTGCGGCCCCAGATCGTGTTCTACGACGAGCCTGCGGAGGGTTTGGATCCCATCAACGTGACCCGGGTGAACCGACTACTGCTGGGTCTGCAGAAGAGGCTCGATGTGACTTCGGTGGTGGTGACCCACAACCTCAAGGCTGCCTTCGCGATCAGCGACAGGCTCGCCCTCATTCACGACGGCAAGGTCGTTGCGACCGGCTCCCCTCAGAGCTTCCTCGACTCCCAGGATCCGATCGTTCGCGAGTTCATCGGCGAGCGGATGCGGCGCGTGCTCCGGGCGAGTTGAGTTGATGCGGGCTGCTAAGGATCGCTGTCGAGACGGCCGTGCCAGTACACCCAGTTTGCCCACGCTTCGGGGATAGAGCTGGCGGGATCGACGCGGAAGGCCACGACGGGCAGCCACTTGGGCTTCACGGGAGTTCGGCGGAGCCGCAGGCCGATCTGCTCAGGTACCCGGCTACCCTTCTTTTCGTTGCAACGGTAGCAAGCCATGACGATGTTCTCCCAGTTGGTCTTGCCACCCTGGGACTTCGGAATCACGTGGTCGTAGGTGAGACCGCGGAGGCGGTGACGGTCACCGCAATACTGACAACGAAAGTCGTCGCGCATGGCCACATTGATGCGCGAGAACTTGATGGCACGCTTGCGGCCGACGAGCGCGCGAAGCAGTCGAACGACTGCGGGCATTTTGATGGTGATGCTGACCGAACGGACGTCTTCGTCGTATTCTTCGACCACCTCGACTTTGCCGTCGAAAATCATGCAGACAGCGCGCTGCCACGTGATGACTCGGTGAGGTTGATAGCCTTGGTCTAAGACAAGCGTCCGCATCCGTCGAAGCCTCATATAGCGCGATCGGCACGAGAAGTGAACCGCGTTCGTGTTTCAAAATAGCAAAGATTGCCGAGCGGATCGCGCGCGATTCAATGCGCGGCGGCGCCCCCGGGAGGATTCGAACCACCGACCTTCGGTTTAGGAAACCACTGCTCTATCCTACTGAGCTACGAGGGCTTAGGGGGCAGCGTATAGCACGCGGCGCACGGAAGGCGACGGCCGGTTGACCTGCGACGCCGTTCTGTACTACGAGTATCAACTCACCCCCGGGAGGCGCCCATCTCCGGCAAGCCACTGTATCCGACCCCCGTCACCACAGTCTCCATGCGTTCGCAAGCGCGGGAGGCTGAGTCGACTTCGAAGATCGCGAAGCTTCCGTCGGCCGATCGCGAGCCGAAGCCCCGGCGGCGGAGCGGATTGCCCGACGACCTCTTGTGGCGGAGCGACGAGGAAGCGGCACGCCGGCTCGCACTCAAAGGCCTGAACGCGGCAGTGGCCGCGGAGCGGAGGCTCGACGATCACCTCGATCGCGAAGCGCTTCATGATTTTCGAGTCGCGATTCGACGACTGCGGAGCGTGCTCCGAGCCTACAGACCACAACTCGAAGGCGCCGTGGGTCCCAAGCATCGACGCAACCTGAGGAAGATCCAGCGCGCCACGGGGGCCGGCCGTGAAGCCGAGGTCGCGCTTGCATGGCTCACCAAACAACAGCCGACCCTGCGCCCCGAGCATCTCGCGGGGCTCAATTGGCTGTCAGCTGTGCTCCTCGAACGACGCCGACGATGTTCCGACGATCTGGATGCTCAAATTCGAGCTTCTTTTCGACGCACTGCCGACAAGCTCCAGGACAGGCTGGCCATCATGCGGAGCGAAACAAACCTTCTCTCGGAACATCCGCCTGCGAGCTTCATGCGCTGCGTCGCGAACCTGACGGAGGCGCACGCCACCGACCTGTTGGTCACTCTCGGACAGGTCGCCAGCATGTGCGACACGACAAGACTCCACGAAAGCCGCATATCGGCCAAGCGCTTGCGCTATCTGCTCGAGCCCTTGCGCCCCTATGTGAACGAGGCGCAACAGGTGGTGAAGCACAGCAAGCAACTCCAAGACCTGCTGGGTGATCTCAACGACATCCACGTGCTGATGCGTGAAATCGAAAACGCCTTCGAAGTCTCGATGGAACAGCGGGGCGGGCGAGTTCAAGTGTCGCTTCGTAGCGGCGACATCGACCGAGCCAAACGAGAGGCATCGATGTCCGAGTGGACGGGTTTCATCGAGCTCCACCATCGACTCGACCAAAAGCGGCAACTTTTGGTTGCGAAAATTCGAGACCGTTGGCTCTCCGGCGAGCTGGACGCGTTGGTGGCGCGTGCGCGTAACCTCGCACAACAACTGCGTTCAACGGACCAACTGGGCTGAGATGTCAGCGCAGACCAATCCGCTCATCGATGACGGTCTGATCGATTTTCTACTGTACGATGTGTTGGATGCAGAGTCGCTGTGTGAGCTCGAGGCGTACGAACACCACTCGAAAGAGACCTTCGACCTGTTTCTCGACAGCATTCGGCGTCTCGCCCGACAGGACCTGCTACCGACCTACAAGCCGATGGACGAAGAACTACCGGAGTTTCGCGAGGGTCGGATCGTCACGCACCCAGCGCTTCCGAATCTGTGGCGGAAGATGGTGGAGGTCGGCGTTCTGACGGGGACACGTCCTGAAGCCGTGGGTGGCCAACAGATCCCCATGTTGATGCACACGATGGCCACCGCATACCTGATGGCAGCGAATCTCAGCGCATACGGGTACATTGGCTTGACGCTCGGCGCTGCACATCTGATCGAGGCCTTCGGAAGCGACGAGGTCAAGGCGCGGTTTATGAAACCGATGTACGAGGGCGAGTGGACGGGCACGATGGCGCTGACCGAGCCTCATGCGGGAAGCAGCCTGGCTGACCTCACCACCACCGCAACCCCGACCGACGACGATTACTACTTGATCAAGGGCAGCAAGATCTTCATCTCCGGCGCGGATCACAGCGTCACGGAAAACGTCGTCAACCTCACCCTAGCGCGCATCAAAGGCGCTCCGTCGGGTACTAAGGGGATTTCGCTCTTCGCGATCCCGCGGCTCCGGCCAAAGAACGGCGAGTTGGTACCGAACGACGTCACCGTCGCGGGGCTCATTCACAAGATTGGATGGAGAGGTTTGCCGAGCTTGGCTCTCGAGTTCGGCGATGTCGGCGACTGCCACGGTTGGTTGGTGGGAGAACCGAATCAGGGGCTTCGCTACATGTTTCAGATGATGAATGAGGCTCGTATCATGATAGGGGTCAATGGGGCTGCGACTGCGTCCGCGGCTTATCATGAGGCGCGCAGCTATGCGCTCGAGCGCAGACAAGGGCGTCGACTCGGAGATCGCGGGGCCGACCAAGTCCCGATCGTCGAGCACGCCGACGTCCGTCGAATGCTCTTGCGCCAAAAGGCAATCGTCGAAGGAAGCTTCGCGCTGCTCGGGACGGCCGCCCGCTACGCCGACATAGCAAACCATGGTCCTGAGTCCGAGCGGGAGCGCGCACATCTGCTGCTGGATCTGTTGACGCCCATCGCCAAAACCTTCCCGGCCGAACGCGGCTTCGAAGCGAACGCACTGGCGATTCAGATCCACGGGGGCTACGGGTACACGAGCGAATACTTGCCCGAAGCGTACATGCGAGACCAGAAGCTCAACACCCTGCACGAGGGAACGTCTGGCATTCAAAGCATGGATCTCCTCGGACGCAAGGTCGTCGCCAAGGGAGGCGCGCCTCTACGCGCGCTTGGCGAAGAGATCGCACTCGCGGTAGAGGAGGCCAGAGCCGCGGGGTGTGATGCGGAGCTCTGCGACGCAGTGGTGCAAGCGACTGATACGGTGGTGTCGGTCACGATGGAGCTCGCGCAGCGTGGAATGGCTGGTGATACCGATGGCATGCTCGGTCACAGCTGGGATTACCTCGACATGATGGCGACCTTGGTGGTGGCGTGGCAGTGGCTTCGGATGGCCGCAGTGGCGCGGACACGCTTCCAAGATGAACCAACCCAGCAAGCGCGCCTTCACGGGATGGAGGCCGCCGCCCAGTATTGGATTCGCACCGAGGTCCCGAGGATCGCGGTTCTCGCTGAGCTCTGCCGCACCGCCGAGGACTCCTACCTGAAAGCCCAACCCGACTGGTTCTAGAGAAGGGGGACTGTCCCTTCTATTTGTAGTCGAGGAGGGAAATCACTCGATAGCCGGCGAGCTTGTCTTCGCCTTTGAGAAAGCGAAGGTTGATCAAGAAGACGAAAGAGGCCACTTCGGCGCCGCACCGTTCGACCAAATCGCCGGTGGCTTTCGCGGTGCCGCCTGTCGCAATCAGATCGTCGACGATGACGACCCGCTGACCCGCACGGAGGGCGTCTTGGTGAATTTCGAGAGCGTCGGTTCCGTATTCGAGCTCGTATTCGGCGCGATAGGTCGCGGCAGGCAGCTTCCCGGGCTTGCGGACAGGCACGAACCCAACGCCAAGCTTGTCCGCAAGCGCGGCGCCAAACATGAACCCGCGTGACTCGATCCCGATGACCACGTCCAAGTGTTCTCCGTCCAATCGCTCGGCAATCAGGTCGATGCTTGTTCGAAAGGCTTCAACGTCCGCGAGGAGCGGCGTGATGTCCTTGAAGAGGATGCCCTCCTTGGGGAAATCGGGGACGTCTCGAATACGCGAGCGTAGGTAGTCGATTCGGTTATCACTCATCCTCTCACCGTTCGTGCGTTGGGCCTGCGATGTACGCCGCTACGCCGAAGTGGTCGGGCTGCGTAGCTTCGATGCTCAATGGGGTCACCGAAATGTATCCTTCGTCGAGCGCCTCGGTGTCGGCGCCCTCAACCGGTTCGCTCGCCACTTTGCCGGGGCCGCCGATCCACAGATAGTGCCGACCGCGGGGATCGTCGCGCACTTCGACATCGTCCGAGTAGAGACGGAATCCGAGTCTGGTCGCCCAAACGCCTTTCGGCGGCCGCGCGGGGAAGTTGATGTTCAGCAAGACCGCTTGCCCCTCCGGTGCCGTGAGCTCGAGCAGCTGCTTGCAGAATCGCTTGGCGTACTGCGCCGCGCCTTCCATGTCCGACGACACGTTGGAGAGAGCAAGGGACGGCACACCCCGAAGCGCGCCCTCACGTGCTGCAGCTACTGTCCCGGAGTAGTGAACGTCGTTGCCGAGGTTCGGGCCGTGGTTGATCCCGGAGACCACCAAATCGGGCCGCCGTGGAAGCAGGTCTTTCAAAAAGAACGCAACGTAGACGCAGTCGGCGGGTGTGCCGTCGACGGCCCAGACGCGCTCGTCGACTTGGCGAAATCGAAGTGGGTGGTGAAGGGTAATCGAGTGACTCTTCGCGCTTTGCTCCGTCTCCGGCGCCACGGTGTAGACGTCCGCGAACGTTGCCAAAGCTTCGCGCAACGCGATGTTGCCCGGCGCCTCGACCCCATCGTCATTGGACACCAACAAAAGTGGCCGGTCGGACATGCCTTCCTCGGACTATCGCGGAAGCCCCCATCAAGCAAACATGCGGGGTGGGGGGTGGGTGTTATTGAGGGGAGGCCGGCGGGCTTTCGCCCTCCGGTCCGTCCATGGTCGGGGCGACTGGATTTGAACCAGCGACCCCCTCACCCCCAGTGAGGTGCGCTACCAAGCTGCGCTACGCCCCGTCCACCCTCGTTCGCGAGGGCGGGCGACTCTAACCCAGGACGCTTCGGAAGCAAACCAAAACCTGTCAGGGCTCTGGGCTGCGTTGTGCAGTGACCGGCACGACTTTGTGAACCGTCACCTGGACAGGCTCCGACCCGGCCGGTTGCTGCTCCGGGGCCTGGCACTGATCGAGCAGGTCGGACAGCTGCTGGCGCAAGCCCAGAAGCTCGGCTCGAAGCGCCACCTCGCGTGCTGCCCGTGGCTCGGGCGGACTGCTTCGCTGGTGCCGCCCGAGATCTCGAATTCGCTTTCGGGCGCCGGGAATGGTGTAGCCTTCGTCGTGAAGCAGCTGGCGAATCAGCATTGCGAGCTCGACGTCTCTGCGGCTGTATTGTCGATGCGCGCCCCGCGTCTTCTTGGGGCGCAGAGCCGGAAACTCCGTCTCCCAATAACGCAGTGCGTGCGGCTTGACCCCTACGATGTTTGCGACCTCGCCGATCTTGAAGAACAGCTTGTCGGGCAGTTGCGTGCGCCGTGTCATGAGACCCACTCAGTATGAGCTACCACGTGCATCCGCTTCCTCTTCTTCTCTGGTGCGGTGCGGATTGAGCACAGTTTTAAGGACTTGGCTGGGCTTGAAGGTCAAGACTCGCCGCGCGCTGATCGGGATCGGAGCGCCCGTCTGTGGGTTTCGGCCGATACGCTCTTTTTTTGCGCGCACCACGAAATTTCCGAAGCCGGAAATCTTGATCTTCTCCCCTTCAGCAAGCACGTCTTTCATCGTGTCAAATACGGCTTCGACGACCTCCGCTGCCTCTTTCTTCGAGAAGCCCCCGACCTTCTCATAGACGGCATCGATGATTTCGGCTTTGGTCATTCCGTTTCTTCCTCCAAACACCCCGGTCAGCGCCAGAGAACCATAAATGGGTTTGAATCTCAAGGGTTTGGCGATGATTTCGACCGAAGAAAAGTACGCTTCCTAACCGATGCCGTAATCCCCTTAGCGGATGGTGGCTTGAAAGCGATCGCGGGCGACCTCCGCGACCTTGGCATGGGCCTTGTCCACCCGCTTATCGGTTAATGTGCTTTCGGGGTCTCGGTAAGTCACTCGAAAGGCGAGACTGCGTTGGCCCTCGGGGATTTGGTCACCCCGGTAGAGGTCGAACAGGTGGACCGACTCCGCCAGGCCTCCAGAAGCCTCTGACAACGCCGTTGCAATCTCGCCCGCGGTGAACTCTTCGCGCACGAGCATGGCGATGTCGCGGGTGACGGCAGGGAACTTCGGGAGCGCGTGCCCCTGCGGAGTACCGAGCTCTTCGGTGACGACATGGAGCGCGGCGACGTCGATCTCGGCGTAGACCACGCGGCCATGAAGCTCGAGAGCATCTCCGACATCGGGGTGGATTTCCCCGACGAACCCGACCTCCCTTGCGGCGAGCGAAACGATCGCCGAGCGCTTGGGGTGCATGAATTCAGGGACTTCGCCTGGCGTGAAGTCGGAGCGCTGTCCGATCACCCGATCCAAGATCGCTTCCACCAAGCCCCTGCCGTCATAGAAGTCGAACGGTCGATCGCCCCCGATCCAACCCGAACGGTCCCCCGCCAGGACGATGGCCAGCGTGGTGTCCTCGCGTGGCAGGATGTCGTCGCTCGGATGGAACGTGCGCGCGAGCTCGAAGAGGCGAACCTCGGTAGCACCGTGACGCTGTGCTCGAGTCGCCGCACCGGTCAGACCGGGCATCAACGACGTGCGCATCGCCGAGCGGTCCTCGGACAGTGGGTTGGCAAGGGCGACCACATCGGTGGAGACGCGCGCCTTTTGGAGCTCTTCGACCGATAAAAACGCGTAATTCACGGCTTCGTAGAGGCCCGCGGTGACGGCAGCGGTGCGCAGGGCCGAAATGAAACGAAGCACCTCGGGCGTGCCCGATTCCGATGGACGAACCCGTGGCACGGCGGTCGGGATCTCGTCGTACCCTCGGACGCGGGCCACTTCCTCGATGAGATCGACCTCGCGACCGAGGTCGGGTCGCCAGCTCGGGGCCTCGAGCGTGAAGGCGCTATCGGTCTTTTCGATGAGACGACAGCCCAATGCCTCCAGGATCCGTTGGCTCTCTTCCGTTTCGATCGGTGTCCCGAGAAGCCCTGCGGCCCTCGCCGGGCGAAACGAGATCGACTTTGGTGAATAGGCCATGGCGACGCGGTCGATGGCAGTCGTCGCGGAGGCCCCTTCGCCGAGCTCGGCGATGAGTGAAGCCGCACTGGCCAACACCCGAGGTACGGCTTCGGGATCGACGCCCCGTTCGAAGCGATGACTCGAGTCGGTTTGGAGGCCCAGCCGACGAGACGTTCGACGAATTGACCTCGGGGCGAAGTAGGCGCACTCGATCAGGATGTCCTTGGTGTCGTCTCGAATCTCGCTATCGGCTCCGCCCATCACGCCTGCAACGGCGACGGGCCCTTCCCCATCGCAGATCAACAGATCGTCGGCCGTGAAGGTGCGTTGTATCCCGTCGAGCGTCGCCATCGTCTCGCCCTTTCTCGCGAGTCGAACGACAACTTTGGAGCCTCTAAGTCGGTTGAGGTCGAAACCGTGAATCGGGTGTCCCCACTCGAGCAAGATCAGGTTTGTCGCGTCGACCACGTTCGAGAGCGTGCGAAGACCAAGGTTGTGGAGGCGGTATCGAAGCCAGAACGGAGACGGCCCTACCCGGACGCCGGAAACGAGCGCCGCGCCGTACCGAGGACAACGATCCCCATCGGCGATCTCGATCGAGATACTCGGAAGGGCGGGTGCATCCACCGGCTCACTTTCCCCGTCCCACGACGGGACGAGATCGGTCGTCGGTTGGTCCGCCTGGAAGGACGCTCCAGCGGCGAAGGTTCGCCGTGGACCCGCGGCCCTGCGGGGCTCGCACCGCTTACCAAAGAGGACGCCAACCTCGCGGGCGATCCCGACGTGACCGAGGCAATCTGGCCGGTTCGGAGTCAGACCAATGTCGAGGATGAAGTCGTGGAGATCGAGGGCGTCTGCGACTTCATCGCCCGGCAGAGCCTCGTTCTCCGCGTCCACGATGAAGATCCCTTCCGCATCCGCGCCGACCTCGAGCTCGGCTTCGCTGCAGATCATGCCCGACGACTCGACGCCTCCGATCTTGCGCGGCTCGATGCGAAGACCGTTTGGAAGAATCGTGCCTGGACGCGCAAACAGGATGCGCCCCCCCGGCTCGGGGACGTTCGGAGCGCCGCACACCACTTCATGCTCTGCTTCGCCATCGAACACGGTGACGAGCGTGAGCTTGTCGCGCTTGGGATGCGGGGCTCGAGTACGCACCTCGGCAACGACTAGGCCTGAAAGGTTCGCGCCCTTCTCTTCGATCGCTTCGACCTCCAAGCCTGCTTGCGTGATGCGATGAGCCACTTCGCGCACGTCGGCCTCGATGGGGCAGAGCTCTTGCAACCAGCGGAATGAAGTCAGCATCGTGGTTCCTAAAACTGAGACAAGAAGCGCACGTCGTTGTCGTAGAGAAGCTTGATGTTTGGAATGCCGTACTTGAGCATCGCAATACGGTCGAGCCCCATGCCGAAGGCGAAACCGGTGTACTTCTCAGGATCGTATCCCACGTTCTCGAACACGACGGGGTGGATCATTCCGCAACCGAGTATTTCCATCCAACCGTTGCCCTTACATACACGGCACGCCGTCGTTCGCTCTTTGTCGCCCTCCCAAGCGCGGCAGAAGACGCAGCTCATGTCCACCTCGCCGCCCGGTTCGACGAACGGAAAGTAACTCGCACGAAAACGAACGGCCACGTGCTCGTCGAAGAGACGCCTCAGGAAGAGAGTCAGCACGCCCTTGAGCTCAGCGAAGGTGACGTCGGTGTCGACGAGGAAGCCCTCGAGCTGGAAAAACATCGGTGAGTGAGTGGCGTCGTCGTCGCGCCGATACACAGCGCCCGGCGACACGATGGCCAGAGGGGGCTCGCGCCGACTCATCTCGCGCACCTGAATCGTCGACGTCTGGGTTCTCAGGAGAACGCTGTGCGGCCCCGACGGTTTGCCTCCTTCGATGAAAAAGGTGTCATGCTCGTCGGTTGCAGGATGGTCCGGCGGAAAGCCGAGCTTGTCGAAGCAGTTCTCGTAGAGCTCGATCTCCGGCCCGTCGGCGACATCGAAACCCAACGAGACCAAGATCTCGAGGACCTCGTTGCGAATGCGTGTGATCGGATGAAGCCGGCCTGGCATCGGCCAGCGCCCCGGCAACGTCACGTCCAAAGAGGGACCCGTGAGCTCGGCGTCGCGGGCGCGCCGGTGGATGCCGTCGAGTACGACATCGAAAGTCGTTTGGATCTCTTGCTTGAGCGCGTTCGCGCGCTGGCCGAGCTCGCGTCGTCGGTCGCCCGGGAGCTTAGGCATGAGCTTGAGCAGCTTGGTGAGCTCGCCTTGCGGACCTACGTAACGGCCGTTGACTAGCCGAAGCTCGGGCTCGTCGGTCGCGTCGCGAAGCGCCTGCTCGTAGGCGCCACGGATTTTGGTGAGTCCGTCTTCGAATGTCTGAACCGCATCAGGCTCTGCCATCGCGTGCCAGATTGATCTACTCGATGGCGTCGACGACTGCTTTGAATCCGCCGGGATCGGCGACGGCGATCTCCGCTAGGATCTTGCGATCGAGCTCGATCCCAGAGCGCTTCAGACCGGCGATGAGCTTGCTGTAGTTCAGGCCGTTGGTGCGTGCGGCTGCATTGATGCGTGCGATCCAAAGACGACGATACTCGCGCTTCTTGGTGCGGCGATGCCGATAGGCGTCTTCCCACGCGTTGTGGACCTGCTCGATCGCGACGTGGAAAGCCTTGCGGCGTGCGCCGTAGTAACCCTTGGCGTGCTTGAGTAAGCGCTTGCGGCGCCGGCGGGCTTTGAACCCTCGTCTCACTCTAGGCATGGCGTCCTCCTAAGAAGTCTCAAAGCTCGTAAGGAAGCAAACGCCGGATCCGAGGCTCGTCGCTCGGGTCGACCATGGAGTTCTTCTTGAGCTTCCGAAGTCGGTTCGCGGACTTGCCACGCATCAAGTGCTGCTTCCCGGCCGAGGAACGGCGGATCCGCCCGCCCCCGGTCGCTTTGAACCGCTTGGCGGCAGCACGCTTAGTCTTCATTTTAGGCATGTGACTGTCCTCGCTTGAAGCTCCCAAACCAGCGGCACCCGCGGCGGGGGAGCGGAGAGCGAGCGGTTTAGCGCGTGGGGTGAGGGAGTCAAGCAGGGGGAGTTTACAGTGCCAGCGGCACCGGATCACCGGTTAACCGCGCGATGCGAAGCGGCACGCGCTTGGAGCCCTCGACGACTAAGCTGCTGCCGTCGGAATACCGAGCGGCCTGAGCTGTCGAACGAGCTGCGCCTTGTTCTTCGCACCCAGCTTGTGCATCGCGGACTTCAGCAATCCTGAAACTCGCCCTTGCGAAAGGCCGAGACGATAGGCGATGAGCTTATTGGACTCTCCGAGGAGGACATAGGTGACGACCTGGCACTCCTGCTCGCTCAGCCCGCGCGGGTCGAAGACCTTCGGCGGGTTGGGTCTCGCGAGCACGAAGCGCCGTCCATCGGTGTCGAACCAGTCGATCATGCTCCAACGACCGTGTACCAATGCCTTCCACATTTCGAGGGCTTTCTGGGGATCTTCTTTGCGCAGCTTTCCGCGCGCTTTGTCTACGCGCCGCGCAGCCCTGCGAAGGAGTTCCGAAGCGTTGGGCTTTTGGGCCTGCCCCACGGAGTCGACGATGCGAAAGCCTTTGGCATCGAGCACCGCTTCTGCTCCGTGGGGAAGGTCGGTCGGTGCGGTGCGCCGAGGCTCGGAGCTGTCAGCCAGCGTACCGCGAAGACGGTGGGCGGCGGCGATGTGGGCGCCTAGCATCTGCCAGCGCAACCGCGACCTCGTGGTGAGCCGCATGGCCTCCGGTAACGGGGCGCTCAGGTGAATGCCGAGGCCCCAGGGGTCCGAGGCCACCAAGCCGAGCATGTCTGGACACCCAAGCTCGTCGAGGAAGCGCTGGCAGTCCTCAGGGTAGTCTTGGGCGACGTCGGTCCAGGTGCCCGCATGGCCCGCAGAAGTGAGTGCCCGTAGGGCATCAGCGGACAGGACGCTCCGGGCAGCCTCAAGTCGCGCCCACATGCCCGTTGGAAGCGACTTGGCGCAGACGTCCCTCAGAACGAGGTCCGCCCCGGCGCCGTGGGGTGGACGTTCGAACCTCGTCGCGACAATCCCGAGGCCATGATCGAGCAGCGGCACCCCCGCGTCGAGCAAGTCCGGAAGCCAATCGGCCTCCGACTTCTCCACGTCGTAGGCGACCTCGACAAGGTCAATCGCCTTTGATGTGACGGGGTCCACAATTCCCCGCGGAATCTGTCAGAAGCTGATCGCCGCGACAAGCGCCTCCGTTCGGGAAGTGCGCGAGGGTAGCTCATTCGGGGATCCAGACTCCGTGAAACCCGTACGGAACCCGTTGCGGCATGACCACCTCGGCAACGGGGCCGGAGGCCACGTCCTGGGCATCCAAGATGGCAAGCACGCTTTGTTGAGCGACGTGGTCGTAGACGAAGCTGAGGAGCCAGCCCTCCGCGTCGCCCGAATCACCCGGCACGAAGAACGCCTCTCCGGCGTGACGTGTGATTCCCGGGTCCCACTCGGAGGCGACACCGGTTTGATAGTCGATGTGGCCGACGCCCGCAAAGTCGACAGTCTCCGGCCGATCACGCGTAACGGCGAACCAACCATGGCGATGTTGTCGGCCGGTAAACCGGCGGTCGTGGCTCGCGAGCTCGAACAGACGGTCGGCGACTACTTCCTCGCTGTAGGTCAGCTCCGTGCCCGCCGTGTTGATCCTCCAGCGCTTGACGGCGCCGCCCGAGCTGTCGCCCAAATCCGCGCCGTTGAACATGTCTGGGTGCCAACACACGTCGACGATCACGTCGTCGCCCGAGCGATAGGCATTCACCTCGTGAAATACGTAAAACGGATCGACCTCGACCCATCGGATGTCTCCGACCGGACCACCAAGGGGCATGACTCCGATACGCGCCCCGTAACTCGGGTCCCACCTGAACGGTACGGCCTCGCCCCCGATCGCAGCGTCGATATCGAAGAGGACTGGCGCCTCCCAGAACACCGCGTCTTGCTCGGTGATGGCAAACGAGTGAATCATCGTCGTCTGGCCGACGGGCACACGCTCCGTGGAAATCAGCTCTCCGTTGTCGTCCGCCACGTGATACAGCAGCAAATCCTCGCCGAGAAACCAGTAGCCGAAAAAGTGCAAGTAACCGGTGGCCGGGTCGATCTTGGGGTGCGCCGTAAACGATTGCGTGAGCCCACCATCGAAGTCGAACAGGCCCATCGTTGACAAGTCACTTGGGTCGATTTCGAACGGCAGGCCGACCTCACCAGAAGTGAGCAGCCGCCCCGCATGATAGATCGCGCTCACGTTGGATGCGTTGTTCGCACCGCCGGGAATTCCGCCCAGCACTCCACCGTTCGCGAGCTGGCCCGTGCGGACCCACCGGTTGCGATACGCCATCGCCCGCCCACCACTCAGCCGGACGCTGTGAAGCATCCCGTCGCCGAAGAACCAGTGTGCGGACTCACCATTGCTCGGGTTGGAGCCGTTACGGATATAGCGCCCGTCGAGCGCAGCCGGGATCGAGCCTCGGACCTGGAGATTACTTGCTTCGACCTCGTCGAAGACGGGCGCGTAGTTGCCCTGCAACCACCAGGCTTTCGATGGGTCGAATGGTTCTTCGCCGCCCGACGCATCGCTACCACATCCTGGCAGCCACAAGCTGGATGCGGACGCTCCCAAGGCTGCTGCGCTGGTCTGCTTCAGAAAGGCGCGCCGATTGAGGCCCAGATGGAGCTCG
Source organism: Myxococcales bacterium (assembly GCA_029863605.1). Lineage (GTDB taxonomy): Bacteria > Myxococcota_A > Polyangia > Polyangiales > Houyiibacteriaceae > SG8-38. The sequence continues at coordinate 263,496 of JAOTVB010000002.1, read as the reverse complement.
GCGAATTTCCGACGGTTCATGAGAATGCTCCGCAATTAGCTTGATAGAAGCCTGGCCGTTAGGAGTCAATCGCAGGCTCATGGAGACGCGATTTGACGCATTGGCCGCCAAATCTCAGCCTTGCGTTTACCTCTTTCCCGTCGAAACATGCGTTACGGAGTTCGTACGCGACGTGATTTCATTGACTCGTGCTTCCTTGATTGCTTTTCTCATCCTAGGGCTTATCGCCTGCGACGATTCCAACCAGTCGGTCGACGCTCCGGACGAGCTCGGCCCGTTTGCGGTGGGTCACGAGCAACTCACCGCCGTCGATGCGGCACGGGAGGATCGCTCGATCCTCGTGGACCTCTGGTACCCGGTAGACGACGACCAGGTGCAAGACGGCCCGCTGACGTTCTACCCGTTGGCCGGGCCCACCATTGGCCTCGAATCGAAGGTCGCGATGGACGATGTGCCCGTGTCGGGCCGCGAGAATCAGACCTTCCTCGTGTTCTCGCACGGTTATCAAGGAATCAACCTCCAATCGATCGAGCTCATGGAGGCGCTCGCGAGCCATGGATTCATCGTCGCGTCGCCGGAACACACTGGAAACGCGCAAGCATCGCCCACCGACACCTTTGACGAAGCGGCAGCCAATCGCGTGCCGGATGTGTCGTTTCTCATCGATTGGATGGTCGCGCGCAACCGCGATCCGGAAGACGCCTTCTACCAGCGCATCGATGAGGAAAGCTTCGGCGTCGTGGGTAACTCGTTCGGCGCGTCGACTGCGGTCGGCATGGCCGCAGGCTGGGCAGGCGCCCCAGCAGACCGTCGAGTGACCGCCATAGCGCCGATTTCCGTGGTCATCGACGGCGAGATGCAGCTCGATGATCGCCCATCGCCGTTCGCCGGCTTCAGCCAACAGCAGCTCGCTGGCGTCGTGGTACCGGTCATGCTGATCGGCGGGACGGAAGATGTGAACGTGCCGATCGGCAATCACGCGATCGCGTTCGAGCAGATGGTCAACGCACCCCGCGTCTACGAGGTTGACGTCATCGGTGCGAACCACTTCCACTTCGCGGCGGTCTGTACCTTCGGTCAACTGCTGCTCGACCTGGGAATCGAACAGGAGAGCTGGCCCCTTTTCATGGCGGACGACCTCATCGAGCCTTATAACGCTACCTGTAGCGAGGACGTATTTCCGATCGCAGAAGCCAGCCGGTTGCAGAACCTCTACGTGGTGTCGTTCTTCAGACGACACATGCTCGATGACGTGGGTTACGACCAGTATCTCACTACGCGCTTCGCGGATACCGAGCCCGCGATCGCGTTCTCAGTGAAGTAACGTCTACGATGAACAAATGGGCACAGGCTACACAAGCCGCGTGCACACCCGCTGCCCCACGCGAGCGCCTAGGTTGACGCAGTTATTTCGCTTCTCGGGTCTGCTGGACTTTGACTCTTGGCGCGAGGATGGCGGTCATCGTGCGCCCCTCCAGGCGTGCGGAGGTTTCGATCGCGCCTATGTCCTCTACCGCCTCGACGATGGCGTCGATTTGGCGTTGTGCCGTCTCGGGATGGGTGATCTCACGGCCGCGGAAGCGGACGGTGATCTTCACTTTGTTGCCCTCCTCGAGGAAACGGCGAACGTGCTTCGTCTTGAAGTCGAGATCGTGGTCGTCAGTCTTCGGACGGAGCTTGATCTCTTTCAGGGCGATCTGAGTCTGCCGCTTGCGGGCATCGGCTTGTCTCTTCTTTTCTTCGTACTTGAACTTGCCGAAGTCCATGATCTTGCAGACAGGTGGGGTGGCTTTGGGGTTCACCTCGACCAGGTCGAGGTCCAAATCCCGAGCCATCCGACGAGCCTCGTCGGTGTTCAAGACGCCCAACATACCGCCGTCGGCTCCGATCACTCGGATCTCGGGCACTCGAATGCGATCGTTCACCCTGGGTCCGTAGTTCCCGGGGCGATCGCGTGGTCCAAAACGTGGTCTAGCGATGACTATCTCCTGTCGTTGAATACCTTGCCGAAAGCGGGTGGTTCTCCCGCTCGAGGCGGTCGAACACGTTGGACAACGGGACGAGCCCGAGGTCTTTGTTTTCGTCTCTTGAGCGGAGGGCCAAGCCCTTGCCTTCTACTTCCTTTTCGCCGATCACGCCCAGATACGGAATCCGCATCAGGCGCGCCAGGCGAATCTTGGCACCGAGCTTGTCTCCGCTGAGGTTGGCGGAGACACGAAAGCCTCGGTTCCTGAGCTGTTGCTGCACGTTCTCAGCATACTCGTTGAAGTTCTCACTCACCGTCAACAAGGTGATTTGCTCGGGAGCGAGCCAAACTGGGAACGCCCCGCCCACATGCTCGGTCAGGACCCCGAAAAACCGCTCCACCGAGCCCAGAATCGCGCGGTGAAGCACCACGGGCCGGTGGGGTTTGTTGTCCTCCCCGGTGTAGGTGAGATCGAACCGCTCGGGCAGGTTGAAGTCCGCTTGGATGGTGCCGAGCTGCCATGGTCGGCCGATGGCGTCTTTGAGATGGAACTCGATCTTCGGGCCGTAGAAGGCGCCCTCCCCCTCGGCCATCTCGTAAGGCAAGCCCTTGGACTTCACCGCCTCTTCGAGAGCTCGCTCGGACTGATCCCAGATTTCGTCGGCGCCGAGCCTTTTCTCCGGCCGCGTCGCGATGACGATGCGCACGTCGGTAAAGCCGAAGTCACGGTACGCGTCGTACACGAGGTCTAGGAAGTTCTTGATCTCGTCCTGGACTTGATTGAGCGTGCAGAAGATGTGGGCGTCGTCTTGAGCGAATGTTCGAACGCGGGTCAGCCCTTGCACGACGCCACTTCGCTCGAACCGATGGAGCCTTCCGAAATCCGCCATCCGCATCGGGAGGTCGCGATAGCTTCGGCGTGTCATGGCGAAGATCAGACAGTGACTCGGGCAGTTCATCGGCTTCACCCCGAAGCGGAGTGATTCCTCGAGCGCGAGCGCCCACTCGTGCGCGTCTTTCGGCGTCTTGTCTTGCGCCTTCGCTTGAAGCTTCTCGAGGTTTTCCACCGTGGCAGCCATGTACATGTTCTCGGCGTAGGACGGGAGATGGCCTGAGATGTGAAAGAGCTCGTTGTCGAAGATCTGCGGGGTGATCACTTCGTCATACCCATAGCGCGCGTAAAGCCATCGAATGTAGTCCTGGAGCAAGTTGTAAATGATCGAACCCCGCGGCAAGAAGAACGGCGACGCCGGCGCGTAGGGGTGGAACGCGAACAGCTCGAGCTCTTTGCCGAGCTTTCGGTGATCGCGCTTCTTTGCTTCTTCGAGTTGCTTGAGGTGGGCGCGGAGCGCCTTTGGAGACGCGAATGCCGTCCCATAGATGCGCTGCAGCATCGGGTTACGCTCATCGCCGCGCCAGTACGCCCCGGCCACGCTGGTCAGCTTCACCGCCTTGAGAAAGCCGGTCGAGGGAACGTGCGGCCCTTCGCAAAGGTCGACCCACTCGCCATGCCGATAGAGCGAGATCGGATCTTCGAGCCGCTCGAGGTGCTCGAGCTTGAAGCTTTCGTCGAGCGACTGCAACACTTGACGCGCCTCATCGCGGGTGACGACCTCTCTTCGAAACGGGCTGTCGGCTTCGACGATCTCGGCCATCTTTTCTTCGATCGCGCGAAGGTCTTCGTCGGAGAAGGTGCCATCTGGGCGGTGGTAGTCGTAGTAGAAGCCATTGTCGGTGGCCGGGCCAAATGCGACCTTGGTTCCCGGGAAGAGGCGCTGGACCGCGTCGGCCATCACGTGGGCGCTCGAATGGCGGATGACCGGCAGCGCGTCTTCGTCGTAGGCGCCGATCGGGGAAGCCTCGGTGGCCCCGTCGGGGAGCGGCGTGTGAAGGTCGTAGATCTTCCCGTCGACCCGGGCGGCAATGGTGTCTTTCCCCAGATTTCCGCGCGCCTCGAGCAGGTCGCGCGCGGTACGCTGCTTTGCTTGGTCGGTCATCGGTCGCAGGACCGAAGTATGTAGCTCGAGCTCGAGACCAGCCAGTGAATCAGAGGCGAAAAGGGCACCAAGGGGGGCCTTTTGACACACGGTGTGCCGATCGCAACCCCGACGTCATTGTCGTCTCCCTCGTCGCAGGCTTCGCTTCGTCGGGCCACTCGAAGAGGTAGCGGGCTGTCGGCGACGCGCAGGTCGGGCGCGGTCATCGGGCCACCAACGAAGGCTTACGACCCCCGAGAAGTCCTGGTCCGCCCGCACTGCGGTAGCAGGCGCTTGGCCAGTTGCGCAAAGCATACGCCTGTCGAAAGAGATACCTCGGGAACCCGCTGGGATCGCAACTTTACAGATGGTATCTTTCTAGAGGCCATCCCCTCGACCCCATTCCTTCCATGACAACCAAACCCCTCCATTCGCTCCGCCATGGCGCGCTGGCGTTTCTTTTCGGTATGTGTTCCGCGGCGCTTTTCACCACGGTCGGTGCGTCTGCACAAGGTCTGGAAGTCGTCGGTGCGTGGAGTCCGGTGATCGCGTGGCCGCACATTCCTGTCTCCGCCGCGAATCTGCCGGATGGTCGTGTTGTGACTTGGTCCGCAAGCAGGGAGACAGCGTTTCCAAACAACGGGGAGTTCTTCACGCATTCGGCCGTATTCGATCCCGTTTCGATCAGCTTCACGACAACGAACAATCCTCATAACGACATCTTCTGCGCCGGCATTTCGTTGATGGAGGACGGTGCGGTGATGGTGACGGGCGGCCGGCAAGTCAACCGACGGACGGCAGCGTTTGATCCCCAGGCTCTCACGTGGTCCAGACGGGCGGACATGGGTTTCCCTCGTTGGTACGGAACGCAACTAACGCTGCCCAACGACGAGGTGACGGCGGTGTTCGCTCAGGGCGCGGGCCCGGTTGTGGAGCGCTATTCGGCACCCGTCGATCGGTGGACGGCTTTGCCCGGCATGGAGATGACGACAGCGGCCGATGAGCAGGCAGCTACAAACGCCGGAAGCGCGAACAACGGTGGCACGACCTCGCAGTGGTGGTCGTTCTTGCACGTCGCACCGGACGGGCGCGTCTTCCACTCCGGGCCATGGCCCAGCATGCATTGGTACGATGCGGTGGGCTCCGGCGACATCGAGGCTGCCGGCACACGACTTGGCGGAGATCAAACGCGCGCGTTCGGAACAGCGACGATGTATGACGTCGGCAAGGTATTGGTGACTGGCGGGCAGGACCGAAAAGCGCCCGAAGCCTCATCACGCGAAGCGATCAAAATCGATATCAATGGCGCCGCCCCGGTGGTGCAACAAGCCAGTGATATGGCGCACAAGCGTACCAACCACAACGCGGTCCTGCTGCCGACAGGCCAGCTCATCGTCGTTGGGGGCAACGAGAACGCCAAGCTCTTCAATGACCAAACGAGTATTCTGGAGCCGGAGATCTGGGATCCGGCAACCGATCAGTGGACGCCGATGGCGTCGCACACGGTGCCGCGCAACTACCACTCCGTAGCGCTGCTACTAAAGGACGGACGCGTCCTGTCGGGGGGCGGTGGTCTTTGCGGGAATTGCCCGGAGAACCATCAAGACGCCGAAATTTTCTCACCGCCCTATCTGTTTGCAGCGGGCGGGGTGCCAGCAGTGCGTCCCGTGATCTCCCAGAGCGCACCGACCGCACACTCTGGCGATGCGCATAGCATCACTGCGAGCCCCGGAGTGCAGGCGTTCAACATGATCCGGCTTGCCGGTGTGACGCACTCCATCAACACCGACGCGCGATTCGTGCCGGTCGACTTCGTTGAAGACGCACCGGGCCAGTACACTCTCTTTCTCAATGACAACCCGAACGTGCTCGTTCAGGGGTACTACTGGTTGTTCGCGGTCGATGCGCAGGGTGTGCCGTCGATCGGTCACACACTCCAAGTGGTGCGTGATACCGTGCAACCCGACATGCCCATCGGCTACGAGGTGTTTCACGGCAATTGGTCGGCGCTGCCTGACATGGACGCGTTGACGCCAGAAACGACAGGCACGACGGACGACTTTACGTTGCAGGTTCGGCTCCGCGATAACGACTACGCCCTTCGGTTCCGCGCACAATTCTTCGTCGATACGACCGGTGCCTACAATTTCGCAACGCTATCGGACGATGGTTCGAAACTTCTCGTGGACAGCGCATTGGTGGTCGACAACGACGGCGTGCACTCGCTTGCCCGCGCGGACGGTTCGGTTTCGTTGACAGCCGGATATCATGACGTTGAGGTACAGATGTTCAACGCCGGTGGGCCCGCACAACTCGGAATTCGCTGGAGCGGCCCGGCTTTCTCGGAGACCTCCTTCGATGGACGAGATGTGGGCGAAGTCAGCGTTCCGTTGGAGTTCACGTCAATCGTCCAGACCCAGCCACGACCGGTGGGCGATACCGTGATGTGGTCCGCTCCAGCACAAGGCGCTGGAACGATAGACTACGACTGGGCGTTCGGCGATGGCAACGGGACCACGACGACCAATTCAGCCGTGATGCATACTTACACGGACCCCGGTCGGTATACGGTCATCGTCCTTGCCTCGGATCAAGCGGGCCGACAGATCAGTCAGCAGTTCGTCCAGGTGATTCATGCCGACGCGTTCTTGGCAGAGCCACCGCGACATTCGTCGACCATCGCACTCGATGCTGACGCAGGTGGGGATCGCATTTGGAACGTAAACCCTGATCAAGACACCCTGACGGTGATCGACGCTGGTGGGACCTATCTCGGTGAGCTTGCGACGGATGACAAGCCGTGGGCGATAGCCTTGCATCCGGCGGCGCCGGAAGCCTGGGTGGCGAACAAGGGGAGCGCCACCATCTCCGTGCACGACACGGGCACGTTCGCGCGCGTCGACACGGTCTTGCTTCCACGTGGCTCACAGCCTCACGGGATCGTGTTCTTTGGCAGCGACGTGTTTGTCGCACTCGAGGCGACCGGCCAGGTCGCCCGTATCACGAGCAGCGAGGTGCAGTTTGTAGATGTGGGTCCGCGTCCACGGCATCTGTCGATCGACCCACAGTCTGCAACCCTCTTGGTGTCGCACTTCGTGACGCCACCTCTTCCGGGCGAAGCGGGGACGGCGCCAGTGGTTGACGATGGCGTCCAGGAGTATGGCGCTTGGGTCACACCGGTCGACGCACAAACATTGCAAGTAGGCACACCGATCATATTGGGCCACAGCAATGTCGCGCCGACCGAGCACAGTGGTCCCGGGATTCCGAACTATCTGGGCCCGGCGGTGATCGCGCCTACCGGTTTGATGGCGTATGTGCCTTCGAAGCAAGACAACATTCTAGGAGGCACGATGCGCAGTGGCGAAGCGCTTCGCTTCGACCAGGCGGTACGCGCCGTGAGTTCGCACATCGATCTCACGACGCTCGGAGAGGTTCGTGACGCCCGAGTCGAGCATGACGACGCCTCTGTCGCGACCGATGCGGTGTTTGGGCCTCTTGGCGTTCACTTGTTTACATTGCTCGAGGGAAATCGCCAGGTCGTCGTGAACGATGCTGTGTCGGGTGTGGAGCTCGGACGCATGCAGGTTGGGCGAGCACCCCAGGGGCTCGTGCGTTCTTCTGACAACCGTTTGTACATCCACAACTTCATGGATCGGACGGTCACCATCATCGACGTCGACGCCATAATTCAGGGTGATGCGGTGACGAGCGCTTCCGAGCTCTCGGTGGTTGGCACGAGTCAATCAGAGGCTCTCGACCCCACCGTGTTCGCCGGCAAGCAGCTCTTCTACGACGCAGCAGACGATCGCCTTGCTGCGTTCGACTACATGAGCTGTGCGTCGTGCCACAAGGAGGGCCAAGAAGACGGCCGTGTGTGGGATTTCGCCTCGGTCGGAGAGGGGTTGCGCAACACGATCACGCTGGTCGGTCGCGGAGGACCTGGTCACGGCCTGGTTCACTGGAGTGGCAACTTCGACGAGATTCAGGATTTCGAAGCGCAGATCCGTACGTTTGCCGGCGGCACCGGCCTCATGGACGACGAGGATTTCTTCTTCGGAACACGTCAGGATCCACTCGGCGATCCGAAGGCAGGGATTTCCCCAGATCTCGATGCATTGGCAGCGTATGTGCACTCGCTTACGGCCGTTCCGGAGAGCCCCTTTGGCACGACTCCTGATGACCCGACTGTCATGAACGGAAGGTTCGAGTTCTTGAATGCGGGCTGTAACCTCTGTCATGGTGGCGCGGCGAGGACCGATAGCGAGACGGGTGCCCGACATGACGTCGGAACGCTGGCAGCGACGTCCGGCCAACGCCTCGGTGAACCACTCGATGGACTCGACACGCCATCGTTACAGAGCGTGTGGGCAACTCCTCCCTACCTGCATGATGGTTCTGCCGTGACGTTGGAGGAGGCGATTGAAAGTCATGACTCGGCTTCGGGGCTTCCCGCGGAGACCATCGATGAGATAGCGGAATACCTTCGCACTATCGAGGATGAACCGATCGTCGATGCCGGTTGCTCTGTCACCGCGCCAAGTGCAGATGAGCCCCCGTTCACCGTGTTTGCGGTGTTGATGCTGGCGGGCGTGCGTTGGCGACGCCGCTCACACCGTGGTCGAGATATCGCTGCGCAATCGTGAGCCTTCGCGACTACGGTGGGCGTTGCTGATGCGTCGACGAGCCAAATGGTGCTGGGTCCTCCTCGCGACGGCCATGGTGGCAAGCGGTTGCAACTCCAAACAGCCCATCAGGCGCGCTGACGCGGGTGTGGGCGCAGCGCAGCAGGTCGAGCATTCCAAAGACCCGGTCGAGACACCTGCTTGGGTGTTTGTGGCGAACGCTCAGAGCGACACGGGTGGAGTGCTTGTGGTCGTTCACACCGATACGCTGCCGATCCCCGTCAACGTGATGCATCGGTGGCGCATTCAGGTGCTGCGTGGGTCGGACAATCCGACGCCGTTCATGCCGGAAGCGCTCGTGGTGAATGGTGGCATGCCCTCGCATGGACACGGGCTACCGACCCAGCCTGCGGTCTCGCGGTATCTCGGCAACGGTATGTTCCTCGTGAATGGCATGCGTTTCAACATGGGTGGCGAATGGCAGATGATCGTTCGCGTGCTCGAAGGGGATCGGTGGCATCGCGCAGTCTTCACAATCACACTGCAATCAGCAGGAAACCACGCGCATCATAGTTCTGCGTGGAACGCGTCAGAGATTGGTTTGCTGCGAAGTCTGTCGTTGGCCGCGGCGGGCACACGACCCCGCGATCGCACCAATCGCGTGCAAGACGACGCCCGTGCCGTTGAGCTTGGTCGCGCACTCTTCTTCGACGAGAAGCTCAGTGCGACTGGTGAGGTGTCATGTGCGACGTGTCATCAGGAGTCTCTGGCGTTCACGGACGGACGCAGAACGGGCAAGGGGCTCGCGGTTCTCGACCGCAATACGCCGAGTGTGGTCGGCGCCGCGTGGCAACGATGGTTTTATTGGGATGGTCGGCGTGACAGCTTGTGGGCGCAGGCACTCGTGCCGCTCGAGTCTGCTCGCGAAATGGGTTCCAGCCGGCTGGCAGTCGTGCGTGCAATCCGGGACGACGCGGAGTACAAGCGCGCCTACGAAGCTCTGTTCGGCAAACTGCCCTCCCTGGAGGGGGTGTCGGTGTTGCAGGCAGGTCCCATCGGTCCGGAGGCACACCGCGTCGCGTGGCGGAACGTGCCCATTCGGACAAAACGGTCGATCAACGTGGCGTTTGCAAACGTTGGAAAGGCGATTGCAGCGTTCGAGTCGACGCTCGAGTTCGGGCAGACGCGTTTTGATCGCTACGCCGATGCGCCCGAAGCGGGTGGGCTTCTGAGCGACTCCGAGATCGCCGGACTCCGGCTTTTCATCGATCCGAAAAATCAATGCATAAAGTGTCACAATGGCCCGATGTTCACCAACGGTGGTTTTCACAACATCGGAACTGGTTCGTCGGATCCGGCAAGCCTGGATGTGGGTCGGATTGCAGGTGTGCAAGCTGCAATCCTGGATGAGTTCAATTGCCGCGGCCGTTACTCCGACGATCGCGAACGTTGTAGCGAGCTTGAACACCTCGCGCCGGAAGCGCATCTGGCAGGCGCGTTCAAGGTGCCGAGCATTCGGGGTGCAGCGAAAACGCCCCCGTATATGCACGACGGGCGCTTTTCAAACCTGCGCGAAGTGCTGGAGTTCTACCGAACGCCTCCTGTGCGGTCGAACGTCATGCCGCATGAGCTCGTGCCGTTGCCGCACCTGACGGACAGCGATCTCGACAGGCTCGAGGCGTTCCTTCGCGTGCTCGGCGAATAGAGCTGTACAGGGAGGGCTGCCGCTGCTTGAAGCTGGGCGCAGACTGACGGAACATGCCTGGACCGCTGACCGCTCCGGTCAGGGTCTCACGGAAGGGACGAAACCACGACCGAAACCGACATTGTGCAACTGATGTCCATGAACCGGCATGCGTTTATCGGCTGGCTTCTTGCCAGCATCCTCGTCATCTCCATTAGCCCTTCGGGCTCACATAGAGAGCCCAACTGCGCGGTACTAGATGTCATGTCCGGTGGGTAAGCGCTCGGACACGGGCTTTGTGTTGCCTATCTGCCGGCCTCACCAAAGTTGATACCAGCTTCACCGCACCGGGCTAGCTGGGATTCCGACACGCCTCGACGTCCTCCTTCGACAACCCAAGCGCGTCGGCCGCCTCTTCGAGATCTTTGGCGGTGGCGTCCACTTTGTACGCTTCTTGCGACGCATTTTCGACCTCGCTGCTGACTTGGCTGCCGCCGTAGCGCGAGGCGGTGTTCGCCGCCGCCTTCATCACTCTCCCAAACGCGCGCTTCTTCTTCTTCGCCGCGTCGATCTTCCGCTGCAGGCAAACTTTCTGCGCTTCTTCCAGCGACTGCCCCTGCGCGCCTGACCCGGCACCCGACCCACCCGCAGCGTCACGCTTCGCGGCAAGAATACCGGCGAGCTGCGGCGTCGCTTCACCCGTGACCCCGAGCCCATTCTCCGCTTGGAACTTCGAGATCGCCACGATGGTCGGCGTGCTCATTTTCCCGTTGGCGCTACCGGGGTCGTACCCAAGCGCAATCAGGTCGCGCTGAATCGATTGCACGAGCGGATCCCCGCCTGCCGCCAAACTTCCCGAAGCGGCCGACGCCGATGCACCCGGCTTCCCCGCGCCGACGCCCGCGCCCGCGGCAACCACCCCCTCGAGGCCCTCATTGACCCGAATCGCGCGCACCTCCGTCACCACGTCGAGCTCTCCGCGGTCGACCATCTTTCGGAGCATCGCCATCTGCGAGCCGGCCATCCGCTCGACCTGCGCGCGCTGTTCGGGCGGCATCCCGGCGAGCTGCTTGTCGAAATCGGCGAGCTGTCTTCGCGCGTCTTCCATTTGCTTCTGCTGCTCGGGGCTCAGCACCCCCTGCATGCGAACGATGTTTCGGTACGGCATGTAGAGCTTGCTGCCCGGCACGGTTCGGTAGTCCTGATCGAGCCGCTCGATGACGATCTCGCGCGAGTTTTTCCCTTGTTTGGCGACCCCCTCCATCCGCATCTTGAGAGGCACGTGCTTCTCGGCATCGATCCAAAGGCTGATCGCCTGAATCTCGAGCTCTTCGCCGTCGGACTTCTCGACGATGTTCAGCTTGTCCGCGCGCGCATGGACCGCCCGCCGCTTCCCAACCGATTCCTTGCCGACGATCCTCGCCCGCTTCTTGAAGAGCGCCATGCTTTTCGCCATGTCGTTGTTCCGCGCATCGGCTTTCGCCTCCGCGGACGCCCTGCCCGCAGCATCGGCGAAGTCCGCCATGCTCCCCATCATCGTGCTCGGATTCGGCGAAGCCCAGGGCTCGGCCTCCGCGCCCGACCCCATGGCGTCGCGCATCGCCGGCGGGAGGCCGGCTTCGTTCATACCCTTGTCCATCTCGCCGCCAACCGCGGAGCCGGTTTCTCGCATGTCCTTCGAGTACGCTTCCCATGCTTCGGGCGACATGCCTTGGCCCGCCTGCTGCCGACTCTGCATATCCGAAAACGACACGAGCCGAAACATCTCCATCGGCTTCCCATTGGGCCCGCGCATCGACACGCGCTCGTAGTAGAGCGTCTGCTCGTGCCCCATGACCGTCACGTCCATCGCGTAGTTGTCGACGCCTTCGGCGCGCCTGCTTTCCGCCTCGAGCATCTTGGTGAGCAAGCCTTGGGCGCTTTGCGCGGCCGCGACCTCAGGGACGGCCGCCACGAGCACCAAGGCGCTCATGCCGACGAACAGCTGCCTGACTGGATCGATCGCGCACCGCATATGGCCTCCGGCAAGACCGCCATTCTATTCGAAAACCAACAGAATCCTAGGCCGGATCCAAATGACCACCGACCTACTCAATTCGCGGAGACCGACTGCTCGAGGTCGCTTGTCGGCGCCTCTCGGTGAGCGCTTGCGCATCGACCGTGCTGCTCAGTCGAGCACCGGCGAGCTCGAGCTCGGCTGAGCCTCAGCCGCGTTTCGAACCGGCGAGGCGCAGGAGCTCGCCGACGGAGTGGTCGGCCTCGACCGGATGCCGGAGGGGTAGCTTCCGGTCGACTTCGTAGCGGGTGCGCCGCCCCTGCCGCCGCCGGGCGATGACCCCAGCCTCTTCGAGCTCGCCGAGAATCCGCTGCACCGCACGCTCGGTAATCCCCACGGCCTGAGCGATTTCCCGCACCCGGATGTTGGGATCCCGGGCCACGCAGAGGAGTACATGCCCGTGATTACTGAGGAAAGTCCACGGTGGGGTATTCGGATCGATCGCCATTGTCGCTCACTCGCGTCTACTTTTATATAAAACACAAATCATGTATTGACAAGCATGAAAATAATCTCATGTTTCAGATATCATGAATTTGGAGTTCCCTGGCGCCCCGCCTGCGCGCCCGAGTCCCCTCCAACGGACACGGCAGCTGTTGGAGCTCGACCGCGAGGACATCGTCGTCATCGTGATCTACGGGGTGGCGCTTGGCCTCTTGTCGCTGGCCGTGCCGATCGCCGTGCAGTCGCTGGTCAACACGGTCGCGTTCGGTTCCCTGATTCAACCGCTGATCGTTCTGACCGTGCTGCTGGCGGTCGCGCTGATCGGCTCTGCCGTCCTCCGTGCGCTCCAGGTGCGCATCGTCGAAATGCTGCAGCGCCGTCTTTTCGTTCGCATCGTGGCGGAGATCAGCGGGCGACTTCCTCGTGTGAGCGCGCGGGCGCTTCAAGCGGCCAACGGCCCCGAGCTCCTGAACCGTTTCTTCGACGTTTTCACGACGCAGAAGAGCATCGCATCGCTGCTCCTCGGAGGGATCGACGCGCTACTAATCGCGCTCGTCGGTCTCGTCGTCCTGGCCTTCTATCATCCGGCGCTTCTAGCGTTCGACATCGTCTTGATCGTTGGAGCGGTCATCGTGCTCGTTCCGCTCGGAAGAGGTGGCACGGGTACGAGTCTCGTCGAATCGAAGGCGAAGTACGCCGTCGCCGGATGGCTCGAGGAGATGGCGCGGCATCCCTTGTGGTTTAAGCTCGCCGGGGGCGAGCAGTTCGCGCGAGCACGGGCGGAATCGCTCGCGAAGGCCTACTTGGTGAAACGGGACAAGCACTTCCGTGTCGTCTTCCGCCAGCTCATGGGTGCGCTGACGATCGAAGTGGTCGCTAGTGTCGCGCTCCTCGCCGTGGGCGGTCTCCTGGTCATCGAGCGGCAGCTTTCCATCGGGCAACTCGTCGCCGCGGAGCTCATCGTAACCGCCGTCGTCGCATCGATCGCCAAGCTCGGGGGCAAGGTCGAGATCTTCTACGATCTCGTCGCGGCCGTCGACAAGCTCGGAGAGATCTTCGACCTTCCTCTGGAGCGGTCGGGAGGGGAGAGCCCGCCGCGAGGCGAGCGTGACCGCGGCGAGCTGACTCTCGAGGGGGTGGAGCTCGATCTTCATGACCAAGAAACGCTCGATGCCATCGACCTTCGGCTGCAGCCAGGGCAGTGGACCGTGGTGAGCGGCGCGTCGGAGCGCGTGACCTCCGACCTCGTCGACGCGATTTTCGGTCTCGTGCCGCCGCGGGCGGGCACCATCGAGATCGACGGTCACGACTCCCGCGACTTGTCTCTTCGGGAGCTACGAAAGCGCATCGCCATCGTGCGTGAAACGGAAATTCTCCCTGGTTGCGTTGCGGACAACCTCAGGGCCGCCAATCCCGATCTCACGGCGGAGGAGTCCTGGGACGTCCTCAGCCGAGTGGGTCTCGCCGAGTGGGTGAGGGGCACGCCAGAAGGGCTGCGCACCGATCTGTTAGCAGACGGCTCGCCGCTTTCGCGCACACAGTCTTTGGAGCTCACCATTGCACGTGGTTTGGCCGGCAAACCGTCGGTGTTGATCTTGGATCGCACGCTCGATCAGGTCGGGCCTTCGGAGCGGCTCCGGCTCTTCGATGCGCTGGCCTCGCGGCGAGACGTCACGGTGCTCTTGATCTCCGACGATCCCGAGCTGCTCGCGCGGGCCGACCACCACTTCGACCTTTCGACCCTCAAGACCGCACACGAGGAGGACGCATGAGTGACACCCGAGGAAACGTGCAGCCATGGAACGGCTTCGAGCAAGCCAGGCTCCCGAAGGGCTTGGAGGTGCCATCACCGCAGCGTGCGGGCACGGTCGCAAGGCTGCTCGTGACCGTGTTCTTCCTTTTCGCGGCGGCCGCCATGTTCGCGCCATGGACCCAAAACATCCGAGGCAGCGGGCGCGTCGTGGCGTATTCCCCGGACCAACGCCAACAACCGATCGAAGCGACGATCTCGGGCCGCGTCTCGCGGTGGTTCGTCCAAGAGGGCTCGAGCGTGTCCAAGGGCGATCCCATCGTTCAGCTCGAGGACAACGACCCGCGAATCCTCGACCGGCTTGGCTCCCAGCGTACCGCGGTCGAGCTTCAGCGCACCGCGCAGTCGCAGCGTCTCGAGACTCTGGGCGCTCGAATCGAATCGCTGCGGCGCTCCCAGAGTGCCGAGATCAATGGCGCTGAAGCTTCGGTCGCGATCGCGAGGCAGGACGTCGCAGCGGCCCAACAAGAGCTGACGGCTGCGCTCGCCGAGCTCGAGACCAACGAGGTCAATCTCGGCCGCCAGGAAGACCTTCGCCGTGACGGTCTCGCATCACAGCGCGAGCTCGAGCTCGCGGAGCTCGCAGCGCGCCAGAGCCGAGCCAAGGTGGCATCGGCCCGAGCCAAGTTGAAAGCTGCCGAGAACAAGCTCGCGCAGAGCCGAGCGGCACTTCGCCGAGTCGTTGCCTCGACCGAAGCTGAGCTCGAAAACGCGGAAGCGGGTCTTAGGAGCGCCGAGACCGAGGTGGCGTCCACCAATGTGAGTCTTGCGCGGCTCGAAGTCGATATCGCCCGTCAGGAAGCCCAGGTGATCTTGGCCCCAATCGATGGGACCATCCTCCGCGTCATCGGACGGCTAGGCGGGGAGCAGGTCACCCGCGGTGATGTTCTGGCGTTGCTCGTCCCACGAACCGATGATCGGGCGGTCGAGCTCTACGTCGACGGCAACGATGCCGCCCTGATCAAGCGGGGTAGCGAGGTTCGGCTTCAGTTCGAAGGTTGGCCGGCCGTGCAGTTCTCGGGCTGGCCGTCAGTTGCAGTGGGCACCTTTGGCGGGCGCGTGGCCTTCGTCGATCCGGCGGACGACGGCCGCGGCGACTTTCGCATCGTCGTAGTGCCCGACCCAGAGGATGGGCCGTGGCCTGCTGCCAGCTATCTTCGCCAGGGTGTTCTCGCCAAGGGTTGGATTCTACTGAATCAAGTCCGGCTGGGCTTCGAGGTGTGGCGGCAGTTCAACGGCTTTCCGCCGACGACCGCGCCGCCGCCGTTGGCTGACCCCACGGAGGCTTTGAAGTGACTCGGCTAGCCCGTTGGGCCTTTCTCATCGGGTTGGTTGCGCCGCACGTCGCCCAGGCCGATCCATCGCCGCTTCGCCTCGACGAGGTCATGGAATCAGTCACGGTGCACGACCCCCGCATCCGGAAGGCGGTCGAGGATCTCCGCCGCGCAGAGGGCAACACGATGGAGGCTCGAGGCGCGTTCGACCCACGGCTGAAAGGCGACGCCGCTCTCACCACCGGTGCGTACTACGACCTTCGAGAGGCGGACGCCGAGCTGCGGCAGGCGACCACGCTTTGGGGCTCCGAGATCTATGCAGGTTACCGGGTCGGGCGCGGAGTCAATCAACGCTGGCCCACGTACTTCGACAACCAGACTCTCTCGGGCGGCGAGGTCCGTGCAGGCATCGAGATTCCGATCTGGCGAAACGGGCTCATCGACGAGGCGCGGGCGAGACGGGCCCGCGCGCTCGAGCTTGAAGACGCTGCGCGAAGCGTCCTCGACAGCACCGCACTCGACCTCGAGGTCGCCGCCGCAAGCGCCTACTGGAAGTGGGTGAGCGCGGGGCAGACGTCGGAGGTCACCAAGGCGCTGCTCGATTTGGCCGAGCAGCGAGATTCTCAGCTTCGTCGTCGCCTCGCGGCCGGCTCGATTGCGGAGTTCGACATAACGGACAACGAGCGCATTCTGCTCGAACGCCGGGCGTTGCTGGTCACTGCGCAGCGAGGCTTCGAGCAGGCGGCCTTCGAGCTGTCGCTTTTCCTGAGGGACGAGCAGGGCCGGTCGATCGTTCCGGCACCCGAACGGCTTCCCGCCGCCGTCAGCCTCGGGGACGATCCCGATTTGTCCGAAGACGCGGTGATCGACCAAGTCCTCGCTTGTCATCCAGAGGTCGAGCGCGTGCGCGCGGAGCTCCGCGCTTTCGATGTAGACGTGCGGCTCACGAAGAATCAGCTCGCCCCCGAGCTCGAGGCCGCGTTCGAGTACTCGAGAGACCTCGGCCAGCTCACCGGCACGGATCTCGATTTCACGCTTCCAGGTAACGTCTTCGAGGCGGGAATTCAGCTCTCGATGCCGCTTCTCTTTCGAGACGAGCGAGGTCGCGCAAGCGCTGCTCGAGCAAAGGCTGCGGCACAGCGGGCCGAGGTTCGCTTCATCGAGGATCAGCTACGCGCTCGGGTCCGCGATGCGGCATCCGCGGTTCGTGCGGCGCGAGAACGAGTGCGCCTCAATGCCGAGCTCGTCGAGACCGCCGCGACCCTTTCCGAAGGGGAACGGCGCCGATTCGACGTTGGCTCGAGCAACCTGATCTTCGTCAACCTTCGGGAGCAGCAGGCGGCGCTGGCTCGTGTTCGCCTCATCGAGGCACTCGCGGTTGCCGAGATCGAGCAGGTGCGCTGGACCACGACGACGGGAGCGCGTTGCCGCTAACCCTTCAAGGACACGATGGCGGTCTTCCAGGAGTTTCTCGCAGCGGGCAAAATCACGCCGGTCATCGATAGAGCGTATCCCCTCAGCGAGGCGTCCGAGGCCATCCGTTATCTCATGGAGGGTGAGCCCCAGGGGAGAGTCGTCATCACTCCCTAACGACTGATGCGGCTTCTTCTGAGGCGCCCCGCGCCGCCTGACGAGTGTTCGCAACCCATGCCACGACTTCTATCGGCTGTGCAGACTCAAGGCGCGTTGTTGGCAACCTGGTTGACCCAGTAGTCCAGCACCTCGAACTGCTGGCCGCTCGGGTCCGAATAGACGTAGCTGTAAAGACCGAAACTGTAGCTGCGCGTGGATTGCCGTCGTCGAAGCTCATCATGTTGCCATCCGAAGAGCATGGGCGAAACAAAGGCCCTTTTTTCAGTCTTGCAAAGTTAACTTATAAGACGTTCTGCGCAATCCCGGAGCGGTAGGAGCGGTGTGCGCGGCATGAACCTGCTCGTCGGCGACATCCGGGGAGCTCAGGTGATGCATGTCAAAAAAGCACAGGCGAGTAGACGTTGATGCCGATGGTGATCGTCCAAATTTCGGTGGTGATTTCAGAGTTTCCGCTAGCAAACGCCGCAAACGTTGGAAACCGGAAATTGAAGAAGGCGTCGAGCATTACCGGACCAGCATCGACCGAGCCGCCCAATGTAAAACCGAGGGGTAGCACGGTGACGACCGGATCTGTCGTGATGTCTGGAAGGCTGACGCCTGTCTGTAGCTCCAAGAAGAAGTTGTCCGAAACATTGCCAACGATCTGAAATGGCACACCCACGCTGAGAATGTTAACGCCACCCGGATCGTCAAGCGTGAGATCGAAACCGGTGTCGATCGCGACGGAGTCGCCCGCATGGATTCTCACCGGGACGCCGAACGCAAGGCCGAACTCGGATAGGGTTGGGATCCTAAGACGGAACTCGAGCGCTACGTCCGCAGTTCCACTCATGGGCTGGTATCGTACGTAGAATGGAATGTCGCCGAAATCGCCTTCAGGCGAGACAAAGGCAGAGATGAGCCCTGACCCTCCCAAGTTCACTAGGTCGATAAAGTTAATGCCTGGATACGAGCCCATCCGGTAGCGTGAGAAACCGAGCTCGAGATCGTCGACCGGCGAGATCGCTGCCCCGAAGTTGAGCGAAACGAAGTTTTGACTGAAGAGACCCAGGCCAAGGTGCAAAGTACTCACGTCAAACGTGCCTCGGACCATACCTCGCGGCATCGTCAGCTCTCGCCCGGCATAGGCGAGCCCGTAGTTGTCGGCAGCGTCCTTGCTCGTGGCTTCCACGCTTGCCGCTTCTACTGCGGGAGGCGGCGCCTCATCGGCCACCAAGGAAGGCGGCGTTTCGCCAGCCTCTTCCTCGGCGAACACCAGGCTTGGAATCACACACCCGCCCGCGATCGTGGCGGCGCACACCGGAGTGATCCACCTTCTCATCTCAACCTCCCCCTGGACGCGTCATCCCCCGAAGCCACGGTATAGAACTTCGGTTGCGTGCGCAAAATTACGCTGCTTCGTTCGACTCGCTCCCCATCGCGAATAAGCCGAAGGCGTGGAGCGCGGCAACCGGGAGCATAGGCGAAACAAGGGCCCTTTTTCAGTCTCGCAAAGTTAACTTATGAGAGGTTCTGCGCAACTCAGTAGCTGAGTGAGTTTCGCGGACAGGTAGCGATAAGAACACGTCCAAAGAACACGAGGAAAACGCGTTACCGGGCATTCTTATGACAATGCCATCAGCATTGAATCCAACCTCGTCGCAGCGGCGACGCATAGCATCGAGCTTGGATGCGACTTACCAGTGGTCGGTTGCGATCAGGTCGGACGCGTCGGCGTAGCGAGCGCCAGCTTGCGTAGCTTCTCTTCGCCGTCGCTCCGGATCGTGATCGGTGGGTGCGGCTAGCTGCGTGGCTCTCGAATACGAAAAGCCCTGCCGCGAGTTGATAGTTGCGGCCCGTATGAGGACCGTCGTTGTCTCGATCCGACGCCCGGGCACCTGAGCTCGGTAGAGCCATGGTGTAACGTTCTGATCCGCGGGATCGTCTCAAGGTGGTTAGGGCCACTTTGGAGGAGAACATGGATGAGCAAATCAAAGCGCTAGTTGCAATTGGAGCTTCTGCTGCGGTGAATTGCAGGCCATGCCTGCAGCATCATCTGGAGACCTGCGATCGCCTTGGCATCGATCGCGCGGACGTGCAGACAGCGGTCGAAGTCGGCCTTATGGTGGCCCGCGGGGCCGCATCCAAGACCAGCGGCTACGTCGAAGAGATCATTGGCAATGGGAACCAAGCGGCGAGCAAGAACCAGAAGAGAGACAGCGGTTGCGGCTGTGCGCCCTGACCTGTGGAGCGAGCATCGGTCGGCTGTGCGCGCCTTCCTGACGCGGATGTTGGGTGACGCGACGTTGGCAGAGGACCTGACGCAGGTGACCTTCCTGAAGGCGCACACAGGGCGGGCGTCTTTTCGCGGCGACGCCTCCGAGAAAACCTGGTTGATCTCGATCGCGATGAATGTCGCGAAAGACCACTTGCGAAAAGGCACCCGTGCACCGGACGAGACCGGCGGCGAGGTCGAGCGTTTCGCTTCTGCGGTGGACACAGAGGACGAGCTGTTGCGTGACGAAATGTCGGCGTGTGTCGCCGAGTTCGTTTTTCGCCTGCCCCCGCCCCAACGTAACGTCATCGCGCTTCACGACATGGCTGGCCTGAAACACAAGGAGATCGCGGCCCAACTAGATATTTCGGAGTCCAATTCCCGAGTCTTACTACATCGTGGCCGCGCCGCGCTCAAAGCGAGTCTCCGAGAAGGCTGTGTGCTCTCTCTCGAAGAGGACACCGTGCCTTGTGATAGGAAGCAACAGGGTGACTCCTGCAAACCGGAGGGACGAGACGATGAGAGTTTTGACAGTGTACGCGCACCCAAACCCTAAGTCCTTTTGTCACGCCATCCTTGAGCAGTTCACCAAAGGACTCAAAGATGGCGGGCACACGTCACGAGTCATCGATCTGTACGAGATCGGATTTGATCCGGTCTTCAACATGAATGACTATGCCTTCTTTGCCGACGAGACTGTCCCCGATCATGTGCTGGAAGGCATGAACCTCAAACAGCAAGTGCTGCAACTCAGTGGTGGGCCTCTGAAAAGATTGCTCGCGAAGCGATGGATGCAAGACAAGACGCTTTCCGACGTCGTGAGATTGATCAAGAGAAACAAGCCCAAAGACGTGCGGGAGCAACAAGAACAAGTCTCCGGCGCGCAAGGGCTGGCTTTCATCGCCCCCGTCTTTTGGATGCATTTTCCTGCCATCCTGAAAGGCTGGATCGACCGGGTTTTCACCTACGGTTTCGCCTATTCGTTGACGCCCGAGGGGTGGCAAGGCGACGTGGACGGACGAGTCCCGCTGTTGAAGCACGACAAAGCGTTGATCATCAACACGACATTCTTCAGCGAAGATGCCTACAAGGCCGCGTTGGGGGAGGCGATGGCGCAGGTGATAGACAGCTGGGGATTTCGATACCCGGGAATCAACGACGTGGAGCACGTCTACTTCCATGCCGTCAACGCCGTCAGTGCCGCGACGCGGCAGGAGTATTTGAGCCGGGCGTACGTCCTAGGGAAAGAATTCTAGAAACAAGTGGGTCTAAAAAGGAGACAGAGATATGGAAATTCGATCGTGCTGCACCCCCGGCTCACCAACTTCGGACCGCTCGCAGGGGCAGGCGGAGGCAGCCCCTGTGCCTCAGGAGCAGATCGGGGCACTCTATGATTCTCTCGCTCCCGCCTACGACGTCTGGGCATTTGCCACGGAATCGAAGGCGAGAAAGCGGGCCCTGGAGCTCGCGCGGATTCAGGACGGTGAAGCGATCCTCGAAGTCGCCGTTGGGACGGGCCTGATGTTCGAGCAAGTCCTTCGACGAAATCCGCACGGAAAGAACATGGGGATCGACCTCTCCGAGGGTATGCTGGCGAAGGCGAAAGAGCGCGCCAGCAAACATGCAAAGGTCGACTACGAGCTGAGTCTCGGCAGCGCGCTCGATCTCCCCTTCCAAAGCGAAAGTATCGATCTGTTGATCAACACCTACATGTTCGATCTGCTCTCCGCGGAAGACACGGCGGAGGCGCTCGGCGAGTTCGCGCGGGTTCTCAGGCCCGGAGGCAGAATCGTGCTCGTGAACATGGCTCGCGGTCGGACCCCGATGAGTCGCCTCTACGAGCACATCTCCCGATGGTCACCACGCACTCTTGGAGGTTGTCGTGGCGTCGAAGTTGCACGTAAACTGCCGCACCATGGGTTTGCCGTGGACGAGACCGAGTACCATCAACAGTGTCTTTTCCCATCGGAGATCGTCACCGCTCGCAAGCCAGAATAGGTCCTTTGCGTTGTCTATCCGAAGAGCTAGCCGCGGGGCGTGTCTGTCGAAACGCGCCGACATCGAGCGTGTCGCCGTCAGCAGGGCGTGTTCTTGGAGGCGTTGGTCTCGCTTCGTGGTCGACGTCCTATAGTCTCTTCGAGCATAGGCGAAACAAAGGCCCTTTTTCAGTCTCGCAAAGTTAACTTATGAGAGGTTCTGCGCAATTCAGTAGCTGAGTGAGCTCGCGCGCTTCATCGAGCTCGTCAAGGAAAAAGCCGCCATCCACGAGCTCGACGCGGATCTCGAGTAGCAGGGACTGCGCCCTGCAGAGGCCCGTTTTCGAAACCTCAACGAACGCTAAGAGTCTCAACCATCAGAGCCGATGGTACTGCAGGGGCAGCCCTGTGGGAGAGTAGGACGCTGCCGGAACTATGAAAGCCCGTCTCGAAAGAGAACCGGCTTTCTTCTTTGACGCGTTCGCTGCGCGTGACCGTGACGGCAGGACAGTGAGCGGCTTGGCGTCTAACGCGAGACCGCGCGGAACTCGACACCGAGGCTCACCGTAACGAAGTGTAGCCAGTTCTTGGTGAAGCCGTCGCTTTGTGGGTCAGGATTGTTTTCGTCGCCAACGGCGCCGCCACCGAGGTACCGCACGTTGAAAAAGCCAGAGATCCGGTTCGTGAAATCGTAGCCGACGCGTAGGCTCGCATCGAGCAGGGCGCCCGTGACCTCGCTGCTGCTGCCGTTGATCACGCTGATCGGCGCGTAGATCCCGTCGACCTCCGCACCCCACCAGACACCGCTTTCGAATCCCCATCGACCCCGGAATTTGAGCGCTGGCACGGGGCCGACGTCACGACGATCGGCACGCAGCATGCCGTCCGCCGACGTAAACGTGATCGTCGCGTTTCGAATCTGCAGTGAAAACCCGACCGAGGCCTCGTCGCCCGCACGGCGGAGGAAATCATAGAGATAGCTGATCCGCCAAAACGGAAAACCATACGTGCTGTTGACAGCCGTGTCCGCAGGAAAGACGATGCCGTCAAACACGGTGTCCTCAGTCAGCACGGTCTCACCGCTGAGCTTCAGCGGCTGGTAGAGAAAGACGACGGTGTGCCGGCCTTTGAACTTGAGGTCAGTGCTCAACCGGAAGAACGGAAAGAGGATGTCTTGACCGCCCTCTTTTCGATAATCGAAGCGTGTGCCGTCGTCGCCGAGCTGAACGATGTGGCTGGCGACGACGAGAAAGCCGAGCTCGGCCCAGAGCGACCACTCGATGTTGGGCGGTTGGGCCAGGGTGGCCTTGGTTTTTGGAGGCGGCCTGCTGTTGTCGAGTGCCATTGGGTCGGCGACCGGGTCGGCAAGGGTCTCGGTCGTTTCATCGGCGGAAGCGGATGTAGATCCACGAACGAGCGTCCGACTGCAATAGCGAGGGTGGTGATCCGTCATGGCGCTCGACAACGGGCGGGTCGAACGCGCGCTGTGCGGCCAAGTGCCCAGCTCGGTCGGCGAGGATGAAGTTAGCAGACAACGAGAAGCAGGCGGGATTCTTCAGTGCCCTCGGGCGCCATCTCGACTTCGATCGGACGGAAAATCGAAGCGCGCGAACGGATTCCTCGACGTACAGAGATTGTCTTCATACCAGCCAAGGTAACGAATCGGTGTGATTTTCGTGGATTCCGGCGACTGGTCGGCTCGCATGAAGAAATCCGACGAAAGCAGCAGAGCCGAGACTACTTCGGATTCACGTCTGTAGAGATACCTGGCCATCGGTGTGGCTTTGAGCAAGCCAGTGTGCCGGTACAGTGGCAGGACTGCCCGAAAGAACTGCCATCGGCGATCCGAGATCCGTGCTTCATTCTGTTCCACGTAGTCGCCCACGAATTTTCCGAGACCCTCCGGTTCAAATGTGAGCACACCCAGCCGCTTGGCAATGATCGCATGGATGGAGGCGGCCGGATCACTCAGCACTAATGAGGCGCCGGTCGCGAGTACCGCACCGCCAGCCGCCGTGATACCGACAAGGAACGCACGCCGACCGAGAAGAGCCCCCGTCACAGCATGCTCGCGGCGCGTAGAGACAGCGCGCAGATGGTCAACGTTGGATTCGCCGGCGCGCAAGTCGGGAATGCGCTGCCACCCAGGACCAGGACATTACGATGGGAATGCATGGTCAGTCCCGGGTCGACGACGCTGGTGCTCGGATCAGTCCCCATGCGTGCGGTTCCGAGTATATGAGCCTCCGTGCGTGATACCTGTCCTTCGTACTCGATGCTCTCCACCGGCAGGGCCGATACCGCTCGTGCAAGAAGCTGGCGATTCTCGTCGATGGCGCGCTGCGTATAGTCGCTGTGGCGACCGAAGATCGTCCTTGGTTTGCCATCTCCCGAGTCGATATCGATCTTATGCTCGAGCTTGGGCAGGTCCTCGTAGATGAGCTTCACAGGCAAGATCTGACGCCAGCGACCGAACTCGGGGCGAAGCACGGGCTTGTTCGAGAATTCGATCAGGCACGCAGCCCTTTCGCGTCGATGCATTCCGTCGTAGAGCATGTACCCGTGCCCGGTGAGACTCGTGCTCCCCTGGAAGGCGTCCAGATTGTCGAGGTAGATTTTCGCCGAGTTGCTCACCTGTTCGCTGAGACCTCCGCCTACCCACGGGTGAGAGACGCCTGACCGAAGCAAGATGGATGGATTCATGAGTGCGTTGGCGCAGAGCCCGATCAAGTCGCCGGCCACTCGGTGCGTCCTCCCATCCTTCTCGTAGTGCACCCCTTTGGCGACACCGGCGGCCAACTCGAGATGCGTCACTTTTGCGTTCAGACGCAACTCGACGCGGGGATCCTCGTACAGCCAGGCAAGCTCGTTCTGAACCGTGAACTTGGCGTCGATTGGACAGAGGTGGCATGTCGACGTTGCGCAGCAGGCCGGACGGTTTTTCGTGGCTACCCGTGCTCTCGCTGTTGGCATCACGAAGAACGTGTCGGGATTTGCCTGTTTGAGAACGCGATCCGGCTCCGAAAAGCGGTGGGGGGGTTGGGGATACGGCGTGCTCCGCGGGAAAGGCGAGCCATCGTCGGGGCCCGATACCGACATGATCTGCTCCGCCTTCGCGTAGAAGGGCTCGAGGTCGTCGTAGCCGATCGGCCAATCGACACCCACGCCATATTTCGAATTCAATTCGAAATCCGACGGAAGCATCCGAGGAGTGCACGCCCACCAGCAGTTCGAGTTGCCGCCGAATACGATGTTTGACACCCACTGTTTCGTCGGATGCGGATTGTGCGCAATATCCTCGAAGTCGAAGTCGCTGTGGCGCCGCGATTCGATGTTCTCCTGGTGGGAACGTCGACGCCCCCACTCCAGGACCAGCACACGCCTGTCGGGGCCAAATCGCCTAAGGTACTCCAACAAGAAGAACGACGACGCGAAGCTCGAACCAACGAGTATGAGATCGTAGTTGTTGTCCATGCGGGGTCGCGCTAGTTGTAGTTACTATCTGCCGATGCCGACAAAGTCGAGGAGCAAAGCTAAAGGAGCTTGGCCACGGCATCGATCGCGGCCTTTGCCTGAGCGATTCCACCCATCTCTTCGGCAAACTTCTTGGCCTTGACCAGGGCACTAACGGAGAACTGATCACCCCCGCGAGCGGCCTTGGCTCGTCCGCGTCTCTTGCGACCGCTTGCCTTGCTCGCATTAGAAAGCACGGTGCTCACGTAGACGGGCGTGACCTTGATGCCCTTGCGCAAGAGAGCACGAGAAGTTTCCGTGGGGCCAGCCTTCGGATGAGCGGACTTGAACTCGCGAATCGCCTTACTCTTATTCACCTCGCGTTTCCGAGGTTTACTACGTACCCTCTTCTTCTTGGTTGCCATTCATTACATCCTCTCCCAACAATCTTAGCTCACTCAGCTACTGAATTGCGCAGAACCTCTTATAAGTTCACTCTTTGAGCCTAAGAGAGAGCGTTTGTAGTTACTATCTGCTCTGCTTCATTTGTCCGCCTTTGATTGGTCGGACTCTACACAAGACTGGAAAAGATTCAGGGGCTCAGGTCATTACGCATCACCGAAACTTGCGTTCTTCACAACTCGAATGGCGAATGATTGTCGTCTCTGGAACGCCCTCCGCGAACAAGGAAATCGCTGCCCGAACCTCCGATTCACGACTGACATCAACGACAAAAAACGCTACATCTGCATCTCCTGGTGAAACTTCTGGCGAGCTTAGCGTAGCCACCCTGCACCACTTTTCCGGTATCGCTCCAACAAACCACTCTTCAAATATCATGGCAAAAGGAATACTGTGGTTTTCAACCAGCTGATTGAGTGTCTTCGCTGAATACCCCTGATGGGTCCTAATAATTCTCGCTTCCTCCGAACCGAGGCCCCAAAGATCAAGTACGTAGTTGTCATTGTTATAAGACACCCAACCCAAGTCATTGACCGCGACTGGTTCTGGAAAAAACTTTGTTGCAAATCTGTGCATTTGATATTGCTGTGAGTATATTTTTTGAGACGCGTCTGGACTCGATTTGGTATCACTAAAATAGTTTGCGGCGATTAGAAAGACAGCGCCCAGAAGTGCAAAGCTTTTTAGACAGCTTGAGCGACAATCGCCACTTATCAAAAAATCGGAAAAAACCAAAATGGTAGCCATGGCGATCGCGGCGATCACATATACCTCATAGCGGGACCATCCGTCATAGTCTCCTAGAGACAAGTGAGCTAAAACAACAATCAAGGTAACCATCAAGACATTTACTTTGGGTGCTGAATCCACGATCCCTGCACCTAACGTAAACATCGCAACAACGGGAAAAAAGAGTAGTAAATAACTTGAGCGACCACCCCTGTATCCCAAGATAGCTTCTTTAATATTCTGAAAAACTGCGAAAAAAATAGATTCTATATGACCTCCGGCTGCCGCCGAAATTGCCGATGATTTTACCAAAATGGGACTCGGAAGCATTGGCAGGCCAACAGATTGCGTCCAAGAAAAGTATGTAAGAAAAAACAAACCAATAACAGACACAAGCAAGAGGCTCGAAATGAAATGCCGACGGTATAAAAGAATTAGCAAAACACCGAAAGACAGCGCCAAACCTTCGAAGCGAACTAGTGGGGCAATGGCCGCGCCTAGTAATGCTAGAGAAAGACTTGAACTTCTTCTGCGACCAATTTCTGAAACACCAACGATAGCAGCAATAGTTGCGAACACATGAATCATGTGCTCCATGCCGGTCGCTATCAGACCAGTTGCGTTAATCATAGTAACTATAAAAGGAAGAGACACAAAAGCAAATATAACACTAGCGGGACACTTCCTGTTGACGGCATGCTCCCAATAAAAACCTACAAACATCCATACGCTAAATAGGCCAAAAACCGACAGTATGATGATCGGCGTTAAATCAGAGATGCCAAAACCAATTCCATATGAAAGTAAATATGGATATATCATTGAAGACGATGGAGAAGCGTACTGGCCGGAGTTTATTCCGTATCCACCTCGAGAGATCTCTTCAGCGACGGCAAGATGAATATAAGCGTCATCGAGTGTGTAGAACATATGTCCACCAGACAGACGCACGGTCGAAAATATTGTGTACGCAAGCAGGATCAGTAGCACGACCAAGCCACCAACTTGAAGGGAAGCCCGCTTAGAGATGATCTTCATTGTGAAAGTGATCCTATCAGTATCCGTCCGGTGAAGCCGCTCTATCGGGATCGGCAGTCAGCAGTTGCGCTCAGGTCTGACCGTAACGCCAGGGCATCAGATCCTCAAGACGGGTGATCTTGTGATCGGCGATGCGGCTCAGCGTGTCGGTGAGCCAGGCTTGCGGATCAACGCCGTTGAGTTTGGCAGTTTCGATCAGTGCATGGTTCGCCTCCGGTTTGCAAGAAGAAGCGACGAACCCAACCACAGTTTGCTTCAGCGTATCTCACTCAGCCACTGAATTGCGGAGAACCTCTTATAAGCTAACTTTGCGAGACTGAAAAAGGGCCTTTGTTTCGCCTATGCTCCGGATCGCAAGATCGACATCTTCAAGGGCGGACCGTTGTGAACGATTTCCAGCACGGGAGTTCGCAGCGTATAGGGGAATCGCTTCAGAATGCGGGAATCAACGTCGAGTTCGCTTCCGTGCAAGGGAACAGGGAAGCCTACTTCCGAGCGGCCTTCGATCTTGGAGCAGACTCTTTCGAAGTCTACATCTACGCCGATGAGATCGGGCTGATGGCAAACGGGAAGCATTGGAGAATCTGGGAGCGACCGGATTTCGATGGGCCGGATGAGTTGCTGGCGGACTTCATGGAGAACCTGAGCGAACTCACGAACGATCAGCCTTCAAATGACTAGCTACTCGGCTGATAGCCACTACAAACGCCTTCTTTGCCGAAACCGAAAGCAGACAGGTAAGAGGTTCTGCGCAATTCAGGAGCTGCGTGAGCGGCCTACACGGAGTGCCATTCAGGGCACGACGTCGAAGTTGCATGCCTTCGAGAGCGAGCAGTCTGGCTCGGAGAGATCGAACGTGGTCATCGTGAGGATCGAGTCAGCCCCGTGAAGGTAAACACGTAGGGGGGCTCTGGTATGTTGGTACTAGAGTCGGCAAACTCAGGCACCTGAAACGCGGGCGGGTCGATGTTCCCGCCACCGGCCGCGCCAAACGATAGCTGATTGATGTTACTGGCGGTGTAACCCTGAACCGTGACCTGCCCCGTGGCGCCCACGGATATGTCCCCGGGGCACAACAAATCGAAAGCGAGTCTTTGATTACATGAGGGGTCATCGCCGAACATCGGGAGCCCATCCTCCCCGTTCCCACAGGCACTGACGAACGCCAGTGCCGCGATCAGCTTGACGTACTTCATGCCGTCCGTTCTACCACAATACAGGCGCAGTGCGCAGGTGAAGCCGAGCGCACCCACGACTTCTGCCCCCGGAGAATCGGAATCAATCGAGTGCGCATCATGCAGGTCCTTCTATCTCAAACCCCGCACAAGCGACAGGCGCGCCGCCTTCGTCACGGGCATTCCTCCACGAACTGCGTGCAGTCGGGGGGAGTGCATTCGGTGTACATGACGTTGGCGAGCTCGTTGTTGGTGAAGCCTTTGCAGTCGGCGGTGAGGCTGACGGAGCAGCTCTCGGTGGTGAGGTTTGTGTAAGAGACGCCGACGTACCAGCCGGAGATTCGGCTGTTGCGAATTTCGGCGCTGATGTCGCCCGACTGGTCGAGGCAGTAGAGGTCGATGCCCACATGGCGTTCGGTGCTACCTAGGTAAGCGATCTCAGAGTCGTAGATACCAACGAAGCCGTCACCACCGCCGGGCCACTGCGAGAACTGCACACCGTCAGCCCCATCCGTTTTGACCGTGACGTTGCAGAGCGTGAGGCTCTTCGCGCCGATGGCCGTGACACCCCAGAACGCCCCCGCATCGATCTCGAGGTCGCGAAGGATCGCATCACCGAACGTCGTCAACCCCACGCTGCCAAACTCGTCGCCGAGCATGGCGAGCGTCGTTTGCCCGTTGCCGGCCCCAATCAGCGTGACATTCTTAACCAGCACTTGGGTGGGCCATTCTCCGGTGTTTTGTTCTTCAGGCAGCGGCCAATTGCGAATCGGCGGCGTGAAGGTTCCCGCAGGCAAGCGAACGGTGGAGCCGGCCGGCGCCGACGTGAGCGCCGCGAAGAGCTCGTCCTCGTCCGTCACATCGATCACGTTGGATGGAATCGGACCGCACGCGGAGGCAACGCCACCGGTGCCACCCTGACCGCCCAGCCCGCCCGCGCCCGCCGAGCCACCCGTGCCGGCCGATCCATCGGTGCCCGCCGAGCCGCCGGTGCCACCAGTATCATTGCAGCCGCCAGTGAACATAGTGAGGGAGAGGACGATCATCAGAGAGAGCACGTATTGCATCACAAGGTTGATCGCACGACCTGCGCAACACTTCAAGACGCGCGAATAGGCGAAGCAAGGGCGATCCCGGGTGCGCCGCAAGTCGACATCACACAGGACATCGACAAAGCGCGCTATGCCCGTCGCATCCCCCTCACGGCGCGCTCAAGGGCGCTCTTGGACGATATGTGTGATGAGAAGGGGCTCTTGTTCGGGCGCTACGACTACCGCCGGACGCTGCGGACCGCAGCCAAGACGGCGGGCCTAGCGGCCGACAAGCGAAAGTACCTGAGCGCCCATGACGTCCGCCACGCGGCGGTCACACACGCGCAAGAGGTCTCGCAAAACATCGCGGGCGCCGCCTACATGGCAGGGCACCGGCGCACGGCCACCACGGCGGCCTATACGCACCCCAACTACGCTGCCGGCGTGGCCACTCAACACGCGCGGTTCGGCTTTCGACACACCGATTCAGAAAATGCAAATGGCGAAAAAACAGAAACCGCGCCAAGTGTTCGCAATCACTTGGTAGGCACGGGCGGTTTCGAACCGCCGACCCCTACCGTGTCAAGGTAGTGCTCTACCCCTGAGCTACGTGCCTGTTGTCGATGACCACCCACGGTGGAAGGGCGTCCTAACCCTGACCCTCAGGGGTGTCAACCCCGTAAAGACGACGCTTTGCGTCGTCCACGGGGCCAGCTCCGTGACGTGGCCTTTGCGCAAAAACCCGGGCGCTGATAAGCCGAGCGTCCGATGAGTGCCGACTCCAGCAGTGAAAAGAAGCCCGCCCTGCGGCCTTTGCCCTCGGTACAGATGGCGCTCTTACCGAACGAGCTTCGGGCGAGGCGTAACAAGCGCCTCGTCGTGGGCAGCGTGGTCGCTGCGATCGTCTTGGGCTTCGTCTTCGTCTGGCTCGTCCGCGGTGTGCTCCCCGAAACCTGGGCTTGGGTCGAAGCGACCTTCGATCCCGACGACACAGCGGCGGCGCTCGCCACGGCACCAACAGGCGACATCGTGACGGCGACTGTCGACGGCGGTATCGAACGAGAGCCAAGCCCCGAAGAGCGCCTCGCCCTCGAACGCTCGCGTCCCAATGCGCGCTACGAAACGCTCTTTGGCGGCGTGCCGAGCTTTCGCGGCGCTCTGCTGAATGCTGGCCTCGAGGCCGAGGAGTGCAACCAGATCGAGCAAGTGCTGCAACACATCGTCGACTTCCGGCGCTGTCGCCCCGAGCACAGGCTCGTGGTCGAGCGGGACGAAAACGGAGC
Source organism: Myxococcales bacterium (assembly GCA_029863605.1). Taxonomy (GTDB): domain Bacteria; phylum Myxococcota_A; class Polyangia; order Polyangiales; family Houyiibacteriaceae; genus SG8-38. Next base: position 232,667 of record JAOTVB010000002.1, on the reverse strand, counting down.
GCTGAAGCACTTCGAGTATCATCCTTCGGCCACGGAATTCGTAGAAGTCTCCCGAGGCGAAGACGGACACTTCCGTGCCGAGCAAATCCGGATCAAAGTCGAACGAGAGCCGGTCGCACGGGCCGCCTCGGTGCAAACGTCGATCGGCGATGGCCTGGTGGAGATCGGCCTTCCCGCGGGTCTCGCCACCTTTTTCACCGAGGCATTCGAGGGCAGGATCAACTTTCCGCTCCAGGCGCGCGAGGGCGATGTGTTTCGAGTCATCATCGACGAGGAGCGCGTCGACGGGGAGTTCTTGCGTTACGGACGGGTGCACGCGCTCGAATACGACGGTCAGCGCACGGGCAACGCCCAGGCCTTCTACTACGAAGCTCCCAACGTTCCCGGGCAGTTTTACGACGACACCGGGCGCGCCATGCAAGGGGGATGGCTCCGCACGCCGCTTCGCTACGATCGCCTCTCATCTCGCTTCAACCCACGACGCTTTCATCCGATCTTGAAGCGAATGATGCCGCACCTCGGGATCGACTATGCGGCGAGCACCGGCACCCCCGTATGGGCTGCCGCGGACGGTCGAGTGAAGTTCGCAGGACGCAAAGGTCCGAACGGGAATCTGGTCACCATCCGTCACAGCGGAGGCTTCGAAAGCCACTATGCGCATTTGCACCGCATCAAAGGCGGGATCCGACCCGGCGCGTTCGTGAAGCAGCGTGAGTTGATCGGGTTCGTGGGCTCGACGGGTCGTTCGACCGGGCCGCACCTGCACTTTGGCCTCAAAAAGTACAGCCGGTACATCGATCCGAGCACCGAGCTCAACGGCCCCGGCCTACGCATGCCAGCCCGCGACCTCCCCGCGTTCAACGAGGAGGTCGCAGCAAGAAAGACTCAGCTGAGTAGCATCGCCGATGCACCTGCGCTCGTGGCAGGCGCCGACGAACCGCTCGTCGAGCAAGTCGACGAAATCATGGACTGATCCGTAGCCCAGGGTTAGGCTGCGCGCGGTGTTGAACCGGTCCGTCGCATTCGAACGGTTGGTGGTCGCCCTCATCCCGCTGCTGCTCGTTTGGGGGATCTGGTCGTCGGGCATCTGGGACCCCTGGGAGCTCGAGACCGCCGAAGCTGCGCGTACGTTTCGAGAGGCCGGTACCGTAACCGCGGACGGCTCGCCCCTGCGTGCCTGGTTGATCGGCGCGGGCTTTGCAACGCTAGGGGTCCACGCGTGGGTCGGGCGACTGCCCGGGGTCCTCGGAGGGCTTTTGACCTGCGTTCTCGCGTTCTGGCTGGTGCGCCGGTACGCTGGTCGTCGCGCGGCGATCATCACAGTCGTCGTTCTCGGAACTTCACCGCTATTCTTGCTGAACGCCCGATTGATGGTGGGCGAAGGCCTCGGCTTTGCCGCCCAAACGTGGGTGGGGCTGGCAGCATTTGGCGCCTGCACGAGCTCGGTGAGCAATCGGCGTCGTCTGGCGTCGTACGCGTCGCTCGGCGGAGGTGTCGGCGTCAGCGCGCTCGCAAGCGGCGTTCTCCTCGGTCCTTTGCCTCCTCTTCTCGCGGTTGCAGTCTGGAGCCTGCTCGCCAAGGATACCGATGGCAGGCGCAGCGATTCGTTAGGGCGCTCGCTCGTGATCGCGACCGGCGCAGCATTGGTCGTCGGCGTCATCCCCGCGGTGATTCACGACGCCACCGACTTCAGCTTCTGGATCGGCGGCGGCGCCGTTGGCGGGAATCCTCCGGTTCATGACAAGGCGCTCGAGCTGGTGTTCCACGGTTTCGCGCCCTGGAGCGCAGCGCTCCCTGTGGCTGCTCTGTGGGTGTTGGCGCCGCGAGTCAAACGAAACACGGGTGCGCAAGACTTCGGATGGATGTTGCTGCTGTGGGCCACGTTCGCGTACGTCGCGTGGACGATTTTCGCGTCGCGCTACGGCAATCCACCGTACCTCGCGGTGGTTCCACTCGCCGCCATCACGGCGCTCTGGTTACTCGAAATCACAGAGGAGCCCGCGGCCCGATGGCCCGCGGCGGTGGTCGTAGTGCTCCTGACGGCGTTGTTGGTACGGGACTACGCACTCTATCCGGAGAGTGCGCTCCGCGGCCTCGCGGTGGACGGCCTCGATGTGCCCTCGGTCGTGCGAACGGCCGGGTCATGGACGGGTGTCTTAGGGCTCGCCGCCCTGACGTTCTTGCTTTTCCTCGTCAGCCCCACCGCGACCGAAAAGCCGAACGCGCGCCGTGTCGAAGCTTGGCTTCGATCTCAGTGGGTGCGGGGGCCGGTGGAACGCGGTTGGTTGTCCATCGCGGCGCTTCTTCTCATCGCTTGCCTGGTCTTCGGCTTCCTGTGTCTCGTGGCCGACCTCCGACTCGCATCGGTCGCGGTGCGCGTCGGCCGCGCTCTGTTCTTCCTGCCGATCGTGCTCGTGGCCATCGTGTTAGGTGCCCCGTGGATGCGGTACACCTACAGTCGACTTGGAAGCGCGCGAGCAGTGCCCGTGCTTTTCGCCGGACTCGTGGTCGCAGTGTATGTGACCGGGTCGCTTCAGCCTGCGCTGGGCCAACACTTCTCGCCGAAAGCCGTGTACGACGCCTATGAGGAGCTCGCCGGGGACAGCGGCGAGCCGCTCGCCTCATATCGGTCGGCACCGACCGCCGCGCGATACTACACCCATGCCCCGAGCGAAGAGATCGAGGCGCGGTCGAGGCTCATCGAGTATCTCCTGGAGCCAGGCCAGCGCTGGGCGGTGGTGCCATCGGAGGACTTGGCGGGGGTCAATCGGGAGTACCGTCGACGAACGGGGCGCCACCTCTATGTCGCGGATGGACGGAGTGCACGTCTTCTCTTGGTCGCAGCCGTGCCTATCGACGAACGGCCGAACAGGAACTTCATCGCCAACCACGTGGTCACCCAAGTCCCGGAGATCGAGCACCCTATCGGCGTGAGCTTCGCCGACCGAGTCGAGCTCCTCGGCTACGACCTCGACTTGCCCGGAGGAGACTACGTAGGTGCCGGCCAGCGCTTCTCGGTGACTTGGTTTTGGCGGGTGACCGGAGCCCCCCCCAAGGGTTATCGGGTTTTCGTACACATCGACGGGTACGGACAGCGCATGAATGGAGACCACGTCCCGGTCAATGGGGAGTATCCGATCAAGTATTGGGAACAAGGAGACCTGATCGTGGACCCGCAGGAACTCACGGTTCCGGCAAACTACCCGGCCGGCGACTACGTGATCTACGTCGGGTTGTTCAAGGGCGACCAGCGTCTCGATGTCGTATCCGGGCCGAAAGACGGCGCCAACCGAGCTCGGGTCGGCCTCCTCCACGTCCGCTAGTCGGAACAGGAGCCCGAAAATACCGACGTCGCGAGATCGAGACCGCCCTGAAATGCCGGCGAGTCCGGGTCGGGCTTCGGGCTCTCCCCCTCCGAAGGTTTTCGCGCGGGCTTGCTCGAGAGCGGTTGTGCGGGAGCAGACCACCCCACGACGGTTCTCGACGGGTCGGGCACCGGCTCGAAGGATTCGAGACGCTCGTCGGGTCCGACCGGAACCCCAACGAGCGTCCGCTGGTCGAGAATGTACGAATCGTCCGGTCTCAAGCACCGCATGCTCTGCGTGAGCTGGCGGCGTTCGTCGGTTCGGAGTGTTTCGAAGGCGATCCCCATGCCGATGGAGCTCGTTTGCTCGGGGCCCCGTTCGAGCTCCACTCTGTGTACCTGCCCCGCCACGTAGAGCGGCTCCTCCCAGTCCGGAGGATAGAAAGAGAGCGTGACTTCGCTCCCCACCTCGAGCAGCAAGTCCGTTTCGATCCAGAGCCCGTCCTCGCTCACATCGGTTACCCGGTGGAGGATCGCCTCGCCCCAGACATCAGAGAAAACCCCGCACTCCAGATCGACTAGGCGTCGAACGGCTCTGCGCGCTTCGCGCGTGGCCCCAAACTGGCGCAGTGCCATGCCTCGCTTGTAAGCGAGCCGACCTTAGGCCGGCAAGTTACGCGACGATATCAAGGGCCTGGTCCGGTTCGAGGATGTAGCGCGATTGATCCCAGCGACCTGGAGTGGCGACCGCACGGTGGTCCTCGATGTCGAACATCCAGAGCCCTTCGCGACCCTCGTGCGTCGTGCTGCCCGAGCAGTACAAGGGCAACCGCGATTCCGGAACCTCGACCTGGTAACGCCAATGGACGTGCCCGTGCACGATCACCCCTCGCTCCGCGGCACAACTGATGTCGAGAAGCGCGTCGGCGTTCTCGAGCCCGTGATAAGGTCTGTCGGGTTGGCCGCTTGCAAGGCGGGGCGCATAGTGGGTCGCGATCATGACGAAGCGATCGCGAACGCGCTCGTCATCGAGGATGAGCGCCAATGCATCCAATTGCGCATCCGGAATACGTCCGCTCGAGATCGTAGGGCTCGGGTTTGGTATCGCGCTGTTGAGCCCGATGAGGGCCAGGCCGTCTACCGAAAGCCAAACCTGCGGCCACGGTCCTTCGACGGCGTACTCGGGAAGATCCGTCCGCAGAAATTCTCCAAAATGGTTCTCGAACCAGCCCGCGCGCACTGTGTCCTCGAGATAGAGGTCGTGATTGCCGGGAACAGTGAAGAAACCTTGCGGGGCATGGGTGAGCGGCTCGACTATGCGCCTCGCGTACGCGATCTCCGGGTCGGTCCCGAGTGCCGTGTAGTCGCCTGTGCACACGACGAGGTCGACGCCCTGATCTTTGACGAAGTCGGAAAGCGCATCGACTTTCTCCGCGGCTCGAGCAAAAAGCGGGCGCCGTCGTAGCCCTAGATTGGCAAGACCCACCAGCCGTTTGTTGATGAAGCTCGTCCAAGGGACGCCCGGAAAACCGTCCTCGAGATGAAGGTCACTGATGTGTAAGACGCGAGTCACGGCCACCCGGCCGACGCGCCCAACCCCTCACCCTCTCGTAGCCCGAAGCGCACGTTCAGGCATTGCAGCGCTTGGCCGGCGGCACCTTTGACCAAGTTGTCGATTGCGCTCATCGCGATGATCCTTCCGGTGCCAGGGTCCTGGGTATAGGCCAAGTGTGCGCGGTTGGAGCCGCGGACCCACAAAGTGTCGGGATGATCCCCCGGATCGAGCACCAACACCGAAGGCGAGCCCGCGTAGAGCTCGCGCGCAGCCTCGGTGCAGCTCGACGCAGTCGTGCCGGCGCCTGCAGGCTCGGCATAGCACGTCGAGAGAATGCCTCGGTTCATCGGTACGAGGTGTGGGACGAAGGTGATGCGAATCGCGCTTCCTGCGAGGCGACTCAGCTCTTGCTCGATTTCCGGGCCATGCCGATGCACCCCTGCCTTGTACGCACGAACCCCCTCCGCCGTCTCGGGATAGTGCGTACTCTCCGACAAGCCCCGCCCGGCCCCAGAAACACCCGATTTCGCATCGACCACGATCCCCTCGGTACCGATGAGACCCTCTTTTACCAGGGGGGCAAGGGCGAGCGTCGACGCGGTGGGATAACAACCGGGCACGGCAACGAGATCGGCGGTTTTGAGCTCCCCACGATGAAGCTCGACGAGCCCGTAGACGGCATCCGACAGCAACTCGGGAACAGGATGGGTGCCGTACAGCCGTTCGTACACCGCGCGGTCGTCGAAACGAAAATCTGCCGACAGATCGAACACCTTGAGGCCGCGCTCACGCAACGCGCTCACCGCCTCCGCGCTCGCCGCATGCGGCAAAGCGCAAAACGCGACATCGGCGCGCGCCGCGATCGAGTCGGCATCGAACGACTCGACTCTTCCTTCGAAGACGCCGCGCAGGCTGGGAAGAACGTCCGCGATGGAACGCTCCGCCGTGGTGTTACCGACGACTGCCACGAGCTCGATCGACGAATGGCCGAGCGCAAGACGCACGAGCTCTGCCCCGGTGTAACCGGTTCCGCCTACAACGATCGCGCGTATTGTTTTCGAGGCCATTGGTCGACTCCCCCATCAGGAAGGTTGGTTCATTGTGTACGTCACGAGGCTCAAGCTTAAGCAAAAAAACCGCGGCACAAGGGCGCCGCGGTTCGAATCGAAAAACGAAGGTCTCAGCGCTTGGAGTACTGAAACTTCTTGCGTGCGCCGGGCTGCCCTGGCTTCTTACGCTCTTTTTTGCGGGCGTCACGGGTCAGGTAGCCCGCGCGCTTGAGGGCCGGCTTGTGGCTCTCATCCAAGCCGACGAGCGCCCGTGCGATACCGTGACGAACCGCTTCGGCCTGCGAGGAGACCCCGCCGCCAACCACGTTGACCTCCACGTCGTACTGACCTTGCTTGGCGAGCGTTGCGAACGGCTGCATGGCGATGATTCGAAGAATCTCGCGCGGAAAGTAGTTCTCGAAGCTGCGCCCGTTCACCGTCACGGTGCCTGCTCCAGGGCTGAGGAAGACGCGGGCGATTGCGTTCTTGCGCTTACCCGTGCCGTAGTGGCGTCCGTCGATGACTTTAGAATGTGTCATGCAAAATATCTCTCGAAATCAGAACGGAAGAGGCTCAGGCTTCTGCGCCACGTGGGGGTGAACCCCTTCCGGGTAAACTTTCAACTTGCGAAACATCTGTCGGCCGAGGCTGTTTTTCGGCAGCATCCCTTTGACGGCACGCTCGACGACGAACTCGGGCTTGCGCTCGAGGAGGTGGCCGTAGCTCTCGGACTTGAGGCCACCGGGATAGCCGGAGTGCCGATGGTAATTCTTGTCTGTACGCTTGTTCCCAGTGAGGTGCACCTGAGCCGCATTGGTGACGATCACGAAGTCACCGGTATCGACGTGTGGGGTGTACTGCGGCCGGTGCTTGCCCCGGAGCACGTGCGCCACTTTGGACGCAAGGCGCCCGAGCGGTTGGCCCGCCGCGTCGACGACGTACCACTTGCGTTCGATCTCTGACGCTTTGGCACTCACAGTAGCCATGATTCGCTCCTAAGCCCTCGTTTCAGGGCGCGTTTCGTAGCCGTGGAGGCCCACAGTGTCAAGCTGGCGTGTTTTGCGCTAAAAAGGGTAAGAGGTGAGAATCCTTACCCAAACCGCTAGACACACCAGCGACGCGCTCACCGCGAGGATGGTTGGGCCCATAGTCGCTGCGGCGGCCCTCTGGTCGGCCCCAGTCTGGGCGGCGGCGCAGACGGGGGAGATCCGTTGCTCGGTAACGACGAACGGGGCCCCTGCCAGCGGCACGATCGTCGTCGAGCGCGATGGGCGAGACGCCGCCGGTGGATCGTGTGGGACCACCATCTCCGTTCCGGCCGGAAAATGGACGGCGACGGTGCGGCTGGACGGCGCGCTAGACAATCCGTCAAAGAAGGTCGAGGTCACCGTGACGACCGGAAAAGCCACGCCCGTCCGCGTCGATTTCCAAACCGGGGTTCTCGAGGTTCGGATCGAGGCGAAGGGAGCATCGGGGACCGGAATGGTAACCGTCAACCGTGGCTCGAAGCGGATCGGCACGCTCGGGGCTGGCGTTGCTGCCCAGTTAAGCGCGGGGATCTACGAAGTAGTCGTCCGCTACGGAGGTCAGGAACGGCGCTACACGGTCGACCTCCGTCCAGGACAGCGCCGCCTCGTAAGAGCCCAATTTTAACGGAATTTCCGGGTCTATCCGCGGTGCCATCGCGAACGGCGTATACTCGACCGCATGGGGGCCGCTGCTAGTGTCTGACGAGCCGATGACCAACGTGCCGGAGCTTGCGCGGCGCTCACCAACGCCTGCGCCGTACACCCCCAATGCGATTCTGCGGTGGCTTTATCGTCGGTTCTTCGCCCACATTTTCGTGGACGAGAACTGGAGCCGAGGCGTCCGGGAGGCCGCTAGCAAGGGCGTGGTCGTCTACGTGATGCGATCGCTCTCCTTCCTCGACTTCCTGTGCCTCGATTTCTTGCTGAAGAAGTTCGGGCTGCCGCTGGTTCGGTTCGTGAACGACCTCGGGCTCTCGATTCTCGAGCCGTTCGGCAAGGGCGAACGGCGACTCAGCCTCCGCAGACAAGTCCCGGAGGCAGAGGCGCTCGAACGCACCGTGGGTGACGGGTACAGCGCACTTCTCTTCCTGCGACGGCCTCCCCAGCTCGGGCGCCAGGCGAGACGCGGTCGAAAGCTGGACGCAGATCTGATTCGAACGCTAGTCCACAAGCAGCGCTCGACGGCGCAGCCGATCCTCCTCGTCCCTCAGACGTTCGTATGGAGCAAGCAGTCCGGGAGCGCGAGCCCGGGCTTGCTCGATTTGCTGTTCGGGCCGGTCCAGTGGCCGGGGCGCGTGCGGGTCTTTTGTCAGTTCCTGCTCAACTACCGAAACGCCAAGCTTCGGTCCGGCGAACCCTTCGACCTCAAGGCCTTTCTGGATCGAAACGAAGATCTCACCGACAGCCAGGTGGCAGACAAGGTTCGATACGCCCTCCTCCGCCGCATGGAGAGAGACCGAGCAGTCGTCCTCGGCCCGATGAAAAAGACCACCGCGCGCATCCAAGAAGAGCTTTTGCGGGGGCAGCGCGTAAGGGCCGAAATCCAGAGCTACGCAACTCGAAAGGGGATCTCCCGAGCCAAGGCCGAGCGAATTGCCCGGAAGCACCTGCGGCATTTGTGCGCCAAGCAAAGCCCCTTCGTCGTCGACATCTTGCACCGGTTCCTGACATGGGTGTGGGCCCGCATGTACGACGGCGTGGTGATGGACAAGGAAGGCCTCGAGCGGCTGCGCGACGCCGCACGAGATTCGTCCCTCGTCCTCCTGCCGAGTCACAAGAGTCACATCGATTATTTGGTCCTCAGCGACATGCTCTACGCCAACGCGCTCATGGCGCCGCTGATCGCGGCCGGGGAGAACTTGAGCTTTTGGCCGATTGGTCCCGTACTGAGGCGCGCTGGCGCGTTCTTCATTCGCCGTACCTTCAAGGGCGACCGGCTCTACCCCGCGCTCGTCGAGGCGTACATGCGCAAGCTTCTGGCCGAGGGATTCACTACGGAGTTCTTCCTCGAGGGCGGGCGCTCGCGCACGGGTAAGGCGCTGCCACCGAAGTACGGGCTGCTCTCGATGCTGTTCGATTCCGCGAGAAAGCTTCCCGCGACCAAGGTGCGCCTCGTTCCCATCTCGATCGGATACGAGCGGATTATCGAAGAGCGTTCCTTCGTGCATGAGCTCGGCGGGGGTGAGAAACAATCGGAGAACGTGGGTGACCTCATCAAGAGCTCGAGCATCCTTCGCTCCAAATGGGGCCGGCTCTACGTGCAGTTCGGCAACATAATCGACTTCGACGAGTTTCTCGCGAGCACTCGTCGACGGTCGGCGAGCGGGCTTCACACCATCGATGATCTCAGTCCCAACCAGCAGCGGGCGGCCGTGCGAGCCCTTGCCCACAAGGTGATGTACTCTATCAACGAGGTCACGGTCGTCACCCCAGCCGCGCTCGTCGCCACCGCGCTGTTGAGCCATCGAAAGCGAGGCATGACGAGGTCAGCTTTGATCGCCACGTGCGAGGACCTGTTGTCGACGCTTGCAACGATGGGCGCGCGAATTGCGCACCAACTCCGCATCGGCGATGACCGCATTCGCGAGGACACGATCGAGGAAGCCCTTCGTCTCTTCGTCGACGCCCGTCTGATCGTTGGTCACGACACTGGCCCCGAGCCGATCTACACGATCGACTCCGAGCGGCGCATCGCGCTCGAGTATTACCAGAACACGACCATTCATTTCTTCGTCCCAAACGCACTGATCGCCTCGGCGCTCTTGGTGGACCGAGAGGAATGGGTCGATGTTTCCCGTCTGAATGACCGGGTGCGGCAGCTTTCTCGACTCTTCAAACACGAGTTCATCTTCCGCACCGACGCAACCTTTGATCGGATCTTCGACGATGCCCTGAAGTCGATGGAAGGCGCGGGCGAGGTTGAAATCCGCGATGGTCAGGTACAGGCCACCGAAGGCATTCGCCGCCAACGCCTAGAGCGATATGCCAACATGCTGCAGACCTTTTTCGAGAGCTACCTTCTCGCGCTTCGCGGCGCTGATATCGTGCTCGATGGCCCGATTCCAAAGAAAGACTGGTACAAACGCACCCTCGCTCTCGGCCAGCAGATGTACCTAGCCGGCGAAATCGAAAGGCGGGAGTCGCTTTCTAAGCTCAAGCTCGAAACCGCGCTCAAGGCGCTCGAAGACTACAAGCTCGTCCAGATCACCGGCGACACCCTCGAACGTGGCGTCGATGTCGACAGCGTCGCTGACCTCCACGCCCTAGAGCCGAAGCTGACCGGCTTTTTGCGCTGACGTCGCGTTTGAGATCCTTAAACCGCTGGTCCATACTCTGCACACGTCTTGAAGGACGCAGCGCTCGCACTTGGCCGGGTCTGGCCGACTCGGACACTCGCGGGAGACGCCGAGATGGCACAGCGCGAAATCATACTTGACCGGGTCGTCGGGGTCGTAGCGCCTGAGCGCGGCGGTGATCTCTTCGGCGGTCGCCCATGTGGCGGTGCGCCGGTCCGTTAGCCCCAGGTTTCGGCTGATCCGATGGATGTGCGTGTCGACCGGGATCACGAGGTTTGACGGGGCGACGGGCCAAAGCCCCAGGTCCACGCCGTCCGCGGGGCGCACCATCCAGCGTGCGTAGAGCAAGAGTCGCTTGCAGGCGCTCCCCGCTCGAGGATCACTGACTAGGTGCCGTAGATTGCGGGTCTGCGCGTCGCCACGAAGCGCGTCGGCGAAACGAGCCATCGACTCTCGAAAATCACCACTGGCGGCTTCATAGAAACCAACAAACGCGCGCCCGAGACTTCCATGTGCGCGAACGAGAGCAGCGGCGCGCCACAACATCACTGCAAGGTGCTCATCTCGGTAGATTCGATGAACGAAGCCACGCAGCCGGTCGAAAATCTCGTCGTGGTCGGCCTCGACGATGGTCGTTGCCGGGCTTTCTCCAAGCGCCGAAAGCACACGCTCGACGCTACGCCTTGCGGTCACGGCATTGCCGAATGCAAGGCTCGATGCCACCAACCCAGCTATCTCCTGGTCGACAGGCTCATCGTAGCGATGAATGAAGTCCACGGGATCCTGCCGGCGGCGTAGCCCTGAATCGCAGTCATGAAGCAGCGCTTCCAAGCGTTCACCGATAGAATCCATTTCGCTGTAGTTCTTGCTATATTGTCGACCCAACTGCAATGGTTACCAGGAGTTTCTTAAGAAACGGCATCTGCGCGATCAGCATTGCACTGGCGCTGAGCATTGGTTGTGCGCGCGAGTCATCGAAAAGCACCGAGACGACGACGCCTGCGTCCCTGCCCCAAGGGGGGCGCTTGGAGCTCGGGCTTCGCCTGTCGGATGGGCGCTGGCTCGAGCTCGGTGACCTCCGCGGTAATCCGGTACTCCTTTTCGTATTCGCAACCTTCGACATGGTGAGTCAGGCATCCCTCAAGGCGCTTCGACCGTTTATACAAGAACATCCCGAGGTGCTCGTGATCGGAGTCGCGTCCGAGCCTCGGGCGACGCAGCTCGTCGAGGCGTGGGCCTATGCGCTCGACCCGCCATTCGTCGTTGGAGCCGATCCCTATGGCAGCGTGGAAAACGGCAGAAGCGCGTTGGGTAAGATCGAAAGGGTTCCGACGTACATTTTGTACGACAGCCAGGGCTACGAGCTCGAGCGTGCGACGGGCTATCAGAGCGCCTCGCAGCTCGACCAGATGGTGAACGCGAGCGCCACGCGCAGATAGCAGCTAAACGATGCCCTGCCTCCGCCACAGAGCGCCGAGCTCGTTGCCGAAGCGACGGAGGGCGAGGTCGCGCACCTCCTTCGATGATGCGCAGTCGAGCGCCCCTCGCGCAGCCTCGGTCGCGGTCTCGAGATCGACGTTGCGAATGACCGCCCGTGCCAGCGGCACCACGCTCGCCGGCACAGAAACCTTTCGATAACCAAGCCCCAGCGCTAGCCCGAGACCAATGGGGTCGGCGGCCATGTCGCCGCACATCGAACAGGGAGTATCGGTGTTCCTCGCAGCGACGATAATCTGGTCCAGCAACCGCAAAACGGCGGGGTTCAACGGACTGGCGGCGGCTCGATGATCACGCCGATCGACCCCAAGCGTGTACTGCACGAGATCATTCGTTCCGACGGCGAAAAAGTCGGCGTGCGCTGCGAACTGCTCGGCTAGAAGCGCGGCGGACGGAACCTCGACCATCATTCCAATCGGAAGAGACACCAAACGCGCGCTGTCGTCGTCGAGCTCACCCCTGCACTCGTCGACCAGCGAGCGTGCGTTCTCGAGCTCCTGGAGGGTTGCGACCATCGGAAACATCAACGCGACCGACCCTTCTGTGCTGGCGCGAAGGACGGCCCGAATCTGGGTCTTCAGCCAATCATGCTGGTGTTCCCCAACACGATCCGATTGAAGACGTTTGTCACCCCGCCAGTCGAACGTCCGGAAGATCACTGTGTTCGGCGCGACTGCCATAGCGACGGTCCGGTAAAGCTCGACTTGTTCCTCCTCCGACGGAGGTTCCGAGCGATCGAGGCACATGAACTCGGTCCGGTAGAGGCCGACGCCCTCTGCGCCGTTCTCGATCGCGGCTTGGACTTCGCTAGGCAGCTCGATGTTTGCCGCAACCGAGATCGAAACGCCGTCGAGGGTTACGGCATTGGTGGTGCGTTCGGACTTGAGAAACGAAACGAAGCGGTCTCTGCGCGCCGCGGCGACGCGTTGCTCCTTTGGGGGCGCGCCGATCGTGACTTCGCCAGAGAACCCGTCGACGACGATCATTTCGTCCTGCTCGACCGACACTGGCAGGGGGCCGGTCCCGACTACCGCGGGAACACCGAAGGTCCGTGCCAAGATCGCCGTATGACTGTTGGCGCCCCCCATCTCGGTGACGAGGCCCACCGTAGGTGGAGCCAACATGTGAACTGCGTCCGCCGGCGTGAGGTCGCGCGCGACAAGAATCGTAGGATGGCTCGCGAGACTTTCACCGCGACCCTTCCCTGAGAGGTGGCGGAGCAAGTGCTCTTTGACGTGATCGATATCCCTTGCCCGTTCCCGAAAATAGGACGAACTATCGTTGAGAAGGGGTGCTTTGAGTCTTTCGACGACGCGACCAAGGGCCCATGGCGCATTGATCTTGTGGCCACGAATCTCGTCCACGATCGCGTCGATCAGGAGCGCATCCGTATGCATCAAGAGGTAGACGTCCAAAATCGGAGCATACGCGGGCCCGTGTTGTTGGGTGAGCTTCTGCTTGGCGAGCTCGATTTCCTCGCGCGACGCGGTGACAGCCCGTTGGAAACTGGTCAGCTCGTCCGCGATTTCGTCTTGCGAGATGCGACGGTACGTGAGCCCTTGGCGTTCCCGAGCCGAAAGCCGAGCTGGACCGACGCCGATGCCGACCGACGCGGCGATCCCCTTGATTCGAGCCGGGCGGGTCATTGCGTCTCTCCGAACCCGCTGGTCACGAGGTCACAAAGCGCCTCGAGCGCGGCCTCGGCATCGACCCCGATCGCCCGAATGGTCAGCCTTGCGCCCCGCTGGCCGCACAACAGGAGAACTCCCATGATGCTCTTGGCATCCGCGACTTGCTCGTCTTTGCTCACTTGGATCTCGGCCTCGTAGCGGTTGGCGACGTGGACCAGCTTCGCCGCAGCCCGTGCGTGGAGCCCAAGTCGGTTTGGAACCTCGACCGTTGCGACGAAGGGATCCGTCACGAGCCGGCTCGCTCCACGTCGCGATGCGAAACCACTACTTCGTGCTCGTTCTTCAACCGACGACCGAGCTCCTCGGCCAACGCAACCGACCGATGCCGCCCGCCCGTGCATCCGAGTGCAATCGTCAAGTACGCCTTCCCTTCTTGGGCGTACCGGGGCAGCACGTAGTCGAGCAATGGTCCCAAATGCAACAGAAGCTCATGCGTTTCGGGCGCCTCGAGCACGTACGAAGCCACTTCTGGATCCATGCCCGTTTGTGGTCGAAGGGCGTCGACGAAGTGGGGATTGGGCAGAAAGCGAAGGTCGAAGACCAAGTCCGCGTGCGTGGGAATGCCGTACTTGAAACCAAAAGAAACCAGTCGGATCACCATCGATGCACGGCTGAGATCGCGACCGATGTACTCGATCAGGCGGCGCCTGAGGTCGTGAACGCTCAGTCCGGTCGTGTCGATCACGACGTCGGCGCGGTCGCGAAGACCCGCAAGTCGTTGTCGTTCGGTGCTGATCGCGGCCTGCAAATCGCCGTCGCGAGCCAACGCATGCGGGCGCCGTGTCTCGCTGAAGCGACGCACTAAGACTTCGTCGGAGCAGTCGAGGAAGACTACCTCTACGCGGTGGCCGGAGGCTTCGAGCGCTCGGAGCGTCTCTTCGGCACCACTCAAGAATGCCCCGGTTCGAACGTCGATACCGAGCCCGACCCGGTCGAGCTTTTCGTCGCGACCGATGAGCGCGAGGAGCTCCGGCGCAAGCATCGGCGGAAGATTGTCTACACAGAAGAGACCGGCATCTTCCAACACCCTGAGCGCCGTGCTTCGACCCGCCCCCGAGAGCCCAGTCACGACCACGATGCGGAGTTGCTCGGTCATGGCTCCTGTCCGGTCTCCGTGTCCTCGATCTCCCCCATCAGCGTTTGTATGAACTTCTGCGCGCCATGCTGCCCCGCAGCCTTGAGGATGTAATTGCGCGCCGCGACTTCGAGGATGACTGCCATGTTGCGACCCGGACGAACGGGGATCCGCAGCATTGGAATCGACATCCCGAGGATCTCTAGCGTGGAATCGTCCAACCCCAAGCGTTCGAATGGCTCTTCCGAGTCCCAAGGGCAGAGCTCGACGACGAGTTGGATGGTCTTTTCGAGACGCACCGCGTTCGCCCCGAACAAGTCGCGAACATTGATGATGCCGATTCCGCGCAGCTCGAGATGATTGCGCAGCAAAGGAGGCGCGCGTCCAACGATCTGCTCGGAAGGCAGCAAGGACAGGAGCACCTGATCGTCCGCCACCAATCGATGGCCTCGCTCGACCAGAAAGAGTGCGCATTCGCTCTTTCCGATCCCGCTAGGTCCCAACAGCAGGGTGCCGATGCCGTGAACATCCATCAACACGCCATGACGAGTTTCGGAGGGTGCGAGTAGCGCGTCCAAAACCGAGTGGATGGCCTGAATCGTGCGGCTCGACCGCCATTGTGCGACGACGAGCGGGGTGGCTGTCTCCTGCGCGGCTTGCAAGAGTGCTGCGGGGGGTTCAACTCCGCGGGTCACGACGACCAGCGAGAGGCCAAGCTTGAACAGCCCACTCGCGCGGCGCAGTTGGTCGTCCGACGACAATCCCTCGAGATAGGTGATCTCGGTCTCCCCCAAGATCTGAACACGCGTAGGAACGACTCCGTGCGTATGACCGACAAGTGCGAGACCGGGCTTCTGGACGCGAGGGTGATCGAGCACGCGATTCACCCCTTCGGCTCCCGCGACGATCTTCATCATCGCGCTCAGCCGCGGCTCGCCAAGCATGTGCGCGACCGTGATACCACGCTCGACACGCATGCTGGCTAGGTCGCCGGCGCGTCGCGGAGAGAAAGGTTGAGTCATCCAAGCATCATACGCGAGTGGCCCGTCGGTGTCAGGACTCGACGAGTAGGTGGTATGCCTCCGCGTTGTCGTCGGCAGCGATCAGCGCGTCGCGCACCGCGCTATTACGGAGCACACGGGACACCCCAGCCAAGGCGGCTAGATGTTTTTGTGGCATCGAGCGCGGCCCGACGATGGCGACCAGAATCTTCACGGGCAGACCGTCCACCGCGTCGAAGTCCACTCCGTCCGCACAAACCGCTACTGCTGCTCGAAGCTCGACCACGCCGTCGAAGCGGCCATGGGGAATCGCGACACCACTTCCGACCCCGGTGCTCGCGAGCCGCTCCCGCTCCATCAACACGTCATGTACGCTCTCTTCGTTCGCCTCGCTCTCGGGCCTGACGAGCAAAGCGGCAAGGGCTCGCACCGCAGCCTCTTTGTCGGTCGCCTCGAGGGCAATGTTCACGCGCTCGGGATGAAGCAGTTCGGCCAACATCGAGGGCAGGCGATACCGCACCCGCTAGCGGGACGCAACGCGGGTCAGTCCTTGGTGTGGCGCAAGGACTCTCCACTATGCCTTCTGCGATGGGTCTCGGTCGCCTTCATGTCACGAACCTGTCGGTCGATCTTGTCGATGACGAGGTCGATCGTGGCGTACATGTCTTCAGAGTTGCCGTGGCTGGCGTACTGATGGCCGTCTCCGGTCAGCGTCAGGTCGACCCGATGAAGGTGTCGCTCCATCGAGAAGGTCACCTCAGCGTGAAGCGGGGCTCTTATGTACTTCTGGATCTTTGCAATTTTCTCCGATGCGTAGTTTTTGACTCCGTCCGAGGACTCCATGTTGCGAAATGAGTAGCTGATACGCATCGAACCTCCATCGTCTAAAAGTATTTCTTGCGTTTCGAAGAGCTCAATATACCGAGTATGTCGCGGTACTTTGCGACCGTCCGACGAGCGATCTTGATGTCGTCTTGAGCAAGTATTTCAACGATTCGTTGATCTGACAATGGGGCTCTCTCGTCCTCGCCCCCGATGATGTTCTTGATGGCCTGTTTCACACTCTCCGACGCGATATCGGTTTGATGATCGCGCCTTATAGCGCTGTTGAAAAAGTACTTCAGCTCGAATGTGCCCCTCGGCGTATGGACGTACTTGTTGCTGGTCACCCGAGAGATTGTGCTCTCGTGCATCCCGACCGCCTCGGCAATATCGCGCAAGATCATCGGCTTGAGATACTCGATGCCCTTGTCGAAGAAGTCGCGTTGCTTCTCGACTATACATTCGGTCACCCGAACGATAGTCTTGCGCCGCTGATCGATGCTTCGAATTAGCCATTGGGCGCTCCGGAGCTTGTCCTGAATGTATTCTTTGGCTTTCGGGTTGTCGGCCATGGCCGATCGATAAAAGCCGCTGATTTTGAGCTTGGGCATCCCATCGTCATTGGCGACGACATAGTATTCGTCACCTACGCGGTGAACGTATACGTCCGGAACGATGTAGCGCGGCTCTTCGGTCTGAAAGCGACGCGCCGGGCGTGGCTCCAGCTCTGCGATGATCTGCGCCACATCATACACCTCCTCGAGCGGACAACCGAGCGCTTTGGCTATCGCTGGATAATGCCGCTTTTCAAGATCGGTTAAATGATTGCCTATTACTTTGAGGACCAAGTCGTCCATCCCGAACTGCTTGGCTTGGATCGTGAGACATTCCTCGAGCGACCTGGCCGCCACGCCCACCGGATCGAACTGCTGGATCATCCCGAGGACCTCTTCGGCGTCCTCCGCGTTCAACCCTGCCTCTGCCGACAAACGGGGAACGACCTCGCTCGGATCCATGCCGTCGACCCTGAGGTAGCCGTTGTCGTCCAGGTTGCCGATGACAAGCGCGGCAAAGCGCCGCTCGTCCTCCATGAACTCGCCCATTCGGAGTTGCCACCCGAGATAGTCGGTCAGATCTTCGACGGTCGACAGGGTCGACTCGAGTCCGGGCATGTCGTCGTCGTTGCGACGAACCGAGGGCATGGGCGCCTGCTGGGTGTAGTTCTCGATGTAGCGCTCCCAGTCGATCTCGTCCTTTTTCGCCTCGCCTGGATTGAGCGGTACCGATTCCGCCTCTTCGGCAGGCGAGCTTCGAGAATCGCGCGCTTCGGCACCCTCTTCCAGCATCGGATTTTCGAGCAACTCCTCTTGCACGAGCTCGCTGAGCTCCATCCTCGACATCTGCAGCAGCTTGATCGCCTGCTGCAATTGCGGCGTCATGATCAGCTGCTGCGATAGTTTGAGTTGCTGTTTGAGCTCCATCCAGGTCCTGCGTTCTTGCGGATCGTCGGTTGTCAGTATAGACGTCTAAGGGTCGGGGGGAAACTCGACGAAGAGGCTCGCGGGCAGCCTGTGGGTCCGCTACCCTATGGACGTGGTGGATGCGCTGCCATTTCCGAAGGCGGTAGTGGTCGTTGCGGACGACGATCGAGCAACATGCGACCACATCGCGGACTTGCTTCGAGCGCGTGGGTTGGAGGTCGTGCGGGCCCATGGTGGTCAGAAGGCGGTCGATGCAGTTCGTGCGCGCCCCGTGGACCTGGTCATTCTCGACGTCGGAATGCCGGGACTTGGCGGGGTCGCCGCATGTCGTGTGGTGAAGACCATCACCGACGATCGATTCGTGCCGGTCATGCTGTTGACGACGCATGATGAGCTCAGTGGGTCGGCGCAAGTTCTTCGGACCGGGGCCGACGACTACATCGCGAAACCAATCGACGATGCCGAGCTCGTGGCGCGGGTCCAGAACATGCTGCGCGTCAAGCGTACCCACGACGACGTGCAGGTCGCTCGGAGCAAGCTCCGCTATCCGTCTCTGCGCGAGTTTCAGGCTCTGCCCGACCATCGCTACTTTCACGATAGCCTAGAACGGGGCTTCGAGGATGCGCAGCGTAATCTGGAACCGATGGCGTGCTGCATCATCGCGATCGACGACTTCCGGAGGCTTGCCGAAGAGCGAGGCCCTGATTCCGCGAACGAGCTTCTAAACAGGATATCGGAACGGCTTCAGCGCACTGTTCGCGAGACGGACATCGTGGCGCAGTTCCGTACGGCAGATTTTGGTCTCTTGATGCGTAATACGAGCCCAGCGCGCGCACTGACTCTTACCGACCGCATCGTCGCGGAAGTAGCCTTCAAGCCATTCGATGTGGCTGGCGCAAACACGAGTTTGCAGATTTCGATCGGAGTCGGCCTGTATCCGAGCGCGAATGTGCGCTCGCACAGCGAATTGTTGGACGCCGCGAGCATCGCCGTCACACGGGCAAGGGTCGCGGGACCGAACCGGGTCTGCGTCGTGCAGCAGCAAGGCTATATATTCCGGCCCACCTTGCCTGGTGCCGCCTAGCGTAGACCGATGGGACGCCATCATCGCGCACCGAGGCGATAACTGGAAAGGCCAGCCAAGGAGAGACCGGCGGCCATGATCCAGAGCCCGGCCAGCCAGTGGGCGTCGGCGGCGTGGGCAGCGGCCATCGTCGCGATACGGCGTGTCGTGTAGAGAAGCGGAAGCCCTCCCCCGACGGCCAACCCGAAGATTGCAACGCGCGCGGCACGCATAGGGGCCCTCGTGCGTCGCGACCACAGAATCCAGAGCTGAGCGATCGCCGCACCGGGCGTCAGCCAAAGATTGGCGGCGCCATCGATCGCCACTCCCAACGCAGAAGCTATGAAGCCCCGCGATTCGACGAGTGGAAGCATGAAACCCAAGATCACCAGCGACGCACCAACCAGGACGCCACCGCGTCCGTGGCGAGGGTCCGCGAAGAAGGAAACACCGCCTGAACCGCGGCCTACCGGACGAGGCAGCCTATCGACTGAAACCAAGGTCAGGTCGTGTGCCGGGCATTCGTCCATCCCTTCGAAGGCTTCCCTGCAAAAGGGGCAAAAGAGGATACCGTGAATCGAAGACTCACTGGCCGAAGGCCTCCCCCGATCGGGCTCGTGCGTTTTGGTTGCGTTCGTGATATCCGCTCCCCCGGGCAATGCAGATCAGGGGTCTTACCAAAGTCGACTTCGACTATATCATCTCGGTGCTCGACCAATGGTGGGGTGGGCCCGCCGGGCAACGTGCCGATCCCATGTTCTTCTACGAGTTCGGCGAGCACGCGCTCGTCGCGGAGGAGGATGGTCAGGTCGTCGGCTTTCTATTGGGTGTGATGATTCCCGCTCCAGCAGCCAGCGGATACGTTCATCTGGTCGGGATTCACCCGGATCACCGGCGGCGGAGCGTTGGAAAGAGGCTTTACGAGCAATTCACGGAGCGCTGTAGGGCCGCGGGGATGAAGCGCATCAAGTCTCTCGCGGCGGAGGGGCATGAGGGGCCGGTCCGATTTCACGAGTCGATGGGCTTCAAGAGCACCGAAGTGCCTGACTATGCGGGCCCGGGGCGGTCGCGGATCGTATTCGTCAAGGAGCTTTGACCTGCGCACGACTCCCGGTATTCTGAGAGCGAGGTAAGCGGGGGGAATCGACGATGGGCTACTCAGGGGCGGATGACGCACGGAACGCTCGCGAATCGCTCGGCAAGGCGCTGGAGGTTCTGCAGCAGGAAGCTGACGTGCCGGAAGAAGTCCTCGCTGTCATCCAGAACGTCGCACAAGCGATTAGGGCACTCTTCGAAGCAGAGCACGCCTCCACCGAACCGGACGGCAAGACGTGCGTCAAGAGCGCCCTAAGCACGCTGAGTCAAACTCTCGCGCTCCTCCAAGACGTCAAGAGCGAACACGATGGTGTCCTGACGGCAACGGAGAACATTGCCGACGTGATCAGCATCCTTTTTCCGCTCACCAGCAAACCGAGTACTCGGCCCGCACCCACGGACTCGGGGCCTCCCAAGGGGTCCCCGCCCGCGCCGTCAAAGGCATTGAGCCAGCCGCCCGCGAGCGTGCGTCCTTTGGAGCGGCCCGTGTCGAGCAAACCCCCTTCTGCAGCGCCGAGCTCGTCTTTCGCTTCGGAGCCACCAAGCGTGCGTCCCTCGGAGCGACCTGCGCCAAAAAAGAAGCCCGTGACTGGGAAGCCGAGCTCTTCGCCCGGGTCCAGCGCGCCCAAGCCAAACATGCTCCCCCCGTCGATGCTGCCTCCGCCAGCGCCCGTGCCAAAGGGCGAACGACGTCGGATCGAAGCCAACCTCGGGGCCACGACGCAATCGAACTTCTACGTCGGGTTTAGCGGCGAGATCTCCCATGGCGGTGTTTTTCTCGCGACCTACGAGGCGCTTGCCAAGGACACCTCCGTGTCGATGCTCGTCACCCTACCCGGCGGCTTTGAGTTCGAGTGCGACGGGTACGTGCGCTTCGTTCGTGACCCACTGGATTTTGCCTCGGAATCTGAACCGGGAATGGGCATCCAATTCGAAGGGCTCTCGAGCCAAGCGCGTGAGCTGGCGCTTCGGTTTGTCCGGCAGCGCCCCCCGATGTTCTACGACGTGTAGTTTGTGGATCTTTTCGCTCACAAACTACTCGATTAACGGTCGAAGGCAGTTTAGGCGCTAGGCTTCGCCGAGGAGCTTGGTCATCGACGCTTCGTCGACGGGAGTGAAGGAATATTTTTCCATCTCCTCCGAGGTCACCCACGCGTAGTCCTTGACCGCGCGACAGCTCAAGCGATCGTCTTGAAGCTTGCACTCGTACAAATAGAGGTCCACCGCGTAGTTCTCGTATGGGTGGTTGACGAACGAGATCAGCTGACCGACGTCAACCCTAACTCCGAGACGCTCCATGACCTCGCGGGCGAGCGCCGCTTCATCGGTCTCACCGTCCTCGACACGGCCGCCGGGAAAGTCCCAAAGTAATGGGAGCACTGCGGTTTCGCGGCGCTGGGTGATCAGGTAGCGACCACCGCGCGCTATGAGCGCGGCCACGACACGAATGGATTTCCGGTCGGAAGACACCAGGGGCGATATAGCACTCTGCCGTTCCTGCTGCTTACATCGGATAGCTGTGAACGACCTGCCGCGCAGGCCGCTGAACGTTGAGGACCGGGCTCGTAATCAAATCACGACCTGCCGCGATGAAGAAAAGCGACTCGCCAACGGTGGGCAGCCCTTCCGAAGCGCTGATCGCGCCGTTGTCATGGAATTTCAGCCCTCCCGAGACCGTGCTTCGGAGCGCGAGATGACCGGCAAGCCATTCGCCGCTGCGGCGATCCCGAACCCCTACACACACGTTCCGGCGAACGTGGTATTCGCTGTTGCGGGTTACGAAGACACGATGAATTCGGCGTTCCTTGCCCAAATAGCCCATCTCAAACCTCCCTTGGGCGCTACCATAGGATTTAGAGCCACCTTACATGTGGGATAAAGTAGGTCCAAAAAACTGGCGGAGGCCGCTCCTCCTGCGTCCCGACAACTTCACGCCGCCAGAGCGGACTCCGTGGGGTGGCAAGAGAATCGTGGGAGATTTGAAGAGTCAGCTCGGGCTGACCCACGGAGACGTAGTCGTGGGTGAGGCGTGGGAGCTTTCGGTCGAACCGGACTTTCCGAGCCAACTGGTCGACGGGCCGACCCTCGATGAGGTCTTGCGCTCGGATCCACCCGCTTTGCTCGGCGCCGAGTCCCCGCTCGGGTCAACGGCGCTCCTCGTCAAGCTCCTCGACGCCGCTGACGATCTTTCGGTGCAGATCCATCCCGAAGAGTCCGATCCCATGCTGGCCGACGATGAAAGCGGAAAGCCCGAGGCGTGGTACATCATCGACGCGGAACCGGGCTCCGGTCTCTATCTCGGGTTCCTGGAGGGCGTGTCGCGCGACGTCGTCAAGAATGCGATCGACGAGGAGGATGACGTCAGCGCCTTGATGCGTTTCGTCCCCGTTTCAGCCGGCGACGTGTTTGTCATCGAGCCCGGGACGCCACACGCGGTCGGACGGGGCGTCATGCTGCTCGAGCCACAACGCGTATCTCCCGCAAAGCGCGGAATCACCTATCGCTATTGGGACTGGAATCGCCGATACGATGCCGAGGGGAATCGAGATCCTTCGGGTGCGCTAAGGACGCTTCACCTGGATCGCGCCCTCGACGTCACCCGATGGCGGGGCCCACGCGAAGGCTCGCTTCTCGAAGAGATCCGCCACCGCGCAGGCCCGGCCGCGGTTGACGGGAACGCCGATCTCGAACTACTGATCTCTGGGCAGGGACCTCTCCAATCGGCTGTCTTTCGAGCGAACCGACTGAGCGGCACAGGACGAGCCACCCTGCCAACAAGCGACACTCTGCGTTCGCTCACCGTGCTCGGGGGGCGCGTCGTCATCGGCGACGATGAGACCGAGCTCGAAGTCCGGCGAGGCCAAACCGCTGCCCTCCCAACTTGCCTAGGGCCACTGCCCGTGACGCTCGACCGCGCCCATGCAATTATATGCTCCTTGGCTTGACGCCCGAGTGCGCGCGTAAGACATTGCCGCGCCTGCCGTGGTCGAATCGCGCGCCGAACCGTATCTCTCAATCGTCATCCCCGTGTACAACGAGGAGGCGATTCTCCACGCCGCCATACTCGACTTGGTCGATCGGCTCAGCGACTTTGGAAGACCATACGAGATCGTCCTCGCGGAAAATGGTTCGACGGACGCAACCGTGGACGTCGCAAAGGAGCTCAGGGTCCGCTTCGGGCAGGTGCGTTCGCGACACACCGACGAACCAAACTACGGCAAAGCGCTCCGTGATGGCATCTTAGATGCGAAAGGCGATATCGTGATCTGCGAAGAAATCGATCTCTGTGATATCGATTTTCTCAGGCGGGCGCTCGATTTGCTCGAAGCCGAGCCGGTCGACATGGTCGTCGGGTCGAAAGCCATGAAGGGTGCAAGCGACGAACGACCCTTGTTTCGCCGGCTCGGGACGCACATCATCAACGGCCTTTTACGCCTAACGCTGGGTTTCCGGGGAACCGACACCCACGGGCTCAAAGCGTTCCGCCAGCGCACGCTCCAGCCGATCGTGCAGGCTTGCCTCGTCGACCGAGATCTATTTGCGTCCGAGCTCGTGATTCGCGCCCAGCGTGCAGGGCTCGACATCCGCGAAATTCCGGTGCGGGTCCTCGAAAAGCGCCCCCCGACGGTAGGCTTGGTGCGGCGAGTGCCCAACGTTTTGAGAAACCTCGCTAAGCTGTTCCTCGCGATTCGGTTGGGAAAGTGAAGCGAAAGCTCGCGTCGATATCGGTCGATTTGGATGAGGTGGATTGCTACGGCGCCATCCATGGCATCGAGATCCCGGAAGGTCCTGCCCTCCACGCCGTCTACGATCGCTGCGTACCCCGATTGGCAGAGCTTTTCGAGGCCGAGTCGATCCGCGCCACCTTCTTTGCCATCGGCTCCGACCTCGAGCACGCACACAATCGTGACGTCGTCGCGTCCCTGCACGCGGCAGGCCACGAGATAGGAAACCACTCGTTTCATCACCACTACGATCTCAGTCGTCGTTCTGCCGAAGATATTCTCCAAGACATCGGTCTTGGAGCGTCGGCCATTCACGAGGCGTGCGGCGCTCGTCCCGTGGGATTCCGAGCTCCCGGCTACACGATCAACGACACGATGTTCGACGGGCTCGAAGCGTCGGAGGTCGAGTATGATTCGAGTGTCTTTCCGTGCCCGAGCTACTACGCCGCAAAGGTTTCGGTGCTCGGTATGATGGCGCTCAAGGGTAGAAAAAGCCAGAGCATCGTCGATACGCCATTGGTGTTGCGGTCTCCGAAACGACCGTACCGAGTAGGGCGACCGTATTGGCGCGAAGGCACGGGTCTGCTCGAGCTTCCGATCGGGGTGACTCGTTGGGGCCTTCCCTACATCGGCACATCACTCGTTCTGTGGGGTGACCGAGGTGCAAGAGCGCTGACGCGGCAGATGCTCGGTCGAGACTTCATCCACCTGGAACTTCATGGATTCGACGTCGCCGATGTCGCGCTCGACGGCCTGCAGCCCCTCGCGACCCACCGACCCGATCTAAAGAGAACGGCGGCCGAGAAAGTCTCGGTGATACGCGGTGTGATCGACATGATTCGGCAGGCAGGCTACGAGCTCCTTCCATTGAAAGAGGTCGCACGTCGGCTCAGCGAGACGTCCAGCCCTTAGACGAACGGCTCGTCACTGCCTGCACGGCGAGCTCGTCCGCCACTTCGTTGAGCGTGACCCCCTGATGACCGCGCACGTGAAATAGCTCGGTGTCGGGGTGACCCTGGAGCCACTCTGTTATCTCGGCGATGAGCTCTTTGTTCGCCTTGGCTTTCCAACCCTGGGTCAACACACCCATCGCGTACTTGGAGTCCGTGTATAGCCGAAGCGGTCTGTCGAGCTCATGCGCCAACTGGATCGCGCGGAGGACACCGGTGAGCTCGGCGATGTTGTTCGTGGCCTCGCCGATGTACTCGCTGAGCTCGCGGCGTTGGTCGTCCCAAAGCGCGACTACCCCCACGCCAGCAGGACCCGGATTTCCGCTACATGCTCCGTCAGCGTAGACCAAGAGCTCGTCAGCCTCGGGTTTGTCGGGGGCGTGCACGGTCCCGGCCTTCTTCTTGGAAGGCTTTCGTCCTTGCTTGACTGGTTCAGCTTCGCCGCAGAACGAGTCCGGCTCGATCTGGATCGGGCCTTCGGTAGGGCTCAGGTTGGAGACGCCCGCGAAGTACGCGCGCCCATCGCCGGGCTTGTAGCGAATTTCGACGCGCCCTCCGTTGGAGGCGAGCTCCCCCTGGTCGTCGCAACGAACGAGCACTTCGGCGTTGCGAAGCCGCATACGGCGCCATGGCATGGTGGACGCGTTAGCACGAGCGCTTGCTAGGTGAAAAGAACTTCCTACGCTCGGCTCGTGTCTCGATCCACCAAAGTGGCAGGGACGGCTGCGATTGCGACTGTCGTCCTCCTGTATGCGATCATTGAACACGGGCGAACCTTACGCACCAACCGAATCCTTTACGAGCTTCCCAAGACCGCCTGCGCCGTTCTTCGAATCGACGCCGTAGCACTCGCCGATAGCCAGTCCGCCCAGGCGCTTTTCGACTGGCTCGCCCCGCCAGAACGCCTGAGTGAAATCGAAGCCGGATGCGGACTCGCCCCACTTGCTGCGCTCCGCGATGCGACTGTCTGGGTTGGCGGCCCAGAGGGCGAACCTTTCCAGTCGGTCGGACTGTTGCTTCGCGGACGCACAGCGGACGCCGAGACCATTGCGCAATGCTACCGGAGCTTGGTCGAGGCACGAGGGAGCGCGATCGACCGGGTCACTACTCCGACCGGACCAATACTCAGAAGCCGCGATGGCGCGAGCGCGCTGGCGAAGGTCGACGATTACACGGTTGTAACCGGATCGAGCGAGACGGTTGCCGAGTTCATGGCTGTCGCGCGCGGCACGGTCCCATCGTTGATAGAAGCAGCCGGCTTTCGTGACCTTTGGTCGCGCGTGGCGGGGGATGCGGCCATCGCTGGGGTGTTCGTCGCCCCACCCCGCTGGCAGTCCGCATTCGAGCGAATCGGCGCCTTCGGCGACCAGGCCTCGGCCTTCACCGGTGTGAAAAGCCTCGGGCTCACCACCCGCGCCAGGATCCCGACTGCGCTCAAGGTGATGGTCGAGGTCACGGACGCCGACACCGCTCGACGCGACGCTGCGCTGATGAAGGCCTGGACCGACTCGCCGCCCGAAACGGTCGAACCCTATCTAGTCGACCTGGCCCGGTCGGCCCATATCGACGTCGACGGGCCCTGGATCACCGTCACGCTCGATGCTTCTAGTCTTCCGAAGCGTCACTAGAGGCTGCATCGCCGCCGACGAAAAATGGAGACCTCCGATATTGGTCATCGAAGCGCTGAATCAGAATCTTGGCCACTGCAGCCGCAGGGATGGCGAGCAAGACACCGGTGAACCCGAGGAGCTCGCCGCCAACCAACAACGCGAACATGACCGCAATTGCCGATATCCCGACGGTGTCGCCCATGATCTTCGGGGTGATCACGAACCCCTCGAGACCCTGAATGGTGAAGTGGACGCCGACGACCCAGAGCACCTGTGTCCAGCCCTGCCAGTCGAGCGCGGTCATCAGCAACGCGGCGCCCAACGCGGTGAGACTGCCGGCGTACGGAATGAAGGAAAGAAAGCCTGCCATGATGCCAATCGGAAGAGCTAGCGGGACGCCGATCAGTCCGTAGCCGAGGCTGTAGAGCACGGCGAGGATCGCCATGACCGTGAACTGGCCTCGAAAGAACTGACCCAGCACCGCGTCGATGTCGCGAAAGAACGAATACGTCTGCAGTCGGTGGCGCGGCGGCACGAGGTTGGCAACCCTCGTCACGATGTTGTCGAAGTCGTACGTGAGATAGAAGGCGAAGACCGGCACGATCAAAGCCGCCAGCATCGCGCCCAACGCAGAGGCGGTGCCACCGAGGACCCATTTCACCGCTGCGGAGACCGGCGTGTAGCTTTTCGCGACGATCTGTTGAAAATCGAGGTGCAGATCCTCTAGGCCCTCGGCTACCGACGTCGGCATCGTCAGCCCGTACTGGGCGAGGAGGGGCTCCCATTCGGCCCGGCTTCGCTCGAGCAAAGCCGGAAGTCTCTGGACGAAGCTCGAGACCTGCTCGAACACCATGGGCGCAACGACGAAAATAAGTACGGCGGTAACTGCGAAGACGCCGACTAGAAGAACTGCAATCCCGGTCCCACGGGCGATCCGGCTGTTCCGCAGGAATGGCATCGCTTCGATGCGATCGACGAGCGGGTCGAGCATGTACGCGATCAGAAAGGCAAAAAAGACCGGCGCGAGCACGCCCCGAAGCGTGTAGAGCAGCCAGCCGGCCGCCACGGACGCGGTCAACCACAGCAACCAACGGGGCACGGAGTCACGGTCGGTCATGGAAGCCTTCTAACACAGAGGTCACGCATGACGCTGGAAGCAATCGCTCACGATCCCTAGGTGGTGGCGCGAGGGTTGCGTCTGCTCGATGAACCGACTGGTTACCGGGTCGTGATAGCCGCTCGCGAGTTCCAACCCCGGAACGTCGCGACGGTAAAACTCGCCGATCCGAAGCATGCAGATCTCCCGAAGGTATTTCCCGACGATCGACGCGAGGGCTACGGGTAAATGGCGAGCGTCGGCGTCCACTTCGAAACGAATCTCCCCTAGCCCGTCGACAGCGTATCGGCGTTGGCCGCGGCGCCCTCGAAGGTTGTGGACGCGATCGAATTCCAGCCGGGGGAGGCGCGAAGAATAGTCGCGAATGCCGCCGACCATTCCGCAGATGACCAACAACGAACCTTGGTGAAGTTGGCGAGCTGTGGCGATCAGCTCCTGAAAGAGCTCGAGGTCGACCGCAAGCTTGTTTTGCCCGGCCGCTTGCATCGCATTCAACATGCCTGCGCAAGCGAGTCGACTCTGCACGTCGACGACTCTGAGCTTGGACCTTCCGGCGAGCTTTCGGAGCAGGGTCGTCCCGAGAGCCGGGTCCCCGCCGAACGCCGGGAGCGGAAAGTCGACGGCCCAGCACTGGGCCGCGGTCTGATCGTTCGGACAGCAGGCTCGCAGCTCGACTCTCGACGCAGGCGAAAGGCGATCCAGCAGATCGTCGGCCGAACGCGGGAGCTCCCGCGACACCGAGGCTTGGGCCCCGCCGCACCGCCTTGCCCAACCCAGGAGGGCCAGAGCCACCGACTCGATGAATCCCATTCGCCCGAAACCCCCAGTTTCCTTGCTGTCGGTGAGGCCTAGCTCGAGGCCCCGGTCACAGAGCGCTGCCCGTCTGTATCGAGGCGTCTCGAGGACGACGGAGGTGGCGACCAGGGGGCCTAGACGAGGCCCCAAACCGTTCTCGTCGACCCCCACCACGAGCATGTTCGCCGTGTATCATAGACCACCAACGCGGCGCCACTCCGACCCAGTTGGACCGTCGGCCAAATCACGGTAATATTATGATATTATGGTAGCTCGGTCACGTGCGCCCTCCGACGAGGAGGGATCGGTGGAGAACGAGAGCCCGATCGCGCGAATCATCCGCGAGGCGATCGAAGCCGTCGCCGCACCCGATGTACGTCTCCAAATCATGCATCGCGCACGTCACATGTCGCGTGCGCATGAGATTCCCCAATCGGGGGAGCCGCTCCGGACCTTTGTCGACAAGCACCTGCGCGCGGCTACCGCTTTCTACCTCGGCAACGAAGCGGCCGAGGCGGTCATGAAGAACTTGGAACCACTCGTATCACTCGCACAGGAAATGGCTTCGCGGCCGCCGCACCGTCGGGCGGACCGGCGTGAACCAACGCAACGAATGGGACGCGAACGCCAGCACTCTGGGGTCTCCCCCAAGAAACAGGTGTTGGGGACCGAATCCGACACCGACACTTCGAAGTACCCGACGGTGCAACCGCTCGGGTCGGCATTGCCGATGGTCTTCGTCGCGACTAGCAGTCAGGCTCGATGCGCTGGGATCAAAGCGCATTTAAAGGAGGCTGCGGCTGTCCAGCAGATCGAAGACGTGGTCGGTTTTTTGGATAATCTCAAAGCCACCGCTTCGCTGAGCCCACTGATCGTGATCGATTGTGTCGAAGCTTCAGTGCAACCGTCGACGATCGCCACACTGGCCCACGAGCTACCCAAAGGCTCGGGAGTCTTGCTCTGGGGCGCGACCGATGACCACCGAAAGCTAGTCGACGTAGCGACGCGCGATCGTGGCTGGTTGCGGTGCGATGCCGAAGCTTCCCCGGAAGACGTGGCGGCTTTGATCCGGATGCTCCTCGGCGAATAGCCAGCCCACCAATCGCCCGTCACTCGCGGCCACCCGCGCATGGTCTTCTTCCTTGCTGGCCCTGTCGCCATGCCAAGGCCAAAATGGCGCTTGCTCCCTGCATCCAAGGGTTCGCTCGGCAGGGCCACATCCGACACGAACATGAAAATGATCGGCATGGGTAGCGCCGCTTCCTGGTTGGTGTAATACCCAAGTCGCGCGAAACACGGCTTGCGGTGAAGGCTCATGCCGCGCGGCATATCGGAGAAGACGCGCCTTGATGTCGTCTGAGCAGAAGAGCCACTTGACCCGAGCCCCGGGATCCATCAGCAAGGTTCGCACCAGATGCCAGTTCCGTGCTTCGTCGAACGAAAACACGCGGTCGTTTCGCACCGCCAGGCCGTAACGATCGAAACGCATCCAGCTGCCGCTGTCCGCGGCCATACCTCCGGCGTCGCGCGCGTAGAACATGAGGTCTGCATCCCGTCCCGCACGATGGCTCAGATGCCTCTGGTGTGCGCCTCCGCGTCGATTGGATAAGTCCCCGACACGCAGTGGATACCCGCCAGGAAACGCATCTGCTACCGCTTTGGCGGCACGTTCGATGGCCTCGATCAAAGTCGCCGTTCCATAGCGCGTCTCTTCTCGGGGGCGCAGCCGGTGGTAACCTTCTCCTCGATCGGGAAGTGAGACCGCATGATGAAGATATCCCTGATCGGATGTGCCGATCGAGATCGTCTGACCTGCCGGTAGCGGCTTGCTCACGCACGCGCAGATCGCGGCGATTGCCAAGGTCGTAAGAATCCTAACCATTCCTTGGCATGATAGCGTACGCTTCCACTTGACGTCCTAAACGCGCCACGTAAGTTTCACCTCAGCCACAAAATGACTGAGCAAATCGAAGGCTTCATGGATCGTTTGAGTGCACACCTGGACCGAGGGTGGGAACTCGTCACGCGGGGCGACTTGATCGGCGCCATGGCCTCCGCTGAACAAACGCTCGAGCTCGATGGCGACTCCCCGGATGCACACAATCTCATCGGCTATATCCACGCTGCCAACGGCAACCTCGAGATGGCGCTCGAGCACTACCGCCAGGCGATCGATCTCGACGAGCACTACCTCGAGGCAATGCTCAACGCCGCAGAGCTGCTGATTCACCCCCTAGGAAGCTTCGCTGATGCAATCCGCATCCTCGACCAGGCTCTCGAGAGCTGCCAGACGGCCGACGACATCGCCGACGCTTCCGTGCTCAAAGTGGACGCGCTCTTGCAGCAGGGCGATCGCGCCGCAGCCGCCGAGCTTCTGCTTGGCCTTCCCGAGGGGCCATTCGAAAACCAGCAGCTCGATTTCCTGATCGGCCGAGCCCACTTCGAGCTCGATCAGCTCGAGCCGGCCGCCGTCCTCATCGAGCGCGCGTCCGAGCACTCCGAGGCGACCCCCGACGTGCTCTACTATCTTGGCCTCTTGCGCGAACGTCAGGGGCGCACCGCCGAGGCATCCCTGGCCTTTCTGAAGACGCGGCACCTCGATGGTCAGCTTCCTCGGCCACCTTGGTCGCCCTCCCCCGCGCGCTTCGAGAAAGTGGTCCAGGCTGCACTCCGAGAGCTTCCAGAAGAGCTCACGCTCCGACTCGAGGGCAATTTGATCATGGTGACCGACCTTCCAGGCGTCGAGGTCGTCGCTGAAGGCGTAGACCCGCGTACCCCTATGCTCCTCGACGAAATGCAGGCCGAGAAGAGCTCGAGCGAGCAACGCCGACTCTTCGTGTACCAGCGGAACCTCGAACGGCTCATCCGTCATCCCTTGGAGCTTCAGCAAGATGTCCTCGAGGTGCTGCGTCGCGAGCTAGAAGCGCATTTTAGCAAGGGCCCAGGCGCCGCCAAGCCCTAGCGGCCTACGCGTAGCTCGTTTGGGTCGCCCCCGAGCTCGAGCCAAACGGCAGCCATGTCCTCTGGAGGCAACGCCGTCACCTCCGTGAGGCCGTCTCCGGTCATCTTCGGGAATTGTACTCCAGCACAGTGGAGCATGATCCGCCGCGCCGTGACGACAGTCCCTCCTGACAAAACGACCCGCCGATCCCCGCCGTAAGCATCATCGCCAAACAGCGGAACGCCCGCTTTGGCAGCATGCACGCGTAGCTGGTGGGTTCTGCCTGTCGCCGGCATGAGACGCAGCAAGGCAGCGCGATCGCTTCGGGCCGCGAGCTCACAGCGCGTCGACGCCTCGCGCTCCCCTTTTCCAGGCCCCGCGACCCGCCGCTTTCGGTTGGACGGGTCGATCGAAATGGGCCAGGTCCACGCGCGCTCGGTGAACGAGACGTCGCGCGTCGTGATCCCCAGATAGGTACGCACGTAGTTTCCGGCGCGACGTGCGTCGAGCAGGTGCCGGTTCGCTAACGAGGTCAGCGCGAAGGTGACCAGCCCGCTGACCGGTCCGTCGAGGCGCGAGGTTGCGTGCATGTTCGTACGGCGGGGCAGCTGAGCCGCCACCCATCTCACGAGGCAGGCCTCGCTCGCATCCGGTGATGTAGTGGGCAGTCCGGGGGGTTTGTGGACGACCAGGAGGTGGTCGTCCTGGTAAACGATCTCTGGCTGCGCTGTGACACGATCACGCACCGAGGATCTCGACCGTTCCAGCATCACCATCAACGCGAATCCAATCGCCCTCTTGCAGAGCTCTCGTCGCGTTCGTCACGTTGACCACTGCAGGTACGGCATACTCACGAAGAATGATCGCCGCGTGGGATAGCGGTCCGCCAAGCTCAGTCACGACGCCGGCCGCCGCCAAGAACAAGGGCGCCCAACCCGTGTCCGCCGCAGCAACGACCAGGATCTGGCCCGGCGCGAGGTCAGCTGCCTGACGAGGGTCTCGGAGAATGCGCGCCCTTCCCTCGGCAACCCCTCCACTTGCCGCAAGGCCATGGAGGCGTCTCGATTTCGGAATCGACATCGTTTCAGCAGGCGGGAAGCCGACGAACGTCGTCGGGGGTTCGGGAAGTGCTTTATTGCGCTCGTATTCGAGCCGACGGCGCTGGACGCGAATCGCCACCCGCTCGTTGTCGTCGTGAAGAACGCGCCGAAGCTCGGCCACCGAAAGAAAAAACGCGGCATCAGGACCTGCCTCCGGCTCGCGCGCCCGGATTCGCCGCGAGCTCTCGAGCGCCACGCGGCGGAACATGCCGAGCACTTCCACCACATTGCCCCGCAGGCGCTCTCGCATTCGCGTAAATCTTCGAACCGCATCTAGCAGTCGGCGGACCGCAGACCGAAGTAGCAGAGGAACGTGTGCCTCGACCTTTTGCTCCGCATCCTGCCTCGCTCGAGCCAACCTCGACTCGCGCTGTCCGAGATCGAGATTTCCTGCGAGATGCGACCGCAGCGCGGCAAACATCAGCGTTGGGTCTTCCGCCCACCTCGGTTCTGCGATCTCCGCCTCGCGCACCCCACGGTAGCCAAACTCCTCGATGAAGCGAAGGAGGGCGTCGCGCGTTGGGCCGGCCGGCAGTTCCTTTACCGAAAGTTTGGTGTTATTGGCTTCACGAATGCGATCGGCAGCTGCCGGCTCGTTCTTCGCCAGTTGCGCGATTCGCCAAAGCATGAAGCCCGGGCGCGCGCTATCGACGTCTTGGAGCCCCGACAGCAGATCTCGGTAGAGCCCCTTGCCAGCATCCGGTGCAAACGTGCGTAGGACGCCGATCAGCACGAGCACCGCAGTGAGCAGGTTCGCATAGGCGGTCAACATGATGGAGCCCGTCTCGTCCAGAAGGTGCTCCGCGTCACTGAGCATTCGGTCGAGCCCCGTCGGTTCGAGGAGCCGCGGGTCGACCGAAACCATTCGGATGCGCTCCTCCGCGAAGTATTCCTCGAATTCAGCAATTCTCGCTTGGAGCCGGAAGTTCTCGCGTACGTACCGAGTAACTGTCTGCGGCAACCGCAGAAGAAAACCGGTCGAGCTCCGGCGCGCCACGACCTCGTCGAGCTCAGAGGCGTAGCGGCCGCCACCCAGCTGAACCAGCGCCGAGGGATGGATCCACGGGATCTGAGACAGGATCGACGTGAACTCCGTCAGGTTCACGTAAATGCGCCCCCGAAAGTCACCGACGAGCTCAGCGTCACGCGGAACCGTGCAACCAAGCGCACCGAAGGCCCTTCGAAAGCCGAGGTTGCTGAAGTGACTCAAGACGGACCAGGTAAGCGGCGTCGCAACGCCGGGCAGCGCTTCTCCGATATTGGCGTTGCTCCACACGATCTTCCTGCGGTCCCTCGGTTGCTCACGGCGCGAGGCTCGTCTCCCGCGTGTGTGTGGCACGACGACCGGTCGCGCCTGAAGAACGAACACCTGCTGGCCGGCGATCGCCCACTCGACGTCCCGATTTCCTCCAAAGTGCTCTTCAATACGCTCCGCGAGCTCGCGAAGATGAAGGAGATGTTGTTCGCTGAGTGCGGCTCGCTCGCGTTCTGCCGACTCTACCTGCACCTCGCGCACTCCGCCCGACGGGGCGAGCACGGTTTGTTGCGCCTTGCCTCCAATGATCTGGTCGCGGAGTTGTCCTGTCGCTTTATCGATACGATAGGTGTCGGGCGTCACCCGACCATCAACGACCGATGACCCAAGGCCGTACGAAGCATTGATGACGATTTCACCCGGATCACCGGTGAGCGGATTGCACGTGAACAAAACTCCGGAGACTTCGGCCGGGACCATCGCCTGAATCACCACGCCCAGCGAAACCTGCACATCTTCGCCAAGCGCACGCAGGTACGAAAAGACTCGCGGTTGGAAAAAACTAGCCCAGCACATCTTGATGCCATCGAGCACTTCGTCCTCGCGAATCAAGTTGAGAAGGGTCGAATGCATCCCGGCGGCTGAAGCGCCCTCCTGGTCTTCATGGATCGCCGAAGATCGCACCGCGAAGCCCATCGCGCCCTCGTCTCTCATGGCTAGCAATGCATCACTGACGCTGCGCACGACATCCTGCGGCAAAGTCGAGTCGCGCACCCGTTCGCGGATCGCACGCAGGCGCGCGTCCGTGACGTACGCTGAGCGCAGGAGCGCACGCGGGCGATCTGCCATGTCGAGCACGCTCGTGAAAAACGAATCCCCTACCCAACCAGGCATGGCATACGCCGCCGGCACCGGAAAGCCTGCCCGCGCAAGTGTCGCGAGACCTCGGGCCTTGCCCCCGTATCCAGCGGCCCTTCGAGGGACAACCGATTCGATTCGCTTGAGTACCCGCGGCATGCCGGGACGGTTCTAGCTCAGGCCTGCACGACTCGCATGCGGGAGCTATGGACGGAACGAGCCCGCAGCGCTATGAAACCGCCGTGGGCTTGAACGACGATCATTTTCATGATCAATGCGGTGTATTCGGGGTTTTCGGCGCGGAAGAAGCGTCGAACTTGACCTACCTCGGGTTGCATTCTCTGCAGCATCGAGGTCAAGAAGCGGCCGGCATCGTCTCGAGCAACGGCGAGCAGCTGTTCGTTCACCGGGGTATGGGTCTCGTCCAGGATGTCTTCACGGCCGACCGCATCGCCAAGCTCCCAGGCTCAAGCGCAATCGGCCATGTTCGTTACACGACGGCAGGCGGGAGTCACATCAAGAACGCACAACCTCTGGCCGTCGATTGCGGGCACGGCTCGATATCGGTAGCCCACAACGGTAACCTCACGAACGGGCTGGCTCTCCGCGAGCAGCTCGAAACGAGCGGCTCGATCTTCTCCTCGGACAGCGACACCGAGGTCCTGGTACACCTCGTCGCCCGCTCGCAGAAGGAGACTATGGTCGACCGTGTGGCGGACGCACTGCACCAGGTTGAAGGTGCGTACTCGCTCGTGTTTCTCTCGCCGCAAGAGCTCATCGCGGTGCGCGATCCCCACGGCTTTCGTCCGCTGTGCCTCGGCAAGCTCAATGATGCGTATCTAGTTGCATCGGAGCCCCCCGCCTTCACCCTCATCGGTGCCAAATTCGTCCGCGATGTCGAGCCAGGCGAGATGATCGTCGTCAACCAGTCGGGGCTGAACAGCCTGCGCCCTTTCCGTACCGATCCGGATCGCCGCCACATGTGCATTTTCGAGTACGTGTACTTCGCGCGACCGGACGCAACGTTCGACGGAATCAGCGTCTACGACGCCCGCAAGCGAATGGGGCATGCCCTCGCAGAAGATCAACCGGCACCCGCAGACGTTGTCGTTCCGGTTCCCGATAGCGGGGTCGCCGCCGGCATAGGTTATGCTCAGGCGTCGGGCCTCCCGTTCGAGCTTGGCTTGATTCGGAGTCACTACGTCGGCCGAACGTTCATCGAACCGGCCCAGTCGATTCGCCACTTCGGCGTGAGGCTGAAACTCCATCCCGTGCAGAGCATTCTCGAGGGCAAACGTGTCGTCGTCATCGATGACTCGATCGTGCGTGGAACGACCAGCCGCAAGATCGTCAAGATGATTCGCGACGCAGGCGCAAGCGAAGTGCATTTGCGAATCAGCTCGCCCCCGACGAGGTGGCCCTGCTTCTACGGGATCGACACCCCCACTCGTGAGGAGTTGATCGCGGCGCACCATGGCGTCGAAGATGTCGCCGATTACGTCACAGCAGACAGCCTCGGTTATCTCTCGCTCGAGGGGCTACGGCGTGCCGTCGGTGGGGAGGGGTTTTGCGACGCCTGCTTCAGCGGCAACTACCCGGTTCCGATCACCGACGAAGCCACGCCCCGACGCCAGCTCCCTCTCGTCGGCGTCTAGATAAGGAGACTGTCCCCTTTTCGTCTAGTGGGCGAGGAACCATTCAACGATGGCTCGATTGACTTCTTCAGGGCGCTCGAGGTGAACGAAGTGCCCGGCTTCGGCGAGGCGAACGGTTTTGAACAAAGCGCTGAAGTATCGCTCTTGACCGTCGATGAGCTCCACTCCCATGCAGCCGTCGCGCTCGCCGTGCAGGTAGAGGCTTGGCACCGGAATCGGATCGGTCTGGAGTATCGCGCCGAGCTCGCGGATGATCTCAGGTGAGCGAAGCGAACGATAATAGCAAAGAGGGGCGGGCAGGCTCGCTCGAAGACACTGCTTCAGCTCGTCGAAGTAGTCGGCGCCGGGACTGAAGCCCGGCGACCAGATGTTCCATAGCCACTCGACGAATGCGAAGTCTCGCGCACGAATCACCCTCTCCGGGACGGCCGGAAGCTGAAACAAGGCCATGTAGGAGCTTCGGAGCAACTGACGCGGAAAATCGCCGACGTTTCTTCTGAGTACCAACGGGTGGGGTATCGATAGGATAGCCGCTGCGCGGAATAGCTCAGGCCTTTGCGACAACGCGACATGTGCGAGGATCGCGCCCCAATCGTGGCCCGCGAGTCGAACGGGAGCGTCGGGCGAGAGCTCCCCGATGAGCGCCAGCAGTCGACGGACCACGGCTGGCGGGTCGAGAGAACCCTCGAGCGAGGAGGGCGCATAACCTGGGAGCCATGGCGAGACCACCCGAAAGCCCGCGCGAACGAGCGCGTTCGTCAGCGGGTCCCAAGTGCGTGGAATGTCGGGGAACCCATGCAGACACACCACCAACGGAGCATCGGCCTCTCCGGTCAAGAGATAGGACATGCCCGTCTCTTCAGAACGCAGTGGCCGCATGTCGCGCAAGCTCATGAGAAGAAGCCCCGAACCGCCCCTGCTAAACGCGTCGCAAATGCCTCGTCGACAATCAAGTCTCGACGTGCTTCGATTTCGAGCTCGTGTCGCCCGACCTCGTCGGCATGGAGAATGGGAAAATAGGCCAGCCCTTCTTTTCTCGGAAGTGTGTCTCCGGCGTGCTCGCAGGCCAGCACGATGCACCCATCGGGGTCGCCGTCGATAGTCATTACCGCATTTGCCAACTGCATGTCGGAATTGTGAGCGAACTCTCGAAAAGTCGAGCGGACGAGTGACACTGAACCCATGCGCTGTATACTCGATGTAGCCGATGGGGGCGGTGAAAGGAATGAACCCGGTGCCGCACCCCGAAAACGACTCGGACGCTCCCAAAAACAAGAGGCGACGTTGGAGTCACATTCGGAAAAGCCGTAAGGACAGCACGACGAAGGTCCTGCGCGTCCGGCGATCCACGGACGACGCCTCCGACGGTAGCGGGGATGAGACCATGCAAGAGGAGCTTTGGGCGCGGGTTGCGAACGACGCACCCCCACTTCCCGACCCGCCGCTACACCGCAGAATTCCCCCTCCGGCCCCACTCCCTTCTGAGCCACTGCCCGACGACTCCCTTCCGCATGAGTGGAACGAAGACCAACCACGACTTCGACGCATCGAAGAAGCGGTCGGTATCGTCGGGCTGGCGGTGTTGGTGACTGCGATGCTGGTAGCCATGTGGCTGCGGATGACCGGCCAGTAGTCTCAGGGACGAAGCACTGAAGCTCCGCTACTGCGCGTTGATCTGCTCAACACGCTTCTCATGCCGTGCCTTTTCCCTGGCCTCCGCCGTATCAACGTTCTTGAGCTGCTTTTCGCGTAGCTCGATCACCCGGGCGCGTCTCCCTTCTATCTCCTTCATCTGGCCGGCATGGCGCTTCTCTTCTTGTTTGAGCAAGCGCTCCTTTCGCGCCGCCTTGAGGGCCTCGACCCTGGCTTTCTGAGCTTCCTTGCGAGCTTCGGCTTTGGCTTTCTGAGCTTCCTTGCGAGCTTCGGCTTTGGCCTTGGCGTCGTCTCTGGCCTGGTTGCCGTCTTTGTCGACTTCTTCCTTTGCGTCTTCGGACTTTTCCTTACCCTCCTCGCCCTTCTCATTGGCTTCGCGCTTTACCGCTTCGTGGCGGTCGGCGCTTGCCGTCCCTGTGGTCACGGCTGAGCTGCCAATGACCAGTGACAAAGCGATCAGTAACGATGAAACGATTCTCATTATATTCCTCTCGTGAATGGTCGGCCTCGACGTCCGACCAAGGGCCGGGTCCTAAAACTCCGGTCGGTCTTGGTGCTGGCCGAAGACCTCTCGGAACACGTCGCAGATCTCTTGCTCGCTGCAATACGCCTTGGCCGCCTCGACGATGGCAGGCATGACGTTGTGGTCACTCTTGCAGGCTTCGCGAATCAATCCAAGCGTCCGCGTGACTTCTTTGTCGTCTCGCTCGGCTTTGACTTTTAACAACCCCTCGATCTGCTCCCGCTGGATCGATTCGTCGATCCGCAGGGTAGGGATCTGCGCCTCTTCTTCTTGCTCGTACTTGTTCAGGCCGACGACCGTCTTCTCGCCGCTTTCGATCTGACGCTGAAGTCGGTAGGCAGAGGCCGCGATCTCGCGCTGGGGGTACCCGCGCTCTACCGCTTCGACCATTCCCCCAAAATCGTCGATCTTGCGAATGTAGCCCATCGCGTCCTCTTCGAGCTTGTTGGTCATCCACTCGACGAAGTAGCTGCCAGCAAGGGGATCGATGGTGTTGGTCACGCCCGACTCTTCAGCGATGATCTGCTGGGTGCGCAGCGCTACCGTCACGGCCTCCTCGGTTGGGAGGGCAAACGTCTCGTCGAGGCTGTTGGTATGCAGCGACTGCGTACCGCCGAGGACAGCGGCCAAAGCTTGAAGCGCAACGCGTGCGACGTTGTTGTAGGGCTGTTGCGCGGTGAGAGAGACTCCCGCGGTCTGGGCATGGGTCCGAAGCATGAGCGACTTTGGGTTCTTCGGGTCGAAGCGATCTCTCATCAACTGAGCCCACATCCGGCGCGCCGCTCGGAACTTCGCCACCTCTTCGAAGAAATCGTTGTGGACATCGAAGAAGAACGAGAGCCGCGGAGCGAAATCGTCGACGTCCAAACCGCGCGCTACCGCCCACTTCACGTACTCGAGACCGTCTGCGATCGTGAACGCAAGCTCTTGCGCCGCGGTCGAACCCGCTTCGCGGATGTGATAGCCGCTGATGCTGACACTGTTCCATCGAGGGACCTCGGCCGCGCAGAACTCGATGCTGTCGGTGACGATGCGCATCGCGGGGCGTGGCGGGACCACCCAGGCATGCTGCGCGATGAACTCCTTGAGGCAGTCGTTTTGGACAGTGCCGCCGATCTTGTCACGCGGGATCCCGCGCTTGTCGGCCAACGCCACGTAGAAGCCCAACAAGACCGCGGCAGGGCCGTTGATCGTCATCGACGTCGTCACGCGATCGAGCGGGATTTGGTCGAACAGGATCTCCATGTCGCGCAGCGTGTCGACGGCCACCCCGACCATCCCGACCTCCCCGAGCGACCGAGGTGAATCGCTGTCGTAGCCCATGAGCGTCGGAAAATCGAAGGCCGTCGATAGCCCGGTTTGGCCCTGACTGAGCAGATATCGAAACCGCTCGTTCGTCTGTCGAGGCGTGCCGAACCCGGCGAACATGCGCATCGTCCAAAGCCGACCTCGGTACATCGTCGGCTGCACCCCGCGCGTGTACGGAAACTGACCAGGAAATCCGAGGTCGCGCAGATAGCTGTCGTCGAGGTCGGCCGGGGTGAGAAGGTCCGGCACCACTTGGTCGCTGTGCGTTGCAAACCTTTCTTTTCGAAGGGGGTGCTGGTGAACGGCACGTTGAACGTCTTGTTCGCGCCACCGTTTTGCGTCGTCCTGCAGACGCGTCTTGTCGTCGCTTTCTGACTCGCCTCGAGATCCGAGGGTCTTGGCCGGGTCTGCAGTCACCACTGCCTCCTCCTAGTTGTCTACCGTGTCTTCGGCCGTTGGGAAAGGCAACGTTTCGCCACGCACGACCTGCAGCATTCCCTCGACTTCGAGCGCGACTTCGAGCTCCGGCCCGGTCTCGAGATAGCGCTCGAGATAACGTTTCGCCGCCTGATTTTCGCCTTTTTGAAAATGGGCCGCCCCGACCAGGAAGAGTGCGTCTGAATCGTCTTGGTCTTTTTGGAGCACACGTTGCCCCATGCGAATGGCGCGGTCGTACTCGCCCATCATGCGAAGCGCCTGACCTGCGCCGATCATCGCGCCCACGTATTCCGGAGCGAGCCGGAGAGCCTCGATGTAGCTTTTGAGCGCCTCAGGATAGGCTTCCTTTTGGAAATAGGCGTGGCCGAGGAAGTGAAACGCATATTCGTTGTGGGAGTCCTCGCGCGCTACGCGCAACAGCTCGGCGACAGCCTGGTCGATTTCGCCCGCGTGAAGAAGCTCCATCCCCTCTTCCGCGGCTTCCCAGCGCTTCGATTGCGAGTCGTCCACCCGGCTCGCCTCAATCCCGCTTGCCGAAATCGATTGAGCCTGCAGTGCGTCTGTCGCGTGGCTTGACCCCAGCACCGAGTGACCCGAGCGCGAGCAGAAGGAACAGAACGCCGCCGACTAATAGGGACACACCCACCAGTCTTCGGTCGTCCAAGACCCAGTACGACAGCGCGGCGAGAGCAATGCTCAACGCCGCGACCGCGATCGACGCGAGACGCCAGCGCTGTCTCGTCCTCGACGCTTCTGCTTCGGCCTCGCGCCTGGCTTCTTTTGCGGCTTTTGCGCGCTCTTTGCGAGCGTCTCGCCGCTCGTTCTTTCTCTTCGCCATGGCGGGAGTGTACTACTGAATCGCGCGGCGGGCTCGATCGGACAAATGGCCGCTGGGCTTGCGCTCCAAGTATTGCTCGTAGGCGTCCCTGGCGGCCGGAGAGTTGTCCTCTGACAGTGACTCTCCGAGGTAGAACCAGGCCTCGGCTGGGACTCTGGGCAGCGATATCGATTGTCGAAGAAGGCGTCGAGCGGCGTCCTCCTCGCCTCGCTGATGGTGAACCCGGCCCATCTGATAGAGCGCTTCGGCCTCGAGGCCCGGGCGGGCATCCACACCGCGGGCGAGCTCCAAAGCTCGGGTCGCGTTGCGCATTGCCTCGGCATATTTCTCGGCGCGGAGGAGGCTCCGCCCGATTCCGACGAGAGCGGGCGCATAGTCGGGGTCGATCTCCAAAGCACGACGGTAGAATTGTGCGGCCGATGCGGGTTCCGCACGGGCGCTTAGTGAATCCGCACGCCTCGTGAGTGCGGCTGCATCGGTCGATGCCGCGAGCTCAGCGTCGAGGTCGACCTCGGTCGGGACCGGTGGGCTCTCGACTTTCTTTCCGGGCGGGGGAGAGGGCCGTGGACGCTTGGTCGCACGTGGCGCAACCGGAGGCGTTGGCTGCGACGACGCCTGGGTGCTTCGCACAACGACGGGCGCGGTCACCGACGCGGTCTCGACGGTTACCGCCGTCGGGTCGCGAACGACTTGAACGGTGGCTGGTTCCGCCGGCAACGGTTTTTGAGTCGGAGTCGCGATCTCGACCTCCAGAGTCGGCGTGGCGACCACCGGGGCCGTTGACGGTTCCTTCGCGACCGGCGGAGCGGGCGTGACGAGCAACGCGATGCCGGACATCAGGAGACCGATGCCCAAGATGACCGCGACAACAAGAAAGAGTTGGCGAGGGTTGACCGGGGTTTGACGGGTTCGCTCCTCGCGCTCGGCGGCCGCGATGAGGTCATCGGGGATGTCAGCCTCTTCGAACTGTTCGGTTCCCGAGGCCTCGGCGAGCTCGAGACGCCTGGCCTTGCCGAACGCGCGCCGCGCGCGGGCCCCTTCGCCGCGTTCGACCAACAGATCGCCCAAGAGCCGTAGCGGGCGCGGGTCTTTTGGCGCGACCCGAATCGCCCCGAGAAACGCATGCTGTGCACGCGGCGCATCACCTGCCGCTCCCCATGCCTCTCCGCAGAGCATCAAGTAGTCCGGATCATCGGCTAGACGCTTGTGGTATTCAGCCAAGATTTCGAGCGCGGATCTGGGTTTCCCAGTCAAGATCAGATCGCGTGCAACTTCCAGCGAAGGTGGTTCCCCCGTTGGATCCAGATCGTCCAGCGCATATGCATCGAAACCGAAATCCGACACGCCCGCGATTCTATCAGAGGCGCCTCCTGAATCCGGAATTCCCGCCAAAGGCACCGAGGCCGGGCCTTCTGGCCCAAAACCAGTATACTTCGCCGCAATGTTTGTGGTCGCTTGTTCGGGATTTCCCGTTCCAGTCAGCCGTTACTGGCGCGAGTTTGCGGCGGTGGAAATCTCGGATACGGAGATCGCCATCCCGGGCGCGGGTACGGTGCGCCGATGGATCCGAGAGGCGCCAGAGGGGTATGTCTTCACGGTCGTCGCGCCGAAATCCGTGAGCGAGTCCGGATTCCGACGCACCAAAGAGAACAAAGCGACCTGTGAGGCAGTGGCCAAGCTTGCCAGCGAGCTCAAGGCCAAGGCCGTGATCTTCAGCGCGGACGAGAAGTTTAAACACGGCAAGGCGAACCGGGCGGCGCTACGCGCCTTTCTCGGGTTCCTACCCTCCAAAATGCCCCCGGTTGTCTTCGATCTAGAGGCATGGAAGCCGAGCGACATCGTCGCCGCCTGTGGCGACCGCCCTGCAATCGCAGCCTACGACCCTTTGACCGACGATCCCCCTCCCCCTTCGAACATGGTCTACATCCGACTCGCGGGGCCGGCAGGCCATCGGTCACGCTACGACGAAGCCGCCATCGCCGAGCTCGCCGAGCATTGCAACAAGTTGACTCCCGAGCTCGGGATCTGCGTGTTCTGCAATATCGACATGCAGACGAACGCCCACCAACTCATCAAGAGACTCGAGTAGTCGATGTCGGCGCCGTCGCCGACCGTGGTAGTGGTCACGGACGAGGATGCGGGGTACCGGATCGATCGAGTTCTCGCGAAACGCTGTCCCGAGTTCTCGAGGAGCGCGTTGCAGCGCTGGATCGAGCAGGGCCGCATCGAGCAAGCCGGCGAGGTCGTCTCTCGGAAGACCAAAGCTTTGGCGGGAGCCGAAGTCACGATTCAGCCCGCCCCACCGGAGCCACTGAGCGCCGAGCCCCAGCCGATCCCGCTCGACATC
Source organism: Myxococcales bacterium (assembly GCA_029863605.1). Taxonomy (GTDB): domain Bacteria; phylum Myxococcota_A; class Polyangia; order Polyangiales; family Houyiibacteriaceae; genus SG8-38. The sequence continues at coordinate 189,597 of JAOTVB010000002.1, read as the reverse complement.
CTCTACGAAGATGAGTACCTGCTCGCCGTCGACAAACCCGCCGGGCTCGTCGTGCACCCGGCGCCGGGGCACCCCGACGCGACCTTGGTGAACGCGATCCTCTACCACGCAGCGGTTGAGGGGGGGTCTGACCCGATCCGTCCTGGGATCGTCCACCGATTGGACAAAGACACTAGCGGGGTGATGGTGGTCGCGAAATCCCCTGCCGCGCACGAACGCTTGGTCGAGATGTTTCAAAACCACGACCTCGAACGGGCGTATCTCGCAATCGTGCTCGGCAGACCACCCCTGACCGCCGCCTACGACACCTTCCACGCACGCCATCCCGGCAATCGAAAGAAGTTTACGTCCAAAGGTGACCGTGGGCGCCGAGCGGTGACTCACCTCGAGAGGATCGAACCACTCCACGGTGCCTCGCTCGTGCGATGTCGCTTGAAGACCGGGCGCACGCATCAGATCCGAGTGCACCTGGCAGAGCATGGACACCCTGTGCTCGGCGACCCCCTCTACGGAAAGTCGATCGGAGACCGAGCGCTACGCCGCGTGTCCACCGAGCTCGGTCGCCAGGCGCTTCACGCCACCCTGCTGGCGTTTGCGCACCCGATCACCGGCGCGCCCATGCGTTTCGAGACCGAGCCACCAGAGGACTTCCAACAGGCGCTCGCGTCACTGCGCGAGGCCTGAGGACGCATCGGGCACCCCGGCATCGGGCGATTGAGTGCATTGTGCGTACATGGCCAACAATGGCTCGCACGCGTTTGGATCGCATGCCGCAGCGGTCTCCAAACACGTTTCGAGGTCGGGTTTCGAGATGCCAATCGAGCTACAACACTCGTTCAAGAGCTCGCAGGCGCCCAAGGGATCCTCGTCCGCCGGGCAAAGGGCCGGCTGTGGGCATTGGGTATAGCCTGACAGCACCTCCCGACAGGCGGTGCCATCACATTGATCCACGACGCCCAGACACTCCTCGAGAATCGGTGGAACCAGGAGGATCGAGTCGCAGCAATCGAAGAGCAAGGCGCACATCGCCTCGTCATCCTCCCTGCAAACTGGCCCTATGCTAGCGGTCCAAAGGATTTCACAATCCCCCTCCGGAGTCCCGATTCTTCTTGCGGACCCGTCGGCCGCCCCACTTTCGATCGTGCCCGAGATCGAGAACTCGGCATTCTCGCCTAGGGGCGGCACTTGGAAAGTTCCGTCCTCCGCGATCCCGATCGGCCCTTCATAGGCGAACTCGAACTCGCAAGATGCGCCGTTCGGGTCACTGCCTCCTTGGACTATGATGTTGAACGAGTAGGCGGTTGCCCCGTCGCGGTCGCACGCGACGCTCGGGGTGAGGGTCGCGAGATCATCGCCCTGGTAAAAGCAGATCTCGTACGCCCCGGGGAGCCGCCCGTAATAAACGGCCGCGTTCGACCCCCCGGACTGTCTAGTGTCGATACAGCCGATCAGGACCGCGCCCAGGCAGGCAACGACTGCGGGCAACAAGCAAAGCTCGGTTCGCCTCATGTTGATAGGTGGCTTAGCACGGCTCACCACATCGAGGATTCGACGTGAGCCTTCGAGCGGACCAAAAGGTCGACGATCGCACGGTCATACTGGTTTCGCTCGAGCAGGGCGGGCGCCACGCGGCTTTCGAAAAGATCGCGTCCCTCCTGAATTTCGTCTTGCATGACCTCGAAAAGGTTGTCGTTCCTGATGCCCTCCGCGATCTTGTCCTCGTTGTAAAGGGCAAGGTCGCTCGAGATCGCTCTAGCCAAGCGACGCGCAGCTTCTTCGGTTTCGATAAGGGCCATCAGTCCTCCGTGCGCCTAAGAGTGACGCAGCGCGACCACCCCTGTCAAAGACCAGCCGCTTGAATCTCGATGGCCCCGGCGCGAAGGATCTGCATCGGGTCGGTGGTGGCATCGACCAGGGTCGAAGGAGGACCACCCGGTGAAAGGCCTGGGACGAGGGCATCGACCCCCTCCCGGAGCAAGATAGGAAGGTCGTCGATGCTCCGTATTGGTGGCTCTCCAGTCCGATTGGCGCTGGTCGCGGTCAGCGGGTGACCGAACGCGCGGACCAGCTCGGCCGCAGGGCTCGGCCCGGGCACCCGGACGCCGACCTTTCCATCTCGGGTGAGCTGGGGGCTGAGGCTCGGCGCCGCCTTCACCAAGATCGTAAGAGGACCGGGCCAGTGCCGCTCCATCAGTGACCGCGAAGCGACCGAGGGGGGTTCGGCGGCAACTTCGTCCAACGCTTCGACATTCGGCAGCAGCAAAGCGATCGGCAGGCCACCCGGCCGCTGTTTGAGCTCTGCCACACGTTGGATCGCAATCTCGTCTCGTGCATCGGCCAACAAGCCGAGCCAGGTTTCGGTCGGGCAGGCCACGACACCACCGCGGCGCAGGACTTCGACGAGGGCTGCGATGTCGTCCATCAGCGGGTGCGCGCACGCCAGCCGATATCGTGGCGGAGTTGCTTTCCTTCGAAGCCGATCTTGGCGGCAGCTTCGTAAGCGCGAGCGGCGGCCTCATCGACGTCGGCCCCGATGGCGGTGACCGACAACACGCGACCTCCCGAAGTGACCACCCTGTCACCCTCGAGGCGAGTGCCCGCTTGAAAAACTGTCACGTTCGGAAGCGCGGCAGCGGCCTCGAGACCGGCGATAGGCTTTCCTTTTTCGTAGCTTCCGGGGTAGCCGCCCGATGCCAGCACCACACACAGCGAGGCCGGCGCTTCCCACCGCGGGCGCAGATCGCCCAAGTCCCCTCGTGCAGAGCCGAGGACGAGGGGAAGGATCGATCCCGCCCAGCGAGTGACCAGCGTCTGGCACTCCGGGTCACCGAATCGAACGTTGTATTCGAGCACCCAAGGCTCCCCCTCGACGATCATCAAACCTACGAAAAGAGCTCCGCGGAACGGCCTGCCCTCCAGCGCCATGCCCCCTAGCGTCGGTTCGATCACGCGATCAAGGATCTTCTGCTCGACCTCCGGGGTCACCACGGGCGGAGGGGAGTACGCACCCATGCCACCAGTATTGGGCCCCTTGTCTCCGTCGAAGGCCCGCTTGTGGTCCTGCGCCGGCGCCAGGGGAATGAACCGCTTACCGTCCGCCACGACGTGATAGCTCACCTCCTGGCCGACGAGGCACTCCTCGATCAGCACCCGATCGCCAGCGTTGCCAAAAGCACGGTCGCGCATGATGCGGTCGACTCCCGCGATCGCCTCGGCGGCCGAGCTCGCCACGATGACACCCTTGCCTGCGGCAAGCCCGTCCGCCTTCACCACCAATGGACGGCCAGCCTCCTCGATGTATCGAGAGGCTGTGTCGGGATCATCGAAGACGCGAAAGCCGGCGGTCGGAATGTCGTGTCGCGCCATGAACTCCTTCGAAAAGATCTTGGAGCCCTCGAGCTGCGCTGCTTCTCGATCCGGCCCAAACGCGTCGATCCCGTTCGCCTGAAGGGCATCGACCACCCCAGCAACAAGCGGCGCTTCCGGTCCTACAACGGCGAGATCGACGGACTCCTGCTTCGCCAAAGCAACCACGCGTTCAGCATCGGTTGGGTCGGTCTCGATGTTTCGGCCGATGGCCGCGGTGCCCGCATTCCCAGGCGCGCCGATGACCTCGACCCCCGGGTCGTGCGAGAGGCGCCAGGCCAATGCATGCTCGCGCGCGCCGCCTCCGACGATGAGAATCCGCATAGTTAGTGCCGGAAGTGACGAACGCCCGTGAACACCATCGCGAGCCCGGCCGCATCGGCAGCCGCGATCACCGCGTCGTCACCCTTTGATCCGCCAGGTTGAACGACGGCCGTGATCCCCGACTTCGCGGCGGCTTCGATACCATCTGGGAAAGGGAAAAAGGCGTCCGAAGCCATCACGGCACCGCGCGCTAGGTCGCCTGCTTTCTGCGAGGCGATCCCAACCGCGGTCACGCGCGCCATTTGCCCTGCCCCGACTCCAACCGTGCGGTCGGGCTTGGCGAAAACGATCGCATTCGACTTCACGTGCTTGCACACGCGCCACGCAAAATCGAGCGATTGAAACTCTTCGTCGGTGGGCGCGCGCCGCGTGACGACTTTTCCTGCGCGCACTTCGCTAGGACCACTTGCGTCCCGATCCTGGACGACCAGACCGCCGCCCACACGCTTGAACTGCAGCGACGCGTAGTCGGCCGAAAGCCACTCGCCAGTCGCGAGGATCCGAAGGTTCTTCTTCTTGCGAAGCCTCTCCAACGCGCCAGGCGCAAAACCCGGAGCGATCACACACTCGATGAATGTCTCGGCGATCGCGTTGGCGGTGTCCTGATCGACCTCGCGGTTCAACGCGACGATGCCGCCAAATGCGCTCTGGGCGTCTGCCTCTCGTGCGATGCGGTAGGCCTGCTCGAGGGTCGTCGCGCGCGCCACGCCGCACGGATTGGTGTGCTTCACGACGACGGCCGCGGGCTGGTCGAACTCTCGGACCGCCTCGATGGTGGCATCGACGTCGACGAGATTGTTGAAGGAGAGCTCCTTGCCACCAGCGCCGAGGGATTCGGCGAGAGCGAGGCTCCCTGCGGCCGCGTTGCGCTCGACGTAGAACGCGCCTTGCTGGTGGGGATTTTCTCCATAACGCACGTCGTATGCCTTAGTGAAGCTCAAGGTGAGTGCACCGGGGAACTTCGAGTCGGTATCCTGCGAGGTCAGGTACGCGGCGATCGCGCCATCATAAGCCGCGGTCTGGGCAAAGGCTTTGGCGGCCAATCGTGCACGGAGGGCAGCGCTCGGCCCATCGCCCGACCGCACGGCCCGAAGCACCTCGTCGTAGTCGCCGGGCTCGGTGACGACGACGACGCGCGCCTGATTCTTCGCGGCGCTTCGCACCATGGAAGGGCCACCGATGTCGATGTTCTCGATGGTCTCTTCATGCGATGCGCCACGGGCCACGGTTTGCTCGAACGGGTAGAGATTGACGCACACCAGGTCGATCGGCTTGCCACCAATGCCGCCAAGGGCGGAGCGATCGTGTTCGGTGTCGCGCATCAAGATCCCCCCATGGACTCGTGGATGCAGGGTTTTGACCCGTCCGTCCATGATTTCGGGGGACTCCGTGTACTCGGAGACGTCGACGACCGGGACGCCGCCCTCGCGAAGGGCGCGGGCCGTCCCGCCCGTGGATAGAATCTCGACCCCTGCGTCGGCGAGCCCCTTGGCGAATTCGACTATGCCCGTCTTGTCGGAGACCGATATCAGTGCGCGTTTGATCTCTGTCATGCCCCTACCTTCGAAGGCGGGGCCATACCGCGCACCCAGATTGTCGTCAATTGCGGACGGGCAGATTCCATGGCTGAGCGCGATCAGCCCCGGAAACCCAAGATCTCGTCGAGGTCCTTCATCTGGGCGAGAGTCGCGCGCGTCCATGGACCGAGCCCTCCGTCACGAATCATTTCACGTGCTTTGTGCATCAGCGCGCCATAGAAGTGGAGGTTGTGCAGGGAGAGCAATCGCGGGCCGAGCATTTCCTCGGCCTTGAAGAGATGGCGAAGGTAGGAGCGCGAATAGGTCCGGCAAACCGCGCAGTCGCACTGAGAGTCGAGCGCGGACTCGTCGTCGCGGTGTCGGGCTTGGCGGAGGTTGACGCGACCGCCCCAAGTGAGGGCCTGCCCATTGCGAGCATTCCGGGTCGGCAAGACACAGTCAAACAGGTCGATGCCGCACGCCACTGCGCGAAGCAGGTCGGACGGGGTGCCGACGCCCATCAGGTACCGCGGCCGATCCGCTGGCATCTGAGGACCAACCTCCGCAAGCACGTCGTACATCGCGGATGATGGCTCCCCGACCGAGAATCCGCCGAGCGCGACGCCATCCACCTCGAGCGCGGCGATGGTCTGCAAATGCGAGAGCCGTAGATCGCGCTCGATCCCTCCTTGTACGATCCCGAAACGAGCCTGTCCCTCGGCCGCGGGCACTCGAAGGCCGCGCCTCGTCCAGTCGGTGGTCCGTGCGATCGCCTGCTCGACGACGGACCGCGGGGCACCGCCTGGCGGACACTCGTCGAGCACCATCGCAACGTCGGAACCGAGTAGAGCTTGAACCCTCATGGCTTCTTCAGGGGTCAACCGGTGCTCGGTCCCATCGAGGTGGGATCGAAACGTAATGCCGTCGTCGTCGACGGTTCGATGCTTTGCCAGCGAGAAGACCTGATAACCACCACTGTCGGTAAGCAGCGCATGCGGCCATTTCATGAAGCCGACCACCCCACCTTGCCGGGCGACGCGCTCCGCGCCGGGCCGCAGCCACAGATGATATGTATTGGCGAGAATGATGCGGGCGCCTGTGGAGGACACCTCCTCGGGCGTGAGCGCCTTCACCGTCGCCTGGGTTCCGACCGGCATGAAGGCGGGTGTTTCGATTGTCGCACGTGGCGTCTCGAACACACCGCGACGTGCTGACCCATCGAGGTTCTCCACGCGAAACGAAAAGCCGGGAGTTGGAAGTGTCACGCGCGCGTCCCGCGGATCAGCATGGCGTCACCATAGCTATAGAACCGATACTTGCGATCGATCCCCTCTAGATACGCACGCCGCGTGAGCTTCACACCGGCAAACGCCATCACCAACGCCAGCAGGGTGGAACGAGGGAGGTGGAAATTGGTGACGAGGTGATCCACCACACGAAAACGATGTGGCGGCTTGATGAACAGCCGCGTCTGACCGATGCCAGCTCTCGGAATGCCGGCCACATCGATCGCAGACTCGAGCGTTCGAACCACCGTCGTCCCTACTGCGACCACGGGGCGGCGCTCCGCCCGCGCCCGCACGATCGCGTCGACCGTGGGCTGCGGCACTTCGTAGCACTCTTCATCCATGCGATGATCATCCAATCGATCGAGGTGGACGGGACGAAACGTGCCCGGCCCGACGTGGAGTGTCACGTAGGCCGTTTGGTGGCCCGCTTCCTCGAGCGCGGTTAATAAGCGCTTCGTGAAGTGAAGCCCAGCGGTCGGCGCGGCTACCGCGCCGACCCGGCACGCATAAACGGTCTGATAGCGCGCCCTGTCGGTCTCTTCGGCCGGTCTTCGGATGTAGGGAGGCAGAGGCACCTCGCCGACTTTTTCGATTACCTCGTCGACATCTCCTGCCGCCTCGAGCTCGATCTCGAGCTGCCCATCACCGAGCACCTGGAGCACCTTCCCGCGTAGCAGTCCATCACAAAGCACCAGCTTCATGTCGGGTCGCAGCGCCTTGGACGCACGACCCATGGCAAGCCAGCTATCGCCGCGTTCCTCGGTCTTGCGCAGCAACAGAAGCTCGACTTTACCGCCGGTCTCTTTACGGCCTTTGAGTCGAGCAGGAAACACACGGGTGTCGTTGAAAATGAACAGGCTCGGCGCGAGCAACGTGGGAAGTTCCGTGAAGAGGCGATGATCGATCGCGTCAAATCCGACGTCGAGGACCATCAGTTTCGACGCATCACGCTCCGGAAGCGGTTCCTGCGCGATGAGCTCTCCGGGCAAATCGTAGTCGAGGTCCTCGATGCGCATCTAGCGTCCGGGCGCCTTGATGAAGCGGACACCATAGGTCTCGTCGGGCTGCGCGGCGGCGCCTCGGTCATCTTGCGGATGGGCTGACACTTCGACACACAGCATGCCGGCCTTGGCGTTACGCCATGTCTTGGTCGTCTCACCGCGCCCCACCCCATTGGAGTCGTGCTTACCACTTCGGTCCGTACGTCGATCGACGATCCGGAGCACCAAGTCCACACCCGCAAGCGCGCTCACCTGCGCGACGACCGCGTCTGCATCCTCGCTCAAGCAGAACGTGTCCACATCGCCGGGCCATCCGATCCATGCGCGACGGTCGTCCCTGAACGGCAGCGGCTCCGCCAGCTCGAGCGAGTCGTTGGGTTCCCTTTCGAAGTCGGGGTCTTTGTCACGAAGCTCCCAGCGAACGTAATATTCATCGGAGACGTTCTCGGTCGGAAGCCGTTGACCGCTAACCTTCTCCCGAACCCGGATGAAGTATGTGCCCGGCTCGAGCGGGACGTTGGGGAGCCGCTCACCTTCGCCAAGACCCTCTGTATCCGTGAACAGTTCGGGCTCTTGCTGGCCCGCCTTCAGAATCTCGAGCGTCAAGTTCATGTTGGGAATCGCGCTTACCTCCACGATGGCAGCGCGAGCTTCGGCTCCGGTGTGCTCGATCGCGAACAGGTCCACATCACCGCTGTTCTCGTCGAGGCGCTGCCCGAGATACGCCCCCATTTCAGTCCTCTCGGGCAACCGGTTGGCGTTCTCCTCCGTGTGGTTGGGCTCGTGCTCGGACGGGCCTCGTGTGAGGTAGTGCCACCCCCCGATCCCGAGGAGCAGGATCGAAAGCAACGCGAACACCCACCAGCCCCTTTGCTTGGCCTCGAACAGAGAATCCACGCGGCGCGTGCCGCTGCCCGTCGCCCGCATCCCGAGGCGGCTCGTCCGCCAATCTTCGTCACCGACCGTCGAAAGATATCCGATCAGCGCGCGGCGGAGGGCCTCGGCCGATTCGTAACGACGTTCGAGATCCTTTTCGAGACATCGCATGATGATGTCGTCGGCCTCAGTCGGTACCGAGAGTGGCGATCGCAATGAAGGGAGCAAGGGCTGCTGCGAGAGGTGCTGCGAGAGGACGCCGACGGGGTTCGCCGCCTCGAACGGGGGCTTACCGACGACGCACTCGTACATGATCGCACCCATCGCGTACACATCACTTCGCCCATCGAGCTCGTGACCTTGAATCTGCTCCGGAGACATGTAGTACGGGGTGCCGACGATCGTCCCGCTGCTCGTCACCTGCGTCTCGGCGGTCCCTTCGAAGAGCTTGGCCAACCCAAAGTCGAGGACCTTTGCCATCTCCCCATCGCGTCCTTCTGTGACGACGATGTTTTCGGGCTTCAGGTCGCGGTGGATGATGCCTTCCTCGTGCGCATCGGCAACCGAGCCCGCGACTTGCGCGCAAAGATAGGCCACGCGGCCGAACGGAATCGGGCCCTCTTTGCCGATGAGCTTGCCCAAGTCGGCTCCGTCCACATATTCCATCACGATGTAGAGCGCCCCGGACTCGGTTCTGCCGAAGTCGAACACGTGCACCGTGTTTGGGTGGTTGAGCCGCGATGCAGACTCTGCTTCGAGATGAAATCGAGAGACGTTCTCGGGATTTTCTTGGAGCTCTCGGTGTAGAAGCTTGATCGCCACGACCTTGCTGATCTGGACGTGCTCTGCCCGATAGACCATGCCCATCGCGCCACGGCCGATCGGGGCGACCACCCGGTACCGGCCGGCGATGACATCCCCCGGCTTTGGCAGCCCACGGTCGAGCGCTCCGCCGCACTTGCCGCAGTACCTCGACTCCAGAGGATTGCTCCCCCCACAAGCACTACACACGACGTGGCCGTCTGGCGCGATACTATCCATTCAGAAAACGATAGATAAGCCAGGCTGCCGCCAACGCAACGAGGACCGCCACGCCTCCAAAGGCGCGACGCCTCCGTATGGTAACCGGGGGCGGCTCGAGCGAGCTGTCGTACCGGACGCGCGCCCGGGAGCGATTGCTCGGGCGATCCTGCGGCGGAACGGGCGGAGGCCCCTGGACCGCCACGCTTGGCATCATGGGCTCCGGCTCCGGCTCGGTGCCGCTCGGTTCGGGAGACTCGAGACGGGGCATGCCGAGCATGGTCTTTTGCGACGTTCTTCGGGCGGAGCGGGCCGACGCGAGCGAAGCAGGAGGCGGAGGCGGGGGTTCGGAGGCCGGTGGCTCGCTCGGCCGTAAAGTCGCAGGCGGCATCCCAAGCACGGTGTGTTTTCGAATTCGCGGTGACGATGGACGCGTATCGCGGTCTCTTTCGTTCGTCGGTGCCGGCTCTTCGTGAACACGAATGCGTGACTGATCAGTGCGCTGCGGACCGTGATCGCGCATTGCGTAGCCACACTTCCCGCAGAACGTATTGTCGGACGGAACCTCGGCTCCACATTGGGGACAATCCATAGGGCACCCCTACCGTACCAGAAAACGCTCGGAGTCGCTCCGTGGTTGCCCCGTAGAGCGAGTTCCTCGCCACGGAGGCTATCGAGGGATTCCCATGACGTCTGTCATGTCGTAGAGACCGGCCGGACGGCTGATGATCCAATGAGCGGCGCGCACTGCCCCTCGCGCGAAGATCGAGCGGTCGGTTGCCTGGTGTGTCAGCGCGAGCCGCTCGCCTTCACCGATTAGGTAGAGTGTATGCTCACCGACCATGTCCCCGCCTCGGAGCGCCATCACGCCGACTTCATCGCTAGGACGAGCGCCAACATGACCGCTCCGGCCGTGGGTCACCACACGTTCGGTGTCGAGATTCTTCGCGGAGCTCACCACTTCGGCGAGTCGCACCGCCGTCCCACTCGGGGAATCAACCTTGTGGCGGTGGTGCATTTCGACGATCTCGGCATCGAACCCGGCGCCCATGAGCTCCGTCGCTCGCGCTGCGAGAAAGTACAAAGCATTGACCCCCTGGCTGTAGTTCGGCGCAAACACGATTGGCAGCATCTCGGCGGCTCGCTCGAGGCCAGCACGCGTCGACCCGTCCAAGCCCGTCGTGCCGATGACCATCGGGATTTGCTGGCCGGCGCACATAGGAAGAAGCTTTTCGGTCGCGGATGCGGTACTGAAGTCGATGACCACCTCAACGTTGGCCAAGAACTCTTCGACGTCAGCGGTGATTTGTACGCCTCGCGGCTGAGCCCCCGCCAGCGCAGCGATGTCCTGTCCGATGAGCGTACTCTGCGGATGATCCATGGCAGCTACCAGCTCGGCATTTGCGTCGGCCTCGATGACCGCTGCGATGCTTTGCCCCATGCGCCCCGCCGCTCCGTGTATCGCAACTTTCACCATGGTCGCGTCCTCGAAACACGACATCGCAGATGCAGCGCCGAGCGTCAATCGACCCGCTAAGTCGACGAACGCCCGGCGCTGAGCTCGACCAGCCGATCGATCAGGAAGCGGCTTTGCTCGAGTGCCTCGTCGGTGAAGTCTCCAAAGAACGCACGCACCTCCGCGAAGACACCGTCGAAAGCCGCTTGGTCACCGGCCGCGAGAATGTTCGCGAGGGCTGCCGCCGCACTCTGAAACGCCGCGACGACCCGTTTCGAGTCAGGATTCAGCATCTCGATGGGGCCGTATAGCTCCGGCGACTGCGCGAAATGGCGGCCGGTCACGTAGGTCTCGAGCAAGTACGCCGGTGAGGTGAACCGAAGGCTGTCTTCGAGAGGAACGCCCAGACGACTCAGCGCGAGCCCGAGCACCTGCGTCTTGAAGTGGTGAAGCACTTGGACGATCGCCATCATGGCGTCGTGCTCCTCGGGAGTCGTCTCGGTGATCACCAGACCACGCGCGCTGAACATCTGCCGCGCCCACTCGAGCCAGGTGTCTCCGCGACCCGGGCAGATCACGACGCGCTGCCCTTGGTACGTGTTGACCCCAGGGCCGAACATGGGATGGGTGCCGAGCACACTTGCCTCTGTGGCAGACAACATCGCCGCCATTGGGTCTACCTTGATCGAAGTGACGTCCATCAAGAGAGCGTCCGGGCGTACATGGGGCCCGACTTGCTCGATCACGACACGGGTCTCGCGAATTGGAACGCTGACGATCACGACATCTGCCGCTCGTGACGCCGCGACTGGCGTGAGCTCCGTGTCGAGGTCTGCGATCAACACCTCGTGACCGAGATCGGAGAACAAAGTGCTCAGCGACTGCCCCATGCCGCCTTCGCCACCGACGATCGCGATTCGCTGGGGCTCGACATCCGGTGGCACCTCGACACGCAACGCAGCTTGTCGCTCGCGGCTCATCAACATCAATTGACGCCACACCAACTCGATGCTGTCGGGAGGCAGACCGAGCTCTTGGGCCCGGGCGCAGCGATCGTCGAGGACCCGACGCTCACGCGCGAGATCGCGAATTCGTACGCGCTGCTCGCGTTTCCTCACCGCGATATCCGCAACGATACCCATCCGACGCACGAGCAGGTCGAGTAGCTCGTGATCGACCGTATCGAGGGCCGCCCGCAGGTCTTCAAGCGGTGTTTGGTCTGGATTGTCGTCGGTCATGGCTTGGTTTTACATCGAAGAGCGGCGTCCGCATAATGCGCGCCCGTGAAACGACTGCAACTCCACCATTGGATACTCATCGCGATGGTTCTGGGCGCCGCATTGGGCCTTGGGCTCAACTGGGCAGGCGAGTACGGCATGGTCGATACCGAAAACGTCGGCAAGGTGGCCGCCATCGGCAAAGGTATAGGTGACCTATTCCTGCGGCTCCTGCAGATGTTGGTGGTGCCGCTTATCGTCTCGTCGTTGATCACCGGCGTGACTGGCATGGGCGATCTCCGGACACTGGGCTCGATCGGTGGCCGGGCGATCGCATTCTATTTAACCACGAGCTTTGCGGCGATCGTGACCGGTATCGTCCTGGTGAACATCATTCGCCCCGGAGCTGGCGCAGAGCTCGCGCTTCTCGAAGAGCGGGCCGAAGTGGCAAAGCCCCTGCTAGCCGAGGCACCGGATGGAATCGGGCTCGTCCTATGGCAGCAGCTCCAGGCGCTCATCCCAACGAACCCACTCGCGGCAGCTGCCAAGGGCGACATGCTTCCGATCATTTCGTTCTCGCTCTTGCTCGGGGTGTTCATCGCATTGAGTGAGCACGCGCACGAATCGAAAGACGCAAGCGTAGTTCGACGTTTTTTTTCGGGTCTGTTCGACGTGATGATGCAAATGACGCTCTTCGTGGTGAAGTTCGCGCCCATCGGCGTGTTTGGCTTCACGCTCTTCGCGGCAGCCGGCAAGGGGCCTGCAGCGTTCCGCGTGTTGGGTTGGTACGTGCTGACGGTGTTCATCGCGCTCGGGATTCACGCGTCGGTGACACTCCCTGCGATCTTGAGAGTGATGACGGGTCGGCGGCCGGTCGCCTATGCGCGCAAGCTCACCACCGCCCTGGTGACCGCGTTCAGCACCGCGTCGAGCAACGGCACCCTACCCCTGACGATGCAAAACGTGGAGGACGCAGGCGTCAAGCCAGAGGTGGCCTCTTTCGTCCTTCCTCTAGGCGCTACGATCAATATGGATGGCACCGCGCTCTATGAAGCAGTGGCAGTGCTCTTCATCGCGCAGGTCTACGGCATCGATTTGAGCATGACCCAACAGATGATCGTCGCGCTGACCGCTCTCTTGGCGAGCATCGGCGCGGCAGGGATCCCGCATGCCGGCATGGTGATGATGGTCGTGGTCCTGAACGCAGTAGGGCTACCGACGAGCGCCGTCGCATTGATTCTGGCGGTGGACCGGATCCTCGACATGTGCCGAACGACGGTGAACGTGTGGTCGGATTCGATCGCGGCAGCGGTTGTCGATCGGTAGCCGCGTACCATTGGGGAAGCCGTTCGACCCGCCGCGGAGCTAGATGTCGCCGGTCATGATGAAGAGCGGCAGGCCCCCAAAAGCTTTGTACTTCGGCCGGAGACGGTCGGTGTTGTAATACTTCTCGACGTCGACCGCCTTCTTGGCTCTGACGACGGTATCGATGGGAACGCTGTCGTAATGGCCGTCGTGAACGGCGACCAGCCGACCTGTTGTGCCCGCATCGATGAGATCCAGCGCTAGATTGCCGAATGCCATGGGAACGATCGAATCGAGGGCATCGGGCTCGCCACAGCGAACCAAGTAGCCGAGTCGCTGGCTCAGGACGTTGACCCGGCGGCCCTGGTTGAATTTAGGTGACAGCTCTTTGAGCGCATTTGCCACGCGGTCTCCGATGCCGCCCAACTTGCGATGACCAAACTGGTCGGCTTCCTCCGATTCGAAGGACATTGCCTCGTCGCCCTTCATCTGAGCACCTTCCGATACCAAGACGACGGAGTACTTGCTTGGGTTTCGGTCGCGGTCGTGGACGAGAAGGTCGGTGAGCGCCTCGATATTGAACGTGTGCTCTGGAATGACGCATCGATTCGCGGCGCCGGCCATCGTTGGGAGCAGCGCGGTGTAGCCCGCGTAACGGCCAAAGACCTCGATCACCAGAAACCGCTCGTGCGAGCCCGCAGTGGTCCGTAGCTTGTGAGTCAGCTCGATCGTGCGCGTCACGCAGGTGCTGAATCCAATGCAGTAATCCGTCCCGGGAACGTCGTTGTCCATCGTTTTCGGAATCGCTACTACGGGGACACCCTTCTCGTGCAGGTGGGCGCCATAGCTGAGGGTGTCGTCGCCGCCGATGGGGATCAGAAAGTCGATGCCGAGGAAGTCGATATTGGCCAGAACTTCCGGGGTGACGTCATTGATGTCGTCTTTGTACTTGTGCTGCAGATGGCGAGGCACGAGCGCTTTCGGCAGGTGACTCGGTCGCGTTCTCGAGGTGTGTAAGAACGTCCCGCCCGTGCGTGCGGCTTTATTAACGACCTCTTCGGTCAGGAGCTGCACATGCTCATCGTTGTCCGCGTTCTTGTTTGGCACGATTTCCACCAGGCCGCCCCAGCCACGGCGAATCCCGAGGACACGGTGCCCCCCACGTAATGCACGAAACGTCACAGCGCGGATCGCCGGATTGAGGCCGGGAACATCGCCTCCGCCCGTCAGAATGCCGATTGTCGATCTCATGCGGTAAATCCTAACAGCTGATGCAGGTCGTTAGTAGCTTTGCTTGAGCTGGTGCAGAAGGCCGACGGCTACTTTCTTCTAAGCCGGTAGATCTGAGCATTGAGTTCCTTTAGGGTTTGGCCGTATGTTCCAGGCCGTCGAAAATCGTCTGTTCAACCAAATGAGGGGCCTAGTGCACCACGTCACGCCGGTTGCCCCGACTGCGGCTCGAGGTTTGGTGGCCGAAGTCTATGCGCAGCTACGCGCCGAATTCCAACTAGCACCGCCACTCACCCTTCATTCACCCGCCCCGCGAATCCTGGCGGGCGCTTGGAGCGTGACCCGCGAGAGCCAAATCGTGCCGGGGCGACTCTCGCGTCCGGTGAAAGAGGCCATCTCTGTATCGGTATCGCACATCAACAGGTGCCCCTATTGTGTCGACGCGCATACGGGCTTGCTCCACGGTGCGGCCCAACACGATGTCGCCGCATGCATTCGGAATGGACAGGCTGAAGCCATTGCTGACGATCGCATTCGAGAGGTCGTGCGCTGGGCGCTCGCGACCCGCCAACCCAACGACCCGATTGTCACGAATCCGCCTTTCTCCGTGGAAGATGCAACAGAAGCCATCGGCACGGCACTCGCCTACCACTACGTCAATCGCATGGTGCATGTGTTCCTGGGCGACGATCTTCTGCCCCTTCCTTCCGGCTTCCGGGGCGCTGCGCGCTGGGTCTTCGGCGCGACCTTTGGAAAGCGCATGGTTCTGCGTGGAGGCGGGCCCGGCGCGTCTTTGGATCTCCTTCCCGATGCTCCCCTACCGAACGACCTCCGTTGGGCAAAGAGCAACCCCGCGATCGCTGGCGCGTGGGCGCGTTTCGCAGCCGTCGTAGAGGAGGCTGGACAGCGCGTCCTGCCAGAGCACGTGAGAGCACTGCTTCTAGCCCGGCTTGCAGGATGGGAGGGTGAAGAGCCCGAGATCAGCGCCCCATTGGTGGACGATGCAGTAGCGTCACTCGATGAAGCGCATCGGCCGGCGGGTCGCTTCGTGCTTCTCGTGGCCCTTGCCTCGTACCGAGTGGATCAAAGTACTGTGGAAGCGTTTCGAAGGACGACACCAGGCGACCGCGCATTGGTGGAGGCCAGCGCCTGGGCAGCCTTGCAGGCTGCTCGCCGTATCGGAGGCTGGCTCCAAAGTCCAATCCTTCATGATCGGTCCTCGGAAAAGGCGTTTGAGCCACTATCAGCTCGGTGAACGCCCCCCGGTCGAGCGGAACTACTCGCTCGCTTTTTCGGCGGGCGCTTCACCTACCGCATCCGCCGAGGCGTCAGCGGCTTCCGCCTCGGACACCGGCTCGGGCTCCTTCTTCTTCTGAACAGGTGCCTTGATCAGCTTCTCGGCAAGCAGGATTTTGACCTTTTCGTCGCCGTTGAGCCACTTACGGTTGGCGTCGCGAACGCCGTAACGGCCCGACCGCTTCTTGATGATCTCGTACTCTTCGGTTTTTTTGACGATCTCCATGCATTCTCGCGTACCGCAAACTCACAGCGAAGACAAACCTACGCGGAGGAACATCCATCAGGGAGAGAAGGCATTTGTCACGCCAAGAAGCCGGGTGGCGGGGTGTTCAGCCACGCATAGGCTTTGCGCAGCACAGCCTCGCCGTCGTGCTCGATGCACTTGCCATGCGCGAGCAGAATCCGCTCCGGCTTCCACGCGATCATCCGGCCGATCTGCTCCCGTGCCGCGGCGCGGTCACGGATCATGAGGCGTTCGAGCCATGTCGCACCCGGTTTGCGATTCCCGAGGAGAAGCGCGACGATCCGCGTCAATCGGCTGGGGTGCTCGGACAAGTTGAAGATCGCATCAGCGCAAATCATCGTCCGCGTGCGGCGATGAAAAAACACCACCTCGTTCTCCATCGTGCGTGCAGCGAAGACCACCTGGTCGAGGTGGCCCGCCCATTCCGGCTCCGGTCGGTCGGAAAGGATACGATCCCACGCGAGGTCGGCCCTCTTCTTTTCGAGCCCTGGGCAACAGGCGAGCACCGCTTCCGGATAGGAGTCCTTCCACACGCCAGCCGACAGGTGATGAAACAAGCTCGGTGCAACCACGACCTTTGTCGGTCCAAGCCCATCGATCTCCGCTCCAAGCGCCTCATCGAGTGGCAACGGCGAGTGCACGAACAGCCCTCCGTCTTGCAGACGCACGATCGTCATTCGCGCCCCAGTCTCGACGCCCCAAAACCGCAGCGGTTGCGTCATGCTCCACAGGCCGTCGGCGATCGGGATGAGTCCGTGGGCTGTTCTTTCTGCCGAATGCTTCACTGCGGTGACAGTCTCTGACTGAGAAACCAGGCCTTGCGCAAGTACAGAACTAGACCGGGGAGAAACTTGCCATGACGCCGACCCGGACCCGTCTGGTTCGAGCCTTTCGTAGCGCGCCGAACCCGCCTTCCTCACTCGTGTTGAACCGATGGCTCGGGTCTTTTCACACCCGAATTCCGCCCCTCAGAGGTCGGTTGCCCACGAATCCTCGCGCGGAAGGGCCATTTCGCATTGCCTGAGTGGCTTGTCCGGCTACCCCCCGCGAACTAGGTTGCGTCTCGATGCGCTTTGAGAATGTCGCCATCTGCAGCGTGGCCCATGTCGACGCTCGCGACCGCGTGACCTCGACGGAGCTTGAGGCCGCGCTGGCGGAGCCAATGCACCGGCTGGGCATTCCCCGCGGGATCCTCCGAGGACTCACCGGGATCGTGGCGCGTCGGATGTGGGACGCCTCGTTTCAACCCTCCGAGGCAGCCACGGCCGCGGCAGAAGTTGCCATCGAACGAGCCGGAGTCGACCGCGGCCGCCTCGGAATTCTGATCAACACATCTGTGTGTCGCGATTACATCGAACCCTCGACCGCAGCCCTCGTGCACCGAAACCTCGGTCTGGGCTCGGACTGCGTCAATTTCGACCTCGGCAACGCATGCCTGGGCTTTCTCAGTGGCATGGAGATCGTTGGCAACATGATCGAACGGCGTCAGATCGACTACGGGATCGTGGTCGACGGCGAGAACAGTCGCTACGTCGTGAGCAAGACCCTCGAGCGACTGCGCCAACCCGACGTTGACGAGGCATTTTTCCGCGCGAACTTTGCGACACTAACCCTCGGATCCGGCGGCGCGGCGATGATGCTTGGTAGGAGCGACCTCGTACCCCACGGACACAGATTTGTCGGATCGGTGACCGTGGCAGCGACGGAGCACAACGACCTTTGCCACGGTCAAGTCGACCAGATGCAGACGAAGACCCGGGAGCTTCTCGTCGAAGGCATCAAGCTCGCGAAACGGACGTGGGACGCTGCGAAGGTCGAGCTCGGCTGGAGCCCCGGTTGCCTCGATGAATACGTCTTGCATCAAGTCAGCAAGGCTCACACCGAAAAGCTCGCGGCTGCGCTCGAGCTCGAGCACGAGAAGATCCTCACGACCTACGAAGAGCTTGGGAACGTGGGGCCTGCCGCGGTGCCGATCGTCTTGTCGAAGGCCGTCGAGGCCGGTCGTGTTCAGTCGGGCAACCGCGTGGGCCTGCTCGGCATCGGCTCGGGTCTCAACTGCAGCATGGCCGAAGTCGTTTGGTAATCCCATAGATGAAAGTTTCGGAGGAGCTCTACCCGTTCGAACCCCACTGGCTGCAACTCCCCGGCGGCGCACGCATGCACTACGTCGATGAAGGCCGTCGCGACGCCTCGCCGGTGCTCATGCTCCACGGCAATCCGACGTGGTCCTTCTACTGGCGGAGGCTCATCCAGGCGCTGGCGGCGACCCACCGGGTGATCGCGCCGGACCACGTTGGCTGCGGAAAATCCGACAAACCCAATGACGACGAGTACAGCTATCAACTCCGGCAGCGGATCGAGGACATCGAGGCCTTGGTCGAGCACCTAGGGCTCGAGAACGTCACGCTCGTGCTGCACGACTGGGGAGGCATGATCGGCATGGGCTGGGCGCACCGCCACCCCCGGCTCGTTTCGCGGCTCGTGCTCCTCAACACTGCTGCGTTCCCGATGCCATCTTCCAAGAGGCTTCCAGCTGCACTCCGGTTAGCGCGCGACACGGCAGTGGGCGCCGTGCTGGTTCGTGGACTGAACGCGTTCGCACGAGGCGCGACGCGACTCGCTGTGACTCGACGCAAGCTGCCAAAGGAGGTGCGCGATGGTCTGTGCGCCCCATACGATAGCTGGAACAACCGTCGCGCCGTGTTGAGATTTGTGCAAGACATCCCGCTCTCCGACGCAGACCCGAGCTTTTCGATTGTCCGTGACGTAGGAGAGCGTCTTTCGCAGTTCAACGATCGCCCTGTGCTGATCTGTTGGGGCGATCGCGACTTCGTGTTCGACGACCATTTCCTCAATCGATGGCAAGAGGTGCTTCCGAATGCGGCAGTGCACCGCTTCGCGGACTGCGGACACTACGTCCTCGAAGACGCGCCAGACGAGATCGAGGCGCTCGTCCGCGAGTTCCTAGGAACGCAGACATGACGACTTCAAACCAAACCGTTGCCGACGTACTACCGAGCATGGCTGCGTCGCAGCCGGATGTGACCGCAATGTACGTACCCACCAAGCGGCGCGACGCGGATGGACAGCTCGTCTACACGCGGATTTCGTATCGGGAGCTAGACCAACGAAGCGATCACATCGCCGCTGGCTTGCACGCCGTAGGCATCGAGCGCGGCCACCGCGCCGCGATCATGGTGCGACCGAGCGCTGAGCTTTTCGCACTGACGTTTGGGATGTTCAAGGCAGGAGTCGTGCCGGTGATGATTGATCCCGGTCTCGGGATTCGAGGGCTCGGTCGGTGTATCGCGCGTGCAACGCCAAGTGCGTTCATCGGAGTCCCAGTGGCTCATGCGGTACGCCTCACACTCGGCTGGGGCCGGTCGACGATTCGACACACGGTGAATGTTGGAGGTTGGGGACTCGCGAAACACACGCTACAGCAGGTCGAAAGGGTCGGCGCGAAGCGGATCGCCGAAGGTCATCAACCCATTCCGACGCGCGGAAACGAAGTGGCCGCCGTGCTTTTCACATCCGGGAGCACCGGACCGCCAAAAGGGGTCGTCTACCGTCATCGCAACTTCCTCGCCCAGGTCGACGCGATTCGAAAGCTCTTCTCGATCGAGCCCGGGGAGATCGATCTGCCGACCTTTCCGATGTTTGCGCTGTTTGATCCCGCGCTCGGTATGACGACGGTGCTTCCGGACATGGATCCGACGCGGCCCGCAGACGTGGATCCCAGGAACGTGATCGAGCCGATCCAGCGATTCGGCATCACGACGATGTTCGGCTCGCCTGCGCTTCTCAATACGGTCGGTCGGTTCGGCGAGCAACACGGAACGAAACTGCCCACGCTTCGGCGGGTCATCGCGGCTGGCGCTCCGATGCCAGGTCAAACGCTCGCTCGCTGGCATCAAATGCTGCCGGCAGACGGTGACGTGTTCCCGCCGTACGGGGCGACCGAATCATTGCCTGTGGCGTGTCTTGCAGGCCGAGACATCTTGGGGAGCACTTGGCAGGACACGGAGCAGGGCGCGGGCGTCTGCGTCGGCGCGCCCGTCCCCGACATCGAAATCAAGGTCATTCAGATCACCGATGAACCGATCGCGAAGTTTTCCGATGGCCTGGAGCTTCCCGATGGCGAGGTCGGCGAGATTGCCGTGCGCGGACCCATGGTCACCGAGGAGTACTTCGGCGACGAGCGGCGCACGGCGCTCGCCAAGATACTCGATGGCGATACCATTTGGCACCGCATGGGAGACCTTGGCTGGCGCGACGCTTCGGGCCGGCTCTGGTTCTGTGGCAGAAAGAGCCATCGGGTCGCGCTTGAGGACGAAACGATGTTCACGGTACCGTGCGAAAAGGTCTTCGACGCGCACCCGGCCGTATATCGGTCGGCATTGGTCGCACCCGTGATCGGAGGCGCGCGTCGGCCTACCCTGTGCGTCGAGCTCGAGCCGGGCTCGGGAGACTGGAGAACGATCGAAGGCGAGCTGCGCGAGATCGCGCGCGCCCACCCGAAGCTCACGCGAATCGACACGTTCATGCAGCACCCGGGGTTTCCGGTCGATATCCGGCACAATGCGAAGATCGGTCGCGAGAAGCTGATGCGGTGGGTAGAATCGAGAGCCGGCCGATGACGCTACTGGTAACCGGAGGCGGCGGCTTCATCGGTCGCGGGATTGTGCGAGCGCTAGTCGAGCGGGGCGAGCGGGTTCGCGTCTTCTGTCGAGGAGACTATCCGGATCTACGCGACCTGGGTGTCGAGCTCCATCGCGGTGACCTTGCGGACGGAAACGCGGTCGCGGCGGCGGTCGCAGGATGCGACGGTGTCTTCCACGTCGCGGCTCGATTCGACCTCTGGGGAAGGTACGAGGACTTCTTTCAAACCAACGTGCAAGGGACTCGTCACGTGATTCGGGCGTGTCACGCGCACGAGGTCCGCAAGCTGGTCTACACCAGCACTCCGAGCGTCGTGCATGGCGGCGACTCAATCGATGGCGTCAATGAGTCTGCTCCCTACCCAGAACGCTTCGAAGCGCACTACCCGGCGACCAAAGCGATGGCCGAACGCGAAATCCTAGCGACGAACGACGATACGCTGTCGACGGTCGCGATTCGACCGCACCTCGTGTGGGGTCCCGGTGACACGTCTGTGCTTCCTCGTCTCGTCGCGCGCGCGAAAGCGGGGAGGCTCACGATGGTTGGAGAGCCCCAACCGTTGGACACGACCTACATCGACAACGCGGTATTGGCTCACCTCTTGGCGTACGACCGTCTGTCGCCAGGCTCTCCGATCGCCGGCAAGGCATATTTCATCACGCAAGACGAGCCGCTGCCGGGCCCTCAGTTCATCAACGACATGCTGGCTGCGGTAGGGCTTCCGCCGGTGACTCGCTCCGTTTCTGCGACCTTTGCACGTAGCGCCGCTGTCATCGTGGAGAGCGTCTGGAAGCTCTTGCGGCTCCATTCCGAGCCACCGGTCACGCGATACCTCGTGAGCCAACTCTCGACTGCGCACTGGTACGACATCTCGGCAGCGCGACGCGACCTCGGCTACCAGCCGAATGTCAGTTACGCCGAAGGCATGAAGCGACTCAAGGCGTGGGCGGAACCGACGATGAGATGAGCCCGAGGCCTGGCTACCGAGCCAGCAGCGCGGGGATGTCGAAGTAGTCTGAGAGGGCATGCACGATGTTTCGAGGCTCCACCACCTCGATGAACGGAAGGCTGAGCTGCAGCACGTTGGGGTATCGCCTCGAAAAAACCGCGGTGGTGCGCTGCGCTGCCCGTTTGCGGATCGTGTCCTCTTCATCGAGCGCGGCAATCACTTCACGGATCGCCGTCGTCATTTCGTCCGAGTTCTCGAGAACGTCGATCCAATTCCGTTTCGGGACGAACTCCGAATTGATGATGAGAGCCCGCGGCACTAGCTCGAGCGCGCTCAGCTTTCGAAACAGGTAGTGGACGTCATCTCTCGCTGCTACCGTCAGCGAGGCTACGAGGAAGTAACGAGTATCCGGGTGCAGCAGCAGCTCGCTCGTGTGCTCGTTGAGCATGATGAAGCGCTCGCGGACGCGGGCCATCTCAGAGAACAGACCGGCCACGTCTCGCGCCACCGGACCGAGTGCACGCACCAAAAGTCCCTCGACTCGCCCCATCCTGTCGTCCTCCGGCGAAATGCTGGTACGTTTTCCGATCGCCGCCATCCAGCCCACCGCGCGACCACCCAGAAGCTTCGCCAAGCGCTTGGGATACCCGATGAAGTCCACGGCATTCCGAGACGGCGCAGTATCGATGACGACCACGTCGATGTCGTAATCGACAATTGCCCGCCACGTGAGGCTCATCGCGACTACTTCATGGATGCCGGGCACCGCGGCTTCGAGCGCAAGATACAGCCGGTTCTTCAAAAGCCTTTCGACGGAAGCGGGCTCCTCTTCGAAGAGCATCTCGATGAACGTCCGTAGCGCGTTGTGTGGATCGGGCATGAGCGC
Source organism: Myxococcales bacterium (assembly GCA_029863605.1). Lineage (GTDB taxonomy): Bacteria > Myxococcota_A > Polyangia > Polyangiales > Houyiibacteriaceae > SG8-38. Next base: position 166,956 of record JAOTVB010000002.1, on the reverse strand, counting down.
AAAGAGTTGACCTCGTCCAGCATCGAGCGAAAGCTCGCGCGCTTTCGTTCCGAGCTCGACGCCCATAGCGTCTGCCAGCCGGCGCGCCGGATCGATACTCACGATCAATGCACGGTATCCGTTCTTCGCCAAGGCGAGCGCGAGCGCTGCCGAGACCGTCGTCTTACCAACGCCGCCTCCTCCAGAGCACACGATGACTTCTGGGCGGCTCATGCGGCTCCGGCGTTGCGCAACCAGTCAGCGACAGTTGCGGCCGTGGGGTCTTTGCCTGACATCGGCAGCAGCGTGAGCCCTTTTTCGACGCCCTTGCCCTCGCCGTGGCGGTGCACGGTCTCATTGAGCGCCTCCATGACCTGTTCTCGAAGTGTGGTTCGCACCGAGAGGAGCTCAGCGAGCTTTGCAGCCGCCTCACCCACGCGGCCAGGCGTGTTGGATAGAGCGGCCGCATCGGCGAGCGCGGCGGCCGAAGGCGCCTGAGGAACCCGGTTTACCACGAGTCGGTCGACCAAGAGGCCCACCTCCTTTTCGACCGTATCGCAGAGCGCCAAGGTCTCGAAGAGCACCAGGCGCTCTGGAAGTGTCACGACGACGACGGAGGCGCGGCCTGGCGACACCAGCTCGTCCTCGAGCCTCGCGCAGACATCGTGGATGGGCCCTCTGCCCGTCAGCTCCCGTCCCTGCCGCGCGACTTTGAGCCAAGCCACGCTGTGTCCGGTGGCGGGCATGTCGAACACGACCCGCTTGCCGGGATGTTCTGCGACGACCTGTCGCGCGAGCTCGAGGACACCAAGCTCCCGAATTGCGGGTGCGGCGCGGATCAAGGGCCGCATCGCAAAGTTGTCGAGGGCCAGCTTGGCAAGCCTCGCCGACCCGAACACCGGTGTCGCAGCCTTCACCACCGCTCGACTCGGATCGAGGGTGATGTGCTCGAGGCCGCCCGGCCGGTTCCGAAGCACGCGGCGTCCGCCTGCGCCGTCCCCAAACTCCACATAGACGGACTCGCCATCGGCTTGCGCTGCCGCCAAAGCGAGCCCTGCGGCGACGGTCGTCTTGCCAACTCCACCCTTGCCCGTGACGAATACAGCGGGAGCGAGCGGGACATGTGCTCCCGGGTTTCCTTCGCTAATCGGCAAGGCCCGCCGCCATCCCCTCCAGCACCTCGCAAAGCATGAGCACGTAGGCTTCGCGGATGAAGCGCACATAATGGGGCGCGGCATGCCCGCCGGCCCGCGCTAGCTCTTCGATGCCGGCGACGGTGTTGTGCCACGTGCGCGCGATGTCTTCGAAAGTCCACTCCCCGGAGATCACGGGCGTCAACCGCCCGTCTTTGGTATCGGTTTCGACGTCGATATAGTCGTCGAGCATCTGCACGAACAGGGACACCTCGTACATCCAAGGCCGCGCTCTTTCACCGGCATACTGATGGACTGGAAACAGAAGGCCATCGATGGTGCCCTCGATGCCCGCCAGCCGATGGCCAACCCCAGTGGGATCGGCCACGCCGGTCAGCCCTGCCACTTCAGAGTCGACCCAGTCTTTGAGCTTGCGGACTGCTTGGTCGAAATGCTCCCGCTCGAGCCGTCCCAAATCGCGTTCCATCTCTACCTGAAGGGCGCGCGTGAGCTCGAGTTGGGGGGTGTCGGGCTCCCAGTCGCCATCGAGCAACGCATGGAGCTTGCGACCACGCTCTCGGGGCGGGTCATCCATGCAGTGGTCGAATGCATGATCGATCATGGCGATGAAGGCCGCGATAAGAATGATTCGCCGGTGTTGATCCGCCAACGCCACGCGCCCGAGGACGTTCAACGCGACACGCGACGCGAGCCCGAGCACGACGTTGGGAAGGGCGAACCGGTTCCCGAGATGCGTGATCAAGGCAACGGACAGGGGCCTCTGCGGCGCGCAAAACAGCACAGTGTAGGGCGCCGACGCGTACAGATCACAGGCGGCCAAGCGCATCTTGACGGCGAATGGATCGCTGAGCATGCCCGGCCAATGCCGGCGAATCAGAGGCATCACGAAAAGGTCATACTGACGCGAAGTGATATCTCGAATGCCGATCGTCAGCTGCTTCACGGCAGGGTCTGCATGCCCCATGAGCGCGCGGAGCCTTTGCACGCGCTGCTCTCGAGAAAGCGTCAGAGCTTCGACGACTACAGTGGCTTGCCGTGGGTTTGCGGAGTTGCGCATGGGTAGATGCGAGCCTAACAGGGTCCAGAGCCATTGCCGAGGATCTGTTCTAACACGCTCATGCATGAATCCGCTCGAACGCGGCACGGACGTCAAGCTCTAGATCGAGGGTCTCAAGTACGTGGTAGAGGCACACCAAGTAGGTGCCTAGCGCGACGAAGTTCCGGTGCAGGGAGATACCCCTATCTCGGCAACGCAGGAACATTTGATGGAAGCTCGACTGAAACACACTCATCTCGAATCGAACGCTGCGCTGATCGCCGTTGCCGAGATGGCTTACCAGCAAATCGCCTGCCTCTTCGAGATTCAGCCCGTCCAAACCGCGTTCGAATCTTGGGTCGTCATCGAGGTAGAACCCGGCGTAAAGATCGCGCAGGCCCCTTAGAAATTCGGGCTGCCACTCGAGGTAGATCGACCGCGGCCGCCACAAGATGCCCTCCTCTGCGGCCGCGAAGGACTCGGCGCGCAGATCGAGGATTGCATGGTCGCTCGTGAAAATCTGGCCGAAATAAAGCTCGAGGATCTGCTGACCAATAGCGCGGCGCGCATCCTCCCGAAGATCGGACAGGCACTGCTCGCCGTCGCGCTTTGAGCCCGCGCCGAGCTGAATGCCCCCACCTTGGTCTTGGAGCCATGCCTCGACTTGTTGTCGCGCTTGCGCAAACCGAGCCGAATCGAGACCGTTAGAGATGAACTCCTTGCCCTGTACAAAGATGGACCGCAGCGGCATCACCTCGTAAAGGGCGGGAGACATGTAATCGACGAACTGTGCCCAAGTGGTCCCGCGCGCGGCGCGCCGAACCAGGCTCTGTGCATCGACCGCCATCGGGGGAGTCTAGGGACGCGCCTTCGATTTGCCAAGCCCAAGGCTACGGATGCCCTCCGGTCCCTCTAGGCCCTCTAGACCCTGTACGCCGGTGGACGATCTGTGACAGAATCGCCCACACTATGACCGTTCTGGACATCCACGCACACTTCGAGCCTCGCATGTTCGAGGTCGAACCGATGCGCGCGCAAATGTTGTCACATGGTGTAGACAAGGTCGCGCTGATCCCGACCATGAACGACCCGCTGCCCGAGACGCCCACCGGCCTCCTCAGCTTCGTTCGCGCACTCATGTGCTCGCCGGCCCACAGCCTGGCCAACGTGCTGCAGCGCACGTTCATGAAGGACGGCAATCTCAAGCTGAAAGGCAAGATCTACGAGATCTACAGTGAGCCCGACAATTCTCAAGTAGCTGCCGTGCTGCGTGCACACCCGGACCTGTTCGTCGGCTGGATTTTTCTGAATCCTCGGGCCACGGGCGACCAGCTCCAGGAGCTTGAACGCTGGCGGTCAGAGCCGGGTTATGTCGGCGTGAAGCTCCACCCACACTGGCATGGTTGGGAGATCCCAGAAGGCGAAGCGATCTTTCGACGGTGCGAGGAGCTCGGTCTGCCGGTCTTGATTCATCTTGGTTTTGGCAAGCGAGGTGAGTGGCAATGGATCGCCGAGAAGTTTCCGAAGCTCCGCATGATTTTCGCGCACGCCGGCATGCCGCACTTTCAGCGGGCGTGGACGAAAATGCGAGGCTACCCGAACCTTTCGCTCGACCTGTCGAGCCCCTATCTCGATGAAGCGCTCGCAAGGCGGGCAGTGGCGGCCGTGGGCTCAGAGCGCGCGCTCTACGGGACCGACGCACCCTACGGATTTCACGCCGAGCACGACCATGACCTTTACGACTACAGCCACATCAAGGGTTGGGTCGAACGTCTCCCCATCAGCTCAGGCGAAATCGATCGCGTGCTCGGCGTGAATGCCAACGAGCTCTTGAGTCTCTGACGCTGTCACTGCACTCGTTGGTTCTTGGCGTCTGTGTAAAGGGTGAGCGGCCGTGTCAGCGTCGTAAGCTCACGCTTTTTCGGGCTGCGATGATTCCTTCGACCACCATCCACAGCAAAAGTACCAACATCAGCGATGCGAGGGCGACGAGCGGTACGTTGCCTTGTGCGACGAAGTCTTGAAGGTTGGTGAGCAGGGCCAGGCCTGCAACCGACATCACGAGCACCATGGGGATCACCAACGGCCAGACGTTTCTCTTCCTGGCGAAGAAGTAGAGAGACAGTGTCATCAACGTGAGCGCGGCAAGAAGCTGATTGCTTGCGCCAAAAATCGGCCACAAGACCCAGCCGACTGCCTTCGCCTTACCTGTTGCGGGGTCGGGAGTCTCCGCCAGGGCGAGGTACATCGCCGGCACGATTGCCCCCAGGGTCGCGATGTAGGGGTTCGTGAGCGGCTTGAAGCGCATGGCGGTGCCGAGCTCGGCGAGAATGAAGCGTTGAATGCGCACGGCTGTATCGAGGGAGGTCGCTGCAAACGCGATGACCAACACTGCCATCAATGTTCGCGATAGCTCCGCCGACAACCCGACCGCCTCGAGGAACGCGCCGCCGCCGAGCACGAAGGCGGCGGCTTTGTTGCCACCGGCGTGTTCCCAGCTGTCGTAGTAGACCGCCCAGCTCAGGTTCTCGACCGCGCCTTGGCCTGGAAGAGCACAGGCTCCCACCAACCCGATGCCCGCAACGGCGGCGAGTGTCGAGGCCAGCGCCAACGAGCCTTCGCCGAGCATGCCGCCGTATCCAATCATGCGCGTATCCGAAAGACGATTGACCTGCTTGGAAGTCGTACCCGAGGCGACCAGCCCGTGGAAGCCGCTGATCGCGCCGCAGGCGATCGTCACGAACAAAATGGGAAAGATTGGCGGAGCCCCTTTCTCAGCAGTCCGAAAGACCGGCGCATCGAAATGGGGATGCGCGATCAAAACGCCCAAGAACAGGAGCCCGAGGCCGACCAATAGCTGATGGCTGTTGATGTAGTCCCGCGGCTGCAGAAGAAGCCACACCGGCAGCAAGCTCGCGATCGCGGAATATACCAACAGGAAGAAGATCCATGCCGTCGTGACCCCGTGCTCGTCGAATCCCATCGCCACGAAATCCACTGGCACTTTGGTCCCTACCCACACGAAGAAGTAGAGCACGGCGAGGGCGATGAGGGACGGAACGAGCAGCTTCACCTTCCGTTTGTAGACCAACCAACCGATGATGATCGCGACGATGATTTGTATGTTGATCGGGATTACGCTCGTGGGCTGGCTGACGAAGAGACCGGCGATCGCCATCGCGAAAACCGCCAGCACGAGCCAGATCAACACCAACACAAAACACATGAACAAGATGCGAGCGCGCCGGCTCATCGTATTGGCCGTAATGTCGGCGACAGACCGCCCCTTCTCGCGCACGCTTGCCACCAACGCGCCGAAGTCGTGAGCCGCGCCCATGAAGATCGTTCCAAGGACCACCCATGCGAGCGCCGGTCCCCAACCCCAATACGCGGCAACGCAAGGACCGATGATCGGCGCTGCACCCGCAATCGACGTGAAGTGGTGGCCGAACAAGACCGCGCGTTGCGTTGGGACGTAGTCCATGCCGTCTTCGAGCTCGTGCGCCGGCGTGGCGAAGTCCTCGCGATCGTCGTAGATGCGCTCACCCAGGAATCGCGCGTAGAAGCGGTACGCGAGGGCGAACGCACCGAGGATCAGAGCTGCGGCGACGGCTGCCATGTCCGCCGTTGGTGGGCTTTTTCGGGTTTGGGGTCAAGCACAAAGCCGCTTTCCTTTGGTCCGAAAAACGCTAAGGTCCCGGGCATGAGCGGGACCTTCCGACCCCACGGTGTGTGGACTGCATTGGTGACTCCGTTTTCGACAGACCAGCAGGTCGATCACGAAGCCTTGCGACGCCTGATCGAGTTTCAGCTCAGCGAGGGCGTCGATGGTGTCGTTCCATGCGGAACCACGGGCGAGTCGCCGACCCTATCCTGGCAGGAGCACGACGCGGTGATCGATGCCGCAGTCCGGGTCGTCGAAGCGCGTGCGGGCGTGCTCGCCGGGACGGGAAGCAACAACACGAAGGAGGCGATACGCGGGACGGCACACGCCAAGGATGTTGGGGCGACTGCAGCACTCCTGGTCGACTGCTACTACAACGGGCCGTCTAGCCTCGAGCTCCGCGCGGAATACTACGAGCGCATCCTCGACGAGGTCGCGGACATTCCCATCGTTCCGTACATCATTCCCGGCCGAACCGGGTGCGAGCTTTCGTCGGCGGACCTCGCTGTGCTGCACCTGAACCACCCGCGACGTGTCCCCGCCGTCAAGCAGGCCACCGGGGACGTCGATCGAATGCGCCTCGATCGTAAGCTCGCAGGGCCGGCATTGGGTATTCTATCAGGCGACGACGACATGACCCTCACGATGATGCGCGACCCGGAGATTCGCGCGTCTGGAGTCATCAGCGTGATGTCGAACCTCGTGCCAGGCACGTTGAGCTCGATGGTACGCGCACAGGAAGCCAACGACCTCGAGGAGACTGACCGGCTTGCAGCGGCACTCTCACCGATCCTTGCTCTCGTAACCTGCCAAGTGACCAGCGTGCGCCCCCTTCCCAACGGCCAGAGTGTCGAAGTGACCGACAAGTTTCGTAACCCGGTTCCTTTGAAGACGATGATGGCGGGGCTCGGCATGATCACCTCAGCAAGCCGCGCGCCGCTCGGCCGCATGAGCGCCGCAGCCGTCGCACAGTGTCGGGATGCTCTTCGAAACGTGCATTCAGGAGACCCAGCGATCCTGGGGCCGATCGAAGAGCCCTTCGACGTACGAATCGGTCAACGCCTTGGAGACGACGCGATATGGTCGGCACTCGCCCGTTGAGGGGACCGTGTACCGCGCGCTGATTCGCCCGCTCCTCTACCTGCTGCCAGCCGAGGCCGCACATCACTTCACGTTTGCTTGCCTGCGATGGTTTGCCGCGATTCCGGGGGTCGGCCCTTGGCTCCGACGATGCATGCTGGTCGGCTCCGAGCGCGTCCGGGTTCATGCGCTCGGCCTCGAGTTTCCGAACCCCGTCGGGCTTGCAGCGGGCTTCGACAAAGACGCGGTCGGCTACGAGGCGCTTGGCGCGCTTGGATTCGGCTTCGTCGAGGTTGGAACGCTGACGGGGCAAGCCCAACCAGGCAATCCCAGGCCGAGGTTGTTTCGGCTCCCCCGTGACCGCGCTCTCATCAACCGCATGGGGTTCAACAACCGTGGTTCGGCCGACGCCGTGAAGCGACTCAGCCGACCCCATCAAACGATCGTTGGCGTGAACATAGGGAAAACCAAGGTCGTTCCGGAATCCGATGCGATTGCCGACTACGTCTCGAGCGCCAGACGGGTGGGCGCCTGCGCCGACTACGTCGTCGTCAATGTCAGCTCACCGAACACGCCGGGACTGCGCGACCTCCAGGCAACCAAGAAGCTCCGCCCGCTGCTCATAGCGGTTCGTGAAGCGCTTCGTGAAGCGTCCCCGACGCGCCGGGTCCCCCTGCTCGTGAAGATCGCCCCTGACTTGGCGGACGAAGACATCGATGAAGTGGCTGACCTGGCGATCGAGCTCGGGCTCGACGGGGTGATCGCGACCAACACCACCATCGGGAGAGACGAGCTCGACAGCAACCCGGCGCGCGTCGAAAAATGCGGGGCCGGCGGCCTGAGCGGTCCGCCGATCGAACGTCGCTCTCTCGCAGTGCTGAAACGATTGCGCCGGAGAACCGGCGATCGATTGGTGTTGATCTCGGTCGGAGGGATCGAAACCGCCGAACAGGCGTGGGCGAGAATCCGAGCGGGCGCCACCCTGGTGCAAGTCTACACGGCGTTCGTCTACCAAGGTCCGTTGTTGCCAAAGCGGTTGGCTACGGGACTCGTCGAGCTTGCCAGCGACGCGGGAGTCGCGCGCGTGCAAGACGCAATCGGGGTCGAGGTCTGACGAGCCCGCACGCTACGGCGCCGCCTTCTCCTTTACCTTTCGAGTTCGATGATCGACACTACGCCGCTAGGAGGCGTGACATGGGGATTGTGTCTTGGGTGATTTTCGGGCTCATCGCGGGAGCCCTCGCAAAAGTTTTCATGCCGGGCGACGACGCCGGTGGCCTTCTGAAAACGACGGCCCTTGGTATCGTCGGGGCTGTCGCGGGCGGATTCGTGGGAACGGCTCTCGGTTTCGGCAAAGTGACGGGGTTCAACATGCGCAGCTTCGTCATCGCAATCCTCGGCGCACTCGTGGTCCTCTGGGCCTATCGTCTCGTGAGAAAGAGCTGACGCACGGACATCGATGAAAACTCAAAAGCTGAGCAGTGGAACGACGATGCCGGCTCTCGGCCTCGGCACCTGGAAATCGGAGCCTGAAGCGGTTTACGGAGCGGTTCGATCGGCGATCGAGGTCGGCTATCGACACATCGATTGCGCGGCGATCTATCAAAACGAGGAAGAGATCGGGCGTGCGGTCACCGACGCCTTTCGGGCAGGCGACGTCAAACGCACGGAATTGTGGATCACCAGCAAGCTCTGGAACGATTCTCATGCGCCCGAGCACGTGCGAAGTGCGCTCGAAACGAGCTTGAAGAAACTCCGACTCGACTACCTCGACCTCTATCTCATCCATTGGCCCGTGGCCCTCCGGCACGGGGTTGAGCTCCCGCGGGGCCCGGAAGACTTTCTTTCTTTGTCGGCGATTCCTCTGGAATCGACTTGGGCGGCCATGCTGGAAGCCGACGAGCAAGGTCTCGTGCGGGAAATCGGCGTATCGAACTTCAGCAAGCGCAAGATCGAACAGGTACGTGATGCGACCGGTCGCACCCCGGCAGTCAACCAGATCGAGCTTCATCCCTATCTTCAACAGAACGAGCTGCTGAGAGAGTGTAGAGACCTGGGCGTTGCAGTCACTGCATATTCTCCCCTGGGGTCTCCGGACTCGGCCGCCATGCTCGGCCGCGAGGACCGCATCTTGCTCACGCGACACCCGACCATCGTGAAGATCGCCGAGGCACACGGAGCTACACCAGGCCAGGTTCTGATCGCTTGGGCGCTAGCTCGAGGGACGAGCGTGATCCCGAAGTCGACCCACGCTGGGCGGATCGCCGAGAACTGGGCAGCGCGCGACCTGGCGCTTACGCCGGCTGATATGAATGCAATCGCCGCGCTCGATAACCACCAACGCATGGTCGACGGCGGGTTTTGGTTCATAGGAGAGACGTATTCGCCGCGGACGCTTTGGGACGAGTAGCAGCTCGATCACACCCAAGGTTAGCCGCCTAGCATGACGTAGATCACCACCCCCGTGACCGACACGTAGAGCCAGATCGGGAGCGTCCAGCGTGCCAGGCGCTTGTGGGCTGTGAATCGCTCTCGTGACGCGAGGTAAAACGTGGTCAGGATCATCGGAAGCATGACGATCGACAGAAGCACGTGCGAGATCAAGATGGTGAAGTAGAACGTTCGGATCGCTCCGACCCCTTGGTACGGCGTATCGCCGTGCGCGTAATGGTAGATCACGTAACCCACCAAGAAAACGGCGGATGCAACGAAGGCCGAGACCATGAGACGCTGGTGAATCTCACGGCGCCCACTGCGGATCGCCGCAAAGCCCAAAACCAACAAGGTGGCCGAGGTGGCGTTGAGCGCGGCGTTAACGCCAGGCATGAAGCGCAGGTCGGCGCTCACCCCGCCGGCTTCGCGGAGCACCAAAAGCCAGCCCAGAAAACCGATGGCAAGTGTCGAAATGACCGCATTGAAGATCCAAAAGCTTCGATCGCTCTGTGTGGTCACGGGACGAGCCTAGGCTCAACCATGGATCTCGGCCACAGCTTCATCCACGGCGCCGAGGACTTTAGGCACCTCGTCGGGATGATTCGGCCAGTGGGGAGAGAAACGGACGAGGCCGTCAGGCGTATTGCACACCACGCCTCGTTTGCCGAGCTCGGCGGAGAGCCGAGTCGGCGGGACGCCGTTGGGTGTGCTCATGCTCAGCAATGTCGACCGAGCCGCGGCCGCTCGTGATCGATGACTGATGAAGCCGCGTTCGATCAAGCCGTGCTCCATGGCGTCGAGATAGGCGTTCGCGTGAGCGTGGATCGCATCGGCCCCAAGCGCGCGTAGTGACTCCACCGAAGCGCCGAGCGCCGCGATACCCATGACGTTGGTCGTCCCGATCTCGAACACCTGGGCACTCGTCTTGAGCGGATTGTCGTACCGCAGCCTGGGCTCGTCACGAATTAAGAACTCGATAGGGTCCTCGTGGCTGAGCCAGCCGGCCAGCCTTGGATCGCAGCCACTTGCACATCTATCGGCGACGTAGAGGAAGCCCGCACCCTCGGCGCCCATGAGGTGCTTGTGACTTCCACTGCTGAGGTAGTCGATGCCGCACGAAACATCGATTGGCGTTGCGCCGACGGCTTGGATGGCGTCGACGAACAGCTCGGCTCCATGACGACGGCAAAGCGCTGCCATCTCAGACAGCGGCATGCGGAGGCCGGTCTTGTATTGCACCGCGCTGACCGCGACGATCCGCAAGCCCCGGTCAAGCGCACGCTCGAGCTCCGAGAGCCCTTCCTCGGCCGAACGGTGAAATGGCTCGAGCGAGTGCCAGCAAAGCTCGAGCCCGAATTCCTGAGCGGCCTGCTGCCATGGGGTCACGTTGGCAGGAAATTCGCCCTCGAAGAGGAGCACCCTGTCGCCTTTTCGCCATCGCAAGCCGAACGCAATGTCGATCACCCCATGCGTCGTGTTCGAAACGAACGCGATCTCGCGTGGAGAGGCACCGATCAACGCTGCGAGGTCCTTGCGGACTTGTTGGAGTCGGGGCGCCCACTCGCCGAAGCCGGCCATCCCACCGCGTGCGTAAGACGCGCTCACTTCCGCAATTCGATCGCGGACTGGCGCGGACAGAGGCGCGATCGCCGCGTGCGCGAGATAGGCGACGCAAGTCAGATCGGGAAACAGGGATCGATCGCCCAGCGCGGCCTTGGCCATGGCGGACTGTAGTGGGATCACAGCAAGACGGCCAACATGGCTAGAGGATACTCTCAGCTCGTGGGCACGTTACTTTCCGCCGATCGGTTTTAGCGCCAGGATCACGTCGCCTCTCACGACATCATTCCCATCACTAGGTAAGATTTTTCGCACGACCGCCGATTCGGGCAACGCCTCGCCCTGGTATACGAGCCGGTTGAATGTCTTCATGACTTCGAGCAGACCGACCGTCTGGCCCTCTCGAACGGTGTCGCCCTCGTTGATGAATGCCTCCTCGGTTGGGGAGGGTCGGCTGTAAAACCGACCACTCATCGGCGCCACGAACGAAAGCTCTGCCTCGACGCCTGCAGCCCGGCTCAGAGCGGAAGCAGTCGTGCCGACCTCAGAAGCCGTCGATAACGTGAAGAGCACATCCCCGTACTGCACTGGGACCCTCGTGCGACCCTCTCCTACGTTCGACATCACGCGACCGGCCACTCCGTTTGGTACGCGCAACGCATACTTTACCGCGAGGACCTCGATGCTGCCGATGACCTGCCCCGCCGACACCAGCTCCCCGACCGGCGCAGTCGACGTGAAGATCCCCACAGTGGGCGAGGTGAGCGCGCTCTGGTTCGCGTCGCGCCGCACGGTGCCTAGTAAGTACGCACGCGTCACGCGCGGCCCCCGCTGGTGAGCACATCGAGGTCGTGCATCGTCCAAATACGGGGGTTCTTGACTCGCCGGTAGCCGACGCCCTGGTAGCTCATTTCGACCAGCACGCGAAGCCAGTCGCGCAGCTCGTCCAGTCGAACGATCTCGTCTGTGTCCAGTTGTCGGGCGGCAACGTAAGGATCCATGTCGGCGTCGATCCGCGCTTCGACATCCGCCATCTTCTTCTCGATCTCGGCGCGCTCCTTCGGGTCTACGGTAATGATCTCGAAGTTGTCATCGAGCTTGCTGTTGTACGAGGCGATCGCCAGTGTGCGGCCCTCCATGACACTGAGCCGTGAGATCGGGGTCGAGAGCTGGACGACCGGATCGTAGGGGAGCCCCGCCATGGCGTAGTATCCCGCCCCCGAGGCCTTGCGGAGCAGCACCGTGAACATCGGGATCTCGTTGGTGCTGTTCGTGTAGATGAGGTTTGAACCGTATGCGAGAAGGCCGTGACGTTCGGCCTCGGCACCGATGTCGAACCCGCTGATGTCTTGAAGCCAGATCAGCGGCAGGCCATCACTATTGCAGGCACGACTGAACGCGCTGATCTTGGCGATGCCTTGGCGGTAGAGAATCCCGGCCGGCCGCTGCTCAGCTGGAGCCTCTGGATCTGCGATCAGCCCCTGTCGATTGAGCACGAATCCGGCGTAAAGCCCGCCCACGCGCGCAACTCCGCAAATCATCTCGCGGCCGACCGAGGGAAGCACCTCCCAAAAGAGGCTCTGGTCGCATAGGCGCGCGAGCACCTCTTCGGCCTCGTAGGCTTGCCGGTGGTCGACAGGGATCAACCCAGGGAGATCTGAAGTCGGGTAGCTCGGTTCCATCGACTCGACGCCTCCGCGATAGAACGCGGCTCCGGAGCTCGGCAGGCGCGCGACCTCACGCCGTAAGCACGCGATCAACGTCTCATCATCCGGTACGCGTTCGTCCGCGCAACCGGACTGGTGGACGTGAACCTCTGGACCGCCGATGTCGAGCGAGGTGATGTGCTGGCTCTTCGCTCCTTTGATGAGCGCTGCACCCGCAATGACCATGTACGCTTGCTCGGTCATGTAGACGCGGTCGCTGATGATCGGCATGTAGCCGCCGCCCGCAATGCAGTCGCCGAACACACCAGCAATCTGGGGCACTCCCTCCGCCGAGAGCAGGCTGTTCATCTTAAAAATGTGTCCAGCTCCGGTAGCGCCCGCGAAGCTCTTTCTTTGCTCGGGAAGGTAGAGCCCGCTGCAGTCGACGAGGTAGAGCGTCGGAAGCCGCAATCGGCGCGCCATCTCCTGGGCACGCTCGATCTTCTCCGGCGTCTTTGGCCACCAGGCGCCGGACGCGACCGTGTTGTCGTTGGCGATGACGACGCACCATCGACCCTCGATCTGCGCAAAGGCGGTCACGACGCCGGCGGCAGGCGATTCGAGGCCGCCGAAGTCGATCCCGTAATTGACGAAGGTGCCGACCTCGTACAGCCGCGTGCCCGGGTCTTTGAGATGCTCGAGGCGCTCCCGAGTCGTGAGCTTCCCTTTTTCGTGCACGCGATCGACGTACTTGGGGCCCCACCCTGCTCGAACCTCGGCGCGCCGAGCGTTCAATTTCTCGATCAGCGGCTCGTGGCTCGAGACTTCGCGATCGAACGTTGCGTCATCGACGACCGCCGCGCGCTCTTTGCCGATCGGAACTACCGGTACGTGTGCCATCAGTCACCCCACCCTGGTACGGCTCCTGTGTCGTACCGATTGTCTCGAAAAGCATCCGACGCCAGCACAGATAGATGCATCGGGATCGTCGTCGAGATGCCCTCACAGCGAATCTCTCGAAGGGTCTTGGCCAGGCGGTCGCATGCCGCGTCGCGGTCTTGTCCCCACGCGATCACTTTGCACACCAGGCTGTCGTAGTGGGGCGGCACTTCGTATCCCTCTTCGACGTGTGTGTCGATGCGGATGCCGTCGGTCTCGATCGCTTCCCAACGTTCGATGATGCCGGGACTGGGAGCGAAGGCGTTCGATGGGTCCTCCGCGTTGATGCGACACTCGATCGCGTGCCCACGGAGCTCGACGTCATCCTGCGAAAACCACAAAGGCTCCCCCGCTGCGACGCGGATTTGGGCTTCGACCAGGTCGATCCCGGTTCGCATCTCGGTCACGGGGTGCTCTACCTGAAGCCTAGCGTTCATTTCCATGAAGCGGAGCGCTCCGCCATCGTCGAGCAAGAACTCCATCGTACCGGCGCCGACGTATCCAATGGTGCGCGTCGCCCGAACCGCAGCGTCGAGCGTGTGTGCTCGTTCCGCGTCGTCGAGCACGAGAGCCGGCGACTCCTCGATGAGCTTCTGATGCTTGCGCTGTACCGAACAGTCACGCTCGCCGAGATGGACGACGTGCCCATACTTGTCTGCCAAGAGCTGGATCTCGATGTGGCGGCCACCCTCGATCAGCTTCTCCAAATAGAGTCGGTCGTCCGCGAAGGCAGCCCGCGCCTCGGCCTGGGCCGAATCAAAAGCCTCCTTGAGCTCGGCAACGTCGCGAACGACTCGCATGCCCCGACCGCCGCCACCGCTCTCGGCTTTGAGAAGAACCGGCAGACCTAAGGATTCGATCAGCTCGGCGGCGTGATCGACACTGCGCAAGACCCCCCTGCTCCCGGGAATCAGCTTCAAGCCGGCTCTCGCCATCGCCGCTTTGGCCGGAGTCTTTCGCCCGAGCTCTTGCATCACCGAAGCCGGAGGCCCGATAAACGTCACGCCGTGCGCCTCACACAACGACGCGAAGAGCGGGTCTTCGGCGAGGAAGCCCCAGCCCGGATGAAGGGCGCTGCACTGGCTTTGAATCGCGCCCTGCACGATTCGCTCTCTTGCTAGATAGCTCTCACTCGACCGCGACGGGCCGACGACGACCGACTCCCGACCACCGAGATACGGGGCATCGCGATCGGCCTCGGACACACCGAAGACGGGGGTGATGCCGAGGTCGTCGCACGTCCTCGCGATGCGGGCCGCCACCTCCCCGCGGTTCGCAATGAAAAGGCGCCGAAAACGCTCCACCGGCGCGCACCTTAACACCGCGGGTGCGTCCTGAACAGCGGAGGCGGCATGGGGCGGCGGTTCGTGTCAGAATGGTCACGTTATGTGTCGCCTGTTCGGGTTCCGCAGCGTCATTCAGAGCCAAGTGCATCGATCCCTCATGGACGCCGACAATGCCCTAGGTGCTCAGAGCACGGACCATCGGGATGGCTGGGGAGTTGCGTTCTACGTCGACGGCGCGCCACACATCACCCGAAGCCCCACCACGGCCATCGATTGCGGCCTTTTTCGTCGGGTCAGTGGCATCGTAGCCTCCGAAACGGTTCTCGCCCACGTGCGCCGGGCAACCTATGGCGAGCTGTCGGTATTGAACTGCCACCCATTTCAGTACGGCAAATGGATCATGGCCCACAACGGCGACATTCGCGGCTTCGTGGAGCACCGAGAGCAGTTGGTGCAGCGGGTCGCTCCACGCCTTCGCCGCTACATTCTCGGTGACACCGACAGTGAGGTCTTGTTCTTCTTGTTCCTGACGCACCTCGCGCAGCACGGCCCGCTATCCGGCCGTATCGGCGTCGAGGAGAGCTCGATGGCTTTGCAGTCCACGCTCGACCACGTACGCGGCATTTGCGATACCAATCCGGACGAGGAGCCTTCACTCCTGACGACGATCGTGACCGACGGCACCACGATGGTCGCCGCAGAGGGCGGCAAAGAGCTCTTCTGGTCGACCTATAAAACACGATGCGGTGACAGGGATACCTGCCCTAGCCTTTCGCCCGAGTGCGAGGCCTCCTCGGAAAGCGGGTACGTAAATCACCTGATTTTTTCGAGCGAGGTCATCGAAGGCGAAAACATCTGGCTACCCCTGGAGCCCGGCGAGCTCATCGGCGTCGACTGGCGAATGAAGCTCCTACGCACGAGCCGCCACCGCCACCTCGCAATCGTCAACTAAAAAGGGGACAGTCCCCTTTTTCGCGATGGATGAGATCTACAAGAGTTTGGTGAATCGGGAGGTGCCGCTTGCGGGGCCGGGAGAGTTTGCGCCCGTTGCGATTGGGGCGCTCTCGGTGTGGCCGCCGGTGGTGCTTGCGCCGATGGCGGGGGTGACGAACTGGCCGTTTCGGGCGATCTGTCGCCGATTTGGCGCCGGGCTTTACGTGAGCGAGATGGTGACGGCCCGCCCCCTGGTAGAGGGACGCGCCAAGACGCTCATGCTCGCGGAGTTCGGAGCCGATGAGTCTCCCCGTAGCCTTCAGCTTTATGGGGTCGACCCTCACTACGTCGGTGAAGCGGTGAAGTGGCTCGTTGGGGAGGGGCGTGCGGACCACATCGACCTGAATTTCGGCTGCCCGGTGCCCAAAGTCACGCGCAAGGGCGGCGGCTCGGCAATACCCGCCAAGCCGCGATTGCTCGCCAACATCGTCCGTGCGGCGGTGCAAAATGCGGGCGAGATTCCGGTGACGATCAAGTTCCGCATGGGTATCGACGACAGCCTGCTCACCTATGAAGACGCGGGACGCATCGGTGAGGAAGAAGGCTGCGCGGCGGTGGCGCTACATGCTCGAACGGCGGCCCAGCTCTACGATGGCGAAGCGCGATGGGAAGCGATCGCACGCCTCAAGCAGAGGGTGCAAACGATCCCAGTGCTCGGCAACGGCGACATCTGGGAAGCCCACGATGCCCTTCGCATGATGCGAGACACCGGCTGCGACGGCGTCGTCATCGGCCGCGGATGCCTTGGACGTCCATGGCTCTTTCGCGATCTGGCAGACGTGTTTGAGGGCTGCGAGCCATGCGATCCTCCTTTGCTTGGCGAAGTGGTGGACGTAGCGATCGAGCATGCCGCCCTCCTTTGCGAGTGGGCGGGCGAGGATCAGGCCATGCGCATGTTCCGCCGACACAGCAGCTGGTACACCAAAGGCTTCCCCGGCAGCGCAAAGCTCAGAGCGCGCTTGATGCGGGTCACCAAGTTGGCCGAGCTCGAGGACATTCTGCGTGCCGTCGACGCCTCCGAGCCCTTCCCGCCCGAAGCAATGCGTGTCCCACGCGGCAAGACCGCCGGTCGCCAGAGGGTCTCCCTTCCCGAAGGATTCCTCGCGAACCGCTTGGTCGATGACACCCCCCCTGTCCACCTCGACATCCCTGCCCTCGCCGGAGGTTAGACGACCCACTAGACTTTCCACTCGGAGGAGCATTGATGTCGGAACACCGCGCTACGATCGTTTGGAACCGCCAGGGGACCGAGTTCACCTACAAGGAATACACCCGTGACCACTATTGGAAGTTCGAAGGTGGAAGCGAAGTACGTGCCTCCGCGGCGCCTAAGTACCTCGGGAACGACGCTCTAGTCGACCCCGAGCAAGCCTTCGTGGCCTCTCTCTCGAGTTGCCACATGTTGACCTTCCTTGCGCTCGCTGCTCGCGATGGCTTCGTCGTCGACGCCTACGAAGACCCTGCGGTCGGGTTCATGGAGCGAAACGACGGGAAGAGACTGGCGATCACCCGAGTCGTGCTTCGTCCGAAGATCACGTGGGGAAGCGAACCTCCGAACCAAGAACAGCTCGATGAGCTCCACCACCAGGCGCACGAGCATTGCTTCATCGCCAACTCGGTGACCACCAAGATAGAAGTCGCGCCGCCGGCCTGACGGGATGGTGAAACCGCCAGGCCAACGACATCAACAACGCTAAATCGCTAGCAGACCGCCCCGTCGGGGATGCATTCGTAAGAAATCCAGCAGAAACCGCAGTAGGTTCCCCAGGGGCATCCTTCGCTGCGGCAGTCGAACTGCGCCAGGCACATGTCGAGCGCGGGGGTCGGAGTCCAATCGCAACCGCCCCATGGCTGGCGCTCGCAGATGCCAAACTCCCGGTAGCAAGCAAACTCGGGAAGCACGACACAAGGCGAAGCTACGTCCCGGTCGCTGCAGATTTCTCCGTTGCAACCGGTCGGGCGGCAATCGCGCTTGGAGGGCACGCACCATCCGACGCAGACGTCACACTGCGGGCAAGCCGGATCTTGTAGGCATACCTCGGGGGCGTTGCACCGCTGATCGTGGCCACATTGCTCGGAGCCGTAGCACTTCGGCACGCATTGACCATCTGGCGTCCGCACATGCGTCACGGGGCAGTCGTCTATGCATTCTCCGTGGTAGGCGACCTCGATATGGGCGCACCGCGCTTCACATGCATTGCCGTAGGTGTGTCCGTCGACGCCGCAGACCGGGGCATAGATCTCCGGACAGGCACACGGCTCACAGACGCCGTCGTGCCATGGGGGCTGGAGGCTCTCGAAGACTCCGTCTTGGCAGATCCACCCAACCGGGCACTCTCGATCGTCTTGGCACCTGCGGTCGTCGGGCACGCACTGACCAAGCTCGCACACGTATCCCGGAGCGCAGTCGATCAGGGCGCACAGGTCTACACAGACACCTGGCCGCGGTTGGGGCTCGGGCCACGACGGATCGACACCGGCGCTCCAGGGGTCGATCGGCTGGCAATAATGCCCGGGAGGACAATCACGGTCATCGAGGCATTCACCAGGCTCCGGCTCCGGAAGAATTCGACACGTGAAGCCGAGATCGCCGAGGGGGGTCATGAACGCCAGGCCCCTCAGCAGCGTCTGCTCGCCATCGCAGAACAGCTCGCCCTCGCCGTGATACTCCTCATCGAACACCGGGGGCTCGAGCAACCTGAAAGACGCGGGGAACGGCTCGCCGAGCACCATCATCTGCTTCGGCGTCACTGCAAGGATGCCGACGATGCCAGGCACCTGCTCGCTTTCACATTCGGCGGTGAAACCGTCCTGCCAGCGCGGATCGACACGGCACATCCCTTGACCATGGCCCTCCAAGCACTCCACCAGCTCGTGCGTCGGTGTGAACCCGCACTGCCCGTTTTCCTGCCGCTCGCAGGTAGCTTGCTGATAGCAGACATAGACGTCTCGCCACTCGCAAGTGCTGACGATGGGCACGCCCTCGTCGACGCAAAGGTGATCACTGCACCCTGCGCGCACGCAGCCAAAGCCCGGCGGCTCATCGCAGTAACCGTCATGCCGCACGCCCACGCCAGCACAAGCGGCTTCGCAGGCATTGATGTAGTTGCGCCCATCGCCTCCGCAGACGGGCTCGAACACACCCGGGCAGTTACACCGAATGGGACCCGGAACGCACCAGTGGGCTTGCGGATCGGTCGGAAGACCGACATCGCCATTGGCCGTCCGAGGCGCGCAGACGTCGCCCACGAAGCAATCGACGGGCGACACACAAGGCATCGGCGCATCGCACCGACCGCGGTGTGAAACCTCGTGCTTTTCGCGTGCGGCTTCTTCGACGGAATAGGTATTTCCGTCTGCGCCACACACGAATCCTTCGAGGGGGGTCGCCTCCGTAGTGCCGGTGCCCCCGCAACCAGCCCCTATCACCATCACTGCCCCCAACACCACGCAAGTCCTGAATGGATTCATCGTCTTTCTCCCAGTGCGCATGCCCGGCCAGGAGTAGCAGCAACTTCAGTGCCAACGGAAGCGCGAAAAACCGCCGTGATCTCGGGGCCCGGAAAACAGGCCCTTGTGCCACTGCGTGCCACGGGCATCTCGGAGCCCTGCAAAAACTTCACGCTTGGCGTGCCAACCGACGCTCGAGGCGCGCCACCCGACGCTCCGCAGCCTCCTCGCCTTCGGCTAGCGCCGTGCCACCGGCGTGCTCGAGCGCACGTTCGAGGTCCCTGCGCCGATGCTCGTAGTGTTTGCTGAGCATCAGTTGCACGGTCGCCTTGAGCTCATCGTCATCGGCGGCCCGAAGTGCCTCGAGCAAGGCTCGCTCTTCGTCATCGACGTCCCCGCCGCGTCGCGCCATCCGTGCCGTCAGTAGACACGCCTCGACGGTGCAGGCCGCTTCGCCTCCGCCTTCAGCAGCTGCGCGCGCGAAGGAGCGTGCTCGACCTCGATCGCCCGTTCGCTCGGCCACCCTGGCATAAGCCAGGTGATCGCGTGGGTCGTCTTCCCGATGGACCTCATCGAAATGGGAAACGAGCTCGGCGACGAGCGCAGCCAAGGCGATCAAGTCGTTGGCGTTGTGCTCGATGACTTTGGCAATCGGCGAGACGTCACCTCCGTCGAGATAATCGAAGTAGAGCTGCGGGATCAGCGCCCCGGAGACATCGTCCTCGCGGTACATGCCCAGCACTTCGCGCTCGAGCTCGACCAAACGGATCGACCGGAGGCGCCGCCTCAAGATCCGACGGGCACAATGCAAGAGGTCGAGGTGAGGGGGAAGCTCCGGCACGCGCACGCGGTTCATCACGAAGCGATTGCGCAAAAGAGGCCAGTCGAAGGTCTTGCCGTTGAACGAGACCAAGCAAGAAGCTGTTCTAATGCGCTCGCGAAGCCAGTGAAGCATCGGTGCCTCGTGCCCGAGCTCGGGGAGAAACAGCTGTTGGATGCGGAGCGATTCGTCTTCAAACCATCCAATGCCGATCAAGAACGGCACCGTACCCGTGCCCCCTGCAAGCCCTGTCGTCTCGGTGTCGAAAAATAAAGCACGCGTGATGTCGACCTCTTCGAGGGTTGGGTCCAATGCGAGCTGCGCCAGCCTCTCGGAGGAGACCCGGAGTGCGTTTGCGATCGGGGCGCGCCCATGGTGGTGGTGTGGCTCGAGATACTCGTCGATCAGATGAAGCTCCCCGTGCTCGGTCTGGGTGCTTTGTCCTGGAAGCGCACCACGAACCGCCGCGACATCGAGCCTCCTCGGCGGCGCGTGTGCAAGACGGGCAAGACTTCGTTTGATCGGCATCGTGCTCTAATGGGTTGCGCAAATGCCGACAGAATCGAGGAGGCCTAAGACCAATTCCTTGCGGGCCGCTTCGGTTTGGTCGTCACCAGACGCGTCCGGACCGATACACCCGGGGCATCCTTCGTCGCAGGTACAACTCTCGATCAAGTGCCGGGCACGTCGCAACAGCTCCTCACGCTCCTCGAACAGCCGAGGCGCGAGGCCGACACCGCCCGCTACCGTGTCGTAGAGAAAGATCGTCGGATCATATCCCGGGCCCTGTCCGTTCCCCGGCGGCGCATCGTCTTGTGTGCGGCTCCCCAACGTGCGCCCGAGATCGCGTGGGTCAATCATGAGACCGACCGCGCCCACCACGTGCATCGCCTTCGAAAGCCCACGCAACGCATCGACGACGACGGCGCGGGCCTCGGGCTGACTCTGGACGAAGTCTTCTGGGAATGTCAGCCAAAACGCGGTGGTGTGCTTTTGCATCTCCGGCAGGTGCACCTCGCCGTAACCGACATTTTCGTGAGTATGGAACTTGATCTTCTTGTAGCCAACCACCTTCTCGATGACGGTCACATCCCCGAGCGCAGCTTCGAGCGGCACTTCGTCGAGGTCGATCGTGGCGCCTCGATCGTGTTCGAGCACCGTGACTTTGCTGTGCGTCATCGCGGTCGTGTAGTAGTCAGGCTTCACGCGCCGGACGAACGCTTTGTGGTTGTCGAAGTCCAGACGCTCGACTTGGTACTGACCGCCCTCGTGTTGATAGATGGCCTGCTCGTGCAGCATCGTGTGTGTGCTTCGCCAATCCATCTCGGCGATCGTACGACTGCCGTCCAGGTCGATGATGACGAAGTTGTCCCCGCTCGCGCTCCTCAAAGAGACATTGTTGGCCGGGTAGCTGTCGGACGCCCAGTGATAGATCGAGCCAGCATTGCTTGGCGCGGGGTGAATGACGCCGTTGTCGGCCAGGTAGTCGAGGGCTTCGGCAAGCGCATCGTCTGGAACATCGCCGTACAGGTCATTCGGCTCGAAAGGCAGCTCGAACGCCGCGCACTTCAGGTGCTGGATCAAGATCTCGATGTTGTCGGGGTCGATTCGGGCGTGCTCGATCGGGGCTGACACCAACTGACGCGGATGCCGCGCGACATACTGGTCGACCGGATTGCTCGAGGAGACCAACACGGAGAGGGAAAGATCTCGTCGACGCCCGGCTCGACCGAAGCGTTGCCAAAGTCCCGCCATCGTCCCGGGGTAGCCTGCGCACACCACGGCATCGAGAGCTCCGATGTCGATGCCGAGCTCGAGCGCGTTGGTGGCCACGACACATCGAATGTCGCCCGCCCGAAGCGCAGCCTCGATGCGGCGTCGCGTGTCGGGCAGATAGCCGCCGCGGTAGGCGTGAATTGACGTAGGGTCGATCTGGTCACGCGTAAGGCGGTCGCGCAGGTACTTCAGCATGACCTCCACGCCATTGCGCGAGTTGCCGAAGACCAGAGTAGGCACCCCCGCCCGGACGAGATCTTGGGTGAGCCGCACGGCGGTCTTGAGGTAACTCTGCCGAATGCCCAGCTCTGCATTGACGACGGGCGGGTTGTACACGACGACTCGGCGGGGCCCGGTGGGCGCGCCGCTTTGCTCGATCAGCTCGACCGGCTCACCGCAGATCCTCCGTGCGTGCTCCTTTGGATTGCCGATCGTGGCCGACGCGAACAGGAATGTGGGCGACGAACCATGAAAGCGTGCAATTCGCAGAAGGCGCCGAACAACATTGGCTAGGTGCGAGCCGAACACGCCGCGATAGGTGTGAAGCTCGTCGATGACGACATACTTCAAATTCGAGAACATCCGCGCCCATGCCGTGTGGTGGGGCATGATGCCCGCGTGGAGCATGTCCGGATTGGTGAGAAGGACGCCCGCTCGCTGCCGGGCTGCGCGGCGGGCATCATTTGGTGTGTCGCCGTCGTAGGTGATCGTCCCAATCGCGAGGTCCGCATCCCGCATGAGCTGGCGCAGGGACTCCTCTTGATCGCGCGAGAGGGCCTTGGTGGGAAAGAGATAGAGAGCCCGCGCGCTCGGATCCGAGGCGAGCGCCTGGAGGATCGGAAGGTTGTAACAGAGGCTCTTGCCGGATGCGGTCGGCGTCGCCACGACGACATGCTTGCCGGCAGATGCGAGCTCGAACGCCTTCGCTTGATGGCTGTAGAGTTGGTCGATGCCTCGTAGGGCGAGCGCCCGCGCTACCAGAGGGGACAATGACGATGGCATCGCTGCGATGCTCGGTTCCTGGGCTTCGACTCCGTGGCTCCACGTCACGTTGCGCCAGGTGCCGTCGGACTCCCACCGCGCGAGGACTTCGGCAACGCCGCGGGGCCGATCCCACGGCTTGTCGACCCGGCGAAACGCACGGCTTTGCCCGCCGGTTTGGCTACCAGATTGCCCCCCCACTGCGCTCATGCGCAGCACTGTACGGTTGTTTAGGCAGATGGGTCAAGAACCGAACGATTTGGGGGGCGCTCGCTAGCCCCCTACTGTAGAGAGGTTGTGGACGGGGGGCAGTTTGTCTGCGTCCACATCGCAAGGGAGGAATCTGTAATGAGAGTCATTTCATCGTTGTGCATCGCGCTGGCCCTGACACTGGGTGTCGCGGTTGCGACCGTACCCACCGCAAGCGCCGACCATCACGAAAAGGCCATGGGCAAAGCCAAGCGCGAAGCTAAGAAGGCCAAGGACAAAGGCGACGACGCCAAAGCCGACGCCAAGGCCAAAGGCGACGACGCCAAGGCCAAAGGCGACGACGCCAAGACCAAAGGGGACGACGCCAAGGCCAAGGGCGAAGACGCCAAGGCCAAGGGCGACGACGACAAAGCAGCCGGCGACAAGGGCAAGAGCGACGCACAGGCCAAGCGCGAAAAAGCTAAAGCTGACGCCGAGGCACGCAAGGCCGCCCAGAAGGCCAAAGCCGAAAAGGCCAAGGCCGAGCGCAAGACGCGCATGATCGAGGCCGAGGAAAAGCGACACAATGGTCGGCTCGCCGCGATCGAGAAGAAACGAGAGCGGATGCAGGCGCAACACAAGAAGCAGCTCGAGGCACTCGACAAACAGGTCGAGCAAGAGAAGGCCCGCCACGAGAAGCGGGTCGCGCAAGTCGAGCAGATGTGACGCGTCACCCCGAGAGCGACTCGGTCGTCACGGGGCTATGAAGCGTTATTGAAGGGCCCGTCTCTGAGGAGGCGGGCTTTTTAGCTTT
The DNA here is from genome assembly GCA_029863605.1 of Myxococcales bacterium. Classification (GTDB taxonomy): domain Bacteria; phylum Myxococcota_A; class Polyangia; order Polyangiales; family Houyiibacteriaceae; genus SG8-38. The sequence goes on along the minus strand of JAOTVB010000002.1, from coordinate 143,156 downwards.
CGCCCGCGCCCGGGAGCTTCGCGTTCGGGTCGTAAGGCATTTCTTCGCCGGCCTCCAAGCGCTGCTGCATCTCGTACTTCGAGGGGCAGCGTGGAATCACCTGATTTGCGAGGAACACGCCATCGTCACCGAGCTCGCCCTGGACGGTCACCTGAATGCCCATGCCATCTCGAAAGGTATCGGGCACGACGCACTGCGGAAAGCGAACCGGCATCTCCTTGTCCTCTTTGTAGAGCACGAAGCGCCATTCACAGGGCGACTCGCGAAACTGTATCGACCCCTGGCGCAGCTCGCCTTCGACCCGCAGGCGGCGACCTTCGAAAGAGTCGGGCTGATTCATCACTTCGTCCACGAGCTTCGAGTACACGAAGGGGTTGTCGCTGCCCGACAGAAGCCACGCAGCAGCGCCCACCAGCACCACGAATACGACAGCGACCTTCACCGCACCCGGAATTCCGCCGCGTTTCGGAGAATCAGGAGAAGGACCGGGCCGCTGCTCGCTCGTCATCGTCCAAGTATGGTGCGTGGACTCGCTGCCCGCCAGGACGCGCCCAACCGGCACGCCCTGACGCGAGCTACGGCTTACGGCTGCACCTGGAATGCGATGACGAGTGCGTAAATCGCGAGCGACTCGATGAGCGCCAGGCCGAGAATCAGCGGTACGAGGATCTTGCCCGAAGCGTTTGGATTACGAGCAATGCCCTCGAGGGCTGCAGCCGCGGCGCGACCTTGACCCATGCCGCAGCCGAACGCTGCGATGCCGATTCCCAGGCCCGCTGCAAGCGCTCGGCCTGCGATCGCGGTTGCCTGGTTCTCTGCGTCCGCCGCGTCCTGTGCGAAGGCGGTCGCGGTGAGAGCGAGTGGTGCAGCAAAGCTTACCAGTCGAAGAGCCAGTTTCTTCATTTTTAGGAGCCTCCTCAAACCTCTCTTTCGAGAGGAGAACTTAGTGTTCTTCTTCGTGTTGAATCGCAAGGGTGATATAGATCACCGACAACAAACAAAAGACCAAAGTCTGGACCGTGATGACCAGACAGCCCATCAAGTAGAAGACGACGGGTACGGGCAGAAGCACCAATCCCATGCCAGCAAACAGGCTGACGAAGATGCCGAGCACGAGGTGGTCGGCCGTCATGTTGGCCATGAGACGAATCGCTAGGGTGATCGGGCGCACTACGTGGCTGATCAGCTCGATGACGAACATCAACGGGTTGATGAACCAAGCGATCCACCAAGGCACCTTCGGTCCGAAGAAGTGAGAGAAGTAGTTGACGAAGCCATGCTCTTTCACACCATAGACGTGGGTCGTCACGAAAATCACCATCGCCATCGCAAACGTGGTGTTGAGGTTGTCCGTCGGCGGCAGGAAGCCCGGAATCAAGCCAAGCGCGTTCGAAAAGAAGATCACCAGGGCACAAGCGCCAATCAGTGGCAGGAAGTACTTGGCCGGCTTGGGACCCATGAGATCGGCTGACATGTTGTAGCTCGCGCCCACGATCGTCTCGATGAACCCGTAGAACGTGACCTTTCCCTCAGGGAGGATGTTGTCTTCCGGGTTCTTGAGGCGACGGCTGACATAAAGGCCTACGATAATCAGGAACAGCACGATCACGGAGTATGCGATTACGTGCTGCACCCCGAGGTGCGGGTCGTGTTCCATGTAACTAGGACCGAGTGTCTCCGACATCCAATGCTGGAGGGACTCGTAAAACGGCAGGAAGCTGAACCATGATTCGCCGTGCGGCATGGCTCAGCCCTCCCCTGTCATTTGGGCCTCGCGACTAGCCTGCGCCTCTTTGAATGACAGCTCGGCACCGCCGTAGAGCATCCCGAGAACCAGCGCGCCGAGGCCGAGGCAAAAACCCACCGGGTCGACGCCAAATCGTGCGAGCAATGCCCAGCAAATGCCCAGCAAAAAGAAGAGCTTGACGCCTAGAAGCGCTGCGGCGAAGCCACGGCTCATGAAACCGGCCCCAGAGACGACGCGAACGGCGAGCCACGTGAGCGCCCAAGCATCCAACACGGCGACGACGCCACCGGCGATCGCGCCCACCCCAACGGTAGCGCTGCCAAGCAAGAAGCCCAACGCGACCAACGCCACCGCTGCGATGGCGACATAACGAGGAACGTGCGTTTTCAGTTGGTCGATCACGGGGATTCGTCTTCTTCTTCCATCATCCGCTGGGCGCGACGGACGACCCTGTAGAGGCTTCGCGCGCCTGCGGCAAGCCCAAGCCCAAGCCCAATCCACTGGAGCCAAGGCTCCGTACCCAACTTGCCATCCAGCCAGCGTCCTCCGAGGTAGCCGAGTGCAATTGACAGGCCCAGCTCGAGGCCGATCGTCGACAGGCTGCCCAACTGCTTGAGCTGCTCCCGTTGTTCGCGGTTGAGGAGCATCGCCAGCACATCTTTTCCCTACAGTTCCAAGGATCCACGCTCGAAGAGCGCGCGGCGTATAGCATGAGGGGATCTAGGGTCAAGGTTGGTTGCGGACGAATCAATTGCGCGCAAGTGCTCGTTTTTGCTGGTCTACAGAGCGGCAAACGCCGCCTTGAAGGCGCGGCTGGTCTTGTCGAGCGCTTCGGCGTCGTGGGCGAGCGAGATGAAGGCCGCCTCGAATTGGCTGGGAGGCCAGTAGACGCCGTTTTCGAGGAGGGCGGCGTGCCAGCGGCCAAAGGCGTCACGATCGGTGTCGGCTGCCTCGTCCCAGTTCCGGATGGGCTTCCCTCTAAAAAACGCGGTCAACATCGAGCCTACCCGCTGGACGCTGATCGGAACGCCGGCCGCTCCGGCATGCTCTTCGATTAGGGCCTGGACTTGGTCGCCCTTGTGCTCGAGGTCATCGTAGACACCTGGCCTAAGCAGTAGCTCCAAGGTTTCCAGTCCGGCCGCGACAGCGAGCGGGTTTCCGCTGAGGGTGCCCGCTTGATACACCGGCCCGACGGGAGCGACCTTCTCCATGATCTCGGTGCGACCGCCGTAGGCACCGACCGGCAGGCCCCCCCCGATGATTTTGCCGAGGCAGGTGAGATCGGGGCGAATGTCGTAAAGAGCCTGGGCCCCGCCCCATGCCACGCGGAAACCGGTCATCACCTCGTCGCAGATCAGGAGGGCGCTGTGGTTTTGGGTCTGGGTACGAAGCGCGTCGAGCCAGACGGGATCGGGCGGTATGCAGCCCATATTGCCGGCGATGGGCTCGAAGATCACGGCGGCAATCTCGCTGCCGCGTTCGGCGAAGAGCTGCTCGAGCGCGTAGGCGTCGTTATACGGCACGACCGCGGTCGTTGCGGCGATCGCCGAAGGAACGCCCGCGCTGTCGGGCTCGCCAAGGGTCGCAAGGCCACTTCCGCCTTTGACGAGCAAGTAATCGGCACCGCCGTGATAGCCGCCGATGCACTTCACGATCAGGTCGCGCCCCGTAAACCCCCGCGCGACGCGAAGCGCGCCCATCGTTGCTTCCGTACCGCTCGACACGAGCCGTGACATCTCCATCGACGGAACGGCATCACGAATGCGCTCTGCCATGGTGATCTCGGCTTCGGTCGGTGCACCGTAGCTCGAGCCCTTCTCAGCCGCGCGCTGAATCGCCGCCACCACGTCGGGGTGCGCGTGCCCGAGGATCATCGGACCCCAAGAACCGATGTAGTCGACGTACTCGGTGCCATCAGCGCCGACCAGCATGGAGCCGTGCGCCTCTTTGATGAAGATCGGCTCGCCGCCAACGGCGCGGAAGGCGCGCACCGGAGAGTTGACGCCGCCGGGGATGACCTTGGAAGCACGGGCAAAAAGCTCTCGAGAGACCGGGTCAGCCATGCCGCGGAGCCTTGAGATCCCCCCGCCCCCTGTCAAGCGCTTTCACTACCGCGGACACTAGCGCTGACACTCCCGCCGACATTGCCACTCGACGCGTCCCTAGAATTGGAACGGCCACAGACGGCGAATAATCCGTCCGCCCCAGCTGTTGGTCGGGGGTGGACCTGCATGCTAGCCCCTCGCCCTAAGGAGATTTCATGTCCAACGACGTTCGAGCGATCAACGAGATGGTTCAGCGCGAGAGCGCGTTCATAGATACGGTTCTCCACGAAGTCCACAAGGTCGTCGTCGGCCAGGACGTCATGATCGAACGGATCTTGATCGGTCTGCTCACCGGTGGCCACATCCTGCTCGAAGGTGTACCGGGCCTCGCGAAGACCCTGACCGTCAACACCATCTGCCAAACGATCGCGGCCAAGTTCCAACGAATTCAGTTCACGCCCGACTTGTTGCCGGCCGACGTCATCGGCACCGTGATCTACAACCAGCAGAGGGGCGAATTTACTGCGAAGCGCGGCCCCATCTTTGCCAACCTCGTCCTGGCCGACGAGATCAATCGCGCGCCGGCCAAGGTGCAGAGCGCTCTGCTCGAAGCCATGCAGGAGCTTCAGGTCACGATAGGCGACACCACGCACAAGCTCGACGAACCGTTCATGGTCATGGCGACCCAGAACCCAATCGAGCAGGAGGGCACATACCCGCTCGCCGAGGCGCAGGTCGACCGATTCATGCTCCACGTCCGCGTGGACTACCCGAGCCAGGAAGAAGAACGAAAAATCATGGACCAGATCTCCGACCACTTGCTGCTCGGCAAGGACGCGGCGGCCGGTCGAGGAATTCAGCAGGTGACCACGACATCCAAGCTCCTGGAGGCACGCAAGACGGTCGGCCACGTGTACATCGATCCCAAAATCAAAGACTACATCGTGTCGATCGTGACCGCGACGCGGCACCCGGTTCGCGTGGGCCTCGGCGACCTCACCGACATGATTGCGCATGGTGCCTCTCCTCGCGCCTCAATCGCGCTGAACGTGGCATCACGCGCTCACGCGTTTATGCGGCATCGTGGCTACGTCACGCCCGAAGACATCAAGGCGATTGGGCCGGATGTGCTTCGACACCGAATCATTCGCTCTTACGAAGCCGAAGCCGAAGAAATCACCAGCGATCAGATCGTCCGGCGCATCTTCGAAACCGTGGAAGTTCCGTAAGCGGGGTCTATCGTGATCTCTCGCGAGCTCGTCAAGAAACTCAAGAAGATCGAGATCTACACCTCGAGGCTCGCCAACGACCAGCTCGCTGGAAGCTATCACTCCGTTTTCAAGGGGCGTGGCATGGCCTTCAGCGAGGTGCGTCAGTATCAGCCGGGTGACGACGTACGGTTCATCGATTGGAACGTCAGTGCTCGGATGAACGATACGTACGTCAAAGTCTTCACGGAAGAACGTGAGATGACGGTGATCTTGCTCGTCGATCTGTCGGCAAGCGAGCGATTTGGATCGGTGGCCAAGCCCAAGATCGAAACAGTGGCCGAGGTTGCAGCGCTCCTCGCGTTCAGCGCCATCAAGAACAACGACCGCGTGGGTCTGATCTTATTCACCGACCGCATCGAACGCTTCGTCCCTCCCAAGAAGGGACGCTCTCACGTGATGCGCGTGGTGACGGAGATTCTCAATGCTGCACCCGAAGGACGTGGAACAGATCTCGCAGCGGCGCTCGATCTCCTCGGAGGGATCGGCAAGCGACGCACCGTGGCCTTCTTGATCAGCGACTTCATCGCACGAGACTATGAAAAACAGCTCAAGGTCGTGGCGGCAAAACATGATCTCATTCCGATCCAAGTAGTCGACCCCCGCGAAGACGACCTCCGCGACGTCGGCCTAGCCCTAATCGAAGACTTGGAAACGGGAGAGATCATCGAAGTCGACACATCGGACTTGGACGTGCGGACCGAATATGCGCGAGAGGCCCAAAAGCAACGCGCGGGCCGGGAGCATCTCTTCAAGCGGCTTCAGCTGGATCACGTCACGGTCAGTACTGAGCGCGATTACGTACGACCCCTAGCCGAGTTGTTTCGCCTCAGGCAGCGACGGCTCACGGGTTTTCGGTGAGGCGCGCGGGCGTCATCTTGGCGTTGGGCTTCCTGATCACCGTTCGGGCGGCCGCCGACGCTCCGATGGTCGAGCTCGAAGTGCCGCTCGAAACAACCCTTGGCGATCCGATTCCAGTCATCCTGAGAGTGACGACCGGCGTGTCTGGCGATGCTGCGGTTCCCGACCAATCCATTGCTCCTTTCGAGATGCTCGCGAAAAAAGTCACGGTCGAGCCTTCCGAGGACGGCGAGGCGAAGACGTTTACCTTCGAACTGACGCTCCAATGCTTCGAAGTCGGTACTCACCAACTCGGACCGATTCGGGTTCGCTTGTCGAACGTCGCGGGCGAGCTTGAGTATGCGGATTCGGAGGCGCGAGCCGTCGATGTGCATTCGGTGTTGGCCAACGAGCCAAACGCGGAGCTCAAGCCGCCGACCGACCCCGTCGTGGTCGAGCAAGACGACTACACATTACTGGCGATCCTCGGCGCGCTCGTGGCGGTGCTCTTCGGTGCGCTTCTGGCTTGGCTCTTAATGCGATGGTGGCAACGGCGCGATCGACCCGAGCCCGAGCCCCCTCCCCCACCGCCGCCGTGGGAGCTGGCCCTCGCCGAGCTTCGTTCCCTACAAGGCCAACGAGCAGCTGAGATCGAGGACGGGCGCACGGAGCAGTGGGTCGATGCAGTGAGCGATTCCATTCGCAACTATCTCGGGCTTCGGTTCGGCTTTCATGGGCTCGAGAGCACGACCGACGAGATCGCAACCGAGCTCGGCCAAACCGAGGCTCTGACGATCCAACCCACCGAAGCCATCGCGTTCCTGGGCCAATGCGATCTCGTCAAGTTTGCTCGGGCTTCGCTCGCTGACGAGGCCTCCGAAGATCTCATCGCCGAAGCCTTTGCGCTCGTCAATCGCACACGACCCGCAACCGCCGCCAACGTGGGAGGGCGTGCATGAGCTCGTCGCAGCGACGCATGTGGGCGTTTGCGTGGTTTGGCGCCGCGGCGATTGCGGGGTTCATCGTCAGCCTGCGTTACCTCGAAACCCGCTATCAGATCTTGATCACCGACGAGCAGCTGAGGTTCGAGCGCCCTTGGGCGGGTCTGTTGCTGCTCGGCGCCGCATTGGTATGGCTCGCGCGCGTGTGGGTGCAGCGATTGTCCAAGCCCCGGCTACAGTTCAGCCGCGGCGCGGCTCTTCGAATGCGACAAACGAGTTGGCGGACGCGGCTCGGTGACCTACCAAGCGCACTTCGGACGGTGGCCCTCGCCCTTTTGGTGATCGGTCTGATGGGACCGCAGAGCATTCACGCTCGCGACGTCGCCGATGTCGCCGGGATCGAAATCATGCTGACGCTCGACATGTCCAGGTCGATGGAGGCTGCAGACATTCGCCCGACGCGCTTCAAAGCGACCCAAGCCGTGGTTAGAGACTTCATCGACCGGCGACCCAACGATAGAATCGGCGCGGTCGTATTCGGCGTCGAGGCTTACACGCTCCTTCCACTCACGACCGACCGTGAGGCTTTGAGAACCGCGCTCCGGGGTCTGGCGCTCGACCAAATCGATGGACGCGGGACCGCGATCGGAAATGCGGTCGGGGTCTCCCTGAACCGCCTCAAACGATCACACGCGAAGAGCAAGGTGCTCATCCTTCTTACCGACGGGGAATCCAACGCGGGGAACGTGTCGCCGTCACAGGCAGCCGACCTAGCAAGCGCGATGGGGGTGAAGATCTTCCCCATCTTGATGGGCGTGAGCGACCGGGCACGTGTGCAAAAGGGCGTCGGCATCTTCGGCCGGGCCCTGTGGAGTCAGGGTAACTACCCGGTGAACCCGGAGCTTCTCGAGGAGATGGCGGAAAAGACTGGTGGCGAGTTTTTCGCGGTCAGCGACCGCGAGGGCCTCGAGCAGAGCTTCCACCAGATCCTCGACCAGCTCGAGAAGAGTGAAATCGAGGACGCCGGACGCATGTACACCGAGCTCTTTCCTGCATTCGCTGGGCCGGCGCTGCTCTTCCTGATGATCGAAGCACTGATCCTCGTCTGGTTGAAGAGGTGGCCATGAGCTGGGCTGATGAACAGGCGCTGTGGCTATTGTTATTGGTTCCTGTGCTCGTAGGCGCGTCTTGGTGGAACGCGCAAAGACGGCGCCGTGGGACGCGCAATTTTGGAGATAGTGCGACTATCGAGCCTTTGGTGGTCGGTCACTCGAAATGGTGGCGGTTGGCGCGCGCACTGCTCGTGACCGCCGGGATTGCATTGCTGATTATCGCATTCGCGGGGCCTCAATATGGAAGCCGGACGCGGGTGCTTCGTAAACGCGGCATCGATGTCGTCATCGCGCTCGATTTCTCGAAGAGCATGCTCGCACAAGACGTTCATCCGAGTCGAATCAAGCGAGCCAAAGCGGAGCTCGAGCGCTTGCTGAACGATCTCGATGGCGATCGTGTCGGGCTCGTGGCCTTCGCGGGGGACGCGATGGCATTCCCGATGACGGTCGACTATTCCGCAATCCGTTTGTTTCTGCGAGATCTCGGCCCCATGGACATGCCCTTCGGTGGAACTGCGATCGGCAAAGCCCTCATCGCATCGAAACGGCTCATCGAGAGCTCCAACGAAGGCGGGAGCGAGGCCACCGACCCGAATCGTCGCTCCAGGGTCGTCGTTCTGTTCACGGACGGCGAGGATCACGAGGGCGATCCCATCGCAGCAGCCGAGGAGCTCAAAGCCGCTGGCATTCAGGTCTACACCGTCGGCATCGGTTCGAGTAACGGCGAGCCGATCCCGAGCTACACTGCCGACGGAACACTCACGGGCCACATGAAAGACTCGGCCGGCCGCCTCGTGATGACCGCGCTCACTACCGAAAACGAAGACACTCTCAAGGAGATCGCCTCGATCACCGGAGGTCAATACTTCCGAGCTCGCGAAGGTACCGTCGGCGTCGACCAGATTCGAGCTGCGTTCCGCAAACTGCAGGCAACCGAGCAGAAGGCACGGCGAGTGACTGTCCACGAGAATCGCTTCGCATTGGTGTTGTTGCCTGCATTCCTGCTCATCGTGCTCGAGGGGCTGCTTCCCGAAGCGTGGGTCGTTCGACGACGACGGAGGGAAGCATGAATCGATCCCTGCTCGGATTGGTTTTCCTGGTCTCTCTGATCGCGCCGACGACCGCGTTCGCCTGGAGCCCACTTCGAAGCGAAAACTCCAACGTGAAGAAGGGCAATGCCCTCATGTCCGAGGAGCAATACGCCGCGGCGCTCGAGGCCTATGACTCAGCAGCCGAAGAGCTGCCCGATTCGAAGGGCGTCCAGCTCAATCGCGGCCTCGCGCTTCTCGCGCAAGAATCGACGGAAACAGCCAAGGAAGCGTTCCTGGCTGCCGCCGATCCGTCGGCGCCGACCGACACCCGCGCAGACGCCTACTACGATCTGGGGGTTGCTTACGCCCGCCAGGGTGACGCCTTGGCGCAGCAGGAAGATCACGAACGAGCCACGGCAAGCTTCCGTGAGGCGGCCGACGCGTTCAAGCGTTCTCTTCGACTGCGGCCGGGAGACCGAGACGCAGCGTGGAATCTCGAGTACGCGCTCCAGCGGATTCGGGAGCAGGAAGAGAAGCAGCAGGAACAGGAACAGGGAGAAGAACAGGAGCAGGAGCAGGAACAACGGGAACAGGAACAACGGGAACAGGAACAGGGAGAAGAACAGGAACAGGGAGAAGAACAGGAACAGGGAGAAGAACAGGAGCAGGAGCAGGAGCAGCAGCAGGAGCAGGAACGCGGCCAGGAAGGGGAGCAGGAACGAGAACCGCAGGAGGGACAGGCAGAGAGCCAAAAGCCGCGGGAGGAGCCGATGCGGCAGGACGACGTGCAGCGGTTTCTCGATGCGCTAGAGCAGAATGAGGAAAGCCTTCCGTTGCAGCGCGCCCGCCGTCAGAGCGCGGGGCGAAGGCCGCCGGAGAAAGATTGGTGATACGACCTCTCACGTTCGTATGCTTGGTGGCGATCGGAGCTCTGGCCCATGGTGCGAGCGCAAGAGCCGACGCCGAGGCAGAGGTCATTCTCAGCGCGACCCCGCGAGAGATTCGGGTGGGTGAGACGTTCAGCCTGGAGGTTCGGGCCAACGTTAAAGGAGGAAGCTTGGAGGATCTAACGTTCGCCGACCTCAAGAAGCATCCCGAACTCGATATCGTCTCGCATCAGACAGCGCGACCCATGCAGGTGAGCTTCGGTTTCGGGTCGGGCATGAAAGTCCAGTCTAGCCTTTCGCACCAGTACACCATGCGCGCGCTTTCGGCCGGGACGTTCGAGTTCTCGCCCGCCGTCGCAAAGGTCGAAGGTAAAACGTACCGCAGTGACCCGCTCACGATCATCGTTCTCCCCGCCGACAATGCCGCCACGATTGGACCGGCTACGCCTACTCCGCCACTCGAGCTCGGTGAAGAGCTTTCCGGGGCGCGCTACGACCCTCGCGCATTTTTGCGAACCGTCGTCGAGCAAGAAGAAGTCTACATCGGGCAGCAGGTCAATGTGGCGGTCTATCTCTACACCCACGTTGGCGTGGCCGGCCGGTCGGTCAACCCCACCAAGCCCGCGATGGATGGCTTCTGGGTGTATGACGAACAGATTACGAGCCTCGAGGGGCCGATAGTCCAGGTCAACGGCGTCCAGTACCGCGCGTACGTGCTTCAGAAATCCGCGGCATTCCCGCAGCGGACTGGCGAGCTGACGATCGGAGCGCCGAAAGTCACGTTCGACATCGGCACGATGAGCCTCTTTGACGCTCCCGAGCGCGTCGAGCGCACGGGAGTCCCAGTAACGGTGAACGTCAAGCCCCTGCCGACGCCTGGCCCGTCCGACGCATTCGTAGGTAAGTACTCGGTTCGTGCTCGGCTAGACCGAGGTTCCGTGAATACGGGCAACGCGGTGACTTTGCGCGTCGATGCTACGGGTGTTGGAAACATCCAAGACCTACGCATCGAGTTGCCCCCGATCGCCGGCGTTCGGATCCTGCAGCCCGTCATCCGAGATGAGCAGCGATTTTATGGAAAGGCGCTCGGCGGCACCCGTTCGTGGGAGTGGATTCTGATCCCAAAGGCTCCGGGACAACACACGGTTCCCGGCATCGAGCTCGACTACTTCGATCCCGTAAGCCAGCGATACGGCTCTGCGAGCACACAGGCGCTCACGTTCTCTGCAACCGGAGTCGCCACACCAGCTCAGCCCATGGTATCGCCGATGGAAGTAGCGCCAAAGCAAGCAGCCGCGGTGTTTGGGCCCATCCGGATGTACAGCGCGCTCACTCGTGAAACGACGCCGATCACACAACGGCCTTGGTTCGCCTGGCTCGTGGTGTTACCCCCACTGGTCTTCATCGTGCTCACGATCGGAGTCAGCATCGCGCGTCGGCACAGGCGTCGGAGGGCCACGGCCGGGGCGGTCCAGCGCGCGCTCATCGACGAGGCACAGCAGGCGCTTCGCGACGATGATCCGCGGGCCTTCTACGACAGGATAGTGGCCACGATCACGCACGCTCTCGTGACCCAAACGGCCGAACCCGTGCGCGGCTTGTCAAATGCGGAGCTACGCCCACGCCTCGTGGCAGCTGGGTTCGACGACGACCTGGTGCAGCGAGTCATCAACGAGCTGGAGGGTGCGGACTTCGCTCGCTTCGCCGCCTCGGGCGTCGATACCGAAGAAATGCAGCGCTGTCTCCAGCGCACGGAGACCATGGTCGAGCGCATTCAGCGCGTCAGAGGCAAAGCATGATGCGCGTCCTATGTGTCGCGTCGTTGACTTTGCTTGCCGCGGGCTCCGTCTCGGCGCAGCAGCCCGAGTATCAAGGCCGTGCTTCGAAGCTGGAAGACATCTTTGCCGCCGCAAACTTAGCGGCGTCCCGAGGCAACCATGGCACCGCGATTGCGCGGTATCAGGAATTGGTCGCGGCAGGTGTGCACGACCCGGACGTCTACTTCAACCTCGGCACGTCGCTTGCTCAATCCGGTGATTACCCCCGGGCGATCTTCAACTTCGAGCGTGCGCTGACCCTACGCCCAGGCGATGGTAAGGCGTCCGAAAACCTCCGGAATGCGGAAAGGGCCCTCGAAGAAACGCGGGCGGAGGCCGAAGGTGAGGCATCGATCCAACGCAGCAGCTCGATCAGCGACGCGCTCTACAGCCGGTTTACCGAGAACGGGCTTGCCTATGCGTTGCTCGTCGCCAACCTCGCGTTCTTCGGCGTCCTAGCCTGGGCTTGGGCGCGCCGATCGCGCGGGCGCGGCCTCTATACCGTGCTCGTGTCATCCGCTGTCGTGCTCGTCTTCAGCGCGCTCGGCTTGGCGGTGAAGTCCGGCGTGCTCCGCGATGGGCCTCGGGCGGTCGTCCTCGAGGATCGGGTCACTCTTCGCGAGGGACCCGATCCAAGGGCCCGTGTACGAGGAGAGGCGCGTGGCGGAGATCGTGCAGAGCTCGTCGATCAAGACCGCGACTTCGTGAAAATGCGAGTGATCGGTGGCCCCGAAGGCTGGGCGCCGACGACCGCCTTGGGCCGCATCGACTCGGACGACACCACACATTGACAATGCCGGGCAACAGACCGAGGATGCGACCCGAGCTGACACAACGAGGAGCATTGTCCAGATGACGACTGACTCCGCGACCAAAATTCTGGTCGCCGACGACGACTTAGAAATATTGGCGCTCGTCGCAAGACATTTGAGCGCACTCCCCGCCGAAATCGTCGAAGCTTCCGACGGCGAAGAAGCGCTTCGCCTCGCGCGTAAAGAAAAGCCGACCTTAGTTGTGCTCGACGTAATGATGCCTGGGATGAGTGGTTGGGAGGTCTGCCGAGCAATCCGTGAAGACGACTCTCTCGGACATACCGGCGTGATCATGCTCACGGGGATTGGCGAGCGCCTCAACGAGATGACTTCCCCGCTGTACGGCGCGGATGGGTTTCTCGACAAGCCTTTCGAGCTGGATGACCTCGCCGACAAAGTGCGCGAGGTCCTCGCGCAACGGGGCGCTGCCTGAACTTGGCCTCGTTGCCGCTAACGCGCTATATGCTACCCGGCTGACGATGACTCGGAAAATCGCGCTCATCCTCGTTATCGCCTTGACCGTGGTGGGTTGTTCGAAGGAGGACGAGCAGGCTTCGGCACCCGACGAAGAGTGGCCCAAGCATGGCTTGACGGAGGCTCAAGCGAACGAGGTCTTGGTGAAGATCGGCGAGCGAACGATCACCGTCGGTGAGTTCGCGGACCGGCTCGCATCACAGTCGCCATATCTTCAAGCGCGGTTCGAAAGCCCCGAACGACGGCGCGAGTTCCTCGACAACTTGGTCCGGTTCGAGTTGCTCGTGTACGAAGCAAAGCGCCGCGGCTACGCGGACAAGCCTGAGATTCAACGCGCCAGACGCACCGCGATTACTCAACAGCTGATCAAAAAGGAGGTCGACGCGAAGGTCAAGTTGGCAGAGATCACCGACGAAGAGATTCAGGCGGTCTACGACGCAAATCCACACGAGTACGACCGCTCGGCGCAGGTTAGAGCCAGTGACATCCTCATCAAAGACCGCGCCAAAGCGGAAAAGGTTCTCGCCCAGGCCCAAAAATCCGACATCAATCAGTTTCGGAAGTTGGCGCGAGAGAAGTCTGAAAATGAAGCCAACAGGAAAGACGGCGGCGACCTCCAGTTCTTCGCGGCAGACGCAGAGGCGCATCCCCCCAAAGCCGTGCGTGACGCAGCGTTCACCTTGAAACGAGTCGGGGAGGTCTTTCCAAACGTTATCAAGACGCCCGAGGGCTATCACATCGTGATGCTCACGGGAAAGCGGGCGGCTTTGAAGCGCACTTACGAGCAAGCCAAGCGCGCGATTCGCCATAAGTTGGCGCGTGAAAAGAAGGAAGCCGCAATGGAGGCCCTACTCGAAAGGCTTCGCAAGGACATCGAGGTCGAGGTCGACTACGACGCGCTCGCGGACGTGAGGGTCGACATCACGGAGCCAACACAGGGCCAATGAAGAACGCTTTGGTTGCAGCGCTGCTCTTGACGTTTTTGGTTGCCCCGATGGCGCGCGCCGATGTCGTCGAGCGTGTTGTCGCCACGGTAAACGACAAAGCAATCTTCCTGAGCGACCTTAGAAAACGCGCAGTCCCCTTCTTGCCGCAGGTCTCGGAGGCCAGCACGGATACGGAACGGGCCGCTCGACTCAAGGAGCTCTACGACCAGCTTTTGAACCTCCTCATCGAAGAGGAGCTCCTTCGGGAGCTTGCGTCCGAAGCTGGGATCGTCGTAACCGACGCCGATGTCGAATCCGCTATGACGAATATTCGGACGCAGAACAACATGACGGAAGAGCAGTTTCTCGAAGCCGTGAGAAGCCAGGGGATGAGCGAGGCCCAATACCGCGCCGACCTCAAAAAGCAGCTTGCTCGATTCAAGGTGATCAATGAGCGCGTACGATCACGTGTAAACATCACCGAGGATGAGGTGCGACGCCGCTACGAGAAGCGTGCAAGAGGCGAAAACGAAGAGCTGCGCTTCAAGGTGTCCCACCTGGTCGTACGCCTCGACCCCGACGCATCCGCGACCGAAACGGCAGCCGTGCGCAAAGAGGCCAATTTACTCCGGGCCGCCCTCACAGCGGATAACTTCGAGGAAAGAGCCGAAGAGCTTGGAGGCGGGGAGCTAGGCTGGATCTCCGAGGGGGACTTGCCCGAAGACCTCGGTCGCGTGCTGGTGCCGCTCGGCCCTGGAGACATCAGCGACCCAGTCCGAGGTAGCGGAGGCTTCCACATGTTTTATGTCCAAGAACGCGAGGTCGGGTCCGATTTTCCGTCCTACGACGAAATGAAAGAAGAGCTCTTCCGCGAGATGCTCGACACGGCCATGCGCCGCCAAGAGCGAATCTTCATCGAAGAGTTACGCCGAAACGCCGTCGTCAACCGTATGCTTTAGTCCCCGGCGCACCGGTCTTCGTAGGCTGCTTTGGGGCAAGTCACAAACGCGGTTTTGCTGCTAGTCTTGACCGCATGAGCGGCGAAGTCGAGATCCACCAAGACGGGAGCATTGCGCACTTGGTCTTCAATCACGCCGCGCGTCGAAATGCGATCACCGTGGCTATGTGGGAGGCGATCCCTAGAGCCGTGCGTGAGCTTCACGAGGACGACGACATCCGCGTCGTCGTGATGCGGGGCGAGGGGTCCGAAGCGTTCGTCGCGGGGGCCGATATCTCGGAGTTCGAGCAGACGAGAACGGGTGACGGCGGTCGGCGCTACGATGTCATGACGGCCCGCGCCTTCGCCGCGCTTCAGGGGCTCGACAAACCCTTGATCGCGCTCATCCACGGATACTGTATCGGCGGCGGCGCAGCGATCGCGTTGACGGCGGACCTCCGATACGCGGCGGACGACGCGGAGTTTGCCGTCCCCCCAGCCCGGCTGGGCCTCGGCTATCACACGGCCGGTATTCAAGCACTGATCCGAGCCGTGGGCACACCGGCAACCGCGGACTTGCTCTTCACCGCACGACGGGTCGACGCGGAGGAGGCCTGCCGCGTTGGCCTCGTCAATCAAGTGTTTGCCAAAGACACCCTCGATCGGGCGGTCGATGAGGTCGCGCAGAGGATCGCGGACAACGCGCCGCTCACGTTGAGGAGCGCGAAAATGACACTTCAGGAGCTTGCTCGCCCGGAGGCGGAACGGGACATGGCTCGAATCCAACAGTCGATCGAGCTGTGCTACCAAAGCGAAGACTTCAAAGAAGGAGTGCGGGCGTTCCTGGAAAAGAGGAGACCCAACTTCAAAGGGCATTGACAGCAAAGCCCCGTCAGCTACGCGCACCGTCGACCTGGGACGAGCCCGCGGAGGAAGTATGTTGAGCAAGCCAACCACCGGCCTTCTTGCATTTTGGCGAGACTATGATCGCAAGACGTATGTGAAGGCAGCAATTCTCGCGGACCGCTTGGGATATGACTCCTTTTGGCTGCCCGAAGTCTGGGGCTACGAAGTGTTTTCGCTTCTCACCGAGATCGCGCTTCGCACCAAGCGGATCAAGCTCGGAACCGGGATCATCAACGTCTACAGTCGTTCGCCAGCCCTCATCGCAATGCAGGCTGCGACCTTGGACGAAATCAGTGGCGGCCGACTGATCCTGGGATTGGGAACGAGCGGCAAGAACGTCATCGAGGGTCTCCACGGACGTGACTTCGAAAAGCCCCTCACGCAGACCAGAGACGTGATTCGGGTCGTGCGGACGCTCCTCGATGGGCAGCCCCTGAGCGAAGCCGATACCAAACTACGAAAATACCGCCCGTTCACGCTCGACTTCAAACCAACGCGCCGGCGCATCCCGATTTACGTGGCCGCCCTCAAACAAAAGTCGATTACGAGCATCGGCGAGATGGCCGACGGTTGGATGCCGATCTTCTGGCCGTACAAGCGGCTCGACGACGGGCGCAAGTGGATCGCGGAGGGCGCAGCCAAAGCAGGTCGTGACCCGAACGACATCAAGACTGCGCCGTTCTCGACTGTGATTCCGATCCCGGGCAGTAAGGCATCCACCAAGGCGCGCGAGATCATCGCGTTCTACGTCGGCGGTATGGGCGACTACTACAAGGAGTTGCTCTCTGGTTTCGGCTGGGCGGAAACGTGTCTCGAGATCGAACGGTTGTACCGCGACAAGGCGACGCGAAGTCAGGCGGCCGATGCGGTCACCGATGACATGATCGAAGCTCTGACGATCTCCGGGGACCCGCTTCACTGCCGCCGCGAGCTCGCGAGGCGTCGGGAGCTCGGGCTGGAACAGCCTATCATCAGCCTTCCTCCGGGGATGCCCTGGCCCGGCGTCGCTGCCTTCATTACAGCACTCGCCCGTGCGTAATGCGTGCGAGACAAGACGACACCGAAGTCTCACGCACTGATGACCCTATCCCCCAGTACAAAGAAGCGGGTGAACAATTACGTATGGCTTTAGCGGGTGCGAAGGCGTATCTAGGAAGAATAGGGGCGAGCACCAAATCGTGCGCTCTGCTACCTGCCCATGCATATGCTGGGCTTCGACGCGGCTGGTCGGAAACGGGCTGACTAGCCGCGTCGCTTTATTTGGAGCTGCAGCTCTCAGTCGTCTTCCGGCTTTTGGTTGCCCGTCATTGTTGAGATCAGCTCCGTTTGGGAGTTCACGTGTGCTTTTCGAAAGATCGTCCCGAGTTGGGTTGTGACAGTCCTGAGCGATGCGCCGCGCTCCACCGCAATTTCCTTGGGCGTCAACCCCTGCAGCACCAAATCGATGATCTCGTGCTCCGCCGACGTCGTGCCCTCGGGATAGCAAAGCTTCGGCAGCGGAACGCTCAACACGAGGATGTCCGCGTCGCCAACGCGGATTCGGCTCACTCGGGGACCCGCCTCGGTTTCGGGCTTTTTGTCCGGGCCAGCCGGCTCGTCTCGCGAACCGCCATCGTCTCTGGGATCGGGACTCTCCGGCACGATCAAGAGGATCTACACAACCGATGAGTTGGTCAAGCTGCCATTTGCGTCTCGGCTGAGGGATGAACCCATCCCTTACAGACCCATCTGCTTCGCAATGATGACTTTCATGATCTCGTTGGTGCCCGCGTAAATCCGCTGCACGCGCGCATCCATGAAGGCACGGCTGATTGGGTACTCCAGCATGTAGCCATAGCCGCCGTAGAACTGAAGGCAGGTATCGACGACCCGTCCCTGCATCTCGGAGAGCCAATACTTCGCCATGGAGCACTCTTTGACTAAGTATTTGCCGGCGACGTGCTCGGCCAGCAGCTTGTCGAGGAAAGCGCGGCCGATTTCGATCTCGGTCGCGCACTCGGCCAGCTTGAACTGCGTGTTCTGAAACTTCGAAATCGGGCGGCCGAACGCCTTTCGTTCCTTGGTGTACGCGATGGTTTCTTCCAAAACCTTCTCAGCGCCTGCCTGGGACATGACGCCCACCGTCAGTCGTTCCTGCTGGAGGTTCTGCATGAGCATCATGAAGCCGCCGCCTTCTTGGCCGATGAGGTTCGTCGCAGGAATCCGGCAGTCGTCGAACGCCAGCTCGGCGGTGTCCTGACTCTCGAGACCCATCTTCTCCAGCTTGGGGCCTCGAATGAAGCCAGGCCGATCACCTTCGACCAGGAACAACGAAACGCTCCGGTGTGGGTCTTCCGAATTTTCAGTCCGCGCCGCTACCACCACGAGATCACAGGACATGCCATTCGAAATGAAGGTCTTGGCCCCGTTCAGCACGTACTCGTCGCCATCCCGCTTGGCGGTCATGGCAATGGCTGCGAGGTCGGATCCGGTACCTGGCTCGGTCATCGCGAGTGCCGTGATCACCTCACCACTGGCACATTTGGGAAGCCATTGTTTCTTCTGCTCCGGGGTCCCGAAGGCCTCGATGTACGGCACGATGATGTCGGAGTGGAGGCCCGCTGCCCAACCTGACTCGTACGCTCGAGCAAGCTCCTCCATCACCACGACAGAATGCAAGAAGTCCCCGCCGGGACCTCCGTATTCCTCGTCGAGCCACGGGCACAAAAACCCGGCGCTGCCCGCCTCCAACCAGATCTCGCGGTCGACCACTCCCTGCTCGCGCCACTTGGCCTGTCGCGGCACGACCCGAGTGTCGACGAACTGTCGAAAGTTGCGGCGAAAGATGTCGTGGTCCTCGGAGAAAATGGTGCGTTCCATGCCAACTCCCTGACTGAATGAGCATTCATTACCCGAGGCACCGCGCGGTCGCAAGGTATTCACAGGCTGCGGCCTTGCAGCGATGAGCTGCCCTCTCTATGGTCCCGCCCCTATGCGTCGCCGTCCGGCTCGCTTTTCGCTCATGCTAGCTTTGTTCGCCGCCGTACCGGCGACCGCGTTCGCAAGCCAGGATGGTCACGGTCTCGATGCCACGATCTGGCTGATCCTCGCCGGGATGATCCTGGCCGCGAAAATCGGTGGCGAGGTCGCCGTCCGATTGAACCAGCCGTCGGTCCTCGGCGAGCTGTGTGTCGGCATCGTGCTCGGAAACCTGGGGATGATCGGCGTTCACATGTTCGACGGAGCCGCCGAGCTCGTGCCCATCGAATTCCTCGCGGAGCTCGGTGTCGTGCTCCTGCTGTTCGAAGTCGGACTCGAATCGACCCTGACCGAGATGCGCGCGGTCGCGCCGACCTCAGGCATGGTCGCGATCATCGGCGTCGTAGCGCCGATGGCGCTGGGATACGGCGTGAGTCTTTGGCTTCTTCCGGATGCGCCTTTTTCTCTTCACCTCTTCATTGGTGCCACCCTTTGCGCGACTAGCGTAGGAATCACGGCACGCGTCCTCAAGGACCTAAACGCGATGGCTCAACCGGAGACGCGTGTCATCCTCGGAGCTGCGGTGATCGACGACGTGTTGGGTTTGATCGTCCTCGCGGTCGTCGCCAGCATCGCCGAGTTTGGCGCGATGCCAGGAACGATGGATCTCACCAGGATCATTGGTCTCGCGGCTGGTTTTCTGGTTGGCGCTTTGGTACTGGGAGCGTACGTGATGCCGGGGGTGTTTCGAGCCGCTTCGAAGCTCCGCACACAAGACGTCCTCGCGGCGGTGGCAATCGGCCTCTGTTTGCTTCTCGCCGGCGTCTCGGGCGAGGCGGGCCTAGCGCCAATCGTCGGAGCATTCGCCGCTGGCCTCATCTTGGACGAGGTCCATGTTCGGCCCTTCGGCAAGACATCAGCGCATGACTTGACAGAAATCATTGGGCCCATCGTCGCGGTCGTGGCGCCGATTTTCTTCGTGCGCACAGGCATGATGGTGCAGCTCTCGGGCATCGGGACCGAGCCCTTGTTCCTCGCCTTCGCGCTGACGGTCGTCGCGATCATCGGCAAGCTCGTCGCTGGTCTCGGCGTTCGTGGCAAGACAGCCGATCGCCTGACGGTCGGCATTGGGATGGTTCCGCGCGGCGAGGTCGGTTTGATCTTCGCCAACGTGGGCGCGGGAATCAGGTTGGAAGGCAAGCCACTGATCGCCGCGGGGGTATATGCAGCCATCGTTCTCATGGTGATGGCGAGCACGGTGGTGACGCCACCATGGTTGGCGCAGCGCCTGCGGCAAGTGATGCTCACGCGATCCGATGACGCTTGAAGCCACGCTCGAGATCGCAAATGCGTCGATCCGCGACCTGGTGCAGAAACTCGACCATGACCCTCGCGTCGACGTTGCGGGGTTACCAGTCGGGGCGCTCGGTTGGGCTTTGGCTCAGGCGGCCTCCGCGAACGCCGACCTTCGCTTCGTGATCGTAACTTCCGACCTGGAAGAGGCGTACCGTCATGAAGCCAACCTTCGGTTTATGCTCGAAGGAAACGACGGCGAGGTCATGGTGTTCACGGGAGCCGACACGAGCCCGCTCCTCGATGTCGTTCCCGACCGGCGGGCTGAAATGCATCGCATGGCGGTCTTGGATCGTCTGGCTGACGGCCTCCCCTGGCGCGTCTTGATCATCCCGGCCTCCTCCCTTCTCCGTCGTGTGCCCCCGAGGAGCTACCTCGCGTCGAGCCTGCAGACGCTAGCGGTGGGCCAGCGGATAGAGCGGGACGAGCTTGTGCGACTGCTTCAGGAACTCGGCTACCTGCGGGTACCGCTGGTCGAGGATCGCGGGACATTCTCTGCGAGGGGGGCAATCGTCGACGTGTACGTACCCGGGGCAGAGCCCCCGTATCGCGTCGAGCTCGACGACGATGTCGTGTCACGCATCCGCACGTTCGATCCCGACGATCAAAAGACTGCCGGCGAGGTTGGCTCCATTCGACTCGGGCCCGCGCGCGAGGTGCCGGATGCACCCACGGCGCTCGAACGCGCAAAAAAGATCGTCCGAGATCTGTGTGACGAAATGAACATGCCCACCTTGCGAGCACGCGAGATCACGGCCGAGCTAGACCGTGGGTCGGGAGCGCTGATCTCGAACGCGCTTCTTCCGGCTTACTACGAGCAACTGGACACCCTGTTCGACTACCTTCCTGATGATACGCGCCTCGTATGGACGGACCCAGTTGCGATCGCGGACTCGATCGAAATCGAGCACCGAAACGCACAAAACGAGCACGACGCCCGATCAGATCGACCAACTTTCGATCTGTCGGAATACTACATGGATCCGGAGGAGCTGGTCGATCGACTCAAGCCGCGCGCTACTTTGGTGGCACACCGACTGGCCATCCACGGTGCGCCAACCGAGAACGAAAGCCCACTTATGTCCGTGTTCGCGCCACCGAGCGAGGGGCTTCTTCGCGTCAACGCATCCGATCAAACCGCTTTGATCTCTGAATTGCGAACCCAAAGGGGCTCGGGCGAGCGGGGACTGCAGCCACTGGCGGACCAGTTGCAGGAATGGGCCGACCAGGGGCTGAGGGTCTCCCTGGTTAGCCGGACGCAACACCAAGCTGACCGTCTGTCCGATCTTTTACGAGGCTACAAAGTGCCTGCGGAGGTGCTCGACCACCTCGTGCTCGGTGAGCTTCGAGACGGGTCCGTCCTATGGAGTGAAGGGTTGGCTTTCATCACCGAAGAGGAGATCTTTGGCACACGCGTCCGGCAGCGCAGAACCAAACATGCCTCCAGGCGTCAACAGCAGCGTTTCCTCGAAGACCTGAGAGAGCTCAACGTCGGCGACTTCGTCGTGCATGCCGATCATGGCGTTGGCAAGTACCTGGGGCTGCAGCACAAGGCTCTCAGCATCTCTGCAATGGACCGACTGCATGGCCGAAGCCCCCAAACCGTGGAGGTGATGGTCGTCGAGTACGCGGGCGGCGACAAGCTGTTCCTTCCGGTCACTCGCCTGGGGATCATCGAAAAGTTCAAGGGGCAGGAGGGGCACCAGCCGAAGCTCGATCGCCTCGGGGGAACGACCTTCGCTACGAAGAAGGGCCGTGTTCGAAAGGCGGTGCAGCAAATGGCTGAAGAGCTGCTCAAGCTCTACGCCGAGCGGACGGCCGCGCGCCGGGAACCGATAGAGTCTTCTCCGGCGGCGTATGCCGAGTTCGAAGCAACTTTCCCGTTCGAGGAGACTCGCGACCAGGCCAAAGCGATCGAAGACGTCCTGTCCGACCTCGACGGGCCTCAGCCCATGGATCGCCTCGTCTGTGGAGACGTAGGCTTTGGCAAGACCGAAGTCGCGCTGCGCGCGGCGTTTCGCGTCGCGATGAGTGGACGGCAGGTCGCGCTTCTTTGCCCGACGACAGTGTTGGCGCAGCAACACCTCCGGACGTTCTCAGCGCGTCTGAAGGACTATCCCCTGCGCGTCGAGGTGCTGTCGCGATTCGCTTCCCGATCGAAGCAAGCCGAAACCTTGGCGGGACTGAAGGACGGCACAATCGACGTCGTCGTTGGCACACACCGGCTCTTGTCCAAGGACGTCCACTTTGCGCGGCTTGGACTTCTCGTCGTCGACGAAGAGCAACGATTCGGTGTCACGCACAAGGAGCGCATCAAGAAGTTGCGCACGAAGGTCGACGTCGTGACACTGAGCGCAACTCCGATCCCACGTACCCTTCAGCTCGCCGTCGGCGGCATGCGCAACCTCTCCCTGATAACGACCGCACCGCAGGATCGCCGCGCGGTTCGCACGTTCGTTTGTCGCTGGGACGAACATCTGATCAAGGAAGCGGTCGAACGCGAGTTGAGTCGCGGGGGCCAGGTGTTCTTCGTGTACAATCGCATCGACGGGCTCTACGAACGCGCGGAAAGCCTTCAAAACCTGCTGCCAAACGCGCGAATCGCGATCGCGCACGGCCAGATGAGGCCCGCGGTGCTGGACCGGACGATGACCGACTTCGTCGAGGGTGCCTATGATGTGTTGTGCTCGACGGCGATCGTCGAGAGCGGCCTCGACATTCCGCGGGCCAATACGATGTTGATCGACCGTGCTGACGCGCTTGGGCTGGCACAACTCTACCAATTGCGGGGCCGGGTCGGCCGGTCCGACCAGCGCGCCTACTGTTATTTGATCACACCACCGCCCAACCAGATGTCCGAGGAATCGCGCGTTCGCATGGAGGCGCTCGAGCGTTTTTCGGGGCTCGGCGCCGGCTTTCGTATCGCTACGCTCGATATGGAGCTACGCGGCGCAGGAAACCTTCTCGGGTCCGAACAGAGTGGCAACGCTGCATTGGTGGGCTTCGACATGTTCGTGCAGATGCTCGATGAAGCGGTGTGCGAGCTCCGGGGAGACCATGTGCAGCACGACGTCGACCCCGAGCTTTCCGTGCAAGTCGAGCACTATCTTCCAGAAGACTATATCGACGACATCGGTTTGCGGCTGTCGCTCTACCGTCGGTTTGCGACTGCCGCGGACGAGGAGGCGGTCGATGACCTTGCGAACGAGATGGAAGAGAGATTCGGCGCGCCGCCTCAACCAGCCCGTGACTTCGTGCGGGTGATGTCGCTCAAACCTTCGCTTCGGGAGCTTCGTGCACTCGGGTGCGAGGCTGATTCAGAACGTGTTACCTTGTATCTTCGCGAGGACACCCCGCTCGACCCTGCTAAATTGACGCCTCTCGTCGCAATCCCGAGCGCCGGGTGGAGCCTTTCACCTGACATGAAGCTGACACGGCGCTATCGGGAAGATGAACCTCTCGATGCCGTGGACCGCGTGCGATCCCTGCTTCGAGAGCTCCAGCCGCTGCGCACCGCAGCGGAGAAGGGCTGAGCTCACATGTCACTTTCGGACGAGCTACGACGAATATTCGACGCGGATCGCGCGATGCGGACCGCAGAGACGGCACTGCTTCGCAACCGAAGCTCCGAAGAGCTGATCGCACTGCTGGAGAACGAAACCGAGCAAGCATTGCGCATGGGTGACAGGGACGAAGCAACCATGCGTTTGGAAAGGTTGGCTGACCTCTGCGCCCAGGTCCCGGGTCCTAGAATGACGGACGCCTTGATCGCGATCCTCGACGACCCCGAGCCACGCGTACGAGTAGCAGCCGGAGAGGCCCTGCGCGATCTCGGATTCGAACGCTATGCGGAGGTAGCCCGCGGCATCGAACGCGCACTCGAAGCCGACGCACGGGAGCCCCATGAAGACGTTTCACGGAGTGGCCCGGCGATGTGCGAGCTCCCTTGGGTGTTGGCAGAGATCGGCGAACCGAGCGCCCTGCCTCTGATCCGCAGGTTCTTGGGGCATCCCGATCCCAACGTGGCAGCAGCCGCGATTGAAGCTCTCGCCCAACTCCAAGACCCGGGGGCGGTAACGGACCTGGAAAGCCTCATCAGCGATCCCCGCGAAGTGACCCTGGAAGACTTCGAAGACGAGGAGAAGACCACGATCGGCGAGCTTGCACGAGATGCGCTCGGCATGCTCGGTCTCGAGCCTCGCTAGCGAGGCGTCTCTCGTGTCCAGACGGCACGACGTTTGGCCGCGCGCGCCCTTGCCCGGTCCCGCTTGAATAAGCTGAGGTAGTCTTCCTTCGTCCCGTCGACCTCGACTTCTTCGGGGAGCTCGGGTCGCGCCTCTTCCATGGTCCTCACGAGCGCTCGCAGCGGGCCCGAAGCTTGTCCAAACGTCGCTGGCACGATGGTGTCGAAACTCCCCGAGATTCGATCCACTACGCGCTTGCTCAAGTACCCTCGGCGCCGCAGATCATCGAAGCTCGCTCCGAGAACTTCGGGGTTGAACGTGTGGGCGACGACCAAGTCTGCGCCAACTCGAAGCACGGCACTCGCATCGAGAGCTCCGTCATCGAGCAACACTAGCGCGGGCTGAAAGTAGTTGTAGAAGGGGCAAACGCGGTGTCCGAAGTCATTGAAGCCGACCGTAGAGGAGACCCGCTCGAGATGAATGAAGATGCGCCGAACCGCATCCCGCCGAGGCACGCGTGCTGCTATGCGCACGATCTGGGGGATGTCGTCCGGGTAGACGTGGGCCGCCTCTGCTACTTGCATGAGAAGCTCTTGGCTCACGCGGCCCGCGGCAATGTCCGCATAGAGCGAGTAGATGAAAGCGTCCCCCTCGGCATCGTCGCCGAACATGATCTCGTCGGTCGTCGGGTCTACGTTCGTCCGCGAGCGCAGTAGGGCAGTGAGCTTGTAGCTCACTTGATCTCGGAGAGACCGAAACCGACCGCGCACCAGGTTTCGTAGGCTTGGTTTCAGCGTGAGGCCGTCCCATCGAATCCCGTCGAGCCTCAACTTCGCCTCGAGAACGCTCCGCATTTGCTCGGGGCTTCCGGATAGTATGAATATCGCTGCCGGCTCTGTGGAGCGGATCTCCCGCAAGAGCGTGCTGGCGCCAGGGTAGGCACGTTTGCGAGAGGCAGGCTCGAACGCCGTACGAACGAGATCACGAAGCGTGTCGAAATCCGTTCGGAGATACGTCTTATCGAGGTCCCATCGATAGACGATCTGGTCTCTACGCTCGCTGAGCTCCGGGGCCATCTGCGGACCATAGCAGCCCGTGCCCGGAAGATGCAGGCCGAGGCGAAACTGATATGTTCCGGCCATGTCCTTCGATGCGGTGGTAATCGACGAGCGGACCTTGTCGCGCGGCTCCGACGCGCAACACGTCGAGTGGGACGCCAACATCCGGGAGCTTCTCGCGAAGATCAAAGACGCGGTCGATCACGACGCCGCGCTTCACATCTCCGTGACCGAGCAACACTTCGTCGTGGAGGCGAGGTCCCCCAGGGGAAATGTCCTCGATAGCAAGACGATCCCCCACGAGTTGCTTTCAGAGCACATCATCGAGTACGTCGATATTCTTCGCCAAATCGCGAGCGCCGAGGGGATCAATCAGATGGAAGCGCTCGACATGGCCAAGAAGGTGACCCATGACCGGGCCGGCAGAGTGCTCAGACGCGAGCTTCGCGACTTCGGCTTTGACCACGAAAGCATGCGCAAGCTGTTTACTTTGCTCCTGTCGCTGCGGGTCGACACTACCAGACTGGTGGGTATTCACACGCACCGTCCGATTCGCTAGTTGCCGCCGCGCCGGACTTCGGACATACGTTTTTCATGGGACAGCTCCAGGAGCTGCTGAGTGAAGATACCCCCGACATCGCTGCGGTGGAAGCGTACCTCGATAGCCTCGATTCCAAGCAACGCATCTCCGAAATTCGTACGCTCGCCCGGAGGCACCAAGCGCGTCTGTTCGAAGCGGCCCGGGGGCACAAACCGATCTCGTTGGACGACATCGTCGATCCGACGCGTCCGCCAATGGAAGAGGTTGTCCATTACGGAAAGAACTCGCTCCCGGCATTCTCTCACTTCGCAAAGGTATTCGTCAGACCCGACGCGGCGATGAGCAAAGAGCTTTGGGGTTACAATCGAAGTGGCGGATTCGTCGAGACGGTCGTTGGCCCAGGGTACTTCGTCGCCTACCCCTACGAGGTCGAAGGCGAGGTTCTGGTGGACTACCTACGTGTCCCCCCGGGACGACCGACCGAGTGGCCGGAAATTCTACCGAACTCTTCCCGACTGTCGGCTTTCGTCTACAACGGCACCCGGGACGTCCTTCGGGGAGTCTCGAAGCACGTCAACATCGGTCGCGCATTCAAAGGCGGCAAACCAATGTCTGCATGGTTTGTGCTGTGCCGGAGCGATGATTCCTGAGGCAATCCAGTGAACAACTGTGCGGGTTGAGGAGGGCAGCCAACCGGAATTCTTCGCTTTAGGGGTCTCACGGGTGCCAACTTGTGTCAGAGGGTCGACCTTTGACTTCTTTTGTTGAACACTAATACAGGGGTTGATGAGCGCGTCGCTGAAAGAGTCGGTGCCACCGCCTGCGGACGACCTGCATTCGCAGGAAGAACCAGCGGGCTACTCAAAGCGCGACGAAGAGTTCGTCAGCCTGCTGAACGCCGCTGGTCTGGCCTGCGAGCTCGACGCCAAGCAACTGGCAGCGATCGCGTCGAATGTCAGCGAAGAACGAATCGACTCCCGGCGAATGGACATCCTCGAGCTGTACTATGGGGGAGGCGAAGACGCCTCGGTCGCTTCGCGCCGTTGCGCAAGGGATCGCTTCTTCGTTCATCACGATCACTTTTCTGTGACGGCCCATCAAATCGTCGCGGCGCTCGCCAACATCAACTCCGAAGTCTCTTCCGTCAAATTGCAGCGAATCGGAACCGACGGAGGTCCGCTCGTGCTTCGGGCAGGTGAGCACTTCAGCGCGGTCACTGACGAAGAAGACGAAACAGGGGCAAGCAGTACGGTCGCAGTCCGCGCGCTCGTCCGGGCGATGAACGCGTTGCTGGCCAAATCGGGTGTCGACGAAAGGCTCGTGCCGCTGGTCCCGGACGATGAGCGCGAGCTCTACGTCGGGGTTACCGAACAGGGCGCGATGACCCTCCTCCAAGGCGGCTGCACCGAGATCTCCATTGTGCAGGCCCTGCGCGAATTCGCGAGCTGGTAACAAGGCGGTCCCTGAGCCATACCTGTGCCCGAAATCATGATCCACCATGACTACGACCTGATCGTCGTCGGAGCCGGGTCCGGAGGCGTGAGAGCCGCTCGGATCGCCAGCGAGCTCGGTGCGCGTGTCGCGATTTGCGAGATGGACCGACTCGGGGGGACTTGTGTCAACGTTGGATGTGTGCCGAAAAAGCTTTTCGTGTACGGCTCCCACTTTGCGTACGACCTGGATGACGCACGGGGTTATGGCTGGTTCGGCAAAGCTTCATTCGATTGGCACACCCTGCTCGAGAACAAGAACCGAGAGATCGCACGACTGAACGCGATCTACTTCGAGCTCCTAGAGCGCGCCGGGATCGAGCTGTTTCGGGGCCGCGCAGAGCTAGTCGACGAACACACAGTTCGCATCGAAGGCGCCAAGCGAACGGCGACGCGGATCCTCATCTCGACCGGTGGCCGCCCCCTCGGGCCCGACATTCCAGGCGCGGAGCTGGCATTGACCTCGGATGCCGTGTTTTCCCTTGCAGCGCTACCAAAGCGGATGCTGGTGGTGGGTGCGGGATACATCGCCCTAGAGCTCAGCTCGGTGTTCTGCGCGCTGGGGGTCGACGTCACCATCGTGCATCGCGGTGAGGAGATTCTCAGGGGATTCGACCGCGATCTACGCTGCCATCTTCACGATGAGCTCGAGGCGAAGGGTGTCCGGATCATTCTCAACATGCAGGTGGAAGAGCTTCGCAAAAGCGGCTCCAGCATCGAAGCCAAGCTCGACAACGGCGACACGCTCGAAACCGACTTTCCTCTGTTCGCGATCGGCCGCACGCCCAACACACTCGCGCTGGGACTCCAAGCGCTCGGCGTGGAGCTTGGCACACGGGGAGGCATCGTAGTCGATGACGACTACACGAGCTCGGTGCCGTCCATCCACGCCGTGGGCGACGTAACCGACCGCGTCCAGCTTACCCCCGTGGCCATTGCCGAAGGCATGCACTTCGCCCATCGGTTCTTCGGTGAGAGCGACTTCCGCATCGACTATCGAAATATTCCGACCGCGGTCTTCTGTCAGCCAGAGCTTGCCAGCGTGGGCCTGACGGAGGAGGAAGCCTGGCACCATTGTCCGGATGTGCGCGTCTACCGCTCGGTATTCACACCGCTCAAGCTCACTATGAGTGAGCGAAAAGAACGGACCATTATCAAGCTCGTCGTGAACGCTGAGGATGACCGTGTGGTCGGATGCCACATGGCGGGGCACGGCGCTGCCGAGATTATCCAGGGCTTGGCGGTAGCGATGAAGGCCGGAGCCACCAAGGCGGTCTTCGATGCGACGATCGGGATCCACCCGACCTCAGCGGAGGAATTCGTCACTCTGCGCTAAATCTTGATCTATATTATCAAGAATATAGACCCCTTCGCAGTGCTAATTTTGCTGTAATTTGCGGTGCTATGTGACTAGATAGCCGTATAAGCCCTCGACGCGTTGCAAAACTGCACCAGACTTGTCAAGTTACTCCGGACCACCATGGAAGCCGCCCGCATCGCAGCCGTCGACGCCGACTTGGATCGAGACAATCGAGCCCTCGAGGCCTCGACGCCCGAGGAGCTGATCGCCTGGGCGCACGAGCGCTATGGAGAACGGCTGATCGCGTCTACGAGCTTCGGCGCCACTTCTGGCGTGATGCTGCACCTGATCCATCGCATTGCTCCTCGAACGCCCATCGTCTGCGTTGATACCGGATACCTCTTCGAGGAAACTTATACGTTTGCCGAGGACCTGATCAAACGCCTGGATCTCGATGTCCGGTTTTACTCGGCGACGATGTCGGCGGCACGCCAAGAGGCACTCTACGGCAAGCTTTGGGAGCAAGGCGAGGATGGCGTTCAGCGATACCTGCAGATCAACAAGGTCGAACCCATGCAACGCGCGTTGAGAGACTTGGGTGCAGAGGCGTGGATGGCTGGCGTTCGAGCAGAGCAAACCGAGCACCGCGCCGGTCTGCGCCGCATCGACCGACAAGACGGAAGGATCAAGATCCATCCGATCCTGCGGTGGACCTCCAGGGATATCGAAAGCTACATGGACGAGCACGATTTGCCGCACCACCCGCTCGTCGAGCAGGGGTACCGGTCGATCGGTGACCACCATTCCACGATTCCAACGACCGAGGAGATGGATCCCCGCGACGGGCGCATCCTCGGCAAAAAGCGAGAGTGTGGCCTTCACTTCCCGCTAACCGAGGACGAAGACCAGAGCCTGAAATCGAGCGGTCTGTAAGAAGCTGGCCTGCCGGCGCGCTTCGCGTTACCCCATCGGTTGGGGGTAGCTGGGATGAAGCTCTATCGCATCGTGCTGAGCGACCTGCATCTGGGAACAGGAACCCGGCGAGGACAACTGAACCCGCTTGAGGACTTCATCCATGACGATCGCTTCGCCGAGCTGGTCGAACACTATGATAAGTTGGCTGAGCCGGACGGTAGCGTCGAGCTCATCCTGAACGGTGACATCTTCGACCTGCTGAAGGTGAAGATCGCGAACCAATGGCCGATCGAGGTGACCGAGGAGATCGCGGTCGCCAAGCTTCAGCAGTGCCTCGACGGGCATCCCAAATTCGTGCTGGCGATCAAAGAGTTCCTTCAGAAGCCCAACAATCGGGTGACCTATCTACCCGGGAATCACGATCTCGAGCTCTGGTTTCCCATGGTCCAGGAGCTCTTTCGCCGATACGTCGCACCTGGCGAAGCTTCGGACCGCGTAAGCTTCGTGACTTCGTCGGACACGTACTATCTGCCCGAGGGGATTCAGATCCGCCACGGCCACCAATTCGAGCGAATCCACCGGGTGGATTACTCGCAGATCACGCGCACCCGTCGTGACGGCACGGAAGTTCTTGCCCTCCCCTGGGGAAGCTTGTGGATCTTGGAAGTCATGAATCCACTCAAAGAAGTTCGAAGTCACGTGGATCGCATCCAGCCGCTTCGGCGCTTTTTGTGGTCCTCCCTTTTTCTCGATCCGCGATTCGTTATGAAGTTCCTATGGCGATCGACCGTATACTTTCTACGTCACCGCATCTTCACGATTCAAGCTTGGCGCCACCGCCTCGTGAATTTTCCTCGGCTGCTGCGCGAAGAAATCTTCGAGGTGGCACGTGGGGGATACGACGAGCAAGCGATTCGCGCCCTCAACAAGATCCGCGGTGCGCACACCCTCATCGTCGGCCACAGTCATGGCCCCCGATACCTGCAGCTCCCCAACGACCGGATTCTCGTCAACACCGGGACATGGGTGAAGATGATCAACCTCGACCTTCAATATCTAGGCCAACACAGCGGCCTCACTTACGCCGTCATCAGCTACGACGAAGACGGAAAGCCCCAAACGACGCTCATGCGCTGGCACGGCGCCCACGAAACTTGTGAAGCTATCCCCTACGCAGATTAGTGCGGGACTATCCCCATTGCGCGATCGTGGAGGATACTGTACTTTTGTTCAGTGCCGCGTTACCGCGATAATCCACCCAACCGCTTCGAGGAAGCCTATCTGGAATGGGAGGGCGCACCGCCGCCCGCCGACCTGCGCGTGCATGAGGAGCACACCAAGGCCGCCCTGGCGCAGAACAAGAGCCCCGACGTGGGCTTTCGTTGGAGCGTGAATCCGTACCGCGGTTGTTTTCACGGGTGCGCGTACTGTTACGCGCGTCCGACCCATCCCTATCTCGGCTTTGGCGCGGGCACGGACTTCGACCGGCAGATCATCGTGAAGGTGAACATCGTAGAACGCTTACGGGCGACCTTCCAAAAGAAATCTTGGCGTGGTGAGGTCGTGGCGTTCTCCGGCAACACCGATTGCTACCAGCCACTCGAGGCATACTACGCCTTAACACGTGGGTGTCTCGAAACCTGCGTCGATTACGCCAATCCAGTCACCATCATCACCAAGGGAAAGCTCGTTCGGCGCGATATCGACGTCCTCCAGGAGCTCCAAAAAAGTGCTCCGTGTCGCGTCGCGCTCAGCATCCCGTTTGCCAACGATGAGTACGCGCGCGCGATCGAGCCATTCGCTAGCTCTCCAAGCAAGCGATTCGAGACGCTTCGGCTGCTTTCGGAGGCCGGCATCGATACGGCTGTCGGGGTCGCCCCGATCATCCCGGGACTCAACGACGATCAGATTCCCGACATCCTGAAACGCGCACGTGACGCGGGCGCCAAGCATGCATTCAAGATCCTCTTGCGTCTTCCGCTCGAAGTCGGCCCGATCTTCGAAGAGCGGTTGGCCGACGCGTTCCCATTGCGGCACCCACGGGTGATGAGCGCAATCCGCGATGTCCGCGGCGGTCGGACCAGCGACAGTAACTTCGGCTCCCGAATGGTCGGCAAGGGGGCTCGATGGGCAGCCATCGAGCAACTGTTCGCGCTGCACTGCGATCGGCTCGGGCTGCACCGCGAGCGGGACGAAACTCCCGAGGTGGCCCAAGACCCGGCCGAGCCTTCCGGGCCACAGCTCCCGCTGTTGTTCTGAGCTGGCCCGCGGATTGCACCGTTGACCGGACGCGAGCCGGCTGCATGGCCGCTCACACCAGAAACACGAATAATTACAATGGTTTACCCGGCAACAATGAACGCAGACGACTTGTCATTTGCTGACATTGTGTCAACACTGGTTGCCAGAGAGTCTCGCATGACCGATTCAAACGAAATCTCCGTTCTCGTGGTCGACGATGAGGCACCGAACATCGAGTCGCTGCGAAGAATTTTCGAACGAGAGGGCTTTGCCGTCCTCACCGCCGCGAGCGGGCAAAAGGCGCTCGACGTGTGTCGACACAACGCGGTCCACGTGGTCGTCAGCGACCTGATGATGCCAGGGATGAACGGCATCGAGTTGGTCAAAGCGTTGAAGACGGTCGTGCCCGACGCCGAGGTCGTCTTGATGACCGCGTTCGGTACGGTCGAAAAAGCGGTCGACGCGATGCGGGCGGGAGCCTACGACTTCGTCGAGAAGCCACTCAAGCGAATACAAATGGTGAAGACGGTGCGCAAAGCGGCCGAGCGTCACCAACTCGTCGTCGAAAACAAAGACCTCCGCCAACAACTGTCGCAGTTGAGCGATCGAAATATCGTCGGGTCGGCGCCTTCCCTGCGGCACGCCCTCGAAATCGCAACGCAAGCAGCGCCGTCGTCGGCGAACGTATTGATTCTCGGTGAGAGCGGGACCGGCAAAGAGCTGCTTGCACGCTTCATCCACGAACACAGCGGACGCGGCAAGTTCGTGGGCGTCAATCTTTCGGCGCTTCCCGAGACGATCGTCGAGTCCGAGCTTTTCGGTCACGAAAAGGGCGCGTTTACGGGCGCAATTGCACGTCGTGGTGGGCGCATTGCAGAGGCAGAAGGTGGCACCCTGTTTCTCGACGAAATCGGTGAGCTGTCACCCGCCGTTCAAGTAAAGCTGCTTCGCGTGTTGCAAGAGGGCGAGTACCAACCGGTCGGCGGTCAGACCAAGAACGCTGACTTCCGACTCATCGCAGCGACGAACCGCGACCTGCGCGCCGCGGTTGACACAGGCGAGTTTCGCGAAGATTTATACTACCGTCTGAACGTCATCGCGCTTACGAGCCCGCCGCTCCGAGCCCGCCGCGAAGACATCGCCTTGCTCACCGAGCACTTCGTCGAAACGTACTGCATCAAGAACCAAAAAGAGCCGCTCGCCGTCGATGGGGAGGCGCTCGAGCGGCTCGTCGCATACGATTGGCCCGGCAACGTGCGAGAGCTCCAAAACGTGGTCGAGCGAGCGGTTGTTCTCAATACCAGCGGAGTCATCAAGCTCGGCGACCTGCCTGACCCCGTGGCGCGCGCTGAGCCACAGGTCGATGCGTTCACATTTTCGGTTGGGACACCTCTGAGCGAGGTCGAGCGGCGCGTGATCCAGGGCACGCTCCAGCACACGGCAGGCGACAAGCAACTCGCGGCTCAACTGCTCGGAATCTCTGCGCGAACGATCTATCGAAAGCTCGGCGCCGAAAAGGGAGACGAGGCAGCCTGAGCACTTCGTCAGGCCTGCCGTGTCAATTTGTCAAACGCACCCCCAAAGGCCCGCCACGTTGTCGCAGAAACGACTCGCGTCTCAGGCAATGACCCAAGAGATCATTGGGTTTTTCTCGGATCAAACTCGGCACGGGCGTTGCTCTAGTACAAACCGGTGGCAAACCCGCGCGAACAACGATTTTCGACAGCGATCATTCTCGCAACGCTGGCGCTGTGCGCTTTCTTCCTAGCGCAGGGCACGACACGTGTTCTTGCGGCGGAGCTTCTCGACAAGGAGGAGGCCAAGGACGGACCGCGAGTGGGCGCGCGAATCGCCACGAATCCGGAGTTTCTGCGCAGACGAGACCCAGCCGTGATCCTGAAGCGCAACATCTTCGACTCGTCTCGAGGGGATCTCACACTCGAGCCCGTCGCGGAAGCCATTCCGGGCGCGCCTCCCGCAGGCGAGTGGGATCCATCGAGGCCGGCACCGCGATGCACCGGCACGCTAAGGCTCGTTGGTTCGGTCGTCAGCCCCAACGATCCCGAGTGGTCGTTCGCTGCGATCGCGGGAAATCAGGGCAAGACGATGCTCTATCGTAAGGGATCGAACGTCGACGGCTCGTATGTCCTTTCCGTGCGCGCGTCAAGCGTGGTCGTTCAAGCTGCTGGGGCCGGTGCTTGTGAGCTTTCGATGTTCGCAGAGGAAGAAGCTGTGGCAAAGCCACTTCCGGCAACGGCCGAGAGGGTCAGCACCATTTTGAACGATCGGAACGCAGGGCTCAGCGACGAAGAGCTCGACCAAGGGATCGAAAAGATCAGCGACACGAAGTTCAACATTCAACGGAGTGTCGTCGACAAGGTGCTCGCGAATCAGGGAAGCATCATGAAGACCGCGCGCGTCATACCGCATGAAGAGGACGGGCGCGTCGTAGGTGTGAAGCTCTATGGCATTCGTCGAATGAGTTTGCTCGGCAAGCTCGGAATTCGTAATGGCGACATGCTGCGAACGATCAACGGTTTTGACATGACCAGCCCCGACACGGCACTCGAGGCTTATTCGCGCTTGCGCACGGCGGATGCGCTCAGCCTCGCTGTGAAGAGGCAGAACAAAGAAATGACCATTGAATACAACATTCAATGATGCGACTGCAGGCAATCCGAGGCGGGAAATCATCGTGAAGTTACAAAAACATTTTGTGTGCTTGGTCATTGGATCGCTCTTGCTCAGTGCAGGACACGAAGCGATAGCCCAAGAAGACGAAGCGAAACCCAAACCTCCGCCAGTGAGGTTACCGACCGCACCGGTCCCACTTGGGTCGGCTCCGAAGCCAGAGGCTGAAGAAGCCGAAGGCGTCGATACGGTCGTCCAAGGGACCGAGGATCTGGAGCTTCCGCAGTTCGAGACTGGGGTCGAGTTCAAGGCCATGTCGCCGCGAACGAAAGTTACCTTCAACTTGGAGGAGGCCGAGCTGTCCGACCTGGTTCGATTGATCTCGAACATGACTGGACGACGCTTCATTTTGCCGAGCAAGCTTCGGACGATTAAGGCGACCGTGTTTGCTCCAACCAAGGTGACCGTCGCAGAGGCGTACCAAGCGTTCCTCTCCGTTCTCGAGGTCAATGGCTACACGGTTGTTCCCGCCGGCCGATACCTCAAGATCGAAGAGCTCGGCGGTATCGAACGAAACACGATTCCGCTCTACACGGACGGAACCCTCGTTCCTGCTTCCGATCGCTATGTCACCCGAATGCACCACCTCGAGAACGTCTCTGCCGACGATGTCACCAATCTGCTCGTTCGATTTGCATCCCGTGAGGGGAGCATCACGTCTTACGGGCCCACCAACATGCTGATCATCACCGACACCGGGTCCCAGATCCGTCGGATGCTTAGGCTCATCGCAGCGGTCGACTTGCCGAGAAGCGGAACGCAGACCTGGATAGAGCCGATTCACTACGCGAATGCTGGTGAGCTTGCCGCACGGCTCCTCGAGATCTTCCCTGCCGATGACGCTGCGACGACGGCAACGGGAGCGAAACGAACAGTACAGCGAGCAAAGGACAGTAAGGGCGCGGCCCCCACCGCTGCGCAAGTGATCGGCGCCGTGTCAGCGGAAAGCGCCATTCGAAACATCATCGCCGACGAGCGGACGAATTCCCTGATCATCATTGCAACCGAGCGCGCCTACTTGCGCATCCTCGAAATGATCCGCCAACTCGATGTACCGCTCGAGGGCGAAGGCCGCATTCAGGTCCACTACGTCCAACATGGGGCGGCCGCGGACATCGCAGGGGCACTGACTGCACTGGTAGGCGCGGCAAGCCCTCGACCGACGCCTGGTGGAGCAGCTGCCCGCGCCGCCCAGGCCCGGCAAGCCGCAGGGCAAGTCGCGACAGGGTCGTTGTTCGAGGGCACTGTCGCGGTGACTGCTTACGAGCCGGCCAACGCGCTAGTCATCACTTCGTCGCTTCATGACTACACCGCGCTCAAGCGGGTGATCGAACGCCTCGACGCACCGCGCAAGCAGGTGTTCATCGAAGCGGTCGTCATGGAGCTCGGCGTAGAGCGAACTTCGGAGCTTGGCTTTGCGTTTCATGGCGGCGCCGGCAACTTCCCGACCGACGGGTCCCTCTCGCTGTTCGGGTTCAACGCGCCATCCTCGATCGACATCACCCAGAACAACTTGACCGGCCTCGCTCTCGGCGTGCGTGGCCCGACCATCGAGAACTCGCAACAGTTGGTTGGCTTCTCGGTTCCGGGTTTCGGTGTGGTAGTGACGGCGCTCGCGTCCACGGGTGATGCAGACGTTCTCTCGACACCGCACATCATCGCGATCGACAATACCGAAGCCGAGATCAGCGTTGGCGAGAACATTCCACTTCAGACAAACGGCGTGGCGCCAGGCACCTTCGCAGGCCTTGGGAGCCTCGGTGCGCTCGGGACCGCTGCACAGGGGGGACAAGACCTCGGAGCTCTTGCCGGTTTGACGGGCGGTCTGGGAAGCGTTGCCCGTCAGGACGTAGGCACCACGATTCGAGTCGTCCCGCACATCAACGAGAACAACGAGGTTCGGCTCGAAATCGAAGAAGAGATCTCCGAGCAGGGCGCGACCTCGGGCACGTTGGGGGTCGTGTCGATCAATCGTCGAACCGCACGAACTGAGGTCATGGTCCGCGATCAGCAAACCATCGTCATCGGCGGTCTGATGCGCGACGCGATTCAAAACACGGAAGACAAAGTCCCGGTCCTCGGTGATATCCCGATTCTCGGTGCCCTGTTCCGAAAGACGAACAAACAGAAGAAAAAGACCAACCTGCTGCTGATCCTGACGCCCTACATCATTCGGGACCCTGGCGATCTTCGTGAGATCTTCGAACGCAAGATGCAGGAACGGCAGCAGATGATCGACCGTTATTTCGTCTTCGGCGAAGACAAATTCACACCCCACATCGACTACTCTCGCACCCGCGGCGTCGTCTCGGAAATCATCAACGAGATCGACACGGTCGAAGAAGAGATTCGACTCGCTCTCGCGGCCGAGCTCGAACCCCCACCGGACCACGTGCCACGTGCGCCGATCGGGTCGTACGTGCCGACCGAGCCCCAGCTCGAGGAAGAGACCCTCGTGATCGGGCCCAACGGGGAAGAGGCGAGGGAAGACATCGAGCGGAAAGCCACGGAGCCGACGGAGGCCGACTTGCAGGAAGGCGCTGGAGCGCCACCGCCCCCAGTGGTGGTCCCGGACGAGCCGGAAATCGCTCCGGACGTCGAGCCCGAGCCTGAGCCTGAGTCTGCACCCGAGGAGCCCGACGTGATCGAGCCGGAGACAGACGCCGAGTCGGCGGCGACGGTCGAGCAGCCCACCGAGGAGGAACCGCCGCTGAGTCCCACGAACGAAGGAGTGCGGGAGGACTAGCCGATGAGCTTTGAGCAGCGCTACATCGGTGAAATCCTGGTGCGCCGCGGGGCGCTCGAGCCCGATAGGCTCGAGAACGCGCTCGAAAGCGCCGCCGAGCGCGCGGTCGATCTGCGTGACTTCCTCGTCGCGACCCACATCGTCGAGGATGGCAAGGTCGTCAGGGCGCTCGCCGACGAGGTGGGCATGGAGTTCGTCGAAAGGATCGCGACAGAGCAAATTCCCGAGGAGCTCATCGATACGGTTCCGATCAACTTCGCACGCCAGAACAGGGTTCTTCCGCTGGGTGAGTCCGACAACACGGTTCGCGTCGCGGTTGCAAATCCGCTCGACCCCTTCCCCATCGACGACCTCCGAATTCTGCTGGGCAAGACGATCGTTGCGGTTGCCGCGTCCGAAGAGGCAATCGACGACGCGATCAACCGTGTGTACGAGCGCAAAGATGAAACCGCACTGGCCGACGCTAAAGAGGGCGAAGAAGTCGAAGAGCTCCGCGATTTGATCG
Source organism: Myxococcales bacterium (assembly GCA_029863605.1). Taxonomy (GTDB): domain Bacteria; phylum Myxococcota_A; class Polyangia; order Polyangiales; family Houyiibacteriaceae; genus SG8-38. The sequence goes on along the minus strand of JAOTVB010000002.1, from coordinate 105,431 downwards.
ATATGACCGACGAAGCGCCGGTCATTCGCTGGGTCAACAACCTGTTCTACACCGCAGTCAAAGAGCGAGCTTCCGACATTCACATCGAGCCCACCGACGAAAAGGTCGTCGTGCGATATCGCATCGACGGGAGATTGGTGCCGCGAAAGGAAGCCAATCGTGGCTTCCTCGCGTCGATCGTCAGCCGCGTGAAGATCGAGGCCGGTCTCAACATCGCCGAGAAGCGGCTTCCACAGGACGGTCGCATCACGAAGAAAATCGCCGGCAAGGTGGTCGACGTTCGTGTTTCCACAATACCAACCGCCAAGGGCGAGCGCGTCGTGATGCGTCTTCTCGACAAAGAGCAGGTCCTGCTCAACCTGATCGACCTCGGTTTCGCGAGACGCGAGCTCGATCAACTCGAGCACCTGATCCAGCGTCCGAACGGGATCGTATTGGTCACCGGCCCAACCGGCTCCGGTAAGACGACGACTCTGTATGCGTGCCTGAACAAGATCAACACCCCTGAAAAGAACATCCTCACAGCCGAGGATCCCGTCGAATACGAGCTTCGAGGTATCGGGCAGATGCAGGTGCAACCGAAGATCGGGCTCACCTTCGCCTCGGGCATGAGAAGCTTCCTCCGACAAGACCCAGACGTGATCATGGTCGGCGAGATTCGCGACACCGAGACGGCGGAGATCGCCATTCACGCGTCTCTCACGGGCCACCTCGTACTTTCCACGCTCCACACTAACGACGCGCCGAGCGCGATCACCCGCCTCGTCGACATGGACGTGCAACCCTATCAAATCTCCTCGTCGGTGATGGCGGTGCTTGCTCAGCGACTCGTTCGGCGACTCTGTGGCTTGTGTCGGATTCCGTACACGCCGACGGCGCAGGATCTTCTCGAGCTGGGGATCGAGACATCCGAAGCTCAAGAAAAGCTCGGCGAGCTCAAGAAAGTGGCCGCTACAACCGTGCTCGGCAGCACCGATCCCGCCACGCTCCCCGAGCCCACGAGCACGGGCAGCCTCAAGTTCTTCCACCCGGGGGGCTGCGACGCATGTAGCGCTACGGGCTATCGGGGCCGCATCGGGATCTTCGAGATGATGTTGATCGACGAGCCGGTCCGTCGCGAGATCTTGAACAACAGTGACGCGAAGACCATCCAGCGGGTCGCGCAACAACAGGGTATGCGACCGCTGCGTGATGATGGCGCGCGCCAGGTCATCGCTGGAGTCACGAGTGTCGAAGAGGTGCTCGCAGCGACCCAAGCCGCCGAGGTGTAAGCGATGGCGGTCTACGCGTACAGAGGTCTCGATGCGAAAGGCAAGTCGGTCAAGGGAGTCCGCGACGCGGACAGCGCCAAGGCTCTACGCAACGTTTTGAAGCGGGACGGGATCTTGGCCACCGAGATCCTCGAACAGTCCGAGGCTGTCAGGAAGGCCGCTCGAGACATCGACTTCGGAAAATTGTTTCGCAGGGTCACGACCTTGGATGTGGGGATCGCGACTCGGCAACTGTCGGTCCTCTTGCGTTCAGGGGTGCCGCTGGTTCAAGCGTTGAGCGCTCTCATCGATCAGCTCGATCACCCCGAGCTCAAGACGGCTTTCACCGATACCCGCAACCAGGTCAACGAGGGCGCGAACCTAGCCGACGCGATGAAAGCGCACCCCAAGATCTTTCCGACGCTTTACGTGAACATGGTCGCGGCCGGCGAAGCATCCGGAACGCTCGAAGAGGTGCTGGCACGGCTCGCAGATTTCTTGGACGATCAGACGCGGCTCCAAAGTAAGGTCCGCGGTGCGCTCGCTTACCCGATCGTGATGGCGGTCGTCGTGGTTTTGATCTTGTTTCTCATGATGTCCGTCGTCGTGCCCAAGGTCACCGCGATCTTCGAGAACTTCAACCAGTCACTGCCTTGGTACACGAGCTTGCTGATCTGGGTCAGCAACTTGTTCAGCAACTACTGGTGGTTGCTTGGAGCTCTGCTCGCAGGCGGTATCTACTGGTTTCGGCGCTGGCGCAACACCGAGGAGGGTCGCAAGAAGTGGGACATCTTCGTCCTCGAAGTTCCCCTCTTTGGGCCTCTGTTGACGATGGTCGCCGTGACTCGTTTTTCCCGAACCTTGGCAACCTTGCTCGCCAGTGGGGTGCCGGTTCTCACCGCGATGGACATCACCCGCAACGTGCTTGGCAACACCGAGCTGATGCGGGTGGTCGAAAACGCTCGGGAAAGCGTTCGCGAGGGAGAAGGAATTGCTAGGCCCCTCCGGGAGGGGGACCGCTTTCCGCCAATCGTCACCCATATGATCGCGGTAGGCGAACAGTCGGGTCAGCTCGAGGAAATGCTCATCCATGTGGCGGACGCCTACGACCAACAGGTCGAGGTCCGCGTGGGCGCGATGACGTCGATCCTCGAACCACTGCTCATCGTGGTCATGGGCGCCGTCGTTGGCGGCATTGCTTTTGCCATCCTCATGCCACTGCTACAGCTCAACGAGATGATTCAATGAGGGACTGTTTTGGCGCGTCGGCGAAAAAGAGAACGCATTTCGCTGCCTTGGGAAAGGCGGGGCGGGCGTTGGCGAGGGGCTCTCAGCAACCCGCGTTGGCAAGCGCTGCTGGGGCTGGCGCTGATCGTGGTGGTAGGGGCGGGATTCATTCGGTACACGCGCCACCGCATACGAGTTCGCGACACTCAGGTGGCGATCGCCCAATTGAAGCAAGCGATCGACCGGTTTCGGGCGGACATGGGCCGATGCCCAAGCTCCAACGCGGAGCTGCTTCATCCCCCCCGCTCTCAGAAACACTATCTCGATTCGATGCCGAAGGACGGTTGGGGCCGGCCCCTGTCTGTTCGATGCCCCGGTTATTTCGAAGAACAAGCCGAAGTGATCTCTGCGGGCCCGAGCGGCTCGCTTCTGCAAGACGACAACATTCAATGACGCAAACGGGAGGCTCCATGCCGGACACGATCGACACACGCCGACAGCAGCGACTCGGACGACGGAGGCGACGCGAAGGCTTTACGCTCATCGAGATCATGATCGTCATTACCATCCTCGCAATGATGGTTACCGGCGTTGCAGTGGCGGTTTTGCCGCAGCTGGGGAAAGCGCGGATCAAGAGCACGAAAGCCGATGCGCAGGCGTTGCGGTCAGCGGTCATGCTCTATGTGGCGGACAACCCGCGGGGCTGTCCGACGGTCGAAGAGCTGGTGAGCGAGAGGTACCTCGATGGCTCCAAGAGAACCACGGACGCTTGGGATACCGAGTTCCAAATCACTTGCGAGGGCGGAGACGTTGGCGTCGTCTCGGCCGGACCGGATCTGCAGTTCAACACGGAAGACGACATCTAGAGCCATGCGCCAGCGCACTCCAACCCAACCCCGCGGCGGCTTCACCCTGATCGAAGTGATCATGGTGATAGCGATCATTGCCGTGGTGGTCTCTGGGGCATCCTTCGGGGTGGGGGCGCTGACGCGGACGCGACTGCGATCGGCATCGTTCAGAGTGATGAGCGCTGCGCAGTACGCATACAGCCGCTCGGTCACACACGGAACTACGACCCGGCTTCAGTTCGACTTCGAGAAAAACACTATGGCGGTCGAAGAGACAGAGGCGCCCGTGACGATCGCCAACCACGAGCAGCTCGAATCCGACACCGGCGGGGCGGTCGATCCCTGGGAGCTGGCGCGACTGCGAATCGAAAAACCACTCGATCGCGAGCCTCCACCGATCTCGGAGTTCTCACCGATCACGACGCTTGAAGGGGAACCGATCAAGCGCTACCAACCCCAGCCCATCGGTGACGGGATCGCGATTCACGCGCTCGTGACGCCGAGGGACTCTCAGCCACGCACCGAGGGCGAAGGCGGCGTGTATTTCTTTCCTGGTGGAGTCACCGAGCACACGGTCGTTCAGCTGAAAGACGGAAGCGATACCGTCTACAGCGTCGAAATCCATCCGCTTACCGGAAACGCACGCATCTATCCCTATGCCTACGAACCCCTTTCCGATCTCGATGACGAAGGGGAAGTCCGGGATTCACTATGAACCTCCGTGGATTCACATTGCTCGAAGTGATGATTGCGGTCGCGATCCTCGGTCTCGCCCTGACGGCGATCTTTTCGAGCGAGGTCGGGGCCTCCAATGTCGCGCAGCGAGCCAAACGGCAGAACGTCGCGACGACTTTGGCCCGCTGCAAGATGGGTGAGATCGAAGAGGTGATCGCGATCGAAGGCCTCCCGTTGGTGGACAAGGCCGACGACGACAACTGCTGCGAGCACGCGCCGGTCGAAGGTTACGAGTGCAGCTGGATCGTCGAGCGGATCATCTTGCCCGAACTCGGAGCGGACGAGGACTCAGACGACGAGCTGAGCGAAAAGGACCGGAACAATCAACGTTTGAACGAAACTTATGAGTCGATTACGGAGCAAGGCGGAACCCCCGAAACCGTCGTTGCAGGTGAAGCCGGCAATCTAGCCCTGATGGCACTGCAAATAGGGTTTCCGATCCTCAAGCCTTTCTTGGAAGAGCAAGTGCGGCGGGCGACCGTATCGGTGAGATGGAAAGAGGGCGACAAGGACAGAGGCTTCGACGTCATCCAGTTTCTGGTTTCCGAGCAGCCCGCGCGAGCGGAAGAGCCCACCACGACCGAGGAGGGCTCATGAAGCGAGGGTTCACATTGCTCGAGATCATTCTCGCGGTGACGATCCTCGCGCTCGTCGGGACGATGATCTACGGCGGATTTGCCCAGACTGCCTTGAACAAGGCACGGGTCGAGTCCGATGTGGACCACTACCGAACCGTTCACATGGCCCTCGAGAGAATCGTTCGCGAGGTCACGATGGCGTTTGTGTCGACGCACGTAAATCCTTCACCCGATCTCCAAACCGTCCGGACCGCCTTCGTCGGTACCGACCGCGGCCAAGACGATCGGCTCGATTTCACGTCTTTTTCTCACCGCCGGCTCTACCGCAACTCCCATGAATCCGACCAGAACGAGATCAGCTATTTCGTGACCGAGGATCCCGATGAGCCGGGTGAGCGCGTTCTCGCACGCCGCGAGCAAAACCGAATTGACGAGGACCCGAGGCGAGGAGGAAAGTCGCAGATCTTGGTGAAGGGGGTCGAGGAATTCAACATCGAGTACTTCGACCCGGTGCTGAGCGAGTGGGTCGAAAGCTGGGCTACCGACGATCAATTCGCACAGCCGAATCGCTTGCCCTCTCAGGTGCGAGTACGGCTCACCGTCAAAGATCCACATAGATCCGGAAAGACCCAGTCGTTCGGCACTCGGATCTCGATCCCGATCAACTACGCACTCAACCACGCAAACTACAACCCATGACATCGCAAGTTACGAACAGACGCCCAAAGAGCTCCGAGGAAGGGGTCGCTCTCATCGTCGCCATCACCACGGTGGCGATTCTTGCGGTGATGCTCGCGGACATGCACCAGACAACGGGCACCGCGTTTGCAGTCTCGACGGCCCAACGCGACGCGCTCCAAGCAGAGTACTTGGCGAAAAGCGCAACGAACCTGACGAGGCTGCTCACCGCGAAGGAGCCGGAGATCCGTCGCTTCGTCAACCCGCTCTATCAAGCGGCCACCGGCCGTGCTGCGCCACAGCTTCCGGTGTGGGATTTTGCGAATGCAATCTTGTCGCCGTTTTGCACGCCGGAGGACCAGCGAGACACGCTCACCCAGCTCGGGGTCGACTTTGGCGACACGACGGGTTTCGACGGAATCCCGGGGACCTGCAACATTGTGGTGGTCAGCGAGAACGGAAAGATTAACTTGAATGATCCTCTTTTCCTCGATGGCGAACGGGCACGCAACAGCGTCGCAGTGCAACTGTTCTCGCTCACTGGTGGTTACCAACCGGACAACCCGTACGATTTCCTATTCTCCAACCAAGATGAAAACGGCAACATCACCACCCGACAGGACGTCGTTTCTGCCGTCATCGACTGGTGGGACCGCGACATCCAGCGAACCGACTTCGACCCAGGAGCCGCGACGACCCGCACTGGGGGCACTGGCACAGAGGATGACTCGATCTATCAACTATACGGGGACTCGTACCGCAACAAGAATGCCCCATTCGACTCGATCCAGGAGTTGCGACTGGTCCGCGGCTTCAGTGACGATTTTTGGGCGACCTTCGTCGAACCGGTTCCGAACGACCCCGAGTCCAGGATTGTCACGATCTACGCTTCCGGCCTGGTGAACGTCAACGAGGCCAACCCTCAGGTGTTGCTCGCGCGCCTCTGCGGAGAGGTTCCCGAAACTACACTTTGCGCCGACCCCCTCGAGGCGATCAAGTTCACGCAGATCCTCAGTACCGTGCGAATGCTGATTCCGATTCCCCTCTTCACGCAGCCTGCAGACTTCATCGGCTTCATCGAAGGCAAGAGCGGATCCAAAGACCTGTATGGAATGCTCCAGGGTTTTCTCGGCGAGGAGAGCGAGCTTCTTTTCGTTCCAGTCGAGCTCACCGAAGCGCAACGCGAGGTGCTTGGGCGTACTTTCGCGACGGCGGCTCGGATTTTCACCATCGTGGCGACCGGACAGGTTGGAAACTCCCAGGTGCGTATCGAGTCTGTCGTCAACTTCCACGAACGATGGGTTCCACCACCACCCAATGCCGGACGGATGCCGGGCTTGGGGGTTTTCCACTACTATCGGGTGAATTGAGATGTCATTGGTTCTTGGTTTAGAAGTGACACCGCGGGCCGTCCGAGGGGCGTTCTTGCGGACGACCCTGCGCGGGTTCGAGATGGAGCGCTATGCCGAGGCCGCGCTCCCTAGCTCGAACGATTCCGAGGCCGCAGTCGAACTGCTTCGAACGGCGGTACGGCAGGTCATCAGCGAAAGCTCGCGAGCCCCGGATCGGATCATCGCGGCGCTCGACGGCCAGTCGGCTTCCCTCCGTTTGATCGAGTTGCCCGCGGGAGTCGAAAAGAAAGTCGCCGAGGTGTTGCCCGGCTTGCTCGAATCCGTGCTGCCATTCGAGATCGAAAACGCGATCATCGATCATCAAATCGTCGGCCGCGATGCTGCGAACGTTCAGATCATGGCGGTCGCCGTTCCCCAGGGAATGGTCGCAAGCCGGTTGCGTGAGCTTCAAGCAGCTGGGGTGAATCCCCAAGAGCTGGCGGTCGGCGCGTCTGCCTTCGACGGCCTCGGGCCGCTGCTGCCGGAGTCGATGCGAGATCGCACTTTGCTAGTGATCGACGTCGGACCCGAGAACACCGACTTCTGCGTGCTCACTGAGGGCGAGTGCACATTTGCACGTACCGTATCGGGAGGGATGAATCTGGTCGAGTCGGGGCGCCGCGAGCAGCTCGGGTCGTCGCTCCAGCGAACGCTCGCAAGTTACCGAGCCCAGCGCTCCGAAGAGCCCAATCTAATCCTGCTGTCCGGCGAAACGGCTCCAATGGAGAGCGCCAGGCAATGGCTTTCGAGCCAACTCGGCATCGAATGCGGCGTCGTTCCCTTACCATCCGCACCCGGCGCCGATGACGAAAGCGCACCGAAGTTCGCGCGGGCGGCAGCGCTGGCCGCGCGAGCGACCATTCGAAAGAAGAAGCTCGACCTCCGCCAAGGCGAGTTCGCCTCGAAGGCTAGAGCGGGGCAGATCCGCAAGAACCTGCGCCTCATTGCGATTTGCGCGGCGGCCGTCATGCTTTCGTTCGGTGTCTCCCTGCTCGCTCGCTATCGGGTTGCCAAGACCGAGCACGAGCAACTCGTGGAGAAACTCGCCTCGGTGAGCGCAGATCTTCTCGGGGAGGAAACGCAGAGCGCCATGCACGCGCGAGAGCTTCTCACCGCCGGGCCAAGGGTGGACGACCCTTTACCCAGATTCGACGCGTACGACGTGTTGGAGGCGATCTCCGAGGGCATCCCAACCGATATTCAACACGACACCCGCCGACTTCTCATCGAGATCGACGACGAAGGCAACAGCGGCCGGTTCGAGATCCAAGGAAGGGTGGGATCCATCGCTGAACGCGATCGAATCGTCGACGAGCTCCAAAGTCATCGGTGCTTCGCCGAGGCCGAAAAGGGCTCCATTTCGACTGCAGCAGAGGACCGCAAAGACTATAAGGTAGTCGTCAAGATCGACTGCCCAAGCGGGCCCACAACCACCGCTGAGGGAGACTGAGATGGCTTTTGGCGACGCCTTCGACAATCTGCGCGGCTGGTTCGATACGCTGAACCAACGCGAACGACGCTTGCTCGTCATCATGGGGTCCGTTTTTGCATCTATGGCGGTCGTCCTGCCGATGTACCTGCTGCTGGCAAGCATCTCAGACATCGAGGCTGAGAACGTCGACATCAACGAAGTCCTCAGCGACATCCATCGGTCCGAGGCACGCCTCGAACAACAGAAAGCCGAGCGGCGTGCCGTCGACCGCCTCTACAACCGCAAGACTCCATCGCTTGGTGGGTTCCTCGAAGAAAGCGCCCAGCAATACGGGGTGAGCGGGTTGTCGATCACCGACCAGCCCAAGCTCGACATGGGCGGCTACAGCCGTCGTTCGGTTCGCGTATCCTTGCCCACCGTGGAGCTTCGGCCCTTGATTGACATGCTGGCGGACATCAAGAACAGCTCCTATCCAGTCGCCATCGAGCGAATTCAACTGGACGGCGGACGGCTTCGAAAGAGCTACAGCGCCAAGCTCGCGGTCAATGCTTACGATCGTGAGGGTGGCCCCTCCGAGGCGGAGGAGTAGTCCATGGTCGACATTCCCTGGGAGAGATTGACCGAGAAGTTGCCCGAGGTTTCATGGCGGAAGGTGCTCAGGTGGGCGGGGTACCCCGTATTTTTCATGTTCTGCTTCGTTGTCTTCGCCTATTGGACTTTCCCCTACGAGCGACTGCGAGATCGACTCGTCGAAGAGGCCGGCGAGCGCGGCTATGGGCTCGAGATCATCGATTTGAGCCCCTCGAGACTGAGCGGCGTGACGCTGGAAGGGGTGCGCCTGGTCCTGCCGGCCAAAGGGGATGAACCAGCCGTCGACGTCGTGTTCGATGAGCTCACGGTGCGAGCTTCTATTCTGTCGGCCCTCTCGGATAACAAGTCGTTCAGCTTCGACGCCGAGCTCGCTGGCGGGAACGCTCAAGGTGACGTCGCGATCGGGGAAAAGAACTTTGAGATCGACGCGGAGGTTTCGGATATCGAGCTCAAGCAGATCCTGGCACTCCGAAGATTCACCAAGATCCCCGTAACCGGCAAGGTCGACGGCGAGATCACCTTCGCGATGCCCAGCGAGGTCAGCGAATCCAACGGAAGCGTCACGCTGACGATCGAGGCCATGAGCATCGGCGATGGCAAGACCAAGCTCGACATTCCCGGCTGGGGCGGACTCACGCTCGACCAAGCGGACGCTGGCGATCTGAATGTTCAAGCCACGGTCGTGGAGGGGACGGCCAACATCGAAAGCTTCAAAGCCGACGGAAAAGACCTGAAGCTCGATGCGCTCGGCAACGTCAAGCTCGCCCGACCGATCAGCCGATCGCAGCTCAACCTGATGCTCAAGGCCAAGATCGAGGAGAGCTACAAAGCGCGCAGCCAGAAGATGGCCGCCATGATCGAGCTGGCCTCCACGGGAGACGCCTACAAGGCCGCCTTGGCTCCCGACGGATCGCTTCAATACAAGATCACCGGGTCGGCCTCCGGGCGCCTCCGGCCTCAAGGTGCGGGGAAACAAGCGTTCCAGGCACCGGCCGCAACGGCCAGATCACAGCGTTGACTGGACGGTCTGGGTGCTCCTGCTCTAGAGATCGCATTCACGGCCCAACACCATGATCGAAGACGAAGATCTGCCAGACGAAATCGAGGAACCGCGGGACGTCGAGGTGCTCGACGGACCGCCGGAGCATCCTTCGAAAGACGGCGATGCGTTGCTCGCATCGTCTTCGGCGCTATCGCGACGCGACCCGCTCGGAGTCTACATGCGGGACGTCCAGCGCTATCCACTCCTGTCCAAAGACGAGGAACACGACCTCGCAGTGCAATATTTCGAAAAAGGTGACGTCGAAGCGGCGAAGCGGCTCGTCACCTCGAACCTTCGCCTGGTTGTCAAGATCGCCTACGACTATCGGCAGGCCTACAAGAACATCCTCGACCTCGTGCAAGAGGGAAATATCGGCTTGATGCAGGCCGTCAAGAAGTACGACCCGTACAAGGGCGTCAAGCTATCGAGTTACGCGGCGTGGTGGATTCGCGCTTACATACTTCGCTACATCCTCAACAACCATCGACTCGTGAAGGTCGGCACCACACAAGCGCAGCGCAAGCTCTTCTTCAATCTTCAGAAAGAAAAGGCGCGACTCTCAGCAATGGGAATCGAGCCAACATCCGAGCTGATCGCTGACAGGCTGAACGTTCCCGAGCGTGATGTCATATCGATGGACATGCGCCTCGCGGCCGGTGATGCCTCTCTCGACGCGCCGGTAGGAACCTCCGAAGGGCGCCCTGTGTCGAGGATCGAGTTGCTGCCTTCAGAGAGTGAGCGCGTCGACGAAGCTCTCGCGGACGCGCAGCTTGGTGACCAGTTCACGGCCAAGATCCGGGAGTTTGGAAAGACTCTCGAGGGCAAAGAAGCAATGATTTTTCAAGAGCGCCTCGTCGCCGAGGACCCGAAGACGCTTCAGACTCTCGGGGACGACTTCGGGGTCAGCCGGGAGCGGGTCCGCCAGATCGAAAAGCGCCTCTTGAAAAAGCTCAAAGACTATCTGCGGGAAGAGCTCGGCGAAACCGTGCTCGAGGTGTACGAGTCGCCGTAGCGGGCCGGTTCGCAGCCTGAGCGAGATGTGGTAACGCGCCACCATGACCGGGTGCTTATCGGTTGTGGCCACCCCCATCGGATGCCTCGATGACATCACTCTTCGAGCGCTCCGCATACTTCGGGAGGCCGACGCCATTCTTGCTGAGGACACGCGCCACACGCGCACCCTCTGCGCGAAGCATGGCATCCGTACGCCGCTCCGCTCGTTCCACGAGCACACGGACGACGCGAAAGTCGACCGTCTCGTGGAAGAGCTGGTGGCGGGCGCTTACTTTGCGCTGGTGAGCGACGCTGGCACTCCGGTCGTGAGTGATCCGGGCGCGTATCTAGTGTCGCGCGCTGCCGAGGCGGGTGTTGTCGTGGAGGCGATCCCGGGACCGAGCGCGGTGGTGGCAGCGTTGAGCGTGGCGGGCCTTCCCATGCACCGGTTTACGTTCGAGGGGTTTTTGCCGAAGAGCGGCCGCGAACGTGTGGAAGCCCTGTCTCGGATTTCGCGATCGCAAGTCACGACCGTCATCTTCGAGTCGCCCTATCGAATCCACGCAACGCTGGAAGACCTCGGGCAAGCGTTGAAAGACCGGCGGCGATTGGCTCTTTGCCGAGAGCTCACGAAGGTGCACGAGCAGACCATCCGAGGAACGGTCGAAGAAGTCCGCGCTGCGCTAGCCGCCCCCGCAAAGGGAGAGATCACCTTGGTGATCGAAGGAGCATCGGGGGAGGCAGTCGAAAACGACGTCGACGTTGGCACGCTAGTGGTCGACTGGAAACGCGAAGGCCTCTCGACGAAGGAAATGACGCAGAGACTTCAAACGGAAGCAGGCTGGAAGCGAAACAAGGCTTACCGCGCGGTTCTCGAAGCCCTCGAAACCGACGAGTAACCTCCGACGCGAAAACGTAGTGTGCGAGCGAAAAGATCCGCACACTCACGCGGAAGTGGGAAGCGTCATGCACACACGGAGGCTCCCCGCCGTCCCTGCCTCGGTCCAAATACGCCCCCCCTGGGCTTCGACGATGCTTCTCGCGACCGACACTTCCAATCCCAGCGCATCGGTGCGCGCGGACGGTCGTTCGAGGCGTTCGACAATCGAAAGCGTGTCCGCCGACGAATCTTTGAGGTGGGTGATCAGGTCAAACTGAACGAAATCCTTGCCTACCTGGTCGAGACGAGGAGGGGCTACGCGGATTGCGACGTCGGTCCCGGACGAACGAATGACGAGAACAGCCAGGCCTACCAGCGCATCGATCGTTCGGTGACGGTCGACGAACACCCGCGGCAGCGCATCTGCGACATCACCGATTACCGATTTCCCTTCCGCTCGCGTTCGTACGAAATTGGTCGCTTCCGACACCAGCTCCGAGGGCGCGACCCACTGCTGCTGAAGTCGCAAGGTGCCTGCCCGAACTCGCGCCTGATCGACGACGGTGGCTACCAACCGCAACAGCCGCTCGGCACTAGCTCGGATGGTAATCACGCTCCGCTCCTGCTCCGAGTTGAGCTCGCCATCCGCCCCGCTCAGCAACATGTCCGCAAAGCCGGTGACCGAATTGAGCGGGTTCCGGAGCTCGTGCCCTAGCGCGCCGAGAAACCGTGCCCGCTGCCGCTCAGGCGTCTCGGGCTCGGCCGCATGCGTTTCTATGGTCTCTTGAATCGAAGGGGCCGAAAGCACGACATCCGAGGGTGCGGGGGAACCAATCGGCAACGCTTCTAGGGAGCGTACGACCTGCATACCGGCGACCAGAGCCCCGACGAACACCAAGACCCCACCGAGGTACGCGTGCTCCTGTGCCATCAGGATCCACACCGCGACGAAGTACACTGCCGTCAGCACCGCCACCCCACGAAGCTTCATGTCGCAACGCCCATTGGCAGCCGAATGACGAACCGCGCAGGATCGTCTCCGTGGTAGAGCGACCCCCCATGGAGCGCGATCACCTCCGAGGTAACGGCGAGGGGCCAACGACGGACTTTCATGGGATCCTCGGCAGCGAGCACCTCGGCCGGCGTCGGCAGGGCGTCGAGAGTGAGTCGCTCGGAGGGCACCGCGGCTACGGACACGACGAGGCGACTCTCCGAGTGGTCGAGCTCGATCTCGATCGAGGCGCCTCGGTTGTCTGTTGCGAGAAAATCAGCGAGCACCACGATGCATCGTCGAAGACGCGCCTCGTCTGTGGCGACCAAGCACGGCTCGTCTGAAACAGAAACCCGCGCGCCCTGTTTTCCTGCCCAGAGTTGCAAGGCTTCATTGCCGGCGCGCTCGACGACGTCCCGCCCGTCGACCGGCTCGATGTCGAGCTTGAGATCCCGGGTCGCGAGCTGCGATAGATCGAGAGCGCTGTCGAGAAGGACTCTGAGCTTGAGGCCCGATGCCCGAATGATCTCGAGATCCTCTTGCTGGGACTCGTTGATTTCCCCATCGATGCCCCCGAGAAGCACGTCGGAAAAACCAAGCACCGCGTTCAAGGGAGTCCGGAATTCGTGTCGAAGCGCCATCAGGTAGTCCACCTGGTCCTGTGGGTCGGGTGGCACCGAGATCGGGGTCGGGTTTGGGTGATCCGGGCTCGGCATGGTCGGCTCGTCGAGTTGACGGGAAATATCGGATCGCGTCGCTGAACGCGCGAGGGTCGTCATGAGCAGGACGCCAGCCGCAGCCAACGGCACGAAAACGACGACTGATGAGAAGCTCCAGGCCTCTTGCGTCAGCCACAAGCCGGCCCCCGTCGCCGCTGAAAGAGCCAAGGTGAGCCCCCCGAATCCCGAGGTAACGACGCGAAGTGCGCGCGGCTCTTGCCCCGCCGATGACGTCACAAAGAACGCCCGATCTCGACCTCGGGTACGCGGTGCGACCCCTCGTCTCGCAACCGCAGCGCTAGATCGATCCTGGCTGCCGCGTTGATCAAGCCGAGATGACTAAAGGCCTGCGGAAAGTTGCCGAGCAATGCATGCGACGCGGGCTCAATCTGCTCCGCGAGCAGGCCCAAATGATTGGACGCGTCGGCATGGGCGACGAACACACCCTGCGCTTCATCCACCTGGCCAGCCATGGCCAACGCTTCGGCGAGCCAGAACCCACACAGAACGAAAGCCCCTTCTTCTCCTCCGACGCCATCATCGGTGCGGTACCGGTAGATGAAGGAACCGTTGCTAAGCTCAGCCCGAATCCGCTCGACGGTGCGCAGCACGCGGTCGTCGGTTGGCGGCAGGAAACCGTGAATGGGAAGCAGCAGAAGCGATGCATCGGGATGCTCATGGTCGTAGGCGGCAACGAAACGGCGTCCCGTGCGATCCAGCCCGCGCGCACATAGCTCGGCATGGAGCTCGTCGGCCACTCGCCGCCAACGCCGTTGCAGATGGTGTTCACCAAACATTGGCGCGAGCTCAGCGCCGCGCTGCAGAGCAAGCCAGCTCATCAATTTCGAATGTACGTTGTGACGCTTGCCACCCCGCGGCTCCCAAATCCCGTGGTCGGGCTCTTTCCAAGTGGCGACCACGTTCTGGACGACTTCTCTGAGCCGGCGCCACCCTCGTACGGTTAGATAACCCCCGCCTCTTTCGTAGACATAAGCCGCGTCCATCAAGGCTCCAGCGGTGTCGAGCTGGAGTTGATCGCGCGCTCCGTTGCCGATTCGAACCGGACGCGAGCCCTTGTAACCGGCGAAGTGCTCGAGAGTTTCCTCGTCTGGGACACGGCCGCCGTCGACCGCGTACATGATGTGAAGATCTCGGTCACGCTCGAGCGTGTCTCGAACGAAATGGAAGAAGTCGCGCGCCTCTCGATCGCAACCCAGGAGATTTGCAGCCCGGACGGCCATGGCCGTGTCCCGCGTCCATGTGTATCGGTAGTCCCAGTTTCGGACCCCGCCGATCCACTCGGGGATCGAAGTGCTGGGCGCCGCGACCATCGCCCCGGTCGGTGCATACATCAAGAGCTTGAGAAGGAGCGCCGACCGAATGACGTGGTGACGCCAAGGCCCGTCGTATTCCAGTGATCGCGACCAATCGCGCCATCGATTGCGGGTGGTACGGAGAAACTGAAATGGCCGGTATGCCAAGATCGACTCGGACTCAGAAGCGTTCCAGCTGATCACCACCCATCCGCGTTCACCGGCCTTCAAGCGAAACACGGCCTGGACTCCGCCTTCGTGCCGAGGCTCCCACTTGCCGACGCCCCCGAGCACCGCCACGAGCCTCTCGCCCAACGCCCCTTTCGCGAGAGCAGAACGCCCATCGACGTCGAAAGTCGTCTCGCTGCGTCCGTAGTCGAACCGAGGATCGAACACGACTTTGACTGTTGCCTGGCCTTCGACGCACTGAACTCGACGATGAACCTCATGGATGGCAAGTCGCGGATCATCGGCCCAAGGCATGTAATCGGTGAGGCGAAGCGTCCCGTGTCCCTCGATCTGAAAGAGGGTCTCGAGCACGTTGGTGCCGGGATCGTAGCGCTGCAGACTCTCGAACGGATATTGGATGGGCGTGATCGAAGTCGACCCGCCGTTGTGTTCGTCGAGCAGGGACGCAAACACGCTCGGGCTGTCGAAACGAGGCAGACAAAGCCAGTCGATCGCGCCGTCTGCCCGCACCAGTGCAGCGGAGAATCCGTCGCCGATCAAGCCGTGGTCCGCGATCGAAAGAGCCTGTCGCGACGCCTCGTCGGCGAAGACGAAAGGCCGCTTGAGACGCTTGGCGGCGCTGTAGAGATCCATGCGCCCAGGAGAATAGCAGATCGTGCGCTTTAGAACGCACATGCTAGAGGCCCTCGGTGGAGCGGCGAAAGACGCGGTGGGGTCTACCCTTCGTCCTGGTGGTGCTGACCTTTCTGTCGACTTTCTACGTGGGAGCTGGAATGGTCCTCGGTCACGTACCTGCGTCGCTCGAGGAGCTCGGCGCAGGGTGGGTGTTCTCGCTCCCACTGATGGGCATCCTGCTCGCCCACGAGTTCGGGCATTTCTTTGCTGGGATGTACCATCGGGTCGATGTCTCACTCCCCTATTTTATCCCGGTCCCTTTTTTTCTACTCGGCACGATGGGCGCCGTCATTCAGATCCGCGAGCGAATCCGATCGCGAAACGCACTGCTCGACATCGGCGCGGCTGGCCCACTTGCCGGAATGGTCGTGGCCATCCCAGTCGTAATTTACGGTATCGCGACTTCGCCGATCGATCCGCTGCCCGACGGAAACTACATGATCGAGGGTCGGTCGATTTTTTATCTCGGCCTTCTCTACACGCTCAAGGGTCCGATCCCCGATGGCTACGACATCATGTTGACCCCAACCGCACTGGCAGGCTGGGCAGGCCTCTTGGTCACCATGATCAACCTATTGCCATTCGGGCAGCTGGACGGCGGCCATGTGGCCTATGCGCTGTGGGGTCGACGTCAGGACCAAATCTCTCGCTATGTGATTCGGTTCTTGCCGGCGTTGGCGCTGCTCGTCTGCATTGCGTACGGCCTGCCGGCCTACCTCGAGGGCGCGCGAGGTGACCGTTTGATCTACGACGCAAGCGCCGGTTTGCAGTGGCTCGTGTGGGCGTTCGTCTTGTGGATCCTCACCCGCGCTACGGGGCCCGACCATCCCCCCACCGAGGACTCTGTCCTCTCCCCCCGGCGCCGCATCGTGGGCTTGTTAACCCTTTCGCTTTTCGCGCTGCTGTTCATGCCCGCCTGGCTGCGAATGCAGTAGGAAATTTCACCGAAAGGGCGGAATTTCTTAGGGTCCATCCATGTCTTTCAGACGTGGTGCCGGCCTGTCGCTCGTGTTGTTCGTGACCCTCGGCGTGGCCGCTCCAGCAGGAGCGTGGACCCGGACGGTCGTCAAGAGCGCGGACGCCACTGTCGAGGTCGACCCTGACGCGTCGATGAGTGTTTTGCTGAAGCTCGACGTGGAGGTTCAGGCCGGTTGGCTGCATGAGCTCGAGCTCGCGGGGGTTGGACCCGATATCGAGCTCGATCGGCGAAGGCCTCCTTATCTCTACTCCACCGACGGCGAGACCTATCGGCCGGAAGCCGAGATCACCGAGGACGGTCTGATTCGCCTCTCTTTCGAGCGGAGAGGCGCACCTCGCAAGGGCGAGTATCGCGCGGTGCTCCGTTACCGAACCCAAGGCGAAGCTCGACCCCTTGGCGGAACCGATAGCGACCGCGCCCGGCTCGCTTGGACGCTTCCAGCATGGGAAACGGGACTGCACGACGTCTCGGTGGACATCCGCGCTCCGAGGGGCGCCTTGGTTCCCCAGGAGCTCCAAGACATGGGCCCGGGCGTCGAGCTCAGCGTCACCAACAGACGAAGTGTGACCCAACTCGAGTGGCGCCGGATCCACCTACCGAGACACACCCCCTGGAAATTGATCTTCGACGTGCCCACGAGCGCCGTGACCTTGCCCTTTGCGGCGCCCGATGAGCCCGTGCCCTCGGGCTTTCGGCCCCTCGAGGTCGATGAGCGCCAACCCCTACCCTGGGCCGTTGCGCTGCTGGCATGCCTCGTCCTTCTCAAACGTCGTACGATCGAGGTGCGGGTCGGCCCTGAGAGCCTCGTCGTGCGCACCTCGTGGGCGCTGGTGCTCATTGGAGCCGCCGCGATGCTTGCGGCGAGCGTGTGGCTTGCTCCGCACGACATCATTTGTGCTATTCCACTGCTCGTGCTGGCGCTGCACCGCCCCATCCAAGCAAACGCACTCCCACTCGAGCGAACGTGGCGACCGAGCTCACCGACCTACCGTCGGGCCCCAAAGATGGTGCCGATCGATCTTCTCGATGGCACCACCGCGATTGGGCTGGTCATCCTCGGAGCTTCATTCGCCACTGCGGTCGTGTTCGACCGGCCATTCGTCGCCCTTCTTCTCCTGCCAGTATTCTTTACCGGAACCCGTCAGCACACGGCGCCAACAGCCGAGGAGTCTGCCGAAAGGCTGCGCAAGTTCGTCACGGACCTAAGGCTTCCCCCGGAAGCGCCGTCGATGAGTTTCCGCTGGGAGACGTGTGGACCCAAGGCCCCACGATGTCGCGTCTTTCTCCCGGCGGAGCGAGCCGGGCTTCTGAGCCTCGCCTTCGTGTTGACCACGCGCATGGTTGGTTTCGTCGCACGCCGCCGCGTGATGCTTCTCGTGGAGACTCGCGCGCAGTCTGATGCCGACGACCTAGCCAGACGGCGAATTCGCGTCGAGCCCGACTTCCGAAGCGCCGATGGCCGGATTGGAAGACTGGTCGACTGGGAACCGAATACGATGGCCGTGATCCGGGCACTCGGATGCCAAACACCGACCAAACCCATCAAGGCGTCCAAAGGCACGTGGCTTCTGCGCAAAATCACTGAAAGCCACCGCGAAGCAGCCTAGTCTTTCAACGATTGAGACGCGCCGAGAGCGGATCGAGGATCTGGTCCACCTGCTTCAACTCGCGCGCCACATCGTCGTCGTCAAACTCGATCTCGTCGATCAACACTTCGTGAACTGCGTCATAGAGCCAGTTGCTCGATTCGGTGTCACCGATGCAGCCGGTAGCCTGGTGGCCTTGGTGTTGGAGCTTCGGGAACTTGTCGACGACTCTCTCGAGCACGCGGACGCGATCCCCGAGGTAAGCGTGCATGGCTTCGAGCTCGTCGGAGAGCGGCTCCAGCATCTCGGGCGACTCAGCGACGTACCTTTCGAACGCATCTGACGAGCTGGTTCGGATGCGATCGAGCATGAGACGGATCACCAAGACGTCGCCCAAGTGTCTGAGCACGCCGCGGACTCCCGGAATCGCGCCCACCGAAGAGATCACGTGCAGAAGCCCTCCAGCCGCTACTATGCGACTCTCGTCGTCGATCTCCGGGTCTTCGACGATTCGCAAAACGGACTTGAGATCCTGACTGAAGCGGCTCAGTGCAGGCGTCATCAGTTCGACGAAGCGCTCGCGCGACATATCACCTCGGCACCAAGGAACGGCCCCGCGGACATGTTACCTCAACTCCGGTGGGACCGGCGTCGGTTTCGATGATCTTGAACTCGACCCTCCGATTCTTCTCCCAGGCCGCTGCGTTGTGCTTGGAGTCCACCGGACACCTCTCGCCGTAGCCGGCCGATCGCAGCCGATCGTTGAGGACGCCGCGCTCGATCAATGCGGTCATCACCGAGGCCGCCCGGGCCCGCGTGAGCTTGATATTGTACTGGTCGCTGCCGCGCTCGTCCGCATGGCCCTGGATCTCGACTAGGGCGATCTGCGGGTTGCCATTCAGTGTCGCGGCCACAGCGTCCAGCAGGGGGAAGCTTCGGGGCTTGATGATCGCACTATCGGTCTCGAAGTAGATCTTCTCGAGAATGGTGATCTGTGTGTCTTCGACGATCACGAGGCCCTTGTCGGGGCATCCGTCTTCGTCCTCGTGTCCGTTATAGGTCTCGGGGTCGTTCGGGCAAGCGTCGTCGACATCCAAGATGCGGTCGCCGTCGTTGTCGACGTCCGGACATCCGTCCTCGTCTTGGAAGCCGTCGAAATCTTCGGGGTCGTTCGGACAGAGATCTTTGTCGTCGGGAATCCCATCGCCGTCGTTGTCCGGATCCGGACACCCGTCTTCGTCTTGGAAGCCATCGAAGTCCTCGGGTTCATCCGGACAGTCGTCGACGTCGTCTGGGATTCCGTCGCCGTCACGATCGCCCTCGCGACCCTCGGGACAGCCGTCTTCGTCGCGATCGCCGTCGTAGTCTTCTTTCACGAGTGGACAGGCGTCGTCGACATCGAGAATGCCGTCGCCATCGTTGTCGAGGTCGGGGCAGCCGTCGCTATCTTCGAACCCGTCTTTGTCCTCGGGGTCGTCCGGACAGGCATCTTTGTCGTCGGGAATGCCGTCTTTGTCTCTGTCCTCGATAGCCGGCTCATACCGGATCCCGAGCAGCGCGCGGATGTCGGAGGCCTGAAAGCCCGTCTTTGGAATTCCCGCACCGGCGCCAAAATAGAGAAAGCTGTTGCCGGCGACGAAATACTTGAAGCCGCCGAGCGCTTCCATCGAGAGCGTGCCTTTCGTCCCGATTTCCTTGGCGATCTGACTTCCGTAGTACTCCAGCACGAGGTCGAGCGACCGAGCGATCCGGAAGCTCGCGCCAAAGCCGAAGGTGATCAGGTCGTCGTAGGTGAAGACGTTACCGGCGCCCGTGTCGACGGGATCGGTTGCCGTACCCGGTGGTATGCCGACTCCTGGATTCGACCTTCCATCCCAGATGAACGTCGCTCCTTGTCCCGAATTCCAGCGATAGCCCCCCTCGAGCGCCAGTCGAATCTTTTCGTGTGGCTCGAACTCGAACACCGCCGTCGGCCAAAGCCCCACCCCGGGCTCTCCGGCGAACTGGTCGGTCTTGGCCGTCGGAAACTGTGCACGAAGAATCGCCGCGATTCCGAACCAACGGTTGCTGAAGAGCCGCGCCTTCACGTGGATCTGCAGATCCCCGATGCCTTGGGACCGCAAGCCCTCGGGGGCAGCGCCAACGTTGTAGAGGCACGTAGTCGATCCGGTCAGGCAGCTCCCTCCGCGGTCCGGCGTTTGCACGGCATCACCTCGGAAGAAGGTGATCGGAAGCATGAGCCCCACCACCAACCGATCGACGATGCCAAAGTTGAAAATGAAGTTTCCGGTAAACGACTGACGCGAAATGCGGCTGTCTCTCTTAGCCTCGCTGGCCAATGCGTTAGGATTCGTTTCGAAACCGTTGTATCGGAGAATGCCAAAGCCGGCATCCATCGCCAGCCCAAAGCTGAACTTCTTGTGCGGAAGCACCCCAGCCCCGTTAACGCTGAAGTACCCACGGGTGTCGACCGCCGGCCGGAAGAGGTGCAGATCCATCCCGCCCGAAGTCAGGCGCGCATCTTGAGCGTCGGCCGCGCCTGGGACCGCCGAGGCAGCGAGCGTGAGCGCCAACAGCCACGCACAGCGCGCGAACGGTCCCCCGATCCTCTGTGTTCCCCCAAACACCCCGGTCTCAGTCTGTCATGGAGACAGCCTCTTAATCAACGATTCTGCACCCCTGCATTACTCCGAGGTGAGCATTTGGCGATATCTTGGCGTCCTCGGGTTGTCGGGATAGCGGTCCACGAAGGCCCGCATATGCCCATGGGCAGCGGGAAGGTCGTCCATGGCGCGATAGGTCTCGATCAGGAGCGCGAGAGCAGCCGGGCTGCGCGCTCGCCCCCCTTCGAGGGCCCGAATGACGCATGCGTTGTCCCCGCTGGCCACGCACTGGTGAGCCTCAGCCAGGGCCTCCTCCGGGCTCACCGAAGGCTGTTCTCGGGGGGAAGGCCGACTCGCCTGGCTCAGCAGGCGCTTCGCGTCCCGTCGCTGCTTCGAGGTAATGCCCTTCAGCCCAAGCACTCGCTGCGCCTGCTTCTTGGCGAGCTCCGCATCTCCATCGCGGAGCGCCTTGTCACCAGCCGAGATGTGGACCTGTGCGTAGCGATAGCGAATCTCTCCGAACTCGGGCGTGTCTCGGAGTACGCTGTCCGTCGGGAGCTCGCTTGCGATCTCGTAAGCCGCGTCGATCTGTCCGCGGGCGAGCTTGGATTGGGCGCGCGAGAGGAGCTCCTCCCACTCCTGCGGCTCGTCGATCGGCTCGATCTCCTCGGGCGCCGGGGGCTGGCTCACGGGCTCCTCCGGAGTGTTCGTAGCTTCCTCGGCCGCAAGCTCCGCCAGAGGCGCCGGTGTCGCTTCCGGTTGCTCGATTTCGGCAATCGGCGCGACTTGGACAGGCACGGCGGATTCGGTGCGCTCTTCAGGCATCGTCACCAGAATTGCACCAGCGCCCGCCAACACGAGAAGCACGAGCAGCCCCACGATGAAAACCGACTTTTGCTCAAAAGATGGTGCAGGCGCTTCGGGCGCCTCTGTTGGAAGCCGTTCGAGCGTATGCGTCCCTTCCGGCACCACAAACCGAAAGCTCACCGCGCCAAGCTCGAGAATGTCTCCCGACTCCAAAATGGCACGCTTGGTGTCAATTCCGTTGACGCGGACCCCGTTTGCGCTCTCGAGGTCGAAGACCGTCACAACGCCGCCTGCGAGCTGGATTTCCACGTGCTCGTGGGAAATCGACTTGTGGTTGATCCAAATATCGAGCCGCTCATCCCGACCGATCCGCATGATCGGTTTGCTCAGCGAGAACTCCGCGCCGGCAGCGGGTTCGCTCAACACGACGAGCCGCGGGGGTGGCCTGCTGTCCGCGGTGGGCGCGGCGGGCCTCGGTGCCACCGGAACCGCGTCCGATTCAAGGGCGAGCGCGTAGTCACCAATGCCGAGTTGGTCGCCTGACGACAGCTCAGCGGCTGCTTCGACACGCAGACCGTTCACCGTGACCCCGTTGTAGGAGCCGAGATCCTCGACGACGTACGAGTCTTCCCGCTTCACGAGGCGCGCGTGGTTTCGGGAAACGTTACGCTCGGTGAGCCGGATCGTGTTTCCCTCTTGACGGCCGATCGTGATCTGATCGCGGAGCAGCGGAACGACGGTGGTCTGACCTTCGTCATCCGAGATCACGAGCTTAAACATGTCGTCGACCCGAGTGCAGTTTCATCCACAGTTTCAAGGGGTTGAGGAATGGTACCCCGGCCGCCAATCGTGTCAATTCTCCCAGACTGAACGTTTGCACTCACCGTGAGGCCCGCTATGCCGGTGCGGGTATGAAGCGGTATCCGAGACCGGCCGTTGTCTGGCTCGTGGCCTCATTGGCCTTGGCAGGCTGTGGGGGAAGCAGCCGTGGACAGCTGATTGGCGGGATCCACGCGCGCCTGGCCTACTCGGAGGGTGGCGGGCTTCGGGTGGTCGACACCCCGCTCGGTGGCGCCGCCTCTTTGGCAGGTCTGCAGACCGACGACGTGATCCTGTCTATCAACGGCGAATCGGTTCGCGAGATGCCTTATCCGGAGATCGTGGAGCACCTGCGGGGTCCAGTCGGCTCGAGCGTGCAGCTCGAAGTCTTCCGAAAGGGCGAGGTCAAGACCTTCATCGTCATGCGCCAGGCCTACCGATAGCCAGTGGATTCGACGCTTCGCAACCAACATGATACGAGCGTCCGCAGGCGGAGATGGGTAAGATCGAGCGAACGTTGGGTGTGATCGGCGGAAGCGGCCTCTACGAGCTCGAGGGTTTGATGGACGTCGATGAACTCGAAAAGACGACCCCATTCGGGAGTCCCTCCGACGCGATCATCGCAGGAACTCTCGGCACCACCAGGCTCCTATTCCTTCCGCGGCACGGTCGAGGTCATCGCTTCCCACCCCATCGAATCAACTACCGGGCGAACGTCTTGGCGCTGAAGATGCTCGGTGCGGAGCAAATCCTCAGCGTGTCGGCGGTCGGCTCGATGCGAAACGACATCCATCCTGGTGACATGGTCGTGGTCGATCAATTCGTCGACCGCACGCGACATCGGACCGACACCTTCTTCGAAGACGACGGAGTCGTCGCACACGTCGAGTTTGCGGAGCCCGTGGACATGCAACTTGCAGAGGCGTTGGCTGGCGCCGTGGAGGCCGCGGGTGCGCCCGCACATCGCGGTGGCGTCTATCTTTGCATCGAGGGGCCGCAATTCTCGACGCGTGCCGAATCGTTACTCTATCGATCTTGGGGGGTATCGGTGATCGGGATGACCAACATGCCCGAAGCTCGCCTCGCACGAGAGGCCGAGCTCCCGTACGCCACACTCGCGATGGCAACGGACTACGACTGCTGGCACGAAGCCCACGATGCGGTGAGCGTCGAGGCGATCATCGAGGTCATGAATGCGAACGTCTCGAAAGCCAAGAAGATCATTGTCGGGCTTGCCAACACCGTGCCAGACCCCACCGGTCGCCCTGCCACGTCGGCTCTAGCCGGCGCACTGATCACCAACCCCGACTCGATTTCCCAGGCGGCGCGCAAAAAGCTGCGACCGCTCATCGGCCAATACATCCATTGAAAGGTCCCATGTCCTCGCTTCTCGTCGTCGGCTCGGTCGCATTCGATACCATTCACAATCACCTCGGCTCCCACGCCCGCATCCTCGGTGGTTCCGCGACGTATGCGTCCCTTGCAGCTTCTCAGCTGGCCCCGGTGCGGTTGATCGGCGTCGTCGGAAAGGACTTCCCAAGAGAAGCCGTCGACATGCTCCGCGGCCGAGGCATCGACACGACCGGGCTCGAGGTGGCCAACGGCGACACCTTCCACTGGGAAGGCCGTTACGCGGAAGACCTCACCTCTCGGACGACGATCCAGACGGATCTGAACGTCTTTGCCGACTTCGAGCCCAAGATCCCCGAGCCCTTCCGCGACTCCGAGTTCGTGATGCTGGGCAACATCGCCCCCGAGCTTCAGCTTCACGTTCTCGATCAGGTGCGCTCCCCGAGGCTGGTCATCGCCGACACGATGAACCTATGGATCGACACGGCGCTTGCCGCGCTCAAAGAGCTCCTTTCGCGCGTCGATATCCTCGTCATCAACGAGGAAGAGGCCAGGCAACTGTCCGGGTACCATCACCCGTTGGCCGTCGCCGAAGCGCTTCGAGCGCTAGGGCCCGAGACCGTCATCGTGAAGCGCGGGGAATATGGGGCGCTCCTGTTCTTGGAGGAGGACATCTTCTGCGCGCCGGCCTATCCGCTGAAGACCGTCGCTGACCCCACTGGTGCGGGGGATTCGTTTGCGGGCGGATTCCTAGGCTACCTCGCCCAAGCGGGGCACGACGACCTCCGCCAGGCTGTCATATGCGGCTCCGCGGCAGCATCGTTCTGTGTTCAGGACGTGGGCATCGGGGCACTCGAGAATCTCAGTCGCGAAGACATCGAAGACCGCATCCACGAATTCCGAGAGCTCACCACCTTCTAGCCCGGCAGTTTTCTTGACCGAAGCGCGTCGATTTCGACACTCGGTCTCAGGAGGGAACGCCCATGAACCTAGACGAGCTCAAGGGGACGCTGCGCGGCCTCGTGCGAAAGACCATCGAAACCCGATTCAGCGGCGCCAACTACGCCTCTCTCGCACAGGCACGCGGTTACGCCGACGGCTACATGCGGGCTCTCCTCGATGCCGACCTAATCGACCAAAGGCAACTGCTCGACCTCGTCAACACGGAACGCCGCCGATTCGTCGACAAGGCGAATCAAGTCGACGAGACTTTCGCCGCCTAGTCGCAAGTCTGGCCGACGCGCAGGGCTTCGTCCTGGCAGGCCAGCAGCTGCTCGTTGGTCAGCGAATCCACATCGCACGTTGGAAGACAAGCGATCGTGTCCGAGATCGCGGCGATGCAATCGACGCCGACCAATTCGATCTGCGCCTCGCAAGCCTGCATGCAGTCTCCACCCGGCACTGGAACGCCGAGCTGAGCGAAGCACTCGTCCGGCATGCTGCAGAGCTCGCCGCACGCCCCTGCAGCCGACCTAGCATCCCCACACCCGCAAACGAGCCCCAGCCCAACCAACAATAACCCCCACACCCTCATGCCCTCAGTATGCAGAACGATGCGGCGGAGGCCCAAATCGGACCTGC
Source organism: Myxococcales bacterium (assembly GCA_029863605.1). Taxonomy (GTDB): domain Bacteria; phylum Myxococcota_A; class Polyangia; order Polyangiales; family Houyiibacteriaceae; genus SG8-38. The sequence continues at coordinate 80,174 of JAOTVB010000002.1, read as the reverse complement.
ATTCCTAGGCCAAGCCGTGGACTCAGCGTTCGCATTGACGCTGGCATCGAGAGCTGAGACCGGATCAAGTCGGGTCGATTTTCCGCCACCCCGGCACGCCGGAAGGTTTGCGTTAATGCTAGTTCCCGCGCCGCGAACAAGGGGTGATACTAGGACCGCACGTATGAGCGCAAACAAACCAGCGACACATAGCCATCTGCTGCACACGATCGCGCACGCGCTCGTCCTGTCATCCGCCTGCCTGGCGCTCTGGCCCTCGGCCGCCCGGGCGAAGGCCATCCCGGTGGAACTGCGCCAAACAGAGCAGGGCTGGGAGCTGTTGCGTGGCGGTGAGCCGTATTTCATTCGTGGCGCCGGCGGGGATGCGTCGTTGAAGCGGCTGGCGGCCGCGGGCGCGAACTCGGTGCGCACCTGGGGGGCTGACGACATCGACGCCCGTCTCGACGCGGCGCACGCCCTCGGCCTGTCGGTGACGGTGGGCATCTGGCTCGGCCACGAGCGCCACGGTTTCGACTACAGCAACGAGACCCAGGTCAGTGACCAACTGGAACGCGCCCGCCAGACCGTGCTGCGCTACAAAGACCATCCTGCGGTCCTCCTCTGGGGCATCGGCAACGAGATGGAGGGCTTCGGCTCAGGCGATAATCCGGCCATCTGGACGGCGGTGAACGACATCGCCGCCATGGTGAAGAAGCTCGACCCGCTCCACCCGACCATGACCGTCACCGCCGAGCTCGGCGGCGGGCGCATCGACGGCGTGCACAAGCGCTGCCCGGCGATCGACATTCACGGCATCAACTCCTACGGCGGTGCGCTGTCTGTGGCCGAGCGCTACCGCGCTGGCGGTGCGACCAAGCCCTATGTGCTCACCGAGTTCGGGCCGCCCGGGGTGTGGGAGATCCCGAAGAACGACTGGGGCGCGCCGGTCGAGCCGACGAGCACGGAGAAGTCGGAGTTTTACCGGCGCAGCTACGAGAGTGGCGTGATCGCCGCTCCGGGTCTCGCCCTAGGTTCGTACGTTTTTGTCTGGGGCTTCAAGACGGAGGCCACCCCGACCTGGTACGGGATGTTCTTGGATGATGGCGCCCGGCTCGGGGCGGTCGATGTCATGACCGAGCTCTGGTCCGGCCGTCGCCCGACGAACCTTGCGCCCACGGTGGAGCCATTGGTCATCGAGGGTGAACCGCAGTTGGATCCGGGTGACAAGGTCCGCGTGCGTGCCGTCGTTGCCGATCCCGAAGGTGCTGCAATCCGCGTGCGTTGGGTGCTGCGCCGCGAGGCCGGTGAATACACGACCGGCGGTGACTTCCGGCCCATGCCACCTGAGGTGGAGGGCGCAGTCCTCGAAGGTCACGTCAATGGCACACGGGTGCGCATGCCGAGAGATCCCGGGCCGTATCGGTTGTTCTTCTACGCTTATGATGCGGCGGGCGGTGCAGCGACGGCGAACGTGCCGCTGTTGGTGAAAGGCAAGGTGCGCACGCCCATGCCCTTCTACGTCTACCGGGATGGTTTCGAGGGGATGCCTTGGGCCCCCTCGGGTTGGATGGGCGCGATCGAGTCGCTGATCCTGGACGGCGACCATTATGGCAACCCCTATGAAGGCAACGCCTGCATCAAAATGCACTTCGTCGGCGAGGTCGGCACCTGGGTCGGCGTTGCGTGGCAGCACCCCGCCAACAATTGGGGCGATCAGGAAGGCGGCTACGATCTCACCGGAGCGACACACCTGGAGCTGTGGGCCCGTGGAGAATACGGCGTCGAGAAGATCAACATCGGCGTTGGTCTCCTCGGCCAGGACAAGGTACACCCCGATTCGGGCAAGACCACCGTCGAGGACATTCGCCTGACGAAGGAGTGGCGACGCTACCGCATTCGCCTGAAGAAACTCGACCTATCGAGCATCAAGACAGGCTTCGTGGTGACCCTCAGGGGGCGGCGCCCGGATGTTACCATCTACCTCGACAGCATCCGCTTCGTCCGGAAGTGATGGTGCCAAAGCACGTAATTCTAATCTCAGTCCAGCGTTTTGGGTGCCTAGCGCCGACTCACTCCCACGCCCTCACTCGGCTCCCGAATTGCGCAGAGCGTCCTATAAGTTAACTTTGCGAGACCGAAAAAGGGCGTTTGTTTCGCCCATCCCCTCGCAGGGTACAAAGGTTGCATAAGAATGTTATCTTTGAATTGGGGGAAACTGGAGGTCTATGTTCCTGCCCGCTACTTTGCCCCGCCGTCATGGTTCGAGCCCGGCCTCTGCCGTTCGGGTACTTTCCGCCTCGCTCCCGGGGCTCGCGCTTTTTTGGAGTCTGGCATTCATGTCTTTCGGTTGCGGCGGAAGCGATTCCCCACCCGAGCTGGTGCTCACCGAAAGACACAAGCAGATTGTCCACGATGCTGCGCTCTCCGATCTGTTCCTCTTTAACTGGCTGGTCAACTGCAGTGATCCACCTTTTGGGCTCTGCTACGGTCGTTGTCTCGGGGCGGAAGAAGAGCGAATATGCATGGTGTCCCGCATGGACCTGGTCGACTGGATCCCCGGTGAAAGCGAAGAGTGTCTGGGGGCGGCGTCCTTTCGCCAGTGGAATCTGGACACGGTTGAACTGTGCGTGAGCATAAAGCTTGACCAGACGCATCGGGCCGAGATGCGCACGACCGTTCGGGGCCTTCCCGCCAGTTGGCAGTACTGGACACCGGACGAGGGCACCGGCTCCGGGGTTTTCGAGTACGACGATGTTGGGTACGTTCTGGTGACCGAGCTGGTCGGTGACGAGGTCCGAGTCGACATGACCGGCTCGGCGTCGTACCGCATGGTGCAGGGGCAGCAGATCTTTGATCTGAGCACCACCTTGGAATCCGCGCACGCCTCAAAGCTCGGCAACGACATCCAGGAGGTTCGAATCAACCGGGAGCTATCCGGGCTGGTGGACACTCCATTGCGCATCCTTGTCAGCGTGGAGCACTCTGGCAACATCAGCGGGAGCATCGAGGCGAACCATCGCGCGCTCGGTACCCTCAACGGCGATATCCAGCGGCTGACCGACACCCTCGCAGTGGAGTGGGCTGATTGAGATCGGGAGAACGGGTCGCCTCGAGGTCATCGTCGATGGGCGTTGCGTCGACGACGTCGGGCTCGGGCCTCTCGATGTCGAGGTCGGAGAATAACACGCTGCTACTCTGCACATGATGGTTAGCCTTGAAAGCCGCCTTGCCGCCGGTCACCGCTGCGTCGAGTTCGCCCTCGTCCAACACGGAGCTCGAAGAGCAGTCCTTGTTCAATGCCCTGCGCCTTGCAGGACTTTCTCCATCCGCCGGAACACGTCGTCAATGACCTTGGCTTCCGGTAAGATTGTGATCCGGAAATAGTTGCGGTAATCGACGTTGAAGCTGGAGCCTGGTGCCACGAGCACGTGCTGCGTCTCCAGGAGCTCCATCGCGAACTCTTGATCGTCGAACCCCGGCAGCTTGTTGGTGTCAGCGCCGACGAAGGCGTACATCGAGCCCCCGGGCACGACCAAGGTGAGGTACTCGCTGGCTTCGACGCCCCTGATCACGGCTTGGCGAGACTCATACAAACGCCCACGTGGACGAACCAGCTTTTTCAGGCTCTGGTAGCCGCCGAGTGCCGTCTGCACGCCCCATTGTCCGGGCACATTGCTGCACAATCGAAGCGAAGCCAGAAGATCGAGACCGTGCAGGTAATCCTTAGCGAGCTCATTGGTGCCGCTGAAGGCCACCCAGCCAACGCGGAAACCACAGGCCCGGTAGACCTTCGACAACCCGCTGAACGTGCCGCAGAGGGTATTTCTCACCAGCGGCGCAATCGGGATGAACTCGGCGTCGTCATAGACCATGCCGTCGTAGATCTCGTCGCTGAACACCACTAGATCGTGCCGTTCGGCGAGTGCGACCATCGCCTCTAGGACCTCACGGCTGTACACCGCGCCCGTGGGATTGTTCGGATTGATGATGACAAGCGCACGGGTTCGGTCTGTAATCATCCCCTCCAACGCATCGAGGTCCGGCTGAAACAGCTTGTCCGGCGGACACGGGTAGTGCACCGCCCGAGCACCGTTTAGAGTGACCGCAGCAGTCCAAAGGGGATAGTCAGGGCTCGGTATCAGCACTTCGTCGCCAGCGTTGAGCAGTGCGCGCAACGTCAGATCGATCAGCTCGCTGACACCGTTCCCGATGAACACGTGCTCGGCAGTCACGTTCATGACGCCGCGTTCCTGTTGCTGCATCACTACGGCTTCGCGCGCCGGGAAGATGCCTTTCTGATGGCAGTACGCCTCGCTGCTGGGGAGGTTCTCGATCATGGCCATGCGCATCGTTTCTGGTGTGCGGAAGTCAAAGAGGCCGGGGTTTCCGATGTTCATAGAGATGATTTCGTACCCCTGACGCTCCATCTGGTGCGCGCGCTGCGCCAGCTGCCCACGTATCTCGTAGCGAACATCGCGGAGGCTGTCGCTGCTCTGGAATCTGTCGCTCATCGTCTCGGCTCACTTAGAATCGAACTCATGATAGACACCGCCCCCAATGTCGAGTGGCCGGCGTCCGGATTCCGAGCGCATCTCGATGCCGATTTATACGTCGCCCATACGTTGCCGGCTTGGCGCAGCACCGAACACAAGAAAGTTACCATCGTTTAGATGATTTGCTGCATCACAGCGAGCGTCATCAGAAGAAGCAGCGTCTGGAAGTGCTGCTCCAAGTTGAAACAGTGCCGGGGGCGGGATTCGAACCCGCACGTGAAATCTCACGAGCGATTTTAAGTCGCCTGCGTCTGCCATTCCGCCACCCCGGCAACGCCGGAAGGTTTGCGTTAATGGACGAGCTCGTCCACCCGCCGCGGCATTTGCGGCCCCGGGCGCTCCGGACCGGTGTCCACGATACGGTTTTTTTCGTCGACGAGCACCACTTTGGGCTCGTGAGCGCGTGCCTCTTTATCGGTCATCTCGCCGAAGCTTGCGATGATCGCGAGGTCACCTGGGCTCATGTGGTGTGCGGCCGCGCCGTTGACGCAGATGACGCCGGAACCACGCGGGCCTCGCAGCGCATAGGTCGCCAGGCGTGTGCCTTGAGTCACATTCCAAATCTGGACCTCTTCATGCTCGAGGATGCCGGCAGCATCGAGCAGGTTCGCGTCGATCGTGACGCTACCTTCGTAGTCCAAGTCCGCATGTGTGATCGTAGCCCGGTGGATCTTGCCGAGAAACATACGTCGCCGCATTTGAACCTCCGTAGCGTCCCAATGGGTACGCTCAGATGACAGCGGCAAGCTAACCTTGAATCAGCGATACCGCAACCAGCCAAGCCGGCATCGATGCAGGCCCTTAAAAGCCAGTGGTTTCAGGCTGATGGCGGCTCGATGAAGGCCAACCCGAGGACGTACCCGTCTGGCCGTGCCTTGGACCAGACCACGCGCGCATGCTCGACGGTTTCGTGGTCGGGCGCCGTCCGGACGCGAAGCGTGCAGGCCTCGTCGATCGGCACGCCGCGGTCGAGGGCGATTCGAAGGCCGCCGACGCTCGCATTGATCGCCAAACCCGATCCGCGACCAGGCGACAAGAGCTCGACTTCGGCGTCGAGGGCCCAGCGACGAGCGCGGCGACGCGCACCCCGATGCAAGGCGGCATCGGCGCCACCCTTGGGCAAGATCGAGGAAAGTCTATCGACCGCGATTGTCAAAGCATGGCGAAGATACCGGAGCGCCTGATCGTTGACTAGCGCTTTGTTCGCCCGTTCGGTGAAAACCGACGGCGCGAACACCCTTCAGGCGGATGCACCCGGGTCAATTGTGGCACAGTCCACAAACCCGAAAACGCTCATTGCCCGAGTCGGTCGATGCACGCGCGGAGTCGGTCGATGGCGACTATCACCCGCGTTCCGTACCAAAACACATCCTTGCCATCTATCAGCTCTAGATCGAGCTTCGACGACGACTCGAGCTCGCGAAACGCGGCAAAATCTTTCTCGCTGAACGCATAGGGCTCGTCTGGCAGAAGAACCGCGCGCGCGCCTCGTTCCACGACCTCTTCGAGCCGAACCCGAGGGTAACGCGTGTCGCGCTGGTCAACCTTTTCCTCGGTCCACGCAACCCCCTTGCCAAGATCGGCCGCCAATGGATAACGCCTTGGTCTTCCCGCAAAGACATTATGCGCGCCGGCCAACCGGAGAACGTCACTCGCATAGGCGCGACCGTCGAATGTCATCCAAGGATCCCTCCAGATCGGCACGAACACGGGTATCAGCTTCGTGGTCGAGCTTGCCTCCGCCCGCGCAGCCGCCTCGCGACAACGTCGGAGGTGCGGCGATTCGTCCGGGTTCACATCGAGCAGCTGACAGAGGTTTGCAAGGTACCGATTCGAATCGGCGACCGTGCAAGGAAAGCTGACGTGAACCTTGAGCCCCGCCTCGATCAACGCCATGACCAGGGCCCGGCTGTTCTCTTCCTTGTTTGCCAGAACGAGGTCCGGTTTGAGATCGACCACCGCTTGAACGTCGAACCGCTTGGTTCCTCCGACAGTCGGAACCGCCTCGATGGCACCCGCCGGCTCGACGCAGTAATCGGTCCGACCTATGAGCCGCTCTCGCCCCACGAGATCGAACACGGACACCGTTTCGCTCGGCACGAGAGAAACGACCCTCGTGGGGGCTTTGACAAGCTCCAAGTGCTGACCGATGGCGTCTTCGACTTCGAACATTGGGTAACAGAGGTGCGCTCCGTACCCTTTCCTAGCACCCCCAGGCCGCTCATTTGCGCACCTGGTGTAAGGGGTGGTAGGTTCCTCGACCCGAAGCGCAAGTCTTCCGTGAGTGGGTTGGAGGAAACGCTGACGATTCAGGACATTCAACGGGCCCTTGCCAACGTCGGAGTCGAGATTTACCGCTCCGCGGCCGAGGAGCTCCGCATCGCGGAACGAGTGCGCCTTCACATCATGGACTCGGGCGTACGCGTGGTCACCAACCACGGTCTAGCCGTCCAGTTTACGGCGCGCACTCAGCGCTCCGATGCGCCGTCAGCGCACTCTGAGGAGCTTTTTCGACGTGTCCGTGAGGCGGTGGGTGAGCGAGCAGGGAGTAGGGGCTACGAAGAATCCAGCGCGGAGATCGTCGAAGTCAAAGATCCGGTCGATGACGCCCGTGTTCTCGATGTGTGGCACGAGGTAACGTACCGAAAGTCGCTCGACGACGTTGGCGCAGTCGTCGAAGAAGTCCGGTGGGCCCTCGAGCTCGACAAGTACGTGCGTCCCTGAACGCTAGTTCGCCTGAGCCTGGGAGCTGCGCTCATCGCCTGCGCGAACGTTTTCGGCGAACTGCCCGCGCGGCCCCAAGCGTAGATCGTATGCAACCTGCTGTCCTGGTCGCAACGTGCGGTATCCGTCACCGTTGATCTGCGAGTAATGTACGAAGACGTCGGACCCATCCGCCCCGCTGATGAACCCCCAGCCCTTCGCGTTGTTGAACCACTTGACCATTCCTGTTTGCATGACCCCTCGACTGGACGTGAAACCCATCGGCTACCCCGGTCACGATCAAAACATCTCCACCGACGACTCATTCGTCAAGTGCCTTAAATGAGACGCACTACGGATACAGTCGCACGCAACTCCAGCCGTCGCCGCTTCGTCTATAGAGCCATCGGTCATGCAGGCGATCATCCCGATTTTCCCAAAATTCGATGGCATCGGGTGTGATTCGAAAGCCTCCCCAAAATGGTGGTCGCTCAACCGAAACATCCTCGAAACGCTTGGCCACTTTGGCGACTTCAGCTGCAAGGGTCTTTGGGTCTTCGAGCTCTGCGCTTTGCCTTGACGCCCAGGCACCGAGTTGGCTTCCACGGTCACGGGTGGCAAAGTAGGCATCGGCATCTTCGTCGGACACCCTGCTCACGGCGCCCCGGACGCGCACCTGCACGCCGGTGGTGTGCCAATGAAACGCCAACGCCGCACGAGGGTTGTCCTCGAGATCGCGGGCCTTTTGGCTCTCGAAGTTCGTGTAGAAGACGAATCCGCGCGTATCGAAGCCCTTGAGCAAGACGAAGCGAACGGAGGGTTGTCCTTGGGCGTCAGCCGTGGCCAGCGCACATCGGCCCGCATCGAAAGGCTCGCTCGACTGGGCACGCGAATACTCGCGCGAGAAGCGTTCGATCGGGTCGTCCTCCCTCACGGACGTGGGTCCTCGTCGATGTGCTTCTGCGCGATATCCGCCCAGGATCCGGTCGGTTCGAGGGCGAGATAGTGTTGCCAATGAGACCGGGCGGCCTTCCTGTCGCCGCGCTCTTCGAGAGCCATCGCTAAGTTGAAGTGGGCGTCCGCAAACGAGGCATCGCTTCTCAGTGCCTGCTGAAAAAGTGAGATGGCAGGCTCAACTTCATCGCGCTCGAAATGCAAGAACCCGAGGTTGTAGAGCGCTTCGGGCTGCTCAGGGTCGCATTCGAGGGCAAGGCGGTAGAAGTGCTCCGCCTCTTCGAGCCGGTCGCGTCGGTAGTTCAGATTGCCGAGGTTGGTGAGCGCGTTCGAGAGCGTCGGATCCAACGACAGTGCCTTTTGGTATGCCTCCTCGGCTTGTTCGAACGTTCCGGCCTGCTCATCCAGCCTGCATCCCTCGAGGTAATACTCGTACGCCCTCGACCGATCATCGCCCTCGGCACGCAGCATGCGCACCACATCTGACTCGAGGCCATCGATGGTGAAATCGAGCACGGCTTGTCCCGTAGTGGGCTCGTAGGTACCCACGTCGTCTTGGACGAGCACAGTCCGGCCGTCGGCGAGCACACGCACCTCGGAGAGCGGTTGCATGGTCTTGGGGAGCGTGTTGCGAAGAGACTCCACCGTGCGCCGAACTTGCTGCAAAGGCACCCCCTGTTCGAGGAGCCCTTTGGCCGCCCGCACACCGATTAGGTCTTGAAAGGTGTAGTAGTTGCGACCGCCTACCCGCGCCGAAGGTTCGAGGAGGCCGGATCGATGCCAATAGCGCAATCGAGACGGAGTGTATCCGAAAAGTCGGGCGACCTCGGTCACTGTGTAGAGACCTGCGGTGGGATCCGAGGTTGGCGTGGGCTGCGAAGGCGCAGGGGCCGGGGCCGGCTCCGGGGTTGAGGTGCGCGTTAGCTTTCCATCCGCCCCGAAACCAACGCGGATCACGTTGTCACGATCGCTGCCTTCGTTCAACTGACTCTCCCCGCGAGAGAATAGGCCGTGCCCGTTTGGGCGCAAGGGTCGAAGTTGACCGACCGTTCCGCTGCGCAGGTGCTAGAGTCCGGCCATGGCGCATCCCCCGGCAACCGGCCCGATCGCCTTCCTTTCGGACTTACACGGGAATCTCGCAGCCTTGGAGGCAGTCTTGAGCGAGCTCGATCGACTGGAGGTCAAGCAGATCTACGTCGCGGGCGACCTACTACTCGGGGGGAACGAGCCGCTTGCCGTCTGGCATCGGCTGCAGCAGCTCGAGGCGGTTTGCGCTCGCGGTCTCTCGGACATGGCTCTAGCTTCGGTCGACCCGAGCAGCTTGTTGCCGCTCGACGATGAACAGAGACGTCTGGCGCGACTCTTCGCAAAAACTCGCACGGCGATCGGAGACCTGGTCGCTGAACGCCTGCGACGCTTACCCGAGCAGGTGCGGGTCCCCCTCGTTGATGGGCGTGAGGTGCTCATGGTGCACGGGTCCCCCGCAGACAATGGCCAGGAGATCAGTCACGACCTCACCGACGAGGAGATCCTTTCGCTTCTCGCGGACGATCCGGCTGACATCATTGTGTGTGGTTCGACGCACGTCCCGTTTCAGCGCACGCTAGGTGAATATCACGTCGTCAATGTCGGTTCGGTCGGTGCGGCACCAGAGACCGGCATCGCTCACTACACGGTGCTCACGCCTCGGATGAGCGGCGCAGACGTCTTGCAGGACTGGATTCGCTACGACGAGCTTCAGGCGTCGTAAGGCGGCTAGATGGCCGCTGCTGCGGGCTGCTCATCCGGCTCGATGTCGAACTTCAGCATCTCGACCCGTCGCACGTGGCGCTCGTCCGCATCGAGGACGACGATCCGATAGGAGCCGGTAACCAAAGTCTCTCCGATCGCAGGCACCCGCCCCGCGAGGTGCACCAAAAGGCCCCCCAGCGAGTCGAACTCCGACTTGTCATCGCAAATCGACTCGCCCAAATGCTCTTCGAGGTCGTACACGGAGATCCCAGCATCTACGAAGTAGTGCCCAGGCGATCGCTCGAAGACCATCGGTTGCTCTTCGTCATGCTCGTCTTGGATCTCCCCGACGATCTCCTCGACGATGTCCTCGAGCGTGACGATGCCGGCTGCGCCACCGAACTCGTCAACCACCACCGCAAGATGTGACCGGCGTCCCTGCATCTCTCGCAGGAGCACTCCGATCTTCTGACTCTCGGCTGCGAAAAAAACGGGCTTTCGAACGAGGTCCGCCAACACGAGCTTCGATGACTCGTTTGGCCTGCGGACAACTTGAAACAAATCCTTGGCGTAGAGGATGCCCTCGACATGGTCGATCTGCCCACGATAGACCGGATACCGGCTGTGCCCGGACTCGATGACGCTGGCGAGCGCTTCATCGACGCTGATGTCGATTTCGAAAGCGACGACCTGGGTGCGCGGGACCATGATCTCGCGGGCCACCGTGTTCTTGAATTCGAGGACGCTCCGGAGCATCCGTGCATGGTCTTCTGCGATCGAGCCAGTCTCTTCCCCCTGCTCGATGACGTGCTCGACTGTGAGGTCCGTCAAGCGCGCTCCGTCACCCACCCGAACCTCCGGAACGAGACGGGTCACCAACGCGCTTACCCAATTCAAGGGCTCCGCGAGGGGAACTAGCAAGAGCTCGATCGGGCGCAGCCACTTCCAGACCTTGAGGGTAGCTTCACCGGAACGCCGGCGGACGATTGTGCCGGTGATGGTCGCCACGACTGCATACACGACCGCGACTGCGATCACGCCGAGCAGCGCATCGAGCAGTGTCCCCGCGCGGAGGAGCGAGTAGCCAACGAACGATGCCGAGATGGCGACACAGAGCACCCGCCCCATGAGAAGACGAGCCTGCACGGCGCCGAGCTCCCGCGAGACTCGCTCTGCCACCCCCGCGTTAGGCCCCTCGGTTTCGGCCAGTGCCTGAAGACCCGCTTCCCCAAGGGTGTGGAGACCCGCACTGACGCCGGCAAACAATGCGCCTAAACCCACGCCGCCAAGCACTGCGGCGGCCAGCTGTATACTGGGAACGTCCAAACCTTGAGACTTCTCTAGGGTACCGAGGACCGGTTTCTACCGCAACAAGCGTCCGTCCCCTCACTCGCGCCGGCCGCGAAGCGCCCGAATTCTCAGGCGAAGCGCGTTCAACCGGATGAAACCAGTCGCGTCCTGCTGATCGTAGACCTCGTCCTCTTCGAAAGTTGCGTAGTTCGGGTCGTAGAGGGAGGTCGGGCTTCTACGACCGACCACGTCCGCGCTCCCCTTGAAAAGCTTGATTCGAGCTTCGCCGGTCACGTCCTGTTGCGAATTGTCGATCAAGGCTTGGAGCATCTCGCGTTCCGGCGCGAACCAAAAGCCACGGTACACCAGAGATGCGTACTCTGGGATCAGGCTATCTCGGATCCGGAGCACCTCGCGGTCGACCGTAATAGACTCGACCGCCCGGTGTGCCTTTTGAAGAATCGTACCGCCCGGGGTTTCGTACACGCCTCGTGATTTCATACCCACGAATCGATTCTCGACGATGTCGACCCGGCCGACTCCATGCTTGGCGCCGAGCCCGTTCAGCCGGCCTATCAACGCGGCGGGTCCGAGTCGCTCGCCATCGACGCTGACGGGATCGCCTTTGTCATAGCCGATCACGACGTACTCAGCGGCGTTGGGCGCGTCCTCCGGTGCGGTTGTCAAGCGGAACATGTCTTTGGGAGGCTCGGTCCATGGGTCCTCGAGGACGCCGCCCTCGTAACTGATGTGAAACAGGTTGGCGTCCATCGAGTATGGCTTCTCGGCGGTCGCCTCGATCGGGATCTTGCGGTCTTTGCAGTAGGCGATGCAATCACTGCGCGAGCGGAGAGACCAAGTCCGCCACGGCGCGATCACCTGGATTCGGGGATCGATCGCCATTGCTGCGAGCTCGAAACGAACTTGGTCGTTTCCTTTGCCTGTCGCGCCGTGAGCGATGGCGTCTGCGCCCTCCTCGCGCACAACCTCCATCATCGCCTTGGCGATCACCGGCCGAGCAATCGAGGTACCGAGCAGGTACTCTCCTTCGTAGACCGCGTTGGCGCGGAGCATCGGAAAACAGAAGTCGCGGGCGAACTCCTCTTTCAGGTCGGTGATCACGCACTTCGAGGCGCCAGTCGCGCGGGCTTTCTCGTCGAGGCCTCCGAGCTCCTCGCCCTGCCCTACGTCCGCACAGAAAGCGACCACCTCGGCTCCGTAGGTCTCTTTGAGCCAAGTCAGAATCACCGATGTATCGAGCCCACCACTGTAGGCGAGCACGATCTTCTTGGGGGAAACAGCCATGGCCCGGGATGGTAGTGTTCCGCCGAGGCGGCGCAAGCTGGCGCGGCTATGCCACTCGCTTGATGGCGTTGGCGTCGAGGAGCTCGGTAAAGACGCGAAGCGCCTCGAGCCTGCCCATCTGACAGAGGTCGAGAACCTCTCCAACGCTCGTCTGGCCGTCTACCAACGACAACAGGAACGCGGCTTGGGGGTCGAGTCCGAGCCACTTGATCTTCGAAGCTGCCACCGACACATTGAAGACGTAGTCGAGCGACCCGATGCGGGTCGCGTATCGAACCTCGAGGCGCTCTCGACTGCTCTCCGCATACCGCCGGATCTCGTCATCCTCTGGCTCTCGCCCGAGCTGGAGCTCGGCGGCGCTCAAGGCGCCAGCATAGTCTCCGAGCGCAAACCGGTCGGCGATCTCGCGATGCACCTCGTCTCGGGTGGTCGTCCCGCTTTCGTCATAGGCCGGAGCCGGAAGGGTGGGCGGCTGCGCGGCCGGAGGCGGAAGACTTCGTCGATCCCGATCGATGACCCATGCGTCACCCGAAGGCCGATTGGTGGGGCGCTCGTCCTGCGCAGGGGACGCAAGCTCGCCGGTCAGATCGATGTCGCCATCGGTACCCAGGACGCTGGGGAAAGCAGAACCCCTCAATTCGCGACCGCCCGAGCTCATCCGCTAAGCCGACTTGCCAACTACGCCCTTGAACATGCGCTGCGTGCGGCCGAGCGACTCCAGCTCGTCCTTGAGCCCCGCGATGTCGCCCCGCTCCAACAGAGTCCGCGCGTTGTCGACCACTCCCTTGGCTTTGTCGATCGCATCGCGGCCGAAATCGCTTCCCGCGACGATCTGCTCCACGTCTGGAAACAGACGCTCGATCTCGGCGATGAGAGTTTCGGCTTCCTGCCGCACTTGCTCGGATGCCTCGTCCTCGCGCCGCGTCACCGCGTAGTCGGACGCGTCGACCATCATGTCGTTGATTTCGTCCTCGGTAAGACCGCTGGTTGCCGTCACCGTGATCGATTGCTCCTTGCCGGTCTCCACATCTTTGGCGTGCACGCTGACGATGCCGTCTGCGTTGATCTCGAAGGTCACCTCGACCTCTACCTGGCCTACGGGCGCGCGGCGAAGGCCGGTGAGAATGAACTCACCGAGAAGCTCGTTGTCCTCGGCGCGGCGCGACTCACCCTGCAAGACGAGGATCTTCACGGCGGTCTGGTTGTCTCGAACCGTCGTAAATGGCTTGCTGCGCGATGTCGGAACGGTGGTGTTCTGCGGGATGAGCTCTTCGAAGTAACCGCCGACGACCATGATGCCGAGAGTGTGCGGGGTCACGTCGAGCAGCACCATGTCCATCTCGTGAGTCTCGTCGACGAGAGCGGCGCCCTGAATCGATGCCCCGAGGCCGACGACTTCGTCGGGGTGAACACCTTTGCACGGGTCGCGCTGGAAAAACTTCGAAACACGCTCCTGAACCTTGGGCATGCGGGTCATCCCGCCGACGAGGATGATGTCTTCGAGCTCATCCTTGCCGAGAGCGGCCTCGCCCAGCGTCAGCTCGCAGATCTGAACCGTGCGATCGATCAAATCGGCCGTCAGCTCTTCGAGTGTCGCCCGCGTCAGCAGACGCTGAAGGTGCAACGCTTCGTTCCGGGCGCTCGAAATGATGAACGGCAGATTGACCTCGGTCTCGGTTACCGCAGAGAGCTCGCACTTCGCCTTTTCGGCGGCGTCTTTCAAGCGCTGGAGTGCCATTCGGTCCTGGCGAAGGTCGATGCCGTGCTCATGCTGAAACCCGTCGACAAGCCAATCGATGACCCGCTGGTCGAAGTCCTCGCCGCCGAGGAAGGTGTCACCCGCCGTGCTTATGACTTTGAACACCCCGGAGCTCGAAATCTCTAGGATTGAAATGTCGAACGTCCCGCCACCGAGGTCGAAGACCGCAACCGTGCGGTCGATGTTCTTTCCGAAGCCGTAGGCAAGCGCAGCCGAAGTCGGCTCGTTGATGATGCGGATGACATCGAGGCCAGCGATTGCCCCAGCGTCTTTGGTCGCCTGGCGCTGGTTGTCGTTGAAGTATGCAGGCACGGTCACGACGACCTTGTTGATCTCTTCCCCGAGGTAGTCCTCGGCGACCAGCTTCATCTCCTGGAGGACCATCGCGCTGACCTCGGGAATGCTGTAGACTTTGTCACGCATCTTGATGCGACAATCACCGTGAGGGCCCTCGACGATGTGGAACGGACACGTCTGAATCGCGTTCTTCACCTGTGGCGAGTCCCACTTCCGCCCGATCAGTCGCTTCGCAGCAAACACCGTGTTCTCGGCGTTCGTCACCGCTTGCCGTTTCGCGATGTGCCCCACCAGGCGTTTGCCTCCCTCGGTGACGGCGACCATCGATGGAGTCACCTTGTATCCACCGCGGTTGGCGATGACTACGGGCGTGCCGCTTTCGACGACGGCAACGCACGAGTTGAACGTTCCTAGGTCAATCCCTATGACTCTTTCCATGCCCCTGTTTCCAAGCGCTCGAACGCAGTACTGACATCACCCCCCGAGCTGCTTCTTGAGATTTTTGACCATCTCGTGGCCCGGGTCCAGCTTTGCGGCTTCTTTCAGCTCTTTTTCCGCGCTCTGGTCCATGCCAGCATCCATGTAGATCCGCGCCAAAAGCAGTCGCGTATCGAGCGAATCGGGCTTGAGCTCGAGGCTGTGTTGGGCGAAGTCGCGGGCCTTTCGCAGATCGCCTCCAGCAGCCAATAGCGCCTTGGCGGCGTGCCTTGGAGCCTCGTGGTCATCGGGGGCTGCCTCGGCCACCTTCGCCCAAGAGATGCTCGCGGCCGCCCAGAGGTTGTTCTCTTCTTCGTATTTGGCCTGCTGGCGGTGAATGTCGACCAGCTGAATACGCAGGTTGGAGTTCACGCGTCGATACTGCTCCCGAAGCTCTCGGCTGCTCGAATCGAGGGCGATCGCCATGCGCAAGGCCGTCGCAGCCCTAGCCAAATCGCCTTCGAGCTCCGCGATGCGCGCGTTCTCGATGTGGTGTTGTGCGCGGTCCACGCCGCCAGTCAGCACCGCGGTGTCCTTGAGCGATCGTGTGAGGTCCCTGAGCGCTGCCTTCTTCCCGACACGTGCGGTCGGGACGGGAGTCGATCTTGCCGGCACCTTTGGTTGCTGCTTGGCCTTGCCCCTGAGTCGGCGCTCTAGAAGCTCGCGCTTCCGCTCCATGCGCGCATGCTCGGGAGAGCCCGGGACCACGTTGCTCGCAGGAGATGCAGCATCGCGGATCGAAATCGGCTCAGGGGCTCCGCTCGGCATCCACCCGCTTGATGAAGGGGCAGGAGCGGAATGCCTCTGCGCGACGGGCACTTTCGTGAGCGCCCTAGCCATGGCTTGGGCTCGTTCTTCGACGCGATCGATCTGCCTTTCGGCTTCGAGCACTGCCACCTGCTGCTGCAGGTATCGGTCGTAGGCCTCGCGCTTTTTTGGACGCCCGATCGCCTCGTAAGAGTCGGTGATATTCCGAAAAACGACCTCCATCTTCGATTGGAACGATCCAAGCTGCTTTCCGTAGTACGCATCCGGATGAAAGGTCTTTGAAAGCGCGAAATAAGCTTTGCGGATTTCCTTCGGCTTCGCGTCGATGGCCACACCGAGCCGCTCATAGTGATTGAGCTTGCCGACCCGGCGGAAGGCCTCGAGAACCTGCTTCTGGATGTCCTCGGGGATGTCGACGTCTGGCTCGACGTCGGCTTCAGCGGGTACGCTGTGCACTTTCGAGTCGACCCACTCGACGAGGTGGAGCGAGATGAGGTGCTCGATCACGCGAGACACTTCTTCGGTAGGCAGCACGGTGACATCGGCGATGTCTTCAACGTTGAGAACCCCGTCGATGCACGAATAGACGAAGCCTTCCTTGGCGCCGATGTTGTGGGCCATCACGTCGGCCCCCTCGACGAGTCGTGGGATCCTTTCCTCTTGCATGGCCCGGCTCGTACTCTCCCCCGTCACACTCTAACGCGCACCTTACGTAATCAGCCACTCCAGCAGGGCCTTCTGGGTGTGAAGGCGGTTCTCGGCTTCGTCCCAAACTCGGGACTGAACACCGTCAATGACCGACTCGCTCACCTCTTCACCCCGGTGCGCGGGCAGGCAATGAAGGAAAATGGCCTCCGAGCCGGCTCGCTTCATGATCGCGTCGTCGACGAGAAAACCGGAGAAAGCGTGCCTCCGCTCCTTGGCCTCGTCCTCTTGGCCCATGCTCGCCCAAACATCGGTCGTGACCACCGTGGCGCCCTCGGCCGCTTCTTCAGGACGCTCGACGAGCCGGACGTTGGCGCCTTGCGCGTGAGCGTCGGCGAGGACCTGGGAGTCGGGCGGGTACCCGGCCGGACACGCGAGCGCGAGCTCAAACCCGGCCAGGGCAGCCGACACGATCCACGAATTCGCCATGTTATTACCATCGCCGATCCACGCGACCCGGACGTCTTTGAGCGATGGACCAAAGCTCTGCCGAACCGTCATGAGGTCGGCGAGCAACTGACAAGGATGGAAACGATCGGAGAGCCCGTTGACGACCGGGATTGTCGAGCTCTGCGCGAGCCTTTCGAGCCGATCGTGGCCGAACGTCCGATAGACGACGCCATGCACATAGCCGCTCAGCATTCGGGCGGTGTCTTCGATCGGCTCACCGCGTACCAGCTGAGTATCCTTGGAAATCAATGTCACGGGCCTCGCACCCAGCTCGTAAATCCCGACCTCGAAAGACAAGCGGGTCCGGGTGGACGCTTTCTCGAAAACGATCGCGATGGACTTACCATCGAGCGGTTTCGGGTGCTCCGGTGCGCCGCGAAGTGCCTTGAGCGCGGAGGCGCGATCGAGCACCCGAATCAGCTCGTCGTGATTGAGGTCCGAGATCGTGAGAAAGTGCCGTAGGGTCATGTGCTCCTCGCCGGGTGTTCGAGGGTCGACTCCAAAATGGCCAGGCCTTCGTCCAGCTCGTCCTGCGTGACGTTCAGCGACGGCGAAATCCGAATGACATTGCCACCAGCCAACGTCAGAAGGAGCCCCGCCGAGAAAATGGCTCCGAGCGTTGCCGCAGGATCAACGTCATCGGCAAGCACGAGCCCCTGTAGGAGGCCAAGCCCCCGCGTTCCAGCCGTGCTCGGCAGCCGCTCGTCGATTTGTTGAAGCCGGCTCGCGAGATACTCGCCCAACCGGTTGGCGTTCTCAATGAGGTTTTCTTCGTCGATGATGTATAGGACTGCAAGACCGGCCGCACACGCCAGTGGATTGCCGCCGAACGTGCTTGCGTGGCTGCCCGGAGGGAGCCCCCCAGCAACGCGCTCGGTCACCGCTATCGCGCCGAGTGGAAATCCGCCGCCGATACCCTTCGCGAGCGAGCATGCATCGGGCACGACGTCGAACCATTCCTGCGCGAGAAACCGGCCGGTGCGCGCGTAGCCGGTTTGGATCTCGTCGAGAAAGAACAATGCGCCGCGTTCATCACAAATGCGTCGCGCGCCCTGGATGAACTCGGGCGACGTGGGAATGATCCCGCCTTCGGCTTGCACCGGCTCAAAGATGACCGCCGCTGTTTCGTCCGATACAGCCACGTCGAGCGCAGCTAAGTCGTTGAACTCGACGAAACTGACACCCTCGAGAAGCGGCGCCATCCCCTTGTGGTACTTGCTCTGGCCCGTAAGCGACAGCGAACCCATCGTCCGGCCGTGAAAGCTGTTGTGCGTCGAAACGAACTCGACGCGTTTTCGATCCCCGCGGTCGTAGTGGTAGCGGCGGGCGAGCTTCAACAGGGCCTCATTGGCCTCAGAGCCGCTGTTGCAGAAGTACACTTTGTCAAACGGTGTCCTTGCGCAGATCGCCTCGGCAAGCTCGATCGCGCGATCGTTATAGAAGAGGTTCGATACGTGCATCAGGCGCGCCGCCTGCTCTCCGATCGCAGCAGCAAGCCTGGGATGACTGTGACCCACCGAGAGCACGGAAATGCCACCTGACAAATCCAGATACTCGCGACCGGATGCGTCGGTCACACGGCGCCCATGCCCATGTGTCAAGACGAACGGGGCCGGGGCGTAGTTGCCGAGTTGGACCTCTTTCGCGGTCCGAAGCATGTCATCCTGCCTTGTCATGGTGTGCTTTGGGGAAGCCCGCGGCATACCACCATTGCCAGAGGGCGTCGACCCCGGCCGACCGTCGCTCAGCGCGTGATCTCGGTGCCGATCCCGTGATCGGTGAAGATCTCGAGCAGCACAGCATGCCGTACACGTCCATCGATGATGTGCGCCTTGCGAACACCGCCCGACAAGGCACTGAGGGCGCACTCGACCTTTGGAACCATCCCGCCTTCAATGACCCCATCGAGCTGCAACGCATCGATCTCGCGAGCGCTCAAGGAGCTCACGACCTCGCCGTCGGCCCCCCGCACGCCCTCGATGTCGGTGAGGATGACGAACTTCCGTGCTTTGAGGGCTTCGGCGACTTTTCCCGCGACCGTGTCGGCGTTCACGTTGAGCGAGCGCCCCTCCGAATCGATCGCGACGGGAGCGATGACGGGGATGAAGCCATCTTCGACGAGGCGACGGACGACATCGGGGTTCACCTGGGTGACAGTGCCGACGCGCCCCGGATCGACCCACTTCCCGCTCT
The DNA here is from genome assembly GCA_029863605.1 of Myxococcales bacterium. Taxonomy (GTDB): domain Bacteria; phylum Myxococcota_A; class Polyangia; order Polyangiales; family Houyiibacteriaceae; genus SG8-38. Next base: position 61,010 of record JAOTVB010000002.1, on the reverse strand, counting down.
TGGTCTTCATCTTCTCGACCTTTTCGGCGCGTATGAACGCGTCGTCTTTGCCTGTGAGCCCAACGGCGCGACCGCCGTGGCTGGCAATGAGTGAAACGATCTCCTGATTGATCTTCCCGCCGAGAACCATCTCGACCACCTCCATCGTGTGGTCATTCGTCACCCGAAGCCCATGGAGGCGCTCGGATTGCACTCCCATCGACTTCAACACGTCGTCGATCTGTGGCCCACCTCCGTGCACGACCACCGGGTGAAGGCCCACGTACTTCATTAGGACGACGTCCCGAGCAAAGCCATCGCGAAGCTCCGGATCGACCATCGCATTGCCGCCATACTTGATGACGAAGATGTCCCCATGGAAGCGCTGGATGTAGGGAAGCGCTTCTTGGAGAGTGGCCGCCTTCTGGATCAGGTCATCCATGAGGGGCCCGTATAGCAGGCTTGGCCGGCGGAGTCAGTGCCAGCCAGCGGCAGTGGCAGTGCTCTACGTCAACCGGCGTCGCGGCTACAAAATGTACTTCGCGAGATCTTCGTCCGCGAGAATGGGCTCTAGCGTCGTTCTCACGTATTCGACATCGACCACGAACTTAGAGTCGGCACGCTCGGACGCATGGTACGAAAGCTCCTCTAGGAGCGCCTCCATGATGGTGTAAAGGCGCCGCGCGCCGATGTTCTCTGCCCGCCGGTTGGCCTCGGCGGCATACCCTGCGAGCTCCTCGATCGCGTTCGGCTCGAAGACGAGCTCGATGCCCTCGGTCGCCATCAACGCTTGGTACTGTTTGGTCAGCGCGTTCTTCGGCTCCACGAGGATCCTGACGAAGTCTCCTTTTTCGAGCGAATCGAGCTCGACGCGGATTGGAAAGCGACCCTGAAGCTCCGGGATCAGGTCGGCCACTTTCGACACGTGGAAAGCCCCCGCGGCGATGAACAGGATGTGATCCGTCTTCACGACGCCGTATTTCGTGCTCACCGTCGAACCCTCGACGATCGGTAGGAGGTCGCGCTGAACACCTTCTCGCGACACGTCGGGACCGCCGACGCGGCGATCCGAGCTCACTTTGTCGATCTCGTCGAGAAAGACGATGCCAGCCTGCTCGGTGCGTTGAACCGCGTCGCGCTGAACGGCGTCGCGGTCGATCAGCTTTCCCGCCTCCTCTTGCTTCAACACCTCGAGTGCCTCGGGAACCTTGAGTCGCCGTCGCTTCGTCCGGCCTTTGAACCCTGGCATTTGTGACATCATGTCCTGCAGGTTCACCTCCTCGGTACCTTGCGCCCCAAAGATCGTCATGAACGGATTGTTGGTATCGGTCACGTCGAGCTCGACCTCGACGTCGTCCAGCTCCCCGTTTCGAATGCGCTGCCGAGTGTCGTTGACCTCGCTATCCGAGAAGAACGCTTGGGCTTGAGGGCCTTGCTGGGGTGTGATCTGGAAGCTCAGCGGCCCGAATTGATGCGTCTGCGGTTTCACCTCGGACTGCTGGGGCTGTGCCTGGGGCCGTTGCGCCAACAGGATCATCCTGGCCAGGCGCTCCTCTGCACTGTCTTGCGCGCGGGTCTGCACACCCTCGAGGGCTTCCCACTCGCAGATCTGAATCGCGTTTTCGACGAGGTCGCGAATCATCGATTCGACATCGCGGCCTACGTAGCCGACCTCGGTGAACTTCGATGCCTCCACCTTCACAAACGGCGCACGGGCCAACTTGGCGAGACGTCGCGCGATTTCGGTCTTACCGACACCCGTTGGCCCAATCATGATGATGTTGCGGGGGGCGATCTCGTCTCGGAGCTCGTCGGTGACCTGTTGGCGTCGCCAACGATTGCGCAGGGCGATCGCGACCGCACGCTTCGCTTTGTCTTGCCCGATGATGTACCGGTCGAGCTCTCCGACCGTCTCCCGAGGCGTGAAATTGCCAAGCGTCATTCGCCAATCTCCTCGACCACGAGCTCGTTGTTCGTAAAGACGCAAATCTCGGATGCGATTTCGAGCGCCTTGCGTGCCACGTCTCCCGCAGTCAGGTCCGTGTTCCGCATCAACGCTCGCGCCGCAGCCAACGCGTACGAGCCACCAGACCCGATGGCGATCACGCCTTCGTCGGGCTCGATCACATCACCCGTTCCGCTTACCAACAACGTGGTCTCTGCGTTCATCACGACCAACATCGCTTCGAGGCGCCTAAGATACCGGTCGGTTCGCCAGTCCTTGGCGAGCTCGACGGCCGCGCGCTGCAGGCTCCCTCGATGCTCCTTGTACTTTGCTTCGAATCGATCGAGGAGCGTAAACGCATCGGCGGTGGCTCCGGCAAAGCCGGCCACGATCTTGCCCTCGGCAATGCGACGAACCTTACGAGCGTGCCCCTTCATGACGGTCTCGCCAAGCGACACCTGACCGTCTCCTGCCATAGCTGCTCGCCCATCGCGCCGGACGGCGACGATCGTGGTGGAGCGAAAGACAGGCTTCTCGTGTTGTTTCATCTCAAGCCGAAGGAACGTAAGTACGGCCCTTTCGACTGTCAACCACCCCGTTTTTTCTGACGTGCAAGTGGATGAGACCGGTCGTAGACCTCCATCAGGCGATCTACGCTCACATGCGTGTAGCGCTGCGTCGTCGACAAGCTCGCGTGCCCGAGGAGCTCTTGAATCGCACGAAGGTCGGCACCGGCGTCGAGGAGATGCGTGGCGCATGTGTGTCTCATGGCATGCGGATGCAAATCGCCTCGCCCTGCCCCGAGCGTCCCGTGGCGGCGAACGATGTTTTGCACCTGGCGAACACTGAGACGGGTTCCGCGTCGAGAAAGCCAAAGCGCATCCGCGTTGCCTTCCCTCGCTTTGGCAAGCAGCCCGCGACGCTCCGGAAGGTAAGCCCTGAGCGCCTCGAGCGCAGACCGACCAAGCGGGACGACGCGCTCCTTGCCACCTTTGCCAAGCACACGAGCGGACACGGCTTCGAAATCGCAGTCGTCGATGTTCATCGAAGCGAGCTCACCAACGCGGACTCCGGTGCCATAGAGCGTCTCGAGAAGCGCGCGGTCGCGGTCCTGAAGAGGCTTGGCGCGCATGCTCTCCTTGGGAGGCGAGTCCATCACCCGAAACGCCTGGTCGACCGTCAAGAACCTCGGGAGCGACTTTGCCACCTTCGGTGACCGCAGACCTGCCGCTGGGTTCTCGTCGATCATGCGACGCTTGAGGAGAAACCGATAGAAGGACCGAATCGCGCTCACCTTTTTCGACAACGTGCTCGCCTGGTTCGACCGAAACAAGCTCGACAGGAAACCCCTTAGCGCGACGATGTCGAGCTTGCGGGCATCCGCGGGAAGCCCTTCTTCGCGGACGAACTCGCGAAAGCTTCGAAGGTCACGAATGTAGGTCTCAACCGTCCGCACGGAGCTTCGACGCTCATCCGCGAGATATCGTGCGAACGCGTCGATCTGCTTGTTGAGCGGATCCGTCGACGGCATCGCTCGACTCTACCACGTCGACGAGCCACGACCCGAGATCCTGCAGAGCGCGCTTCGACTGCGCATCTCGACGTGCACGTTTGGGAAGGCGCCTCCCCTCGAGCGGAGGAACCATGCTCCACATGACGTTCGAGGGCTGGAAGTCGTCGTGCTGCGTGCGTAGATGACCGACTAGCGCACCAAGCATCGTCGTGCGTGGCGGGAATGAGAACGGCCGCTCCCTCGATTCGTGCGCTATCTTGATCCCGATCAGCAAACCGCAGGCTGCGCTCTCGACATACCCTTCGACACCGCTGATCTGCCCGGCGAGATGCACACCAGGGAGCCCCGTGATCGCCAAGTCATCGTCGAGCACTTTCGGAGAATTGACGAACGTATTGCGGTGAACGCTCCCGAGGCGTTCGAACTCGGCCGTCTCGAGCCCGGGGATCGTGCGAAAGATTCGTTTCTGTTCGGGCCATTTCATGCGTGTTTGAAACCCGACCATGTTGAATGCGGTTCCCGCCTCATCCTCCTGACGGAGCTGCACCACGGCGTGGGGGCGCCTCCCGGTACGCGGATCGGTCAAACCCACGGGCTTCATGCAACCAAACGACAAGGTCTTGGCACCGCGTGCGGCCATCACTTCGATCGGTAGACAGCCCTCGAAGTACCGCACCTGCTCGAACTCGCGCGGCGTCACCTTCTCCGACTCGAGAACGACCTTCACGAACGCTTCGTACTCCTGCTCGTCGAGAGGGCAGTTGACATAGGCGTCGTCACCACCCTTGTCATAGCGAGAGGCTCGAAACGCGCGATCCCAGTTGATGGAGTCGGCCGAAATGATCGGAGCGATCGCGTCGTAGTAAGCCAGATGCTCGGCCCCGACGGCCCGCGCGACATCGTCTGCGAGCCCGCCTGAGGTGAGCGGCCCTGTTGCGATCACGACCGGCCTCTCGGCCGGAATGCGATCGACCACTTCATGAACGACTTCAATAAGTGGGTGGGCCTCGATCCGTCGCGTGATCTCTGCGCTGAACTGTTCGCGATCGACCGCAAATGCACCGCCTGCCGGGACTCGATGAAGCTCACCAACGTCCATGACGAGCGAGCCCGTGCGACGCATCTCCTCTTTCAAGAGGCCGACCGCGTTGTGCAAGGCGGCGCCCCGAAACGAGTTGGAGCACACGAGCTCGGCAAACTGGCTCGACTGCTGCGCCGGAGTGCGCGACGAGGGCTTCTGCTCGATCAGTCGTACCGACACGCCGCGTTGGGCCATCTGCCAGGCACACTCGGTGCCGGCTAGACCCGCACCGACGACGACCACCTCTGCCACGGTCGAACCTTAGCCTGTCGCGGAGCCCGCGGCAGGGGTAGGCTCTTTGGACTCGCTTTCTTCTAGGAGATCGTCCGGATCATACGGTCGCTCATAGTCGCACGTCTCGTTCGCGCACTTGAGCTTTGGATTCTTTTTGCCGCCCATCGGCACCAAAAAGTCACTTCCACAAGTCGGGCACTCTATACCGATTGGTTTTTGCCACACGCGGAAATCGCACTGCTCTTCCGACTGGTAGTTGGTGCAGCCGTAAAAGGGGCGCCCGCGACCCTTGGGCTTGATCGGAATGACGTCGCCCGTCTTGCACTTGGGGCACTTGTAACCGAGTGGAACCGCGCGCGTGTGCTTGCAGTCCGGATATCGAGAGCAGCCGAGGAACCAGCCGTTCCGCCCCCAGCGTTTGGTCATCTTGGCGCCACACTCGTTGCAGTCGTACTCCGTGAGCTCCGGCTCCTTGGGTTCTTCAATTTCGCCGTCAGGGCCGATGTTGAGCGTGTAGCGGCATTCAGGATAGCTGGTGCACCCGATGAACGGTCCGTTGCGGCCCCAACGCCTCACCAGCGGGTCGCCCGACTCGGGGCACTTTTCGCCGATCTCGACCGGTTCCGGCCACCATTTGCCGGTCTGCTCGACCGCATGGGCAATCTGCGCTTGCAAGCGTTCGTGGAACGGTTGAAGCACGTCGAGTCGCTTTGCGCGAGCCTCCTCGACGGCGTCGAGATCCTCCTCGAGCTTCCGGGTGAACCCAATGTCCGCGAGGTCGAAGTTGTCGGCGACGAGCTTTTCGATGACGAGCGTGCCGAGGGGCGTGGGCACCAGCTTGTTGCCGTCCTTTTGAACGTAAGCCCGTTGCTCGACCTTGCTGATGATCTCTGCGTAGGTGCTCGGGCGACCGATCCCCTCTTCCTCGAGCTTCTTGACCAGGGTCGCCTCGGTGAACAGCGGCGGCGGCTCGGTCTGCTTGTGCTGCATTGCGGCTCCGGGCGGAATGACCAAGGTCAACGCCTCTCCTTCCTGAAGCTCCGGAAGGCGGTCGTCATCTTCTGGGTCTTGTTCCTCGCCCGCAAGCGGCTCCGTCGTCGCTCCGTACACGGCGTGCCAGCCTGGAACCTTGAGCACGCTGCCGCTCGCGCGAAGGCCGTACTTGCGAGTGCCGGCGGTGGCCTCGATCTCGACGCCGGTTTGGTCGAACACGGCAGGGTTCATCTGCGACGCGACAAAACGATCCCAAATCAGCTTGTAGAGCTTGCGCTGTGGATCTTTGAGGTACTTATTGACGACCTCGGGCGGGTGGTCGAGTTGTGTGGGGCGAATGGCCTCGTGAGCGTCCTGCACGTTTTGCTTCTTGGACTTGAAGATGTTCGGCTTGTCGGGGATCGCATCCTTGCCGTACTTCTCGACGATGTAATCGCGACACTCGTTCACCGCGTCGGGCGAAAGCCGCACGCTGTCGGTGCGCATGTAGGTGATCAGACCAATTATCTCGGCGTTCTTGCCGCGACCGAGCGTCACGCCTTCGTAGAGTTGCTGTGCGATTCGCATGGTGCGCTTGGGAGGAAGGCTGAGTCGGTTGGCGGCGTCCTGCTGGAGCTTGGACGTAGTGTACGGTGCCGGGGCTTTACGCGACGCCTTGCGCTTGGTGATGCCCTTGACCTCGTAGTCGGCGCGCTTGAGGTCCGAGACGTACTTCGCCGCGTCGGCCTCGCTCAGCGCGGCAGGGCGTGAGCCGACTTTGTCGAGCTTCTTCCCGTCGACGCTCTGCATGCGGGCGATGAAGGACTGGGGCTTGACACCCTGAAGGCGAGCATCGACCAACCAGTAGTCGAGGGGAACGAACGCGTCCCGCTCGTGCTGACGATCGACGATGATGCGAAGAGCGGGAGTCTGCACCCGACCGGCCGATAGCCCGAACGCGAGCTTCTTCCACAAGAGGCTCGAAAGTGGGTAGCCGCCGATGCGGTCGAGGACGCGACGGGTGCGCTGCGCCTCATAGAGGTTCGCGTCGAGGTCACGGGGTCGCTCGAGGCCCTCTTTGACCCCTCGCTTGGTGATCTCCTCGAATAGGACGCGCTTGATCTCAGCGTCCTTGTTCGCTTTTTTGGCGACCTCCATCAGATGATACGCGATCGCTTCACCCTCGCGGTCCGGGTCGGTCGCCAGCAGGACTTTGTCGGCCTTCTTGGCGGCGGCCCGAATCGCTCTGACGACCTCGGGTTTGCCTTTCTCCTCGAGGAGCTCGTAGGTTTCTTGGAAACCTTTTTCGATGTCGACCCCCCCGCGCTTGGGCAGGTCTTTGATATGGCCTTTTGACGCAAGGACCTCATAGCCGGCACCGACGTACTTCTTGATGGTCTTCGCCTTGGCTGGGGACTCCACGATGAGCAGAGTTTTGGACATCGAACTCCTTTAGTAAGGCTTGGTGCTCCGCCGGCAACTTTGGAACCGCCCACCCGGCTTCTCCTCGACCAGCCCGCGCACGAGCAGGCTCAGGATAGACCGCTGCACCTCGAAGGCCGGAATTCCGGTTCGGTGACAAAGGTCCTCCGCGTGCCGGGCCCGGCCGCGAAGCGCGTCGAGAATCTGTTGTTCCGATGTACTCAAGTTGCTGTAATTAGGGTTGTCTCGGCCTTTCTTAGAGCCTGGCGCCTCAAAAACGCCCGCCCCCACAGCCGAGCCGGATAGGACATCGCCAGGCACCATGCAAATCCTCGCGCCCTTCCGGAGGAGCACGAGATTGCCCGATCCCCGCGGATCCCAGGGGGAAGCGGGCGTCGTAAAAACATGGCGTCCGAGGGCGTTGGCGTGTCGAGCCGTCGATAGCGCCCCCGATCGCGCCGGCGCCTGGATCACGATGGTCGACTGGCCGAGAGCCGCCACGAGCCTGTTCCGCGTCAGGAAGCGCCCCTTCTGCATCTCGGCGCCATCCGGCACTTCGGTGAGCAAGCAGCCGGCCTCGATCACGCGTTCGAAGAGATTGTGATTGGCGGCTGGGTAAGGCTTGTCGAAGCCGATCGGGAGGACGACAATCGTTCGGCCTCCCCCATCGAGCGCCCCTTCATGGGCGGCACGATCGATGCCGACCGCGCCTCCGGAGACCACCACCACCCCCTCGAACGCAAGCTTCCGCGCGAAGCCGTAGGTGAAATCGAGCGCCTCATCATCCGCCAGGCGCGTCCCGACGATCGAAACCGAACGAGACAGATCGGGGAGGTCGCCCACGATGCGGAAGTGCTCGGGGGCATCCGAAAGATGGCGCAACCCGCTCGGATAGTCAGCACCCGAGGACGCAACGACCCGTGCCCGCTCCGAAAGAGCATCGAGCATGCCGAGATATCGGCCGTCAAGGCGCGCAGTTGTCTGACGGGCGCTGACACTGGCAACTATCAGCAGGCACGGTTGATTCGAGTTTCGCGCCCATGGTCAGCAACCGCGCGTGGACGCTCGGTCAGGGCGTTTCGACCACGAACTCCGGGCTTTCCGCGGTGAAGGTTCGAGTTTCGAGGTCGGTTTCCCGGAGCTCGCTGCCGTGGAAGAGCGCGCGGTAGGTCCCTGATTCCGCATCGCTTGGGATCTGCCACCGAATCGACACCGTAAACGCTTCGTTGATGGGTGGGGGCGGCCCGGCGAAAGGATCGAGCGGGTCGTAGGGTGGAATCACTCGGCTCTGTTGGACCCATTGCACCTGCGTCGACCAGTCGGCTTCGGTGACAACCGTCGACCAGCTCGAATCGACGAGCCTTTGAATCTCGACGTAGGGAACGCCAGGGCGAAGCGCGTTGTCTGGGTGACCCGTCCAAAACGACAGCGCCATTGTGGCACCGGGCGCGTACGAGGCGCCCGGAGGAGTGGCGACGTCCCCGAAGGAAGCGACCTCGGGAGGCTCGTCGAAGTCATTGCCGAGAGGCGAGGAATCGACGGTGCCGCGAAGGTCTCCCTGATCGGGCCCGGCCGGCAGTGCGGATTCGTCGGCCATTGCCTGCGCGAGGCGATCGAGCTCTTGCTGGAAGGCGGGCAGCGTCCAGGGGCCAAAGAGCGTGTGCCCGCCCTCGTATTGCTGGGCGGTGTACTCTTCCGGCGTCGTGATGTAGCCGGCGTAGTCGTTGCTGTATCCGGCAATCACGACGTGCTTCACCTCATCCCCGAACACGCCGCGAATCGTATCGCGCATGCGGCGACCCGACATGGTCGTCGCCTCGCTCGGAATGAACACGAGCGCGAGCTGCCCGAGCTTGGCCACACCGATTGGGAGCGGGTCCTGCTGCGCTTTGGGATACAAGATCGGCTTGGGTACATGGCAAGCACGAAGCTCGTCGGTGATCGGCGGCGGCTTCACCACCGCATCAGTGAGCAAGTCGATGGTCTCGTTGCGCTCGAGCATGCCTTCCATGAAAAGAGGATGTCCCCCGCCGTCCTCGGTGGAGCCCGCTGCAAACGAGTAGCCCCAGGCCGGGAAGCAGGTCTGCTGCAGACCCGACCCGGTGAAGTCGCCGCCCACCTCGAGGTCCGTGAAGTCGACGGCGGAGAGCCGATAGTCGACGCCACCACGAAGCGCCTCGGAGGCCGACTCGTAGATCTCGATAGCCGCATCGAGTTGTCGCTCTCCAATGATGCGCGCGCTGTCGTAGTCGTCCACGCCCGGGCCTGTGTTGTCGAGGTTCAGGTTGCCCGTGACGTCGCCGCAGTTGCTTTGGGCAAAGGCCGCCACGAAGTCGTCGGCCGTATCGTCTCGCTCCTGCAGGCGCTTTTCCATCTCCAGCGCCGCAAACCCCTTGTGGTCGGCCGAGACCAGGGGGTTGTTGAAGGTCAGCGTGGTTGGATGGACGGCAAACCAACTGAGCACGCCTATGACTCCGTCCTCGCGCTGGAGCTTGAGAAGGGTCATCGTGCGGTCGGTATCATCGGTGTAGCGCGACCTCTCTGATTCGGGATTTCGCAGGTACGCGACACGCGAGCGATTGGCACCTGCACCTTCGACCTCGCTTTGCCCGACCAGGATCCTGCCGGGCCGAAGGCCGTCGTGTGCGGCTTCGAGAGCTTCCGTGATGCCTCGGACGACCGCTTCGAAATAGGCTTCTCGAAACGTGCCTTCGTGCGAATGCCCGCCTGGGCTCGAGTGGGTATGGGTCGCACTGAGCACGACGTTGTCGAGCGTGTAGAGGTCTCCATACTTTGCCCGGAGGTTGTCGACGACCGAGAGCCGCAACTCGTGCGACACATTGAGGAGATCCACGCTCACGAACGCGAGCCTCCGGTCGCCTTCGAGCTCACCGATGATAAAGGCGCGCGCGCTCAGCCGAGTGTGCACGCCGCTGGCAATGTGGGTCGGTCGTACAAAGCCCGGGAATTCCACATCGACGACAGGCCCGGTGATGTCGGCCTTCCCCGTGCCGAGCAGAAAGCTGTCACCTGCCGACTGCTCGGTGGAGCAGGCGAAAACACACGATGCGAGGCAAGCGGCGCAGGCCCAGCAAAAGATTCTTTCAAGCATGGGGGGCGAGGTTACCACGTTCCCTGGACTCGCAAGTCGGAGCATTTCACGCCCGCCGTAAGGAGCCACCCGGCGAGTGAGAACCGGGGCGAGTCCCAGTCAGGTCGAGTGCGTTCGATGATTCGTCTCCGCTACACCGCGTCGTTCATGCGGTCGCTGTAATCCCAGGAGCCGATCCATGAAGGCTGCAGGCGAATGACGAGCTCTTCTTGGGCACGTCCGAGCAGAAAGCGTCCGAGGCTCGATTGGGTCGAGCCCAAGTACCGATCGAGAAGACGCTCCAGGAGCTCCCCCGCCCCCTCCGATTCCAGGCTGGCCCTGGCCTGTCCGCGGACGCCGCAGTACGGCGGCTCGTTCGGGGCGACCTCGAAGGCGCATCGTGCGTCTCCCTTCAAACGCATCGCGATCCGCGAATCCTGATGGACTGCCGCGAGCAACTCGTCGGCCTCCGGCAGAAACCAAAGCGACACGACGACGGGGAACCCCGTATCGGTGTTCGCTGCAAGCCGCATCGGAATGCGCGCGTCGGCGAGAAACTCCCGGACTCGGTCCTCGGACCACGGACCAGACCGGCGAATCGATGACTCGGAGCTCATAGCGCGTTGACTCACGCTTTCGTTTGAGGAACGGCCTTGCCGCCCTTGGCCTCTGCGCCTTGGTAGGCGGGGCGGCTGGTGACTCGGTCGCGCCACGCCCGCATGTTGGGACGCTCCCCTGAGGCTCGGGATAGGGCGGCCTCCACGGCGTAGAACATTTGAATATCCGCGATCGAGAAGTTGTTGCCGGCGAAGTACGGACGCTCCCCGAGTGTCTTCTCCACGAATCCGACATGCAGGTCGAGGGCGGGGCGGGTGTAGCTCTTATCGACTTGGTCCGCGATACCTCGGGCGATGGGCTTGATGAAGAAGGGCATCGGCGCCGTGCGTAGCCTCGAGAAGATGAGCTGGACAAGCAACGGCGGCATGAGCGAGCCCTCCGCGTAGTGCAGGAACATCGTGCACTCGAGCTTCTCGGTCTCGTCGGTCGGCCTCAGCTTTCCCTCGCGGTCCGCGAAGTACTCGAGCACCGCACCCGACTCGACGAGCACGCGCCCGTCGACTTCGACCATCGGAAACCGACCGAGCGGATGAACATCAGCCGCTGCTGACGGAGCCCGAAAGTCCTTGTCGCGCTCCCAGGCTTGAATGGCGTAGTCGAGCTCGAGCTCCTCGAGGAGCCAGAGAACACGCAACGAGCGGGAGAAGTTGAGATGGTGGACTTTGATGCTCATGCCGCGAGCGTAGCATCGTTTTGCCTTCCGGCTTGGGGGTCGTCCAGCGGGTCTCTACGTACTCTGTGCAAGTCCAGGCGCTGTCCGGTCCCTATGGGTAGAGGACAGGACAAACCACGTAATGATGCTCATTACCAGCATCTCGCCACCGTCTTCAACTAGGGCAAGGAAAAAGTCCCATGAGAAGAACAACATGTGAACCATGTCAGCAGCCACGCCAAAGAACGCGAGTGAGATGAGCAAAAAGAAGAGATGTTTGGAAAATTGTTTGCTTGCAGGGTCAGCACGATAATGGGCGGCCCCTATTAGTATGAGCAACGTCGCGGCGCTTACCGCCGACACGCTCAACTCGCCAAAGTCTTCCGCCCGCAGGCCAAACGCAGGAACAAACTCGAAATACTTCGCTACCGCGACGCCGATTCGTTCATGCACAGTTAGCGAGTCGTCTATCAGTAGATATGCGAAAAGTAGAGACCAAGCAAAATGTAGGGCGCTGCGTCTCCTAAACGTCACGTGCAGTAGCAGCAACGTAATCCAACCTTCCTTATGCTTCGTTGGTTCGGTCAAAAGGTTCGAGTACTGCTTTTAACTTCGATGCTGGGAGCGAATAAAGGAGAGGAACCAAAGACACCAGGAGGGTAATCGTTATAGCCACATGAACCAGGCGTTCCGCTTTTGCCTGATAGAAATCTACTGAATTGCTATCTCTTCCCTCAATCACATCATTCAGAAATGAAAAAGAGGTTCCATGGTATGCGTCATTGACCAGGGAATGTATTCATCATGAAGTGTCGCAAATAACTGTTCCAACAAAGCCCATTTTGCATCGCTTCGCCTGAACCCAAACGCCTGCGCCCCAATAAGAAAGGGGCGACCCGGCACGGATCGCCCCTTTTGGAATTTCGCTGACCTTGCGATGAGTTAGTCATCGCTCGGCTCTATGCACGCGCGTACGTTGCGTGCACCACGACCGACTTTGTCTGGATTTCGAGCGCGAAGCTCGATGGAAGGCCTATTCAGCGTTGCCAGCTTTGATCGACACGTCTCGGCGCGATGCGTCCCCGTCGGGAAGCCTACTAACAACTCGCGTGAACATGTTTTTGCTCACTGGAGAAGCTTTGACCGATACGTCTCGAGCGCTGTCGTCGTACTCGTCCGCTTTTGATCGCTTCGAAGTACCGTCGGTCTGCGTAGGTTGCCCTACACTCGTCCTTCGGACGGAGTCCCAGCGGCGGTTTGGGTTTAGCAAACCGTCGTGATTGAACTCTGCGACGACTCTCGTCATGCCTGAACCCCTGGGTTTCGGCTCGCCAGGGGCGCGATTTGGATGCGCTTTCATGTGGATCCTTGGGCACATGCTTTGTTCGATGCCGTTGTCCGAGCTTTCGCCCGTATGCAACGGTGTCGCGCAGCATGCTCAGGCCGACGCGTGCAATCCAGATTTAGTTTTCAAAGATGGGCACCCGCACCTCGTGGGAATACTGCGGCCGGTTCCGAACCGGTTTTGTCGCAGTGAGCCGACGGTGTCACCCCGTCCGCTCGCTTTGGCGGGCACTCCACTGCCAGGCAGCTTCGTGCCGAACCTCTGACGCGCCGTCGCCGTCGCCGATCGATCTCAGTGCCAAGACCGTCAACGCCTCGCCAAGAATCTTTGCGACCATCGTGTGGTGAAACAGGATGGTGTCCCGATTCAGGCACGCCTTCCGTCACTGCCCCCCTGCGTTGTGGGAACCGCGTCGTAGCTTTCGCTCGACTCAGAACCCGCAGACGACCAATGACTTCTGCAATCCTCACGACCCACGGACACGTTCGGCGCTCTCAGCGCCCCGACTGCGAGACCTTGCGGCCCCGCCTCTCGCCCCCGTGAGAGGGAGAAACAACAACTTGCGTTGCTGTTGTCAGATGGGTTGCTTCAAAGAACGCTCGAACTCGCGTGTCGCGATCTTCCGAGCATCCAGTTCTACAGATCTGGTTGGCGAGATCAACGAAAATCGCTTGTGGAAAAACGCTTTTTTTCTCCCCAAGCAGCCCGCGTTTCACCCAACCTGTCCACATCCAACGATGCGCACGAATTGCGCCTCGTTTTCAGGGCGACGTGGCACCAGGCCCAACAGGAACAGCGGAAGTGTTGACCGGAATCGCGGCAGGCGCCGTCGTCGGGGTCGTCACTTCCGATGGTCCCCCGGACGCGGACGGTTCGCCAGCCGCCGAAGGATCCGGCGGCGAGGACGGAGGAACACCAACCATCGGTTGCTGCAAGCTCGGATCGAGCTCTGGACCCTCGAGCGGTGCATCAAACTCGAAGGGCTTGATCCGGGGCGTCATCATGCCGAAGCGGTCGACGGTCACCCACGATCCATCGGGCATCACGTACGCGGCGACCTCCTTGTCGAAGCGCGGCAAGTGGTGCTCGATCGGCTGTTTGACCTGACCGCGGACCCGTCCGATCGCCACTTCGACGGGAAGCGGTTCTTCCAAGACGAAGTTGTAGCCGCCCTGGTCGAACTCCATGAGATACATCTCCTCTTCGAACTCGAACTCGCGCTTGAACACCATCGGCTGGTGCCCATATCGTATATGGGGGCGATGCTCGAGCACGAACGACATGAGTCGGACGGCGATGTGATTGTGCATGCGATGACAACCATGCGAGTGGCGGCGCATGATGCTCATGTAGTCCACCGAGCCGTGGGTGCGGATCCCTTCATCACCACCGATTTGGATCTCACCCTCGGGAGAGCGGTAGAACTTCCGGTGATATGCTGCGACCAAGCCATACGCGGACGCGTAGCTTGGGCCGGTGTCATGGTAGTTGACCTCGTACTTCCCCTTTCGGGTTCTTATGAGCATCACCTTTGGCGGCGTGCTCTCGGGCGGAACCCAAACCGGTGCGGCAGCAATACGGCTCCACACCCGCCTCCCGACGGGAGAGTCCTTGTACTTCCACATCACTGCACCGTCGATGTACTCGCCCCGCCAGCCACCGACCGTCGTCCCATATCGCGCCAAGGGGATCTTCTGGTCGTTGTATTTCACGTAGACGGTGAGGCGGGGACGACGGCTGACCGGCTGCGACCTCGCCTTGCCCTCCTCGTCGTAAGGGAATTCGTACCAAACGTCGCCTCGATCGATCGAGACTGAAAGGTCCATGTTGTCGCTGTAGTAAGGCGGAAGCTCGATGCCCTCGATGGCGACGACTTCATGCGGGCCAATCCCGCCGAGAGATTGGAGCCACGCATACGTCGACTCGGGAGTCTGCAGGCCGAACGCCTCGATGACGCGTTCGCGCAGCTCGGCTTCGAAGTTCGGGACAACGACCTCTCTGCCGTCCTCGGTCTCGAAGGTGCGCGGCTGCCCGGACTTGAGCGTCGAGGTGCTGCCGTCTTCGATGACCTGCGCTGCGTGTATCGCACGCTCGGTCAGGACGCGAATGACGGCCTCTTGTTCGGTCTCGAGAGGCGTCTTTTGAAGCACGGCCAACGTATCGTCGCCAATGAACCCCCAGCCGTAGACCCGATGCCGACGCTCGAACTCCGCCAACGCTTCGTGAGTGCGCCAGTCGAACACCCCCGGAACGTAGTCACCTCGCCCCTCGAAGAAGCCTTCGCACTGCAACCGTTGTTGAGCTGCGTTGATCGCTTCGATCTCTGGAGCCAGGACTTTGTATTCCTCGACTTTCGCCCACTGCTCTTCGGGGAGTTGGGAAGCCGTGATCTCATCGAGGCTGGTCACGCCGAGCTGCGCGACCAAAGCCTCTACCTCGGGCTTCAGCAGATCGTAGCGGGCTTGGCGGCGAATGGGCCTGCGCCCCGGTCGATACGCAAGAAAGCCTTCGAAGCTCTGGAGGGGTGTCAGATCGAGGGTTTCGGCACATTCGAGGTTGCGGATTTCTTCGAAGCGGGTTCGCACCAACGAAATGGTAGGAAGGATCCCGTAGAGCTCGAGGTACTTGTCCTTGCGTGCGCGGGCCCCATGCCGGTCGTTCGGGAACTCGCCGCGCGCGAGCGCAAGATAGGTCGGTCGGTACGCCATGGGCTTCGGCTCTTCGTCCGGGGAGGAAGAGTCAGTGAAGATGTACGGGGTCCAGTCCTCGCCGAGGTCGAGGAGCAGCCGCCCATCGACGTCCGCCCTGGCCGCATCGACTTGGCCCTGGGCGGAGCCGTCTTTCCAAAACGGCACAGGAGTTTCCAAGACGACCCTTGGAGCTTCGTCCGTGGGCGTAGGTACCGTCCGAGTTTCCTGCTCGCCCGAAGCCTGTGCTGGATCCTGCTTTGGTGTACAGCCACAAAGGGCCGCACACGCCAGAATCATCAATAATCCCGAACGCACCTGAGCCACAACGTGTTCACCTTGGGGCGTATATGCGGGAGGCGCAAGTTTCGAGCCCGCTCGACTGGACGGACCCGTAGGGAGCCGTGCTAGATGGCGCGAGCATGGGCTTTTTCGAGCGGCGCACTGTGGGGCTGGTGCTCACTCCAGCGCTGTTCCTGGCGACATGGTTCGCTCCGCTCGGATTGGAACCGCGGGCTCAACGCTTGGCAGCGGTCTTCATCGCCGTCCTGATTGCGTGGGTGACCGAAATGGTCCCCATCTACGTGACGGCTCTCCTGATCGGGCCCGTCATGGTGTTGGTAGGTGTGACCGACAGCGAGACCGCTTTCGCACCGTACGCAGACCCACTGATCTTCCTCTTCATCGGAGGCTTTTTCATTGCGCGTGCGATGACGCGCCACGGCCTCGACAGGCGCCTCGCCCGATCGCTGATGCAGTTTCCTCTCGTCAGAGGATCGCCCGTTCGGATTCGCATCGCCTTCATGATGTCTGCGGTCGCGCTTTCGATGTGGATTAGCAACACCGCAACCGCCGCAATCCTGATCCCGATTTTGCTTGGGACCCTCCCCGATGACCACGACGGAAATCCCGGGAGTGTGCTGGCGGTAGCATACGCGAGCTCGATCGGCGGGATGGGCACGCTGATCGGAAGCCCGCCGAGCTTCATCACGGTTCGCTTCCTTCAAGAGCAGGCCGACGTTCAGATCGACTTCCTTCAATGGATGGGCATCGGCGTGCCAGCAGCGCTCGCGCTCGCGTTGGTGCTCGGGCTCGTACTCCAGTGGCTGGCGCCGCCTCCCCCGGTCGAGTCCGATGTGGCCGGCGTCACGCGAGCGTGGTCGCGCGGCGAAATCGTCACTGCCGCATGCTTCGGGTTGGCAGTCGCCGGTTGGACGATTCCTGGAATCATGCGCGCCCTCGATGCTCCGAACGCGGAAGCGGTCGCGGCAGCATTGCCGATCGGCGTGGTTGCGATCCTCGCGGCAGCCCCGCTCTTCTTGATCCTGGACGAAGACGGCACGACCCCCGTGCTCCCGTGGCACGATGCAGTGCGCATCGACTGGGGACTGATACTTTTATTCGGCGGGGGTTTGTCGCTCGGCGCACAGATGTTCGAAACCGGCCTCGCTTCGGCGATGAGCCATTGGTTCCTGTCGATCACGGGCATCAACACGCTATGGGGTTTGACCGCCGCCATGATCTTCTTCACGGTCTTCTTTACGGAAGCATGCTCGAACACCGCGTCGTCGAACATGATCGTCCCTCTCGCCATTGCCGCTGCAGTAGAGCTCGGAGTGTCGCCACTACTTCCTGCCGTCGCGGTTGGTCTCGCCGCGAGTTGTGCCTTCATGCTTCCGATCGCAACGGGCCCGAACGCGGTGGCGTACGGGCAAGGTCTGATCGACCTCCGACAAATGATGCGCATCGGCTTCGTGCTGAACATCGTAGCTGCACTGATTTTGTTGGCAGTGCTCTGGTTTCTGAGCATTGCGTACGGCTGGGCATAGCCTTGCTGTTTTGTTGAGGTCCGCCGCAAGGGTGACTCATCCTTGCATGTCCGATGCCGTAGAGACGTCTTATGGGAACTGAGCCCTTTCTGCTGAACCAACTGAGACCACTTGGGAAGGGTGGCGCCGCGCTAACGCAGGCTGCCGCATCGATCGCTTTTGCCCAGGGACAGCCACAAACGATCGTCGACGTCCTTCACGGACGCGCCTTTCGTTACTACGCAGAAGGTCTCCGGCAGTATCTCGCGATTCGAACCGGCTCCATCGAGCATGCCGATCACTATCTCGCAAAGCTTCGCGCGTTCGTCGCCAAGACGGCGAGCGATTCTCTCATCAAGGCTCCTGGGATTCGTGCTCGTCTCTATCGCGCCGCGCGTGGCTACATCCAGAACGCCAGCCGTCCGCTCAAACCGCCGAGCCGGGAACGACTCGAAGCGCTTCCCTGGCGCGCCCTTCCCTCGGCACACAGGTCCGCCAGCCCACTCAACGGGCTTCGATTCGATTTGAACGACGAGGAGTCCGAGCTGCTCGAGCTTCGTTTTGCGCGTGAGTTGGGCGTCGAAGAGCTCGCCTTCGTCTACGGAAAGACCGCGGCCGAAATCGAACGCCGGCTCGACGCCGCTATGGCCGACGCGAAGGCAATCCTCCAAAAACACGGTATCCGAGACGCAGACCGGTTTGGCCGCATCATCATCGAGGCGTTCGCCCTGGAGGAGCGCCCACGCACCAGCGAACAAGACCACGACGGCATCGAGCCGCTGCCCATCGGCACAATCGTCGGCGGCCGCTACTCGATCGAAGCCCGGGTGGGACTCGGGGCGTTCGGCGACGTGTATCGCGCCAAAGACACGGAAGTCCCGGGGCACGTGGTGGCGCTCAAGCTGCTTCATCAGGCGGCCCACTCGAAGAGCGCGAAACAGGCGTCGCTTCGCGAGTTACGCTTGATCGCCTCGGTGTTCCATCCGTCGATCGTGCAGTTCAAAGACCATGGGTGGTTCGAGGAGCGCCTTTGGTTCGTCATGCCGTGGTACGACGGCGAGACACTGCAGTCACGTCTTCAGCGTGAGCCCTTGAGCCGTGAGGAAGCGCTGAAGATCTTCCAGCCTCTCGCCCGTGCACTCGCCGCAATGCACGCAGCGGGGGTCCGCCACCAAGACGTGAAGCCCGAGAACATCTTTCTAGCCCGCATCCCGGGCTTTGGTGGAGATGAAGTCACTCCCGTGTTGCTCGACTTGGGCGTTGCGGCGACCGAGGCAGAGATGGTCGTCGCCGGGACCCCGACATATTTTGCACCCGAAGTCGCCGCGCAGTTTGCATCGGTCGAGCGAAAGCCGCCCGTCACCAACAAGGCGGACATTTTTGCGCTCGCGCTCTCACTCCGGAACGCCCTCGAACCGGAGACGCAGGCCGACGTCGCCGCCGGTGCGGTCGACACCTTCATCGAGGAGCGTTCGCACGAGACACCCCGGGCACCGACCAGGCACGCGCTCAAGTATCTCACGCCATCGTTCAACCGGTGGTTGAACCGAGACGCTGAAGTTCGTCCGAACGCAGATGAGCTCGCCGAAGAGTTGTCGGTGCTCGCATTGCCAGAGGTCCGCCGCGAGCGAATCAAGACGATCCTTCGGTGGACCATCCCGTTGGCCCTTGCGCTTCTCGGCGCGTCCGGCGCGGCCGTCACCGTCTTCTATCAGCAAGCCGAGATCGAGCGAGAAGAAGCCAACCGAGCGCGACTTACCGCTTCGGGGCTCCGGCAAGACTTGGCGGACACCCGTGAGATCGCCGAGCGGCTCGAGCTTCGGTACGAACAGAGCCGCCTCACCCGCACCGAGCTTGCAAAGCGGCTGGCCCGAACCGATGGTCGAGTCGCCGAGCTCCGCAGCGAGCTCAAAGACGAAGAGCGGCGTCTGATACGCACGCGCGACAAACTCGCCCAGAACCGTCAGGAGAAGATCGAAGTCGAGCAGCAGCTTTCGGAAACCGAGCGCGATCTCTCCGAAACCGAGCGACGGCTGACGGTGACGCTGCAAAAGCTCTCGACCGAGGAAGACACGGCACGGCGACTAGGCCGGCAACTAAAGCGCGAAGAAGACCGCAAGCTCGAGCTTCGGGCCGAGCTGGCGGCACTAGAAGCTCGACTCAACGCTGAGGCCACGAAGACCGAAGAGCTCCAGTCCGCGGTCGCGCGAGCCGTGGCGGCACGAAGCCGTGCTGAGCTCGAAATGGAGTTTTTGCAGGAGGAGCTAGAGGCGCTCCGCATTCGAAACCTTCCGCGTGAACCCGAGCCACGTCCGGCCAACAAAGGCAAGTCGAACGACGACTCGGCGCCCGGCAGCTAGTGTCGCATCCTCTGTGGTCACTCGAGCCACGATTCCTGGGCGCGCTGACCCTGCGCTTCGGCGCGCTTCTCGTGTTCTCGACGGCGCTCATGGCTTTCGTGGACATACCCCTGCAGGGTGAAGCCGCGCCCTGGGGCATCGTTTCCTTCGAGCTTGCCGGGACGCCCCATCGGGCTCTCGCGATCTTGCTCGAGTGGCAGAGCAAGTCGGCGCTCGGCCACGCGAAGCTGAGTCTCATCATCGACTTCGTCTACCTGTTGATCTATGGCGTGTTCTTTTCGATGCTCGGCGTTTGGGTCGGCAAGCGGCTCGACGAAGAAACCTGGAGCACGCGCGCTGCTTGGGCAGCAACCATCGCCGCGGGCTTGGACGTGCTCGAGAACGGGGTCCTGTTGTTCGAGGTGGCTCGAGTCACATCGCCCGCGCCCTATCCCCAACTCGGCCTGGCATTCGCGGGAGCGAAGTTCGTGCTGCTCGGTCTCTGTGCGCTTTACTGCGTGGTCGGCGGTGCGAGGGTGTTGCGACAGCGCTAACGGCGGCCTTTGTAGCCCATCATGCCTTGCATGACGGACTCACTCATCTCGGCGATCTCCGCCTCTTCGAGAAGGCGCTCGGCGCAGTCCTCACAGACTTTGATGCGCTGACCCTCGGCCTTTGTGGAAACCAGCTCGTCGACTTCGTCTTCGCATGAACGGCAAACGGGCATACTACCTCGCACGGGGGAGCAAGCGGCTCATCGACGGAAGGACGACGTGCTTTCTAACCGAGCGCACAGCACCGCCCAAGCCGACCGGAAGCGCGCGAAACTCGATGTCGAGATGCTTTGGGTCTGTCTCTACACCGTGCAGCGTGACGAACGACGTCAGGAGTGACACGGCGCGCCGAACGAGCGGGTTCTTGCCGATCTTCGGATCGCGCATGAGATCGAGCACGATCCGATTGCCATTGGCTTCTGCAAGAATCGGGGAGCGCCCGGGCATGTAGGCGACGAGCGTGCCGGGGTTGGTCAGGTCGAGAGCTCCCGACTTGATCAGCGCGGCCACCGGCGTTTCGGAATCGCCGTTGAGCTTCATCACAACTTCCTCGAGACGGAGAGCCACCGTGAGCTCCTCTTCGTTGAAGACCACGCGCTCGACGTAGACGATGGCCGAAGCGCGGATCGGGGTCGACATCATGTCGACGTTGCCGGACAACCGAAGACCGGGTGGAACGGAGTCGATGCTGAAGTCTTCGACTTTACCGGCACGCTCGGCTTGGGCGCCCAGCCATCGGAGTGCGGCGACTGGAACACCGAAGCGAAGCCCCAGCGCGCTTCTCACGGCACGACCGATCTCCTCTGGGTGCGAACGCAAATAGCCGCGGAGGGCCTCAACTGTCTCTTGGGGTGTAGCCATGGCCGGTTGAGTCTAGTGTCGCGGCGGCTCGTCGTAAACGGTCAATTCGTCGGGGCGAGCGTGGGATCGCAAAAACCGCGGCCGTTTCCCAGATCCACGCATGCCTGTTCAAACGGGCACCGACTCACGACCGTCGAATCACAGACCTCGACGCAGACCGGACCGGTGCGGTCGGCGTTTGCGAGATCGCAATCCTGCCCATCGAGACAAACGCAGATCCCGCCAAGCTCGCAGTCGATACTGTAGGTGCACACGTCGCCGATGAGGACCGGAGTGAAGTCCTCGTTGTTGAGCTCGCCTGGGAGGCAAACCCAGAAATCCGCCTCGCCTTCGACGCCTGCATCAGCGTCGGCGCCCCCATCGACCCCACCATCGGAGAAGAGCCCCGCGCCCTGCACGCAGGCCTGGCCGTCATCGCACCGAACCATGTCGGCGGTGCAGGTGCTCAGGCAGTACCTGCCGTACGCAGTGATGGTGCAAACCCCGCTCGCGCAGCCGGCCGTATCAAAACAAGCCGAGCTTATGCGGGCAGGGTCGCTGCATCCGGACGCGACGGTGCACGTTAGAAGGAAAAGCAGAGACCGAGCTCGGAGCGTCATCGACACGGGTTGTAGCAAGAGAGGCGGCCAGGCGCGATTTTGTGGCTCAGGGGCGGAGGGCAGAGCTGCCGTTTCGGGCGGGCGCATAGCGTTGCGCCTGCTCGTCGAACGCGTAGAGCTCGACGGCATTGGCCAGCAAATCGCCTTCGAGCATGGACTTGTCGGGGCGAAAGCCGTCGGTCATCGGAATACGCTCGACCCGCTTCACCCATGCTAGTCGTTTACTCGGGTCGAGATCGGACATGAAGGCGTTCCAGGATGGAAGGTCGAGGGCCCGGTTGTCCCGAGTGGCCACGACAGCCACTGGCAGGTCCAGGCCTTCCCGATCGACCCCGTAGACGACGGCCTGCCGGAGGGCCGCAAATCCGTAAAGCGCGTCTTCGATGCTTCGCGTCGCGACCAGACCGTACGGCGTTCGCAACATACGGCTCAAGCGGTCGACGAACCAGTAGTCCCCGTCGGCGTCCCGACGGAGCACGTCCCACGTCACGAACCAGGTATCATCTCGCTCGAACACCCCTTGAAGCAAGCGTGACCCAGCCTCGTCTCCCCCGGCAAAGGTCGCCACGGGATGCTCCGCATCGAGCCGGGCCAAAAGCACCCCAGGCTCATCCACGTCGCAACGGACGAAGAGGCCATGCTCGTCGCGTGCGAACTCTCCGCGGTCGAAGTCGTAACGAATCAGCGCCACCTCGGCACTCCCCGGAAGCGGCCTGCCAAGCGCACCGACTTTTTCTCCCGATGCATTGGCAAGAACGGCATTCCCTTCGGTCGAGGCGTAGAACTCCAGTATGCCGACCGGGCCGAAACGATCCACGACCTGCCGCCAAACGTCACGGCGTAGGCCGCTGCCGGCAAACAACCGAATCGGGTTCTCGTTGTCGGCGGCCGAGGGGTCGAGTTGCAGCAACTCGCGTAACATCTCGCCCGCGTAGAAGACGACGGTGGCGCCGTAGCGACGAACGTCTCCCCAAAATCGCTCCGGCCGGAAACCTTCCGCCAGTGCAAGACGCGAACCTCCGACGAGGCAGCCGCCCACCGTCACCAACATACCGGCGGGATGATGGAGCGGAAGGCAACAGTAAACGGTGTCCTTCGGTGACAGGGTGCAGGCTGCAGCCGTCCCGTACGCGGAGAACGCCCAGCGCTGATTGGTGATCTTGGCGGCGCGCGGCTTCTTCCCGCGACCGGCGGTCAGCATGACCATTGCGAGGTCTCGCGCGCAGCCTGGGTTGGGCTCATACCAGGCTGGAAGCTCCACTGCGTCCGGGTCGATCAGCTCCATGTCGATTGCGCCGGGCGGGATCTTGCGCGCCTGGTGCGCGCCACCCAACACGAGGACCTCACTCGACAATTGCTTGCCGAGCGCTGCGCTCTCCGGGTCCGCGACCAGGTAGCGCGCGCCAAAACCCTTGAGGGCCTCCTCGAGGAGCTCTTTCGGCCGCGTCGGGCTCAACAAAATCGGAACGGCACCAAGGCGACTCAGCGCCGCGCTCACCGAGAGATAACTGGGACGCGGGCCCATCAACACGGCGACACGCTCCCCACGCCGCACCCCGCACCGGATGAGTCCACGCACGATGTTGTCGACGCGTCGGTCGGCGTCTGAATATGAAAAAGCGCGACCCTCCCAAAGGAAAAACGTGCTCTCCGGATTTCGTGTGGCCTGCTCGGTCAGGGCGAGCCCGAGACTCACGCGGGTGTCGGGCTTGAGCTGCTGTAAGACGCTGAGTCGGGGCACCTGCCAACGAAGGCTGTCGAGTTGCTCTCCGTAGTCGGATGCGGTGCGTCCGATCCGATTCCACCAAGCACCGAGTGAGCCGACGATGGTTTGATAAAAAAGCTCGATATCGAAGTCGACGGCTTCGAAGTCCGCCTCTTCTGGCTCTTCGAGCGGCGTCGGCGCGCGAAGCGGCTCTGGCTCTTCCCCGACCCCTTCACGCCACCGCACCCAGCTCGCAACCGTCGGCCAAGTGAACGACATCGCCTGCTTACCGACGACCAGACCGAAGTGGCCTGCGCGCATCGACACTTCGTAGAGCTCGGCATTCGGGGCGGCCCCTCGGATCGCTCGGATCGCGTTCTCGTTAGCGATCGTGTCTCGCTCGCCGACGAAGAACAGCACGGGGCATGTAATGTCCGCCAGGGTTACAGTCTGGCCGTCGACGACGAACCCACCCGAAAGCATGCGGTTGTGCACGACGAACTCGTCGATGAACTTCTTCAGGGCTGGGCCCGGCCACGCCACGAAGCCCTCGCCGCCCAGGAACCGGCGTCGAGCTTCGCGCTTTTCGAGTGCCTGCCGGTCGTGGAGCTTTTGAACGAAATCCACGAGTTGACCTACCTCCTTGTGGAGCGCGAGCAGCTTGAAACCGTTGCTGGTCAAAAAGCCCGGCACGCCTTCGAGCTTGTCCAACGGCGTATGGAGCGCGTTCTGCAACAGCTCGAAGATGCGGCCCGCGATCGTGTCGTCGAGCTTTGGGATGTTACGATGGATGTCGACTGGGCTTCCGAACGTCACCACGGACGCGATGCCCGCACACTTTCGGTATGCGGCGGTTTGATACGCGAACATTCCTCCCTGCGAGTACCCGACCAGATGCACGTCGTGACCGGTCGTGTCGTGGAGCCAGTCGACCGCATCGTTCACCGCCATGATGTGGTCGTCAAAGGTGCGCTTCATGCCACCCTCTTCCAGCTCGGGCGAGCCAAAGTCGATGACCCATACGTCGAGCCCTTCGGCGACCAATGCGCTCACGCCGCTGATGTCGGGGGCGACGTCGTAGATCTCGGCGGTGACCATGAGAGGCGGAATCAGAAGGACGGGACCAGGTGCCGACGGACGGTGATCGTCGCCCCCGTAACGTCGGAGGCGCGCGATGTCCATCCGGTGGGCGACCTTGTAAGGCGCATGGACCGGATCGGTAAAGCGGCCTAGCCGGGCCAGCTCGAACGCGTTTTCGGTCGCCATCGCCGCGCGGCGAAACAAGCTTCGCAAGCGCCGTTTTCGCGCGCTCCTTGCCATCGTCAGGATCCTGACTCGGGCTCGCCGATCGTGATGTCGACCATCAAGTCGCTGGCGATGGCCTCGAGGCTTTCGCGAAGCTGATCGACGTCCAGTGACTCGGGCGCACGCAAACGTGCCTTGGCCTTGAACAGCGTGTCGCCGGACCAGGGCGCGCCATCGCACTGCGTATCGAGCTCATCGACGTTGACGCCACGCGCGGCAAGCGCCTCGGAGACCTTGTGCACGATCCCGGGTCGGTCGCTTCCGATCAAGTCGAGGAGAATCACGTGGCCTCCTTCGGGCGACCCCTCGAACCCGTGTTCGATCACCACCCTCAGCCCATCGGAACGAAGGGCCTCGAGCGCCTCGGTGAGCGCATCGACATTGGCCGCCGGCACACTCACGCGCAAAATCCCCGCAAACTGCCCGGCCAGGCGCGACATCCGACTCTCGACCCAGCTCCCACCGTGCGCCTCCACCGCGGCGGACACGGACTCGACCAAACCGGGCCGGTCCTTTCCGATCACTGTCACGACGAGCGACTTCATGGCGGACAGGCTCCATACCCGTAATCACGCGAGATTCAAAGGCTTTTGCGTGCTCGGGTGCGGGTCGCGTGTCTGCGACGCTCGGTCCCCGCCCGATTGCGACTAGATCTCGTGCAGTTAGGGCCGTACAGCCTGTCGCGATGTTTGCTAAACGCACCGGGAACGTCGAGCCGTTCCTCGCCATGGAGGTGATGGAGCGCGGGATGGCGATGGCGCGCGCGGGCACTTCGATCGTGCAGCTCGGCGTCGGCGAACCGGATTTCGATGCGCCGCCCCCCGCGGTGGAGGCGGCGATCGATTCGTTGCGGGCTGGGCAAACCCACTACACGGACAGCCGGGGGATCTTCGCCTTGCGCGAGGCAATCGCATCGGAGTGCGAGGCGCGGCGTGGGGTGTCGATCAGCCCCGAGCAAGTCGTCGTGACGAGCGGCACCTCCCCTGCGATTCTGCTGTGCCTCAATCTGCTGGTCGACCCGGGCGACGAAGTCATCCTGGCCACTCCGCACTACCCCTGTTACCCGAACATGATCGCCGTGTGCGGAGGCAACCCAGTGCTCGTTCCGACCGGACCCGAGGACGGGTTTCTGATCGATCCCGCCAAGGTGCGCAGCGCGATCACGCCTCGAACGCGGGCGATCTTCCTGGCATCACCGGCAAACCCGACCGGCGCGGTCCAACCGGAGACCATCGTCGAGGAGCTCAGCAGTCTGGGCGTGCCGATTCTCTCGGACGAAATCTACGACGGCCTCACGTATGACGACGCCGAAGTAACCTCTCCCTTGCGCTTTACCGAGGACTGTTACGTCCTCGACGGGTTCTCGAAGCGATACGCCATGACTGGGTTCCGCCTCGGCTACGTGATCGCACCCAAACCGGCCATGCGTGCGCTCCAAAGCCTGCAGCAAAGCTTCTTCATCTCCACCTCGGAGTTCGTTCAGCGGGCAGGTCTTGCCGCGCTTTTCGAAGGGGCGGAGCACGTAGAGCGCATGCGACAGGAATATGCGGTGCGGCGTCGGCTGCTGGTCGACGGTCTTCGTGGCCTCGGCCTCTCGATCCCGATCGATCCCCCGGGCGCCTTTTACGTCTTGGTCGACATGCGCCACTTCAAACGAGACTCGCTCACGCTCGCCTTCGACATTCTCGAGCACGCCTACGTCGCGGTCGGTCCAGGACGAGACTTCGGCGAGATCGCCGAGGGCTTTCTGCGTTTCAGCTTCGCGACAGCGCGCGACCAGATTGAGGAAGGCGTTGCCCGTTTGGGCAAGACGCTACCGAGCCTCTAGCCCGCTCCCAACAGCTCGACGAGCGCATCTTGGTCGATCACCTCGATGCCGAGGGCGTTGGCCTTGTCGAGCTTGCTGCCCGCCTCGTCGCCAGCGACCACGTAATCGGTCTTTTTCGACACCGAACCGGAGACCTTCCCGCCCGCTGCTTTGATCTTCTGAGCGGCCTCGGTTCGCTTCATCGTCGGCAGAGTTCCGGTCAGCACGAAAGTCTTGCCGGCGACGGCATCGACCGTCTTCACGGTTGCGGCTTTGGCGGTGAGATCCACGCCTACCTCGTCCAAGCCGGAAAGCACATTGCGGACCGCTCTCGAGTTGAGCTCGTGGAAAATGCTATCGGCCGTCTTTCGGGCGAGGCCTTCGATCGCCCCCCGCTCGGTCGATTTTGCCGGCGCCACCGTTTCGATCGCTTCGTCGTCGTCCGCGACGTACCGACTCGCAAACTCGAGCAACGCATCTGCGGTCTTGAAGTACCCGGCGAGGTCTTCGGCCATCGTCTCGCCAACGTGACGGATCGCCAACCCGGTCAGCACGCGCGACAGTCCCCGCCCCTTGGCTTCTTCGAGCCCTAGTTTCACGCGCTCGGCGCTCTTTTGCCCCATGCGTTCGAGGGAAGCGAGCTCATCGACCTCCAAACGAAACAGGCCATCGGGCGCCCGCACCCCGAGCTTGTCGACGACTTGGTCGACCAGAACCGCGCCCATTCCGTCGATGTCCATCGCATTTCGGCTCGCGAAGTGACGGAGCCTCTCCCGTACCTGGTCGGGACACGCCGGGTTCGGACAGTACACGAAAATCTCCTCGCTTACTGCGTCGGTGCCGCAAGTCGGACAGACACCGGGTGGCACGAATCGTCGCGCGCCGCGCTTTCGTTTGCTCTTGTCGACCGCGACGACCTGCGGAATGATCTCGCCCGCCTTTTCGATCAGCACCGTGTCCCCGATGCGCACGTCTTTGCGCTCGAGCTCGACGAAGTTGTGCAACGACGCCCGGCTGACGGTCGTCCCCGATACGAACACCGGCTCAAGAATGGCGATCGGGGTGAGTTTGCCCGATTTACCGACCGACACCTCGATGTCGAGTAACTTCGTCGGCTTTCGTTCGGGCGGGAACTTGTATGCGATCCCCCAAAAGGGATGGTGGCCCGTCGAGCCGAGGTGCGTGTACAGCGAAAGATCGTCGATCTTGATCACCATCCCGTCGATGTCGTAGTCGAGGGTCGCACGCCGGGTTTGGTAATTCTGGCAGTACTCGAGCGCCGCCTCTGCCGAAATCGTCTCGAAGACTTCGCTCAGGTACACCTCCGCGCCGAGATCGGCGAGCCATCGTAATGCCTCGCCCTGCGTTCGCGGCACGGCAACACCCTCCTCCCATGCGATCTGATAAAAGAACGAGCGAATCCCGGTCTCCTCTAGGCCTGCGGGGTCTTTGCGCTTCATCATGCCAGCGCACCCGTTGCGGGGATTGATCAACGGCTTGTCGAGCGTTGCGTTGAAACGCGCGAACTCGGTGAGCGGCCAATAGATTTCACCACGAATCTCGATCTCGCCCTTCGCCATACCGTCGAGGGCTACCGGTACGGTGCCGAGCTGACGCACCTGCTTGGTGATGACATCCCCGCTTCGGCCGTTGCCGCGCGTGACCGCGCGCTGTAACTTGCCGCGAGCATACCAAAGCGAAACCGAGATGCCGTCGACCTTCGGCTCGACGATCAACTCGAGCTCGTCGAGCTCGAGCTCCTTCTTTCTTCGTCGAAACCATGCCACCAGTTGTTCCTCGATCGGCATCGGCTCGCCGCTACTATCGCGTCGGTTGGGAGAAAGCTTCTCGAGAGACAGCATCGGCACCCGGTGCTCGACCGTTTCGAAGCCGACGGTGTGCTCCTGGCCGAGCTGCACATCGAGCCTCTCGGACGGATCGATCCCGAGGGCATCGGCGAGCTCCTCGTACCGGTCGACCAAGTCGTCGAAGGCAGAATCCGGAATCTCCGGCTTCCCCGCCCGATAGGCGGCCTCGTGGTAGCGAATCTCCTCGGTGAGCTGCTCCAGCTCCTTCCGGCCGCCCATGACGGAAATCTTGCCAGAATTAACCCCCGGTAAAAGGGGACAGTCCCCTTTATTCTCGCCTTTTGGGGTGATCTTGTGACAAGGCATCGCCGCTAGGGCACTTTGTTTAGTTGGGGATGGAGGAGGAAGCCCGACGTCGGCGTGAGCTCGAGGAGCAGACACGGCTGCGTTCGCTCCGCGCCTTGTCGCACATGCTCCCGGTGCTGGCGTTCATCTACGCTGCCGCGACGGCGATGTTCCTGATCGCGCCGCCGTTCGTTCCGGCGGAGCCTCATGTCCTAATTTGCTCGATCGCCTCGGCGCTTGCCTGCCTGGTGTGGGCGATCATGCGTGTGGACGACGCGCGGTTCGACACACCAGTCACACTTTTGACCATCGCGATCGCGGCGGGGATGGGCCTCGCCATGTTTGCCGTCAGCGGCGACATGGCCAACACGACGACGCTCGTCATTTCGATCGTGGCAGCAGGTGCTCTTCTCTATCGCTTCTCGATGTATTTGGTCATGGTCGGCATCGTCTTCATCAGCTGGCCTGCCATCGCGTACGGCGTCCCAATGCGGCAGTTCGTCTTAGGCGCCTTCTATCTTTGGGCGGCTGCCGTCGTTGGTGGTCTCGTCTTGTGGTCCCGCCGCCAACTCATGGTGAGCCTTCTCCAAGAAACCGAGGAGGCCAAAGCCATGAGACTGCTCGCCACCGAGCAGGCCCAAACGCTCATTCGAGCCCGCGACGCTGCGCTAGCATCCACCCGAACCAAGGGTCAGTTTCTCGCCAACGTCAGCCACGAGGTGCGAACCCCACTCAACGGCATCCTCGGCCTGCTTCAGTTGATCGATCCCTCGGAGCTCCCCGAGCCGCAAAGCGAGTATCTGCGCGAGGTTCACAAATCCGGCCGCTCGCTTCTCGCGATCGTCAACGACCTCCTGGACCTATCCAAGATCGAGGCCGGAGAAATGCGGCTCGAGTCCGTGCCCTTCGACCTAGGCTCCATGACGCAGGAGATCGCCATGAACTACGCGTCGGCTGCCGCTGCGAAGGGGATCGGGCTCGTGACGGAAATTGACCCCGACCTGCCATCTGAAGTGTGCGGCGACCCCTTGCGATTGCGACAAGTCTTGTCGAATCTTTTAAACAACGCATTGAAGTTTACGAACCAGGGCGAAGTGCGCGTGTGCATCCGCGTCGTCCGTCGCGATGAAGCTCACGCCGTGCTCGAGCTTCGCGTGTCCGACACCGGTGTCGGCGTTTCGCGGGAGCAGGCGGAGAGCATCTTTCGGCCGTTCTCGCAGGCGGACGCGTCGACCACGCGGGAATACGGTGGAACGGGCCTCGGGCTTCCGATCTGCACCCAACTCGTCGAGCTCATGGGCGGCAGTCTCCAGCTGCAAAGCAAGGTCGGCCAGGGAAGCAGCTTCTTCTTCACCGTACGGTTCGAGCTCGAGGAACAACTCAGCGATCAGCTCAAAGCGGTCACCGAAGGCCTCGCGGGGATGCGAGTGCTCCTTCTCGAAAGCAATCGCCCCGCGAGCGAGACCTTAGACGCCCAGCTCCGCGCTTGGGGCATGACGGTCTGGACCACAGCCAGCTTCGACGGCGCGATGCGAACACTCCGCGCCGCGCCGCATCCGGATGTGATCCTGATCGACGTGCCAAGCCTCGGCAAAGGCCGGCTAATCAGAGCCGAAGACATCGCAAGCGCTGCGGCCAGGGTTGGGGCCTCGATCATCGCCGTTTGCTCACGCCGCCACGAGATCGGCGACATGATCGACGCGGGCATCGATATCCACGTCCAGAAGCCCGTCCGCCGCGCCAAGATCATCACCGCGCTCCTCAAGACGCTCGACGGAAGGCGGAATGAGAGCTTGCTCTCCGATGACCCCGAACGCCCATCTCTTCCAGCACCGATCGCCACCAAGAGCATGCGGTCGAACGGCATCCGCATCCTCGTCGCCGAAGATAACGCCATCAACTGCAAGGTCGCGCAGGCACACCTCCAGGCCCTCGGCTACGAAGTAGATACGGTGACCGATGGCGAGGCTGTGCTCGAAGCCCTTCAACAGCCCCACCCCTACGCGGCGGTTTTGATGGATGGCCAGATGCCCAATATGGACGGTTATCAGGCAGCGAGAGCCCTCCGTGAGCACGAGGCGGAATCCGGCCAGCGTCGCGTCCCAATCATCGCGTTGACCGCCCATGCCATGACGGGCGACCGCAGGACCGCATTCGCCGCCGGAATGGACGACTATCTCTCGAAGCCGTTCACCCAGAAGCAACTGCAATTGGCGCTCGCGCGCTGGACCGGCGTTTCCAACGAGAGGATCTCGCAGTTCCCATCCAACGCGCTAGACACCAGCATCACGGCCCAGCTCTTGGAGCTCGAACGAGACGAGCCTGGCTTTTTGTGTGATGTCATCGACTCCTTCTTTCGAACCGCCGAGGACAGCATCGCTCGCATGAAGACGGCGACCCTCGGCGGCGACCTTCAAGCTCTCCGCGCAGCGGCTCACATGGTCTGCGGCAGCAGTCAGCAACTCGGCGTGCGTCGGTTTGGGGTGACATGCCGAAAACTCGAGCAGCTCGACACCATCGAGGACGCAGAGGCGCTTCTCGCGGAGCTGGAGAGCGACCTCGAAGGTGCACGCGACGCATTGACCGGGCTTGCGGACCGGGCGCTCGACGCGGCGTCCTGATCAGTTGTGGGGCTGCACGCCAGAGAGCCGCGACGCGTCGACGATCCAACTGTCGCGAATCATCTGCGCGGGAACTCCCTCGACGTGCTCGACCAGCCACTCGACATCGGAGGTCTCGAAGCGCGCGATCTGGTGGTAATGATAGATGCCCAGCCGGTTGAGCGAGCGCTCGACGCTCGGGTCGACGCCTTCGAGGCGCTGCAGATCGTCGCGCGGCCCGTAGGGTTGCACCATGACCCACGCCGGCGGTCGCGACTGGCCGGTGGTCTTGACCTCGAGCTCGGTCTCCCGAATACGCCCTTTGAGCCGCTCGATGTCGTCGAGCATGCGCTCGTGAATTCCGTGAAGCACTTCGAGCTCGGTTCGGAGACGTTCGTGTCGTGCCTCCGCTTGGCGAAGCGCCGCCTGGGCCTCGTCCCGCTCTTCGACGGCCAACCGAAGCTCACGACGGAGGTCTTCTGCAGACTCGCGCGACGTCGGGCGCTGCGGCTCCGGGGCCTCGGACAGCCGCGTTTGGACTTGGTGCATGGCCTCGTTGCGCGCGTCGAGCGTGGCCGTGAGCTGCCGCTTCGACCGTTGCAGTGAGTCGATCTTTTCATTGGCTTTGTTGAGCTGCCTATGAAGCGCCTCGATGCGCTCGTTCTGAGACGCCATGTCGGTGCGCGCTTCGTCGAGCTCGTATTCGAGTGTCTTGGCGCGGACGGGTGCTCCGAGGTGCCCCCAAAGAACCTGGCCCAGCCACAGCATGACGGCTCCGAACGCAGCCGACACGAGCAGGGCGCCGATCATCTGTAACACCAGGTATGTCACGTATCCCCTCCCCCTTTGCGCCCCGAGTCGCGCTCTTCAGCGACGACGAGCTGCGAACGCACTAGTCGAACCCCCTGCAAATTCCTGACGATACGCTCTGCGCGCTCCGCTTCGGACGTCGATGCTACCTCGCCTTCGAGCTCGACATCTCGACCTTCGACCACCGGCATGATGTCATCGAACCCAGTGCGCTCGAGCACGCTCGTCACCCGGGTCGCCACGTCCCATTCGATCTGGTGGCGGGTCGGGCTGAGGTACGCGACCCATGCGACGTAGCCGAGGAAGGCCGCGAAAACTGCGCCAAAGACTCCCTTCTTCCACATGGTTCGTCTTGCCTAGGCGGCATTGAAACCGATTTGCTCCGAAAAAGCCACGTTCCGACAAGCCCGCACCCCAGCTAGCGAGAGGCACCACACAAATCCGAGGGGCGCCTCGCCCGATCGGGTGGCCGTTCCGAGGTGATCAGGATCCAAGAGCGCGCTGCTCGACGATCTGAAACAACCGTTCCCGTCGATCGTCGGCCCACGTGTAGAGGGCCACCGACGATGCGAGGAACGAGGTATCCCCGAGCTCTAGTGACTGCGCCCAGCGGACCGCCGCCTTGCGTTCCCCAGACGACGCTCGTCGCTGAATCCGGGCGAGGGTCATGTGCGGTAACGGCGGTCGATCGTCTGGGGGAGCACCGGCAGCTTCCAAGAGCGCCGTACGCGCACGGGCTATCATGGCCGAAAGTGGCTCGCGCCCCTCGCCAACCATCGCGGACAGCGCCGATGGTTTGCGTGGGTTGCCGAGTGGCCTCACCTCGTCGAACGAGCCGGCGACCGCCTCGGAGCGCACGAGATCGGGAACGCAGCTCCAAGCGCTCCGCGCGTCGGCCTCGGTGACCGAACCGAGGAAGCTCAAGGTGCAATGCAGGTCGGCATTGGGAAACACGCGAACCCGCGGTGGCGGCTCTGGCACGAGGCGCAGGCCTTCGACTTGCATCGGAAACGCGATGAACCAATTAGGGGCCACGATACGAGTCTAGGCCGAACCGAGATTCGCCGCGAGAGCCCATGCCCTTCACCGAAGCCTTCCAAGAATCGCTCGCCGCGCACCCGCTCTACACGTGGACCGTCGTCGGCGTGGTCGTGGCGGGGATCGTGGCTTTCTTGATCTTGTCGTTCATCTCCGCGCCTTACGGGCGACACCTACGCGAAGGCTGGGGCCCCACGATGAACGCGACGGTGTTGTGGATCGTGATGGAAGCCCCCTCTCCGCTCTCGTTCGCGATCGTGTATTTCATGTCCGACAATGCGTTCAAACCGGTCCCGCTGATTTTGCTCGGGATGTACATGGTGCACTACCTCTATCGGTCGTTCATCTACCCGTTCCGGATGCGCGGCGGCCACAAGCGCAAGCCCATCCTGACCGGCGGGCTCGCGATCACGTTCAATATCGCCAACGGATCGACCAACGCCTTTGCGATCACTGAGCTCTCGCCCCACTTGCTCAGCACGGCCTGGCTCGGAGACCCTCGGTTCCTCGTGGGCTTGCTCGTCTTCGCGATCGGTTATGGGATCAACCATCAGTCGGACGCGATCTTGCGAAACCTGCGAAAGCCGGGAGAAAGCGGTTACAAGATCCCTCACGGCGGCTTCTATCGCTGGGTTTCTAGCCCTAACTACTTCGGCGAGCTGATCGAATGGACCGGATTCGCGATGGCCGCCTGGACGGTCCCCGCCGCCGTATTCGTCTTCTTTACCGCCGCGAACCTCGTCCCTCGGGCGTTTTCCAACCATCGCTGGTACCTCGAGCAGTTCAGCGACTACCCGAAAGACAGGCGCGCGCTGATTCCGTACCTGCTCTAGACTTGCCAGCACCACCCTCTTGACGCGACAATGCGCGACCAAGGGCGCTTGTCGTCGGGGAGGAAAGCAGGGTGGCCGAAAAGGACTCTAGGTCGCGGAGGGACCCATCTGATCTGTTCAAGGTCGACGAGGCGACGCCCTCGATCGCTCCGGTCGAGAAAATCGTTCTCCCGCCCGAGGAGGCGCTCAAGCGTCGCATGCAAAGGCTCGCCTTGGCCGGAGTCGCGGCGGTCATCTTCTTCTACATCGGGCATCTCGTGCTCGGTTGGATTCATGATAGCCGTCTGGCCTCTGCGCTCGACGACGTGATCGACGACAGTAGCCCGGCCACGATCGACGATGCCCTCACCCTGCTTCGCGACGACCCAAACGGCGCCGTGCGCGCGCGGTTGCTCGCTACGGCCGCGCTCGGTGGCGACCAAGAACGACTCCAAGAGGCCGAAGCGATTCTCGCCGAAGCGGACCTAGGGAACGACCCCGACGCCCGGATTGCGCGGGTCTACACGCTTCTCGCCCGCGGGGATGCGCGCGGAGCCCACGCCGAGGCAGAGCGGCCCGCGAAGTATGACAACCAGGCCGGGGCTTTCTTGCGTGGGCGAGCGACGATCGCAATGGCTCGCGGCCAATGGGCGCAGGCCCTCGAAGATGCGAAAAGCGCAGTCGACATGCGACCTGGAGCTCCCGAGCCTGCCGCGCTTCTCGCGCTCGTAACCGCCCAAACCGACGGACCTGACGCAGCGCTTGGTGTGCTCGACGACGCCGACGAGCAAACACCGGCCACACAAATCGCACGTGCCCGCATCGTCGGGCTGCAACAAGGGAACGCCGAAGACGCGCTCTCGCTCACCGAGAGCGTGCGCGAGGACTCTAATGCCACCGTCGTTCAAAAGGCATGGGCAGAATTGATCGAGGGCGTGCTCGCCTATCGACGGGGCGCGATCGGTGCGGCGTATGCGCACGCC
Organism: Myxococcales bacterium; assembly: GCA_029863605.1. Lineage (GTDB taxonomy): Bacteria > Myxococcota_A > Polyangia > Polyangiales > Houyiibacteriaceae > SG8-38. The sequence goes on along the minus strand of JAOTVB010000002.1, from coordinate 26,097 downwards.
CGCGCAGCGGCAGAGCCAGAGTTGCAAGTCGACGAGCCGTTGACCGTCGGCACGGCGCAGCTCTTTTTGGCGCTCGGACGCGCAAGCGAAGCTCGGCAACTGTTGAAGCGACTGTCGAGCGGGCCTTCAGCTGACCTTTCGAATCGCGCTCACGTGATCGCGTGGTGGTATGCCCAAGCCGGTGACCTGAAGGCAGGGCTCGCCACCCTGTCGGGAGCGGGTTTGGCCCCCGAAAAGAAGGCCATTTCTGGGTTTCGAGCGCTTACGATCGCGGAGCTTTGGAAGAGCTCTTCGAGGGGCAGCGAACGCGAACGCGCAGCAGCGCTTTACCGCGACGCCGCAAAGGATCCGGCTTGGGGCGTCGCTGCATCGAACGCCCTCGCCCGGATGCTGCTCGAAAACGGAGACAACGAACAAGCGATCGCGGTTCTCAAGGACGCGTTGGCCACCCACCCCCATCATTTGACGTTGGTCGATACCGCGACGGAGGCCTACATCGCATCGGACCAGCTCGTTGAAGCCGACGCGGTCACCACCGCCGCACTTGGTGCATTCGACGGGGAAGGCTGGGCGCATGGAAGCCGGGCTCGGGTGTTGCTGGCGAAAAGAGAGCCTTCGGAAGCCGTCGCCGAGCTCGACCGGGCAGTCGAGCTCAGCCCCGATGACGCAAGCCTCTATGCGCTTCGTGGGGACGCCGCGCGGGCGGTCGGCGACACGAGCGCGGCCAAGGGGAGCTACGAAAAGGCCCTAGAGCTCGATTCCGAGCAACCACGGGCGCTCTCGGGCTTCTTGGCGCTCTTGATCGACACCGGAGATTTTGCGCGCGCCGGGGAAGTCATGCAGCAGATGGACGAAGCCAAGGTGCGCGACCTTCGGGCAGACGAGCAGCGGATCCGGTATCTCGTGCGCACCGGGGCGGGGCAAAGCGGGCTTACTACGATGCGAAACGCCGTAAACCGTCACAGCCGCAATGCCGGCCTTCGACTCGCCGCCGCTCGCGTCTACCTGCAGGCCGAGCAGTACTCGAAGGCAGGAAGCTACTATCAACAGGCCAAACGCTTCGGCACCGACCCCCGCACCGCCGAAACCGGGCTCGCCCTGGCGCAGATCTACGACCGACGGGTCCTGGGCGCCGAAAAGACCCTCGAGCGCGCCGCCGAAGTGCCGGAGGATGCAACGGAGCCGCCGCCACCGCCGAGCACCCTGGTGCAGGTCTGGGAGCTCGTGGTCAAAGCCCGCCTCGCCCTCGCAGACGAAAAGCGTGGGCTTGCAGTTCGATACGCCGAGCGTGCCTCGGAGCTTCTGCCGAACGATGCCGATGTGTTCCTGTTGCAGGCCGACATCGAAGAGGATCGGGAGCGCTCTCCCGAGGGACCGCTTCGTCTTGCCGTCGGTGCGCCGGTGCCGATGCCAGCTGCTGCAGGCAGGCTTGCCGTCTTGCTCGGGCCGACCGAAGACGGCTGCGAGATGGCGAGCCGCTACCTCAAGGCGAATCGGGCCGGTCGATTCGCCTCCCGAGCTCGCAACGTCGCGCGCAAGTGCACATCCGGAGAGTGACCTCGTCACCGCGGGGTCTTCTGCCGTTGCTACTCGGAGTCGGCGAGCAGGTTTGAGACGCGCTCGACGGCGTCGATATACTCGCTGACCATTTCTTCGACGACCTGACGGGCGGGCTTGCGCGTGTTCATCTGGCCGACGACCTGACCGACCGGTGTGCCGAGAAGCGCTTCCGAGCCCTCGACGCCACTCTGCGCGAAACGCGTAATGCGCTGCGTCGCCTCGGAGGTCGCCATGAACTGAAGCGGCATCGGGAGGTAGCCCGGACACTCGGGGTCTTCGTCCCAGGCGCGGGTGTAGGCCGTCTTGAGCTGACGGGCGGGCTTACCGCTGATGCAGCGCGAGCGCACCGTCTCGGTCGAGTCGGCGACCAGCAACTTGTCGACCAGCGATGGAATCGAGTCGGACTCTTCGGTGGTGAGCCAAATCGAGCCGGTCCACACGCCTGCGGCCCCCATCGCCATCGCAGCCGCCATCTGTCGGCCGGAGCCGATCCCGCCGGCGGCAAGCACGGGGGTCGGCGCCACGGCATCGACCACCTGTGGCACGAGCACGATCGAGCCGATCTCACCGGTGTGACCGCCCGCCTCGTACCCTGACGCGATGACGATATCGACGCCGGCTTCCTTTTGCTTGATCGCCTGCTTCACGGTGCCGCAAAGGGCCGCGACCATCACACCTTTGTCGTGCGCCTGACTGATGATGTCGTCGGGGGGTGGACCAAGCGCGTTGGCGATGAGCGCGATCGGGTGGTTCATCGCCACCTCGAAGTGCGCCCGGCCGCCGGAGGCCGACCACCCGAGCAAGCCCTCGATCTGTTCGACGTCATCGGGAAGCGGCGGCACGCCGTGGCGGTCGAGCAAGTCGTTGATCCACTTGCGATGCGCGGGCGTGATCATCTGCTCGAGCTGCTCTTTGGTGATGTCACCCTGGTCCTTGCCGATGTACTTGGCGGGGATGACCGTATCGACGCCATACGGCTTGCCGTCGACATGCTCGTCGATCCATTTCAGCTCGAGCTCGAGCTGCTCCGGGCTATAGGCCACCGCGCCCAACACCCCGAGCCCGCCTGCCCGACTCACCGCGGCTACCACGTCGCGGCAGTGACTAAACGCAAAGATCGGAAACTCGATGCCCAATCGCTCACAAATTTCAGTCTTCATCCCTCGACCCTTGCAAAAAGGAGCAGTCCCCTTCTCGGCGAAAATAGAACGTGTTCTAGTTTGGCGGAAGGCGAGCGGAGGGTCAACGCGAAAAATCCAATCGTCGAGCGGCCGAGGCTTGGCGCCTATTCGAGGCTCGGGTCGACCAGGTTTTCCCAGGCGTCGGTCCCGTCGATCAGCGCGGTGAACCAATCGAGGACGGTGGTGCCTCCGATTTCGATCTCGAGGTGACCGATATCGGTTGGAAGAAGCCCCGCAGCCGCTTCAGCGTCGGGAACGAGGATGGCAGTGTGCGAGGCGCCGACCGTAATGAAGCGCTTGTATCGGTCGGGATAGCTGCCGGCGATGCGTCCGGTCTCGGCAAGGAGAGATGCAGTGAAATCCGCCACAGGGATCATCAAAAAGAGGGTCGCGACGACGAAGTCTTGACTGAAACTCAACGCGCTCATCGTGACGTTGGGGTCGGCCTCGAGCTGCCACTCGATCAGCCGCGTGACATGGCCGTTGCTCGTGCAGTCGGGACACGACACAGGAATCATTGAATCGGCATTCCACCCTGCGAGAAATGTCTCGTTGACGAAGTCCGGGTTGCCGTCTTTGGCGACCCCGACGCCCGAATCATTGAAGACCAAGATCTCGGTGTTCGGATAATAGAAGCGCACCAAAGGTAACGAGACGATGGTTCCAAACGCACCGGCACTCACGCCCGTCAGCAAGATGCGATCGGGATTCGGGAACTCCGCCACGGCGATGTCGAGCGCAGAGGTCAGGTTCTGGAGGCCGCGCTGATAACTGAGAACCGACGGGCCTGGCTCGCCGAGGGCACTCGCCGGAAGCACCCGGTCGACGTCTCCTGCGAACAGCGACCCGTCGCAGTAGGGCAAGTACACGACGTCCCAGTCTGCAACCGGATTGCCCTCGAGCTCTGGATCGAGAATGCCGCCGACCGTGATCGGACCGGCGTTTTCGAACGCCGCGCAGAAGTCCGCCCAACAAGCCCCGCCTCCTTGCAGAAAGATGACGAGCTCATTCGATGCACCCGCACGCGTGTCGACTGTCCACTCTCCGCCACGTAGACAGACCGGGCTTCGAGGCTCGGCGCTCAGAGCGTCAGGCACCGCGAACTCCCAGTGCTTCACGCCGGCTTCGTCGGCGGTGGGCTCGTTGCTGGGCGCGAACGCACCGACGTATCGGGTCAGCCCTTGATCGTATACCTCTCGAAAACCCGCAGCGCCGTTGACGCCGTCATCCGAGCCGCAGCCGATCAGCCACGCTCCACTCCCCAAAGCCAGAATCCAAACCAAGTTACCTGCTCCCATTTTCGCCTCCTGCTGTCGCCCCTGCGCGTTCGACGGCGCGTAGGGGTACTGGCCGAAACACTTCACGTCAATGCGCCTATCGGCGAGTCAGCTTTGGGGCGATTGCGGAAAAAGTCAGTTCGCCCGGAAACGGGGTGGGTTGCATCGAAGCGGACCGATACCCGAGATCCCCTTGCGCACATCCGGCGCCGCGGCCACCGCGGCGGCCATCATATCGAGCGGCTGTGCCTCCCAAACCGCCAGCGAGGCATCGCTCTCGGCAGCGATGATGAACACGTCATTGTCCTGCGCGACCGCTGACCAGGCAACATCGCGACCGGACTGGTTGATCGCGTCAGCCACGAAGCTCGGGTCGACCGCAAACCGGATACGCCAAACCGCCACGACCTCCGAGCCATCCTCGAAGATGCCGAGCTCATCGCCGAGCCATAGGCGCGCGTACAGCCAGGCGGTATCGTGGTCGAGCCCTGCCCGCAAAAGCGTCGCAAACACGTACCAAGCGCCAAACCGATCCTCGAGCGTCAGCTCGCTCTCCGCCACCGGTGCAGGGAACGCGTCCTCCGGCGGATCGATCGGCGTGAAGCCAATGGCGACGAACCGCTCGTAGCCAACCATCGAATCGAGCGCCGAAGGCGGCGGTGCGGTGAAGAACGCGGCGCGCCCGGAAAGGCCTCGTGCCTGGGTCGCACGACCGAGGAGCGCGAGCCCGAACGAGTACGGGAACCCCGACGCCGAGGCGATGATCGGCACGTCCGGATCCGCCGCCTCTTCTTGAGAGCCCTCTTGGAAGTCGAGATAGAGCTGCTCCCAGTCGACCGGGTCGCCGAGCTTGTCGTAGACCCATGCAAACGAAGAATACGTTGCGTCCCCTTCGATGACGCTCCGCGCTCCCATCACGCCGTCGGTCGTGTCGACGTTGGCGTACACCGTGTTGATCCCAAACTGCCGGTCCTGAATCGCATGCACGAACTCGTGCGCCAGAATCGACTGCGCGCTCACCACTTCGTAGTCGCGATCAATCACCGTAATCGAACGGTTTCCGCTGCTGTAGTACGCCGCGATCGCGCTCACCTGATAGTCGATCTCGGTTTCGAGCACGCTTTCGGCCGCCTCGGGGATGAACCCGATCAGGCGTAGGCCGCGCGTCTCGGGGTCGTCGCCCATCAACTCGTCGTCGCTCACGCCACTTCGAACTTCTTGCTCGAACTGCTCGACCGAGATCGTTCGAATCGCCGGCATCGACGTCGAATCGGCGCCCAAGCTCTCTGCCACCGACTCGAAAATCGCACGCTGACAGTTGCTCTCGGTGATGTTGCACCGCACCAAGTCCTGGAGCGCTATGGGCACCGGCGCGCCATCATCTCCGCAACCGATGAGCGCCGCCCCAAGAGCTACCAAAGAAAGAAAACGAACAAAGGACATACGCTTAGGATATGCGATGGCCGCCAAGTCGCCCAACTCGCGCGTTTGAATCCGGCCACCGGGCCCAAGAGGTCTAGTCTGGAGGCCCGCGGTCGGGTATTTTTCCCGGTCTTGTGAGGTGTTTCCCACCGGGACGAACCAAGAAGGCGGTACTCTCAGCGGCTCTGCACGGCGACGCAACGTTGCGGGCGACGCGCCGATAACGATTGCATCGAGATGTTCCGAAGCCCTGAAACATACCCTTTCGCAGCCCTCCGAGACCCCCGTGCGCAGTCGATTGCTTTCCCGCTGTTGGCTGCGCTCACCTCCGGCTGCGGGACCGTCGCTTGTCCCGAGGCCTTCGTCAACGCGGAAGGCGTCTGCATCAAAGGCGAGTCCCCCCGAGAGCGCTGCGACGGCATCGACAACGACGGCGACACGGCAATCGACGAAGACTGGCCCGAGCTCGGCCGACTTTGCGGAGAGGGTCTCGGGGTGGGCGAATGCGTCGCCGGTTTGTTCGTCTGCGCCGACGATGAAGCGAGCGTGGTCTGCGAAGGGGCGGTAGGGCCGACCGCCGAACTGTGCGATGGCAAGGACAACGACTGCGACGGCGTGCGCGACAACGGCCCGCCTGAAGTCTGCGACGGCGAGGACAACGACTGCGACGGCTTGATCGACGAAGGGGTGTTGGCCGTCAAGAAAGAAGAGGTGTTCGACGGGTTGGGCTCGGTGGCCTCGGTCGATGGTGGCTTCGCGGTGACTCGGGTGTTCGGCGGGCAGCTTCGGGTCGAGACCTACGACAACACCGGCGCGCGGACTGGGCACAACGATGACATCCCCACGGCTTCCGACGTCGCCTTTCTCGAGTCGGATGCGGCCGGGAGCGACGTCTACCTCACCTGGGGCAAGCTCAACTACTTCGCGGCCGAAGCACACGTCGATTCCGACCTGATTCCGGTCGTCGTCGGCTCACACCAACTGCACGAGAGATGGGATCAATCGACCGTGTTGTTCGCCTACGAACCGCCCTTTCATCCGCGGGTGGTTGCGTCGTCGCGCCGCCTGATGGGCTTCGAAGACCCGTTCACCTTCTCGTTCGTCGCGTTTGGCGACGACCTCATCACGGTGACAGAGCCGCCGATCGTGTCGCCGGAGTTCCCGGTCGTGGGTTCCTATGAAGCGGCGGGCGTGTGGGTGGTGTGGCGGGCCGACCAAGGGATCAAGGGCGCGTGGCTCGGCAACGATGGCATTGCGGTCGTCGACAACGACCTCGGGCCCGGCTTCAACCCGAGCTTGACGACGACGTCCGATGGGCTGGCGATGGCGTTTCTCGACTCCGGCGACGCTCTGCTGAGCGAGCTCGACGCGTTGACGCTCGAGTGCCGCGAAGGAGGCTTGTGCAACGCCCGGCTCGAGTCTGAAAGCCTGTTGGGCCCTGCGGGAGCCCCCACCGATGTGGCATACCATGAAGGCTCTGACACCTGGTTCGTCGTGGCGGGGCGACAGATCATCGCGGTGGGGCGCAACGACACAAGCGCGGTCGTCAATCAGCTGGACGAGCGCACCGAACTTGGCGACACGCCGAATCTCGCCGACGTCGTGGTGACCGGAGACACGGTGGCCATCATGCAGTCCTCGCCTAGCGGCGGTTCGGCTCTCACATTCCTCGGGTGCTTCTAGAGGGCACATGCGGCTTGTCGTTGCTTCCGTGCTGGCGCTTGCCGTGATTTCGCCGCCCCTCCCTTCGGGGGCGCAAGCTGACGGGCTCACGGGGTCTTCCGTGCGCTGGCTGGTTCTGCCGACCGTCACCGATGGCGGTGTCGAGACGCTCCACAACGATGCCGAGGCTGTGCGCCACGAGCTCGCGGTCCGGGGCAAAGAGGTGTGGCGCGCCGATCGCGCGTCCGAGCGGTTCGAGGTCGTCGGCTCCGCCCCTGCGCCCGAGATCAGCCAAAGCGACATCGATTTGTGGGTCGAGCGGTCGCGGGCTGCAGTCAAATATCTGGCGCGTGCCGACTACAAAGCGGCCCGGCGGGAGCTCAAAGCGGCGCAGCGGTTGGCCGAAGGGGCCGCGGCCGAGCTCAATCGGGAGGCCGCGCGCGCCCAACAGGTGCTCGACACGTGTTTGTTCATGGTGCGGGCGTATGTCGAAACCAAAAACGACGCCGAAGCCCGAAGGCAGGCACGCGAGTGTCGCCGGTTGGTGCCGCGCGTCGAGCCGACCGCCTTTCGACACACCCCCGAAGTGCGCGACCTTCTGGCCGAGGTCGACCAAGAGATGGCCGGCGAGGCGCCGGGCGTCCTCGAAGTGCGGAGCACGCCCTCCGATTGCCTCGTTCGGATCAACGGCATCGAGTTTGGTCAGACCCCGCTTAGCGACGTCGAGCTACCGGTCGGCACTTATCGATTGCAGGTCGAGTGCGAGCCCGAAACGCGCGGGCGGATTCATCGCGTCTCGATCGACAGCGGCAACAACACGGTAGTGTTTGACGCGCGGTTCGAACGCGTGTTGCGAACGCGGCCGGTGCTCCATCTACAGTACGCTTCGCCCGAGGCGTGGGCTGCACGGCGTATGGAGGACGCAGCTGAGGTCGCCCGCGTGCTCGGCGGCGCGGTGCTGTTGGTAGTGAGCAGGCCTGCAGCGAAGGTGGTGCGCATCGATTTGGATGCGGAGGGCCCCAAGGCTTCATCGGTGTGGTTGACGACCGACGACCGCGGGCTCCAGCCCGACGAACTGCGCCGCGGGGTGGATGCCCTTTTCGAACGCCGTTCGGTCGACTTTTCCGGGCCCCGTCCGATCGCGCGGGCAAGCTGGGATGCTGAGCTAGAAGCGGCGGCCCAGCGGCGGGCGGTCGCGGCGACCTCAGCGGCAACCCTTGCCGCAACGGAAACTGGGAAGGCCGGCGTGGCGCGACCAAGCAACCAGCGCATTGCGGGTTGGTCGCTGTTCGGGGTGGGTGTCGCGAGCATCGGGGCTGGCATCGGGCTTCACGTGCATCGCGGCACCCTCGGCGACCAGCTCATCGACGCGCCCTCGAGCTTGCAGGCGGCCCAAGACTGGCAGGATGCGCGGATCGGGGTGTGGACCCTCGCCGCCGTCGGTGGCGCCGCGACGACCGCATCGATGCCCTTGCTGTTGCCGAACTACGATCGGACGCCTTGGTGGGGCTGGACGCTCGGCGCCGTCGGGCTTGGACTCACCGGGTACGCGATCTACGAAGCTGTGACGCTGACCGGCTGTCCGGAGCCGTACATTACCGACGCATCGGCGGTGCAGGCTTGTGTGAGCCGCGGCCAAGAGTCGGGCCGACTGTCGCTGGCGTTGGCAGGGGCGGCGCCGCTGTTGACAGTGCCGCTGGTGTACCTGTTTCGGCCACTTCGGATGGATGCGGCGGCGTCGGTCACTCGGCAAGGCGCGATGTTGCAAGTGCGGCGAGTGTTTTGATGCGGTGGGGGGTTTTGGTGTTGGGGGTGTTCTTGCTGGCGGGGGTGCCGGTCGCGGCGGCGGAGCCGGAGGCAGGGGCAGAGACAGGGTCAGTGTCCGTCTTGGTGGCGCCGATGCAGGGGGTGTCGGGGGTTCGAGATGCGTACGCGACGCATGTCGAGGAAGCCCTCTCGGCGGCGCTCGGGGGGCGCGGATACACGGTCGTGGCCGACGCAGCGCTTGGCGAAGCGCTGGTGGCTTGCGGGACACTCGACTGCATCGAGCAAGCCCTCGAAGGCGTGAGAGCTGCGTTCGGCATCGTGCCTGCAATGTGGTTGCGGGCGGGGCACCGTCATGAGCTCACCCTGACGCTCGTTGGAAAGTCGGGTCGAAACTTGAATGCAGGTACTGTCATCGACGGTGACCTGTCCCAGACGACCGCGGCCCTGGTCGACGAGCTTCTCGCACGGCGGAGCGAGCTCGAGTCGGGCGCCCCGTCAGCCATCCCTGAGCCCGCAGACGAGCCGAAGCAGACATCTGCACGTCCCCACGCCTGGAAGGCAGGGCCCATCCTGCTCTGGGTGGGCGGCGCGGGGGCTTTCGTCGGGATCGGAGTCGCAGCCGGCGTGAAAGACGACACCCAACAGCTCAACAAAGGAGCCGTGGCCGCCTGGTCGGTCATCGGGGCCGCGGCCCTCGCCGGAGGCACCGCATGGTGGGTCGTCGGTGAAAAGCGCCGTAGGCGGAACGACCGGTCGGAAGCAACACCCCACACCGCAATCCGCGTGAGCCCCCGGGGATTTGACTTGAGGCTCCGGTTTTGAAAGAGGATAGGCGATGAGATCGTTCGCTTGCTTCCTTTGGTTACTGACGCTCACCGCCGGCTGCGTCCTCGAAGACAAGTTCGTCGAGGTCCCCGACGGCAGCGTCGAAGCCGGTCTGTGCGGCTTTTGCGACTCGGCGACCCCCGCCTGCAACGAAACGACCCAGATGTGCGTCCAGTGCACAGCGAAAAACTCGACTGCCTGCATCGATAACACCCCCGTCTGCAACACAAATGGCAACGAGTGCGTCGAGTGCACCGCCAGCTCCGACTGCAACGACCCCATCGCGGCACGATGCGACACCGACCTCAACGAGTGCGTCGAATGCGAAGGCGAGACCGACTGCGACGGCATCGAAGGGTTGGCACTATGCAACGCCGGAACCTGCGTCGAGTGCGTCCCCGCCACCGAAGAGACCGACTGCGACCGCAACAGCTGCAACCCAGACAGCTTCACCTGCACAGACACGATGCTCGCCAGCCGCGACACCTGCCAAACGTGCGTGAGCGACAGCGAGTGCCAAAACGCAGGAAACCGCTGTGTGGCGATGACCTATCAAAGCGCGCCCTACCCGAACCTGCAGACGGGGTTTTGTTTGAAGACGACGGGGGGCGGGTGCGAGCAACCCTATTCGATCACGCTGCGTGCTCGGCCGAGTCTATCGGGCGGGCTTCCGGAAGATTACTGCGGCATCAACGAGGAGCTTGCGACCTGCGAGGCTGTTAGAGCGCTACTGACCAACGTTCGCTGCGAGGGCGGAGCCGACCAAGAATGCCCGCAACCGAGCGGCCTCTGCAGGCAGGTGGGCAGCCTCGATAATCGGTGTACGTATGCTTGCGGACTACCCGCTCAATGCCCCGCAGACCCACCTGCCGATACCTGCGGCGCCTCTGGCTCCGGCGGCGACGAGTACTGCGGCGGCTAGCCGACCCGCAGCTGCGCTTGACCGATGTGCCCGTCGCACAACTCGAAGCGAACGAATACCTCCCTGGTGGTAAGCACCGGGCGTTCCTCTACTAGCTCGCGGAGCGCAGGAAGATTGTAGTACGGGACACTTGGCCAGCGATGGTGTTCATAGTGGCAATGCGTGTTGTGCGGAAAGAAGAGGAAGCGTACGACAGGATTGGCAGAAAACCTGTGCGTGCCCTCCTCGCCGGCCTGCTCCAACCCAACGTGTTCGTACCACGTCCGGAATCTGAAAATCGCCCAGAACCCGGTCAACAGCGACCAGGTCCAAACCCCGAACACCCAGAAACAGTCGAGCCAGATCGTTAGGCTCGCAAACACCGCATACCAAACGACCGGACCCCAATGCCGCCATGGCCGATCTGGGAAGACTGCGTGCTGAAACCGAATCAGGTCCGGGATCCCTAGGCCGATCATGTCCAGGCCGAACCACAATGCAATCTTTCGCCGCGTGACAGGTAGCGTGTAGGGTCGAAGCTTGCGATATCCGAGCTCAGGATCGGACTCGGTTCCAAGCCAGCGATGATGTTGAAAATGCCAGGGTCTGTAGCCGTGATCGATGATCACGAAGAGCGGCCACGCAGCGAGCAACTCGCCCCAGAAGTCGTTCCATCGCCTACTCGGAAGTGCCGACCGGTGCGTCGCGTCGTGGCCGAGAAGCGCGAGGGCATGCTGCCGCGACCCCACGAAAAGGGCTATGAATGGCAGCGCCCACAAACTGTCAATGGCACCGTAGAGAGCAATCCCGCCCACGATGAGGGCCCAGTCAAGGATCAGGTCCCGAACCCACCTACTCGGTTGCAGCTTTGATAACCGGGTCAGGTCACCACGACTGACAGTTTTCCGCCCAGGCTGCGCTTGAGCGGTCGCAACATCCATTTGGGCCAGACTCTCCCAGGGAATCGCTCAGCGTCAAGGGCTGTATGCTGACGCAAGCCTTGCACTGTTATGACACCGTGGGGTAACTGGACGAGTTGTCAGGAGCCCAGACGAGATCCTCCTGGGACGCAAATCTTCATAGCAAGCGGACCGAAACAGATCGGCTATGATAAGCGACCAATCGATTCCTGTATAAAACCGCATTTGTGTGGGCCAGTTTGATAACCTTAGCGAGTGAAAATGTTTGACCCTCGAGTTAACGGCGCGCTAGTGCGCTCAGCGTTTTACCGGCCACCCCGCAAACGCACCAGCGACCTTTTCTCTGCAGATGCTGAGTGCGTATTTCGCTGTGATGGCGTGGAGCACCCCGTTCTAGACTTGTCTGCTAGCGGGTTCCTGTTCGCTTCGCCCAACGGGAAGATCTGGAATCCTGGAGCAGAAATCGAGGGACAACTGATCATTCACGGCGAGCCAGTCCTCGACTCGAAGGTTCGAGTCGCCCGCGTGCAGGCGCTCGCAACAGGGTCACGCGTTGGGGTCGATGCGCAGCAAACAATCGCCGTCATAGACATGTTGGAACTCGACGCAGACCGCGCCTTCAGAGCTGGTCTCCAGGCTGGCCCGGCGGCTTATGCCAATCTGCTCCCAAAGAACTATCTCGACGCTGTCTCCTCAATCAAGGACTTCTTGCTGTACTACCGACCACTTCTCGATCGAGAAGAGTCGCGAATCAGAGCGAAAGGCGATCACGAGAGACCCCTTCGCGATCTGGTCGAGCGGAGCTTTGAGACACTCGATCGGCGTTGGCGTCAATTGGTTACCGACGCTTCAAGAGCAGGCTGGGAATTGAGAGCGGATCCCGCCGCACACCACGCTGCGAAGCGATACACCGAGGCTACGATCACCCCGCTGCTAAAGGGTTGCCCCCTCATCGATCGAACTTGGAACAAGCCGCTCGGGTACGCAGGCGACTACCACGTGATGGAATATTACTACCGCGATGAGTTTGAGGGTCCAACGGCGTTCGATCAGATAATGCACAAGTTGTTCGTGCAGAATCCGATGGCACGCGGTGTCGTTTCGCGAGCCCGCTTTCTCGTAGAACTGATGGACGCGGAGCACGAAAGGCTCGCGCGAAGCGGCACGAGCGAGTTCGCTGTAGCGAATCTTGGTTGCGGTTCAGGGCGCGAGGTCCAGATTTGGGCTGAGACAACCGCAAGACGTGGGCCAGCCACCTGGACCCTCATCGATCAGGAAGAGGAGGCGCTCGCCGTCGCATATCAGATTGGACACAAGGCGATTCGAGGAGCGGAGCGTCCCGCGGAGCTCAAGCTCTTGCACTTGTCCTTCAGCAAGTTGTTGAGGCATCCAGAGGCCTTCAAATTCGAAGATCAGAACTACATCTTCTCGAGTGGTCTTTTTGACTACCTACGCCTAGACCGCGCTCAAACAATCGCCAAGGCTCTCTACGACCGGTTGGTGCCCGGCGGCCGTCTCGCAATTGGGAATGCGATTGGCCCGAATACCAACTTTTGGCCTCCGGAATTCGTCGCCGACTGGCCCATCTTGTATAGATCTAAAGATGACATGGAGGCGATGGCCGCACTGCTCCCAGGTTCGGCAGAAGTCGACGTTGTCGTCGAACCCGGCGGCGCTTATTACTTCCTTCTCGTGCGCAAAGGTTAGGCGATGATCGCCCATCCGTTCGTGAAAACGAATGGGGGCGTGCCGCTAGGAGGCCAGCCTCTTCAGGAATGGAAGCTCGCCGAGTTCTACGATGAGCTTCGCCAGCTCAACTTCAAGATCTTCGTACTGACCGTGTCGGTGTTCGCTCCGTTCTTCCTCCTTTGGGGGATTTTCGATTACTACCTGGCCCGCGAAACGTGGCCGATCCTGTTGGCGATTAGATTTGGCGCGGTCAGCTTGGCGCTCCCGCTACTGCTTCTCGCGTACCTGGACCGGAGCCGTCGACACGTGTGGGGTTTGTTTTGGATTTGGTTCTTGGTCATCAACGGCGGCGTTCTAGCCATGATCCCGTACCTCGGGGACTCGTATCCCTGGTACGTGACTGGCTTTCTGTTGGTTCAATTCGGGAGTGCCGCTCTACCCTTCTGGCCTCCTCGCTATACGTACAGTTTGATTCTAGTCACCTCTGGTTTGATGCTCGGCGGAACCTGGGTGTTCATGGATCACTTTGCGGCGGGAACTTTTGTAGCGGTGCTCTTTGTGCTTACGACGGGCGGAGCCGGTGTCGCCCTGATTGCCGCTTACAAGTTCGGATTCGCTTATACTTCGTTCCAAGCCCGGGCCGCACTGGCTCAAACATCCGACGAACTCTCCAGCGCATTGGAGCGCGCCCAGGAGGTAGACCGTCTCAAGTCCGAGTTCTTCGCGAATATCTCCCACGAGCTCAGGACGCCGCTTACGCTGATTCTTTCGCCGGTGGACGAGCTGTTGTCGAAGCTGCGCCCGAGTGCCGAGCGTGATGCTCTCAAAGTGGTGCGCCGAAACGCTGAGCGCCTACTTCGAATGATCGACGATCTCCTGGATCTTGCGCGGCTCGAGGCGGGTGGCCTGCGGCTTAGAGTGATGCAGGTCGACGTCGGGGATCTAGCTAAGCGCATGACGGAGAACGCCCTACCAGCGGCGCGCGCCAAGGAAATCGAGCTCGAGTACTCGATTGAAGGCGAGCCACCCGAGATGTTTGGCGATCCCCATCGCCTCGAGATCATTCTCACGAACCTCGTCGGGAATGCGATGAAGTTTACGCCGGCTGGGGGACGTATCAATGTCCGTGCGATTTACAACGCGGCCGGAACGTCTATCGAGGTGCAGGACACGGGGCCGGGGATCCCTCGTGATGAGCAGCAAAGGATTTTCGAGCGCTTTCATCAGACGGAGACGTCCGAGCGGCGTCGAGCCGGCGGCGTCGGTATCGGCCTGGCCCTCGCGCGCGAGCTTGCGCAGCTACACGGGGGTTCGCTAACGGTGGACAGCGAGGTCGGGGAAGGGTCGACCTTCACGCTCTTCCTCAAGAGTGGAAGGGAGCATTTCCACACCGAGATCGTCGAGCGACGACAAGTCCATGTCGATGTCCACCCGGGCCGGCGTATCGAGGACAGGATGACCGCGCCTCCCACCCGGCCGATGCAACAGGCCACCGTCGAAATCCGGCAAAGCCAGCGACCTTTCGAGCGAGTTCTGCTCGACCGGGGTCGAGTGCCACGGGTGCTCGTCGCCGAGGACGAGGAGGATTTGCGTGGTTTCATCGTGGGCGTGCTCGGGGAGACCTATCATGTCGACGCCGCGAAGAACGGGTCGGAGGCCCTCGAGCTGATGAAGGCACACCGCCCGGACCTGGTGCTCACCGACGTGATGATGCCGGGCACGAGCGGGCTCGATCTCTGCAAGGCCATCAAAGACGACACGTCGCTTCAACACATTCCTGTCATCCTGCTCACCGCGCGCGGGGAGAGCGAGACCGCGCTCGAGGGCTATCAAGCTGGCGCCGACGATTTCGTGTCGAAACCGTTCCACACACAGGTGCTTTTGGCGCGCATCCGTGCGCACCTGAAGATGCGCGGCTTGTCCCTGCAACTGGCCGATCAGGCCCGGCTAGCGTCGGCCGGCACGCTTGCGGCCGGCCTTGCCCACGAGGTGAAAAACCCGCTCAACGCGGTCGTGAATGCGGCCCGGGTCTTGCAGCAGGGTGGGTCGCAACGCGTGCCCAGCGAAAAGCTGCTCGGCATCATGATCGATGGCCTCGACCGCATCGACAGCATCTTGTCGGCGCTCGGGGCCCATGCCCGACCGGCAGACGGGACGGACCTGGCGCCCTGCAACGTGCAGGTGGCGGTCCACTCCACGCTCAATCTGCTGCAGCACAGGATGAGGGACGTCACGGTGCATGAAGACTTCGAGGTGACGGGGAATGTGTTCGTGCCTGCACGGGCGTTCAACCAGGTGCTCTTGAACCTCATCGACAACTCCGTGCGTTCTGGCGCCAAGAACATCTGGCTCGAGCTGAAGCAAAAAGAGAAAGTAATCTCGGTCACAGTCTCCGACGATGGCCCCGGCGTCCCCCACGACATGGTCCACCGCATCTTCGACCCCTTCTTTACAACGAGAGCGGAAGGAGAAGGGACGGGGCTTGGGCTTCATTTGAGCCGAAGAATCGCCCAGGCCGCCGGTGGTGAGCTAAGATATGAATCTAGGCCCGGTGGGGGGGCTCGCTTTGTGATGGAGATTCCGGCCATGGAGCAAGCGGCATGAAAGCGCACGTGTTGTTCGTCGACGACGAAGAGCCGAATCTCGTCGTCTTCGAAGCGATGTGCGGGGATGACTTTCCGGTCTTGACCGCGTCGAGCGGCGCCGACGGGCTCGCGTTGATGAAAGAGCACGAAATCGGCGTGGTACTCACCGATCAACGGATGCCGGGGATGACCGGGATCGAGCTCCTCGAGAAGGTCGAGAGTGAATACCCCGAGACGATTCGACTCTTGATCACGGCGTACTCGGATCTCCAAGCGGCCGAAGATGCGATCAACCGCGGGCACGTGCGGCGCTACATGCGCAAGCCCTGGGAACCGGAGGTGCTTCGAGCAGAGCTCCGCGATGCGATCGACCTCTACAATCTCAACACGCGCGTCAAGGAGCTCGAGCAGCGCTTGCTCGACACGGAGCGTGCCTACTCGCTCAGCGTGGTGGCCAGTGGGCTCGCCGACGAGCTTCGCAACCCGGTGGGGTGGATCCGTAACAATCTCACGGTGATCGAGACTTCGGTCGGTGCCGCAGCCTCGGCGCTCCAGGAGTCGAGTCCCGACGTGACCCGTGCACGTGGAATTTTGGCGCAGATGGACACCGCCGTCACCGATGCACGAGACGGCGTGAAGCGAATCCTCGAGCTGACCGAAGAGATGGCGAGGGCCCCGGAAGAGGTCGAAGCCGAGATCGTCGATCTGGCCGACGCCGTACGCGTGGCTTTACGCAAGGCCGAGAGCAGTGGGCTTCGCGGTCGCGCCCTAATCGAGGTCGCGACCGGGATCGAGCCAAAAGTGCTCGCGACCCGCACCAACATCGTGCAGATCGCGCTCAACCTGCTGGCCAATGCGATTCAGCGAGCCGCGGGCCGAGCCGAGGGCCAAGGCGTGGTCCGGGTGACGACCGCCATCCTAAACGGCAAGGCGGTCCTCGACGTGTCCGACAACGGGCCGCCAATCGGGAAAGACCAGCTGAGCAACGTGTTCAAGCCCTTCGGCGTTGGTGGGCGTCTTCAGGGAGCGGGGGTCGGCCTCGCGATCTCCAAGCGCATCGCTGAAGAGCTCGGCGGTGAGCTCGTGGTGTCCGCGAGCGACGACAAAGAGACGCGGTTCCGCCTCACCCTGCCGCCGGCAGCCCAGGACGAGACTCCGACATGACCGCGGGGGCGGGGGCGAGACCGAACGTGAGCCATCAGTTCGGGCTCATCTTCGACGAGACCGCCTGGCCTCTCCTCTACGTCCGGTTTCCTTCGAAGCCTCTCAGCGACGAAGGCTTCGAGTTCTTCATCGCTCGCTACACGGAATACGTGGAAAAGCGCGTCCTCTTTGCAACCATCCTGGACTCGCGCGGCTTGAGCACGGCGATTACGGCCCACCAGCGACGGCGTCTCAGCGAATGGTTCGAGGTGACGGGCCCCCTGGCCGGCGAGGTGCATTTTGGAATTGCGGTTCTGTTCACCAACGCTCTGATTCGCGGCGCTCTCAAGGCTGTGACGTGGCTGGCCCCAATCCCGGTCCCCATCCAGCCGTTTGCCTCGATCGCAGACGCCGCCCCGTGGGTTCGCAGCCAGTTCGAGGCCTTTGACGTACCCGTGACACCGGCCGTAGAGCAACTACTGGCCGGGCACGGTGGATGAGCCGTCCGTGATCGATCAGTCGATCCGACGGTAGCGCGGGTCCATCACGATGGCCTTGGCCATCTGGATGAAGTCATAGCCGTTGCTTTGAAAGGTGTTCACCTGGTCGGGAAGCCACCCACCCTTTTCGTTCGTGGTCAGCTCGCGACTGAAGAGGAACTCCGAAAAATTCTGCACGGCGCAGCTTGCAAGCCTGTCTTGCATGCCGGGCTCGTCGAAGAGGCCGCTTGGGCCCTCGTCGATCGCCGCCGCTTCTTCCGGCGTTCGCCACGCCACGGTGAGCAACTTGCCGACTTCATCGCCGAGAGACCCAGGAGTCGTCTCGAGGTCCATCGTGACGTAGTCCCGTCGACAACTGTCTGGACAGTTGCCAGCCTCACAGGTGGCGCAGTTCTCCCGATAGATGTCGAGCTCCGCGCGGTAGTTGAACTCGCCCTCCTCCCAACGGCCGAAATACGTGGTCGCCGGCTCGATGGTGGTGTGGCACGACGTACACCCGCAACGCTCGGAGAGATCGGGGTCCTGTGAACACGGGTCGGTCGCAGACGGCAATCCGCCCGCAGGCGCGACGAAGGGATCGCAGAGGAACGCCGTGTAAAGCCGATTGACGCGGGCACGTTGAGACGTGTGTCGCAACAGGTAGCCCATCGTGGTGAGGATCCCGGAGTGGTAGTCGGGGCGTTGGATCAGCTCCCAATCCGTCGTGTACGGCGCATCGGCGATGTCGTTGAGCTCGCCGTCCTGGTTCTGCTGCAGGTAGCGGTAGTAGTGGCGAAGCGCGCCGTTGAAGTACGTCTCGCTGGTCGAAAACGCATCCGTGTAAGGGCGACCCGCCTTGATGATGCCCTCGAAGATACGAGCCGGCTCCTCCGTGAGCGCCGTGCGGATCTCATCGACATTGCCGTTGGGCCCCTCGGCCGCGCAGTAGCGCAGCCCAGGTCCACAGCCGCATCCCGGGTCGTCATTGCGTCGTGAGCAGTCGGTCAAGGCGCCGTCGTTCATGTTGACGCCTGTGGTGAACTCCTGCGCGTCGAATGCGCAGACCCGAATTGTGATGCCCGGGTTCCAGTACGGGCTCATCTGCACCCAGCCGTCCATGTCGCAGCCAGTAGCGGTCTGGGCGCACTCCCCGCCCATGTAGCCGGTCTGCATCGGGAGCGGTCGGCCGCTCCCATCGAAGTTGGTGTGCTGCATGTTGAGGCATGGCTCGTAGGCCCCGCGGAAGTCGATCTGCTTGTCGAAATCCGACCAGACCTCCACGCCGTCGACGTTGTCCGGCTCGATAAAGGTCCGGAAAAGGTCGTTGTTCGAGGGAAGCGCCGTCCAGAGGAAGCCTCGGTGGTACGCCGCGAGGCGATCGAAGAACTCGGGCGATGCGAGCATCTCGTCGACCTTGGCCTCGTCGACATCCGCGCCACTGTGGAGCTGTTCGTACTCTTCGATGGTGGGAGGCCGACCGTAGAGGTCGAGCGTGACCTGCCGCAGAAAGCGATACTTGCCCAAGCGCTCGGTCGGCGCACATTGCTCAGGGGACTGAGCGAGAGAGGCCAGCGGCAAGACGGTCAGGGCCGCGATAGCAATGATGAGAAGACGCCTCATGGCTGCACCTCCTGATTGATGATCCAGTCATCGAGGGTGATGTCACGGAAGTCGAACGGGTCGGCGCCGATGCTCTTGACGAGCGTGCCGAGGACCATTTCGGGTTTGAGTTGGATGCCACTTTCGCTCGGGAGCCCGGTCGCCGGGTCGACGGAGATGATCCCGAGATCTTGGTCGTTGCTGGCACCGAAGACGCCCGAGCGGAGCGTGTTGCCGATGACCACGATCGAATCGTTGAACCAGTGATCTCGACCGCCGTTGCCGTTGATGCGTGGCGTCCGAGAGAACTCCGAGTAGACGACCACGGTGGTGCGGTCGAAGTTCGGATCGTCCTCGCGAAGGTGCGAGACGAGGGCCCCCACCGCGTCGAATGAGCGTCGGAGCCGGTCAGGCTGGTCGCTCGCCCAGTTGTTGCCGTGCGTGTCAAAGCCGCCGGAGAGACGCGCGGTGACGGCCGTGCTGAGGTCGGTTCGAAGCAACTGGGCGGCAGTAGCCGCGGCTTCGCCTGCCCCGTCGTTGATGTTGTAGAGGGCCCGGATGTTTTGGGCCTCTTCGGAGCCGCCGCCGAAGTCGAACCGGCTGATCAAGTCCTGGTCTTGAATTCGCTTGAGGCGGTCGCGGCTGAGCTGCATCTGATCCTCGGGAAGCCGGCCGGCGTACTCGGGCGACACGCAGGAACGAGCCGCGTCGAGAGAGCTCTGAACGAGGTTTTCGAGGTAGTCCGGGAGCCGGTCGCGGTTTAGGCCGATGAGCTGCCCGATCTCGTCAGGGTCGTTCATCTGGAACGCCGTCACCCGGTTATCGAAGCTCTTGTTGAAGTTCGCAACATCGATGGCCGCGTTCGGGATGAGCTTGCCGTCGTCGAACGTCGCCGCCGCAATCGTGCTGAGCGAATCGCCCTTGGCGAGCGTGTTGTCGGGCTCTATGCCGGTGTGGCTGTAGAGCCGCGCGCTCTCGTGCGAGACGGTGTTCATGTTCATGCCGCGGAAGATGGTCACCAACTCGGCGTGGGGGACCAGGGCCGCCATCGTGGGGCCCCAGAGGACCTCCGCTCCGCCGCTCATGACCGGGATCGGGTCCTGGTACTGCCCGGGAAGCCGGTTGATGTCGAGGTCGATGCCGTCGTAGGTGCGGAGCGGATCGCGTGTGTCGGGGCCGAGCAACACATCCCAGCCGCCCTGAAGGTAGCAAGCGACGAGACGGCGTCCGCTGAGCGTCTGACCGAGCACGCGCGTGATGGGGGCCAGCGTGAGCATACCAACGCCGGCCAAAGCACCCCGAAAGAAATACCTACGACTGAATTCGAGTTTATTGTCGTTGCACATGGTCACACCTCAGTACGTGAGAAAGTCGGGGTGGGTGATGAGACCGACGCAGACCGCCTTCCAACGATCGCGGGCCTGGGATTCGCGCTCGCCCTGATCCGCTGGCAGGTCGGTGCGCATGATCGCAGCCCATGGGTCGAGCCGAGAGTCGAGATCGTCGGTCATGTGAATCCCGTGAAAGCGCAGCACGAGGTAGCGCAGGTTCGTCAAGACGGAGTCGTCCTCGGGATCGAGGCCGTCGACGTGCTTGAGGATGATGCGATCGTCGGTGCTCACCATCTCGAGGTCGGCATCGACCGCTTCCCCGCACACCTCCCGAGCAGCATCACCGGCGAGTTTGACGAAGCTCACCGAGATGTCTTGCGACTCCTGCGTCGCCTGGTCGAAGTCGGGCTTTCCGAGCGTCGGCGCGTACTGATCCTCGCGAGACCAGGTTTGGCCTGTCGTCACTTCGAGAGAGCGAAAGAACTGATCGGCGCTGAGCCGTACGATTCGCTTGGTCTCGGGTGTGGCGTTCGGATCATTTGGGTTTCTTGGTTCTGAGCCGTTGAGGTCGCCCGTACACCCTACGAGCAGCCCTCCGATCAGAACGCCAACGATTGTCCACTTGGGCGTCATGGCGCCATTCCTTCCTGGATCCACGTTTCGATGAGGCCGATCTCCTCCTGGCTGGGACCAGGCAGCGGAGGAGGCGGCATTTCACGACTCTTGACGAGGTCGAGCGCGCTCTGCGCGGTCACCACGAACGATTCGTAATCGCCAAAGAAGCGCTGTGTCCCGGTCGGGCCGTGACACTGCGCGCAGTACATGTCGAAGATGGGCTTGATGTCGGTTTCGTAAAAGACCGTCGGGTCGTTCCCCCCGATGACCACTTCGCCATCGAGCCGAAACGAAACAGTGCGCTCGACGGGACCGAGCGGGCTCGACAGGTCGAGGGTGAGCTCGTGCCAACCGGCGCTGATCGTACCGAGCTCACCTAGCGTCCACAGGCCCGAGACCCCGGTCACCGGAATGCTCCGTCCGTCGATGCTAGCGGAAAGCGACATCGCGCCGGTGGGGTCGGCAAGGATGGTGAGCTGCTGGGGCGGACTGTCTTGATCGATTCGCTCGAACGGGCGCACGCCGTCGACCACGACCGCCTCGCGGTGGCCGAAGTGACACATCCGCGAGCCCTCGACGACCCACGCGCCGCCCGCAGGGTAGGCTAGGACTTTGTCGATGAACTCGAAGGTCGTGTCGGGCTCTATCTCCTCCCACCGCGCGAAACGATCGCGGCGGAAGATCGTGTTGCGCACGGTCGCCCAGAGTACGCCGCCAGCGGCGTCGGTATGCATCACGAAGCCGCCGTCGAAGGGGATGTGCTCCCATTCACCGGTGTATCGGTAAAGCGAGCCGAGGAAGAGACGAATGATGCCGTGCTCGGAATCGACCGCGAGCTCTTGGGCGTTGTCGACCGAGCCTATCTCGCGAAAGAACGGATTGTCGCCAAAGCGGACCTCCCAGAGTGCTCCCTCGGTGGTGGTCAAGTAGAGGATCTCGTCGATGGTTCCGCATGACCCTTCGAAGTGTTGGATTTCCATCGCCTCGAAGACGTCGACCGGGATGTCCCAGCGAAACCAGGCGCTGCCACGGCGCTCGAAGAGGCCACGGGTGCCGAGGACGAACGAGCCCGACGTCGCTTCGGGATCCCCGCACGCATATCGAGGACGGCCGAGGTTGTCGGGAAGGAGGAACGGCTGAGAGCCAGCCGGTCCCGCGTCCCAAAGCTGGCTTTCACTGACGATGAACGCGCGGTCGGCGGTCCATGCAACGAGCTCGTCGGCCGAGCCAAACCGAACCGTGATCGACTGCGACTCACCGTTCGGCTCGACGACACGAAGACCATCGAGGCTGGTCACCCAAGCATGCCCATCGGGGCCGACACCGGAAAGCTCTTCTCCTTCGGCGAGGTCGACACACGTAGAGAGTCCGACGGTGGTGGCGCTACTCCCCGCGTTGCCGTGAGAGAGGCTCGGGTCTCCGCACCCGAGCAGCAGCAGACAAAGCGCCACTGCCCCGCACCGGGGTGCCGTCCACGAATCCATGTGAACACGCTAGCACCATCGATTTCATAATTCACCCTTTGGTGTTGTTTTTGTCCCCAAGAAGAGAGATGTAGATCGCATTCTATCCGCTATAGGGGTGACCCAAAAAGCAAGTACTGTGAGCCATCCCACCGGGAAGCAATCAGCTCGAGCGCCCTAGAAGTCGACCGTGCCGTTGACTTCGCCAAGGGAATTGCCGGTGTATCCCGCGGCCTGCATGGCGCGGACGAGGACGCGTGCGGGATGCTGACGACCACCATCGACGTGTGCGCCCGGATTGAGGCCGCCCGCGCGACCTGCGACGAGCATCACCATGTTCTCGACCGAGTGTGTTTGGTTTTGGGAGGAGCCGTCGTTGAGCTGCAGGCCGTGACCTGCTTCGGCCGTGAACACGACCACGCTGTTGTCGAGGGCATTGCCGCCGCCTTCCGGTGTGTTGCGAAGCTTGTCGATCAAATATGCGTAGTGCGAGATGTGCCAACCGAGAAGACCGGCCGAAGGAATCTGACCCCGGTTGTTCGGGTCACCGTTGTGGCCGACTTCGTGGAGGTCGCCGCCGACCGAAGCCCAACGCGCGGGGCGAGTGGTGCCCGGGAGCGTGCCGAGGCCGTCTGCGATCGGTCGTACGTTCATATGCGATTGAAACGCGGTGATCTGGAGCGAGGCCGACCGTGTGAGGTCGCAGACGAAGGCCATGTGGATCAAGTCGGCAAAGATGCGCGACCGGGCGTGTTCGTCGCTGTATCCGGAGCCTGGGGTGACCGAGCCACTACCACCCCCATCATGGTCGCCGCCGATGGGCGGGTCTGCCCCGGGGTCCGGCGGGACAAAGCACACGCCGCTCGTAATCGGTGGTAGTGCGCTGATGCGGGTTTCGAGGTCGCGGATCTCGTCGAAGTGACGCTCGAGGCGTTGCTCGTCGGCGCGGCCGATGTTGCTCATCAGCTTGGCGCGCTTTTCGAGGACGAGGTCGAGGACGCTTCGCCGAGAGCGGAGCTCGAAGTCGAACCGGGCCGCAGCGTCGTCGTCGTCCGGAACGAAGCCCTGAAACAGTGAGCGATAGGCGACTTCTGGGCTTGCTTGCGCTTCGATGCGCGCCCCGCTTCCGCCCCCTGCACCGTAGGAGATGTACTGACGTCCCGCGAAGCTGTAGCCGCTCACGTAGAAGCTAGGCTGAGCGCGAACCACCAACGACTTGTGGGTGGTCTGACCGTCGTTGAGGTCAGCGATGACTTGGTCGGACGTGATGCCGTTGCAGACGTACGATGGCGAGGTCGATCGGGTGCCCGAGAGCAACGGGCTCGAACCGCCGCCGTGAAAATCACGGTAGGCACCGGCTGAAGGAACGGCACTCCCATCGGTCGAGCTCTGATTGAATGGAATCGCCAGGTTTGAAATCATGGAGAAGTCGTTCTCCATCCCCTGGAGTGGCATGAGGGGGGTCGTCAGCGCATAACCCCGACCGTACGAGGTGTCGGCGATGTAGTGACCGCCCTCGGTGATGTTCTGCCCGTCGACCCGGCTCGAGTTCTTGGCGTAGTTGTCACCGCCGAGCGCTTGGCCCGCGAACAAGATGGCGTAGCGTCGAGGGATCGTCTGCGCGGCAGCCCGCGTCGGGACCATGCACTCGAGCCACGGCAAAGCGACCGTCGCGCCGGCAATACCTCTAAGAACCGCTCGTCGATTGATCTTCAGGGCCATCTCAGAACCTCTCCTCGACCCGTCGGGCGAACCGGTCGGACCCGAGGAACCCGAGCATGAACGCCTTGAAATCGTGCGCACCGTCGCGGAGCGAGCCCGTCATCTCGGCGAGAAGCTCTTCTTCGTAGACGCTTGGCGGACGGCCCCAGGCGTACGTCAGGAACTGCTGCACCGCGCATGCGTCGACGTATTGGTTGTCGACCAGCAGCTGAGAGAGCTCGGCGGGGCTCGAGAAGTCGCCGACGCCGACGATCTCACCGGTGCCCTCGATGATGCACTCAGGAAGGCCGTCGTCGTGCTCACGATAGCGGCCGGCCACATCGAAGTTTTCGAGGCCGAAGCCGATCGGGTCGACCAAGCTGTGGCAACCGGCGCAGCTGCTCGACTGGTCGCGGTGCTCCGCGTAGCGGTCGTACTTACACACCGCATCCATTGCGCCCTGGGGCGGCTGGTCGGTGTCTATATCGGGCGGAGGCCGTGGCACCTCTTCACACATGAACCGCGTGCGCACCAAGATGCCGCGCTGAGTCGGGCTGGTATCTTCGAACTTGCTGAAGGCGGCGAGCAGGCTGCCGTGGCCGAGAATGCCGGCGCGGCCGGTGCCCTCGTAGGAAACCCATCCTTCCCCGTCGGTCGGGCGAGGCAGCCCATAGTGGTCGGCGAGGGCATCGTCGACGAAGGTTTCGCCCATCGTGAAGAGGCGAAGGTAGCTGCCTGGCTCCTCGAGGATCACGCGGTCGATGAGCGCCGAGGTTTCTCGATTGAAGGCGTCGACCAACTCGGCGGTGTGCGGAATCGAGCGGTAGCCGAGCCACATCGCATGAAACCGGTGAAGCTGGGTGCGAGCACGTGGGTCCTCGAGCAAACGGGCCGCCTCAGCTCGTCTCCCCTCGGCAGTGTTGAGAGTGCCTGACGCAGCAGCAGCAAAAAGCGCGTCGTCCGGCATCGTCGCCCACAAGAGGTACGACATGCGACTGGCGATCTCGTAACCGTCGAGCTCGAGTAGGCCTGGCGTGCTCCCCGGGCTTCCGCGCTCTACCCGATAGAGAAACTCCGGGTCCTGAAGGGTGGCCGACACCGCAAGCTTCACCGCGGTGTAAAAGTCGTTGTTGACGACGGCGTTATCCTCGGTTGCAAAATCGAGCAGCGGCATATACGACTCGACGTCCTCAGCGGTCACTGCCCTTCGAAGGGCGCGCGGCAGAAATCCGTTGAGGAACTCGCGGAAGCATCCGGCATCCCCTGGGCTGGTAGGCGTGCACGGAACCAGGGCGCTTCGACGAGCGGCGTCCCCGACCGCGCGCTCGGCCACTTCTTCGGCGAGGGCCTCAAGCGAGGTGATCAATGCATCCGACGCCTGTTGAATCGTGTAGTCGTTGTCGAAGGGGCGAAACTCGTCTTCGTTGAGGAGACGCGAAGCTGGCGCCGTGTCTTCGCCCAACAGGTCGCTCAGGGTGTTGTCGAGCTCAGCCTGGGAGAGCCGACGGACCCCGCTCTCGACGGCGAGGATCGGATCGACGGCTGGCGGGCCGCCCGGGTTTCCCCCACCCGACTGGCTGATTTTTCCGGTGCACGCCGCGAGGCAAACGCAGGCACTCAGCGCGAAATATCGCCACAACACTACCCAAATAATCTCAGGAATTAATGGGTCAGTCGAGGAAATTTCACCCTAAAGTGTGATATCGCGCAAATTGCATCCTTTAATGTCCCTTCCAGATCCACAGCGCGCGGAGGTGCATGCTGGCCGGGGATGGCTCGCCCCGGAGCCAGGCGATCGCGCCCTTCTTGAAGCGGACCCAGGTGCCGTCTGGATCGCCCGTCGTGAGCAGAGCGAGCGTATCGCTTATCCAGGGCTCGTGACCGACACAGGCGATCGTTTGCCCTTCGAGGCCGGCGAAGAAGGCAGGGTCGGGGGCGCGCGCCAAGCCTTCGGTCGAAATGAGCTCGCCGTCAGTC
>JAOTVB010000026.1 GCA_029863605.1 Myxococcales bacterium | reverse complement strand
GCGCACCGTCACTGCTGCAGCCCAACGATAGGACCACGACGATGCAACCCCAATACCGCTTGCACCCCATACTCATTCTGTAGCCGAAAACCTCGCCCGCCTCCAAGCATTCGCAGGCGCTTAAATTGCGCGAGTCGATCGCTCGATGGCTCGCCAGCGAACAGGCGACAGCAAATGTCCCCAGTAGCTCGTTGGAAAATCGGGTAGGCTCTCGATGCCGATCTCCGCGGGCGGCGGGCGATCCTTCGGTAAGAACCGGGATCGAAACACGATGTCCCACCAGATGATGTTCGCGCCGTAGTTGGTGTTCGCCTCTTCGACATGCTTCGAGTGATGCCAGCGGTGGAGCTCCGCCATGCTGAAGAACCAGTTGAGCGGGCCGAGGCGGATGTCGACGTTGCAGTGCTGGAACATTCCGTGAACCGCGGTGAAGAGCGTGTGAAGAGCGATTACGCCCGTGCCCGCACCGAGTAGGACCAAAGGCGTGACCGACAAGAAATACTGCGCGAACAAGTCGAGCGGATGAAACCGCCCCGCGTTGAGCCAATAGAGTCGCGGCGCGCTGTGATGGGGTGCATGAAAGCGCCACAAAAAACGGTTCTCGTGCATCCAGCGATGAATCCAGTAGGTCCCGAGCTCGCCGATCACGAGAGCGAGCAGCAGCTGCGCGATCATCGGCCAGCCGATCGGCCATAGGGTGGCCCCGAGCGTGTCCGAGAGCCAGGAGGCACCCGCCGCGAAAATCCCCACGAACGCCACCGCGTACACTTGGGGAATCGTCGCGTTGACCAGGTTGTGAATCAGGTCGGTGCGAACGTCGCCATGCCCTCCGCGCCACTCCTTTCGGTACGGGTGCACCCATTCGAGGAGCAGCAACGCGACGATGACCGCACCGGTCAACCCCATCGCGGTCAAGACTGGATCCCAACCTTGCGAAACCCCGTAGAGCCCCGTACCCATCGCGCCGCCAAACACCAGGGGGAAGGCGGCATACGTCAGTGCGTCGTCGATGAGCTTGGGCTTCGTCATCGGGGCTCTGTCACCTCTACGCGATCGAAAAGCCTCCGTCGACTGCGCTCGACTCCGATGCCCGAGTAGAGCATGATTCACAGCGGTCGGAGGGATCTCATCATGCGCCGATTCATAACCCTGATCTGTGCCTGGTGCTTCACGCTCGGATGCAGCGATGGTGATTCGGTCTCCGCCATGCAGGACGCTGGGCCTGACGCTGGCCCAGAGTTCGCCGAGTTCGCGTGGCAGGAGGACACCCCGGACCCCGAGACCGATCGCCTTTGCGACGAAGCTACCGCGCCCGATGACGCACCCGACACCACCTTCATCGACTGTGAAATCGAGGGGGCGACTTTTGCGCCACAACCCCCAGAACCCAAAGAAGAGCTTGTGATTCTAGCGTACAACATCCTCCGCGGTTTCGAGGTGGGTGCCCAACTAAACGAGATCACTTCGGGGTCTTCCTTCGCGCAACCCGACATTTTGCTCCTCAGCGAGGTGGATCGCGGCTGTCAGCGGACGAACTTTCGGAACATCGCCCGCGACTACGCCGAACGGCTCGGATACTACTACGTGTACGCGACCGAGTTCGTCGAGCTTCCGAGCAACCGCGGGGCTACTGGTCCCTACGACCCACCCCTATGCGAGCACGGCAACGCGATCGTGTCGAGGTATCCACTCGGGAACGTGCGCCAAATCAGGCACGCCCAAAACCGGAGTTGGTACACTCCGCCCGAGGAGCCCGAGCCGGATGAGCCTCGCCTCGGTGGACGCATCGCGATCGCTGCGGATGCCAAGGTCGGCGATGATCTCGTTCGTATCTACGTCCTCCACCTCGAGTCGACGATATCGGCGGGCGACATTCGCGACGCCCAAGCGGAAGAGATCGCGCTCGATGCCGAATCGGTCGCACACCCGGTGATCGTTGGCGGCGACTTCAACACGTTTGGGTATTTTCAAGACGTGGAAAGCGGCACCGTCAGCCAGCCCGCCGTGAAATCGTTCGTTGACCGCGGCTTTGAAGACGCCCACGACGGCCTGGCACTCGACGCGAGATATACGACCTTCGACCCGTTTCCACTGATCATCGACTTGATCCTGGTCAGGGACATCTCCGTCACCGGTTCCGGTCTGTGCGAACCGGACATTTGCGGCGCGTTCTCCGACCACCTGCCTGTCTGGACCACGGTGTCCAGAGTCGCAGGCCGATGACCGACCTACGCGATCGAAAAACCTCCGTCGACCGCGATGGTCTGCCCCGTGATGAAACGGGCGGCCGAGCTTGCTAAGAACAGAATGACCGGCGCAATGTCGTCGGGGGTACCCCATCGTGCCATTGGAGTGCGGTCGAGAAACGGCTTCTCGAGCGCTTCCACGCCCTTCATCAGCGCGGTCATGTTGCTTTCGATCAAGCCGGGCGCCACCGCGTTCACGCGAATACCCTCCCCAGCCCAGGTCGCTGCTAGATTCTTGGTCATCTGGACGGTGGCTGCCTTGGCGGCGGCATAGCCCGGGACGATCGGCACGGCGAAGAACGCCCCCATCGAGGCCATGTTGATCACGCTGCCACCTCCCTCGAGGCCGCTGGCAGCCAGCATGTCCTTGCACCCAACGGCGAGTCGGTACCCCCCAAACAAATTGATTGCGACCGACTCTTCGAACACGTCGGGCACGGCTTCGTGCCTGCCGCCCGGAAAGTTGCCGCCTGCGTTGTTGACCAATACATCGAGCCGATCGAACGAACCGGCCAGCGCGTCGACCGCATCTTTGTCGGTGAGCTGGAGCTGGCGATACTCGTACGCCGACAAGTCCCCGTCGTACTCATCTGCGGAGCCACGCGTGCCGGTGATCACGACTTCCGCGCCTGCAAATGCAAAGCCCCTTGCGATCGCCGCACCGATCCCATTCGAGCCTCCGGTCACCAGAACATGGGATCCCGAGAAGTCGAAGCTCGTGCCGTTGCCCATCACGCCCCCCCTTCGATGTCGATCATAACCTTGCCTCCCGCATGCGGGTCTCTGGCGATCTCGAACGCTTCGGTGAAACGGTCGAGCGGAAATCGATGTGTGATCATCGGCGAAAGGTCCCACCGACTCAGCAACGCGAGGGTATCGGTATAGTCATCGGGATACTCCATGGCTCCGCGAATGGTGAGCTGTTTCATCATCACCATGAGAAAACTGACATTCACCGATTGCTCGTGGAGTGCGACGACCATCAGGCGCGCTTCGGGTCTTGCGTTTTGGATGACGTCGGTGATCACCTTGGGGGCCCCGGTAGCTTCGATGTACACGTCCGAGCCGACCATCGGCATGCCCATCAGCGGCGCCTCTCCGTGAAGCGCTCGGAGCTCGGGCCAGGGATCGCCTTCGGACGCGTCGATGGTGGCCCGCGCTCCAAGGGCTTTGGCCAGCCCGAGACGCCTTGCTGATAGGTCGATCGCCACCACGTCTGAAACCCCTCGATCTCGAAGGGTGGCAACCACCGCAAGACCGATCGGGCCCGCACCGAAGACGACCACCTTGTCGTCTCGCGTGACGTCGGCTCGATTCACCGCGTTCATCCCGACGCCGAGCGGCTCAGCCAATGCGGCCAAGTACATGGGCAGGTCGTCGGGGACGGGGAAGAGACAGCCACCGTCGGCCGCGTTCTTCACCAGCAGGTGGGGCGCAAACCCTCCTTCGTCGCCTCCGTTGCCGATCATATTGCCGCCGGCCGTCGGGTTCAGCACCACTCGCATGCCCGGCTCGAGGCCCGTGACCTCCGCGCCGACCGCTTCGACGACACCTGAAAGCTCGTGGCCAAGCGCCATCGGCCGGCGCATCCCGCCCATTCGCACGTAGCGAACGTCGGTGCCACAGATCCCGCACGAAGCGACCCGGACCACCGCATCGCGGGGCCCCGCCTCGGGGACATCGATTTCGTCGAGCTCCACCCTTCCCGGCCCATGAATCCTGACCTGCTTCATCCCTCCTCCACCCGGATCGGAAACCGTTCGAAATAGAATCTGAATCGGGCTCGAAGCTCGTCGGGGTTCACGCCAAAGTCCCCTTTGAGGTCGTACACGATGCGGCCGTGCTTGCCGCGCGGGTTTTCTTCCATGTACCGGTCGAGCGAGGCACGGGCCGCAGGAGTCATTCGCAGCCCGGCGACGCCGTAAATCCGCTCCACCATCGCGACATCGTCGGCCATGAACTCGTGGAACAGCACATCGATGCTCTGCGACTTCGGCAGCAAGTCCCGATCTCGGACGCAGGCGCGCAGGAGCCGCTCGACCCGCTCACTCCAATAAGCCGCGACAGCAGGCGGATCTACCTTCGTGCGACGCAT
This sequence comes from Myxococcales bacterium, assembly GCA_029863605.1. Taxonomy (GTDB): domain Bacteria; phylum Myxococcota_A; class Polyangia; order Polyangiales; family Houyiibacteriaceae; genus SG8-38. The sequence continues at coordinate 22,241 of JAOTVB010000026.1, read as the reverse complement.
GCGGTCACCGTAGGTCAGCATGGTAATCGCGGATGCGATGACCGAGACTGGATCCCGATGGGTGAGCGCAACCGTTGCATCCGGAAACGTCTCGATCAACGGTCCGAGCTGCTCCATGTGCTGAGGGGATTTCAAGATCCATTGCTTCGGTCCGCGCAACCACTGAAGCCCCTTCAATACGTTCTTCATGTACGCGTAGTGCGGCCGCTGGTCGTGCGCGAAGTAGTAGTCGCGCCACCTCGGGACTACTGCTAGCCATTCCGGAAGGAAGGTCGAGAAGTCCAGCGCCTGGAGCTCGATCTCCTCGTGGACGTGGTCGGGTGTCATGTCGTGCATGTTCTTCAGGAGCGGCGCAATTGTGCCAAACATCTGGTACTCGCCGGCGGCCTTGAGGTACCGCGGGTCTTCTTCTTTCGAGCATGCCTTGTGGTCGGCACCTGGGATCGGCTCGAGGCTTTCCCAGTACGGGAGTGAGCGAAGCCGCGTGTCCGCTGCGATCAGGTTCAACAAATGCGTCGTGCCCGACCGCGGGAGACCGGCGATGATGATCGGTCTTTCGATCTCGACGTCGAGGATCTCGGGGTGTCGCTTGATCAGGTCCTGAAACCTCAATCGGTTGGCGGCGTACCGAACCATATCGCCGAAGAGGCGCACGCGGCCCATCGGGCCGAGATCGGTGTCCTCGTCGGCCGCCTGGAGCCACACACCGAGCCGCTCACGAAAGTCGTCCGGTCCAAAATCCGAGAGCCCCGTTCGCTCTTTGGCCTGACCAAGCACCTCGTTTTCGGCAAACTTCACCCTTGCGCCCGCAAACCCATCGATCACCATCTTTTGCATCGGCGTCAGGATCGGGGCCCTGAGGTCGTCGATCCGGATGTCGTTCGAAAGGTCACTCACGACCTGCCCTCTTTTGCGCTCAGGCTCTCGAGGGTCGCCCGGAGGGCGCCGAGCTCTTTGCGCAGCCATTGCGTGAGCCAGAAGTTTTCGCTCTCCAATTCGAGTCGTTCATGCGCGGCGATCATGACCTCCAGCGCGGAGACGTTCTCCGCATCCGCGGTGAGCGCCATCTCGGCCAGGTAAATCGCTTCTACCGGCGCTCCCCCTTGGAGCTTCTGACTCGCTCTCGCGGCAACCTCTTCCGCGCCGCCCGCAAGCTCGACGAGGTCGACGTGCACGGTCGACGGCGGAACGGCATAGAGCTCCGTGGTCGAGCGGTGATGAAACCATCCGGCGTAGTTCTCCCAGATGGCGCGTACGCTCCAAGGCACCCTGCCGTAGCCCTGCCCGACCTCGAGCTCCCGCGGAAGCTCGATTTCCCTCATCAACGTGTAAATGTCTTTCCCGTGGTTCATTCCGCGTACGGTCTCGTCGTGAACGTACTGCACAGCGCCGCGAAGGCGCGTGAGCTCTGCTTGGATCAGGTCTTTGCCGACGACCGGCCCGTGGTGGCCGGTCAGCAACAGCTCGGGCTCGAGCGCGACCACGCGGTTGAGTGACGAGATGAACGAGAGAGCCTCGCGATAGCGGTCCCCGCGCACGGTGACGAGGTTCGGAAAATGCCCAAAGAGAGCGCTGAATAGATTGCCGCAGAAACAGATCCGGTGGTCGGGGAGCCAAACGACAATCGAGTCTGTCGTTTCGCCACCGGGTGTCGACAAGAGCTCTAGTCGAAGCCCGCCAAGCACGAGCTCGTATCGGTCGTCGAACGTGATATCGGGCGTCGGGCGGGACTGAGAGGGAATGCCGCCGCCAGCGTTGTCTTGGATGTACTTCCAGGCGCGCGCGATGGCATCGGCGAACGCAAACGCACTTCGTCGAGCGCGGAAGGCAGCAATCCGAGCGTCGCCCTCTTGATGGGCTTGGTTGTTCGCATGCGCGATGACCTTGGTGTCCTCCTCGCGAAGCAGATCGACCCCGCCGACGTGATCGACGTGACCCTGGGTGAGCAGGATGTAGCGAAGCCGACTTTGGTCCACAGCGTCGAAGTTTCGCTTATGAACCGGAGTCTCGAACCCCATCCCGGTATTGACAACGATTCGACCTTCCGGGGTCGTGATTAGATAGGAGTTGGAGAGCCCCGTGGAGAGATAGATGAAGTCGTTGATCCGCGTCGCCTCGGGCTGGCCGGCCGGCTTGATGTCGAATCCGTTCGGCCGAGCGCGGTAGAGAGGGATCACCGTCATGGTCGTCGAAACCCCTGGCATATGAAGCACGACGGCGCTAGCCTTGCTATTCGCTCGGGGCGCCCAAGATGGCTGAGAGGTACCCGCCGAACCTGATCCGGCTTGCACCGGCGTAGGGAAGCGACCTTTGGCTCCTTCCCTGCGGTAAGGAGTCCGATGACCGATTTCCAAATTCCTGCCCGAGGCGCGCAAAACCCGTCGAGCACCGCCGCGGGTACCACGCCGGGCTCATTCGCAAACGCCGCCGACATCGGGGGACCGAGAGCCTTTTCGTCGCCCGACACTCCCGGCATGCCACAGCCGAGCGACAAGACCGCCTGGGACTTCATGCCCGAGGACTGGAACTTCGACAACGGCAGGTGGCTGGCCCCGGACGGTTTTAAGCCCGTCACACAACTCGATCACGCGCGACTCGGGATCGTCACGCCGGCGATGAAGCGCGTCGCAGAACGCGAGACGCATTTAACGGCACAGCAGGTTTGTGACGAGGTCGCCGCGGGGCGGATGATCATTCCCGCCAACGTCGTACACCTCGGCTACCAGCTCGATCCGATGTGCATCGGCAGGGCCGGCCTCACCAAGATCAACGCCAACATGGGGGCGTCTCCGGTGTCCTCGGGGACGGATGAAGAGGTCGAGAAACTACGATGGGCCGAACGCTGGGGGGCCGACACGGTCATGGACCTGTCGACCGGAGGCGACCTCGATGCCACCCGCGAGGCGATCCTCGGCAACGCGCGAGTGCCGATCGGAACCGTGCCGATCTACTCCATGATCATCGGTCGGAGCATCGAAGAGCTCACCGTCGACGTCATTTTGGAGACGCTGCGGCATCAAGCGCAGCAAGGGATCGACTACTTCACGATCCACGCCGGCGTCGCCCGAGAGCATCTTCCACTCATCCGAAAGCGCCTCATCGGCATCGTGTCCCGGGGTGGCTCCCTGCTCGCCAAATGGATGCTGCATCACGGCCAGGAAAACCCGACGTACACGCATTTCGAGGCGATCTGTGACGTCATGCGCGAGTACGACGTCTCGTTTTCGCTTGGGGACGGCCTACGCCCCGGAGGACTTGCCGACGCGACCGACCCTGCGCAACTCGAAGAGCTAGACCGACTTGCTGAACTGACCGAGCGCGCATGGAAAAAGGGCTGTCAGGTGATGGTCGAAGGCCCGGGCCACGTCCCGCTCGATCAGATCGAGTACAACATGAAGCTCCAGCGACGACTTTGCCATGGCGCGCCGTTCTATGTGCTCGGGCCGTTGGTCACCGATGTCTTCCCTGGCTACGACCACATCACGAGCGCCATCGGAGCCACCTCAGCTGGGTACCACGGGGCGGCGATGCTCTGCTACGTGACCCCGAAAGAGCACCTGGGCCTTCCCAAAAAGGACGACGTCAAGCAGGGTTGCATCGCCTACAAGATCGCGGCCCACGCTGCCGACGTGGCGCTCGGTATTCCCGGCGCGCGAGACTGGGACGACGACCTGACCCGGGCACGGGCCGCCCTCAACTGGGACAAACACTTCGAGCTTGCGTTCGACACCGATACCGCCCGGGCTCTTCACGACGAGGACCTGGACGTCGATACCGATTTTTGCGCGATGTGCGGGCACGACTGGTGTTCGGTTCGCATCTCGAAGGAGATCGTCGAGTTCGAATCGGGCAAAGCGGAAGGTTTCACGAGGGAGCGCGTCGTGAAGTCGCCCGCGCTCACCCCCGAGCAGCAAGAGGTCTTGCGGACCAGGGGCCACCTTTCGCCCGAAGAGATCCATCGGCTCGCCGGCAAGACACGAGACGCTGTCGGCGGAGAGCACAAGGCGTCCTGCCACAGCGACCTCGTGCGCGACGACACCGAGGCTTTTCGGGTTCAGAGCGAAAAGCTGTTAGTCTTGCGCCGCAAGGGGAAAGAAGGGGCGCGGCCGAGCTAGCCAGCCCGCAGGGGGAGGAATCAAGATGGGGAAAACACTGGTCCTGAGTCTCATGGTGGGCATGCTGGCGTTTGCGTCCGCATGCTCGAAGGGTGGAACCACCACAGCGTTGAACGTCGAGGACTTCGACTACCCACTGGCATCGAGAGACGCGGCCGCGGGCGAGCAGGTTTACGAGACGTTCTGCGAAGGCTGTCACCCCGGCGGCATGGAGGGCGATGGCCCCGAGATCGTCGGCGCGATGCTCACCCGAGCGCAGATGCGCTGGCGCGTCCGCAACGGGGGCGACGACATGCCTGCGTTCGATGAGAGCAAGATCAGCAAGACCGAGCTCGACGACCTGCTGGCCTTCACCGCGGGCTTCCAAGCGGTATCCCTCGGCCAATAACGACCGCTGAACGGCCTTGAGGGTTCGGCTTCAAGTGGCTCGGAGACGGTACACCTTGATGTTCCGATCGGTGCGGACCCGGTACGACTTCATCTGGGGAATCGTTGCCGCGATGCGGGGCCAAAGGGCTTCTTTTTCTTCGTCCGGAAGCCTCGTTGCGATGACGTCTCTGGTAGCGGCCCCGATTTGGATCTGGGCGTTTGGATTCGCCTCTAGGTTGTACGACCAGCCCGGATGGTTCTTGCCGCCGAAGTTGCTGGCGACGATCAGGTAGTCCAGCCCATCTTCTGTGAACCCAAGTTGCACACTGCGCTTCCGCCCCGATTTGCGTCCGATCGACGTAAGGACGAGCTGCGGAATGACCTGCGGGCCGACCGTCGTCAGTTTGCCGCCCGTGAGCTTGTACAGCACCGGATCGAGCCGAGCCGCGAGCTGAATCGCAATCCACCGCCCGACCATCGTCGTCGAGAACCAGTTGATGAACCTCCGATACATCGCCGACCTCCGCGCGAGAATAACACAGGCCCGGTGCGCGGGGGTGGCGCTGGCACGGACGCTGCCACTGGCACTGTTCTCGAGGGCGACCGGGGCCCCATCGCGAGCACGCCCGTCGCGTCCGGCCCGAGTCACCGGTTGACGCAGACACGCTGGCACTGGCGCTGCTAGAGCCCGAGCCAGCTTCGCGCGTCGAGATTCTTCGTCCCTCGTCGCACCTCGAAGAACAGAATCGCATCGGGCCCCGTCGCGTCGAGCGTCCCTACCCGCGTGCTCATCCCGACCCAGTCGCCAACCCGGACATCGCTTTGGCCGAGGCCCCCGTACACCGTGTAGAAGCTGTTGCCGTGATCGAGGATCACCATGAGTCCATAGGCGCCGTAGTTCTGCGCAAAGGCCACGCGGCCGTCGGCAGCCGAGTACACGGGCCCGCCCGGACGCCCGTAGAACTCCAATCCCGGAGCCCCCTCTCGCTGTGCGTCGCCAACCCGCAACGAACCCTGCACCGGCAGAGCGAGCTCGCCCCGCATTTGCGCAAAACCGTCACCGAGGTCGTCCATGTCACCCGAGACCCGGATGCGCCCGTACGAGAGCGTCTCTTCAGGGGCTGGCTCGGAACGCTCGCCGCTCAGCGTTTCATGAAACAGTGAAGCGCTTCGTTGGCCCTGCTCGAGCTCCGCCTTTTTCGCCTCCAGGGCGCGCAACATCACCTGGGCCAGCTCGAGCTCATCGGCGAGATCCTTCTTTTCCACTCGAAGCGCCGCGCCGCGCTCCTCGAGAAACTCCATCGTGTCGAGGTCTGTTTTGACCATCCGGGAAAGCCGCTGAACCCTCGCAAGATGCTGCATCAGGGCATCAAAACCACCCGCCACCGGCAACATGCCGGCCCGTCGCACCCGGTAGAGCGCACGAGCCCGCTCGTGCAAGCGGCCCTCCGCCTCGCCGCGCTGGTTCTGGAGTCCCGAAATCTCGGTGTCGATTTGCGCCTGTCGGGTTTGGGCGTGCTCGATCCGAGCAAGCTGCTCGGCGATGGTGCCTTCGATCGCGGCTACGTCGGTGAGCTCAGCAACACCGGGATCGGGCTCCGCGCCAGCCGTAGGCGCGGCCAGCGCGGCTGCGACCAAAACCCAGAATCGGCAATCGATTTTCATGTCACACCGCCAGGTAGCGCCGCACAGACAGGGCGCTGCCGATCGCCCCGATCAGCGCTCCGCCGATCAGCAACAACAGCCACGTCCACACGCCGAGAAAGACCACGCGGCTTCCCGTCAGGGCAGCCAGCGTCGAATCGACCGATTCGTGGAGAGCGAGATACCCCACCAGCAATGCCAAGACCGCTAACAACGCGGACGCAAAGCCCTGAAACATGCCCTCGAGCACGAATGGTCCCCGTACGAAGCCGTTGGTCGCCCCGCAGAGCTTCATCACTTCGATCTCCTGACGGCGACGCGCCACCGCGAGGCGGATCGTGTTCCCGATGACCGCGATCACACAGAACATGACCAGCAACGCCAGCCCTGCGGCGAGCATGCGAGCCCCCCACAACAGGTCGTCGAGCTTTTGGAACCAGCTGCGATAGCTTTCGACGTCACTCACTGCTCGGAACTGGCCGAGCCGGGTGGCGATGGACTCGCTTCGCTCCCGGGTCACTCCATTGACGAGGCTCACCTCGAGCGACGCCGGAAAGACCTCCTTCGGGAGCGAGCTGAGGTCTGCGCCGACATCGGCCTCTTCGAGGAAGGACGCCTTTGCCTGCTCGGGCGTCACGTGGGTGACCTCGCGCACATCGCTGAGTCCCTCGAGCACGACACGGAGCTGCGCGATGTCTTGCGGGTCTGCATCATCCTTGAGGAACAAGGTGATGCGACCGCTTTGCCCCCACCGATCGGCGGCTGCATCGAGATTGGTCACCCCGAGAAGGGTCGCCCCGAGACACAGAAAGGCGACCGCCAAGCTCGAGACCGCGACGATATAGAGTCGGCGCTCCTCGCGAAGCCCGCGCCTCGCACGCGTCATTGCGCTCTTCACTTCCATCGTTTCACCCCACAAGCGTGTGAATGCCACTGCCCGGCCAGTCTTTGAGCCCCTGTCGTGCCTCGACGACACGACCTTCGTCGATCGAGATGAGCCGATGATCGCGCTTGGAAATCAGCGAGTGGTCGTGGGTCGCGAACAATACGGTCGTCCCGGTCGAGTTGATCTCCTCGAACAGCGTGAGGATGTCGATCGCGAGGTGCGGATCGAGGTTCCCGGTCGGCTCGTCCGCTAGAATGAGCGCCGGCTCTGGTACGATCGCGCGCGCAACCGCAACGCGCTGCTTTTCGCCGCCGGAAAGGTTGCTGGTTTGCTCGTCGCCGCGGCCGTTCAGCCCAACGCGCTCGAGCGCCTCGGCGACGCGCGACCGGATCAGCCGTTGCGGCATCGAGAGGATCTCCAAGGCGACGGCAATGTTCTCGAACACCGTCCAGTGATCGATGATCCTGAAATCCTGAAAGACGATCCCGAGGTTGCGTCGTAAGAAAGGAATCGACTTGTCGGTGAGCCGACCGATGTCGCGACCGCAGAAGAGCACTCGCCCCTCGTCGACCATGAGCTCTCGGTAGAGGAGCTTCAACAGCGTGCTCTTCCCCGCGCCGCTCGGGCCGGTGATGAACGCGAACTCCCCTCGCTCGACCTTGAGATTGACGCCCCGCAGCGTCGGCTGGTCAGGTCGGAAGAACTTGTACACGTCCTCCAGCACCAGAATCGGCTTTGCCAGCTGAGGCTGACTCGCCCGGGCCCCGGCGCGAAAGAATGGAAACGGGCGAACGACCTTGGTCCCCTGCATAGAATCCGGCTAACCCGGGGGCTCTCGGGGGGCAAGAAATCGGCGAAGAATCCGAGGTTGCCGCTGGCCCGGCGCCCGCTAGAGTCGGCCCACCATGGGCACGCGGGCGGTCGAGTATGAATCGGCGGACTGGATCGGGATTCTGACCTTAAATCGGCCCGAGCAACGAAACGCCATGAGCCCCGAGCTGCTCGACGCCTTCTCGGAACAGATCGAGCTCGCCCGAAACGACGCAGACATTCGCTGCTTGGTCATCACGGGTAAGGGTCGCTGTTTCAGCGCGGGGGCCGATCTCCGGTCGTCTTTGCAGCGTGACGATCTCAGTAAGCCTTCTCGCGAGGCGTCTTACGCCATGTACGAGCCTTTTCTACAGGTGCTGGATGTCCGAGTCCCGGTGGTCGCCGCGCTCAACGGCCATACGGTCGGGGGCGGCTTCGGGCTGGCCCTTCTCGCCGACATCCGCGTCGCCAACCGCGATTCGAAATATGGTGCCAATTTCGCACGCTTGGGAATCCACTCTGGGCTCGGCATCAGTTATTTGCTCCCCCGGCTCGTAGGCCCCGCCCAAGCCGCCGAGCTTCTGTTCACCGGCTCGCTCATCCAGGGTAGCGAAGCGTTGCGAATCGGGCTGGTGAGTCACGCGGTGGACGCAGACGAAGTGCTGCCGACCGCGTTTCGAATCGCTCGGGCCATCACGGGCTCGGCCCCGCTCGCGGTGCAAACGATGAAGGCCTCGATCCGCCGGGGGCTCGGTTGGGATATTCGACAAGCCGCCATCGAAGAAGCCGGCTTTCAAGCGCAGAGCCTGAATACGGAGGACGCCAAGGAGGGCATCAGTGCGGTCCTACAAAAACGAGAACCTGAGTTCAGAGGCAAATAGGCGCTAAGATCGAACAGGCACGAATGCTGGCCACACCCGAGCTCCCGATCCCATTGGACCAAGTCCCCGAGGCGTTGCGACGCTTCGCCGACCCCAATGGCCCTGCAGCCGCCCGAATGATGGCGGCCAAGGGAATGGTCCCGGTGAAGGGGGCCGACCTGGTGTTGCTGTTGGCTCAGCTCTCTGCCGACGCCGACGCCGGAGTGAGTCAGGCCGCAGCCGAGACGCTCGCGGGGCTGCCGGAAAACGTGTTGCTACCCGCATGCAAGGCCGACCTACCCGCAGGCGTGCTCCACGAGGTTGCCCTTCGGTTCTCCAGAAACGACGAGGTCTTGGCGCGACTCGCCTCGAACCACGCGGCGGCGGACGCGACGATCGCGCGTATTTCGAGTCACTGTGTCGAGCGCATCACCGAAATCATCGCCGTCAACCAGCAACGGCTCCTCGGTGCCCCCGAGATCATCGAGGCGCTCTACAGGAACAAGAACACCCGAATGTCGACGGCCGATCGATTGATCGAGCTCGCGGCGCGACACGATGTCGAGGTCACCGGCATTCCGATGTTCGAGGAGCTCAAGAGGGCGATTCGAGGGCAGCTAATCCCCGAGCCGAGCGAAGAACCGCTCCCAAGCGACCAGCTCTTTGCCAAAGCCCTCGACGAAGACGCCGACCAGGACGCAGTGGCGCGCGACGAGGTCGACGGCACCGAAGAAACCAAAGAAGAATTCATTCCGCTGCAATCCAAGATTCGTGGCATGAACATCGGCGAGAAGATTCGAATGGCGCTACTCGGCAATGCGGCAGCTCGGTCGATCCTTCTGCGCGACCCGAACAAGATAGTAGCCCTGGCAGCGATCTCGTCGCCCGCCACCGGCGAGAGCGAGGCCAAGAACGCCGCGCAAAGCCGAGAGGTCTCCGAAGACATCCTTCGGTACATCGGCAGGAAGCGGGAGTGGCTGCGGAGCTACGAGATCAAACGCCATCTCTGCAACAACCCCAAGACCCCACTCGCGTTGTCGATGGGATTCTTGAGCCACCTCAGGCGCAACGACCTTCGCGCGCTCTCGCGCAGCCGCGGGATTCCGGGACCCCTCAAGCAGGCCGCCAAGCGCCGCTCCAAGCAGTTCAGCGGCTGACCGATGAGCCTATTCAAGAAACTCTTCACGGCCGACCCCGCCGCTCTCGAAAAGAAGGCCGATGCGCTTTTCGCGGCGGGCGACTTCGGACCGGCCAAGCTCGTTTACGAAAAGGCCTTGGACGCGCATACGGACCGCGCTCATGCTTCACTCGTCGACAAGATCCGCCAATGCATCGATGCCATCGCAGAGCAGCGCATCGACGAAGCCAAAAAGTACCTCGCCGACGGGGCGATCGAGCTCGCGACCCACGAGCTCGAGGGTGCGCTCGAAGTTGCGGTCACGGCTACGATTCGTGACGAGGCGCAGCAACTTCTCGATGGGCTCGAGGCCGAGGACGCTCGGGAGCAAGCCGTCTCGCACGAGATGACCGATGAGGAACGGATCGCGCTGATCGCGGGGCAGTGGCAAGACGAACAGGCGGACGAGTACGAGGGCTACGGTGAGCCTCTGTTCGATGCGCTGGTGGCCATGCAGTGCGAGCGGTTTGAAGAGGCGCGTGAGGGCCTCCAAGCGATCGTCGAACGGGCGGCGGAGCCACGATACCTCTGGCTCGAGCTCGGGCGCGCGCGGCTGCTCACCGACGACCTCGCAGGCGGCAAAGACGCGCTCGAGCGCTTTCTCGGCGCGCTCGATACGAAAGAGGGGGGCGAAACCAAGCTCGGTGCGCACCTTGCCCTCGCCCGGCTCGCAGAGGAGGGAGGCGACCTCGACGAGGCCATGTCGCACTTCGAGGGCGCCATCGACGCGATGCCCGAGGACTATCGGCCCTATCTCGCCATGGGAGCGTTTCTCCGTGACAAAGGGCACGCCAACGAGGCCCTCGACGTGCTTCGAACATCCCTCGAGCTCAGCAAGAGCGCGTCGGCAGACTGGCGCCTCCTCGAGGAGCTGGGACTCGCTTACGAGGCTGCCGGCAAAACTGAAGAGGCCAAGAGCTTTTTCGAGCAAGTCATCGAATTTTTTACTCAACGCCAGGTGAGAGACTTCCCGGTCCCCACCGCGACCACCCTTGCGAAGCTCTACGAAGCCGATGACAGACTGGACCGCGCCGCCGACATGTATCGCGCGTTGAGCCAAGGAGGCGACCGAGACCATCACGCCCTCTACCACTACGAGGCGGGCCGGCTCCTGCGGGAGCTCGGTCTCGAAGATGAGGCCCATCGCATGCTGACCCGGGCCGAGGCGCTTGCGGCACAAGACGAAGAGCTACGGGACAAGGTTGCTGCGTTATTGCAGCGGCAATAGCTAAGTCGCCGGCTTCAGATGGGTTTCTAGGGCGATGACGGCGCTGGATTCGGTGCTACATTCATCGGGCGTGGCGGCGTGGACCGGGAATCGACCTGGCCGCGACTTAAGCGAACCAGAACCATGAGCCCAAGAGATCGTGGAGGCACGTCCGAAGAACGGCCGGTCACCGTGCCGGGTCTTCGGCAGATGAAGCGCAAGGGCGAGCGTATCACCATGGTGACCGCCTACGATGCGACCTTCGCGCGACTGTTCGACGATGCGGGAATCGATGTTCTGCTCGTTGGCGATTCGCTCGGGATGGTCGTTCAGGGGCAAACCTCGACCCTGCCGGTCACCGTCGACGAGGTGATCTACCACTGTCGCGCAGTGGCTCGCGGCACACGCCGCGCGCACATCGTCGGCGACATGCCGTTTTTGAGCTGGCAGCTGAGCGAAGAGGAAGCGCTCCGCAATGCCGGTCGTTTCCTCTCGGAGGGCGGCGCCCAGGCGGTGAAGCTCGAAGGTGGAGTCGACGCGGCGCCTACGATCGAGCGGATCGTGCACGCCGGCATCCCGGTCATGGCTCACGTGGGGCTCACTCCGCAAAGCGTTCACGCGATGGGCGGTTTCCGTGTCCAGGGCAAGACCGAGAAGGCCGCGGAACGGGTGCTCGCCGACGCCAGGGCGGTCGCTGACGCAGGCGCTTATTCTCTGGTGCTCGAAGGGATTCCCACGGACCTCGCTCAGCGCATTACCGAGGAAGTGTCGATTCCAACGATCGGGATCGGCGCCGGTCCCCATTGCGATGGGCAAGTCCTCGTATGCTACGACCTTCTAGGCCTGACCCCCGATCTCAAACCCAAGTTCGTGAAGCGCTACGCGGAGTTCTTCGAGCGGGGAGTCGAAGCGGCGCGCCGCTACCGCGACGAAGTTCGGGCAGGGACCTTCCCGAGCGCCGAGTACAGCTTCGGCAATGTGCAGAAGGACGATGCTCCGGGCTCAGGTCTCACCCTGTTGCCAGGGAAGAAGGCCGCATACGGACCACAGGGATGACGACGGTCGTCCGCGAGCCTGCTGAATTTCGGCGGGCCTGCGATGATGCGCGCAGGGCTTCCCGTCGAATCGGTTTGGTGCCGACGATGGGCGCGCTGCATGCCGGACACCTCTCGCTCATCGACGAGGCATCCCGACGCGCGGACTTTCTCGCCGTTACGATTTTCGTCAATCCGCTTCAGTTCGCGCCAGGCGAGGACCTCCAGCGCTACCCGAAGACGCTCGAAGATGATCTCGGTGGCTGCCGGCGGCGCGGGGTCGATGTGGTGTTCGCTCCGGACACGGGCGCCATGTACCCGGAAGGCTTCCAAACACAGGTCAGCGTAGCGGGGGTGACCAAGCCCCTCGAAGGCGTGTTTCGGCCGTCGCACTTCGAAGGTGTCACGACGGTCGTGGCCAAGCTGTTCAATCTTGCGGGCCCCTGCGCGGCAGTGTTCGGTCGAAAGGACTACCAGCAATGGAAAGTCCTGTCGCGGATGGTCGAAGACCTCGACATGCCGATCGAGGTGATCGGGTGCCCGATCGTGCGAGAACCCGACGGGTTGGCGCTCTCGTCCCGTAATCGCTATCTCTCCACAAACGACCGCCACCGGGCTCTCGCCGTCGTTGCGGGACTCCGGGCGGCGCACGACGCGTGGGAACATGGCGAACGGAAACCTGCGGTGCTCGAGAGCGCGGCTGCCGCGCCCGTGGCGGCAACGTTCGATCGGATCGATTACGTCGCTGCTGTCGACCCAGAGACATTCGAGCCACCGGCGACGTCCCCCGAACGACTGCTCATCGCGGCCGCGGCCCACCTCGGCTCGACCCGGTTGATCGACAACGTCGTGTTGGGAGAGGACGAGCGGCCTTAGCGGGTCGGGCACACTATCGCCAAAGCCACCAGCTTCCGAGCCCGGCCAAAAGCAAGCAGGCGCCGGCGGCCCACCAGAGCCACCACCGCCCGGATCGAGCGGACGGGCTCTTCCAACCAGCCACCGTCGGCTCCCCGTCGTCGAGGCTGAAACGGACCGGCACGCTCGAAGGCGTCGGTCGATCGTCGGCCGGGCGAGTGATAACGCGGTCGCGGGTCTTCGGGAGCTCAGCCCGCCCCGGACTGAGCGGCCGCGGTGGCTCGAGATCCACAAGCAAGGCGCGAATCCACGCCTCTGGATGCACCCACGGACGCGCCGCCAGCACCTCGCACAGCGCATCGCCAAAGGCTCCAGCGTCGCTGAAGCGGTCGCTCGGCTCGACTGCGGTCGCACGCGCGACGATCGCGTCGAGCTCGGGGGGAACCTCCGCCCGGATCGATGAAGGTCGGGACACCTCCGCGCGTCGCACGTCATCGAGCAATGCTTGCACGTGGCTCGCTTGGTGGAGGGTCTCTCCAACCAGCAGCTCCCACAACACGACCCCAGCTGAAAAGATGTCGCTGCGGTGATCCAAGGGGTCTCCCCAAGCTTGCTCGGGTGACATGTAGAAGTACTTGCCCTTGATGACCCCGACCTCTGGGTCGCTCACCCGTAACGTAGTCTTGGCGATTCCGAAGTCCGCGATCTTCACTTCGCCAGCGAGGCTCAACAAGATGTTCTGCGGAGACACATCCCGGTGCACGATGTGCAGGGGCCGGCCCCGGTCGTCGACTTGTTGGTGCGCATGGGCGAGTCCGCGGCAGAGCTCGGCCACCACGTGCGCCGCGACTTCCACCGGAACCTTTTCGCCTCGCTCGCGAAGTGCGCGCAGCACCTGAGCGAGATCGTACCCCTCGACATGCTCCATGACGATGAAATAGGAGTCGTCGACGCACCCGAGATCAAAGGTCTGCACGATGTTCTGGTGGCTGAGCGACACCGAGAGCTTGGCCTCTTCGATGAGCATCGAGACGAACCCGTCATCCCGGGACAAGTGGGGATGGATGCGCTTGAGGGCGACGAGCTTCTCGAAACCGGCACTGCCCTTGGCGCGTGCGACGTACACTTCTGCCATCCCACCGACGGCAAGGCGCCGGGTAAGCGTGTAGGGTCCAAACGGTCGAGGCAAATCCAGGCTGGGCACCAATCGTCCTCCGGTGAATCTATCCAATTCGATTCCATGACGTAAGCGAATGGTTCGCGTATGCTGAGGCTATGAGTCGACCACCGACCCCAAAGCTCAAAGCCGACCACCTTGCCGACATCGGTCTCTTTGGCGGGCTCAGCCGGGAAACCTTGGAGATTCTCGCAGAGTCACTCCCGACGAGCCGCGTCGAAGCCGGCGACATGGTGGTCGAAGAGGGCGATCTGTCGACCCAGATGTTCGTGGTCGTGGCCGGCGAGCTCGAGGTGATCAAAAAGGGTGAATCCGGCGGCGACGTCCGAGTCGCGGTGCTCGGCCCGAGCGACTGGTTTGGCGAAATGTCGATCATCGACGTGCAGCCCCGGTCGGCATCGGTCCGGGCGGTCGCGCCGACACTCGTGGTTTCGGTCACGGCCGACCACGTCGAAAATCTGCTCTATCGACGCGACGTCAAGGACTACGCCCTGTTCATCATGAACATCGCTCGCGAGCTCAGTCGCCGCCTCCGAGTCGCCGACGGCATCCTCGCGCAGTTCTACGCAGCCCTCTCCCACCAATACGGCCCAACCCCCCGCTGATCGCAGTGCCAGCGCCAGTGTCAGCGCCCCCTATTCTCGAGGAGGGCCCCATTGCGAGCACGCCCGTCCCGTGCCGCGGTCCGAGTCACCGGTTGACGCAGATCTAGAACACCAGCGGAGGCGGGCTCGTCAGGCCTCGGAGCTCTTCGCGCTCTTTGAGCACCTCGAGAATGATCGTGGCGGTTTCTTCGATCGCGGAGTTGGTGACGTCGACGACCATCCATTCTGGGTTGTTGCGGAAGATCGCGTGCGCGTGTTCGAGCTCCGCCTTGACGTGGTCACGGAGGCCGTAGTTGGCGTCAGGGGGCATGCCGAGCTGCTGGAGACGCTGCTTGCGGATGTCCATCAGCTGTTCGACGTCGATCGTGAGACCGACCACGCGATAACCCGGTAACTGATAGAGCTCTTCAGGCGGCTCCACGCCTAGCACCAAGGGGACGTTGGCGATCTTGAGGCCGCGGCCTGCCAGGTACGTGGAAAGCGGGGTCTTGCTGGTTCGGCTGACGCCAACCAAGACCAGGTCGGCCTTCTTGAGGTTTCGTGGCTCCTTGCCATCGTCGCTCTTCACGGCGAACTCGATCGCCTCGACCCGCCGAAAGTACTCCTTCGACAGCGGCATCTCGGCGGATGGAATGTTTACCGGATCGGCTTCGAGGTAGTACCCGATCTGATTGAGCAGAGCTCCGATCACATCGACGTGCCGTACGCTGAACTCGTTCGCGAGCTCGTGGAAATGCGCCCGGAGCTCGGGCCGCACGAGAGTGAAGACCACCATCGCTTCCTGCTCACTCGCCCTTTCGAGAATGCCGGCTAAGCTACGCCGGTCTCGAACGCGCCGCTCGACTCGGAGCCTGACTTTGTGTTCCGGGAACTGAAGCAGGGTAGCGCGGGTGACGCGTTCGGCCGTCTCACCGGTCGAGTCACTGACGACGTAGATGACCTTCGGGTCCATCGACCGCGGCTAGAGACGACGCCCCAGCTTCCGCCCGTGCATGCGGTTGATGCGGCGGCGGTTCTTCGCCTTGCGCTTCGCATTGCGCCGAACGGCCGTGTTGCGTTTGCGGCGGCGGTCGCTGTTCACGAGATGAAGATACATAGTTTGCTCCTACGGCAGGTCTCTACGGGATGCGCCCGGGATTTGCAACCCGTCAGGGGGCTAGGACACATGCGCCAGTATCGCAGACCTCGCCGCTTCTACATTCCAAGTCGTCGTCGAGACACAACGGAAAGCAAATCGAGAGTGGATCCTCATCGAGGTCGATGCATGCAGAGCCCGCAAGGCAGTCTTCGGCGCTCTCGCAATCTTGGAGACAAAGCGACAGACCTGACGGCAGGCCCACGCAGGTCGCGTTATCTCCACAAACGTCGTTGGGGATCCCGGGCACCCCGCAATCGAGCACGCTGCACCCAAAGCCTGCCGGACACGCTTCGCCCGCCGGTGCCCCGAGAAACGAGCAAGCGAGCTCGGCGTCCGCGCACACGCCTTGACCAAACGGCGAGTAGCACGTGTCATTGGTCATGCAGTCGGCGCCGACGTTGTTCGTGATGACGTCGTTGTAGACGCCTGGAACGCACACGCCGGTGGTGTCGTTTGGGACCCCGCCCCAAAAACACGTGTAGCCCTCGCGGCAGCCCTGAGTGTTGTTCAAGTATGTGTTTGGGTCCCCGGGAGTCGCGCCCGAGCCCACCTGGCAACTCTCAGCGCAGAGTGGCACCCCGAATCCGAGACCCGCACACACCCCAGCTCCCGCGCAATCGTTCCCGTCGAGATCACATCGAATCTTGGAGCAGTACCCACCCGGGAAACCAAAAAGGGCTTCGTCGAGACACGTGCCGTTGGCCTCGCATTGCTGGTCGTCGTCGCACGCAATGCCTGCCTCGGCGCCTGGAGTGCCCGGGTGCTCGCAGCGGTAAGTGGCAGTATTGCATACGAAGGTCGAGTTGGTGTCGTACACCAAACGGTCACCCATCATCGTTTCCGGATCCCAGGGATCGAACATGCCGTTGTCGTTCGAGTCCTCCCGGAAAACGCGGCAGTCGTCGTCGGAGACGCACCCAGTGTCGCAGACCTCGAACAAGAGGTCACACACATATCCATCCCGACACGTGCTGTTCGTGTCCGTCTCCGCACGGCATTGCCTGAGACAGATGTCGGCGTCGATGAAGAACGGCGTGCATGCTCCGCACACTTCGGCGCAGGCGGCGTCATCCTCGACCGTGCACTCGGCCGGTGAAGCGGTCAGCCCCAAGGTGCAATAGTCTCCTGGCAACACCGGGATGTCGAAGCTTTCGTTTTCACCCGGGGGATAGTTGAGGATCGGATCGTTCGGCCCACCGATTGTGAAGAAGTCCTCGCCCAGGCAGACCAAATCGCCGTTGCACTCTGTGGGGACGCCGCCTACGGTGCGGCACTCGCCGCCGAGCTCGCCGGCAAGAACAATCATGTCGAAGCATTCGGCGCTGCCGCCACTACCGCCGCTGCCACCAAGGCCGGCGCCGCCGCCACCGCCTGCGCCTCCGATCGACGCATCACGGCCCTGGTCGTCGCCACCTCCGCAGCCAACCATGCCCACGACCCCCATCAAGCCAATCACCACAAGTCGAATCACGCGTCACTCCAATCGCGTCTCGTCAGCGCTGTCGCCGAGGAACGAGCAGCCAATAATCCAAGTCTAATACAACATTCTCATCATAGACGTCTCGTCCGTCCTTCGACACCTTGAGCGGAAAGCCCGCTTCGGTCGCTGAAACATCTTTTAATCCTACTAAACGCACGCGAAGCGCTCCGCAATCTGTGCGTCCGGGTAGGTCCGCTTTGTCCAAAATCTCACTGTACGCATAGATCGTGTCACCTGCGAAAGTCGGGTTCGCGTGCGCACCTCCGTTCCAGGCGAGGATCCCGAGCGCCTTCTCGAGGCCATTGAAGGAGAGCTCGCGGGCCACGCTGATCACGTGGCCGCCGTACATCAGGCGGCGGCCGAACCGAGTCCCTTTGGTCTGAACGGCATCGAAGTGGACCTTCGCGGTGTTTTGGTAGAGGCGCGTCGCGGTCGCGTGCTCTGCTTCTTCGATCGTCATCCCGTCGATGTGGTCGATCTTCTCGCCCACCTCGTAGTCTTCGAAGTAGGCGCTCCCACCCGCGGGCCATGCTTCGTATTTCGTCAGATCGAGATTCGGTGCGACGACCAGGTTGGCTGGACCTACCTCCTTTGGCATGTCGGGTCGGTCCGCGGCGCCCGTCGGGATCGACGGGTCGCGCTTGTTCACCATCACCCAACGATAGAACTCGAGGACGGGCTCGTCGCGTTGATTGGTACCGACCGTCTTGACCCACACCACGCCGGTCTTGCCACTGCTGTTTTCCTTCTTTCCGAGCACGGTCGAGATCGACCGAAGCGTATCGCCCGGGTAGACGGGCCGGAGGAAGCGCACGCCTGCATAACCGAGGTTCGCGACCGCGTTGAGCGAGACATCGTTCACGGTCTTGCCGAACACGATGTGAAAGACGAGGAGGTCGTTAACCGTCTCTCGTGGGTAACCCAGTGAGCGCGCGAATTCGGCCGAGCAGTGGAGCGGGTAGCGAGATCCGGTAAGCCCGATGTAAACGGCGGCCTCACCCTCGGTGATCGTACGAGGCACCGCATGCACCAGCTCAGCGCCTACCTCGAAATCCTCGAAAAAGTTGCCAGGATTGGTCTTGACCATGGGTTTCCTCGATCGGAGGGTCCGACTCTACGCGGGGCCCGGTCGAACGCAACCCCGTAAAGACGACGCTGTGCGTCGTCCACGGGGCGAGCCCCTCAAGCGAAGCCCCGTGGCGACGCGGTCGCTTTACGTTGGGTTGAATGGTATTAGCGGGCGGTGGATTTCGACAGGGAGCGGGCAAACATGGTCGAGCACCAGCTCCGCCGTCGCGGGATTGCCGACGAGCGCGTGCTCGATGCAATGGGTGAAGTCCCGCGAGAAGAGTTTGTGCCGGAAAACCAAAGACGCGACGCGTATGTGGATGGCGCCCTCCCGCTCTCGCACGGCCAAACCATCTCACAGCCATTGATGGTTGCGATGTCGGTCGAGGCGCTTCGGCTCGAGGGCGATGAGACCGTGCTGGAAGTCGGTGCCGGATCGGGATACCAGGCGGCGATCCTCGGCCGCCTCGCCAAGAAAGTTCATGGCGTGGACATCATCCCCGAGCTCGTCGCCAACGCTCGGCGTGTACTTCAGTCGCTCGGTTTCGACAACGTCGAGATCCATTGCGCCGATGGTCGAAAGGGCTGGCCCGAAGGCGCTCCGTACGACGGCATCATCGTCGCTGCCGCCGCTGACGAGATCCCGCCCGCTTTGGTGGCGCAGCTCAAGGAAGGTGGCCGGCTCGTCATCCCGGTGGGCGGCCGTTGGGGGCAATCCCTGATGGCCATGACAAAGCGAAACGGAAAGCTCGAGGAGGAAGAGCTTTGTCGGTGCGTCTTTGTGCCGTTGGTCTACGGCGGTTAGACTCCGCCCCACTGAGGAATCTCACATGAGCATGATCGTCTTTCGCTACCTTCATTTTCTGGGCATGGCCTTCTGGGTGGGAAGCGCGATCGCTGTCGCCATCGCGGCCGCCACCTCGACTCAATGGGAAAGCGCGGTCGCTCAAGCACTCCGCAAGGTCACCCTTCGCGTGACGACTCCGTCCATGCTGGTCGCGTTCGCAGGTGGCTTTGGCATGCTGATCCCGAGCTTCACTGAGGTTTATGCAAAGGCCGGCTGGATGCATGCAAAGCTCACCCTATTGATCCTTCTAGCCGCCGCCACCGGGGTGTTGACGGGCAAGCTGCGCCGCTGGGCTGGCGGGCAAGAAGTGCAAGCCAAGACCTTCGGACGGCTCGCCTGGGTGATCGGGATCCTCGGCCTGCTGATCGTCACCTTCGCCGTCTTCAGACCGTTTGCCTGACACCAAGACGAGCGCTGGTGGGATGGATACGTCACGCCCAAGCAGCATGTCCTTGATCCGCAAAGACGCGCCGTCATAGAAACCACCCTCCCCTTCGAAAGTCGCGGGATTGCGGTACGTGCCGAAAATCATGTCGATGAACGGCAGGTCGCAGTAGTTGCCCGAATGAACACTACGCTGGTGGTGCACCGCGTGCATCTCCGGTCGAGCGATGAAGTAACCGAGCCAGCGGGGTGTTCGGATGTTGGCGTGCGTGAACACCGCCATGAACGTTGCAGCGATGTTGGCGAGCACTGCAGCCTCGGGAGTCAGACCGACTGCCCAGACTAGCGACAAACTGCCAAGCGCGGTCCAGCCGACCATGTCCAACGGAGAAAAATAGAAAGCCCCTGCCACGTCGATCCGCTCGGCGCTGTGGTGCATTTGGTGAAGCCATCGCCACAAGAAATCGCTGCGATGAAGGGCGCGATGCCACGCGTACATGAACACGTTGACCGACAAGAGGCCGACCGCCGCCCCGCCGTAGGTCCCGAGCGAGGTGGCATCGATGAGCCGGTGTGCGCCGAGCCACGCGTCCCACAGGAACGGGAGCCCGGTCGAGACCCCGGTGTAGAGCACGAACGAAGCGATGCCTCGGAGCACCCAGCCGCGCGACCTCGGGTAGTGTCGGGCCGGTCGCAGCGTGTCGTACGCTAAAAAAGCGAGAAAAAACGCGATGATACCGATCGTGATCACATCCATTGCTGCCTCCTCGAGGGCGACCGGACGCCCCCATCGATCGAGGCGTGATTTCGGAGGGAACATCGTTCCGTGCAGAGTTACGAGGTTGCAGGTTTGGCTGCGTGATAACTTTGGTTGCGAAGTGGTCGAATCATCCCTCGTCGGGCGCCACCAAGAGCTAAGCCGGCTCGCCGCCGCAATCGAAGAGGTCGCTGAAGGCCGTGGTTTCGTTTGCTTTTTAACGGGCGAGGCCGGCATCGGTAAGAGCCGGCTCGCCGAGGAAGCCGCGCGCCTCGCACGCGACCGCGGGATGAGAATCTACTGGGGGCGCTGCTGGGAGGCTGGCGGTGCCCCAGCGTATTGGCCGTGGGTCCAAGTTCTTCGTGCGATCCTTCGCACCGCCGAGCCCGACCAAGTCGACCCGTTTCTCGCCCCACTCGGGCAAATGCTTCCTGAGCTTCGGAGAACCCAAGCGATCCCTGAAGCAACCGAGTTAGGACCGGAGCAAGCACGCTTTCAAGTGATGGATGCGGTGGGCCACTTGCTGGCCGAGACGTCCGAACGCTGTCCGATGGTCATCGTTCTCGAGGACCTTCACGTTGCCGATATCTCGACGGTCTTGCTGTTGGACTTCCTCGCAGCCATCGTGCGCAACCACGCGATCCTGATCATCGGAACGTATCGGGAGGCGGAGCTCGGCGCCGCAGCTGCCGGTCCGCAATTGCTTCGAGCCGCCCAACAAGGTCACCGACTTGCGCTCGACCGGCTGACACACGAAGAGGTCGCGGCATTCCTCGAGACGACGGGCGAGACTGTCGACCCGGACTTCGTGGGCGCGCTTCACCGCATCACCGAGGGTCATCCCCTATTTCTGGTCGAGGTCGCGCGGCTCTGGCGTATGCAAGGAGCGCGAGACCATACAGGGAGACCCGCCATCCCGAAGTCGGTGCGGCAGGCGATTCAAGAACGCTTGCAGGGCCTCAGTCCGGAGTGTGCACTTTCGCTTCGGCGTGGGGCAGTCATTGGTAGGGAGTTCGACACGATCCTTCTCGAAGCCAGCTATCCAAACGATTCATCGGACACCGTCGAGGCGTGTCAGGAGGCGACGGACCACGCGCTGCTGATCGAAGTCGCTCCGCTTCGCTATCGATTCAGCCATTTCCTGATCCGCGAGCTCGTGTACGAATCGATTCCGGATGCCGAGCGGGGAGACGCTCACCGTCGCCTGGCCGAAGTGCTCTTGGAACGACCCGACAACGAGGGGCAACCGCGATGGTCCGAGATCGCGCACCACTTCACTGCGGCAGGCCCGGGCACCGCATCCAAGGCTTCGGAGGCCTACCGACAGGCCAGTGCTCAGGCACTTCGGCAACTCGCTTTCGACGAAGCAGTGATTGCGGCGCACAGGGCCCTCGATGCCTGCGAGAGAGCTCTACCGGTCGATGAGAGGGTGCGGATCGCAATCCTGATCCAACTCGGCCATGCGCAAACGCGCGCAGGCGACATTCAAGCCGGCAAGACTACGTGCGCGAAGGCCGCCGCCCTCGCCCGGGACCTCGGCGATGCAAGCTTGCTTGCCAAGGCTGCCCTCGAGCATGGGTCTGCCCTGATCTTCGCCAACGTCGACGCGGAATTGGTCGCGTTGCTGGAAGAGGCCCTCGAGTTGCTCGAGAGCTCCGACAGCCCGTTGCGCGCGCGGTTGATGGCACGCCTGGCGGCTGCACTCCAACCGGCATTAGACCCGGAGCCGCCGATGGAGTTGGCACGTCAGGCGATCGCCATGGCGAGACGAACCGGCGACAAGCAAACCTTGCTCGACACCCTGCGAGACGGCGGGTCCGCGATGGTC
>JAOTVB010000017.1 GCA_029863605.1 Myxococcales bacterium | reverse complement strand
ACTCGGTCAGACAGTCCATCGGAGTTCCGATGGCGCTCTGAAGCTCGGCGGCCAGATCACGCTCGTCCGGTTTTTCGGGAGGCTTTTCCTCGAGCAGCTCGGGCCTGTCGATGATTGCAGGATCCGGCGTGTCGATGATTGGGCGCAGATTGGTTGGCGCCGCGGCTTCGAAAGTGGGCTTCGGGGTTTGGAAGGCACCGCGGGCCGACTCCTGTCGGCTCTTGCATCCCACGGCCAGCAACACCACGAGGAATGGGAGCATCAGGCGACTCATGCTCTCAGCTTACCCGTCAGCGCGTCACTCCGTCCAACGCTCAGCACCCTCGGCGGCTTAGTAGCCCTCGATCGGCTTCGGTTTGGGCCCCTCGATGGGGACGCCTCTCGAACCTTCGATGGGGACGCCGCGGGGCCCTTCGATCGGATCGGCTGCAGGGCCCTCGATCGGGACGCCACTCGGAGCGATCGGTTTCTTCTTCGGAAGCGGCTCGACGACGTCCTTCAACTTCGGTGACGGCCACTCTACGTCGTATTCTTCGACCTCGGGAGGTTGGTACTGGATGTCTAGATACGTGGTCACGGGCTCCGACGCTTCTCCTCCGAGCGGCGCCAACGTGACGTCGCCTATCCGCTGCTCGACGCACCGCCGATCGTTCGCCGAAAGCCCGCGTCCGGTTGCGCTAGGCTCGATGATCATCCCGGTCGAACGAACGACCGCGCTGATGTTGATCCGAATCGTGGTGGGACTGCTGGGCCGATAGTCCTGGAGACAGTCGGCGGGGCTTCCCACCGCCGTGCGGAGCTCTTCTCCAAGGTCGCGGGGTGCGCTGGTGCGCGCTGGCTCCGTCGCGGCGGCTTGCTCAGCGGGCTCCGCCTCCACCGCGGCGGCAGGTTCGGGCTCAGCCGCTTGCTCGGGGGTGACGGGACGAACCGCGCCCTCCGTGGAATCAGGTGGCAGCGCTTCAACCGGGTTTGACGGCTGAGCGGGCTCCTCCCGGCCCTTGCAGCCTAAGAGGGACAGAACGAACAAGATGACGACGCACGATACGAGCGGGCGAATCATCCTCGCATCTTAGCGGCACGGGCCTCAGGACGGAACCGAGAGCTGCTATGCTCAAAAGCGCCAGGCAGCGCCGATCGAGAGGCCCCAGTACTGGTCGAGGGCGCCCCCGGCGACGTACGGTGGATCGGGCGGCACCGGATTGAGGTCGAACCAGTAGCGGCGATACTCCAACCCGAGCCGGAGTTCAAAGCCCTTCGGCAGCCCGTATCCGAACATCAGCAGCGCGTCGATCCCGTTCCCCTTCGCCTCGGGAAACCATTGCGCGCTTTCGATTCCGCCCGCAGAGAGAAGGTAACGGTACGCCCCGTTGAAGACGACGATGAAGTTTTCATCCTTTCCAGCGCCGACCCGAAACCCGGCGCCTGCGCGCACGAAATCGTACTTCACGCCGGGGATGCCCGCCGGAGTGGTCGGAGGCCCAGCCACACCGAACTCGAACTTGTGAACGCCGTAGTCGGCGATGATCGTCGGCTCCCATCGCCCCGCGGGATAACGCCAGCGAAGGCCCACCAGAAATTGCTGTGCTTCGGTGGGAAACCTCAAGCCGTCGTCGCGCGTGGAGTCGAAGTCGAAGAGCCGCTGCCACTCGAAGTCGATGCCAAACTGGGCTCCGATACCACTCGTGAAATGCGCTCCCGGGAAATACTGAAACTTCGTTTGAATGCCCGGGCCGAACGCGAGCGTGTAGTCGCGCAGGTTTCCGATCAGGTCTTCGTTCCAGGAGAGACTGCGATGCACGAATACGAAATCAAACTCGATGTCGACTGCGGCGGGTCGATCCTTCTTGGAGGGCTTGGCCTTCTTAGGCTTGATCTTGGGCTTGTCCTCGGCCGTGGGCTTTTTCTCATCGGCCTCACGGCTCGCGGGCGCGACCACGGCCACGGGGGCCGGAGCCACGGCAATCGCCCGCTCAGGCTCGAAGCGCTTGATGTCCCTTCGGAAATCATCCCACAAGCCCACTTGAACTGCGCGCGCGAGCGCGGTCGAGGTCTTCCCTTCGTAGAAGTGCTGACTGATGACGTCGGCGCTCTTGCCGTCGACGAGTCGGACATAAGCCGACCAGACGCCATCCTCACGGAGCACATCACCTTCTAAGAGCCCGTTGATCCCCATCGCCCGCGCTGCAGGGACGTGTCCCCGTTCGGACTTCAGGTCCGAGTTCAAGCTCTGGGCTTTCTGCACGAACCGCTTGTTGGAAACGAGGCTGATGGGTTTGCCCTGGAGGCCCTTCACCGCGGCCCCCCGAATCTTGCCCGCTTGTGCGCCCTTGAAACGGCGGACGACCAATCGTGGAACCTCTGACTTTTCGGGTTCCGGCTCGGGCATGACGACGGCTGCATCGGCTACGCCAAGCTTGTCGACGCCTTTCGGGGCATCCCCTGCAATCGGCATCATCCCGGTATCGAGGAGCTCGGCGACGATCCGCTTCGAAAGCCGCGTGATGCTGGAAGAGCTAGTGCGAAACTTCTCAACCTGCGCGCCCGCGGCGTTGCGCAACCCGATATCGGCAGTCCAGCGCTCCCCGGAGCGGCGAATACGCCCACCAACCAGGATGCTCGCGTCTAGCTTGGCCGCCCGTTTAGCATGACCTTTCGTCTTCTTGGCGACGGCTGTCACCGTCTTCAGGGGAACGAGCTGGACGTCGGCGTCCCGCAACCCGCCTTGCACGCGCTGCCGAATCTTGGCGGCCTGCGGCCCTTGAAAAGGCATAATCGCGACCGTACCGTCCTCGGCGTACGCGGTGCCTTCTGCCAGACACAAACCGAGTAGCACTGTCAGTGCGCCAACGCGCCAGCTCCCCATCAACTTCTCCCCGTCTAAACCCCGCTGTCGGGCCCCTCGTTGATGATTGCCGGGACACCGCCCAGATCGAGGATCCACTGTCGGATCACGTCGGTGTCCTCAGCGTCGAGAATCGTTCCGATCGGCATCTGCCCACCACAGATTCCGGGCTCGTTGAGGATCTTCTTCATCATGTAGCTCTCGATGGGATCCCCCGCTATGACGATGATGTCGCTTCCGCAGTTGGGGTCAGTCGAGTTGACACCGACCGTTCGACTCGCGACGTTGGGCGAGACGAGATCGAGCATCGCAGCAGGCTGGTCCGCATCGTGACAGACCGCATTGCCGCAGTTGACCTGAAACACCAGCTCCACGGTAACGCCAGTCGACCCGCCGCCACCGCCGGCACAGGCGTTGAAGTCCTCGCAGTTGTCCAAACCGCCTGGGCAGCCCACGAGGAGAAGAGAGCTGAAAATAGACAAAGCTAAGCGTCGCATCGCGGTGTGCCGATCCCCCCGAATCATGAGTAGAAGCTTAGTAAGCTATTGCACCACTCGTCGAGTTATGCAGTATTTTTGTGTAAGCCAATGTACTCAAAGCTGATTTAGGCCCCAGTCATATGGCTGAAAGACCACGTCGAAACCGGCATCCTGGGCGCGCTCGAGCGATTCTGCGACGGCGGGCTCAGCAAACGCGAGGATGAAGGCCTCCATGGTCGGCGGCCGCCCCAATCGACGCGCGTGTTCTTCGAAATCGGCGCGATACCAATCGAAGATCGAGGATAGCCGAATCTCGCGCGCTTCATCGTCGACCTGCACGTGTGGGGGGCTCGAGCAGAAAGACCGGGTGACCCGATCGAGCTGGCCCTCGAGGTCGACCGGATCATAGGCGTCGGGCGCCAACGGCGGGCATGAGATCGACGCGCAGTTGATCGCGGCATGGATTCTCGCGTCTCGAAAGCCTCGGATGACACCGTTCTCGAGATCGTAGAGGTTGATCTTGCCGCCATCGAGGAAGAATCGAAGCCCGTAGAAGAATCCGAAGCCTGCCCGCGGGTCCAACCAACCGCGGACGTCTTGCACGCTGGAGATCGGCCAGTTGTCCACGACGCCAAGCAACGTGAGGGCATTGTAGGCATTGATGTAGTACGCGAGACGCTCTTCTTCGGTCTGAAACCGGTCAGGTGTGGCCGTCGGTCCGACCTCTGCCAACGTCGCCGCGAAGCGCTTCAAATTCGGCGCGTCTTCGAGCACTTGATTGTAGTCGACGCGGTCTCCGTGAACCCATCTTCCGAGCGCGTCATTCCACCATCGGGTGTCGAAGCCCTCCGGCGGCTGCGGAAACGGTTGCGCATCGACGACCACCGAACGCAGGCCGAGCGCCTTCACGGTAACGATGGCGGTCGCCCCGAGCACCAATCCGAGGACGATCAGAATCGCCCACCATCGCGCATACCAGCGCCTAGGTTTCTCATGCACGCACCGAGTATTACACGACCTCACGAAAAAGTTAGACGTCCTTCGAGATCGCGAGACCTCCGGTGATCGCATCGATCACCCGCTCGTCCTCCAGGTCTGCGACGACGTGGTTCGCGCCAGCGGCTGCGAGCGAAGCACTGTCGTACCAGCCGGTGGACACGGCGATGCACTCCGCGCCAATGGCCTGCGCAGCAACGACGTCGTGGGGTGTATCCCCGATGACGACCACTCTATGCGCGGCCGCGGAGGTACGCGCTCGAGCGCGCTCGAACCCGACGCGGAGCAACTCCGCACGGTCCAGATGGTCGGACCCAAACCCACCAAACGCGAAGAACGAATCGATCTGGCCGCGGCGCAGCTTCGCGTAGGCGGCTGCTTCGGTATTGCCCGTGCCGAGTCCGAGCAGGGTGTCATCACGCGTGATCAATATCTCCAAAAGCGCGCGAACGCCGGGGAGTACCTCAAAGGCAGGTGCACGCTCGAGCTCATCAGGCAGATATTCCACATAAAGACGCAACACTTCCGCGATGAGCCCCTCGTCTGGCGCTACCCCGTAGTGCGTCAGCGCCTCGCGCACGATCCATGGATCCGTCCGGCCGGCGAACTCGACGGCTTCGAGACTGATCGTTCCTAGAGCCTTCCCGAGCCGGTCATCGAGTGCGCGTTCGACGGCACGGCGCCCCGCCCCTCCCGCCCGAAGAAGTGTGCCATCGATATCGAACATGGCGATCGTCACCCGCACCTGGTAACTGTAGCAGCCAGCGGTTTTCATACTACGATCGGGCGATGTCGTCGGATGACCGTCACCTGATCTGGCCGTTCGTGCGGGAAGAGCGGCAGGTTGATTTCCGGATCTTTCGCGCCAGAATCAAGATCGCGACGCATCCGACCTCGAGCGAAGAGCACCGATTCACGGTGCTGGAAGGCGCCGACTGGACCAACGTCGTCGCCCTCACCGACCGCCGCGAAGTCGTCTTGATCCGCCAGTTCCGCCACGGCACCGACGCGGTCACCCTCGAGATCCCAGGCGGTGCCGTCGACCCAGGCGAGACTCATCAAGGGGCCGCAGCCCGTGAATTGCTCGAAGAAACGGGTTACGAGGCGCCACACTGGACCAAGCTCGGCGAGGTCCATCCGAACCCGGCACTGCAAAACAACGTCTGCTCGACATGGCTAGCCGAGGGGGCGCGCGCTGTAAGCGAGCCAACGCTTGATGAAGGCGAGGCGATTGAAGTAAAGACGGTACCACTACACGACGTCAAGGCGCTCATCGCGCGAGGAGAGATTACCCACGCTTTGGTGGTGGCCGCATTCTACTTCCTGTTCGAAGGGCCGCGCGCCTGATCTGGCGACTACACGATGGACATGAATCTCCTCGCCAAGCTCCCTTTGTGGTTGGCCGCGTTTCTGCTGTCATTGACGTGTCACGAGGCCGCCCATGCGCTCGTTGGCAAGTTCGGAGGTGATGATACCGCCGCTGCTCAGGTGACCCTCGACCCCCTTCCCCACATACGTCGGGAGCCCTTCGGCGCGCTCGTCGTTCCGATCGTGTCGTTCTTCCTTCAAGGCGGCGGTTGGATGATCGGCTGGGCCAGCGCACCATATGACCCTCAGTGGGCAAGCCGCCATCCAAAACGCGCCGCGGGGATGGCAGCTGCCGGACCGGCTGCGAATTTCCTGTTGGCGCTGCTGGCTGCGATCGGCATTCGAATCGGAATTGCGACCGGTTACTTCACGTTGCCAACCGATGGAATCGGCTTGGAGACGCTCGCGGTGGCTCCCTCGGGGGTCGCGCAGGGACTCGCCCTGTTTTTGAGTGTCCTGTTTTCCGTCAATCTCATCCTCGGGACTTTCAACCTCATCCCGCTTCCGCCTCTCGATGGCTACGCGATCGTGCCGTTGGTGCTCACCGACCGAATGCGTGACAAATGGTTTGGGCTTTTCTCGGGTGGGGGGGCACTCATGGGACTGATCATCGCATGGATCGTCTTCGGCAAAGTGATGCCGCCCGTGTTCAACACCGCGATCGGGTGGCTCTACGAAGGAGTGTGATAAGCTTGGGGGATGAAGTGGATGTGGGTGGGATTGGCGTGCGCCGCCTTGCTGGCCCCGGCATCGGTTCTGGCGGACGAGGCCGATGCTCATTATCGACTCGCGAAGACCTTGCGTGCCGAGGGTCGCTACGAAGACGCGCTCAAGGAGATCGACTTGGCCCTTGCGGCGCGGCCGAAATCGGCCGAGGGGCACCTCACACGCGGGACGATTCTTCGTCGGCTCGAACGCTACGAAGACGCGCTCGGGGCCTTCCAGCGGGCGATTGAGCTCGAGCCCGAGAGCGGACGAGCCTATGGCCTCGCGGGGGCGGTACTAATTCGGCTGAAGCGACCAAAGTCGGCCATCAAGTGCCTTCGCAAAGCGACCGAGCTCGAACCCAAAGAAGCCAACCACTGGCTCAACCTGGGCGTCGCGTACCGAAGGCTGGGGGACAACGACGCAGCGATTGCCGCCTACGAGAAGGGGCTCGAGAAACTCCCGAACGACCCGCAACTGCTCAACAATCTCGGGGTCGCCCTCCGGCGAGCGCGCCGATACGACGAATCGATCACGGTGCTCGAAAAGGCGAGCGCAGCACACCCCTATGACGCGAACATCGCCCGCAACCTCGCCGTCGCCTATCGAGGCGCAGAACGCTACAAAGAGGCGATCCCCGCCTACATCCAAGCGATCGAGCTTGGCGACGGTCAGTCCGATCTCCTGTTCGATCTCGCGTCTTGCTACGAGAAGCTCGGCAACACCGAAATGGCGATCGCCACCTACGAGCGATACATCCGGGACATCAAGAAGACCGATCCCGAGGCGGCCAAGCGCGCCCGGGGGACGATCGACCGTCTCAAGAAGAAATAGCCAAGTCTGCCAATACGGCGTTGGCGGCGTTGTACCCTGCGGCCCCAATGACCGACCCTGCCGGATGACAGCCCGCGCCGCACGCGTACAGGCCCGCCACCCGGAGCGCGTAGGGAAGCCTATCGGCGAATCCAAAGCTGTTGTCGACGTGATGAATGTGACCGCCCGTGAGCCCGAAGTGAGACTCGATCTTTGGAGGTGTGAGGACGAAGGTATCGACGACGAGCTCGGAGGTACCAGGCGCAAACCGGTCGCAGATATCGAGCAGCGATCGCACGTAAGGACCCTGCTCGGCTTCCCAGGAGCTCTCCGCAAGAGCGTACGGTACCCACTGCACGAAGAGCGCGGCGCTATGACGGCCCTGTTCGTCCCGAAGGGAGGGGTCTAGGGTCGTGTGGATGTACCACTCGATCGATGGCGCCTCGGGGAGCCGCCCTTCCCGGCAATCCGCGAAGGCGCGACGAAGCCGGGCGAGCGTGTCTTCCTCTGGAAGGAGATGGATGGTGGCACCGTGCTGCCCACGCGACTCGGCCAAGCACGAGAACGTCGGCAAGTCCCGCAAGCACAAATTGACCTTCATGCTCGTGCCCGGCCGTCGATAGGACTCGATCCGGTTGGCGAGCTCCACCGGGCATGCGTCGCCCAACATCGCGCGCAAACGAAACGGATCGGCGCTGACGACGACGACAGAGGCACGATGCAAAACCCCGTCGCCGGTCACTACGCCTCTCACGATACCACTCTCGACTTCGATCCGCGAAATGGGAGCGTCGAGCTCGACCTTCGCACCTGCCTTTCGTGCCGCGGCGACGAACGCTCGCGTGACCGATCCCATGCCACCGCGCACGATCATCCAGGTGCCGTCGGATCCCGGAAGCCGACACATGTTGTGCACGAGAAAATTCATCCCGCTACCAGGCGTTTCCCAGGCCCCGTAAAGCCCCGCAAAGCCATCGGTGACCGCATACATCGCTTGGAGAAGCTCGCTTTGAAAACCGAAGCGCCGAAGGTACACTCCAACCGAGCCGCGACACAGATCGACGAACACCTGTCGAAGTGCGGGGCGCACATAACGTTCCGCCGTATCCTCGATCGATACCGGAGCCTGAAGCCAGGCGGGAGCAATGTCCTCTCGAAGCTTGGCAAGCTCGTCTTGCAAGGCGTCGTTGGCACGCGCATCAGCTGGCGAGAACATGGCGGCGAGCTGCGCCCGAGTGGCGCTCGCATCCGAGCCGAAGAGCAAGTAGCGATCGCTGGTAGTTGGCAGAAAATAGTGCGGGTCTCGACGAACAAGAGGCAGCGAGATGTCCAATTCGGCGAGGAGCTCTGGAGGCATCAGGCCGAGCAGATACGCTCCCGTGGACTGTCCGACCTCGGGTGCCTTCGAGAACGGGTACTCGGTACGGCATGCTCCGCCAGGCACTGCTTCGGCCTCGAGCACCTTCACGGAGAGCCCCGCCCTGGCCAGCATCACGGCAGCGACGAGCCCGTTGTGCCCAGCACCGACGATCAGGACATCGCCCGAGTACATGCCCTACTCGATGAAAATGGTGAAACCGCCCTCGATGCTCCAGGCGGAGTCGGGCGTCCCGGCCGGCATCCGGAAGTAACGGGCCCAGCGCCCACGAAATTCGACACCCAGAAAATCGATGAAACCATACCCGAGACCGACGAAGGCGGTAATCGTCCCCGACCCCTCGTGTCGATACGGCGCGTCGGGAACCGAAGAGGGCACGGGGACCCCGAGATAACCCCCGCCAAACGCACCCGTGAAGCGCACCTTCTTGATGTTTCGACGAAGGGCAATGAGTGCGCCTCCTCCGAAGCCTGGGTTGTCGAGGGCGAACTTCTCTCCGAGCCAATGAAAATATGCGCCTAGATGCAGCGGCCCGATCACCCCGTAGCTGCCGTCGAGCCACAGCGTCGGCTGCCACTTGGTCCCAAACGAGAACTTGGAGACCGTGCCGCCGTAGACCGCGTCGAAGACGATGGTGTCGTGGTCACCCGCCCTCGCTGTAACGGGCAAGCTCAACCAAACGAAGACGACGAGTGGCGCCAACCGCTGCATGCACAAACTCGTATCACAGGTGCCGCCGGCGCCCTGAAAAACCTGCGAGGTTAGCCCGCAGCTCAGCCCGCCGTCGCCTCGACGATAGTGTCCGCAACTTGGAACTTCTTGAGAAACTCTCGGCGGGCTTCCTTCATGTGGCGGACCCACTGCTCGTAGTCCGCGTGCCGACCACGGCTGTCGTAGAAGCGTCGCGGCTCGAGGATCTCGGCCGGCACCTTCTCGACGAGATGAGCATTCTCGGGCGCATCGACATCGACGATCTCGTAGCCGAAGTCGGGATCCTTCTTCCACTTGATCGATTCGCTCAACAACGCTTCGAGCATCGCACTCGAATGCGGAATTTTGATGTTGAGCGCCTTGCTCTCTTTGGCGTCGTTGGCTTCGCCGCCGATGTAGCCGGTATTCATCAGCCACATGGTAACGCCGGGCATCGTTTCTGCGAGCTCGGCAAACCGCTTCGCCTGAAGCCCGTGCTTCGCGGGAAAGAACGGCTGTGTGAAGGGCGACCGCGTCTTGCCGCGCTCCTTGCCGGCGGCGCTCGTCTTGGAGGTCTCGCCAAGCATGAAATAGCCAGCGGCCTGCTCGGGCGAGGTGAAGCGAAGAATCCCGGGCATTGCCGCGTCGTAGCCTTCGTCGCGGTTGAGGATACCCATCGACTTCACCTGCGGGATGTCGTGGAGATCAGCGGCTTCAGGAATCGAGCTCATCGGCACGATCGAACGGCCGTTCTGGGTCCAGACGACGAAATCCCACCCGTCGGCAGGGACACCGTGAGTGTCGACAACGTCGTCGATATCGACTTCGCCGGCGATGTACTTGTCGACGTTCTGCGCGTTGGCACCGGTGGCGATAAGGATGTCGCGAAGCCGGGTCACGTCCTCGATGGAGAGCGCGCCCTTGCTGAAGCTGAACGAGCCATCGTCCTCGAGGAAGACGTTCTCGATCCAGGCGTCGGGCCCGGAGGTCGAGGTGAACAGAACGGGCTCGGTCTCGAGCGACAATCCGTCGGTCTTGGCGAAGCAGCCATTCTCGGTGATCGAAAGCACGCCATTCGGCCAGAGCACCACCATGTCGTCCTGAATTGGCTCGGTGAGGTCACCCTGCTTCGAAAACGTGGTGGTGGTCTTGCCGGTTCCCGAAAGGCCCATGATCGTCATGGTGAGCTTGCCGCCACTTGCGGCCGTGACCGCCTTCGCGCCTGCGTGCAGAACCAGTCCTCCCTTTTGATAGACGTAGTGGTTCAGCATTCGGAGAATGCCCTTCTTCGACTCGCCGAAGTAGTCCGCGCCCATCACGTAGGTCGTCCAGTTCTCCATGTCGACGATGATCGCCTGCCGGCCGGGCATGTCGTCGAGCATCAGGTCTGGCGTGTAGAAGAGACGGAAGGTCGGCCTGAACGGCTTTGCGAGTTGCTCCGCGTTCTCGACATCCGAGCGCGGAAACGCAAGAATCTGTTGCATCCCGGCGATGTTCGCGCCCTCGGGTGTGTAGAGCCACGTCGCGCCAAATGCGCGGTCGCCGAGACCGACGTAGCCATCGATGGCGATGAGCTTCCCGCGCTTCGCGATGTACTTGGCTTGCCGATCGATCAGTCCTCGTGCTTTGGCCGGGTCGATTATCTGGTGGCTCCACCGATCCTCGGTATCGATGATGTACGTGTACTTGGCCATCCGCGCTTTGTTGCGAGAGATCTTGTTGATGCTGCCGACCGCTGAACGCTGAACGCAGGGGGTGTGCTTGACAGCTAGCTCGCGAAGCTCGGACTGCGAGGGGTTATCGATATACTCGACGTCGAAGGGGCGCGGACCTGCTGGGGTGACCATAACCTCTTTCCCTTTTGGTTCGGCTCGGACTGTGGGCGCGAACGGGGATCCGACCCGCTCAGTGCTTGGGATATGACAATGTTTCAGCAGCATGTCCAGGGGCAAGAGGAGTTGCCGCCCGGGGGACAACAACTAAGCTCCGCGTCGTGCGTCCGCTACCGGTCAATTTCCGCGAAGCCTCGGTTCTCGACCAAGCCCAATGGAAAGATTGGCGCTGGCAAGCGCAGCACTCGGTAACCGACTTGGACGGCCTCGAACGGGCGCTTCGGCTCACGGAAAGGGAGCGGCTCGGCGCGATCCGGGCCATGGCTGCGGGGCTTCCTATTTCTGTCACTCCCTACTATCTCAGCCTGTGCGATCCAGGCGATCCGGACTGCCCAATCCGAAGGCAGTGTATCCCGCAAGCGGACGAAGCCATCGTCGTCAAAGGCGATCTCGTCGATCCTCTGGGCGAGGAGGCTCACGAGGTGGCCCCTCACCTGATTCAGCGTTACCCCGACCGTGTTTTGTTGATCGCCACGGACCGTTGCGGGGTGTACTGCCGCTTTTGCACGAGGTCGCGAATCGTCGGGGATGGAGGCGGCGTGCGTTCGCTGGCAGCTCTCGAGCCTGCCTTCGAGTGGCTCGCGAACCACCGGGAGGTCCGTGACGTCATCATCTCCGGCGGAGACCCATGCATGATGTCGACGGAGCGGATCACACGTCTGCTCTCGCGTTTGGGCGAGATCGACCATATCGACTACGTACGCTTGGCGACACGCGCCCCGGTCACCCTCCCCCAACGCATCACCGATGAGCTTTGCCGGGCCATACGTCTGAGCCACGACTGCGTGTGGGTCATGACGCACTTTAACCACCCGAAGGAGCTCACATTTGAAGCGCAGGAAGCATGTGGGCGACTCGCCGATGCGGGCCTTCCCGTCATGAACCAATCGGTCCTGCTTAGGGGCATCAATGACGACGCAGACACGCTAGAACGGCTGTTTCGCGGGCTTGTCCGAGCACGCGTCCGACCCTACTACCTTTTGCAAATGGATCCCGTACGTGGCACCGGTCATCTGCGGACGTCCCTCCGGCGCGGCGTCGAGATGATGAGGGCACTTCAGGGTCGTATCAGTGGCATCGCGCTTCCCAAGCTCATCGTCGACACCCCTGGCGGCCTCGGAAAAGTGCCCCTGGGACCGAATTACGTGGTCAGCCAGGACGATGGTGTGACGGTGCTGGAGACGTTCCGGGGCGAACTAGTACAGTACCACGACCCGCCCGAGCCCTGATTGCGCTTCCCCTGCATCAGCACAAGAGGTTACTGAGGAGAACTCATGCAACGAGCCCTAACGCTCTACCAGACGACGGTCGGAAAGAAGGTCGTGATGGCCTTGTCCGGGGGCATCATCGTCGGTTTCGTCGTCGGCCACTTCCTCGGCAACTTGAACCTCTACCTCGGGCCCGAGGCCCTCAACGGTTATGCCGCAAAGCTGCACAGCTTGCCGGCGCTGGTGTGGGGAACGAGGATTTTGCTCCTGTTCGCATTCGGCGCGCACATCGGTTCGGCCTACCAACTCTGGCGCCGCAACGTCTCTGCGCGCGGCTCGCGCTACAAACGACGCAAGGACCTCGCGACCGACTATGCGGCGCGCACGATGTATTGGACCGGTCCGATCCTGCTGCTCTACCTCATCTATCACTTGCTCGAGTTCACGATCCTGCCCGCGCATCCTGGGGACGTGTACCGCAACGTCGTCGAGGCCTTCCAGAACCCCTGGATCTCGGCGTTCTACCTCGCCGGCAACCTCGCGCTCGGTCTGCACATCTTCCACGGCATCTTCAGCGCTTTTCAGTCCATCGGGGCGAACCATCCGCGCTACAACTCCTATCGTCGCGATCTGGCGATTGCGATTTCCGCGGTGATCACGCTCGGCAACGTTTCGTTTCCGATCTCCGTCCTCGCGGGCATCGTCACCTTGTAAGGACTGTCATGGAGCTTCGATCATACGAACCGACGGGGCCCATCGAAGATCGGTGGGAAAAACACAAAGAGGCGAGCAAGCTCGTCGCGCCCGCCAACCGTCGCAAGCACAACATCATCGTCGTCGGCAGCGGCCTGGCCGGAGGCGCCGCAGCGGCATCCCTCGGCGAGATGGGATACAACGTCAAGTGCTTCTGCTATCAAGACAGCCCCCGACGCGCGCACAGCATCGCCGCGCAGGGCGGGATCAACGCGGCGAAGAACTACCAAAACGACGGGGACAGCGTGTACCGCCTGTTCTACGATACCGTGAAGGGGGGCGACTTCCGCTCCCGTGAGTCGAACGTCTATCGGTTGGCCGAGCTGAGCCTACACATCATCGATCAGGCGGTCGCGCAGGGCGTGCCCTTCGCGCGCGAGTACGGGGGGCTGTTGGCCAATCGCTCCTTCGGCGGCGCTCAGGTTTCGAGGACGTTCTACGCTCGGGGACAGACGGGCCAGCAGCTCTTGCTCGGAGCGTATCAGGCGCTTAGCAGGCAGATCGAAGCCGGCACGGTCCAGATGTTCCCGCGTCACGAGATGCTCGAGCTGATCGTGCACGACGGCCGCGCCCGAGGGATCGTCACGCGATGCCTCAAGACAGGCAAGGTGACGCCACACATCGCGGACATGGTCGTCCTGTGCACCGGTGGCTACAGCAACGTCTTTTATCTTTCGACGAATGCCAAGGGCTGTAACTGCACGGCCACCTGGCGCGCGCATCGCAAGGGCGCAGCGTTCGCGAACCCCTGCTATACGCAGATCCATCCCACCTGCATCCCGCAGGCGGGGAGCTATCAGTCGAAGCTGACCCTGATGAGCGAATCGCTGCGCAACGACGGGCGTGTGTGGGTTCCGCGCAAGAAAGAAGACGTCACGAAGCGACCCGAAGACATTCCCGAGGCAGACCGCTTCTACTACCTCGAGGAGCGGTACCCCGCCTTCGGCAACCTGGTGCCCCGCGACGTCGCGTCACGAAACGCATTGTACGTCGCGAACGACGGTCTGGGCGTCGGCCCATTGGTCGAAGGCGAGCGACGCGGCGTATACCTCGATTTTGCCGATGCGATCAGCCGCCTCGGCGAGCAGACGATCCGCGAGCGGTACGGCAACCTGTTCGAGATGTACGAACGGATCACAGGCGACAGCCCTTACCAGACTCCGATGCGGATCTATCCCGCGACCCACTACACGATGGGTGGCCTTTGGGTGGACTACAATCTCGAGGCCACGATCCCAGGTCTCTTCGTGGGCGGAGAAGCCAACTTTTCAGACCATGGCT
This sequence comes from Myxococcales bacterium, assembly GCA_029863605.1. Classification (GTDB taxonomy): domain Bacteria; phylum Myxococcota_A; class Polyangia; order Polyangiales; family Houyiibacteriaceae; genus SG8-38. Next base: position 74,920 of record JAOTVB010000017.1, on the reverse strand, counting down.
CCAACCGCCTCGGCGCCTCGGCACTGATGCAGGGGCTTGCGGACGGGTACTTCGTCCTCCCCTTCACGGTAGGCAACTACCTCGGGCACGTTCGAACGCTGCCGCCGCTCACAGAAGATCACCCGGATGTACAGACCGCGATGCAATCCGTCGACACCCGCGTTCACAAGCTCATGAATGCTCCTGACCCCAAGCATGCGCCCGAGCACTTTCACCGGGAGCTCGGAAAGATCATTTGGAAGGAGTGTGGGATGTCGCGAAATGCCGAGGGGCTCGAGACGGCCCTCGAGAAGATCCCCAAGCTCCGAGACCAGTTCTGGCGTGAGGTCAAGGTCACGGGAAGCGGCCAAGATCTCAACCAAACGCTCGAACGCGCCGGGCGAGTCGCCGACTTCCTTGAGCTTGGTGAGCTCATGTGCATCGATGCGCTCGACCGAAAAGAGAGCTGCGGAGGTCATTTCCGTGAGGAGCACCAAGAGAAAGGCGAGGCGCTTCGAGACGACGCACACTTCAGCTACGTCGCGGCCTGGGAGTGGACCGGGAACCCGGCAGAGCCGCGGCTCCACAAAGAACCGCTCACGTTCGAATACGTGAAGCCCACCAAGCGAAGCTACAAGTAAGGGACGCCATGGCCGATGAGTTGATCAATGTAACGCTTCACGTTTGGCGCCAACGAGGCCCGAACCGACCTGGCGGCTTCGAGACGTACCACGCCAAGGACATCACGACGCACATGTCTTTCCTCGAGATGCTCGACGTCGTGAACGAAGACCTGATCGAGAAAGGCACGGAGCCGATCGCGTTTGATTACGACTGCCGCGAAGGCATTTGCGGCACGTGTGGGATAGTCGTCAACGGCGTGGCGCATGGCCCCCAAAAACTAACGACCGTGTGTCAGCTCCACATGCGACAGTTCGAGGACGGCCAGGAAATCTGGCTCGAGCCCTGGCGTGCGCAGGGGTTTCCGATCGTCAAAGACCTGATCGTGGACCGCAGCGGGTTCGACCGCATCATTCAAGCTGGCGGTTACATTTCAATCCGTACCGGCAGTGCATCGGAAGCCAACGAAATGCCGATCGCCAAAGAGGTCGCGGACCGCGCAATGGACGCGGCTGCATGCATCGGGTGCGGCGCGTGCGTGGCGGCCTGCCCGAACGCGTCCGCGAGCCTCTTCACCGCCGCCAAGATTTCCCATCTGTCGCTCATGCCGCAGGGGCAAGCTGAACGTGCGGATCGTGCACGTAGGATGGTTGCGCAGATGGACGCCGAGGGGTTCGGTGCGTGTACGAATCACGGCGAATGCGAAGCCGCTTGCCCGAAGGGTGTGAGCCTCGAGTGGATCGCACGCATGAATCGCGAGCTCGTCCGCGCGATGGTCAAGTCCGAGACGCCAGCGAGAACCCGCAACCGCTAGGCTCGCCGGCCCTCCCACAAGAAGCGCCCGACAATCGCCACGACCCCAACGATGATGATGACTAGCGTCGCCGTGGTGTATCGTTCCATGAGGTCGCGCATCGAGTCCCAGTTGTGACCGACAGCGTATCCTGCCCCGAGCAGCAACGCGTTCCATACCGCCGCCGAAAGTCCGCCGAAGAGGATCACCGGCCATGCACTCATGCGAGACAACCCGGCGCCGACGAAGAAAAACGCGCGAAGCGCCGGTAAGAATCGGTTGGCGACCAGGTACATTGGACCGTGACGCGCATAGCCACGACGCACTGCGTCGAGAGCACGCGTTGCGCCTGGACGCTTGAGAAACCGGGGCCACTGAGCCTCGTGATCTGCGAGCCACAAGCCGAAGCCCCATGCGATCAGTCCGCCTCCCGTTGCGCCCAGCGTCATCAGCGCGTAAACCAAAACCCAGTTGAGTTGAGCGCGAGCCGCCAACACAACTGCGAATAAAACGACGGTATCCCCGGGAAGCGGCGGAAAAACGTATTCGACCGCCGACGCCGCGGCGACGAGCCCGTAGGCCCAGTGCTGAGGCCCGTACTCCAATGTGTGCAGAAATTCGTCAAGCACGGGAACGACACCCTACGCTTGTCATCGAGTCGGTGTAGCACACCGCTCGGCTCGACATCAGCACACGATGAGTCAATCTAAGGCAACGCAAGGTTAGTATCGTGGCGAGTGGAGATCCCTTGGTGTCGGTGCTGCAACGTCCCCACGTGAAAGTGGAGGATGTGGCCATCCTGATTGCACGCGAGGCGAATCCCATCCTCGACGAACACGCACTGCGACGTGCCCTCGACGGTCTCGGTGCCGAAGCGCTCATCCGGCGTGGTCTTCGGTCGACCCCCGAGCGCGACGGTCAGATCCTCGCGGAGCTGCTGTTCGTCGAGCTCGGTTTCGAAGGAGAGCGAGACGACTACTACAACCCAAACAACAGTTATCTCGACAAAGTGATGATCCGCCGCAAGGGCATCCCGATCTCGTTGTCGGTGCTCACCATGGCCGTCGGTGAACGCGCTGGCATGGAGGTCGAAGGTATCGGCTTTCCAGGTCACTTCTTAGTGCGTGTCGGAGGACCGGAGGGCGTCTATCAAGATCCGTTCAATCGAGGTGAGCTTCTTGACGGTGTGGGGCTCCGAAAGTTGGCGGCTAAGTCACTAGGCGCCGAGATGGCGCTTCACCCGAGCTACCTCGAACCGATCGACTGCTTGACGATCACGATCCGCATGCTCGCGAACCTGAAGAACGCCCATCGGCGCCAGGGCGACTACGCACGTGCAATGCTCGCCTGCGACCACCTGGTCGAGCTCACCCAGGCGCCCGAGCATCGCCGGGACCGAGGCCTCTTGGCCCACGCCTTACGGACCTATGGGGCCGCCTCTGAAGACCTCGCGGCCTATCTGGAGGCGCGACCGAACGCCAAAGATGCCCGGGTCATCAGCCTCGCCCTCGAAGAAGCCCGTGACGAGGCCAATCTGGTCCTTCACTGACCCTCGGGCCTCGACAGCTGCGCGTGGCGTGCCAAGACTGCGCCCCGATCTGCCAATGCCATGTCCGTAGAGTCCCTCAAAGCCCTATTCCGAGCCGAGCTCGGGGAGATTTCCGCGTACCGGGTTCCTCCCACGGCACCCGAGGTGAAGCTCGACGCCAACGAGAGCCCGTGGTCGCTCCCCGGCGAAGCGTGGGAGTCGATTCTGTCGGCGGTTCGCGGAACGGCACTCCACCGGTATCCAGACGGACGAGCGACCCGCCTCCGAGAGACATTGGCGAGAAAGGTCGGCGGCGCCCCAGACGAGTACGTTCTCGGTTCGGGGTCTGACGAAGTGATCGCCCTCCTCGCGACGGCGATGTCGAAGCCACGCCCGGGCAAGGAGCGCCCCGCCGTGTTGTTCCCTGAGCCGACGTTCGTTATGTACGGGATCACGAGTCGCGCGCACGGATGGCGAACCATTGGCGTACCGCTAGATGACCGATGGGACCTCGATGTCGACGCGATGGTCGGCGCATTCGAACGCGAGCAACCGAACGTCGCGTACTACGCAAGCCCAAACAACCCCACCGGTAACTGCTTTTCATCGGAAAGGCTGGAGAGGCTCATCCTAGAGTTTCCCGACACGCTGCACGTCTTCGACGAGGCCTATGGCGGCTTTGCGCGTGAATCGTTTGCGGAGCGGTACGCGAAATATCCGCAGTGCGCAGTTCTCGGCACGCTCTCCAAGGTCGGGCTGGCCGCAATTCGAGTCGGTTGGGTGCGCCTCGACGAAGCGCTCGCCCACGAGCTCGAGAAGGTCAGGCAGCCATTCAATCTGAACGCGTTATCTCAAGAGATTGCTACGCTTGCTCTGACTGACCTTGCGCCGATTCTTCGGACGCACATTGGGGCAGTCGTGACCGAGCGTGAACGGCTGATCAAAGAGCTCGCGCGCCACTCATCGTTGTGCTGCTTCCCGAGTGACGCCAATTTCGTCTTGGTCCGTTACGATGGCAACATCACGAAATTTTGTGACGCCCTCGCGTCGCGACAGATTGCGGTTCGAAGTTTCTCGGAGGGAGGTACTCGGTTGGAGGAATGCATTCGAATCACCGTAGGCACTCCCGAAGAGAACCGACGCCTGATCGTGGCGCTCGACGAGATTCTGTGTCCGTAGTAACAACACCAGACGTGAGCCCCACACGGGCGATTGAGGCGTTGAGTTGGGCTGTCGACGTCGCCAGCGATCCCTCCCTGCTCGCGCAAATGCCCGAGCGACCGAACCCCGCCGAGTGGCGCGCTATTTCGGTGGCCGAGCTTCGCCGTCACATGGATCGTCTGCTGGTATCGAAGCATCCAGAGCCCGGGCTCGACGCCCTCCAAGCCGTGGGATGCCTCGACCCTTGGCTGCCCGAAGTCGCGGCGATGGTCGGCTTCGGCGACAACGAGTGGCGGCACAAGGACGTCTGGAAGCACACGAAGCAGGTCGTCAAGCAATCGGTGCCACGACTGGAGGTGCGCTGGGGCGCGTTGCTCCACGACATCGGCAAACCCAAGACTCGCCGCATCGATGACCGGGGCAACGTGACCTTCCACGGCCACAGCGAGATGGGCGCAGCAATGTTCCGCAAACGCGTGGGCGACCGGCTCGGCTTCGAGGGCGCGCTCCGAGAGCGCATCCACTTCCTGATCCTTTATCATCTGAGGGCCAGCCAGTACGAGGAGACTTGGACCGATGCGGCGGTGCGGCGCTTCTATAGACAGATGGGCGACGGCCTGCGCGACCTCCTCGACTTGAGCCGCGCGGACATCACCACCAAGCGTCCCGAAAAGCGCAGGCGGGGCGTCCGTCAGATCAGCTTGCTCGCCAAGCGAATCGCGGAGCTCCAAGAAGAGGACGTCAAGATCGCTCCTCTCCCCAAAGGCCTCGGAACCGAGATCGTGAATGCCTTTGGTATCCCACCCTCGAAGCGCCTCGGCGATCTGATGCGACGCCTCACCGCCGCGGTCGAAGCCGGCGAGATCGAGGCACAAAGGCCTGCGGACTATTATCTGGAGCACCTCGCCTCGCATCGAAGCGAGTACGGGCTCGACCACTGACCTGGCGCGTTCTAGGTGAGGCGGCATACATAGCGGCCCGTTTAGTCCCTTAGGAGCCTTCACCCACGTTTGACAGCTCCTCGCAGCGTGTCATTTTAACCCTTATGGTCCGATTGAACTACTCGCCGCTGCTCTTGGTGGTAGCGCTGGTGGGATGCGACGGTGTGATCGGCTCGGGCGGCCCAGGCGGGAACGATCCGTTTTCCGGACCGGGAGGCGACGTGGGCGCCATCGGCGCGCAGGTCATGCATCGGCTCAACCGCACGGAGTATCGGAACACCGTGCGCGACCTTCTCGGAACCCAACTCGATCCCGCTGCGAGCTTTCCCGCGGACGATGTCAGCCTCGGCTTCGACAACATCGCGCAGGTGCTCACGATCTCTCCGCTTCAGTTCGAGCTCTACGAGCAGGCTGCTGAAGATCTGGCGCTCGAGATGCTGACGACGGCCATCCGCGACACCATCGTCTTCTGTGACCCCAATGTCGCTTCTTGCCGCGACGACATCTTTCGTGAGCTGGCGAGCCGCGCCTGGCGTCGTCCTACTACCGATGCCGAAATCGTCCGCCTGCAGCAGCTCGTCGACGTGGCGCTGAACGAGGGCGAAGGAGTGGAACGAGGGCTCGAGCTCGCAGTTCGCGGGATTCTGCTGTCACCGCATTTCATTTATAGGCCGGAGCTCGACGACGACCCTTCGTCTACCGAGTCTCATTTGCTGAACGACTACGAGCTCGCGTCACGCCTCTCGTACTTCTTGTGGAGCAGCATGCCGGACGATGCGCTCTTCGACGCAGCAGCGAACGGGCGTCTTCGCGATGATGCGGGGCTTCGAGCAGAGGTCGACCGCATGCTGAGTGACCCAAAGGCACAGTCGTTGGTGGATAACTTCGCGGGACAGTGGCTGCGGATTCGATCGCTGGACGACCACGTTCCGGACTACGCGACCTTCCCCGAATGGGACGAATCGCTTCGGACCTCGATGAGCCAGGAGACGAAGCTGTTCTTCGGAGACTTCCTCCGAGGCGATGTCCCGATGAACGAGCTCTTGTTGACGGACTTCACCTACCTGAACGACCGTCTTGCAGCCCACTACGGATTACCGTTCGACCTCGGACCCGAGCTCCAACGGGTCAACCTCGAACCGACGGATCCCAGATTCGGGCTGCTCACCCTCGGCTCGCTGCTTACGGTCACCTCCACGCCTACGCGCACCTCGCCTGTGAAGCGCGGTGTGTGGATCTTGGAGCAACTCCTGTGTAGTGAGCCGCCTCCACCACCGCCGGGGGTCGAGGGCCTTCCACAAGACGGCATGTCGAGCGGAACGTTGCGCGATCTGCTCGAGCAGCATCGTGCCGACCCGACCTGCGCGTCCTGCCACAACCTGATGGACCCGCTTGGCCTCGGGCTCGAGCACTACGACGCGATCGGCGCATACCGCACACAAGATCAAGGCTTTCCGGTCGACGCTAGTGGCGAGCTGATAGGCGGCCAAGCCTTCGCCGATGGACGCGAGATGGCGGCTCTGATCCAAGAAGACGAGCGATTCGATGTTTGCGTCGTCGAGAAACTCTTCCTCTACGCGCTAGGTCGGCAGCCTGGCTCGTCGGAATATCCTTTTCTCGAAGGGATCGCCCAAAGCTTTGCGCAAAGTGGCGCTGAGCTCCCAGAGCTCATCAAGTTGATCGCGACGAGTGAACCGTTCCGGACACGCCGCGGAACTCTGGAGGAATCACAGTGAAAGGCCCCAAGTTTTCAAGACGCTTGCTGTTGGGCGGTGCCGGAGCCCTGGTCGGCCTTCCCTTGTTCGAGTCGCTCATCGGCGAGGCCGCATACGCGGACGATTCCTTTCCGGCGCGGCTGATTTGCTACTACGTCCCAAACGGGATGCACATGGCGGCCTGGACGCCTTCGCAAACCGGCAGCAACTACCAGCTGTCGCCGATCTTGCAGCCCCTGGCCCCGATCCAAGATCAGATCCTGGTGCTCGGTGGCCTTTCGAACACGCCGGCCCAACCCGACGGCCCCGGAGATCACGCAGGCGGGACATCTGGATTTCTGACCTCAGCGCATGCAAACAAGAGCGAAACCCAAATCCAGCTCGGGATCTCGATGGACCAGGTCATTGCGAACCAGATCGGCGACGCGACGCGCATTCGCTCGATGCAGATCGGGACTGACGGCGGTGGGAACAGCGGTGGATGCGACTCCGGCTACAGCTGCGCCTACACGAGAAACATCTCATGGGCATCCGACACCCAACCGCTTTCGAAGACTACCAACCCAGGTGTGGTGTTCAATCAGATTTTCGAAGGATCCGACCCAAACGCGAGCATCGAAGAGCAAGAGCGCCGCAAGCTCTACAAGACGAGTATTCTCGACTACGTGCAAGAACAAACCCAGGCCCTCGAGCAAAAGCTCGGGTATTACGACCGTACCAAGCTCGACGAATACACGACCGGCATCTTCGAGTTGGAGCAGCGACTCGAGAAAGCGGGATTGGTATGCGGCGCAACCCAAGAGCCGTCTGACACGGGCGACATCGTCGAGAAGGTTCGCATCATGAACGACCTGATGGTGCTGGCGCTCCAATGCGATGCGACCCGAGTAATCACGTTCATGCTTGGGAACGCCGGCAGCAACCGGAGCTACCCGTTTCTCGGTGCAAACGACGGGCACCACAACTACTCACACCACCAGGGCAATCCATCGAATCACGCGGCCCTTCAGGCGATCGACACGTGGGAGGTCGAGCAGCTTTCGTATCTGCTCCAACGGATGAATGAAGTCCCGGAAGGCACGGGCACCTTGCTCCAGCACTCTCAGGTCTTCTTCTCGAGCGAGATCGAAGACGGTGACGCCCACCGGCACCGCAACCTCCCGGTGATCCTCGCCGGCCAATGCCACGGTGCATACAACACCGGTCGCCACATCGACTACGAGCCCAACAAAAGCACCAACGGCCCACCGATCGCAAATCTGTTCCTGAGCATGATGGCGGCCATGGGTGTGAGTCAGGGCAGCTTCGGCAACAGCACAGGCCCCCTAGGCCAGCTGTAGCATCAGCGTCAGTGTGTTTCACTCTGCGTCAACCGGTGACTCGGGCCGCGGCGCGGGACGGGCGTGCTCGCGCCGGGGCCCCGGTCGCCCTTTGCGGATAATTATGAATCTCTACGCGGGCTCCTCCCCAGCGCTGTGCTGCCCATCCCGCGCTGCGGGCCGAGTCACCTATTCCTCGGCAACAGTGACAGCGTCCGTGACCGCGTCAGCGTCAGCGTCAGCGTCACTGAAGGCGCGGGCACTCCTCGGCAGGGACAGCGCAGTCAGGGAAACCTGCCGGGTTAACCGGTGAGTCCAAGCAAGAGCCGATGCAAGCGTTGCGGCTTTCGGCGTGTCGCTCGTTGCGACAATCGCGACAGGGTGGATAGCATTCGACCGGCCAATCAGGGAACTCAACCACGTCCCCCGAGCAACGTGCCCGTGTAGCAGCTGGCGCTGTGGTATAGACGCTTCTGATGAATGAACACCCCCGCAATTTCCCCGCGATGCTCCCGTCCGGATGGTTCCAGGTGGCGTACTCGGACGAGGTCGCGCCCGGCGGCGTAAAGCCCCTAAAGTATTTCGATCGAGACCTTGTCATCTTTCGCACCGAAGATGGCGAGCTCTCGGTGCTCGACGCGTTCTGCCCACACCTCGGGGCACATCTCGGTCACGGCGGCACCGTCAAAGGAAGCGAGATCGAATGTCCGTTTCATGCGTGGCGGTTTGGGGCCGATGGCCTATGCAAGGGAGTTCCCTATGCAAAGCACCAACCTCGAAAGGCGAAGCTGGACCGATGGCACACGAAAGAGGTCGCCAACCTCGTCATGTGTTGGCACCACGCTGGCGGCGAACCACCCAAATGGGACATCCCTGACGAGATCCCCGAGTGGGGTGCCAAGGACGGCACCCGGAACGAAGAGTGGACCGATTGGGAGACGGCGGCTTGGATCGTACGGTCGTGCAACGAAGAAATGGGCGAGAACGCCGTCGACTCGGCGCACTTCCGATATCTGCACGGGACCCGAAACCTTCCAGACTCCGAAGCGACGTTCGACGGCCCGGTGCTTCGCGTGTTTTCAGCCACGGGGATGGAAACACCGCGCGGTCCCGTCGATGGATCGGTCGAGAGTCTCGGTTATGGGTTCGGAATGGGAATCGTGCGCTTCAAGGGGCTCGCCGAGACATTGAACATCGGCTGCACGACCCCGATCGACCGGGACCACTGCCATCTTCGTTTCAACTTCAGCGTGAAGAAACTGGGCGGCGCAGATATCACACGCGGAGTCGGCAAGGCCTTCGTGAACGAGGTCAAACGCCAGGTCGAGCAGGACATCCCGATCTGGGAACACAAGGTCCACTTCGACAAGCCACTACTCTGTGACGGGGACGGACCGATCTCGTCGTACCGGCGCTGGGCACGACAGTTCTACGCCTGAATACCGAGAGCCGTTTAGTGGCGGTAACAGATCTGGAGAAGCGCGCCGAGCTCGCGGGACTGGACGCGAAGTTGGAGTTTCTGCGGTTGCGGCGTTCGTTGGTTGAGGTCCAACCCATAGCGGGCAAGGTCGTCTACGCGTTTCGCCAGGTCGCGGATATCTTGCGAGAGCAGGAACCGCTGCGCCTTGGGCGTGGGGAGCGCTGCCCGGATGAGGTACGGGTTCGAAACGCCGAGCACCGCAGCCGGAACCACAAGCGGCGTCCCTTTGATCGCGGTCAGGGGAGAATCGGCAGACGCCTCGGTGGCGACGACGCTGGCGATAAACGCGACGACGAAGCACAAGACCCCGATGCACGGGCATGCTGCTCTCGACCCCAACTCCAACCTCGTCCTCACCTTCACTTTGTTCAGTATGCCCTGCTGAGCCAGTTTACGCCAGAGGGGTGAACTTTGCTCACCCCCAACTCCACGGGCTGGGCTCACGCTACTGGGTTTGCCCCGGCCTGTGAAGGGGAGTCCGCGGGAAGTTACACAACATTTACCGAAGGGCCGGCTTCCGAGGCTCACACGCGGTCCACCAGGCTGGAAAAGGAAAAGCCCGACCAGCGCCGGGCTTGAAGCTAAGTGTATGGAATAACTTCTATATCACCCAGGACCACGGCTGCCTCGTCGAAGGTAGGCCGGGATATCCAGGACCGCCTCGTCATGTAGCGCGGATGCCCCAAAGGCGCGGGTTCCCGCGGATTGTGGCACCGCGGCGGGCACACCCTCGAGTGTCGATGTCAGATCCTCGGCTTTCGCGACTGAGCCCCGGTTGACCCGAGAGGATGACGTATTGTGAGATCCATAACCTTGAGCGGCCTGGTGCATCCCGAGCGGGATCGGCGCGTGGACCATGCTCTCGAAGCCGGTCGCGATCACGGTAACTTTGACCGTATCGGCGAGCTCGGGGTCGGTGACGACACCAAAGATAATCTCGGCTTCTTCATGTGCGGCCTGCTGAATGAGCCCCGCCGCTTCGTTGATTTCGCGGAGCTTGATGTCCGGCCCCGCAGTGAAGTTGATGAGAATGCCGGTCGCACCCTGAACCGAAACCTCGTCGAGCAACGGCGAATTGACCGCCATCTCTGCAGCTTCGAGGGCGCGACGGTCGCCCTTGGCAAGCCCGGTGCCCATCAGGGCGCGGCCATTGCTGCTCATGATGGTCTTCACGTCGGCAAAGTCGACGTTGATCATGCCCGCATTGATGATGAGGTCGCTGATACCCTGCACGGCCTGCAGCAACACGTCGTCGGCACGAGTGAACGCGTCCAACATCGTGATCTCGTCATCGCCAAGCGACAATAGCTTCTGATTCGGAATCGTGATGATACTGTCGATCGAGTCGATCAATTCGGAGATTCCGCGCTCCGCGTTTTTGGAGCGCTTGCGCCCCTCGAACTGGAAGGGCTTGGTTACGACGCCGACGGTGAGTGCCCCTTGATCCTGTGCAACCTGTGAGATGATTGGACCTGCACCTGTGCCTGTGCCGCCCCCCATGCCCGCCGTGACGAAAACCATGTCGGCTCCCTCCAGCACTTCCGACAGACGCTGCACATCTTCGAGGGCTGCCTTGCGACCGACATCGGGGTTGCCACCTGCGCCCAGGCCACGCGTGAGCTGCGGACCGAGCTGGATTTTGACTGGCGCGAGGCTGCGGTCGAGTGCCTGTGCATCTGTGTTGGCCGCGATGAACTCGACGCCCTCGAGCCCTCTACGAATCATTGTGTTTAGCGCATTGCCGCCGCTTCCGCCGACGCCAACGACTTTGATTCGCGCCTGAAGCTCTGCGTCGTCCGCGAACTCGATCGAGATAGCCATCGATTCCTCCTCAGAAAACCTCTCTGAACCACGCACCGAGCTTCCGGCCGAGACCGCGACTTACAGCCACCTCCACCGTTCGATCGGACGAAGTCGTCCCCGTAACCTGCTCCGCGCCGTGCTTCACCAACCCCACGCCCGTGGCGTAGGAAGGGCTCTTCACGACGTCGATCAATCCGCCGATACCCGTGGGTGTCCCACGACGCACCGGTAGGCCGAGCACTTCCTCGGCAAGCTCAGGTAAGCCATCCAAGAGCGTGGTGCCACCGGTGACAATCGCTCCAGACGCCAACATGTCCATGTAACCAGTTTCGGCGATCACATGACGGCAGGCCGCAAAGATCTCCTCGACGCGCGGTTCGATGATGTCGCAAAGAACGCGACGCGGAAGTGATCGGGGCGCACGCCCACCGACGGAGGGCACCTCGATGGTCTCGTCGTCATCGACCATTCGCGAGGCGGCGCACCCGTACTTGATCTTGATGCGCTCCGCTTCGGCCATCGGCGTGCGAAGACCCGTCGCCACGTCGCTCGTGAGGTTGATGCCTCCGATCGGGATCGAGCTCGTGTGAACTACGGCGCCGTCGACGTAAATGATGATGTCCGAGGTGCCGCCGCCGATGTCGATCAAGACTCCACCGATCTCTCGCTCGTCGCCACTGAGCACGGCATGTGCACTCGCAAGCGGCTGCAGCACGACTTCCTCGACGAACAACCCGCAACGCTCTGCGCACTTCGTGACGTTGGCAACGCTCGTCGATGCCGCGGTCACCATGTGCACTCGCGCTTCGAGTCGAACACCGGCCATGCCCACGGGCTCTTTGATTCCGTCTTGCTCATCGACGATGTACTCCTGCGGGAGCACGTGAAGCACTTGGCGATCCCCGGGAAGGGGAACGGCCTTGGCCTGCTCGAGAACGCGAGATACGTCTTCGGCAGCGACCTCTCGGTTGGCGATCGCAGCAACGCCGTCTTGGTTCATGCCGCGCACGTGGCTGCCAGCAATGCCCGCGTACACCGTGTTGATCTCGACGCCGGCCATCGTCTCGGCTTGTTCGACTGCCGCGCGGATCGCTTGCACGGTCGATTCGATGTTGACGACCACACCCTTCTTCAAACCCTTTGAAGGTACGGAGCCTATCCCGATGATGTCTAGGCCTTCTTCGGTGTGCTCAGCAACGATGGCACAGACCTTCGTCGACCCCAGATCCAACCCTGCAATGATCTCGTTTTGCGCCATCCCTCGCCTCTGTCTGACCCATACACAAGGGTGATTTGCCGAGACAAGTTTCGTGCAGAAAAAAAAGGGGTAGAAAGCGCTTTTCGACTCCCCGAGATCGGGGGACGGCCAACCGTCAGGTCAGTGCAGTCTCACGGTCACCCGCTCAGGACTTCGAACGTTGTCGAGGTATACGTAGGCAGGCCTCGCCTTTTCCCGTGCGAGGCGCTCGAGGACCTGTCGCAGGCGGCGCAGCTTGTTCCTGTGCTGCCCGTTTCCCATCCGCACGTGCATGCCGTCGTCGCCTACGAATAGCTCGATGCCTGTGGGGCCCTCGAAATGAATTTCCGAAACCCGCTCGAGCTCCGAAAGGCCTGCGCCTTCATAGTCTTGGAGTACAGCCATGGAGCGCAAAAGGACTGCTTTGCGGTAGTCGAAGTCGTCGTAGAACCGCTCCGAGGCGATGCCGGTGACGATGGGCAGATCGGCCGGATCATCGACTCCAAGGCGCTTGAAAACGACCCCCTCCTCGCTGACCAGATAGAGCTGATCGAGGGCGACGAGGGCGACGGGTGTTCGCTCGACCAATTCGACGCGAACGCGGTTGGGCAGTTTGCGAACGACAGCCGCCTCCTTTACCCATGGATGTTGAAGCAAACGATCTCGGGCGCTTTCCGTTGAAACTTCGAAAATATTTGAACCAATTTGGAGGCCGGCGGCCCGACGGACGTCGATCGCCTCGAGCCGGAGGTTGCCTTCGATCACGACTTCGCGAATGGCAAAAGCATCTGCGGTTCGGGCGTAGCCGACCGTCTGATCGCCGACCCAGACCAAGGCGACCACGGCAAGACCGAGAATGGCCGCCTGACCGGAGCGCTCAAGCAGCCCTCGACTCCGAGTGACCCACGCCCCCACCCCCGCACGGGCAGCCGCCATCCGCTCGCGCCAGCTCTGCTTGGCTTTGGCCGGCTTGGCCTTCTTCGATGCAAGCCGGCGGCGGTTCTGGGCGCGCGGCCTGGCTGCGGCCTTACGAGGAGCCCTTTTGGCGGGGCTCTTCTTGGCCTGGCGCTTGGCGGTCGGACGTTGCTTGGTGGGACGTTTCTTCGGAGGAGTCTTTCGCTTTTTCGGCGCGAGACGCTTCCGGCCCGCCGCAGTCCGGCGCCGATTCATGAGCTGAGCACCTCGAGGAGCTCCGGGGCGGTCAGGGTGATGTCCCCAGCACCGAGAGTAATGACGACGTCCCCGGGCTGCACCCGGGCCCGTATCGCCTCGGCCAATTCGGTCCGGTTCTCTACCAGCGTCACGTCTCGATGACCGTGCGCGCGAATCGCTTCAGCGAGCCGGCGCGCATCGGCCCCCTCGATTGGGTTTTCACCCGCCGCGTACACGTCGGTCAAGAATAGGACATCGGCTCGGTTGAAGGCCCGGGTCAGCTCATCGAAGAGATCGCGCGTGCGGGTATAGCGGTGCGGCTGGAAGGCGACGACCAATCTCCCGCCGTAGGCGCGTTGGGCGGCCTCCAGCGTGACTTCGACTTCCGCGGGATGATGCCCGTAGTCGTCGACCACGGTTACACCGCCGACCTCGCCCACGACCGAAAAGCGCCGCTGCACCCCCTCGAATGTCCGAAGCGCCGTCCGAACTTGGTCACGGTCGACACGCAGCTCGTCGGCAACCACGATGGTCGCAAGCGCATTCAAGACGTTGTGCGCCCCGGGCATGCGGACTTCGAATTGGCCGAGGCTCTGGCCGCGGTGTTCGACATCAAAACCCACCGACAGCCCCGAGTAGACCGGATTGCGTGCACGGTAGTCGGCTTGCGCGGAAAAGCCGTATGTAACGATGCGCTTATCGATCCGCGGGAGGATGTCTTGGACGTTCGGGTGATCGAGGCAGGCGACCACGACACCGTAAAAAGGAACTCGGTTGGCGAAGCCGACAAAGGCGTCTTTGACCCCATCGAGGCTTCCATAGTGATCCAGGTGTTCGGGATCGATGTTGGTGACCACGGCGACCGCCGGAATGAGGTGCAGGAACGAGCCGTCTGACTCGTCGGCCTCGGCAACCAACAAGTCGCCCGCGCCCATGGCGGCGCCCGAGCCAAGGGCGTTCAGCTTGCCACCGATGACGACGGTTGGATCGAGCCCTGCGCCCCGAAGTATGGTCGCCACCAAGGATGTGGTCGTGGTTTTTCCGTGGGAGCCCGCGATCGCGATGCCGTCTTTCAGGCGCATGAGCTCACCGAGCATCTCGGCTCGGGGAATCACAGGCACCCCGCGCCGTCGTGCCGCCACCAGCTCGGGATTCGTCGCGGGCACCGCCGATGAGAACACGACCACATCGGCCTCCGCGACCTGCTCAGCGTCATGGCCGACGAAGATTTTCGCGCCTTTGTCAGCGAGGCGTCGGGTGTAATCATTCTCGCGAAGATCCGAGCCGGTAACCTCGAAACCGGAGTCGAGTAGCACTTCGGCGATTCCGCTCATCCCAATGCCGCCGACGCCGACGAAATGGATCGACCGAATTCGACCGCGAAACATCCCCGCTTACTCCCACACAGCCCCGTCGACGACAACCGGGCGCCGACGCCGAGGGATGGCCTGTCGTAGGGCTACATGGCCCTCGCCGAGACGGAGCATCGGCGCCGGCACGAGCCCGCTTTGGTTCGTGCCAACGGGAGGCGCGCTCACGGACGGGACCGAGCCTTCCCCACGTGGCTGCGCGCCGCCAAGCCATCCGATCATGTCGTCGACGATGGTTGCGGCAGCATCAGGTCGACCGTGCCGACGGGCGGCGAGCGACATGGCTTGGCGCTTGGCCGGGTCGTCCAGAAGCGCAGCCACCAGGGTGCCAAGAGCGTCCACGTCGAGCTCGGATTCGGGAATGCAGACCGACGCCCCTTGCTCCTCGAGGGCGGCCGCGTTTTTCGCTTGATGGTCGTTGGCTGCAAACGGGAAAGGGACGAGAATTGAGGGGCGCCCGATCGCGCAGAGCTCTGCAAGTGTCGTCGCTCCTGCGCGCGCCATCACCAACGCTGCATTGGAATAGGCCCTCGCCATTTCATCAATGAAGGTAACTACTTGAGCATCGATTCCAAGGTTCTGATAAGTTTTTTCCACCTCGTCGCGCATCGATTCGCCGGTCTGATGCACGACGCGAAGGCCGCGACCGGGGAGGCCCACCTTGGCGAGCGCTCGCGGGACGTCCTCGTTGAGCTTGCGTGCCCCCTGTGAGCCGCCGAGAACGAGAATCGTGCGCGCCCTCGACTCGAAGCCTTCAGGGTCGGCAAGCGCGCGACGTGCGTGCTCGACGAATTCACGTCGCACGGGGTTCCCCGTTAGCCTGGACTTCGTTTGGCCGAACACTTCTGCGGTGTGGTCGAAAGTGATGTAGGCGCGGTCGACGAACCGGGAGAGGAGTCGATTCGTCATGCCGACGTGGGCGTTTTGCTCGAGCAGGGCGGTGGAACGGCCGCTCAATGACGCCGCAAGCAGCACAGGCCCCGACGCGTAGCCACCGACCCCAAGAACGAGGTCGGGTTGGAAGCTTCGGATCAACGACGAGGCTTGCATCACGGCGCCGGGGATTCGGGCGAGGCTGGCGAATCGATCGCCAAGACCTTGCCCTTTCAAAGGGGTGACCTTGAGGAGATCGAGCGACTCTCCACGCCCAGGCAATATGCGGGCTTCGATCCCGCGCGCCGTGCCTACGAACCTTACCCCGAGGGTTGGAATGCGCCGTCGCATCTCTTCGATGACTGCGAGGCCCGGAAAGAGGTGTCCCCCCGTGCCGCCGCCCGCTACCATGATGCGTTCGATCATCGTGCACCTCCCTCGGCCATTCGCATCCGCGGCTTCATTCTCTTTCGCTTGACGCTCTTCACCGCTTCTTCGGCCGGTTCGACCGCAAAGCGCGAAACATTGAGAACGAGCCCGGCAGCCGCCGCGTTGACGAGCAAAGATGAACCGCCATAGCTGACGAATGGAAGTGCCAAACCCTTCGTGGGTAGGAGCCCCATCGCCACGGCGAGGTTCGTGAATGCCTGAAGCCCGATGAACAGGGTCATGCCGGCCGCGAGGTAGCCTGCGTACTCGTCTGGGCTGCGCCACGCTGCGCGAAGCCCGCCGAAGACCAGCCACGCGAACGCCAAACAGAGCGCGGCAACCCCGAGGAAACCGAGCTCCTCACCGACGATCGCGCTCACGAAATCGGTGTGCGCCTCGGGCAGGAAAAGGAGCTTTTGACGGCCGTCGCCGAGCCCCACCCCTGCCCAACCGCCGGAACCAAAGCCCATCAACGACTCGGTGATTTGGTAGCCTGCCCCCTGACGATGCTCGAACGGCTCGAGAAACGCCTGGATGCGGCGCATTCGATACGGAGAGGACGCGATGGCTGCGTAGCCGATTGGGAGCGCCACCAGCACGCCGCCTAGCAGGTATCCCGCTTTGGCCCCCGCTGCGAACAGGACGACGAAGGTCAGGAGCGCGATCATCACGGCGCTCCCGAAGTCCGGCTGTGCCAGGCACAGCAACATCAAGAGTGCCATGACGAGTACGTGGGGCAAAAAGCCGATCGAGAAGGTTCGAACGCGATGGGCCTTCTTGGCGAGCGAGTGCACCAACCACAGGACCATGGCGAGCTTGGCCAGCTCGGCAGGCTGGACGTTGAGGTACCCGATGCGAATCCACCTCGTAGCTCCTCCGGCGCTCCGACCAAGGCCCAGGGCCACGGCCACCATGAGCACCACCGCAATCAGCAGGGTCGGATACGTAAATCGCCGCAGGAGAGAAAGGTCGATGCGGCTCGAGACAGCCAGCACCACCAGAGCGATCGACGCAAAGAGCGTCTGCCGCACTAGAAAGTGCATTCCGTCTCCGTACATACGATTCGCGTAGACCGCGCTCGCGCTGTAGACCATCACGACGCCGAAGGCGATCAAACCCACGAGCGTGGCGGCGAGAGACATGTCGATGGGCCCTGGTTTCATCGGCGGTGGCTTCGAAGACGGACTCATCGTGTTCCTCCAAGGGTTGCGACAGCTTGCTGGAATACGTCGCCTCGTTCGGCGTATGATCGAAACATGTCGAAGCTCGAGCATGCCGGCGCGAGAAGGACTGTGTCTCCGGGCTCGGCCAGTGAGGCCGCTTGGGCCACCGCGTCGTCCATGGTTCTCGCGTGGCGGAGCCCGATCTCGGAGCCGGCAAACGCTTCTTCGATCAGCGGTGCAGCATCACCGAGGACGACCACGGCTCTTCCCAGGTGATCCATCCGTTGCCGTAAGGGCAGGTAACTGCCGCCCTTGTCCACACCACCCGCAATGAGGATCACTTTACCTCCGGTCTCGCCGAGACCATCGATCGAGGCGACCGCCGCGCCGACGTTGGTCGCCTTCGAGTCGTCGATGTATTCCACGCCGTCGACCGCGCGGACGTGTTGCATGCGATGAGGAAGGCCCGCGAAATCGCGTAGAACGGAGGCGATGTCGTCGTCGGCAACCCCGAGCAGCCGCGCCGCCAGGCTCGCCGCACAAGCATTGGACACGTTGTGAGAGCCCCGGAGGCGTAAATCGCCCACGGGAACCCGCAGTGAAGTTTGCACGTCGAGCAGCACGCTTTCTTCGACGCGAACGTCCCCGGCTCGGCCTCCGAACAGGACGACCGTCCCGTCTCCCCGAACGAGGTCGCGAAGCGCCGGCGCATCGGCTGGGAGAACCGCGTAGTCATCGGCCTCTTGCCGTTCGAAAATTCGGGCCTTTGCCGCCGTGTAGGCTTCGAACGAGGGATATCGGTCCAAGTGGTCAGCGGTCACGTTGAGAAGCACTGCAACGTGCACCCTGAGCCTCGACACCCGCTCCAACTGAAAGCTCGAGAGCTCGACGATGACCATGCCGTTTGGCGACGTCGCATCCGAGTCGATCGCATCAATCATCGGACGACCGAGGTTTCCACCGACGAAGATCGGACGATCCAGGCGACGGCACATCTCGCCGATCAAGGTCGTGACGGTGCTCTTCCCGTTTGTTCCGGTAATCGCGACGATCGGGGCTTGAATGTATCTGCCCGCCAGCTCGATCTCGCTGACGACCGAGGTACCGCGCTCTTCGGCCCGCTCGAGCGGCTCGAGCCGTGGAACACCGGGCGAAACGACGATGAGATCGAGGCCCTCGAAGGCGCCGTCGGGATGGCCACCGAGAACAAGCTCTGCGCCGAGAGCTTCGGCTGCGCGGGCTGCCTGCCCGAGGGCTTGTGCGTCACGCTGGTCGTTGACGCGAACGTTGGCGCCGCGCGTTCGAAGAAAGCGGACGACCGCAAGCCCGGTTTCCCCGAGCCCGACGACCATCGTGTTCTTCCCCGAGAGCTCCATTTTCACCTCAGCTTCAACGTGGCGAGGCTCGCGACGGCGAGCATGATGGCGATGATCCAGAAGCGGACGATGACTCGCGGCTCGGGCCAGCCCATCTTCTCGAAGTGGTGATGGATCGGCGCCATCAGAAAGATGCGCCGGCCGGTGAACCGAAAGTACCCGACTTGCACGATGACGCTGACCGCCTCGACCACGAAGATCCCACAAAGGATCAACGAAAGGAGCTCGTTCTTCGTGAGGACGGCCAGTGCCCCCAGCCCCCCGCCGAGGGCCAGCGAACCGACGTCACCCATGAAGACCTGCGCAGGATAGGTGTTATACCAGAGGAAGCCGAAGCCGACGCCCACCACCGAAGCGGCGAAGATGCTGAGCTCACCGGCGCTTTCGATGTGCGGGATGTCGAGATAATCCGCGACGACATTGCCGAATAGCGTCAGGCCCGCGAGATAGGCCAGGATCGCATAGGTACCCGCCGAGATCATCACCGGCCCGATCGCCAGCCCGTCGAGCCCATCGGTGAGATTGACCGCGTTCGAGGTTCCAACGATCACAATGGATGCGAAGACCACGTAGAGCCACGGCGGCAGCTCGAACGGGTACTTGGAGAACGCAAAGAACGGCGCGGCGAGTCGGTGCCGGATTTCGAGCCAATCGTCCGGGAGGCCCGCCTCGCCGTAGAAGAGCCACCCACATATCGCGATGGCAGTCGCGAACTGGAGAAGTAACTTGTGTCGGCCGGCCAGCCCTCCAGTCGAACGCTTCCGGATCTTTGAAGCGTCGTCGATATAGCCGACGACTCCGTAAGCCACCGTAACCAAGGTGACGACCCACACCATCGAGTTGGCGGGGTCCGCCCACAACACGGTGGACAAAACCAAGGCAAGCAGCATGAGCGCGCCACCCATCGTCGGCGTTCCCGCCTTGGACAAATGGGTTTCGGGGCCGTCCGTGCGAACCACTTGGCCGATCTGCCTTCGCTGTAGGCGGCGGATGAACCATGGATAGAGGCCGAACGTCAACAGGAGGGCGGTCATCGTCGCCGCAAGGAAACGTACGGGCAGATAGCGGAGCACATTGAGGAATGACAGCGCGTCGTGGGTATGGAGCGGATAGAGGAGGTAGTAGATCATCGCCGATCCTCCTCCTCGAGCATCGGCGCGATCGCGCGCTCCATTTCCATGGAACGTGAGCCCTTGACCAAAACGACTGCATTCAGAGGCAAGCGGTCCGAGAGCTGCGAACAATCGGCTGCATCCTCGAACCAGAGCGTGTCGATCCCACGCGCGTTCGCGACGTCGACGCTTTCGTGCATTGCATCGCCGCACCCGATGAAAAGGAACGCGTCAGCGTCCGCTACCAGCTCCCCGACCTTTCGATGTGCCTCCGCACTCCGTGCGCCGAGCTCTTTCATGTCGCCTAGGACGACCACCAACGGAGCGCCCCGCTGGTCTGCCACCGCTCGAGCTGTCGCAACCGCGACTTCGACCGAAGCCGGGTTTGCGTTGTAGGTGTCGTCGATGACCAATCGCGTGCCTGCGCCCGACCTCGGATGCAGACGCCCGGGAGACGGCTCGAGGGTAGCCATGCCACGAACCGCATCTTCGAGGGAGAGCTCGAGACCAAACACGGTAGCGAGCGCGGCTGCGGCGTTGAGGACAGCACCCTCCCCCAACAACTGAAGGATGACCTCGGTGGCTTGGCCCCGCACTTGCAAGCTTGCCTGCGTGTGACTTTGATCGATTTTCCAATCCAGAACTCGAACGTCGTTCTCGGCGGCACGCCCGTAAAAAAGCTTGCGGCGAGCCATGACCACCGCCGCTCGCTTCTTGAGCGCGCTATCGTCTCCGTAGGTCACCGCGATCCCGTCCGGCCCGAGCGCTCGAAGAAGCGCCATCTTTTCGTCGGCGACCGCTTCCACGGAGCCGAGACCTTCGGTGTGAGCAAGCGTCGCGCGGGTCACGACGCCGACATCGGGCGCCGCGATTTCAGCAAGGCGTGCAATCTCGCCCGGCTCACTCGATCCCATCTCGATGACGGCGGTGTCGAAGCTCGGGCCGAGCTGCAGGATCGTCATCGGAACACCGATGCGATTGTTGAGGTTGCCTGCGGTCTTCAGCACCTTCCGGCCGGTGGCATCAAGGGCGGCCGCCGCCAGGTCTTTGGTCGTGGTTTTGCCGACCGAGCCGGTGATGCCGATGACAGTCCCGGTCCAGGCGTTCCGGTGCGCGTGTGCGAGATCTCCGAGCGCTCGAAGGGTGTCGTCCACGTGGACGGCGCTGATGTGATCGGGCAGTGTGGTTCCTCGCGCGACCATCACTGCCGTTGCACCGGCCCCCGCGGCTTGCTCCACGAAGTCGTGGGCGTCGAAGTGCTCGCCGCGAAGAGCAACGAACAGATTTCCGTCCGCGACCGCGCGCGAGTCGGTCACGACACCCGCTACGCTCTCCCACGGCGGTCCGCTCAGATTACCGCCCGTCACCGCCGCGATCTGTGCGCTTTGGAAGCTCGCCTCGTTCGAAGGGATCGCCGTGGCCATTACGCCCCTCCTCCGAGATCGGCAATGGCTGCCTGAGCTTCCTGACGGTCGTCGAAGCGGAAGCGCTTGGTCCCGACTATCTGATACGTCTCGTGGCCCTTGCCGGCGAGAAGCACGGTATCGCCTTCGCGCGCCGATCGAATCGCGGCTTTGATCGCCGCGCGCCGGTCGAGCACACAGCAGTACCCCCGGGCCGTGGTAGACAGCTCTTCGGGCTCGCAGCGCGGCATGCCGGCGTTCCTGGCTCCTGCTTCGACCTCGTCGAGGATGTCCTGCGGACTTTCGCTGCGCGGATTGTCGCTGGTGATCACGCAAAGGTCCGCTCTTTCCGCAGCCGCCTGCCCCATTTGCGGACGCTTGCCGCGGTCACGGTCACCCCCGGCCCCGAACACGACGATCAATCTGCCCGGCGTGATCGCCCGCATGGCGTCTAGGACACGGTGAAGCGCGTCTGGCGTGTGTGCGTAGTCGACCAACACGGCAACGTCCCGAGGATGCGCGATTTGCTCGAGCCGACCAGGGCTTCCTGAAGCTTCGCGCCACGCCTCGACAGCCCGGTCGATATCCAAGCCGAGCGCGTGAACGCACCCAAGCGCAACCAGAAGGTTCTCGAGGTTGTGCTCCCCGAGCATCGGACTTCGAAGTCGCACCGATCCCTTCGGTGTGTCGACGGTCGCCTCGATCCCGGCACGCGTCGCCGACCACTCCGTCGCGACGATTTCGGCGTCGCTCTGCGGACGCCGGGAACACCGGACGACAGGCATCGCAGCGCGGATCGCGATCTCTGCGCCGAATGGATCATCGACGTTCACGACCGCCCGTTTGGGGAGAAGCTCGGTGAAGAGGCGAGCCTTCGCGTCGCCATACTCTTCGAACGTGTCGTGAAAATCCAAGTGATCTCGGGAGAGGTTGGTGAACGCGGCGATCTCTAGATCGATGGCGTCTACCCGGCGCATCGCCAAGCCGTGGCTCGACACCTCGAGGACGAGATGGGTCGCACCCGCTCTGAGAGCGTCTCGCGCGAACCGCGAGATGTCGTCACCCTCCGGCGTCGTGTGCGCAGAATCGACCTCGGTCGCGCCCACGAAGAGACCCGTCGTTCCGATCAGAGCGGCCTTCCCTGAGCCTTTCTCGATGGCCTGCTTGAGGAGATACGCTGTCGTGGTCTTCCCGTTGGTGCCGGTAATCCCGACCGTGTGCAGACGACTGGTCGGACTGCCGTAAACCAACTCCGCGGCGAGGCCAAGACCTACGCGGGCATCCTCCACGATCAGTTGCGGGACATCGCGCTCGATCGGTCGCTCCGCCATCACCGCGACGGCGCCGCGGGTCAGCGCATCGTCGACAAACCGCAACCCATCGTGGCTTTGCCCTGTCACGGCCACGAATAAATCGCCATCGACTACGCTACGCGAATCGTGGTGGACGCCGCGGATGCGTTGCGCTGGCGAGCCCATCAGGCGACCCCCGACCCCGCTGCTTCGGAGCTCCGCGAGCGTCATCGTCGCCTCCGACTCATGGCTCATGCGGCCTCCGGGGCACCGCGGCAGCCAGAGAAGTGCTGCCCTTTGGGGGGACGGCCGCGTTCTGGTCGAGCCTAAGTCGATCGAGCTGCAGCCGCACGGTGGATCCATGGGACACCACGGTGCCGGGCGGCGGGTCCTGTCGAGCGACGAGACCCGAGCCACTGACTTCGGGAACCAGCGACTCTGCGTGGAGCGTGACGACAGCGCGTCGAAGCGGCAGGCGCCGAACGTCGGGAACGGAGCTTTGGCCCTCGTCGATCTTACCGGCGGGCACTGCTTTGGCGGCCGGTTCGACCTCTGGCTTCCCCTTCATTTCGGCCAGGACGGCGCGTCCGCGGTCCGGCGCAATTCCCATGTGGCGGAGCGTAACCTCGGCGATCCGCCTAAAGACCGGGCCCGCGACGGTGCCCCCGTAATGTGCGATGACCGGCTCGTCGATCACGACGGAGATCGCCACCGACGGCTTGTCCGCCGGTGCGAAACCGATGAACGATGCGAGCCATTTGTCTTTGGCGTACCCGCCGTGAATGTAATCGGCTTTCTGCGCCGTGCCGGTCTTACCCGCCACGAGATAGCCGTCCACCGCAGCTTCCATCGCCGTGCCCCCCGGCTCGGTGACTGCCGTGAGCATCTCTCCAACCAGCTTTGCCACGCGGCGAGGAACGACCTGACGGCGAACTTGTGGCTTGGTTTCTTCGAGAGTCGCCCCCTGCGCATCGGTGATGCGGCGAACTAAGGTCGGTCGCATCAACCGACCGCCGTTGGCGATCGCGCTCATCGCGGTCGCGAGCTGTACGTTGGTGACGCTCATCCCTTGGCCGAAGGACACCGCAGCCACGTCGATCTCGTACCAGCCACGATAGTGACGAAGAATGCCAGCCGCCTCCCCAGGGACACCGAGTCCAGTCGACTCCCCAAAGCCGAATCTTCGGAACGAGCGGTAGAGATCGCGCTTGCCCAACTCGAGCGCAATCTTCGCAGTGCCGATGTTGCTCGAGTACGCGAGGATCTGTGTGGGCGTGAGCCACTCGTACGGGTGGGCGTCGTGAAGCCGGCGGCCTCCGATTCGTGTCACCCCGTTTTCACAGTTGATCGACTGATCCGGTCGCACTGCACCGGCAGCAAGAGCAGCGGCCATCGTGAACGGCTTTACGGTCGATCCGGGCTCGAACCGGTCGACCACCGCGCGGTTTCTCCTGTGCGCGATGGGATGTCTGGAAGGTTCGTTCGGATTGAAGGGTGGATAGTTTGCTAACGCCAGAATCTCTCCTGTCGACGGGTCCATGACGACGACGCTTCCACCGCGTGCCTCGAACGTCCGCACACCGAGGGCAAGCTCGCGCTCTGCAATGTGTTGGATCGCTTTGTCGATCGTGAGCACGACGTTCTGCCCCTCGCTCGACAGGTCGTCCATCATTTCGTCTGAGAATACGACCTGACCGCGTCGATCACGAATCGACTCCACCCTCCGGTCGGAGCCACGCAGCTCGTTCTCGAAAGCCAGCTCGACTCCCTCGATACCGCGGCCGTCAATGTCGGCGAACCCCAAGAGATGCGCCGTCAGATGGCGGTTCGGATAGTAGCGACGGGCCTCGGTCGTGAGACCGATGCCGGGAATGTCGAGCTCCGCGATACGGGTCGCCTCGTGGGGCGTGACGCGCCTCGCAATCCATACGAAATAACGATCGGTCGCTAGTCGGGTTGCCAGCTGTTTCGCGTCCACGTCGAGCACCGCCGCCAGTCTCCGGGCTGTCCTTGCGGGGTCTTGGTCCATCGCCCGCAAGCGGCGCGGATTGGCATAGACGCTGTCCACATCGACGCTGACGGCCAACTCGGCTCCATGTCGGTCGTAGATCGCGCCACGCCGGGGAGATACGCGGAGCTCTCGGAGGTGCTGTCCTTCGGCCATCTCACGAAGTCGATCGCCCCCGACGACCTGGAGTTGAAACGCGCGCACCAACACTAGCGTGGCGACACACAAGAGCCCGAAGCCGAGGATGGCGATCCGCGCGCGAAACCATCGATGACGTCGATTGGAGCGTGCTTTCACCGGACTCTCCCCGAAGCCACGGGCTGCCGCGCCTCGCTCATCGTGACAATGCGTGTCGGTTTTGGGACCTCCATGCCTAGCGTCCCACGCGCGATCGTCTCGATCCGACCGCTTTGTCGAAGCGTGGCAGCCTCGATCGAGAGGAGCCGGCGGTCCTGAAAAAGCTCGCGCTGTCGGGAACGCTCGTCACTCACCTCGTAACCGAGTCGCACGGTCTCGAATCGAATCGCAAGATGCACCACGAATGCCGCCGCGGTTGCCAAGACCGCGACGCACCACAACGGCAAGAAGCGCTGCTTCATGCGGCCACCTCCAACCTGCGCGCCGCCCGGAGCTTGGCGCTGCGGGACCTTGGGTTGTCCTGCCGTTCTTCATCCGATGCCATGACGGGACGCTTGGTGAGTGGAGTCAGCTGAGCGCTGTCGCGGAACGAATGCTTGACCATTCGGTCCTCGAGGGAGTGAAAGCTGATTACCGCCGCCACCCCGCCTTCTCGAAGCACACTCGGCAACTGTTCGAGCAGCGACTCGAGCTCGGAAAGCTCGTCGTTCACCGCGATGCGAAGCGCCTGAAACGTTCTTGTTGCGGGGTCGATGCGGCTGCGACGAGGGCCGATGGCGCGATGGACGGCCCGGCGCAGGTCGGCGGTAGTTTCGAGCTCGCCCTCTTCGTACGCATGCCGTAGTGAGCGCGCGATGCGACGTGAACGCCCCTCTTCCCCGTATCGATAGATGACGTTCGCAAGCTCTTCTGCATCCGTTCTGGCGATCAGCTCGAGAGCGGTTTCTCCTTCCGTCGGGTCCATGCGCATGTCGATTGGGCCATCCTTTGCCAGAGAGAAGCCCCGATCGCCCTGGTCGAGCTGTGCCGAGCTGACCCCGAGGTCGGCGACGATTCCATCGACCTGCGCGATCCCCACCGAGCGCAAGACCTCGGAAAGATCACGCATGCGAGCCTTACGCAGAGTGACCCGGTCACCATATTCACGAAGGACTACGCGGGCGGCGTCGACAGCCTGTGGATCCCGGTCGGTGCCCACCACCCGACCGTCAGGCGCGCTTCGTTCCAGGATAGCCCGAGCATGGCCCCCGCCGCCGAGGGTCACGTCCGCATACACGCCGCCCGAGACAGGACGTAGATACTCGAGCACTTCTTGGAGCAAGACCGGCGTGTGGTCGAAGGCCATCATAGCCCGAGCTCCGCCAGCCGCTTTGAGATCGCCAAACGACGGTCATCGTCGGCAAGAGCGGCTTTGCGAAGGCCTTCGAAGGTCTCTTTCGACCAAAGCTCGAGGTACGCCCCCATGCCTGCCCAAAGGGCATCTCGTTTCAGCCGAGCGTGCTTTCGCAGTGCAGCCGGGATCAGCAACCGCCCTACCTTGTCGACATCGCACTCCACCGCCCCAGACACGTAGATGCGCTTCAAGGTCACGACGTCGGCGTCGAACTGTGGGAGGAGCGACAAGCGGTCCTCGAAGGCGATCCACTCGGCCATGGGATAGGCGACGAGGCAGGCATCCAAGCCGGTGGTCAACACCAGCTTCGAGTCGCCTTGAGCGGTCATCACCTCGCGGAAGCGCGAGGGTACTGACGTGCGGCCTTTGGCATCGATGCTGTGCTCGTAGCGTCCTCGGAACAACTTCTCCTCGCGTCCCTAGTTGGGGGCCAGTTGGGGGTGTATTGGCACTTGATCCCACTGATTCCCACTAAGGCCGGAAGCTAAGGGGCGAGCGCCACCCATGTCAACTTCTTTCTGTTGTCCAAGTGATGGAATCCAATACGTTTTTCCCAGTGATGTAGGGGGGTATGGGTCGCGGGATCAAGGGTGGGAATCCGATCTCTCATTTTGATCAACGCTCAGGCGGTCCGCCCCGCTTCCACAGCCGCGGGGTATGGGCATAATTGGCATCTGTGGGCTCATTTTAGGCCATTTTTGTCTGTAGCGGCGCATGCTACCCTTGGTAGTCGGTGGATCCGATCGACGAAGCGTGGGCGCGGGTCGAAGCCGAGTGGGGGAACGCGGAAGCGCACCGGCGATTCGTCGCGGTTTGCGTCTCCCTCGATCGACTGTCCGAGGCGGGTAAACACTACCGGGAGGTTCGCGAACGCGACCCCTTGCGCAGAGAAGAGGCCTCCAAACAAATCGACAAGCTAATCGCGCTAGCCACCCAGCAACTGGAGGACACCCGGATCATGCCCGCCACGGTAGAGCACAAAAGAACGCTTCAGTGGGTCGCGTTCGCTATCATGTTGGGCCTAATGGGGGTGGGCGCGTGGCTGATGATGCGGGGATAGGCTCGCGGTCAGAACGCGTGCTCGACACGGCATGCAGGTAGATTTCGGGGCGAAAGAGCTGACTGTGAAGCTCGTGTACTACGGGCCCGCGCTCAGTGGCAAAACAACGAATCTACGCGCGATCCACTGGCTCGCTGCCTCGAATACGCGTGGAGAGCTCATGACTCTCGAAACCCAAAACGATCGAACACTCTTCTTCGACATGCTGCCCATCACCGTAAGCTCGGAAAGTGGGCTCAAGGTGCGCTTGAAGCTCTTCACCGTTCCGGGGCAGGTCATGCACAACACGACGCGCCGGCTCGTTCTTCAAGCAGCTGATGGGGTCGCGTTCGTGGCCGACTCTCAACGGAGCGAGGACGACGCGAACAGGGAGTCGTTCGCCAACCTCAAAGAGAACCTCGCCGAGATCGGGATCGATCCAGAACGGATTCCGATCATCATTCAGTTCAACAAACGAGACCTCGAAGGGATTCGAACGGACGAAGAGCTGGAAGCCATAGCCGCGCAAAGCCGGGCCACGATCTACAAAGCGGTAGCCACTCGAGGCTACGGGGTCGTTCAAACGTTGTTGGGGCTGATTCGGGAGACGTGGAACAACCTCGAGACGGAGCACGGGCTCGAAGAGAAGTTCGGAATAAACCCGACTCGCCTCTTGACCGAGCTAGAGTCCACGCTCAAGCACGATCCGAGGCAACGCGGGCGATGATGCACGACGACACCAGCGCCGCAGACCTTCTCATGGGAGACGTCGTGCGCCTTGAGGACGTGCTGAGCAGGGACGCCGTTACCATGGTGTGCAAGTCTTTTTTCGCCTTGTTTGGGCTTCCAGTGCGCGTGGTTTCGCACGAAGGCGACTTGCTGGCCGATGCGCATCAGGAGCGACCGCTTTGTCGGTACCTCAATACGCTTGCCGGCGGGGAAAAAGCATGCGCAAACACCGTCAGCGCGGTCCGCGACGTAGAGCCGACCGATCGGGCGATAGTCCATCCGTGTTTCACCGGTGCCGTCTACCGCGTGGCTCCTCTTTCCTACCAGGGTCGCTTGATCGGACGGTTCATCGTGGGGCCCTACGTGCCAGCCGGCACGAAAAAGGCTCCATCGTCGCTGTCCTCGGTGGATTCGGCGATCGACGCAAAGACAGCCCTCGCACACTTCGCTGCGATGCCCCGAGTTCGCGATGATGTCGCGGAAAAGCTTGTGGCGCACATGCAAGGGATGCTCGAGCTTCTGGTGTTCTCCGGACATCGTGCTCAACTCGCATCGACGATGCAGGTCGCGAACGTGCGAGAAAATTACCGAGAGCTCGCCGAAAAGAACGAGCGTCTCAAGGCGTCCTTCGCCGAGCTCAAAGAGCTCGACAAGCTCAAGTCGAGCTTCCTGGCGACGGTCAGTCACGAGCTTCGCACTCCTCTCACGTCGATCATTGGCTACGCCGAGATGCTTGAAAGTGGCGCAGCAGGTACGCTCAGTGACGGTCAGTCGGAGTTTCTTCGAACGATCCGCGCCAAGGCTGACCAGTTATTGGGTTTGATCAGCAGCCTGCTCGACCTCGGTCAGCTGGAGGCGGACTCGCTCAGGCTGAACAAAAAGGCGGTCGACGCGAGGGCCCTGCTGTCAGACGTGGGATCGACGGTCGTACCTGCCGCAAATCGCGGCAACATCCGTCTCGAGATCAACGTCGATGAAGACACACCAAGAGTTCACGGAGACCCGGTGCGCCTTCGGCAGATCATCGTGAACCTAGCGGAGAACGCGGTGAAGTTCACACCAGAGGGAGGCGAGGTAGAGCTTTCGGCCGAGCCTGGATCACTCGATTCGGGTATTGCCGACGGACTTGGGGCCGCGTTATTCCGGAGCACCCAGCCTGCGGTCGTGCTGACGGTGCGCGACACGGGTCGTGGCATCCCAGAAGACAAACTTGCTCGAATTTTCGACGCTTTCTATCAGATCGATGGCGGCACGACGCGAGAGCATGGAGGCGCCGGCCTTGGACTCTCCATCGTGAAGCAACTGGTCGATGGGCACGACGGAAAAATCGAAGTGACCAGCGAGGTGGACGCGGGCACAGTATTCGTCATCAAGCTTCCAGCTGCCGACGACGATGCATGACGAGTTCGCCAAGATCGACTGGCTCAAAAAGCGCTTCGAAAAGGGAACAGTCTCCTTTTCCGAGGTGATCGTCGGGATCGGCGATGACGCGGCGGTCATCGATTTCGGTGGTCGCCCGACCATCGTGACCGTCGATGCCCAAGTCGAAGGCGTTCACTTTCGTCGTGACCTGATCTCCTGTCGCGAGCTCGGTCGGCGTGCCGTGATCGCCGCGGCGAGCGATGTATGGGCAATGGCATCGACCCCGAGCGGGGCGGTGATCGCTCTGACCCTGCCGAACGGTTTCGCCGACGCGGATTATCGTGAGCTCATCGAGGGCATCGCGGAGGCCTCGGAGCTCACGGGCGCCCGGATCATCGGGGGGAACCTCAGTCACGGCCATTCGCTTTCGATCACGACTACCGTCTTTGGGCTGCCAGAAGCGAAACCGATCATGCGAAGTGGCGCGCGGCCAGGCGACCGGATCTACGTCACGGGCGAGCTCGGCGGAGCGGCACTCGGACTGGCGCTCCTGCAAGCAGGAGCGTCCGACCTCGAGAATGCGGAGAGCTTCGTCGCGCGGTGGCGTCGCCCGCCGGTCCACGGCCGCATCGTGCAGGAACTGGCTCGCTGCGCTACGTCCACCATCGACATCTCGGATGGTTGCCTGCAGGACTTACAGCACGTCTGCGCAGCTTCCGGCGTTGGCGCGGTGATCTACGCAAAGGATCTTCCTAAGGCGCCGGGTTACCTGAAGCTCTGCAAGACCCTCGACCTCGATCCAGTCGAGCTGGCGCTGACCGGGGGGGAGGACTACGAGCTCTTGTTCACGGCACCCGCCGATGCCGCCGGGATCCCAGCTACTTCGATCGGCGAGATCGTCAGAGCGCGCGAAGTGCAAGTCCTCGATGACGAAGGTCGACCCATTCAATTCGACCGGCCCGGCTACCGTCACTTCTCGTAGAGCCACGATGCGCGTCGCTCATCATCGAATTGCGCAGCGCCGCGAGCTTCGGACCCGAGCCCATCGTCGAGCGGAGCACCCTCATCAACCGCCGTACGGAACTCCGGCCCGCCTGTGAGAAGATCGATCGTCGGTCGATCCGAAACGAACTCGTAGGTCTCCGTCCGCCATCTTGCCTCGATCGGCTCGGACCGGAGCACTGCCGCCAACATGCGCTGATACGCTTCGTACGGACGAAATACCCAAGCGTCGGTCACATGCACCTGCACACCGCGGCACGACTGTCCGGCGTGCTTCTGAAAAGTCGGGGTAAACTCGATCGGGCGAAGGGTCGCGCCGTGCAGGTCTAGCGCCAGCAGGCTAGCCATGTCCAAGTTCGGCCCGCCCCAGATCTCGAACGGGCGGGTGGTCCCTCGGCCTTCGGACAGCTTCGTTCCTTCGACGAGACAGCCTCCCGGATAGACGACGACAGTGTCGCATGTCGGCATGTTGGGAGATGGCATGACCCAAGGAAGACCGGTTTGGCTCCACGTCATCGACCGTTGCCAGCCGCGCATCGGGACGACTCGTAGGGCATCGCGCGGCATGTTCTCGCGGTTCACAACCCACGACAGTAGCTCGGCGATCGTCAGGCCGTGGCGGACTGCGATGGGATAGAGGCCGACAAAGGAAAGATAGCCATCGCGCTGAGGTGCACCTTCAACTCGAACGCCTCCGAGCGGGTTTGGCCGGTCGAGCACCACCACCTCGAGCCCAGCGGACGCCGCAGCTTTGAGCATCAAAGCGGCGGTCCAAACGTAGGTGTAATGGCGAGAGCCAATGTCTTGAAGATCGATGACGATGACGTCGAGGCCGTCGAGCCACTCGGGCCTCGGGCTGAGATCCTCGGGGGCGTCTCCGTAGAGCGAGTAGATTGGAAGCTGGGCGACGGTGCTCCCGACGCCAACCATGTCTTGCGCCGCGCCTGCGAAACCGTGCTCGGGGCCAAAGAGCGCCGAGACCTGCGCGCCCGCAGCAGCCAAAACAGCGCTTGCGGCTCGAAGCTCGGAGTCAACACTCGCAGCATGCCCAAGGAGGCCCACCTTGCGCCCTCGGATCAAACGAACCGCATCCGAGTCATCGCTCGCAATACGGTCGAGCCCTGTCTGAACCGCCGTCAACCTGCTTCACCCATTGCGGGCGACTCCGTAGCCTCGCCCGCCAAGAGGTAGAGCAATGCCATACGGACGGCGACGCCAGCCTCGACCTGATCGAGCACGACGCTGCGGTCGCTGTCCGCGACTGCGCTTTCGATTTCGACGCCGCGGTTCATCGGACCCGGATGCATGACGATCGCGTCCGGCTTGGCGAGCGCCATCTGCTTTGAGCCGATGCCAAACGTCCGAGCGTATTCACGAAGACTTGGCAAGAGAGCCCCTTGGAGCCGTTCGCTCTGGATGCGAAGAACCATCACCACGTCCACACCCTGGAGCGCCTCGTCGAGTCGGTCGTAAACCCGGACTCCGAGCGAATCGACTGCAGTTGGAAGGAGCGTTCGAGGCCCGACCACGCGCACCTCGCATCCGAAGAGTCTCAGCAGCCTTGCGTTCGAGCGCGCCACACGGGAATGCGCGACATCGCCGCAGATCGTCACGATCAGATTTTCGAGGGTACCCCTATGTTTGCGAATGGTGAATGCGTCGAGCAGTGCTTGGGTCGGATGGGCGTGCATTCCGTCGCCGGCATTGATGACGCTGCAATCGACTCTGGAGGCCACGTAGCTGGGTGCGCCGGCCGCCCAATGACGAATGACGACGACGTCGGGGTGCATGGCTTCGAGTGTTCGACACGTATCTTGAAGCGTCTCGCCTTTGCTGACGCTCGACACGGAGACATTCATGTTGATGACATCGGCGCTCAACCGCTTGCCGGCGAGCTCGAACGACGTGCGGGTGCGGGTCGACGACTCGTAGAACAAGTTGATTACTGTCTTTCCGCGCAGGGTCGGAACCTTGCGAATCGGCCTGCGGGATACCTCGAAAAAGGCTTCAGCCGTGTCGAGGATGCGTTCGACTTCCGCACGCGTGAGACCCTCGATGTCGAGCAGGTGACGATGCGCGAACGGCTCCATCACTCGCCTTCCGTTAGAACGACGCGGTCGGGACCCGCGGCGTCTATCCAGACGTCGAGGCGACCCCGGTCATCCACTTCGATGGTCCTGCCGACGAAATCCGGTGCGACTGGAAGCTCACGGTCGCCGCGATCACAGAGCACTGCGAGCCACACCCGTGCTGGACGCCCGTGGTCTTGAAGGCATTCGATGGCGGCTCGCACCGTCCGACCGGACTGTAGAACATCATCGATCAACACGACGTGTCTTCCGCTCACGTCGAAGGGAATGTCGGTTGGACCGATCTTGGGATTCGGGAGCGCGGTTGCGGCGTCATCTCGATAGAGCGAGATGTCGACGGTGCCAACCGGCGGTGCTTTCCCCTCTGCCTGTGCGATCTCGTCGGCGATTCGCGCTGCGAGGGCGACGCCACCCCTACGGATGCCCACGAGCGTGAGATCCTCGATACCCGAGGTCGCTTCCAGAATCGCCACCGCCATACGTCGTACGCTACGTCGAATAGCGTCCGCATCGAGGACGACCTTCTGAGTTCGAGCCACGGCCGCGGGAGTCTGTGAGAAAAAGCGAGGGCCTTCAACCCCACGCAACCGAAAGACCGCCGTCGATGGTGACGAGGCTCCCTGTTTGCCACGGATGATCCAGCAATCCCACGATCACGGCCGCCACATCTTCAGGTCGGCCCAGCCGGCCGATCGGGTGCCGCGACCGCAGTGCCTCGAGCTGAGCCGCCACACGTGCTTCCAGCTCTTCCCCGACCGGGGGCGTTTCTCCAGCACGGAGCCGTGGCGCGCGAATCATGTCCGTGTCGACCACCCCGGGAAGGACGGCGTTGACGCGGACGCCGGTAGGTGCGAGCTCGAGCGCTAGCGCCTTGGTGACTGTGTTGAGCGCGGCTTTGGTTGCGGCATAAGCCGACGTGCCGGGCGCGACACGCTCGGAAAGCGTGCTCGACACGTTGACGATCGCTCCATCCCGGCCTCCCAGGTGCTCGGCGAAGAGCTGCGACAACAGTAGGGGCGCCATCAGGTTGAGTCGAAGTTGCGCTTCGAGTGATTCGAGTTGGATCGTGCCGACCCGCTCATACCGCGCCATCCCCGCATTGTTGACCAGGCCATCTACACCGCCGAACGCGGCGAAGGCTTGGTCGGCAACTGACGGCAGGTCTTCGAGTTCTGCGAGGTCTGCCACCACGATGCGAATGCGCGCCTCGTTCTCTCGGCGCAGCTCTTCGAGGAGACGGGCGTTTCGACTTATCGCGATCACTTGGCCGCCCCGTTCGAGAATCGCGTGCGCGGTGGCACGACCGATTCCTCGGGTCGCGCCGGTGATGACCACCCTGCCCTGGGAAACGTTCACCTCACCCGAGCCCCGCGATTGGACCCCATGGCGCTTCGGCCGGCACGTCGGCCGGCTCGCCATCCACTTCGATTTCGTCTTCTTCCATGAAACGCGGTGAATCGACGCAGAGGATCGTTTGATATCGGTCTGTGGGGTTGTGATACGTGTGCGCGGCATCCCGGGGCCAGCGGTGGACGGTGCCGGGAGGGCACGGTTGCCCCTGACAGAGTAATCCATCGCTCAGGACCATTTCCGATTCGCGCATTTGGCGATGCACGTGCAGTGGAATCCCTTTACCTGGGGCGACGTTGAGCCGATAGATGCCTGCACCCTTGGTCTCGTGAATCACATCGACGATGCCGAATGGCTTCGTTTCGATCTCGATCGTACACCACGACGCCGGACGCTCGATCTCCAGCGATGGCACGGCGAACCCACGCAGAGCACCTGGCTTCGTCAGCCGGACGACGACCGAATCGATTTGAGCCCGGCGCTCTGCGGGCGCTGGAGGCGCCAAGAGGTAGCGGGCCAGAACGTGGGCAGCGGTCTCGAGCAGGCGAAAGCGACAGCTTCGGAGCAGAAAGACGAGCTGCGACGCGACGGTTGCGTAGTCGACGGTCGACGAGAAACTCTCCTTCACCCCGGCAGGCTCGGTGTCGAGGCGCATTTCGACGTCGACTCGGAGCGGCTGAGAGGCATTGCGCTCATGCGGGTATACCCCGACCACGCAGTCGACCATGAGCTCCTCGATTCGCAGCACGTCCATTGACCAAGGCTATCGCATTTCGGGACTTCTGCTAGAGTTCGCCAGCCCATGAACGAAGAGAGGTCCAATCCCATGAACGACGTGGCCGAGCTTGCCGCGTTTCGCGCTGTCCCGCGTACCGGGGTGATCTACGTGACGGTCGAGGCGCAAAAGCGCGGGTTCAAGACAGACGCACCAGGGTGGTGCAATCTCGGGCAAGGTCAGCCCGACACCGGACCACTCCCTGGCGCCCCGGCGCGAGTCACCCAGATCGACGTGCACAGCAGCGATCTCGATTACGCGCCCGTACCGGGTGTTTGGGAGTTGCGCGAGGCGGTGGCGGGCCTCTACAACAAGCTGTTTCGTCGAGGGATGAAGTCGCAATACACCGCGGATAACGTTGCAATCGCGGGCGGCGGACGTGTCGCGGTGATGCGGGCATGCGCGGCGATCGCGCCTATTCACCTCGGGCACTTCCTGCCGGACTACACCGCGTACGAAGAGCTCCTCGACGTGTTCCGGCGTTTCCTCCCGATTCCGATTCTTCTCGACCCCAAGTCCGGCTACGAGTTCAGCGCGGCACAGCTCGAAGAGGAGATTCTCGGTCTTGGCCTCAGCGCGATCTTACTGAGCAACCCGTGCAACCCAACCGGCAAAGTCATCGAGGGAGACGTCCTCGCGGGCTGGGTCGAAAAGTCACGAAGCCTCGGCTGCGCCCTCTTGCTCGACGAATTCTATTCACATTACGTCTGGACCGGCGACGAGTCGATCGTGAGCGCCGCACAGTACGTCGAGGACGTCGACGAAGATCCGATCGTCGTCTTCGACGGGCTCACCAAGAACTGGCGGTATCCGGGCTTTCGGGTGAGTTGGATTGTCGGGCCGAAGCGCGTCATCGAATCCGCAGCGAGCGCCGGGTCGTTTTTGGACGGCGGTGGTGTTGCCCCCATGCAGCGGGCCGCGATCGACCTCGTCCAGGAAGCCCCCACCCTGGCCGAGACCAAAGCGCTACGAACCGAGTTTCGCAAGAAGCGCGACTTTCTGCTGGAAGGCTTGAAGGATATCGGGGTGCGTTTCGACCTCGAACCGGAAGGAACGTTCTATGCCTGGGGTGATCTGAGCGGGCTCCCGCCGTCGATTCGGAGCAGCGACGACTTCTTCAGGGCGGCGCTCGAGCAGCAGGTGATCTGCGTGCCCGGCCACTTCTTCGACGTCAACCCAGGCAAGCGCCGCAGCGGCCGACCTTCCCGCTTCTTGAGCCACATGCGGTTCTCGTTCGGGCCCCCCATGCCGGTGCTCGAGGACGCGATCGATCGCCTGCGCGAAATGGTTGCCAAGGCTCGCTAAGCGCACGGAATTCTCTTGGTATTGACGTAAAGCGCGCCGGTTTCTTCCGTATTGTCCCTTGTGTAGGTGATCATACTACACATGACGACATCCGCAGCGGTCGCAGCGAGGATCGAGCAACAGCCGAGGGAGGCAGCCCCCTTCGTGAAGTGGGCCGGGGGCAAGGGCCGGTTGCTGAGCCAGCTGCGACCGCTGCTTCCTGCCGGAATCGCCCGGATGCGCCACGTCGAGCCCTTCGTCGGCGGCGGCGCTCTTTTCTTCGCACGCTTGCCCGAGCGCGCCCTTCTTACCGACATCAACCCCGCCTTGGTGGCGACCTACGCAGCGATTCGCGATGACGTGCAGAGCGTGATCGAAGGCTTGCGCGCACTCGCCACCCGTCACTCGAAGGAGAGTTACTACCAAGTGCGCGAGCGCTACAACCAAGGTCGCCGCCTCTCCACCTCGAAACGTGCGGCGATGTTCATCTATCTGAACAAGACCTGCTTCAACGGCCTTCACCGCGTCAATCGAAAGGGCGAGTTCAACGTCCCTGTTGGTTCGTACAAGGACCCGCGCATCCTCAACGAAAATGGCCTCTATGCGGCGAGCCATGCCTTGCGGGGCGCCAAGCTCGAGTGCTCGGGCTTCGAGAGCCTCCTCGAAAAAGCGAAACCGGGGGACTTCGTCTACTTCGATCCGCCGTACGAACCGGTCTCCGATACCGCAAGCTTCACGGCCTACGCGCGAGGCGGCTTCTCGCGGGAAGATCAAACCCGTCTCCGCGATGTCTACCGCGCCCTAGACCGACGCGGTTGCAAGCTGATGCTCTCAAACAGCGACGTCCCAGTCATCCGCAAGCTCTACCTAGACTTCCGCATCGACACCGTAGCAGCGCCGAGAGCGATCAACTGCAATGCAAAAAAGCGCGGCAACGTCATAGAGCTAGTCGTCCGTAATTACTGATCGCGGTCACTGGCACTGACACCGGCACTCATGTTTGCCGCGGCTGCTGCGGCGCGAGATCTCTTGGCCGCGCGTGTCTTCGAAGCCACGCGCGCGTGATCACGAAAGGAATGATCCACACGACGTGGCGAAGTCGCATGCCACTCTGCTCCGATCCATAAACCGGTCGCACCGGAACATCTCGCACGCGCAAACCACACATTGTGAGCCAGCTCAAGAGGTCGTTCGGGTAACCGTAGCCCTTCCATAAGCGCTCCCAATCGAGCGTCTTTTGCGTGCGACGATTCATCGCGGCGTAACCGCATTGCGAATCCTGCACGTCTACGCCAATGGCTTGCCTCGTCAGCAGGGAGAACACGTGGTTCCCTAGCCAGCGGTGCCATGGCATCACCTCACGTGCCGCCGGCCAGCCGAGCCGATTGCCCTTCACGTAATCGGCGTCCCCAGCGATCAGAGGCGCAAGCAGGGCCGGCAGATCCGCCGGATCCATTTGTCCATCCGCCGCCATCACGGCTGTGAAGTCCGCGCCTAGCGAGGACGCGTACCTACACCCGGTCCCAATCGCAGCTCCGACGCCTTGGTTGGTTTGGTGCTCGATGACATCGACGCGCCCACCGAAAGCGCGCGCCATCTCATTCGTCGCGTCAATGCTTGCGTCATCGACCACGATGATGTGGTCCACGAAGCTCGGAATGCCTTCGAGCGCCGCCCGAATCAGTTTCGCTTCGTTGTACGCCGGCATCACGACGGCGATTCGTCTACCTGCGAGCACCGTAGCTCACTCGAGGGCTGTGGGTGTCCAGCATGCAACGACTGGCTATCGCTTCACCATTCGCAGGTCAAGCACTTGCGGCGTAACCGGGCGCAGCGTAACCCCTCGGTCCATGGCGGAAGTCCTCTTCGTGTCCAAGCCGGTCGCCCCTCCTTGGAACGACAGCAGCAAGAACCTCGTGCGCGACATCGCAGGACACCTGCGGCGCCATTCTCCAGTCTTGATGGGGCGAGCCGGCCAAGCGACCCCGATCGACCAGGGACGCGTCGAGGGGGTGTACGGCCCGGCGTCCGCGGGAGGCTTTGCGCCTAGCGTGAGAGAGAATCTACGCGTCTTGCGCTATCTGCTGTTGGGGGGCTCTGCAGATCTCTGGCACTTTTTTTTCGCACCCAACCCGAAGAGCTCGGCCGCCGGTCGCCTCGCGAGTGCGATCCGACGAGTGCCGAGCGTCCAAACCATATGCAGCGTGCCGGCGGAGGGGCTGGCCGTCAAAAAGCTTGTCTTCGCAGACGCCACCGTCGCGCTCTCGCGGTTCACGTACGAGCGCTTTCGCCAAGAGGGGGTCGGCGAGAACATGTTGCGACTCATTCCGCCGTGCGTGCCGCCTCTCGCGCAGCCGACCGCGCTCGAGCGGACCGAGCTGCGCAAGAAGCACCAGCTTCCGGCGGCCGCGCCCATCTGGATCTACCCGGGTGACCTCGAGTTTGGCGGCGGCGCTGAAACGGCGCTGCGAGGTCTTGCGGCATGGAACCGCCCGGATGCGGTGCTCTTGATGGCCTGCCGTCGGAAGACTCCGCAAGCAGACGAAGCGCTCTCCCGTCTTCGTGGGCAAGCCAAGCAATGGGGCATCGAGTCTCGCCTACGCTGGCTTGGCGAAACCCGACACATCCACGAGCTCCTCGGACTCAGCGACTTCGTCGTCATGGTCAACCGAACCTCTTACGCGAAGATGGACTACCCGCTCGTGGCGCTCGAGGCGATGTGCTTCGGGCGCCCGGTGTTCGTCGGAAACGGAACACCATCCGAAGAGCTCGCCGAGGGTGGCGGGGCGGTCGCCGTCGAGGCGAATGGTGAAGCCTTGGCCGAAGCGATTGAGAGTCTGAGCACCGACGAGGCGCGGTACGCGGACGTCGGACAGAAGGCGCATGCACTGGCGACGTCGAAGTTCTCGCCGCAAGAAGTCGCGGCGGCGTACGAGGTGCTCTATGAGGAAATCCATGCGTGAAGGATCTGAGCAAAAGGCGCGGCGATACTACGACGACTTCAGCGACTCGTATGAACGAGGGCGCGGCTATGGCTATCACCAAATGATTGACGACCTCGAGGTTCAGGTCACGACGCCTTACGCTCGAGGAGCGCATGTGCTCGAGCTCGGCTGCGGCACGGGTCTGATCCTCGCCCGAATCGCGGAAATCGCGGAGCAGGCCGTGGGGATCGACCTGTCTGAAGGAATGGCGCAACGGGCGAGGGAGCGCGGTCTCGATGTGCGCATTGGAAGCGTCTGCGACCTCCCTTTCGAGGATGACCAATTCGACCTCACCTACAGCTTCAAAGTGCTCGCGCACATCCCGGACATCGAAGCGGCAGTTCGGGAGGCCGCGCGCGTCACGCGGCCGGGCGGTCACCTCCTGCTGGAGTTCTACAATCCGTGGAGCCTTCGCTATCTCGCGAAGAGGGTCGCGGGCCCTCAGCCGATCAGCGATGAGCAAACCGAGGCGGATATCTTCACGCGCTGGGACTCACCTCTTGCAATTCCAAAGCTGTTGCCCCCCGACGTCGAGCTCGTCGACTATCATGGCGTTCGCGTGCTCACGCCCTTTGCTGCCGTCCACCGCATCCCGTGGGTCGGCCCCGGTTTGCGCCGGGCCGAGCTCCTGGCAGGCCACTCCCCGCTCCGATACCTCGGCGGCTTCCTGATCGCCGTGTTGCGAAAAGCCTGACACCGTTGATGTTGCGGGCGTTGCAGGTCCCGTGATAGGTAGCCGTGCCCCTTGAGCGGAACCGGCCAGGTATCCCCAGCGGTCTAGAGCGAGTATACGGGCTGCGTGGTCCCCGCCTGGCATGCCGACGGGGAACGGAATCTGGGCGACCGTCGCTGTCGCGATCCTGTTGATCCTGGCCATCGTTGGGCGACCGCGGCTGATCTCGGCCCCTTTTGTTGTGGCTCATATTCCCAAACTCAAGCAAAGCTCGTGCCACAACGCGTTACGCTTTTCCCTTGCCAAACGCAACACGGAGGGATGCTCCATCTGTGGCACTTCGAACCCACCATGTTCCAAGAAGCGCCTACAGCCGTGCGGCTGCCTCCTGGTCGTTCTTTCCAGTACAGGCTACACGTTCTCCGATCACTGAAGCGGCGGGCGGTGGTCGTCATGTTTGTCGGGCCTGCGATTCCGCCCGACGAGCTGATCTGAGCTATTATGCGCCGCGATGAATTCGGGGGCGAGCCGCGATAGCAAGAGTGTGTACCTCATTGTTTCGTTTCTAGTAGCGGGTTGGTTGTTTGGCGGCGTGGAAGCCGCTTTCATACAGACCACCGAGCCGCGAGCTTTGGTCATCGGGTTCGGTGCCATGTTGGCAACACTGCCGGCGCTGCTCCTCGGCATCGCGGTGTGGCTCTGCGCTGTGTTCATGAGGCGCCTGCCAGCCAGCTCACGCGTCTCCGCCTGTATCGATCGCACCAATAACAGTGACCCCAACATCGATTGCGGGCCGATGATCAGAGCCAATGCGTATGTGTTCGCTGGGATCATCGTGCTCTCCGTCGCCTTGGTGGGCTCGCTGCTCGTGTACCCGCGACTCTTCGGGTTGCAGTTGACGAGGATGGGGCTGGATTTCGCAATCCTCTTTGCGGTGGTGCAGGTGTACGCCGCGGTAGTGGGCATCCCGGTGCTTTGGCGACTCCTTCACGGGCCAATGAGTACCGTCGAACGGCGTTTCGGGTCGCCCAGCCGGAGACCGCTATGGCTCGGCTACCTGTTGGTGATCATGCTGCCCGCCTTCCTCGGGATCTACCCGGTTGTGCTTCGGCACGCGACCTCGCTCGGCTATGCAAGCGACGTGTCAGTGGCCGCACTACTGGTCTGTGCCGGTATTCAAGTCGCGCTGCTGCTATCCATGTGGCGCGTGGTGCGCAGCAAGCTCTTGTTGATCAGCAGCTTGATCTTGGCGGTATGCCTGTCGGGTGGCGTTGCCGTCGCCTACGCACCCTTCCACAAGGCCGCGGAGGCGTCCGAGGCGGCCTTGCTTCCCTCGTTGGGCGGTCGGCTCGCGCGAACCATGACCGACGTCGATGGGGACGGTGTCTCATCCCTGTTTGGCGCCGCCGACTGTGCCCCCTTCAACAGCGCGCGTGCGCCGAATCAGACTGAGCTCGACAACAACGGTATCGACGAGGACTGCGACGGTAGCGATGGTAGGCGAGCAGACGCCGAGTGGGAGGCGACTTCAGCGGTTGCGCCACTCGATCCGCAACAGGTGCGCAAGTACAACATACTCTGGGTCGTGCTGGAAGCGGCCCGGGCCGACCACCTGCCTGCCTACGGCTACGACAAGCCGACCATGCCGTACTTCTCCGAGTTGGCAGAGGATTCCCTATTGTTCGAGGACGCCTACACTCAGTCGTCCGCCACCGTTTTCTCCTTGCAGAGTATGCTCTCCGGCGTTCTTCCGAGCGCCATTCACTGGGACCTACCTCTTCCTGTTCGTGGCGTCTACGGATCGGGGCAACCCTCGATATCCAAAGACCAACCAATGATCGCCGAACGCCTTAGGGCGCAGGGGTACAAGACCGGTATCGTTCTCGAGAACTATGTCCACTCGACGCTCCTCGGTTTGCGTCGCGGATTCCAGAAGGTCTACGTGGGTGAGCCCGATCGGAGCCGTGAGTTAAACCGACCACGGCGAAATGGCTTCGCCTACGCGAAAGCCGCGGACTTCATTGCGCGAGTGGGTCCCGACGAACACTTCTTCCTGTTCGTGTACTTCTTCGATTCGCATGGGGCGTACACGCGACACGCGGATATCGACAGTTCCGAGTTTTCCCGCGATTCATCCGGCAACTATGATACCGAATTAGCGTGGACCGATGAGTGGTTGCGCGCACTGGTCGAGACCGTCCGCTCGCGTCGGATGATGTGGGATGACACGATCGTTATTGTGACCGCCGACCATGGTGAAGAGTTCAACGACCACGGCGGCCACAGTCACGCGCAGACTTGCTACCGCGAGGTGTCTCACGTGCCTCTGCTCCTTCGCGTCCCTGGTATTGCTTCGCGGCGGGTGGGCGGCCGGGTCGCGCTGGTGGACGTGGTCCCTACTATTATGGATCTCGTTGGCAACGATACTCCGCGGGATGGGTTGAGCGGACAGAGTTTGCTTATACCCGCGCTGAGCCCCACCTCGGTCGATAGCGAACGTCCAGTGTTCTGCTCAATCGCCAGCATCAACGCAAAGCACGGCGTCTTTTTTCGACGCTCGGTGCGCCAAGGTGACTATGCGCTGTTCCAGGATGTATCAAACGGTGATGTCGCGCTGTTCGACACGACAACCGATCCAGCCGAGCTCAACGACCTGTCCCGAGACTCACGGCATGCCACGCGCGTCGAGGCGCTCAAGGCAAGGTTGCGCGGCAGCCTCACGGGCAATCTCCACGATCACGAACACATGAAGAAGAGCACCGCCAGTCCATCCCCTCCCGCATCGCAGTAGCTCGGCGTGGCGAGCGCAAGGGACCTCTACTTCACGTCGCCGAGTTTGGCATCCATGGTCGGGCTCTTCGACCACCCGACCACCCCGCAACCGCCGAGTTCATCCGCGCCTCCCGCATCAGCCTTGAATAAGATGGCATCGAAACTCCCCGACATCGGGTTTTTTGTGATAACTTGAGGAATTTCTGCGAGCGTGAGGTCAGTGCTGCGGTTCGGGGTCTAGGCATCGTCCGTACTCGGAGGAAGAAACACCAACCTGCCGAAGGATCCCAACCGGGCGGGGCTTCCCTGGACACTCCGGTCCATCGAGCTAAACCGGCGGGCGAATGGAGGGTACTGAACAAGCTAGGTCACGGGCTGCGATCAACTGGCCGCGGTTCCTGAGGGCCGCGCTCCTGCTTTCGGTTACCTGCGCGTTCGTCGCCCTCACGATCGGCGGAGCCTTCCTAATCGACGACCCTGCGGCCTTCTTCGCGGACAACGCGATGTCTCAAAGTGGTCGAATTTGGCTCGTGGTCGTCGTTCTTGTCGGGGGCATCGTCGGCGTGACGATATCCGGCCTTGCCGTCCTGTTTCGAAAGGACCGGGGTGCCCAGGCGATCGATCTCGCGTCGAAGCGATGGTCACCACTGGGCCTGGTATGGGCGCTCGCGGCGCTGGCGACGAACCACCTCTGGCAAGACCACAAGCTGACGTTCCTCGTGCTACTCGGCGGAACGGTGCTCCTGCTCGAGCGTAGCCTCTGGGTGAGCGGGATGACGTTTCCAAGTCACTTTCTCGATGGCTTGGGCGAACGATACGATCGTCTGCCCGCGCGATTCCGCCGGTTCGCCCCACTCTCATTCGTCCTGTTATCGGCGATCGGCTACGCCAGCTACACGGGCTATTGGTCTATCGAGCAGCACCACCGTCTGGCGACGGCGTCGTTTGACCTCGGAATCATCGACAACCTCATGTTCAACGTCATGAGTGGACACGGCTTTCGAGCACCGGTTCTGTTCGGCCCGTCAGGGGGCAGTCTCTTGGCAGGTCATGCCACCTTCGTCCTCTATCTCTTTCTGCCATTCTATTGGCTGTCGCCACGGGCCGAAACGCTTCTGATCATTCAGTCGGTCTTGCTGGGCTTCGCAGCCGTTCCGCTCTACGGTTTCGCCAAGACGCTGCTACCGAGGTGGTCCGCCGCCTTCGTGGCCGTTGCGTATCTCCTTTACGCACCCCTTCACGGGCTCAACTTCTACGACTTCCATTACCTGCCGTCTTGCATTTTTTTCCTGTTCTGTCTGTTCTGGGC
Organism: Myxococcales bacterium; assembly: GCA_029863605.1. GTDB lineage: Bacteria > Myxococcota_A > Polyangia > Polyangiales > Houyiibacteriaceae > SG8-38. The sequence continues at coordinate 31,265 of JAOTVB010000017.1, read as the reverse complement.
TCTCTCCGCCAATCGCACGGTGCTCGTTTGGGTGCTCTGGGCGATCTGCGTGTCCATTCGAGAGGACGTACCGGTAGGGCTCACCATGCTAGGGGTGTTTTTGGTTTTCTCCGGCTACCGAGTGCGGACCGGAATCTGGATGACAGTCCTCTCCTTGATCTCGTTTGTCGTAATCAAATTTGTGATCATGCAGATGGCCGGAACATGGTGGTTCGCGAGCCTCTACGACGACCTCATGCCCGAGGGCCAACGAAACTACGGCGGGGTCGTCATGACGCTGCTGACGAACCCCGCCTACGTCGTGTCCACTCTGGTTACGGAGGAGAAGCTGATCTACCTGCTTCACCTTCTAGTACCGCTCGTGTTTCTTCCGCTCAGGCGCTGGATATATCTGTGGCTTCTATTCGCGGGCTTCTTCTTCACAGTGCTGACGACGAACTACAAACCGACGGTTTCGATCAGCTTTCAATATGTTTCGCATTGGGTTCCGTACCTTTTCGCGGCCGCGGTTCTTGCATTGTCTGCAATGGGCCGGTCGCGATCAGGTATCGTCCACCGACGTGCTGCGCTAGCGGCGGTGGTGGTCGGCGTCGTGCTTCACAGCATGTCCTTTGGCGCCATCTTGCGTCCCACGAGGTTCGTAGGTGGCTTTCAAAGGATCCCTTTCCAAGTCACCGAGGCCGAGCGAGCCCGCTACCGGGACCTACGAGAGGTGGTCGCGATGATTCCGCCCGAGGCCAGCGTTGCAGCCACCGACCCGGAGAACCCGCACATCTCTAATCGGGTCACCGCCTACCCGTTTCGGACTGGCTCGGGGGAGGCGGAGTACCTGTTGATTCGCAAGCTCACGCGTGCGAACGCACGAAAGAATGCGCAGCAAACGATTGACGAACACCCGTACGGCTTGCTGGCACAGGTGGGCGAATTCTACCTCTTCAAGCGCGGCCACGAGTCCACCGAGACAGCCGACGCACTGAAGAAGCTGCGGTTAAAGCCAGGACAACGGAATGAGTGACACTTTCAGGAGACGGTTCCTCGGCTGGTTCTCCCAGCAGGGGATCACCCAAGAGAGCCGGAAACAAGTCGCGGCGAAATCGCACCGTCGAACGAAGCTCGAACAGTACGCGATGACCTCCGCCGAAGCCGGAGACCGGGCGCTACGCCCTGTTACGCCTCTCCGATCGGGATCGGGCGAAGTCGTTTCCGCGCTGCTTCACAAAGAGAGTATCCGCGCGACGCTGCTGGCCCTTGGCAGCAGCATCGGTGGCCTCGCCGAAGACGAGGCTCTTCGCGCCCGCGTGACTCAGAGCTTACCTCGATCCGTGTCCTTCGAACGGCTCTGCGAGCTCATTGCTGAGCCGTCGGATATCGAAGGCGTCGAGGGAAACCTTCGAGTGGGATCCGCGGAGGCGGAGGCACTCGCCGGGGCAGCACGCGCACTTCTCGACGTCGCGCGTGCACCCGAACGTCAGCTGCAGCGAGCACTCGCCCGACGGTTCCTGCGCACTAGCGTCCCGGTCCTGCTCCTTGCCCTTGCGGTGGTTTTCGGCGCTGAGACCGGTGCACGTCTTGCGCTTGGTCACGACCTGGCGGAAGGAAAGCCTTGGCGGGCGAGCAGTGCGTACAGAGGCTTCTCTGCTGACGAGGGAATTTGCGATGGCAACCGGACCAGTATCTTCTTCCATACCAACCGTGAGGAAGAACCCTGGGTGGAGCTGGACTTGGGCGACCCAACCTTCATCAGCCGGGTCGACGTTCAGAACCGCCGAGACTGCTGCCGAGATCGGTCGTTCCCGCTGGCAATCGAGGGCAGCCTCGATGGTCAGGAGTGGCAGGTGCTAGGTCGGCAAACCGAGCCATTCTCCAAATGGGTTCTTGAATTCGAGCCCACAGAGGCCCGCTACGTGCGAGCTAAGGCTCTGAAGCGTACGTTCCTCCACCTGGAATCACTCGAGGTCCGATAGAGGGTTAGCTATGAAAATTAGCGTCATCGTTCCCGTATACAACGAAGAAGAGAGCATTCCTGAACTGTACAGGGAGCTCAGGGACGTGATCGATCGTGAACCCTGGGACGCCGAACTCATCATGGTCGATGACGGAAGCGTCGATCAAAGCGCCACTATCATTGCGAAGATCGCTGAGAGCGATCCGCGGGTAAGACTCGTTCGGTTCGCACGCAACTTCGGGCAGACGGCAGCGATCTTGGCAGGTATCGACCACGCCGAAGGCGACGTGCTCGTCCCAATGGACGCCGACCTGCAGAACGACTCCAACGACATTCCCCGCCTCATCGAGCGCATCGAGCAAGGGTACGACGTGGTCAGTGGATGGCGCAAAAACCGACAAGATCGCCTTTGGAGCCGCAAGGTACCGTCGATGCTAGCGAACAAGTTGATCAGTCGTTGGACCGGCGTGGAGCTTCACGACTACGGATGCACGCTGAAAGCGTATCAGGCAACCGCATTGAAGGGTCAGCAACTATACGGCGAGATGCATCGCTTCATACCGATCTACGCGTCTGCGCGTGGCGGCAAGATCTGCGAGCTGGAAGTCAACCATCGCGCCCGGCAGTTCGGCACGAGCAAGTACGGCCTAGGACGCACCTTCAAGGTCCTGCTCGACCTGCTGACGGTGAAGTTCTTGAGCGGGTACACGACCAAGCCAGCCTACCTATTTGGGGGCATCGGGTTCGCGCTTCTCGGGGTCGGTGCTTTGTGCGCGTTCGGAGCGCTGGTCGAGTGGCTGGTTTGGGACGCTTGGCAACACAAGATGACAGTGATGATGCTTGCGACGTTCTTCGTGACCAACGGTGTGGTGCTGCTCTGCATGGGCCTTCTGGCGGAGCTGACTGTTCGCATCTACCACGGTCAGGGGCGTCGCAGGACCTACGTCCTAGCCTCAGAGTTGCGACCCGAGGATTAGCAAGGGCTCACGGTATTGCTGTTGGCTCCGCCCTAGGGATCTTGATTTCTTTCACACGCTTCTTTTCCAGGCGGTGAAGGCGATCACCGTGATGAACGACCACTTCGCGCCAAAGTTCAATTTGGTTAACAGGTTCTTGCATGTCGTACAGCTCGCCTTGTGGTTGAACCCACAGATGGGTGGGCCTCCCGATCCATGAGAGCCACCGATGTGGGCGACCGCGTGCGTTCAAGTTCCCGAAGTATCGAACGAAAAAATCTTCGAAGCGCTTGTCTTGCTGTGCGTTGTGGCAGTTTCCGCCGCGTTGTAAGAGCTTGAGAGCGTCTTCGGGCTTTTCGAGCTCTTCCAACCGCGTGAGTACGCCATGGCTGCCAGTCGTGCCGTATATGCTGGTGACGGTTCTCTCGTTTGACGCGTAGCACAGTCGTCCCTGGACGAAATGCATTTCCATCGGCGTGAGGAACGACGGCGACACCAGGTAGTCCTTACCGCTCTCGCCAATGGCGCGGATGGTATAGTCTTCCACCATTCGCGTGTCGTACCAAGCGACGCCGGCCTGAGGAAAGAAGTAGGTGCGCCCCAGTGAGAAGTACACGACCAGAATGCCGAACCAGACGACGAGTAGGTAGCGACACATTCGATCATAAATCGGGGCACCGCCGCGGCTAGCGAAGACCAAGAACGCGATGTTCGTGACTATCCACTTCCAGAAGCAGATCCCAGTGAGCGCGAAGATGCCGAAGTTGAACAAGATCGCCAACGCGAACCACACCTGCGCCAGGCGACGATTGACGAAAAAACACACGAGCGCGCCCAGTTCGAAGACCAGGGTGAAAGCCGCGAGTGCCCGATCGGACAGCCGCGCCACACGATTGATCGCCAAAAAGGTTTCATGAGAGAGAAAACCCAGCCACCCACGGACGTGCCCCCCAACAGATAAGTTCGAAAGGTGGTTTTCGAGGAGCCAGGACCAATCAGGCCCATAGAAAACTTTTGCGACGCCAGCCGCGTAGTAGTACGAGGCCCAGCAACCGATCCCCACCAACAAGAAGTGTTCCGATTTGAAATTCTTGCTCGACGACACCCAGACGAAAACCGAAAACACGACGAGAAACTCGTGGACCGCCCTAAAATCGAAATCGTCTGCCGGGATCGGGACGTACGACTCCTTGAGCATCACGTGAATCCACTTGACCGCGAACGGAACCGCGAGCGGGAATCTCCAACAAAGCGCCACGAGCCCAATCAGCAACAACCGATCGAGAAAATGGCCGTGGTTGAGATAGATGTTGTAGTCGAACGTCGCACCCGCCCACGCCAAGATGATGAGCAGAGTCATCAGCAAGTTCCGCAACGCTTTGCCATTCTCCCATTGGTCCCAGCGGATTCGGACGCGCGCCAATAGAATCAACGCAGTCGGGACCAATAAGAAAAGCAGCTGCGAGCTTGGTCGGCCTCCGCCAGGAAACAAGGCTTTGAGTTCGTTCGTCAGCATTCCCCAGAGGATGTTTGGCCCTTCGTAGATCGCTGCGGGCGTCGACCGTGTGAACATGGGTCGCAAGAAAACGAGGAGCGCTAGGACTACACCGCAGTGAGCGATGAACTGAACGTCCTCTCGCTCCCACACCTTCTTGGCGATCTCGATTCCGGACATACGCTAGCGAGGAATTCTCTTAGCAACGTTTGCCAGCGCTTGCGTCGCCCACGTGGGCAGTCGACGCACGATGCTTTTGCGCACTTTGTACGGCAAGGGCGACACGTCTCGAATTGGCGTATCCTTCGACAGACGGGTTTGCCTTACTGACTCTGGCAGGGATTCGATCGCCTCCCGCTTCACATAGAGAAGGGTGTTGTACCGGTACCAGGGTGCAACGTCATGCCGGGACGCGACCTGGGGTCGGATGAAGTCGAAGGCCTCGTAGCCGAGCTCTTCGAAGAAGGCACGCCAATAAGCGTAGGGTTGCTCATTGATGTGGTGTTCTCCGCCCTGTCCAGGTGGTGCGGCGCCAAAAAGCACGATGTCGCCGTGCCGACACAAGTCCACCACGAAGGCGCGGGCGCGCGACTCCGGAAGGTGTTCGGCAACCTCAACACTCTCGACGAGATCGAAACGCCGATGCAAGTCGACGGTGCCACCCAAGTCCCGAGCACAGAATTCGGATTGGTGGATGGCAAGGTCTGCAAGGTCGACGTAGTCTCCGTCCACTCCGAGGATCTGCGAGACGCCATGGGCCTTCCAGACCTCAAGCCAGGCTCCCCGCCCGCAGCCCAGATCGAGCACCGACCTCGGACGCAGCGCCTCCTGGAGAATCGGCACTATTGCTCTTGCCGACTTCGTCGCGACTGAGCGTCCGTAGCTTAGGAATTCGGAGTCGTATTCGTACATGGATGGCCAAGTCTAACAGCGTTCGGTGCCGGCGCGAATTCCCTATGAGCGGGCGGAGACGCCCCTTGCGTCGCGCCATAACTCGAAGTTCAGCATCGTCCAGAGAACTTTGCGGTGGTTTCGCTTTTCTGAGCGGTGCTCCTCGATCAGTCGTTGCACGCGGGTCCCGTCGAAGTACCCAGCGGCCTTCACCCGCGACTCCGACAGCAGATCGTTCACCATCTCTTCCAGCGGACCTTTGAGCCAAGCCGCCACGGGGATGCCGAACCCCTTTTTTGACCTATTGATCACCTCGTTTGGCAGGCGGTTGCGCATGGCATCCTTGAGGATCGCCTTACCCCGCGCGGGAAAGCGTAGCTTTTGTGAGGCAGGAAGAGCCGCGACGAACTCGACCAGCGAACGGTCCAAGAATGGAGACCGAGCTTCTAGCGACACCGCCATGCTTGCGCGATCTACTTTGTGCAAGATGTCTTCAGCCAGGTACGTCCGGCAGTACTGATACGACAAACGCTGCAGATGAGACTGTGTGTCGGGCGCATCGTACTCGGCGGCCGCGAATGACAACACAGATTCAGCAGGGAACTTCTCGCGGAGGTCCGGGTGTAGGGGATCATCTGGAGCTCCCGGAATCGTGCTTCCCAACCAGAGCGGGTGACGCCATGCCGGCGGTGCATCGGCAGCGCGCAAAAAGGCATTCACTTTGAAGTCCACGCTGAAATTCTTGGTGCTGATCGGGAGTGCTTGACCCAGTCGGCGAACGCCGCGGCGTAGTGGCCGGGGAAGTTGCGCAAACGCCTTGGCGAATGAGTCCGCAAAGAACGTTGGATACCCGAGGAGAAGCTCGTCGCCGCCATCTCCGCCAAGGGCCACCGTTACGTGTTCCCTCGCGAAGCCGCTGAGCAGGTACGTCGGAAGGAGGCTCGCGTCCCCGAAGGGTTCGTCGAGGCCCGCTACGACTTCCGGGAGCACGTCTCTCATGGCTTCAGCGGTGAATATGCGTTGGTGATGCTCGGTGCCGAGGTGCTGCGCAACGAGGCGCGCCATCGAAGACTCATCGTAGCTCTTATCTTGGAACCCGATCGAGAACGTTTTCACATTCTCGGCGGTGCGCTGCCGCACAACCGAAGCCGCAACGGAGCTTGAATCGATGCCGCCTGACAGGAACACCCCCAGCGGTACGTCCGCCATGAGTCGGCGTCCGACGGCCTGATCGAACAGCTCGGTAAACCGCTCTGTGGCGTTCTCTGGAGCCGGGGCGTCGCTGATTGGAATCTGCCAATAGGAAGACTGGACCACATTGCCGCATTCGAAGCTCAACCACGACCCAGGAAGCAGTTTGCGAATGCCTTTCACCATCGACAGTTCGCCCGGTAGGTACTCAAACGTCACGTACGCAGCCAGTCCCTCCTCATCGATGTCTGGCTCGATATCTGGATGGACTAGCAGAGCCTTCACCTCCGACGCGAACACCAAACCGCGATCGCGCAGCACGGAATAGAAAATCGGCTTCTGGCCCATCCGATCTCGTGCGAGCAGCAAACGTCGCGCAGCACTGTCCCAAATGCCAAACGCGAACATGCCGTCGATGCGATCCAGCAATTTTGCTATTCCCCACTCGGCGTAGCCGTGGACCAGGACTTCGGTATCGCAGACCGAGCGGAAGGTGTGCCCACACGACTCGAGCTCCATACGCAGGTCTCGGTGATTGTAAATCTCACCGTTGTACGTGACCCATACCGTGCCCTCGGGATTCGACATCGGCTGTGCTCCGCCTGCAAGGTCGATGACCTTCAGTCGACGGTGACCTAGGGCGACGCCGTTTTCCTGATGATAGCCGTCTGCGTCTGGCCCACGGTGCGTCAGCGCCGCGGTCATCGACTTGATTACCTCAGACGGAACCGGTTGTGCGTTGGGAATCCCGGCGTCGGGATAAACGATGCCTGTGATCCCGCACATCTCAGTCGGCCGGCCTTCGAAACAGGAATTCGTTGTTTCGAAGGCTATTGGTGGAGATCAAATTCTCTAGCGTGTAGCCGAGACGCTCTCGTACGAAGCTGAAGATCTCGTCGACAGATGCGTACTCGTACGGCCAGCCCCCAAGCCAATCACGGATGTCGACCAACCACGACATACCACGATTCTGCTGGTGCTTGCGAATTTCGCGGACCGGGTTGCGTCCAGCCAAGAGATAGGCTGTCGCCATCCCGGTCGCTGCCGCGTAGTCGATCGCGAGTTGCCCGATCTTTGGGAGTCGATTGTAGAAGACCTTTTCTCGTTCCCAAAAACGCGAGGATCCAACGCGTCCATCCGAGTAGAGCCCGATCCCGTCAGCACGGTTGTAGATCGCGATCCACATCAAGCCACCCGGTTTGACGAGACTCGCTGCGTTCTCAATGGCCCGCCACATCTCGCCTGTATGGTGCAGAACACCCCACGAATACACGACATCGAACTCGCCGAGGGCCCGCACCGCCTCCTCATCGAGAACCGAAGCCTCGAGCACCTCCCAGTTCGCCGGCTCACCCTCATCGATGCGAAGCTGTTTACAGCAGGCCACCGAATTTGGGTTGACGTCGAAACTCACGATTCGCTTTGCACCCAGCTTATAGGCCACCCAGGAAAACAGCCCGCTTCCACAACCAACGTCGACAAACGTCGCGCCTTCCAGCGAACTCTGCCGCAAAAACGTAGGCAAAGATCGGAGCGCTTCCTGTCGGCGTTCATCGGTCAGATGATGATCGATGAAGGAGCGCCAGTTCGACCCGAAGTCATACCCATCGCTAGTCATCTCCATATAAGGCGACCACTTTGGCAAATTGGGCTTCGCGGTGCAACCGGCGCGGCGGGATTGGCCATCGGGTGCATTGCGACGCGTGGCGACTCGCCATATAGGACGGCCGTGGTTCCGAAACTTGCCCTGTGCGTCTTGGCGCTATCGCTCCAGGTCGCGTGCTCCAAGCCGCCGCCGCCTCCCCGCATGGTCATGCTCAACGTCTATTGCACTTTGGGCAAAGACATGTTGCAGCCCTACGACAGCAGCGTCGAATACACCCCCAACCTGAAGCGCTTCGCCGAACAGGGGGTGGTTTTCGAGCGGCACGTCACCGAAACCGGCCAAAGTGGTGTGGCTTTCGCATCGATCCTGTCCGGTGAACACGCCATGCGCCATCTGGTGTACTCCCATCCGACGCGCCTCACCGACGCGATCCAGACGCTTCCCGAGGCGTTTGCGGAAGCGGGATACGACACCTACTTCTGGGAGCGCCAGGGCATGGGCAGTATCGCACTAAACTACGATCAGGGGATCCCTGAAAACCAAGCGTTCGCTCGCCGCGCACTCGTGGAGAGCGATCCCACGTTCCAGGCGATCCTTAAGCGACTCAAAGACGATCCGACGTACAAAGTCTTCATCATATCGTTCTACAGTCTGACCCACTCACTCTATTCGCGGGGCTCGCTCGACGGGTTTTGTCAGGAATATCCGGGGCAATGCCAGGGCATCGATCCCGAAAACGCGGCTCTCGTCTACGATGACCCGCGTCGACTGACCTACAACTTCCCGTCCGCCGTCGAAAAGTATGATCTGAAGGGTGAGCGTCTAGAAGAGCTCGTAGGCGCGGTGGAGCTGATCTACAAGAGCCGTGTCTCCTACACCGACGAAGTGTTCGGCGGCATCGTTCAGGCGCTCGATCAGCAAGGCCTGGCGGAGGAGAGCTTGATCGCGTTCACGGCCGATCACGGCGAGACTCTCTACCGGGAGAATTCGCTCTTCAAATGGTCACATAGTTTCGATTTTGATCCGGATGTCATGAACGTGCCGTTCATCGGGAGAGGACCCGGAATCGTGCCCCGACGCCACACGGGGGCCTCGAGCAGCGCGGATGTCTTCCCCACGTTGGCGGCTCTGGCCGGGGTGCCGATCAAGGAGGGGCAGGCGACGTTTGGTAGCGACCTAACGATGAGCTCCACCGGATGTACGGGTCCACCTCAGAAGATAGTATTCAGCCACACGGGCCTGTGGCCGCCTATAAAACGACGCTGGTGGATGACGCAGCCACGCTTGCTCAAGTTTCACCCGAGCTACGATCCTGCCTCCGTGTGGGTGTCGGCTCGCGCGGACGACTTGATCGTCAAGTACCGGCATGATGGTTCTGGCAAGTTCGTCTATGAGGCGTATGACCTCGCGGCAGACCCGAAGGAGACGCGCAACATCTTCGACGCCGAGGATGCGAGGCAGCGGGAGCTCGTCGAACACCTCGATCGCTACCGAAAGATTCTGATCGATGCACATGTGGACCCACGCAAAAAGACTCCGCAAGGGCCCCAACCGGATGAGGCCACAATGATCGAACAGCTGCGCGCCCTGGGCTATATCGACTAGCTGCGTCGACCACGGGTCAGAAAGCACGGGTGGGCGGGGTGTATCCTGATCGGCGGAGCCGGTGCGCGCCGAAGAACGAACGCATCGCAGCGACGTGGCTGCGGCTCTCAGGGCCGAGCTCGTCGATCAGGTTCCGCTTTTCGCTGGGGTCTCGGTTCAGGTCGTAGAATTCGATGGTGTGGCGATTGATGTTCTCGATTACTTTGATACCGCTGGGGAAGACCATCGGACGGATCCGCTTACTGGTGTCGACGACAATGGGACGCTCGAACTCACGGTGTCCGCCGGCCAGGTACGGGGCCAGGCTCTCGCCCATGGAGTAGCCGGGCGTTGGTAAGTTTCCCGACCGCAGCCCAGCCGACCAGCTGCCCACCCGCGATACCGAGAAGCTCGTGTGGCGGTTCACCGATGCTCAGAGAACCCTTGGAGGCGGGCGCCTTTGGCGCGGTCTCGTCTGCGGGGGTCGGCGTCACGTGGCACGGCTACCTACCATGGGGGTTGCAACGCCCGCAACATCAGTGGTGAAGATATCCGTGCATACGGTTCCGATACACACATCGAGGATGGCTGGTCGGGGATTGCTATTTTCGAGCGTAAAGCTTCCACGGGGCTCGTCGACCCGCTGTATTTGCCAGTTCTCGGTTGGCTACGTGCTGAAAGCCCTTGGGCCCGAGTTGCGCAGCGATCGAGAGGGCGCACTTGGGGTCGACGACCACGAAGTCGGCATCCTCGAACAACCCATCGCCGTTGCTATCCACGGCAGGGACGATCGGCTTTGGGAAGTTACGCCGGCCGGGTCCAAACGCGGGCACGGTCATCTCAGAAAGTGGGTAGAGGCCAGACGCGTAAGAATCGTCGCAACCGAAGAACGCGACCTTGCCGAACGGGATGTCTGGGGGAGGTTCATCGGGCATTCGAGCCACCCAGTGCCCCCGGACTTTCTTACGATCGACAGCGTGTCGAAATGCGAAGCCGAAGAAGACGAGATCTCCGGCGACCGAGTCCCACCCCCACGATTTCCGATCTTCCCACACGATGTGCGTAACACCCTGGTCGTGGAGTAGTTCCCAGGTGTCACGTGGCGACTTCAGGCGCCCGTAGCTTATTCCGTATTGCCAAGTACTCCAATCCGAGGTGGTTCGACGGGAGAGACCGAGGTGTACGTGGTTCTCATGCAGCAAGACGTGAGCGTCCTCAGGAAGAGCGTCGCCTATCGCGACCCATCCTGGGAAGACCTTGATCCGCTCGTCGTATTGGCCCTTGTATCCTGCGGCCAGCAGGTCAGCTACGCGTTTGACAGGTGACTGAATCATGGCGTGACTCTGGATGAAGTACACGTCGGCCCCGATGAGCACCTGCGCGACGACCAGCACGCTCACTGCGACCCTAGACAGACGGTTCGTCTGCCAGATGCGAATGATTATCGCCGCCGTCACCGCTGCCATCCAGGGAACGAGTGTCTGGAGGTACCGGTCCTGGTGATGCACGGAGTACCAGGTGAAAACCCCCACCAGGGTGAGGGCTACGAGGCCCCAGATCCGCTTTGAATTCTTGAGAAATGGTAGACACAAGGTCAACAGCGTAAAGAGGGAACCGAACACGGGAACCCTGCCGTGGTAGCGACCGTAGTCGTGGGGAGCGAACGAGAAGGTGAAGAGCGCCTCCAATGATTCGATAACTCCCGCCCAACTGCGTTCGGGTCGCCAGAACTGCTGTTCTTTGTAGCCGAACTCGAAAAGATTGGCGGCGTCTTCGGTCCACGGACGCAATGCGAGGTATTCGTGCAAAGACGGATAGACTGGGTCTCCGTACCAAATCCAGTTGCGCGCCCAAAAAAACGCCGTGGCGACGAGGGCGGTCACGGTGGCCGCCGCTGCCCCCTTCCAAACTAGATGGCGTTCTCCAACGCTTCGCCACAGCACGATTGCGGCAACCGTAAGCGCAGCACCCGGAACCAAAATGAGGCCCGCCGTCACTTTAGTCATGGCGGCGCCTGCCATCATCAGCGCTAGCAGTGCGCAGCGCCCGGGCGCCAGGGTCGGCAGGGCACGCACCAGAGTGATGAAGATCGGCAACGCAAAGAGCGCTCCAATGTGGTCGGCGCCGCAGGCCAGGCTGGAATCGTAGAGCAGCACGCCGGGAAACAGGAACCGGGCGACCCACGACACGGTAGCCCGCGAGCCGGGTACGAGCAGTCGGACCACTGGCGGGATGGTCGCGATCGTCCACAGAAAACATGTGAACTCCAGATGCGCCGCAAGCGCGACCTGATCGAAAAGCTCTCCGGTTGGTATTAGAAATGCCCAGGTATACAGAATTGCGGCCAGGTGAGGGTTGGTGGCAATGGTCCAACCCTCGGCGAAGCGAGGAATGAATCCCATGTGTGCGTACTCTTCGGCGAGCGCGAGGTGTTGCCAACGTGCGTCGAACTGCGCGTTCTCTGGGGTGAGGATCTTGAAGTAAATCATGGCGAGGACCAGCAGCCCGAACGCCCCGACGAGCGTGTGTAAATGCGTCCTCGCTTGTCCCGACCTCGAATGATTGCGGACGTGGCGCGCGTAGCGTCGAACCAGACGTGCGAGCGGCATTGCGCCGGCACCCGTCATCAAGAGCGGAAGCGCGAAGAACGCCGGCCACTGCAGCGCGCCGAGCGCCCCCAAGACATTCATCAACAGGTAGAAGAGGACGACCCCGGAAGCGAAACTAAGACAAAGGGTCTCCGCAAAGGGAAAGGGCTGCCCGCGTAGCTTTCGGACGAGCACGTACCCGGTGCTCAGGCAGCCCACACTCCACAACGCACACGACGCCCAGTAGAATGCGTACCTCCAGAATAGCCACTCGCCGACGGGGTAGAAGCGGTTGTAGAAGATCACGAACCCGGTAGCCGACAAGAGCAGCACCAGTGGTAGCGCGGCACGCTGAATGGTCCGCCATCTGCCTCCCCAAGCTGTCACGTCATGCTCGACTGACGGTTGGATCCTGTCCCAAGCACTCGTGCATCGTAGTCGCGATTCGGAAATAGCCAAACAAGTTCACGCGCCGATCAGTACTCTGGCGAGGTGTCGGCCGAAGGTTCCGCAGTCGCCGATGAGCTTTCGGTCGACGGAAGATTCAGCGTGTCGGCTACCACGTAGAGCGGACGGCGTTTCACTTCTTCGTAGATCCGGCCAACGTATTCGCCAAGGATTCCCGTCATGATGAGCTGGGCCGACGAAGCCAACGCCACCGCGATCATGATCGTCGCCCAACCTGGAACGGTCCGGCCCGCGATTGCTGCGTAGAGTGCCCAGCCCGAGGTGGCGATCGCAACGAGCCCCGAAAACAGCCCAAGCCAAGTCGCAAGCCGAAGTGGAACGATTGAAAACGAGGTGATCCCGTCGATCGCGAAGCCCATCATCTTGCGAAGTGGGTATTTCGTTTCGCCGGCGAAGCGTTCCGGTCGCTCGTACTGCACTGCCTTTTGCCTGAAGCCCAGCCATGACACGATCGCGCGCATAAACCGATGTTGCTCGCGCAGGGCGCGCATCGACAGGACGACTCTGCGACTCATCAGCCGAAAATCGCCTGTATCAAGCGGCATCTCGATCGGGATCAGCGTACGCAACAGGCGGTAGAAGGCGGCGGCGGTCACCCGCTTGAAGATGCTTTCTCCATAGCGAATGGACCTCTGACCGTACACGACGTCGTACCCCTCGCGCCACTTCTGGATCATTTCGGTGACGACCTCAGGTGGTTCTTGGAGGTCCGCATCCATGATGACCACGGCGTCACCTTCGGCGCGGTCCATGCCCGCCGTGATCGCTGCCTGGTGCCCGAAGTTGCGCGAAAAGGAGATGACCTTGTAGCGCGGTTCTACGGCAGCGATCTCGTTGAGCATCTCAGGCGTGCGGTCTTGCGAGCCGTCGTCGACGAACACCACCTCCCACGTCTCATCCATCTCGCGCAAGAAGTCCTTGAGGCGGCGGTTGAGCTCCGCGATGATGGCTTCCTCGTTATAGATAGGAATGATGAGTGACAGCACGGGGCGTTGCATGAGGCGATCCGAACCTACCAAAGGGGCGCGAGCCTTGTACAGCGTTGTTGCGTGTACTGCAACCTGCGACGCAGGTCTCGTGGAGTTCGAAGAGTACAAGCAAAGCTACGTCGCGGAGGTCGAGCAAACGATCGACGTCGCCGGACAGAGTCATGATTTCTTCATCCGCGTCAAGGTTGATGAGCTCGTCGCTTCTTGCGGCGCGCTACGTCCTTTTCTTTCCCTGGAATGGCTCGGGCTTTAGAAGCATCGAATCCGGCCTGCGCTGGCTGCCGCTCGGCGCACAGTACTTCGTCTCGGGGCGCCGCGTCCGTTAGCTGCGCTCAGTCGAGGGTGATACGGGACGCGCGGATGAACTCGGCAGTGGCAGGATGGTCGGTGTGAAGGAGCTGTTTCGGGGTTCCGCTCGCTGCGATCTGCCCTTCGTGCAGAAAATTCAGATAATCGGCGATGCGAACGACGGATGCCATGTCGTGGCTGATGACCACCGAAGTGACCCCGAACATTTCTTCGGCTTCGGCGATGAGGTCGTCGACCATCTCGGTGGTGATCGGATCGAGGCCCGTGGTCGGCTCATCATAGATGAGGATTTCACTTTCGAGGATCATCGCTCGCGCCACCGCAACACGCTTCTGCATCCCGCCGGAAAGCTCCGCCGGCATTTTGTGTGAAGCCTCGGCGATGCCTAACCCTTCCAGCCGGTCCATGACGCGGGCCCGAATCTCTTTGCGCGGGAGATCGGTATGCTCGCGCAGGGGAAAGGCTACGTTGTCGAACACGGTCATCGAATCGAACAGTGCGGACATCTGAAACACCATGCCGAAAGTGCGGCGTCTGGCGGCGAGATCCAGGCCTGCAAGACGGGCAAAGTCGACACCATTGACCCAAATCTCTCCGGAGTCCGGTTTTTCGAGGCGGATCAGTTGCCGCATGAGCACGCTCTTGCCGGAACCCGATGGACCGATGACCAAATTGGTCTTGCCGCGATAAATGTCGAGCGACACCCCCCGCAGCACGTGGTGATCGCCATACGACTTGTGAACATCCCGGATCTGCACGTGGATGGGGTTGGTCTTGACTTCCTCCGCCATTTGGGGGCGAGTCACGCCCATCAGGTTGCGTCGAAAGACCCTCATCAGAAAAGCCCCTCGCCGAGGACCATGCTCGTAACCAGGTAGTCGAGCATCAGGATCGCGATCGCGCTGTGGACGACGGCCCGATTGGTGGCGCGCCCTACTCCTGCTGCGCCGCCTTTCGCAAAAAAGCCTTGTCGACACGCGATCAACGTGACGGCGACGCCAAAGACCATGGCCTTGATGAGTCCCTGCGATACGTCGTCCCAATCGACCAGCCACTGCAAGCGGTCCATGAAGACACCAGGATCGAGCCCCAAGAAGAACACCGCCACGGAGAAAGCGCCGAACACGCCAACGACGTTGAAGAGCATCGTCAACACCGGCAACATCACGAAGCCCGCCACCACCCGGGGCACGACGAGATATTGCACGGGGTTCACCGCCATCGTGACCAAAGCGTCGATTTGGTTCGTGACGCGCATCGAGCCGAGCTCCGTCGTCATGGCGCTCCCCGCACGGCTGGTCACCATGAGGGCCGCAAACACGGGGCCCACCTCTCGCGCAAGCGCGAGACCGATCACGGCTCCGGTCTGGTTCTCGGCGCCGAAATCCCGGAAGCCGTCGACCAACTGTAGAGCGAGGACGGCGCCCACGAAGAGCGCGGTCAACGACACGAGGAAAACCGAGCCTATGCCGACGAACTCCATCGACTCGACGAACAAGCGCACCCGGTACGGCGGCCGAATCCCCCAAAAAATCGCCTCTGCGAAGAGCTTAGTCAGGGCACCGATTTCGGCGAAAGGCGCAAGCAGCAACTTGGCCAACCACTGGCCCGCGTCACGCGCGGCGCTGCGCACTTTACCGAGTTTTTCGGGGGCCGATGACGCCGTGGGGGCTGCGCCGGTCACGGGGTTTCATACCACGTTTTGGTCAGGGGAAGTCACCCATTCAGATAGATGCGAGGCACACGACGGGACACGTTTGTCAGGACTTCGTACGGTATCGTTCCGGTGGCCCGTGCGAGGTCGCGCGCATCGAGCGACTCGCCGTTTTGCTCGCCGAGAAGCAGCACTTCGTCGCCGAGTGCAACATCGGGCACGGTAGACACATCGATGGTGGTGAGATCCATCGACACGTTGCCCACCACTGGACAACGGCGTCCGCCGACTAAGACGTCGGCGCGGTTGGACGCCGAGCGGAGAAGGCCATCTCCGTAGCCGACTGGAATTGTCGCCAGGCGCATCTGTCGCGTCGCCCGAAACGTCCGACCATAGCCAGTCGTTTCGCCTGGCTCGAGCATCCGGAGTCGAATGACCTCGGTTCGCCAGCGCATGGCCGGTCGAAGTGGTGCATCGACCGAATCGGCACCTGGATAGCCATAAAGAGCGATGCCGGGACGTACCCAATCAAAGTGCGCTTCAGGATGACGGAAGAGCGCCGCGCTATTGGCGGCGTGTCGGACGACGGGATCATGGCCGTACCTTCGAACGAGACCGTCAGCGTGGGCGAAGCTCTTGAGTTGGACGGCGACGAAGTCCGGGTCGGCGTCGGCAGTGGAGAGGTGCGTCATGAGCCCCGCGATTCGAATCGAGGGAAGGCTCCGAAGCTCGGTCAGAAACTCCGCTAGTGAAGCCACCGGGACGCCGAGCCGTCCCATCCCCGTGTCGACCTTCAAGTGAACGTCGATTGGTCGGCCGCCGGCAACCGCGTGGAACGCGGCGGCCTCGGAGATCTCGTAGAGCACTGGGGTGAGGCCCGAGGCGATCACATCACGATGCGCTCCCCCGTGAATCCCATTGAGCACGAGAATGGCCCGATCGATCCCCGCCTCTCGAAGCTCGAGCCCCTCCTCGGCCAAGGCGACACCAAACCCGTCGACACCCTCAGCCTGAAGCTTTCGGGAAACCGGCACGATCCCGTGGCCGTACCCATCGGCTTTCACGACGGCAAGGACCTTGCAGCCTTGCGCAACGCCCCGGACGACACGCAGGTTGTCGGCGATCGCGTCCAGCATGATTTCCGCGCGGGTAGGCCTAAGCGAGGCGTCCGCACTTTGGAGTCGCGGCCGCAAAGGCGTTGGTGAGTCGGGATGCACGGGTTCTGGCTAGTGGGTGCCGTCGCCGGCGTCAAGCATTGGCGTCCCCACTCGAGAATACTAGGCTCGGGCCTGCATGGCCCGGGCCAAACGACGGCACACCGAAGCAGTGAAGCGCGCCGAGCAGCGATCCACTCGTGTCATGTGGGCCGGCATGCTCGTCGGCGGGGCAGTCGCCGTTGGCGTTTTCCTCGTACCGAAGTTTCGAGAGCCAACCGAAGAGACGGTGGCGCCAGTCGAGATACCGCCCGCGGATTCTCAGCCTGCGGCGTCGAAGGCCGAAATCGAGGCGCTCCGCACCCGGGTGTTGAAGCGGTATCCCCACGACACCAAAGCCTTCACCCAAGGCCTGATTTGGCACGACGGATTCGTCTACGAAAGCACCGGCCAGTACGGAAAGTCCTCCCTTCGAAGAGTAAGGCTCGACGATGGGAAAGTGCTCTCCGAGCGAAAGCTCGACCGGGAGCTTTTCGGGGAGGGGCTGGCGCGCGTTGACGAAATGCTGATCACGCTGACGTGGCGCTCGGGGCAGGCGATCGTCTCCGAGGTCGATACGCTCGAAAAACGAGGGACCCTTCGGTACGACGGCGAGGGTTGGGGACTCTGCTTCGACGGCACGTCGTTGATCATGAGCGACGGGTCCTCGACCCTCACTGTTCGCGATCCCGAGACGCTGAAGGTTCTTCGTCGGGTGATGGTCCGCCAAGACGGCATCCCGGTCCGCATGCTCAATGAGCTCGAATGCGTAGGTTCACACGTCTACGCAAATATCTGGCGGCGACAAGAGATAGTCCGCATACACTCCGCCACTGGCGAAGTGACCGCCTCGATCGACGCCAGGGGCCTGCTCTCGCGTGAAGAGGCCGCGCGCGCCGATGTGCTCAACGGAATCGCTTACAAGCCGGATACGGAGACGTTTTTGTTGACCGGCAAGCTCTGGCCGGCGGTGTTCGAGGTGGAGTTCATTCCGCGGTAGCGCGCTCCGACGACGTAACGACCTCCGGACGCCAAGGCCCGAGCCTCTTGGACATGACCGCGATGGCTTCCGGATTCTCGTCGATCAGCACGAACCCCCGGTCATGGCGCGCGGCCGCTTCACCCGTCGTCCCGCTCCCCGCAAAGAAGTCGAGGACGGTATCGCCCGGCTCGCTGTGCACTCTGATGATCCGTTCGAGGACGCCGAGGGGCTTCTGGGTAGGGTAACCGGTCTTCTCTTTGCCGCTGGTGGGAACGATGGTGTGCCACCACACGTCGGTCGGTGTCTTGCCTCGAGCTGCTTTTTCTTTTCCGACGAGGCCGGGCGCCATGTAAGGAATGCGGTCCATTTCGTCGAATTGGAAGACGTAGTGCTTCGTGTCGAGAGCGTACCAAAGGATGGTGTCGTGCTTGGCCGGCCACCAGCGCTTCGGGCGCCCTCCGAAATCGTACGCCCAGATGATTTCGTTTCGGAACCGATCTC
This sequence comes from Myxococcales bacterium, assembly GCA_029863605.1. GTDB lineage: Bacteria > Myxococcota_A > Polyangia > Polyangiales > Houyiibacteriaceae > SG8-38. The sequence continues at coordinate 12,913 of JAOTVB010000017.1, read as the reverse complement.
GGCCGAGAAGCCGATCGAGCGCGACCTTGACATAGTGTGCTTCGCGGTAGTCGAGGTGCACGAAAAGCGAGCCGTCCGGGGTCAAACAGGGCAGCGCCGCTTCGATACGAGCGGTCAAGAACGACACGTAGTCTTCGAAGTCGTCCTCGTACGTGGGGCTTTCGACACGCTCGATCTCGTATCGCCGGCCGCCGAAACCTACACGCTCTCCGTCGGCGGCGGCTTTCACTTGCATGCGCTCTCTGGTCTGTCTGCGGCCAGTGTTGAACGGAGGATCGATGTAGATGAGCCTGGCAAACGCCCGAGGGAGTGTCCGCAGCAGGGAAAGATTGTCGCCTTCCAAGATCTTCTTCACGCCACGAGCCTATCATCCGGCGTCCGCCGAGCCCATCGATCCGAACCGCTTGCCGCGCCTCGAGGGCCGCCCTACCCTCTGCGCATGCGTCTCGTCGTAAACGGTGAGGAACGACAGGTGGAATCAAACACGACGATCGGGGAGTTACTGGCCTCGTTAGGGCTCGCGGACACCCTGGTTGCCGTCGAGCGCAATGAAGAAGTCGTGCCGCGGGCGCAGCATGCCCACACTCGGCTTGCCGAGGGCGATCGCGTCGAGGTGGTCCATTTCGTAGGAGGCGGTTGAGTGCCGGAAGACATCCTGAAGATCGACCAGTTCGAGTTTCGGTCAAGGCTGTTTACGGGCACTGGCAAGTATCCTGATCTCGATACGGCGAGGGGAGCTCTCGAGGCGTCAGGGTGTGAGGTCGTAACCGTGGCGGTGCGCCGCGTCGACTTGAAGGCGAAGGGTAGCGAGTCGATCATGTCGGTGCTTCAGGAAGGCGGCTACACCCTGCTTCCCAACACCGCCGGCTGTTATACCTCCGAAGATGCGGTTCGAACGGCGCGCTTGGCTCGGGAGCTCCTCGACACGCCGTTGGTGAAGCTCGAGGTCATCGGCGACGAAAAAACCCTCTTTCCAGATGTGCCGGCAACGATCGAGGCAGCCAAGGCCCTGGTCGATGACGGATTCACAGTTCTGCCATACTTCAATGACGATCCGGTCGCGGCGCGGCGTCTCGAAGACCTCGGCTGCGCGGCGGTCATGCCGCTCGCCGCACCGATCGGAAGCGGCCTCGGCGTCCGCAACCCATTCAACATCGAAATCATCGTAAAACACGCCGGCGTCCCGGTGATCGTAGACGCCGGTGTGGGCACCGCCTCTGACGCAGCGGTCGCCATGGAGCTCGGGATCGACGGGGTTCTGATGAACACCGCGATCGCCGGCGCCAAGGACCCGGTGAGAATGGCGCGCGCGATGAAGCTCGCCGTGCAGGCGGGCCGCGATGCGTTTCTCGCGGGTCGAATCCAGCGAAAGCTTTACGCTACCGCCTCGAGCCCGATCGCAGGCGTGATCGGCTCTGACCAAGACGGCCGATCCTAACCACGAATAATCGATGCCGAGGGAGCTTCCGCGGATCTGGATCATCACAAGCCCGGATCACCGGGCCGGACCGGTCGCTCCCTTGCGACGAGCGCTCGATGGTCGGGGGAGTGCTGAGATCGGGATTCAGCTCCGCGCGAAACACGCCCCCGATCGAAAGCTGATCGACTGGGGGCGCGAGCTACGGGAGCTGACTGCGCCGGGCGGAAGTCCCTTGGTGGTGAACCAGCGCGCCGACGTGGCTCAGATCATCGGCGCCGACGGGGTCCACCTGCCGGAAACCGGGTTGCCGATCGCGCGCGTCCGCCAACGATGGCCGCGCCTCGAGATGATCGGTGTATCGCGGCACGATCGCCCGGGCCTTGTCGCCGCGCAACAGGCTGGGGCCACGTATGCATTCCTGAGCCCCGTGTTCCAAGTCCCCGGCAAGAATCCGCCGATCGGGGTGGACGGTTTTCGGCGGGCGATCGCGGGCCTCCAGATTCCGGTGTTCGCACTCGGTGGCATCGGGCCGGAGGATGTGAGCCCGCTCCTCGAGGCCGGCGCACACGGGGTCGCCGTTCGGCGCGCTGTCTATCATGCAGAGGAGCCGACGGTCGTCATCGACGGATTCCTCCGCAGACTTGACAAAAGCCACGCAAACGTTGAATAGCCGAAGTCGTGGGGCGGATGCGAAACGGACTCGGATGTTTGTCGTGGATCGGCGCGGCGGTCATCGTCATGTTGCTTCTGCTGAAGGTACTTCTGTTTGACGTTGCCACCATGGGGCACAACGGGATGGCCCCCACCCTCGTGCGCGGCGAGCGGGTCCTGATCAACAAACGGGGCAAGCCGGTGCCGGGCGCGATCGCCGTCTGCAAGCACCCGACCGAAGAGGGCTGGGTAGTCGGCCGGGTCGCGGCAACCGAAGGGAACGTCATCGAGTCCTTCGGCGACGTCCTTCGACTCGACGGCGGGCCGTTGAAATTCGAGGAGCGTGGCACCACCGAGTTCTACAACGACGACAACGGCCTGAAGCGCTCGGTCATCTGGGGCAACGAGCGCAGCGACAGCGACAAACACCACATCTTCTTCGACCAGAACCGCCAGCACTTGGTCCGCAAGACGACCGTCGACCCCGGCAAGGTTTACCTCTTGGGCGACTATCGCGGCTACATGGGCCAGGACAGCCGCGCGTATGGGCAGGTCGACGCAGGCAGCTGTCGGGGCACGATCGTGTTTCGGTTGACCCCCGTCGAGGGGCTGGCGCCGGAGATCGCGCACGGGTATTTCGAGATCGTTCACTAGTGACCCCTCCGGATTGCCTCGGGCTCGGTCCGTCCGTATGCTCCGCGCGCCTAGACGCCGAAATCGCACCCGATGAGAGTCGCTGTCGTACAATTTCCAGGTTCTAATGCGGACTGGGACGCCCTTCACGCCGTGAGGGATGTTCTCGGAGCCGACGCCTGGTACGCCTTCCACAAAGAGACCTCGTTTGGGGAAGCCGACGCCGTGCTGATCCCTGGAGGTTTCTCGTATGGAGATTACCTAAGGGCAGGAGCGATCGCGCGCTTTAGCCCTATCGTGAGCGCGATTCGAGAGTTTGCCGACCGCGGAGGCCCAATCCTCGGGATCTGCAACGGCTTTCAAGTGCTCACCGAGATGGGCCTTCTGCCGGGCGCCCTCACCCGCAACGCGCATCTACGGTTCGAATGCCGGGACATCTTCGTCCGCGTCGAAAACGAAGGTCCTTTCACCGACATGGGGCAGGGGCAGGTATTGCGACTTCCGATCGCCCACGCCGATGGGCGGTATCAATGCAGCTCGGAAACGCTCGGGCAGCTCAACGCCAACGACCAGGTCGCCTTTCGTTACTGCACGCGCCGCGGCGATGCGCCGGAAGGTAGTCCGGCCAATCCGAACGGGGCCGTCGACGACATCGCCGGCGTCTACAACCGCGACAAGAACGTGCTCGGAATGATGCCACACCCCGAACGGGCCAGCGAAGCCATTCTCGGGAATGACGATGGGCTGCGTCTTTTTCAATCGCTGCGACGCCACTTGGGGGCCGAATGACCACACCCAGGAACTTCCCTGGCGAACCGGACGTGTCTCCCGAGCTCGCGCGCGAGTTCGGCCTGGCCGACGACGAGTGGGATCGCGTTCTCAGCACTCTTTCGCGCAAGCCGAGCTATGCCGAGCTCGGAGTGATCAGCGTGATGTGGTCCGAGCACTGCTCCTACAAGTCGTCTCGCGTGCATCTCTCTCGACTGCCCACCGAAGGTCCTCAAGTCGTGCAGGGGCCTGGCGAGAACGCGGGTGCGGTCGATATCGGCGACGGGTTCTGCGCAGTGTTCAAGATGGAGTCACACAACCACCCTTCTTACATCGAGCCCTATCAAGGCGCCGCGACCGGTGTCGGCGGGATCCTTCGGGACGTGTTCACCATGGGCGCGCGCCCGGTAGCGTCACTCAACTCGCTTCGTTTTGGGCGGGCTGACCATCCAAAAACGCCGCGCTTGCTGAAGGGCGTCGTCGCCGGGATCGGCGGCTATGGCAACTGCATCGGCGTGCCTACGGTGGGTGGCGAAGTGCAGTTCGATGCCAGCTACGACGGCAACATTCTAGTCAACGCCTTCACAGTGGGAATCGCAAAAACGGACGAGCTCTTCTTCGGCAGGGCCGAGGGTATCGGGAATCCGATCATCTATGTCGGCGCAAAAACCGGGCGCGACGGCATTCACGGCGCCACGATGGCGAGCGCTGAGTTCGGCGAGGAAACCGACAGCAAGCTTCCAACGGTCCAAGTCGGCGATCCTTTCATGGAGAAGCTCCTTCTCGAGGCTTGCCTCGAGATCTTCGCGACCGACTGTTTGTCCGGGGTGCAAGACATGGGAGCCGCCGGGCTGACCTCTTCGTCGGTCGAGATGGCCGCACGCGCGGGCAACGGCATCGAGCTCGACCTCGACGCGATCCCAAGGCGGACCCGTGCCCTGAGTCCTTACGAAATGCTCCTGAGCGAGTCCCAGGAGCGTATGCTCATGGTGGCAAAACGCGGCCGCGAGCACGAGGTCTTCGACATTTGCGCCAAGTGGGATCTCGACGCATCGATCGTCGGCCGGGTCACGGCGTCAAGCCGCTTCATCTGCAAAGCCACGCCTGGTTACGATCCGTTCGACGACGCTCCGAGCAAGCCTGACCCCGTTGTGGTCGTCGATCTGCCTGTCGATCTGTTGACCGACTGCGCGCCCAAGTACGATCGCCCCCAGGAGCCGAGATCCGAAACCGCAACGGTAGTCACCATGACCGACGATGCGCCGAGCAACCTCGGAGCAGAGATAGTGCGTCTGATCGGTTCCCCAAACATCGGAAGCAGGTCATGGATTTGGAGGCAGTACGACCACATCGTCCGGGACGGGACGGTCGTACGCCCCGGAGACGGCGACGCAGCGGTCGTTCGCGTTTTTTGCCAGGACGCCGATGGCACTCGGGAAAAGTTCCTCGCGGTTTCGGCTGATTGCAATGGACGACACGTCGAGCTCGATCCGTTCTTCGGCGCAGCGATGGCAGTCGCGGAGTGTACGCGCAACGTCGTGTGCGTGGGAGCGAAGCCGCTCGGCCTGACCGACTGTCTCAACTTCGGAAACCCAGAGGTGCCCGAGCAGATGTGGCGCTTTGCCCAGGCGATCGATGGCTTGGCGGCAGCCTGCACGGCGCTCGGGGCTCCGGTCGTGTCCGGAAACGTGAGCTTCTACAACGAGACGGACGGGAAATCGATCCTTCCGACACCCACCGTCGCGGTCGTCGGCCAGCTCGAGGACCCAGCTCACCGACTGGGACTGGGATTCCTCAACGAAGGCGATGTCATCGTGCACCTCGGACGGGCGTCGCGTGGCGTCCTGGGCGGTTCGGAGTGGCTCGTGCAAACGATGGGGTCGGTTACCGGCGCTCCCGTAGGCATCGATCTCGATGCCGAGGCCGCATTGCAGCACGCCATGCTCGAGCTTGCGCAACGGCAACTTGTCGAGAGCGCTCATGATATCAGCGACGGCGGCATTGCGATGTGTTTGGCGGAGGCCTGCATCGCAAACGGCCACGGGGCGCGCGTCTCACTTCCTGCCGGCGGAGACGCGCCCGCCCATGCCTTGCTCTTCGGCGAAGAGCCCTCGCGGATCATCGTGAGCCTCCCGTCGGGCAACGTCGACGAGGCGCTCTCGGTGTGCGAGCGCCTCGGGGTCCCGTTCGAGGCGCTCGGTGAAGTGACAGGTGACACCCTCGCCATCGAGGGTGTGTGCGAGGTTGCTGTGGAGGCGCTTGCGCATGCGCATGCTAGTGCGCTCGACGCGATCGTCGGCGACCAGCCTGGGGAGTCATGTTAGGTACGTGCGCGGCCCCGGCGCCGCTCGGTGACGAGGTAACCGCCGAGGCCAGCGACAGCGACCACGCCGAGCCACGGCAACAAACCGGTGCGACTTCTGAAAGCGCTGTAAAGCATCCACGCTGACGAGCTCGCATAAACGAACGCAGCGAACAAAGCCTGCGGCCTCGGGGAAGCAAGGTGCGGCCGTCGTCGGCGCACTAAGAACAAGCCGACCGCGACGAGAGCAGAAAACAGGACGAGCACACCGGCAACGTTGCTGAGGAGCTCGCCGATCGAATGGAGATGTAACAGAATGACCGCCAGCGTGCCCTGTACGAAGACCGACGTGCGTGGCGGGGCGCCGGGTTGACCTCGCAGGACAGACGGAAGAAACCCGTCGCGTGCCATTTCGGCGTACACGCGGGGGCCAACGAGGAGCATTGCGCTCATACTCGACAACATGGCAATCGCAATCGCCACGGACATGATGCTCGAACCGACTCCACCGAGGAACTGTTGCGCGACGATGTGACCCAACGTGACCCGTGCCTCCTCGTACTGGAAGACGATCTTGGCTTGCTCGGGGGTGAGGTTGGCGACGAGCACCCAGTTCACCAGTAAGTAGAGGATCCCTACAAGACCGCAGCCGATCAACATCGCGCGCGGTACGTCGCGCACGGGATTGTGGAACTCCTCGGCAGCGTAGGCCGCCGCATTCCACCCTGAGAACGCATACGCCACGAAGAAGAGGCTTCTTGCGAACGGGAGCGCCACAAAGTCATCGGTCCTGTTCGGGGCCACCCACGTCGGCCACTCATGACTGCCAAGGGACAATCCGACGGCGATGAATCCGACGATGAGAATCGCATTGACGAGGATCAGGCTGTTCTGAGTCCACTTCGAAAGCCGAAGTCCTGCTGCGTGAAGCAAGGTGAGCACCAGGATCAACGCGGTGGCTCCCAACCGCGTGTCCCCAGCACCGACGACCGTTTGCGCAAACGCCGATGCTCCGTAAGCGCTGATCGCCGTTGGCGCGGCAAAACCGACTAGAAGCGATGCCCATCCAGCCAAGTAGCCAACCGCGGGATGAATCAGCTCGGATAGGTACCGGTACTCACCGCCCGATCGCGGGATCAGCACACTCGCCTCGGCGTAGGTGCGCGCACCGGCCATGGCGAGCACGGCGCCGACACCCCAAGCGACCAGAATCAAACCTGCACTGAGCTCTTGCGCCATGAAGCCTGCGCTCAGAAACACGCCTGCGCCCACCATGCTCGCGACGACGAGCCCAATTCCCGAACCGAGGTCGAGCCATCGCGCGTTTTTCACGCGACGAGGGTACGCGATGGTCGATCAAACGGCACGACGCGGCCTACTCTGCAGCTTCGACGGCCGCAGGAACCGGTCGTTTTTCGCCGCGAAGCTCGACCGACACCAACTTCGAGATGCCAGGCTGCTCCATGGTGACTCCGTACAGCACGTCAGCGTATTCCATCGTTTTCTTCGAATGCGTGATGAGGATGAACTGTGAGCGGTCGGTCATCTGTTGAACCGTTTCGGCGAAACGGCCGATGTTGGCTTCGTCGAGCGGCGCATCGACCTCGTCCAGCAGGCAAAACGGGCTCGGCTTGTATTGGAAGATGGCGAAGATCAGGGCGACCGCCGTGAGCGCCTTTTCGCCGCCGCTCATGAGCTCGAGTGACCCAATGCGCTTACCAGGCGGCTGCGCGATTATTTCCACGCCGGTTTCGAGCAGGTCGTGCGGGTCGCTCAGCTTCAGCTCTGCCTTGCCACCTCGGAAGAGTATCGGGAAGATGCGCTTGAAACGCTCGTTGATCCCCGCAAATGCTTCGCGGAACAGCGCGCGGCTCTCGCGGTTCATCTGACGGATGGCGCGCTCGAGCTTTGTCAGCGCCTCCTCGAGGTCGTTCTTCTGGGAGGTCAGATACTCGTAGCGCTCGGCGTTCTCCTCGTACTCCTCGATGGCGGTGAGGTTGATTTCGCCCATCCTATCGATCAACCGTTGAAGCTCGTCGGCGCGGGACGTCACCTCCGCGTCCGGAACCGGACGCGCGTGGTAATCGCCGATCACGTAGTGAAGCGCGACTCGATACTTGTCGAGAACCTGCTCCTCCAGATGCTCCATCGCCAAGGTCTGCTCGCGCTCGCGAAGCGTGAGCGCGTGTAGCTCGGTCGACTGATCGTCGATTGTCCCTCGGAGCTCCTTGAGCCACGCTTCGGAGCGTCCGAGCTCCGTTTGGGCCTCGTCGAAGCGCGCTCGCAGGCTCGAGAGCTCATCGCGCGCCGCGGACGCCTGGTGGGCGGTCTCGGCGAGACGCCCTTGGTGAAGAAGAATCCGGCCAGCGGCCTGGCTCTTGTCTCGGTGGGCCGCCTCGACGTCTGCCCGCAAGCGGTCCTCTCGCGCGTCGAGCTCGGCAATGGAACGCTCAAGCTGGCCGAGGATCGATCGCTCTCGATCGGCCCGCTCGTGGGACTGAGTGGCGCGGACCCTCACCTCGGTGAAGCGTTCGGCTTGCTCTTCGACGACCCTACGCCGCTCGCCCAATACGCTCTCGGCGACTCGAATCGCTTCGTCGGCGTCGGCTCCACTACTCCGCGCTTGGGTCAGCTCACGCTTGGCGTTGCCTTCATCGGTGCCGATCAGGGATAACGCGGCCTGGGATTCGGCCTCCGCCTTGGCGAGCTGACCGCGGCGCTCTGCAATCCGTCGAAGCTCCATCACGACCGCCTTCAGGTCGCGCTCGGCACCGAGAATCTCGAGCTCGGCATCGTGAGCCTCGGCGCGCGCCGCATCGATCGCCGCTCGACGCTCCGCGATCATCGCGCGTAGACGGCCTTGCTCGGACGTCGCTCGCTCGAGCTCCGCTTCCTCTTGGGTCGCTACCTCTTTGAGCTCGCGGATCTCACGTTTCATTCGAAGCAAATGCGCAGCGGATTCGTCGTTGGCGCCGCCCACGACCGCGCCGTCTGCTAGAAGCGCCTGGCCGTCGAGTGTAACGAGCTTGCCTTCGAAGCCGTCGTTGTGAAGGCGAGCGGCGATGCTGAGGGATTCGACCACGAGAGTGTCGAAGAGGAGGTGCCTTACCCATTTTTCGTCTTCGCGGGCAAAGCGCACCAAGCCCGAGAGCGGTCCGACCACACCCGCGCCAGTCGGAAATATTGGCACGATGCGAGCACGACCACTGGGAACGCGCGGAAGGAAAGTTGCGCGGCCCTTTTCTTCTCGCGCGAGGTAGTCGGCGGCACGCAACGCGGCGTCGGTATCTCGAACAAGCAAGTACTCGAGCGCCCCGCCGAGCGCGGCCCCCAACGCGCGCGTATGCTCGGGCGCGCATTCCAATTGATCAGCGATCAATCCCACCAAGCCGGAACGCGAAGAATCGGCTGACGCGTAACTCGCCATGACCGCTTGTGCGCCCGCACCGACGCCCTCGAAGCGCTCGTGAATCTCGTCGAGAGAGCGCAGGCGGGAACGTGTGACGGCGAGCCGTTCGCGCAGGCGGTCCACCTCTGAGTCGGCTCGCTGGAGCGCTTCCTTCCCGGACGACAATGAATTTTCGATTTCTCTCTGTCGTTCTGCCGTTTCGACCTTGCCGCTGCGTAACCCCAACATGCGCGCATCGAGCTCGCCGCGCTGCTGCGCGAACTCGACCTCGCGCAAGGCAAGCGCTTGTTCTTCATCCCGGAGCCGCTCGGTTCGCGCCCTAACATCGTCACGGCGAGCGCCAAAACCCCCCAGCACTGCCTCGGCTCGGGCCGCTCGCGCTCGACCCTCGGCCAACTGAGCTCTGGCGTTCTCTAGGGCTAATTCGGCATCTTTTGCAGCACTTTTTCGAGATTCTAGCTCGGCTTGGACCTCGGCAAGAAGCTCCTCGGCCTCACTCTCCACGGACTCCAGCTCACCAAGTGAAACCCGCACCGTCGCACTCTCTTGGTGCAAGCGCTCTCTTTGTTCCTCGATGTTGCGGAGCTCCCGGACTGCAAGCTCTTCGCGCTCCACCAACGCCGCTTGTCGATCTTGCTGCTGCCGGATCAGGCCTTCCAGTTGGCGAACCAAGTTGTCGAGCTCGTAGGCTCTGCCTTGTCCTCGCTCGACATTAGACCCCATTTGTTGGAGCGCCACGCGTTCTGCCTCGACTGATGCCTCTCGAGCCACTAGCGCACGCCGAGTTGCCTGAACGTCCTCGCTGGCTTTGGACAACGCTGCCGTCACCGCGGTGATCTGCCCACGGAGCTCGAGGAACCGATGCGACGAAACCCAGAGGTCGAGATCACGCATTTCTTTCTTGTATCGCTTATAGCGCTCGGCCTTCTGCGCTTGACGCTTGAGGGAGGCCAAGCTGCGCTCGAGCTCGCCTATGATGTCGGTAACGCGCAAGAGGTTCTGCCGAGTTTGGTCCATCTTGCGCTCGGCCGCGCGCTTGCTCAGCCTGAACTTGCTGATGCCCGCCGCTTCTTCGATCATCGTGCGGCGGTCTTCGGGCTTGGAGGTGACGATGAACCCGATGCGGCCCTGCTCGATGATTGAATACGCCCGCTTGCCCACCCCGGTCCCGAGGAAGAGGTTGGTGATGTCGAGAAGGCGAACCGGGGTCTTGTTGATCAGGTAATCACTGTGTCCTTGACGATCCAGCCGGCGAGAGACTTGAATTTCCGCATAGTCCCGGTATTCCAGCGGAGCGAGGCCGTCGGTGTTGTCGAACGTGATCGCCACCTCGGCGAAGCCGTGCGGGCCTCGTCCCTCCGCGCCGCTGAAGATCACATCCTCCATATGCTTGCCGCGCAAGCGCGAGGGGGATTGCTCACCCATAGCCCACTTGATGGCATCCACGATATTGGACTTCCCACACCCGTTGGGCCCCACTACGCAGGTGATGTCGTGATCGAAGTGGACCGTCGTCTGGTCCACGAAGGATTTGAAGCCGGTGATTTCGAGCTTCTTGATCTTCACGTTGCCCCCGGAAGGAGTAGTTGCACGTGGCTATCACTGAACATACGACAATGCAACGATTTGCGCGACCAGAAGCGCCGGTCAGTGCGTGACCTCCACTACATATAGGGGCTACGGGTCAGCAGCTGGCCTAGGGCTGAGCTCAGTTGGACTCGGTGTCGGCGGCCTCGGGGACTGCCTCTGGGGGATCGCTGGGTCGCGCCGCTGGCTCCGAACGTCGCGTCGCGAGCAACTCGAGGAAGGCGCGGGCCATCTCCAGGTCTTTCGGGGCCACGGCGTCGACCAGGTCGTGGACGCGCCTTCGACTGGCGTCCGGAGTGGTCACCCGGGAGGTCCGCCCCGGCGGGCGTAGTTCCGGTGTTTCCGCCACCTCGGTGTGGACCTCCTGTACCGTCGGGACGTGCCACTTTGGCCGCTCGACCGATTGAATCCCATGGGCGGTCAGCCAGGAATCCATACAAGAGCGAAGTCGCTCGGACCGAAACGCAAACCAGCGCTCCCGGTCGACCGGATGGCTCATCAAGGCGTCTTTGAAGCGCCGAAACGCGCCCTTGCCGTCGATCGCGACGTTCAAACGCCGCCTGAGATCCTCGTCCTCGACAGTCGCGATGAATCGCTCCATCCACCGGTATTGCTCGCGCGATGAGACGGGGTCGATCCGCAGATAGCGGCTGTCGTTCAAGATCCGTGCATGCATCGCTGGATCGGCGACCCCATCGACGATACGAATCACCTCGCCCGTATCGAAATGCAGATAGCTGTGCACCTCGGGTGCGTTGTTCTCAAATGCGTCCTCTAAGGCCTCCCAAGCTACCGGTACTTCGAGTTGTTCTTTATCTTGCCCGACATCCGAATCATTCTCGTTCATGTTATCCCCATATCACTTCGCGCTCGCCGTACCGCGTCGCGCCATCGCCCGAGATGCCCAACTCGTTCGTCAGAGGTCATCTTGGGCTCAAAGCTACGTTCGATACGGTAAGCATCTACGACAGATGGCAGGCCGTCGAAAACACCAACGGCCATCCCAGCTAAGTAAGCAGCTCCAAGTGCAGTGGTTTCGACAGACGCGGGGCGATCGATCGTCACTCCGAGCATGTCGGCTTGAAATTGCATCAGTAAGTCATTGAGGGCCGCACCACCATCCACCCTCAAGCGTGTTATAGAACGATTGGCATCCGCCTGCATGGCGTCGACCAGGTCGACGACTTGGAACGCTATCCCCTCGAGAGTTGCGCGCGCGAGATGAGCGGCGGTCGAATCACGCGTCAGCCCGTAAATCAGGCCCCTCGCCCGGGGGTCCCAATGCGGGGCCCCCAGTCCGGCCAGCGCCGGAACGAAGACCACGTCGCCCGCGGAATCCACCTGCTTCGCGAGGGATTCGACCTCCTCCGACGAGGAGATCAGCCCCAAACCGTCGCGCAACCACTGGACCGCCGCGCCTGCGATGAAGGCGCTGCCTTCGAGAGCATAGACGGTTTGATCGCCGATGCGCCATGCGATCGTGCTGAGCAGCCCGTTGTTGGAATGGACGAGATCCGTCCCGGTGTTCATCAGGAGAAAGGCGCCGGTGCCATACGTGCATTTGGCATCACCTACGTCAAAGCAGGTCTGTCCGAAGAGCGCGGCCTGCTGGTCGCCCGCCATCCCGGCGATCGGGATCCCGTCGACGAGCCCGGGCACGCCCGACGTGCGCGCGTAAACTTCGGAGCAGCTTCGCACGTCTGGCAGAAGCGCCATCGGGACGTGCAGCTCGGCGCACAGCTCTTCGTCCCAGCGCTCTTTTCCAATGTCATAGAGCAAGGTCCGTGACGCGTTGCTCGCATCGGTAACGTGGGCCTCGCCGGCCGAAAGCCTATAGACGAGCCACGAATCGATCGTGCCAAACGCCAGTTTCCCAGCTTCGGCGCGCTCCTTGAGGCCATCGACGTTCTGGAGCAACCACTCGAGCTTGGTGCCTGAGAGGTAGGGATCCAAGACTAGACCTGTCCGTTGGCGGAACAGCGTCTCCTTGCCGGCGTTCTTGAGCTCGCGACAACGGTCGGCGGTTCGACGGTCCTGCCAAACGATCGCCCGATGGACGGCCCGGCCGGACTCCCGGTCCCACAACACGGTGGTTTCCCTCTGGTTCGTGATGCCGATGCCGGCGCAGTCCGAGGACTCGACG
>JAOTVB010000044.1 GCA_029863605.1 Myxococcales bacterium | reverse complement strand
GTCACAATCTAGGATCTCTGCTGGTAACCCGCTCGCTTTTTGGAATTCCTAGGCTAGGCTCGCCCGATGCGAATCAATCCTTGGATGCGGGTCGCCCTTGCCTGCGGCATCGCCTTGATCACCTCGGTCGGCTGTTCCTCTGGTGCCGAGCAAAACCCGCCTGGTGCGAGAACCGTGGGCACCTACGGCTACGAGATCATCCCCGAGCCCAATGCCTTTCACACGATGCACGTGGGGCCCAACAACAGCGACAACGTGTGGGTCGCGCTGGCGCCGCGGTTGGAGCTCGACTGGGTTGCGGAGACGAGCTTTTACGTACCGGAAGGGCCAACCTACGACAACCAGGGCAATCTCTACTTCAGTCCTCTGTTCCCGCAGGAAGATGTCTCTTTGGTATCGCTCGACGCCGCAACTGGCACACGCAACTGGGCCATCCCCGGCAACGGAAGCAATGCGGGGAGTGGCGCGGTCCTGATTCTGAATGATCCCGATAACCCCGGCGCGCAGATCATCTATCACGCGACCTACACCGAGGCGATGGCGCTCAAGCCTGACGGCAGCATGATATGGGGGCCGGTAGATACGGGGCTCACTCTGCCCGCCGTCGTGCAGGGCGAGCGCTCCACCACCCACTCGTTTGGTTTCAACTATCATCCGCAAACCGATTCGGTCATTGGCCTTACGTTGGATGGAAAAATCTTTGCCTTCGATCGAGCGACCGGCGCCAAGAGGGCAACGAACGGACAAATCCCAGGCGCGCCCGCCGCCAGCGTGGAAATCGCGTTTCCCCAAAACGTCATCGATGAGAGCAATGCGCTCACCGACATGGTTTTCGGCCAGACCCCAAGCGGGCTGAGCTTTTGGTCGGTGATTATCGATGTGATCTTCGGCGGGGGCTCGCTGGTCACCAACTACTTCGCGATCGACCCCAACACCGGCTTGATCTATGTGGCGGCAACCGCGGATGACGCCGACGACGGCACGACGGACGGGCAGTCTGAGCTCGGGGCCATCTACTCGCTGGACTTAGTCGACGACGGCGTTGGCGGCTTGGAGTTCCAGGTGCTCAACTCGGCTACTTTTGAAGGTGGTACGGGTTCTACGCCGTCTGTCAGCGAAGACGGCCAGAGGGTGTTCGTCTCCGACAACGTGGGGAACGTCATCGCGCTCGATAGCGAGCTGAACGAGCTCTGGCGACTCGACGTGGGTGAGCCCCTTGCGGCTTCGATCGCGGTGTCGCCAGACAACGACGAGCTTTTCGCGGTCACCCGGACGGACGTCTTCAAGCTGACCGACAACGGCGACTCCGCGACACTCGATTGGGCGGCTCAGCTCGAGGCGTTCACCGATGACCCAGAGATCGAAGTGGTGTTCCAGGCTTTGACGCCCACCATCACAGCCAACGGGATCGCCGTCAGCGTCGGCGGTGGCAAGAGCATAGCCGGCCGCGCGCTGATGCTGAGGGTTGGCGTGGGGTTGCTCGACCGAGAGACCGGCGAGCTCGTGTCGTTTGCCGAGGGTCGGGAGGAATCGATCGCGGTCACCAGCGTCACGCCCCAAGGCGCGATCTGTACCGCGAACTCACCGGTGCGGCGCGTGTCGGGGAAGGCGCTCTTCGATGAACTGACCAACGACGTCATCGGCGGGATCTCCTGCTACAAACCGGTGCGCAACGACCTGCTCGTGCGCGATGCCACCTGTGCCGCCGGAGCACGGGCGGAAAACGCAGCTACGATTGCAGATGCGGCACCCGCCTCCGTCAACGAAGACATCCTGCAGATCCAGGTGCTGATCGACCAGAGCCGCGCCGCCCTTGCGCGCGCAGTGACGGACCAGGACCTCGATGCAAGCGCAGCCGATGCTCTCGAGGCCGACCTCAACGCTGCCGAAGCCAACCTGTCGATCCCCGGTCTCGAGACTGCAGCCGCCAGCCTGCTCAGCATCTGCAACGCGCTCTAAACGACGCCACACCTCATGCTCGGTGATGTATGCTCGACCTCACGGAGGTACAGCATGACCAAGAAGGAAGTCGTCGCCTTTGGACCCTTCAAGGACTTTATCGCAGACGGGGTTCGGATGGGAGACACGATTCATCTCTCGGGCGCGGTCAGCATCGATGCAAAGGGGCACCCGTTGCATGCCGGAGACATCGTCGGGCAGGCGCGGCAGGCAAGTCGCCCAGAGCCTCATTCAAGTCGCGGGGCTCGTGATGCCGGAGCTCTTAATCGAGATCAAAGTCGTCGCGCACGCCTAGCCGTGCGAGCTCAAACCCCGAGCGCTTGCCGCCATTCGTCCTCTTGGAAGCCCACGAGCGCGAAGCCGTCCCCTAGCACCAACGGCCGTTTGATCAGTTTGCCATCCTCTGCCAGCGCGGTCAGCGCTTCGTCGTCAGTCATCGTCGGGAGCTTGTCTTTGAAGCCGCCATCGCGATAGCTCTGACCCGAGGTGTTGAAGAGTTTCTTGAGAGGAAGCCCCGCCAGCTTGTATGCCTTCGCGAGAAGCACCTTCGACGGCGGGTTGGTGATGATGTCCTTCGACTTGAAGTCCACTCCCGCTTCGTCGAGAAACTGCCGCGCCTTTTTGCAGGTGCCGCACTTCGAATACTGATAGACGACGATCGACATCGCCTCATGCGTAGCACAGGGTTCGAAGTCGCGCCGCGGTCCTACAGCCGTTTGACGCGCATCTGTTCAGCCATTTGTGGCTCGGTGAGCTCTCCGGTTTGGCCGTAGTCCACGTAGTCGTTCCACTTCTGGACCGCGAGCTTGTTGAAACGGTTGACGGCCGGATTGGGCTCGGGGATGGGCTTGTCGGCGTATCGCAGATAAGCGACTTGCTCCTCTTCGACGGTGAAGCCGTCCTGACGGAAGACCTCTTTCACGTACGGTCGAAGTAACGGCATCACGAGCTGGGCCATGGCGCGCGGGAAGAGGCGGCCGTTGGTGAATGGGATTGTTGCGGGCTTCCACTGCTGAAGCGAGAACACCTTCGTCGTGGTGTCGTCCATCGGCAGCATGAAGTTGTTGGAACGCACCCGATTGTTGCTCAGCGCGCTCTGGTAGGGATAGTCGTAGACCATAAGGGTGTCGCTCTCCGCTCCCTGGTTCTTCCCGAAGAGCCGTCGCGTGAGCGGGTACTGGTAGTCGCGGCGGAGTTGGTGCCTCCAGGTGAGCGTAATCTTGTCGCCTTCGAGCGTGTGATCGGCCAAGAACGTGTCGGCGTATGGTAGCCATTTCCCGTGCACCCAGACGTGAGTCAGGTTGCAGAGGTTGTCGATCACCATCGAATGATGGGCGGCCCAGGTATACGCGAACGAAATCGAGGCCCAGGCATCGCTGCCCTCGAAATTCGGGATCTCGACGAGGGGCGTCACCTTCGCAAGCTCTGAGTCCCCCGGAAAGAACCACACGATGCCGTATCGCTCGCGGGTCGGGTAGCTCTGTACGCGAGCAGAAGGGAGCTTCTTGCCAAAGTCGTCGTGCTTGGTACCGACGAGCTCGCCGGAACGGTCGTACGTCCAGCCATGATAGAGACAGACGAGGTTGCAGTTTTCGACACTGCCGTGGCTGAGCTTGATGTGTCGATGGGCGCACCGATTCTCGAGCGCTTGCACGACGCCATCGTCGCCGCGAAAGACGGCCAGATCCTCACCGGAAAACCGAGTCTCAATCACCTGCATGCGCTTCACGTCGCGACTGAACGCGGCGGGGTACCAGTGGTTGGGGTTCATCCCTACTTGGCGCGCCTTGTGTGCAAGACCAGGACGCGTCGTCTTCTCGTTGGTCCGAAGGCGAACCAAGGTACTGCCCTGCATAGACGGAGCTTTACCGCCTCTAATCACCGTGTGCAAAGTATAGGTGACCCGATCGTTTCAAGAGAGAACCAAGCGGCGCGATCGGTCTCGAAGCAGGTTACCGCTCGCCCCGATCTCGCGACAGCTCGGGCCGCGAGACGCACCATTCGGGATTGAGGATCATTCGTGACGCAAAATTGGCGCGCTGTCGTGCTCTCGATGGTTTCTTGGGGCGTCGGTGCCGAAACTCAGATCCGCAGCCGATCGCCGCGCTTCGGCGTGAGCACGCTTGGGAAACCCCTGACTTCGAGGAGCTCCTTCAGCGTGTTGCGCGGAGAGTCTTCTCCGTGCACCAAGGCGACCGTCCGAAGACTGCCTGCTTCGCGGACGCGCTCGGCATAATCGATGAGATCGTCCTGCCCGGCGTGCGCGCTGAAGCCGTTCAACACGGCGACCTCCGCGTGACGGTCGCGTTCCACCCCGAAGATGCGAACCCGCGTCCGCCGCTCCACCAGGCGTCGCCCGAGCGTGTGCTGAGCCTGAAAGCCCACGATCATGACCGTGTTCTTTCGGTTTCCGATGCCGGCGACGAGGTGGTGGACGACGCGGCCGAACTCGCACATCCCGCTGGCTGAGATGATCACCGCCGGATCATCGCTACGGTCGATCGCCTTGGAATCCTCGACGGACGAAACGTACTTCAGCCCGTCGAAGTCGAATGGAGAGTCTCCCCCGAGAACGAGGGCCCTCGCGTTGCGGTCGAAGCAGTCGGGATGCATTCGAAATACGTCGGTGATCTTCACAGTCAATGGAGAGTCGACATAGACCGGCACATCGGGCAGACGCCCTTTGTTCTTGAGGTCTTTGAGGGCGAAGATGACCTCCTGCGCGCGCTCGAGAGCGAAGGACGGGACGATCACTTTGCCGCCCCGATCGACAGTTCGCGTGATCACGTCGTGAAGCTCATCCTCCATTTGTTCGATGGGGTCATGCGTTCGATCGCCGTACGTGCTCTCCATGAGCAGGTAAGAAGCCCGTGGCGGGATTTCCGGATCTCGCAGGATCGGCATGTGCCGCCTCCCGACGTCCCCGGAAAAAACCAGGCGGCGCTCCTCACCAACCACATCGATGTCGAGTGCCACCATGGCGCTTCCGAGCACGTGCCCCGCGTCGTAGTAGGTCAGCTTCACACCCTTCGCGATCACGATTTCGTGGTGGTAGGGGACGCTCACCATCAGGCCGAGGGTGCCGGTGACGTCTTCCTGGGTGTACAGCGGTTCGACCGGATCCATGTCGGCTTGGTCTCGCTCGATCGCGCGGTTGATGTAGGCCGCGTCTTGCCGTTGAATCTCCGCCGAATCCTCGAGCATGACCGCGCAGAGATCGCGGGTGGCGGGCGTGCAATAGATCGGACCGCGGAACCCTTGGCGATAGAGCCGCGGCAGAGCACCAGAATGGTCGATGTGTGCGTGCGACAGCACCATGACGTCGACATCTGACGCCCGAAAGCCGAGGTCGCGGTTTCGCTCGTAGGTATCCTTGCGTCGCCCCTGAAAAAGACCGCAGTCGAGCAAGACCGTGGCGTGCTCGGTGTGCACGAGATGTCGCGATCCGGTCACATCACCGCCGGCCGCGCCGACGAACTCTACATGCATGGGCCCCTCTTACTATCCAAAAGGGGCCGAGCAAAGGGCGTTTGCGGCTTCTCGCAGGCTTCAGATTTCGGGCTGGCGTCACGGCGGTCCCTGCCCTATGTCTCCGAGATGCCCAATCTCCCCCGCACCCGCAATCGATCGCGCGACTTCGACATCGTCCTCTGGGGCGCAACTGGCTTCACCGGACAGCTCGTCGCCGACTATCTAGTTCGCAACTACCTTCACCGAGGCGGCAATCCGACGAAGCTCCGGTTAGCCCTCGCCGGTCGCAACGAGGAAAAGCTCAAAGCACTTGCCCAGGAAATCGGCGCCTCCGAGCTGCCGATTTTGATCGGCGACAGCTTCGATGGCGCGTCGCTCGATGCGATCGCGTCGCGCGCCGAGGTGGTCATCTCCGCGGTGGGTCCGTACGCGAAGTACGGCCACGAGCTGGTCGCTGCCTGCGTGCGAAACGCGACTGACTATTGTGACTTGACGGGCGAGTCCAACTTCATCCGAGACATGATCGACGCGCACCACGAAACGGCACGGAGCAACGGCACGCGCATCGTTCATTGCTGTGGCTACGATTCGATTCCATCGGACCTCGGCACGCTTATGGTCCAGGAGGCGATGAAGAAGCGTTACGGGGCCTACGCGTCCGAGGTGAAGATGGCGGCCGAGGCGAAAGGCGGTGCGAGCGGCGGAACGATCGCCAGTATGATCAACATGTTCGACGAGATCAAAGCAAACCCGAGTGTGAGAAAGGTGCTTGGAAACCCCTACGCGCTGAACCCCAAGGGGGTACGCGGACCGGACAAGAGCGACCAAACGGGGGTACGCTTCGATCAGGACTTCGATAAGTGGACCGCTCCTTTCGTGATGGCGGCTATCAACACCCGAGTCGTCCGTCGAAGCCACGCGCTCATGGGGCTTCCGTGGGGCAAAGACTTTCGTTACTCCGAGGTAATGAGCACGGGCAAAGGCCCCAAGGGCTTGGTCCGTGCCGTTACGATGACGGGCGGCCTCGCGGGCTTCGTAGGTCTGGTCGCCTTCCCCCTCACCCGACCGATGATCGAGAAGCGGCTACCCGCGCCTGGCGAGGGGCCCGACAAAGAGGCCCGCGAAAGTGGCTTCTTCAAAACCAGGCTCATCGCGCTCGGCGACGGTCACGAAGTCCGCGGGATCGTCGAGGGCTATCAAGACCCAGGTTACGGCGCCACGGCGATCATGTTGAGCGAGGCGGCGCTATGCCTCGCGCTCGACGGGGCGGACCTGCGAAGCGAGGGCGGTGTGATCACCCCGGCCGTCGCGATGGGGATGCGTTTGATCGAACGCCTTCGAGACGCAGGCATGAAGTTCGAGATCGAAGGCGAACGCGATGAAGTCGGCGACCCGGTACGCAGCGACGCCGACGTGGAGCGTCCGCAGCTAGTCCGGTAGACCGGGGTGCGTAGGCCTTAGTTGCCCAAGTCATGCGTGCTTACTTGTTCGACCTCGACGGAACCCTGCTCGATTCGA
Source organism: Myxococcales bacterium (assembly GCA_029863605.1). Lineage (GTDB taxonomy): Bacteria > Myxococcota_A > Polyangia > Polyangiales > Houyiibacteriaceae > SG8-38. The sequence continues at coordinate 90 of JAOTVB010000044.1, read as the reverse complement.
TCGACCTGATTCTCACCTCGTTTCATCACACGTCACGGGTGCACCTCGGTCGGGAGTTTTCGGACGCTCACTGGCTTGCGGGCATCGGGA